>CAVYBU010000001.1:0-11330 GCA_963766735.1 uncultured Chloroflexia bacterium
TGTTTCGGACCCCGCATGAATAATGGGTTCCGGCCCTGGAGCCGCTAAGCGCGTCGATTGCCACCGGCGGGGTGGCAACGCTTGTGGCAACACCCCGATTTTCTAGGCGGCCAGCGGGGGGGGACACGACGCCAAGCGCCTTACGCGCGGTGACTTGCTCTCGTCGGGGAGGTCGGTCCGACCGTCGGCACGCACGCGGGCCGGGTGCGTTCATCGTGCCGCTCGTCCACGACCCGACCGGTGCGGCGGCGCGAGCGCTGGGTGTGAGCCGCGGTGCGGCTCTTCCGCAGGACGACAGCATCATTCACGGATGTGATTCCCCCGGTGGGCGGCGACGCTGGAGGGCTTCATCCGCCGAGCGATGACGCCCTCATCAGCGGGAGGGTCGCGACGGAGCACTCGCAACAAGGGGGAGCACGATGCCAGGACACAACGAGCACTTCACCGCCGTCCTCGAGGCCTTCAACGCCGGGGATTGGGGGCGCTTCCGCAAGCTCGTACCGGACTCCGCCGTCTACTTCGAGTCGGCGACCGGGCGCACGGTTCAGGGAGAGGCATACCTGGACCTGCTCAAGGGCTGGAGGGCGGCGTTCCCGGACATCACGGGCGAGATCACAGCGCTGATCGAGTCGGGGGACACCGCGTGCGGGGAGATCACCTGGACAGGCACCCACACCGGCACGCTCGTCGGTCCGGACGGCAGCGAGATCCCCGCCTCGGGAGGGGCGCTGAACAACCCAGCAGCGATGGTCAACCACTACGAGGGGGACGCGCTCACTCGCATTCACCACTACTTCGATCTGCTGACCCTGCTTCGTCAGGTCGGGGCGGCCTGAAGGGACGCGCCCGACCGCCGCAATCCCTCAATCCAATGGACGATCAGAGCTCCACAGGAGCCACGGGGTCTTGCGCGTGATTATGGCGTCAGCGGTTCGGATCCGCTCGTCGGCTTGTTTCGGACCCCGCATGAATAATGGGTTCCGGCCCTGGAGCCGCTAAGCGCGTCGATTACCACGGGCAGGGATCGCAACGCTCCCGAGCCCTAGGGGGGCAGCTCGCGCAGGTGACACGGCACGAGGACGTCCAGCCCCGAAGGCAATGCAAGTCGGCATTGCAGTTGAAGTAGTACGTCGACCAGCGCCCGCGGACGCCGCCCTGGGGGGTGTCGTGGCCCGACAGGTCGGCCCCGCCGCAGGTGAGAGTGGCGCTCGAAGCCGGAGCTCTGGTCGTCGGAGTCGAGGACGTGCTGGTTGATGAAGCACTGGTTGTTCTCGGCGAGCCGTAGCTCGGTCGCGGCCCCCGGATCGGCGGGCACTCGCGTGAAGTAGAGCATCCGGCTGTCGTTCACCAGCTGAGGGGCTTCGAGCATCGGAAGCTTCGGGGTGGTCTGCTGAGCGATCAGTTTCGGGGTGGATCGAGCGTCACGGCCGTTCGGAGTCCCACCGCGCGACCGGCATCCAATGGTGCCTGCCATCGAGCCGCACGAGTTGCCCGAACGGTTCCGGGAAGTGACACGCGCCCACAGTCATTCCCTCCTGGGAGATCCGCTCGGCGAGAGCCGCGCGCGTCGCGCGTGCGAGCTCGGCGTCCATGTCGAAGGCGCACGCGAGCCCCGCATCGGTCACTTGGGCCGGGTGCAGCCAGACGTCACCCACGAGCATCGCTCGCTCCCCGGCCGAGTTGATGAGCAGACTCGTGCTTCCGGGCGTGTGTCCGGGGGTGCTGAGCAGTGCGAGCTGTGGGGAGAGTCGGTGCCCATCGTCGATCAGATCCACCACGCCCGACTCCACCAGCGGGCCGATCGTGTCGCCGACGTACGGCACCGGGAACGCATCCTGGACCTCAGGCCGCCTCCACGTCTCCCAGTCGATCCGGGGGACCAGATAGCGCGCGCGAGGGAAGGCCGGCACCGGTTCGCGGGCCTCCGGTGCCAGCACACCGCCCACATGGTCGGGGTGGATGTGACTGATGATGACGGTGTCGATCTCCTGCAGCGACACGTCGATCGCTGCGAGGCCAGCCCTGAGGGCGCCGCCGACCCCGATGAAGGACGGGAACGCCAGGGCCGCCGACCCGCATCCAGTATCGACGAGGATGCAGCGATCCTTGGTGCGCACGAGATAGCAGGTCACCACGTACCGCCAGCCGCCCGTCGCGCTGAAGGCCTCCGGATAGCGCGCGCGATGGCGCTCCCACGCCTCCGGTTCAAGTCCCGTGAAAACCTGCTCAACGGGCATCGGAAACGCGACATCGATGTCGAGCAGTGCGGTCAGGCTCACGTCCCCGACGGTCAGCGTAGGGGAGACGTTCGTTCCCGCCGTCTTCGTCATCATCGTCTTCTCCGCGACGAGGTTGCCTAACGCGGTCAGGCTAGGACCCGCGCCGCGGCCGCCGCATCCCAAGTTCTTTACATCCACACTGCGGGAACGCGCATTAGGCCGACTGACGCTGAGCCGGCGTTCATCTGACGGCGCCCTGCGCGAACCCGTCCGACTCGAGGCCGCCGTCGAGCGCCGCCCGTGTGGCCGCCGCGCGGTTCGTGACCCCGAGCTTTCCGAAGATGTTCGACACGTGCCGGATGGCCGTGCCCTCGCTGATGGTCAACCGCTCGGCGATCTGGCGATTGGTGAGACCGGCGGCCAGGAGGGCGAGGACCTCGCGCTCGCGTGGCGTCAGCCGTCGCAAGCCTGGCGGGCCGAGTTCCCGGACGCCGAGTTCCCCGGCGAGCTTCCCGAGTCGTGCCCTGTAGATCGGGGCGGGGATCCCGTCCAAGAGGCTGTGCGCCGTCTCCAGCGCCGGACTCGGGTCACGCCCCTGGGCTCTGGCCACCAAGGCGAGATCCATATGGCACAAGGAGAGGTCGAAATCGCAACCGATTGTCTCGAGCCCGACCCGCGCCTCGCCGAGCCGGCGACGCGCCCCCGCCAGATCACCCTCGTCGAGTGCGATGCGACCACGGGTGCGCAGGTCGAGCGCCGCGACCCAGCGACAGCCGATGCGGCGCGCGATCTCCTCCGATCGCTCCGCCGGTCGTCGGGCGCCGGACAGGTCCCCATTCCGACGGCGCGCGTCCGCAAGCCAGCCGAGGAAGCGAGCCAGGATGCCCGGATGCTTGGTCGACTCGGCGATCGCGATGGCCTGCTCGAGGGAGGCCAGGGCCTCGGTGAGTGCCCCGTGCTCGCGCTGAGCGAAGCCGAGCGCCCCGAGGGCCCATGCCGTGTTCGGTCCGTCGGGCGAGAGCTCGATCCCCAGTTGGCATCCCGCGATGCCGAGTTCGGTGTCGCCACGGGCCGCCTCGTAGAGCCCCTGGGCCCACGCGGCCCAGCTCCGCAATCGTGGATCGGCGACCGCGTCGCCGATGACGCCACCTCGAGCAGCCACCTCGAGCGCATCGTCGAACCTGCCCATTGAGTAGAGGGAGTGCGCCATGAAGAAGTGGCAGTGTCCGAGCCACCACGTCTCCCCCGCTGCCTCGAGCAGTGGGACCGCGCGGGCGCCCTCACGCACGCCCTCTTCAAAGCAGCCGGTCCACCATGCCTGGCGTACCCGGATGTAGAGGGCTCGGCCGAGTGCCGCACTGTCCCCGAGCCGATCGGCCAGGCCGATCGAAGCGCGCACGGCGCGCTCCGCTTGATCCGGCTTGCCCAGATGGCTCGCCGTATGGGCCGTCCAGAACTCGAACGAGCACGCCAGCACGGGATCCGGGCGCGCGTCGATCCGCTTCCTCAGGCCGGCCAGGACCTCCTCACTCTCCTCCAGCAGGCCAAGAAAGTAGATCGAGGCGACCAAGCGCAGGCTGAGCTCAGCGACGCGTCGCTCGCGCAATGCGGACGGGAGTCGCTCGGCATGACGCATGGCCTCGCGGAACAGCGCGCTCGCCTCAGCATGCGCGTATCCGCGGAAGCTCTTCTCCGCCGCTCGACTGAGGTACGCCACCGCGCGCGTGGCGTCGTCCGTGCGCGACCAGTGGAAGGCCAGCAGGCCGTCAACCTCCTCCGTCCGGCCCGCGTACAGCTCTTCCAGACAGAGGCCGGCGGCTTCGTGCAGTGCGGTGCGCGTGGGAGGAGGGACGCTCGCGTACGCGACATCCTGTGTGAGTGCGTGCTTGAACTCGTATCCGCGCTCATCTTCGTCAACCGCCTCGACGAGGAACTCCTCTCGAGTGAGGTCCTCGATCCAGGCCTGCAGCGGCTCCGGCCGAGACCAGACCGACGAAAGGAGCCGTAAGGGGAAGCGCCGCCCAAGCACAGCCGCGGCCTGGAGAACGGCCTTCGGCCCCTTCTCAAGACGGTCGATGCGTGCCATCAAGACGTCCTCGACGGTTGCCGGTACTTCGTCATCACCGTGGTCGGTGTAGGTCGCGAGAGCCAGTTCCTCGAGAAAGAAGGGATTGCCTCCTCCGCGATCGAGGATCGCGCGCCCGAGAGACTCGGGCACATCCTCGACGGCGAGCACGGAACGCACGACCTCCAGCGATTCCGAGGGACCCAACCGCGGCAGCGCGATCTGAGTCGAGTGCGACAGCTCAAGCCAGGCAGGGCGACAACCGGGTCGATACGTGGCGAGGAGAAGCACACGTGCCCCCGCGATGGCGGAAGCGAGGGACGCCAGGAGCCGCTCAGACGTGTCGTCGGCCCAATGGACGTCCTCCACCGCGACGACCAGGGCTTCACGCCGCGAGGCCGCGAGCACGAGGTGCCGGAGAGCCTCGAAGGTGCGAACCCGGACCGCCTCGGGGCTGAGTGACGCCGTCAGCCTTTCATCTGCCTCTGCGTCGAGCGCATCCAGTAGGCGGAGGACATACGGAGCGGCCCCCACCGGAGCGTCCAGCTGTGCAAAAGTTCTCTCAACCGCCTCAACCGCCTCAGAGCGCCCCTGAAGGGGTGCACCGCACAACGCACGGACGAGGTCGATGATGGGCAGATACGGGTGACTCGCGCCATACGGCGCGCATCGGCCTTCCACCCAGCGCACGCGGCCGAGCGTGGCGCGTTGCGCCTCCTCCACCAGGCGTGACTTGCCCATCCCGGGCTCTGCGACGAAGCCGATGATCTGGCCAGAGCCGGACTCAGCGAGCGTCAACGCATCGTCGAGGAGGCGCATTTGGCGCTCCCGACCTACGAATCGGGTGAGAGGGCGTCCCTCGCGGCGACGGCTCGTGCGGCGCGCCGGAAGCATCTTGACCACCCGTCGAGCCTCTGCGGGTAGGTCCGGGCCCGCACCCGGCTCGACCTGGAAGGAGTCAGGAATCAGGGAGACGAGGGAGGATTCGACGAGCACCTCGCGGGGACCCGCGAGGCTGGCAAGCGCGAGGGCAGCTCGTATCGGCCCCTCTGCGACCTCCGCCGCCCGGGTGTGCGCATCTGCCGACAGCCGTCCCGATGCGATGCCCTGACCCACGGACTCGGGGACCCCTGGGTCGTCCCGGAGCCGCAGAGCCGCGAGCAGGGCTCGCTCGAGGTGGTCCTCGAGCCAGCGGGGTGTCCCGAAGACCAGCGCCACGCCAGCCTGGCTTGTCACGAGCTCACCGTCCAGATCGAGCGAGACCTTCTTCAGCGCGTCGGCGAAGGCTTCATCGTCACCCGTACGCGCCATCCCGACGACGCTCGCCTGACGGAGCGACGATGCGCTGTCGGGCCACTCGCCCGAGCGTTGGGGCGCACCACAAGCAATACAGAACCGCTTACCTGCCTGGACGCCCGCCCCGCACCCTGCACACCGCGAGGGGATCGCGCTTCCGCAATCCTCGCAGTAGCGGGCCCCCTCTCGAAGGTGGGCGGCGCAGGCCGGGCACTGGGCACCCAGCATCGGCTCCGCGCCGTGTCCCGGCCCGTCCCCGATCGAGTCAGTAGGTGTACCGGGCGGCGGCCCGGGGTCAGGTGGGTTCGGCATGCGAGCGAATCCTCATCGTTTCCGACACTGGCACGGGGTCACGAGCCGGTCAACCGGCCCCGCGGAGGCCACTGCGTCTACAAGTGCAGCCCAGAGGGGGACACGTCTCTCCCCGAAGATGCAAAGCACTTGGGATGTGCACCACGGGACGCGGCCCCAGGATCGCCACCGACCGAGTCTCCCGGCACGCCAAGGAGAACCAGTGCCTGCGATCACGCACACCGCCCCTCACCCACCCCGCCGCGTCGTCACCGAAGCCGATCTGGGCTCGGTCTTCACCGCCGAGGATCTCTGCCCCACGGGCCTGCTGATCGACGGCGCCTTCCTCGCGGCGGCCGCGGGCCGCACCCTCGTCGTCGAGGATCCGGCCACCGGTCGTGAGATCGCCGAGGTGGCCGACGCCGCACCGGCCGACTGCATGGCGGCTCTGGAGGCGGCGGTGGCCGCACAGGGATCGTGGGCGGCGAGCGCCCCCCGCGAGCGCGCGCGGATCCTGCGCCGCGCGGCCGACGCCCTTCGCGACCAGGCCGAGCAGATGGCGCGCCTTCTCACGGCCGAGATGGGAAAGCCTCTTTCGGAGTCACGCGCCGAGGTCGAGTTCGCCGCCGACTACCTGGAGTGGTTCGCCGAGGAGGCCGTGCGGATCTCGGGGCGGACGTCTGTGTCTCCTGATGGTGAGTCCCAGCACCTGGTCGTGCGCACCCCGGTGGGGCCGTGCCTGGTGATCAGCCCCTGGAACTTCCCCCTGGCCGTTCCGGCGCGCGGGATCGGCCCGGCGCTCGCCGCCGGCTGCACGGTGGTGCTTCGGCCCTCCTCGCTCACGCCGCTGTCGGCGCTCGCCCTGGGGCAGATCCTCATTGAGGCCGGCCTCCCGGCCGGAGTGCTCAACATCGTCGTCTCGTCCGAGGACGGGGCGACCGATCCGCTCCTTTGCGACGGGCGGATCCGCAAGCTGACCTTCACCGGATCGGAGGCCGTCGGGCGCCACCTGATCGCGAAAAGCGCCGAGCAGGTGCTGCGGGTCTCGGCCGAGCTCGGGGGCTGTGCGCCGTTTCTGGTCTTCGCCGATGCCGACATGGACGCCGCCGTCGAGGGCGCCCTGGCGGCCAAGATGCGAAACGGCGGGGCGGCCTGCACCGCGGCCAACCGCTTCTACGTCGAGCGCTCGGTGTATCCCGAGTTCACCCGTCGCCTCGCCGCGCGGATCGGGCAGGTGCGCATCGGCCCGGGCGTGCGCGCGGGGGTCGGCTGCGGGCCGATGATCAGCGCGCGCCAGGTCGCGCGGCTGACGGAGCTGGTCAACGACGCCGTGGGGCGCGGGGCGCGCGTGGTCCTCGCCGGCGGCCCGGTCCCGGGCAACGGGCACTTCTTCGCCCCGGTGGTTCTGGCCGACGTCCCCCATGAGGCGCGGGTGATGCGCGAGGAGATCTTCGGACCCGTGGTGGCGATCGCGCCCTTCGAAACCGAGGACGAGGCCCTTCGCCTGGCCAACGACCACGACGCCGGCCTCGCGGCCTACTTGTTCACCACCGACCTCGAGCGGGCGATGCGCCTGGGCGCCGCCATCAAGGCGGGGATGGTCGCGATCAACCGCGGCCGGGTGTCGTGCGTTTCGGCCCCCTTCGGCGGTGTGGGCCACTCGGGCTTCGGCCACTCCGGGGGATCCGAGGGCATCGATGAGTACCTGGTGACCCGCTACCTGACGATGCCGGCGACGGGCGGTGCATGGTGATGGGGCCCGAGGATCCGCGGCCGGCCGGCGACTGGGAATCCTTTCGGGCCGCCCGCGAGCGCTTCTTTTCCCGGGTGCGACCGGAGGCGATGGACGATCCACCGCAGTCGGTGTGCCCGGACGCGCTGCCCGAGGGGTGGCGACGCGATGAGGAGTGCGCACCCGGCGAGGACTCCGCGGGCGCCTGAGGCCCGCGCCCCGCCGAGCAGCCGAGTGGCAACATGGTGGCAACCCAGCGGCCCGGAACCGCCGCAAGCCCATGGGCCTCCGGGCCGGCGGACGGGCCTTGCTCGTGATGAAGGGGGCAGCGGTTCGAATCCGCTCGTCGGCTTCCCTTCCTCAGGGCGTTTCTCCTGCACGCGAGCCTGTTCGTGCCCTCCGGCCGGCCCACGATCCTCACGCCTGAGGTCACCGAGGCCAGCTGCGGCTTCCTGCGCGGCCCGAGCGCGCGTGAGTGCCGAGTCCCCCACTGTGGCTCATGAGGCCATGTCGGCGCGGCCAAGAGCGGGAGGGACTGAGCATGGCGAGGCGCAGGAACGCCGAAGGGATTTTCGCTGTGCAAGGATCTTCGTCATGGGCCTTGGTTCGATCCATCTCGTCCTGGCGATCGTCGCCATGGTCAGCGGCGGATGGGTGGTCAGCAGGCGCAAAGGAGGGCTCGGCCACCGGCGGTGGGGCCGGCTGTTCGCGGGCGCGTTGATCGGCGTCAACGTGACCGCACTGTGGATCTACGACCTCACCGGGAGCTTCAATCCGTTCCATGTGATGGCGATCGTCAGCCTGGCCGGGGTGCTGATCGGGGTCGGCCACGCGCGGCTCCGCCGCCCGAGCCGTGCGTGGCGCGGCTTTCATGCCTATTGGATGTCGTGGTCGTATGTCGGGCTGCTGGCGGCAGCGGCGTCGGAGGCCACCACGAGGATTCCGGAGTCGTCGTTCTGGTGGATGGTCGTGGGAGCGAGCGGCGCGGTCATCGGCGCCGGTTGGTTCGCGATCACCTGGCGAGTGCCTCGCGCCCTCGGCCGCGACCGGATCCACTGAGCCCGCGACCGGCGAGCCACTGCGCCGGCCGAAGCTCGGCGCGATCGTCACTGCAAGCGCGATCGGATTCGTCATGGCCGTTGGTGCCTCGCCGGCACTCGCCGCGCCGGCGAAGGGAGCTCCCTCCAGCGCTCAGGCTACCTTCGGCACGAAGGACAAGGCCAAGACTCCCGGCGACAAGGTGGCCAGGCACGCTTTCCCAGATACCGGGTTCTCGTCACCGTTTTCAGGACCGCGCCGCTATGAGCGCCTGGCACCCACGGAAGTCACGGACGAAAGCCAGCTCAACCAGCCGATCGGGCAACGGATGGTCAACAGGATCGCGCGGAGGGTAGGACTGCGAAAGTCCCGCACTCTCACCGAACAGCAATACCTTGAATTCATCTCTGGCAGGGGTGTCGGCGGCAATCCTGATGACCCGAAGTTGGTGGATGATGGCGCTCACTCCGCGGTCGGCCGGCATGAGCGAGTAGGACCGCCGGAGACCGTGCCAGGCGCTCTCGAGCGACCCCGTGGCCTTCTGCGCGGGGTTGAGCCACATCGCGGCCTCTGAGCAGCTACAGCTGACGAACGCTGTGAGGAATCGCCGCTAGAGCCCGACCTCCGCGCTGACCCGCCCGCTCGCGACGGCCTCCTTGAGAAGCGCGTAGTCGGCCTCGTTGCGGTCGGCGTAGACGGCCGAGAAGGTCGCGATCGCCCGGTCGAAGGCGTCGCCCTTTCCGAGGTAGGCCGCGATGGCGATCGGGTCGCCCGATCGGGCGTGGGCGCGGGCCAGCGTCCAGCCGCACAGGCGCGCATAGATCGTCATTCCCTTGGGCACCATCGCCTCGATCTCAGCCGAGCCCTTCCAGTCGCGCAGCTGGCGCACGTAGAAGTCGCGCTCGATGTCGTCGAGGCCGGTGACCCGCGTCCAGCCGAGGAAGATGTCGCTCGCGGCCTGCATCAGCCGTTGGCCGGCGACCACCCGGTGGCCGGCGTTGCGGTAGTCGCTCCGCCCGGCGAACGCCTCGAGCACCGAGGGCTGGGCCTCCTTGAATTGCAGGAACAGCGGGTCCTGGTTGTCGCGGCCGAGCAGGAGGGCGATCCATGCGCGCGTGCCGACGCTGCCGACGCCCACCACCTTGCGGGCCAGATCGACGAACCGGTACTGCTCGAGCAGCCGGCGACGGTCGGTCTCGAGCGTGCGGCGGTAGTCGCGCAGGCGCCCGTGGATCCACTCGGAGAACTGCTGGGCGGCCTCCGGTGGCAGAAGATCGGCGGCCCGCTCGATCAGGGGCGGGTCGCTCGCGATGCGCGGCTCGCCGTTGACCTCGTGCGTGAGCCGGCGGAAGGCCTGCATGCTGTCCTTGGTGCGCGCCTTGGCCAGGTTCTTGTCGGCCCGCTTGGCGAGCTTCTTCGGGACCGTCGAGCGGTACTCGGCGAGGGTCCCTTCGATGTCGAGGCTGGCGTAGAAGATGGCGAGGTTGGGCTGCGCGGCGAAGCCGGCCATAGCGGTGCGGTAGGACTCGACGCACGTGCGGACGATCGCGGTGCGCTGGGCGTCGGTGAAGCCGCGGTCGCGCGCGGCGATCTCGAAGCTCGCCGCCAGCCGCTTCAGGTCCCACTCGAACGGCCCGGGCAGGGTCTCGTCGAAGTCGTTGATGTCGAACACAAGACGCCGCTCCGGGGTGCCGAAGGCGCCGAAGTTCGACAGGTGCGCGTCGCCGCACAGCTGGACGCGCAGGCTCGTCGTCGGCGTGGCGGCGAGGTCGCTCGCCATGATCAGGGCGGCGCCACGATAGAAGGTGAAGGGCGAGACCAGCATCCGCCCGTAACGGATCGGTACCAGCTCGGGCACGCGCGTCTCGGCCTGACCTTCCAGCAGGGCAACCGGATCCGGCCGGTCCGAGGGCGGCGCGAACTCGGCGTGGGCCGACCGCGGTACGTCGCCCCGGGCGGTCTTTCCCCGCGATTCCCGCTCGGCCACCGTCGGGTGTTCGACCACCCGGCGCTTGGGAGTGCGCCGGTCATCGGCCGCTGTCGTCGTCATGTAGAGCTCCTTCGCCCGGCGCCGCTTGTGACCCGGACCGTGATCATGCGCCCTCGGGCGCCGCTGTCACGCTCCGCGCGCGATCGCCTCTTCGGTCGGCGCCATGAAGGCCCCGATGATCCACAGCACCGGGAAGATGATCCCGATCCAGAACATCGCCTTGTGGCCGTTCGCGAGCGTCGTGAACCCCAGCACCAGCAGCAAGGTGATCCACAGAACCACCATGATCCCGCCGAACCACCACCACATACCGGGCCTCCTGCTCGTGTGAGGTGACTGTCCCCCGACGCGGTCACGTCCGTCAAGATGGTTTGCGAGGCGACATGCTGATCCCGCCTTCATCGTCGTCGGTGGTCCATGCGGCGTGCTCGAGCGGCAGCTCCTCGGTCGCGGTGACGGGGTCGGGCCGAGGCAGGGCCGTATCCCGGCCCTTCGGCGAAGGGAGCCCCGAGGTCGGCCGGCGACGGCCGAGCCGGTGAGCGCGACGGCCGCCGTTCGCCCGCGCCCTGAGTAGGGCGGCGTGGTGACGATGGACGAGCGGGCCGACGAGACGACCGGCCGTGGGACGATGCAGCCGGGTGGCGCGTATGCGGCGCACCCGGCGCCCCAGCGCAGCACGAGCGGGCCCGGCCTGGAGAT
>CAVYBU010000002.1:0-359696 GCA_963766735.1 uncultured Chloroflexia bacterium
CCGTGTCGAACGGATGGTCGATAGCGCACGCCCAACGGCCGCCGAGCAGGCGCCCGACAGCTGCCGAGCACGCGCCCGAGTGGCCCGCGGTTCAGGCCTCCGGCGGGTAGCCCGTGATGTGGCGGATCTCCGCGTAGAGAGGCTGGAGCCGCTCGTACAGCTTCAGGTACACGCCGCGGTACAGGTCCTCGTACAGCCGGCTGTTCGCCGGGTCCGGGTCCCGCGTCTCGGCCACCCTCGTCATCGCGGCCACAGCCGCCTCGAAGGAGGGGTGCAGCCCCAGGCCCACGGCGACGTCGATTGCCGCGCCCAACCCGGACGTCTCGTGGGTATGCGGAAGCGACGCCGGCAGCCCGAACACGTCGGCGATGAGCTGGACCGCGGCCGGGCTCTGGCTGCCACCACCGGACACCCGCAGCTCGCGGATGGGCACCTTCGTCCGCCTGACCGTCCGCTCGGCGCCCTCGCGCAGGGCATACGCGAGCCCCTCGAGGATCGCGCGATACAGGTGGGCGCGAGTGTGCACGTCGCCCCAGCCGATGACGGCGCCCTTCGCCTCCGGGCCTGGTATCCGGATTCCCGGCGACCAGTACGGCTGGAGCATCAGGCCCATCGACCCAGGCGGGGTGGGGGCGAGCAGCTCGTCGAACAGGGTCTCGGGCGCGACCCCGAGGCTGGCGGCCCGTGCAACTTCCGCGGACCCGAACTCACGCTTGAACCACTCGATCATCCAGTACCCGCGGTAGATCTGGATCTCCATGCTGTACGCCCCGGGCACTGCGGCCGGGTAGGGCGGCACGATGGGGATCACCTCCACGTACCGTCGATGGGTGGTGTTGATCGTGGCCGTCGTGCCCAACGAGATCGCCCCGATGTGCGGTTCCACGGCACCCGATCCCAGGACCTCGCACGCCTTGTCGCCTGCGGCCGCAACCATCGGCAGGCCGGCGGGAATCCCGGTCGCCTCCGCGGCCGCGGCGCTGATCGTCCCGAGGGTGTCGCCCGGTGGCACCAGTTCCGACAGCCACTCGCGCCGGAGGGGGACCGCCTGCCACTTCCAGCTGCCGGGCCTTGCCCAGCGCATCTCCTTGTAGTCGAACGGCAGGTATCCGACCTGGGAGGCCACCGAGTCGACGAACCGCCCCGTCAGCCGGTAGGTGAGATACCCCGACAGGACCATGTAGTGGCGGACCTTCGCCCACATCTCGGGCTCCGTCCGGTGGAGGACGTTCGCCTCGGCCTCGGCCATGAAGGTGGCGACCGTCTGGGTTGCACCGGCGATCCTGAAGGCCAAACCCCACTTGCCGCCGATTCGCGGCAGGCCCTCCGCCCTCCGCTGGTCCAGCCAGACCATGGCCGGGCGCAGCGGAATGCCGTCCTCGCCGGTGACCACGACGGTTCCGCGCTGGGCGGTCAGCGCTACACCGGCGATGGCATCCCGTCGGCCCTCGGGCAGCTCCCACAGCTGCCGGCACGCCTCCGCGATCGATCGCCAGTAGAGGTCCGCGTCCTGCTCGCAGACGCCGGGCGGGCCCGGGAGGTAGGGCTCGGTGGGAACCTTGGCCCTGGCAAGGAGGTTGCCGGCCGGATCGAAGATCATCGCGCGGACGCTCTGCGTGCCGATGTCCAGGGCGAGGATGCGGTCGGCTGTCATGCCGGGGCCACCACGTTCATTCCGCTGCCTCCGCGTTCATCCGTGGCGGTCGGACAGGAGCACGCCCGGGTTCATCATCCCCTCGGGATCGAACGTCCGGACAATCGACGCAAGGGCCGCCATCCCGAGCGGGCCCTTCTCGGCGGCGAGGTAGGGAGCATGGTCCGTGCCGACGCCGTGGTGGTGGGTGATCGTGGCGCCCTCCGCACTGATCGTGTCAAGGGCGGCTCGCTTCAGCGCCTGCCACCGCGCCAGCGTCTCGTCCGGGTCCGCGGCCAGCCGGAACAGGTACGTGAGGTAGAGGCTGGAGCCGGATGGGTACACGTGCGACAGGTGCGTGAACAGGTGCACCCGTTCGCCCCACGGCGCGAGGGCGCCGGCCATCGACGCCTCCAGGCGTGCGAGGAGGAGCGGCACCTGGGCCCAGTCCGTGGCGGTCTCGAGCGTGTCCGATCCGTAGCCGGCGGCCCATAGCGCGTTGCGCAGGTACGGCGAGCGGAATCGGGTGCGGTACCAGGTCCGGGCGAGCGACGGGATCCGCGTCCCGTGGTGCTTCCGCAGGACGGAGGCGGCCTCCGCGGCCGCGGCTTTGGCGATGCGGCGTCGACCGGCCACCCCGACCAGGAGCAGGACCCAGTCGCTGGGCCGGCCGCGGAGCCGCAGGTAGGTCGTCAGCGCGCGGGTCTGCGACGGGCGATCCGCGAAGGCGAGCAGGGTCCGCGTCTCGGCGGGTGTGGACAGGCGGAGGAGCGAGAGGCCGGACCTGGCCTGCGCAAGCTCCCGGACGGCCTCCTGACCCTCGGACCAGCCCGGCAGCGCCCACGCCTCCATCCGCTCCATCTCGGGAAGGGGACTGGCGCGCAGGATCACGTCCGTCAGGAACCCGAGGCGCCCCTCGGAGCCCAGGACCAGCTGGCGAAGGTCGGGACCCGCGGCCGAGGCCGGGTAGGGCGCCATGTCCATTGTTCCCGCGGGGGCCTCCAGCGTCCCGCCCGCGTACAGCTGCTCGATCCGCCCGACACCGAGGCTCTTGAGGCCCGAGCCACGTGCGGCAACCCAGCCGCCGACCGTCGCCTGCTCCCAGGACTGCGGCTCATGGCCGATGGTCAGGCCACGAGCCGCGAGCTCGGTGGCCAGTTCCGGCCCGGTGATCCCGGCGCCCACGGTGGCGAGGCCGCTGCGCTCTTCCACCTGCAGGACGGCCGCGAGCCCCGCGAGGTCGACCGTGATGAGGGGGTCCGGACTCCGGCGGGCGCTGACGCCGCCGACGACGCTGGTGCCGCCGCCGTACGGGATCAGGCGGGCAGCACGCTCGCGCGCGATGTCGATGAGGCGGCGGACGTCGGCGTTGGCCTCCGGCCGGGCGACGGCGTCCGGCACGGCCTCGAGGCGACCGGAGCGGAGCGCGACCAGGTCCGGGAACGACTGGCCGCGAGCCCGCCGGACGCGGAGCTCGGGGTCCACTGACAGGAGAGGGTCGTCGATGCTCGCGAGGCGGCTCGGCGGGACCGCGGCCACCACCTGCTCGAGCGTCGCGTCGCGCGGTGGGACGCCGGGGCCGAGCGTCTTCTCCAGGAACCTGCGCCCCGTCCCGCCGACCTGGGTGTCGTCGGCCTCGTCGCCCCAACCGTTCCAGCGTCGCATGCGTCCATCGTGCCCCATCGCCGGACCGGGCGGAACGCCGGCGCGCCAACATTCGGCACGAGCCGGCAGTCGGGCCGGGGCGTCCGCGGCGGTGATCGGCACCCGACCTCGAGCAACAGGCCCGCGATCATGGCCGGTGCTATCAAGGGCCACGTTCGGACCCGGGGCTGAGCGAACCGCCGGGACGAGGCGTCGCGGGGCCTCCCGCATCACTTCCGGTGATGGCCGCGGCACTACCCCGTCCGACGGCACCGGGCCGACGTCCGACTGGCGTGGGATAGCACTGGCGGTGATCTGGCGGGGCCGGGCCGTCGACCCCGGCTGGCGGCCGGACGCTCCGTCGCCCTCCTCCGGCCGTGGCCCTCACCGGCCTGACCCAGCACAGAAGAAGGGATGCTTCCATCCGCCACCTTTGCGGCCCTCCGGGCAAGGAGTCTGCCTCAGACGGGTGGCCAGGGCATTGCGGGCCAGCGTGGGTCCGGTTGCGGGAAGATGCCCGCGGCGAGGAGCCGGTCCAGGCGGCGCGTGGTGGCCGACACCTCGATCGGGTCGAGGAGCGCGCGCAGGTCCCTGCCGAGAGCCTCGTCCATGCCCGCGCGGAGCGCCCGCAGGACGCCTGCCTCCTCGGCGAGGAACGGCTGCCCGCGCCACTCCCAGAGCACCGTCCGGAGCTTCGGCACGGGCGAGAACGTCACGCCGTGGTCCACGCCGTAGATGTGGCCGCCCGGGACCGGGACCAGGTGCCCCGCCTTGCGGTCCGTGTTGTTGACCGCGGCGTCGAACACGGCAATCCGTCGCAGGCGCGGATCGGAGTCCACCACCAGGGCGACCGGGTCCGTCTCGCCGTCACTCCGGATCCAGAGCTGGACCATGCCGAGACCGAACGGGCCGTCCCGGAGGACCGTCGGCGGGACGATGCCCCAGCCGCTGGCCCGCGAGACGGCGAATGCCGCAACCTCGCGCCTTGCGAGGGTGCCGTCCGGAAAGTCGTGAAGGGGCCGCTCGCCGGCGATCGGCTTGTAGATGCACGCCGCCTCGAGACCGCCGGCGCTCACGACGGCCAGCATCGCGCTGTTGGACGACACCCAGAGTTGCCCGATGATGCGCAGCTCGCCGCCGGTCAGGAGCTCGAGGGCGGCGTCCTCCGGCAGGACCGGCATCGGCAGGCCGAGCTGCTCGATGGAGACACGGGAGTCGTGCTCGTCTGTCGCATCGACATCATCGGCATCGTCAGCCGCCTCGTCGACGGCCTCGTCATCGATTGCCCCGTCGGGCGCTTCGTCCTCCAGCGGGTCGTCCACCAGGCTCAGTTCAGGCGGTGCCCGTTGCGCCGCGGGCAGAGATGGCCCTGCGGGTCCAGGGCCTGGCCGCACAGCGGGCACGGCGGGCGACCGGCTGCGATCACCCGCAACGCACGCGCCACGAACTCGCGGGCGACGAGGGCCGTGAGGCGGACGCGGAGGAGGTCGGGCCCGTCCTCGTCGTCGTCATCCTCGAAGGCCTCGCCTTCGTCCTCGTCGTCCTCGAGCATCTCGCGCGCCTCGATCAGGACCAGCTCCTCGCCCGTGTCCCAGCCCAGCGACAGCGTGCCGACGCGGAAGGCCTCGTTGATCGGCTCATCCAGCGCGTGCGCCGACGGCATGTCGTCGAGCTCGTCGGTGCCCTCGACGCCCCTCTGCGCGAGCTCGTCCAGGAGCTCTGTCAGGCGCTGGCAGACGGCCGCGACCTGGATCTTCTCGAGCGCAACGGACGTGATCCGCGCACCGTCCCGCGCCTGCAGGAAGAAGGTGCGGTTGCCGGGCTCGCCGACCGTGCCGGTGAGGAAGTGATCGGGGCTGTCGAACAGGTAGCGGCGTCGGGTCATGGGATCCTGGGAACGGGGTGGGGTTGCCGGATGCGGCCGGGGTGGAGAAGCGTACCGGAACTCGGCGTCAGGCGACCTTGACGGAGACCTGGTGGTGGCCCCGAGCACCGTCGGGGTCCGGGCGAGAGAGATCCGCGGTCTGGACCTCGCCGTTTCCGTCCGTGGCGCGGACGGCAATCGTGTGGTCGCCCGAGGTTGCCTGCCAGGCCCACTGCCACTGCAACCACGTCTGCGGGCCGATGGCCGTCGCGAGGGTGGCCTCGTTCCACTCGCCGCCATCAACGCTCACCTCGACCCGCGAGATCCCGCGGTCCGGTGCCCAGGCGACCCCTGCCACCGGGACCGGCCCCGGCTGCAGCGAGCTGCTCCGGCGCGGAGTGTCGATCCGGGACTGGGTGAGGATCGGCGCCTCCTTGGCCCAGCCCCGCGGGACCCAGTACGCGTCGAAGGCCTCCATCGTGGTCAGCTCGAGCTCCTTGAGCCACTTCGTGGCGGAGACGTAGCCAAACAGGCCCGGCACGATGAGGCGGGCGGGGAACCCGTGGAGGGCGGGGAGCGGCTGGTCGTTCATGCGGACGGCGATGAGGGCGTCGCGGGGGTGTGCCGGGTCCGTGATCCAGGCCGTGGGAAAGCCCGCCGTCCAGCCGTCCACCGATCGCGGCACGATCTGCGTCGCGCCCGGCTGGACGCCCGCCATCTCGAGGACGTCGGTGAGGCGGACGCCCGTCCACTTCGCGTTGCCGATGAGGTCTCCGCCGACCTCGTTGCTGACGCAGGCGATGGTGACGTAACGCTCGATGAGTGGGAGCTCGAGGAGGTCATCCATGGACAGCGTGATCTCGCGGTCCACCATGCCGAAGACGCGGAGCTGCCACGTGGCGACGTCCACCGACGGGGTGACAAGAGCAGTATCGATGCGGTAGAAGTCCTCGTTCGCGATGACGAGGGACGTGATTCCATCGACGGCGAGGCTGGCGTCCGGTGGTGGAGTGGGGGCGGGGTCCACGATGCCCGGCAGGGGAGCGGCGGTGGCGCCGGGGTCCCCGTCCGTGCCGCCGGTCCCCGCGGTGGCGTTGGCCGTGGCGCGCCCCTCAAGCAGCGCCCGCCCGACGCCGCCACCCACGACGGCCAGGGCGCCGACCGTGCCGGCCCGCAGCAGGAATCCGCGACGGCCGCCGTCCGGGGAGCCGGCCCGCACCGGGGCTGCCGCCAGCAGGAAGACGAGCACCTGGATGCCGACACCGGCCTGGAGGGCGGCGGAGAGGATGGTGGCCGCGGCAGCGGCCGTGGGCAGGCGGAGGCCGGCGAGCGCGCCCACCCCGGCGATGGCGGCAATCCCGATCGCGGCCGGCAGCAGGCTCCGGCGCGCGACCAGGCCGAGCGCGGCGCCGGCGAGCAGCACGACCGCGGTGATCAGGACGCCAAGGGCGAGCTTGTCCGCCGTCCCGAAGAGGGAGACCATCAGGTCCTTGGACCCTGGCGGCGCGTAGTCGATAACCGCGGCGCCGACAGCTGCCAGGGGCGAGGGGACGCCCGGCAGCAGGCCTGCGATCAGCTCGCCCGTGGCGAGGGCGGCGGCGGCGGCGGCGACCCCGGCGAGAGCGGCCCGCGCGCGCGGGACCGGCCCGGGCGCGTCCGTGGACGAGGGCGGCGCAGGGGGCACCGCGTTCGCGGGCACGGGTTCCTCGTTCGTCGTCGGCATCGTCATCTCGTCCAGTTCGCCCCTCGTCCACGGTTCCATCGGGCGGCACAGCGTACGGCAGATGCGTGACGCGTCCGTGACGGGTTGACCTACGCGCGGTACAGAGTCGCGGGCGAGATCCGCAGGAACATCTGTTGCGCCGTGGTGGAGGCGAAGAAGTCGTTCGCGGTGCCCGCGGTGTTCGGCGGGAACAGGGCGTTGGCGGCGAGCGGCAGCAGGAACGCCCCGAACAGGATCAGCCCCAGCCACGTCCCGAACCCGACCAGCGCCGCGGAGGCCGCGCCCGGATCCGAGTGTTCGTGGGTCAGGACGTTGGGTGCAACTGGAAGATGTCCGGGCCCTCCGGCCGGCCGCGCCGATGATATGGCGAAACGCCTGAGGGACTGTGAGGCCGCCACGCTACGATCGTGATCACCGTCGTCGGTCCGGCGCGGCGCCAAGCGTGAGGATCCCATGCCGCTCCAGCCCCGTTTCGGCCTGTTCATGAGCCAGGCCAACAAGCCGTGGACGCAGGTCCTCGACGAGTTCGTCATGGCCGAGGAGCTCGGCTTCGACACGGCGTGGCTCGTGGACCACCTCCTGGATACGGACGGCCCGCCGGAGCACCCGTGCCTTGAGTCGTGGACGCTGCTGGCGGCGATCGCCGCGCGCACCTCTCGGATCCGCATCGGTGTGCTGGTGACCAGCAACACGTTCCGCCATCCCGCGATCCTGGCCAAGGAGGCCGTCACCGTCGACCACATCAGCGGCGGACGCGTGATCCTGGGCATGGGGACGGGCTGGCACGAGGGCGAGCATCGCCGCTACGGCATCGACATGCCACCGGCCGTAGAGCGTGTCGACCGGCTGGAGGAGGCCGTCGAGCTGGTCGTGCGGCTCATGACGGAGCCGCGCGTGACCTTCGAGGGCCGTCACTACCGCACCGAGGACGCCGTCTTCGAGCCGCGCCCGGTCCAGCAGCCGCGGATCCCGCTCCTGATTGCCGCTCATCGCCCACGGATGATCCGGATCGCCGCGCGCTGGGCGGACCAGTGGGACACCTTCCCCGAGCTCGCCGGAGCCGCCACGGATGGGGTGACGACCTCTGTGGAGGAGCGGATGGCGGCGTTCGAGGCCGGGTGCACGGCCGCCGGGCGGGACCCGGGCGCGGTGCGGCGCTCGACGTGGGCGCTGCCGGCGGCCGTCGCAAGCGAGGCGGCCTACGAGGCGTTCGCCCGTCGCCAGCTGGAGCTCGGGTTCACGGACATCTCCGTGGTGCCGGCCGGTGTGCCGGTCGACCGTCTCCGCCGGATTGCCGAGACCGTCGTTCCGGACCTGCGACAGGAGTTCGCGCCGCGTCGCTGAGGCCGCGGACGATCAGGATGCCGCGGGGCTCGCCGCCGGGGGCTGCGTCGGCGGGGCCGTGGGTCCCGGCGGCGGGGCCGTGGGTCCCGGCGTCGGCGGGGCCGTGGGGGCCCTGGTGGGTGGCGCCGGCGTCGGAGCCCTGGTGGGTGCCGCCGTTGGTGGCTCTGTTGGCGGCGGGCTCGGCGTCAGGTCCGGCGACGCGGAGGGTGACTCGGACGGCAGCCCGGAGGGCGTCGGACAGACGACCGGCGACGCTGACGGGTCCAGGGTCGCCAGCGGGTCCACGGTCGCGAACGGGTCCGGAGATGCGCACGGGTCGATCGTCGGGCTGGGCGACGGCGACGCACACCCGTCGCCCGCGCCAAGCAGCGGGCCCCATGACCGGCCGTAGGGGTTGAACGAGCCGTTGTAGAAGTACGAGGTCGGGGTGTTCTTCGGGCCTCCCCGGACACCCGGTCCCTTCGTCGCGCGGGCGATCCATGCCCGGTCCGCCGCCATCCAGGCCTCGTGTTCGTTCTCGAAGCCTGCGGTCAGCAGCACCGCCTCGCCGCATCGGGCCTCGGGGGGCAGCGTCACCTTGGGTGCCGTGCCGGCCAGGAACCAGTCGTCGACGGTCTTCCCGCCCGGGCCGGGCAGCAGACCCGTCCAGGGATCGACGGCGACCTGCTGCAGGCCGCCGGGCTTGCGGAAGCCGTGGATGCCCCAGCCCTTGGACGCTTCGTTGAGGAAGCCCTGCCAGACGTAGGTCGATACCTGGATGGAGAAGAGGGGATCGGCGGGGGTGCTGACGAGCGAGTTGTCCGAGTTGCCGTTCCAGACGCCCACGGCCAGCGCGAACTGCCCGTCCGCTCGCTCGTCCTTCGAGGGCGCCCCGAGGTAGCCGTACGCGTTGAGGTCCCGGGCGTCGTTGTTGGTGCCGGTCTTGAGCGTTGCGGGCCGCCGCTTGCCACCGTCGCGGATCGCGAACTTGCCCCAGTACGGGTTCTGCTTCGGATCGGTGTTGCCGGCCAGGATCTCCGTCAGCACGTACGCCGAGTCGGCGTCCAGCGCCTGTTCCGGCTCGGCCCGCGTGCTCTCGCCGAGGAGCTCGACGCCGTCGTTCCCGGTCACGGTGAGGATCGTCGTGCGGTCCTCCAGCTGACCGCCGTTGGCGAGCACCCCATACGCCCGCACCAGGTCGATGGGGTGGACCTCCTCAACGCCCAGCGCGAACGACAGTCCGGCGTCGACCTGGCCGTCGAGGAACTGGACGCCCATCGCCTCTGCGCGGGCCTGGACGCGATCGTTGCCGGTCACCGCCAGGGACTTGACCGCGGGGATGTTGAGCGAGAAGCGGAGGGCGTCCTTGACGCGGACGGGGCCGCGCTCCAGCCTGTCGGCGTCGGTGGGGATGTAGCCCCCGCCGAAGTCCGTGACGACGTCCATGAACATGGATGCAGCCGTGATCCGGCGCTCCGTGATGCCGGTGGCGTAGACGATGGGCTTGAAGGCCGACCCCGGCTGGCGCCAGCCGTCCGCCAGGACGTCGAACCGCGGCTGGAACTTCTTGGTCGCCTTGGTCGCATACGCATCCGCGGAACCGACGTACGCGACGAGCTCGCCCGTCTGGTAGTCGAGCGCAACGAGAGCGCCGTTGTAGAGCTTCTTGTCGCGCAGGTTCGCCATCCAGGGCTCATACGTGAGGCCCAGCTGCTTCGCCGCGGCCTTGGGGCTCTTGCTGTGCGGCACGATGGTGGCCGCCTTGACCCACTTCTCGGCGAGGTCCTGGAGGCGCATGTCGAGGGTCGTGGTGATGCGGAGGCCACCGCGCTCGAGCAGGGGGCAGGTCTCGGCATCGGCGCCGCAGAGGCGCGCCGTGAGCTCCCGGCGGACCTGCCACACGAAGTGCGGGGCCTTCCACCTGGGGGTGACCTGCCGCGTGAGCTCGACCGGCTCTGCCTTCGCTGCCGCGAAGTCCGCAGCCGTGTACGTCGTCCCGGTCAGCGGCGTGCGGTCCTGGGCCATCAGGTCCAGGACCTGGTTGCGTCGCTGGACGATCGTGGTGTCCTCGGGCACGACGAGCCGCGAGGTTGTGCAGGTTTCCTCCGTGTCACCGGGCTCGATGCACTCCTCGACGGCGTTCAGGACCAGGTCGTACGAACCCGGTGCCTTCGGGAGGGCCGCCAGGATCGCCGCCTGGGCGAGCGTGATCTCCGTCAGGGGTACGCCGAAGTAGCTCTCGGCGGCGGCTGCCACGCCGTAGGACTCGTTGCCGTAGTAGTTCTGATTGAGGTAGGCGGCCATGATCCGCTGCTTGCCCTCCTCGCCCGGGAAGGCCTGGGTCACGCGGATCGACTGGACGATCTCCTTGAGCTTGCGGGTGGCCGTGACCTCGATCTGGGCCGTGCCATCCTCCGAGAGGAGACGCTGGCGGACGAGCTGCTGGGTGATCGTGGAGGCGCCGCGGGCATTGCCGCGCAGGGCGTCGATCCCGGCGGCCATGATCCCCACGGGGTCGAAGCCGGAGTTCTCCCAGAACGTCCGGTCCTCGACCGCGGTCGTCGCGTCCACCAACACAGGAGGGATCTCGTCGAAGGTGACGACCGTGCGGTTGAATTCACCGAACCGGGCCAGCTCCACCTCGCCGGTCCGGTCGTAGACGATGGACTGCTCGGGCAGCTCGATGCGCTCCAGGATCAGCGGGTCCGGGAGGTCCGTCGTGAGGCCGTTGAAGGTCGCGACGGTGATCCCCGCTCCGGCGGCCCCGAGCAGGGTCAGGGCCCCGAACAGCAGGAGCCCCATTGCCGCGGCCGCGCCGATGCCCTTGCGGGGACGGCGCCGGGTGGGACGAGGTGCGGCTGCGGAGGGAGGGGACTGGCCGGTCATCGTGAAGAGTCTGCCCGTGGTCGCGGGATCGTGCTGGGGACGGGGATCGGCCCCAGCCGCGACGAGTGGAGGAGGGGACCGGTCGGCGGCCGATCAGCTCTTCTGGAGCGAGTCCCGGATCTCCGTCAGCAACTTGACCTCGTCGGACGGCTCGGCCGGCGCGGCGGGCTCCTCCTTGATCATGACCTTCCCGATCCAGAACACCACGAACGCGACGATGATGAACGTGATGACCTGGTTGATGAACGCGCCGTAGTTGATCGTGACCGCGGGGACGGTCTCGCCCGCCGCGTTGGTGGTCGCATCCTGGAGCGTGATGACCATCGCGCTGAAGTCGACGCCGCCCAGGAGCATGCCGATGGGCGGCATGATGATGTCGTTCACCAGCGAGGCCACGACGGCGCCCAGCGCGACGCCGATGATCACACCGATGGCCAACGCGAGCGCATTGGTCTTGATCAGGAATCCCCTGAATTCCGTGAGCATGAGCGACCTCCCTCAGTTTCTCCGTGGCGTGACGCACGCGCCTGATACGAGGCTACATGCCCGCGCAGGTTCCGGCGAGGCCCCGTCGGTCCGTTCCAGCTACAGGCCGAACTGCTCCACGGCCTGTGCCGCCAGCCGCCCGCCGATCGCGAGCGAGCTCGTTGCGGCCGGCGATGGCGCATTGCGGACGTGGATCAGGCGTCCATTGCCCGCCAGGTCGAAGTCATCCACCAGTGTTCCGTCGCGTGCCAGGGCCTGGGCGCGCACGCCGGATGGCCCGAAGCGGAGCTGATCCGATCGGAGCTCCGGCAGGTAGCGCTGGAGCTCCCTTGTGAACGCGCCGCGACTGGCATCCCGCCACATCTCCGCGACGCCCATGCGCCAGAACCGGCGGGCGAGACGGCGGAAGCCCGGGTTTGCCAGCGCCTCACCCAGGTCGCGGAGGGAGACATCCCGACGTCGGTAGCCGGCCCGCTTGAACGCGAGCACGGCGTTGGGGCCCGCCCAGACCTCGCCATCGATGCGTCGCGTGAAGTGGACCCCCAGGAAGGGGAACCGTGGATCCGGTACGGGATAGACCAGGCCGTTCACGAGGCCCGCCGCGTCCGGGGTGAGCGTGTAGTAATCGCCGCGGAACGGGACGATCCTGGGTGAATCCGGCGTGGCATCCCCGGTGAGCTCGGCCACCCGGTCCGACCAGAGACCGGCGCACGCGATGACGCTGGAGGCCTGGATGGGCCCGCGCGAAGTGGCCAGGACCAGGCCGTCCGGTCGTCGTTCGATGGCCGTGACGGGCCTCGACAGCTCGATCGCGCCGCCGCGCGAGGCCACGTCCTGCGCGTACATGCGGGTCACGCGCGTGAAATCCGTGATCCCCGTCCGCGGGCTCCACAGCGCCCTGATCCCGGCGACGTGCGGCTCGATCTCCCGGAGTCGCTCCGGCCCCACGTCCTCGAGGCCGTCAACGCCGTTGGCCCGGGCACGCTCCCCGAGTGCCGCGAGGCGCGCGAGCTCACCCTCGTCCAGGGCCACCACCAGTTTGCCGGGGAAGGCGATCGGGATCTGGTGGGCCTCGCAGTAGCGCTCCAGGAGCGCCTTGCCCTCACGGCAGAGGAGCGCCTTCTGGGAGCCGGGCACGTAGTACAGCCCCGCGTGGATCACGCCGGAGTTGTGGCCGGACTGGTGCGCGGCAACGCGATCCTCACCTTCGATGACCGCCAGTCGCAGGTCCGGCCTCGCTTCGAGCAGGCGGAGTGCCGTCGCGAGCCCCACGATGCCGGCCCCGATCACGGCGACGTCGACACGTTCCGGCGCGGCAGGGGTGGGGCTCTGCGGGGAATCGACCCCGGGATCGGCAGTGGGCTGGCTCATGGGGCGAATGTAGCAACCCTGCGGACCCACGGGGTGCGGGACCGCGATTGTGCGAGCGGCCCCCGGCTCGACAGGCCCGCCGGTCGAGAACTACCCGCGGGCGAGCGCCTGGAGCAGCCGGTCCACGAACACGGCCTGGGCCTGGTTGAGCCGCCGGTGAGCCTCGGCGGGGCGAGCCCAGAGCAGCCGGTCGATCTCCGGGACCCGCAAGATCCGCCCGGAGCGCGGAGGCCATTCGACCTCCACCAGCATGCTCCGGAGCTGGGCCGGGTCCAGGTCTCCCTCCACGGCGTACCCGCGCACGACCTTCCCGGACCGCATGCGCACCTCGCCCAGGTCGATGACCTCGCCGTCCGGAGCGGGGTGGCCGGTCTCCTCGTGGAACTCGCGGCGCGCGGCGTCCAGCAGGTCCTCCTGCTGGTCCAGTGGCGCGCCCTTCGGCAGCGACCAGGCACCCGCGTCGCGGCGCGACCAGACCGGCCCCCCGGGATGGGCGATCAGGACCTCGACTCCGTCATCGGCCCGACGGAAGAGCAGCAGGCCGGCGGACAGCTTTGACATCGGCAATCCGGAGGAGGGGGTGACGCACACGAAAGCGCCCGAAGGAACCGTACCGTACCGACACGCCCACGCCACTGCCAAGCAAGCTCGGCCTTGTCGCAGCGGCCCGTCTCCAACCGCCTCGCCAGCCTTGCGGCCGCCGCTGCGGCGGTTCGGGAACCCGGTCCGATGATCACTCACCGGTCCGGCGTCTGTACCACCGGCCCCTTCGGGCAAGACGAACCATACCGGCGGGCTGCCAGGGCCCGCAACGGCGTTACCCACGAGTTTCGGGCGATCTGTCGGGGTGTTGTCCACGATTCAGGGACGATCGTGGACAACCTGTGGACGAACGGCCGGCCCTCAGCCCTCGTCCGAGACGACGCCACGGGCCGAACCCGCGGGTGCGACCTCGTGGTGGCGGAGGCATCGGGCCTCGTACGTCTCGATCGCCGCCCCTTCGAACCCGCCGATGACGATCAACGGATCGTCCACGGCCGCGGGCCGCCCGCCGACCAGGCGCTGGGTGCGGGTGGCCGTCTCGCCGCAGACCACGCAGATCGCGCTCAGCAGCGTGATCTCGTCCGAGAGGGCCAGCAGCTCCGGCATCGCCCCGAACGGGCGCCCCGCGAAGTCCGTGTTGAGGCCGCTGGCGATGACGTGGCGCCCGCTTCGCCGGAGCGTCTCCACCGCGCTGACGATGCTGTCGTCGAAGAACTGTGCCTCCTCGATCCCCACCAGGTCCACGTCCCGCTCGCGAGCGAGCGACAGGATCGCCACGGGCTCGCCTCTCGGCACGAGCACGGACGGGTAGCGCGCCTTGCTGCGGGACTCGGCGTAGTCAGCGGGCGACCGGTCGTCCACGTCGGGGCGGACGAGCAGGATCCTCCGTTTTGCGATCTCGGCGCGGCGGAGAAGACGGAGCAGCTCGTCGGTCTTGCCCGACGACATGCACCCGGCGATGACGTGGAGCCAGGGATCAGCACGGAACAGCACGGCCCGATCGTACCGGCTCGGGGCCATCGTGCGCACGCCCGTGGGGGCTGGGTGCGACGCGGGCGCGCCAATCCCTCTGGGCGGCTAGCCTTGCCTCGATGGGCGTGATCACGGCCGAAGGCCTCGCGAAGCACTACCGGCCCCGGACCAGATTCGGCAGCCGCGGCGTGGGGACGGTCCGAGCCCTCGACGGCGTGTCCCTCGACGTCCGCCAGGGCGAGATCTTCGGCTTCCTCGGCCCGAATGGCGCCGGCAAGAGCACCCTGATCCGCCTGCTGCTGGGGTTCATCCACCCGACGGCCGGCAGCGCGACGGTCCTCGGCCTGGACTCCGACCGCGAATCCGTGGCGATCCGGGCCCGCGTGGGCTACCTGCCGGGAGGCATCGCGCTTTACGACGGCCTGACCGGCGAGCGCCACCTGGACTACCTCGCAGAGCTGTCGGGCCGGGAGCCCGTCCGTCGCGCGGAGATCTGCGATCGCCTGGAGCTCACGCCCCGCACCCTGGCGCGGCCGATCCGCGACTACTCGCGTGGCATGCGCCAGAAGATCGGGATCGTGCAGGCGCTCCAGCACGACCCGGAGCTGGCGATCCTCGACGAGCCGTCCGAGGGGCTGGATCCGCTCATGCAGCGGGCGTTCTACTCGATCCTCGATGACCTTCGGTCCGACGGGCGCACTGTCTTCTTCTCCTCTCACATCCTGTCCGAGGTGGAACGGGTCTGTGACCGGGTGGCGATCGTGAGGGCCGGCCGGCTGGTGGCCCTGGAGGACGTCGGCGAGCTCGTCGCCCGGCGCCGGCGCTCGGTGACGGCACGCCTCGACGGACCGGCGCCAGAGCTCGCGGGTGTCGCGGGCGTGTCCGAGGTGGAGGTGGCCGGCAGCGTCCTCACCTGCGCCCTGGCCGGGGACCCGGGGCCGTTCCTCGAGGCGTTGCGCGGCGTCGCGCTGACGGACCTCGTGATAGAACCGGCGCGTCTCGAGGACGCCTTCCTGGAGCTGTACGCGGGCGAGGCGGCCGACGAGGCCGCGCAGGCGGCTGCGGATGCGCGGGGCCGGCCGTGATCAGCCTGCCCCTCCTCCGGCACACCTGGCGCACGCACCGGGTCCGGCTCGCGATCGTGTCGCTGGCACTCGCACTCTGGGCGTTCCTGCTGCCGGTGATCTATGCGACGTTCGGGCGCGAGATGGAGGTGATCCTGCAGTCGGGGATCATCCCGGATGCGTTCCTCAACCTGATGGGCGCGGACCCGTTCAGCCTTGACGGGTCAGTGGCGCTGGGCGCGGTGCACCCGATCGCCATCGCCCTGATGATCGTGTACCCGGTCGGGTTCGCGGCGGCCGCCATCGCGGGCGAGCGCCAGCGCGGGACGCTCGAGGTGCTCCTCTCAAGGCCCCTCTCCCGGCGGACGCTGTTCCTGACGCTCCTCCTCGCGATCGTTGCGGCGACCGTCGTGACCACGGTGGCGACCATCGTCGGAACGGTCGTCGGCGCGCTGCTCTACGACGTCGCCGGCGGGCTCGATGCGGGTGAGATGGCGCTGCTGGGCTTCAACACCGTGCTCCTGTTGTCGGCCCTCGGGGGGATCTCGCTCGCCGCATCCGCGTCCTTCGACCGGCTCTCGCCGGCGATCGGGATCGCGCTGGCGGTGACGCTGCTGGGCTACGTGCTGGAGATCCTGGGCACGCTCTGGCCGGATGCCGCGTTCCTGCAGCCGTATTCCCTGTTCCACTACCTGCAACCGCTGGAGATCCTGGGCGGGGAGGCGCAGCTGAGCGATCTCCTGGTGCTGGCGGGCGTGCTGGTGGTGAGCACCGCCTACGGGCTGTGGCGCTTCCCGCGCCGGGACCTGGCCGCGCCGACTTGAGCCTGGACGGGACACCTGCAGCGGGCCTGACAGGCGGCCGCCGGCGTAGAGTGCGTCCATGACTGGACCCGACCACCTGCCGATCGGCCTCAGCCTCCCGACCTGGCCCCTGCGCCACGGCGGCTACGCCACCTGGCCGGAGATGCGCGCGCTCGCCCGCGAAATGGAGGCCATCGGCGTCGACACGCTCTGGGTCCCGGACCACTTCCAGCGGAGCCTCCCCGGCAGGCCCCGGTTCGGGTTCTGGGAATGCTGGACGATCCTCACCGCAGCCGCTGAGGCGACGACAACGATCGGGATCGGCCCGCTCATCGCATGCACCGGGTTCCGCAACCCGGCGCTCCTGGCCAAGATGGCCGCCACCCTCGACGAGGTCAGCGGCGGGCGCCTCGTGCTGGGCCTGGGCAGCGGTGTCCCTGCCCGCGACGACTCCTGGCGGGCATTCGGCTACCCATCGGATCGTCCCGTCGGCCGGTACGCGGAGGCGGTGGAGATCATCGTCCGGATGCTGCGCGAGCGCGAGGTCAGCTTCGACGGCAGCCACTTCCACACCGATGGGGCGGAGATCATCCCTCGCGGGCCGCGCCCGGATGGGCCGCCGATCTGGGTGGCGGCCCTGGGTGAGCGAACCTCGGAACTGGCGGCTCGCTGGGGCGACGCCGCGAACGTCAACACCGCCCTCTGCTCGGCGGACGACGTGACGTCCATCCGGGCGACCATGGCCCGCGCCTGTGCTGCCGTCGGCCGGGATCCGGCGACGCTTGCCGTGACGGGCTGGAGCCGCCTCTCGCTGGCCGCGGACGGGACGGCCGTGCCGCGTGACGGATACCTGTCGGGGACACCGGCCGACGTGGGGGAGCAGGTGCGCTCATTTCGCGATGCCGGCCTTGCCCACCTGACGTTCTACGTCGGAGACGAGGGCGACCCGAGCCCCCTCCCGGCGTTGACGTCGGAGACGCTCGCGAGGTTCGCGCCAGTGCTGGAGGCGATCCGCTCCGGCTGAACGGGCTGCCCGCTCATCCGGCCCCGCCCCCGGCGCGCGTCCGGCCTCGCCCCGACGGTAGGATGCGCGACACTCTGACCTACAGCCAGTCTCGTCTCGGGGAGGAGCACCGCATGGCAACGGTGGAAGCGACCACCCAGAAGGTCCAGCGCATGCTGGTCGAGGGCTTCGGCGACGTCACGCTCACCAAGGACGGCTTTGCCGTTGAACGCGGCAGCACGCGGGTGAGCATCGAGGTCAAGGAGTGGGGCAAGGACGGCAAGGGCGATCCCTCCTGCGTCGTCCGCCTGTGGGCTCCGCTCGCGCGCGAGTTGACGCCGACGCCCGAGTTCTACCGCTGGGCCGCCGTGGACGGCTCACGCTTCCTGTTCGGCTCGGTCACCGTCCTTGAGAACGAGGGGGCCACGGACTGCTTCGTGGTCTTCGATCACACCATCCTGGCCGACTACCTGGACATGGACGAGCTGTGCGGGGCGGTGGCCATCGTTGCCTCCACCGCGGACGACCTCGATGACGTGGTGCACGACAAGTTCGGTGGCAAGCGGTACACGGACGCGTAGATGGCCCTTGCAGAGCACATCACCGACGAGGCGGTCGCGGCTGCCAAGGCCCACTCTCACGCGGAGGTGGAGCCGCGGCACGTCCTGTGGGCCATCGTCCGTATGTTGCGCGAGGGGTCGCCCCCTGATCTCACGCTGGGCGTGGTGCGCCCGTACCTCGCACCGGACGGCACGTCGGTGGCGACGCCCGTGGTCTCCGCCACGGCGCAGGCAGCCATCGATGCCTGCACCTCCAACGAGGCTGCGATCGCGCAGGCGCGCGCGATCCTGGCGACGCTGGTGGCCGCGGGCCCGGGTGCGGACCACGGCGCCCCAACGGCCCGCACGACGTCGGATGCGACGGCCGCGCCGCCGGCCACCGAGGCGACCGCGGAACAGGTTGCGAACGGGGCGCCCGCGCCCGCGGCTGACCAGGCCGAGACCATCGCCGCGCTGCTCGCGGAGCTGGACGCGCTCGTGGGCCTCGCCACGGTCAAGGCCGAGATCCGCAAGCTCGTTGCCGTCCAGCGCCTCAACGCGGAGAGGAAGGGCCACGAGCTGCCCGAGGTCACGGGCTCCGCCCACCTCGTGTTCACGGGAGACCCGGGCACCGGCAAGACCACCGTCGCCCGCATCGTCGCGCGGCTGTATGGGGCCCTGGGCCTTGTCGAGCGCGGTCACATGGTGGAGGCGAGCCGGGCAGACCTGGTGGCAGGCTACGTGGGCCAGACGGCGCTCAAGGTCCAGGAGGTGGTCCGCAAGGCGATCGGCGGTGTCCTGTTCATCGACGAGGCGTATGCCCTCTCGGACGGCGACAACCAGGACTTTGGCGGCGAGGCCGTGGCCACCCTGGTGAAGATGATGGAGGACAACCGCTCCAACCTTGCCGTGATCGTGGCCGGGTACCGCGACGAGATGTGGACGTTCATCCGCTCCAACCCCGGTCTCCGCAGCCGGTTCACGCGCTACATCGACTTCCCCAACTACTCGACCGCGGAGCTGGCCCGGATCTTCGAGGCGATGGCGGACACGGCGAAGGTGCGGCTGGAGGACGGCGTGGCGGCCCGCGTGTGCCTCCGGCTCGACGCGGCGATCAGCGTGGAGGACTTCGGCAACGCGCGCTACGTGCGATCCCTGTTCGAGCAGGCCTACGCGAACATGGCGGCGCGGGTGCTGGCGGACGACACCATCGATGCCACCGAGCTGGACACGATGATGGCGGACGACATCCCGACGAGTGACCCTGCGGCAGGCGACGCGCCCCGGAGGATCGGGTTCCGGGCAGACACGGGACACTAGGACCATGGCGACCGACGAAGGCGAAACCTCGCGACCTGAATCGTCGCCGTCGAGCCGCGGCGTGCGACCGGTGCTCGTCGCCTTTGGCAGCGTCCTGCTCCCGGGTCTCGGCCACCTCCTGATCGGCAGCCGCCGTGCTGGCATGCTCTTCCTCGTCCCGACCCTCCTGGCCCTCGCGGTCGTGGCCGCCTGGGCGCTCTCGGCCGGGGTCTACGGGGTCGCCGCGGCCGTCGTCGCGCCGGGCGTCCTCACGTTCCTGGGCGCGGCCAACATCCTGGTCGCCGGCTGGAGGACGGCCGCGGCGGTCGATGCCGTGGGGCGGACACACCCGCGACCGGGGTCGATCGCTGCGTCCGCGATCGTGGTCGTCCTCGTCGTGGGCGTCCCGTTCCTGCTGGCGGCCAATGCGATCAACGCGGCCTCGGATTTCCTCGACACCACCTTCGCCGAGGTGGCGCCGACCCCGACCCTCGAGCCGACGGCGACCGTTCCCCCGACGCGGAGCCCCAGCGCCACGCCGTCGGGCGGGCCGGCCACGCCCAGCCCGTCCGCATCGGCCACGCCCAGCCCCTCTCCCACCCCTGAGATCGCCCAGTACCCGACCGACGGTGGCAACGGCACCTTCCCGGCCTTCGACGCCGAGGTCCCCTGGGACCGCCCGGGCGCCGAGCCATGGGGCGACGACGGACGCTTCGACCTGCTGCTGCTGGGCTCCGATGCCGGCAGCGGCCGGTGGAGCCGCAGGGCCGACACCATGCTTCTGGTGGAGGTCGACGTGAAGTCGGGCGCGGTGGCGATGGTGGGCTTGCCGCGCAATCTCCAGAACGCCCCGTATCCCTCCGGGCCCGCGCGCAACGCCTCACCCTGCGGCTGCCAACTGGGCCTGCTCAACGAGATGTACGTCGAGGCGACAGCCAGGAACCCAGGCCGCTGGCCCGGCAGGGGCTCCGTCAAGGGCATCGGCGCCATCCGGTCCGTGGTGAGCGAGATCACAGGTCGCCCGATCGACGCCGTGCTGATCGTGGACCTGGTCGGCGTGATCCGCGTGGTGGACGCCATCGGTGGCATCGACATCAAGGTGCCCGAAGCCGTGTATGACGACAACTACCCGGACCCCGCCAAGGGCAGGATCAGGCTCCGCATCAAGGCAGGCTCCCAGCACTTCGACGGCCGGACGGCTCTCGCCTACGCGCGCAGCCGCCACCAGGACTCTGACTACGGCCGCATGGAGCGCCAGCAGGTCCTCCTGCTCGCCATCCGGCAGCAGCTGGGACCGGCGACGATCCTCTCCGGCCCGGCCCTGTTCGGCGCGGCCAAGGGCGCCGCGTGGACCGACCTTCCGCGCGAGAGCCTGCCGGCGCTCGTCGAGCTGTTCGGGCGGGCGGCCGAGGCGAAGGTCAGACAGTTGCGGATTGTCCCTCCGCGCTACCCGTCGTGGCTGACGGCCGCGTGGGTCACGCAGATCCGCCGCGACGTCGCCGCATTGCTGCCGGGGACTCCCGCTCCGACGAGGTCGCGGTATCCGCTTCCGGTCGCCCGGCCGACGCCGAAGCCGAAGCCGAATCCCGCGCCCACGCCGACGGTCGCGCCATCGGTGCTGCCCTCGGATGACCCGTCGGCCGGACCGAGCGACCCGCCGACGCTGCCGCCAACGCCGACGCTGCCGCCAACGCCACCGCCGGTCACGCCGCCGCCCCCGACTACCGGGCCAACCCCGGAGGCACCTCCTTCGTCGGGGTGAACCGGACGCGACCCGTCCGAGCACCATCGGCACCCGGGACCGAGTGTCGCCCGCGACCGGGCGTACGCTGATCGCGAACAGCCGCACGCGAGGATCCCGCCATGCCCGTCCATCCCGACGACCTGGGGTTCCTCGAGATCGTGATCGAACAGGCCCGCGCCGGTCTCGCCGAGGGAGGCGTTCCCATCGGGGCCGCCCTGGTTGCCGATGGCAAGATCCTCGGGGCCGGTCGCAACCGCCGGGTCCAGCTGGGGAGTGCGATCCACCACGGCGAGACGAACGCGCTCGAGGTGGCCGGTCGCCTGCATGCGTCCGTCTACCGCCGGGCAACGATGTACACGACGCTCTCGCCGTGCGACATGTGCACCGGCGCGATCCTGCTCTACGGCATCCCGCGCGTGGTCATCGGTGAGAACCGCACGTTCCAGGGCGATGGCGAACGCTACCTGCGTTCCCGCGGCGTGGAGGTGGTCACGCTGGATTTGCCGGTCTGCAAGCAGCTGATGGACACGTTCATCGCCGCGCACCCGGACGTCTGGAACGAGGACATCGGCGAGGAGTGACGCCGGGCCGCCGGTCCGCGATCCCCGGGCCCCAGGCCCGCCGCGACCCGACGCCCGCGCACCTAGTGCGCCTCGGGCTCCTGCATCGGCAGGTAGAGCACCGCGATCGTGAACAGCAGCGCCCCGAACGCCAGGACGCCCGTCACCACCAGCCACTCGATGGCGGTGGGTACGTACCAGTAGCTCTCGGCGAACGACGATCCCGTCTGCGCCACGCCGATCGGCAGGCCTGGCGGCAGGTCGAGGTTGGGGACTGACAGCCCGTTGAGCACCAGGTTCAGGCGATGGGTGAAGATGCCGACGATCGCGATGGCGGACGCGATCGCAACCCACACGGGCCGCTGCCGCAGGGGCCGGATCACGAGGATCAGGAACGGCACGCCCAGGCCGACGACCACCTCGATCAGGAACAGGGGCAGGTACGGGCCGGAGAGCATGCGCGCCGCGGCCGCACCCTCGGGAGCGCCCGGGTAGAGGGCCGTCAGGTACTCCGCGAGGATGAGGAACGCCTCCACGACGATGAACGTGCCCAGGAGCCCGCCGAGCATCGCCACGAGGTCGTTGGCGAACGAGAGCCGTCGCAGGCGCCGGAGCGTCAGGGCCAGCAGGATCACCAGGCCCAGCCCGGAGACGAGGGCGGACGCGATGAACATCGGCGCCATGATCGAGCCGTACCAGAACCCGCGGCCGATCTGGAGCCCGAAGATCCAGGCCGTGATCGAGTGCAGCAGGATCGCCGCCGGCAGCGCGACCCAGGCCATGACGGTCTTCGCGCGCTCCTCGCGGGCCATGGTCCGTTCCGAGGTTCCCGTACCGAGCGCGAGCCAGGACCCCCGACGCGCGAGGTCCGCCCGGGCGTAGAGCCAGACGTACGTCGCGGACATCCCCATGTAGACCATCACGATCGCGATGTCCCAGACCATGGGCGACGACACGTTGAAGTAGAGGGGGATGTTGAGGAAGCGCTCCGGTCGCCCGAGGTCCGGGAGGATGAACGTCGCCGCCAGCACGACCGCGATAGTCGCCTCCAGGACGGCCAGGCGGGTGATGGGCTTGAAGGCCTTGACCCCGAACAGGCGCCCGGCGGACGCCACGATCAGGCCGCCGGCGGACAGGCCGACGAAGAACATGAAGAACAGGATGTACTGGCCCCACATCACGATGTTGCGCATGCCCGTGACCACGAGGCCGTTGGCGAACTGGTAGCCGAAGGCGCCCACGCCGATGGCCATCAGCACCAGGAGCAGGGCGATCCACGCGACGAGGGGGCCGCGCCTGATGTGGATCTCCGGCCCGGGGACAGCCGGGGCGGCGGGGGAACCCGGGGCAGCCGGTCCGGCGGGGGCGGTGGGAACGCCCGGTGCGGCCGGGTTGACCGAGGGGGTGGCCGCGCTCACAGCGGGCTCCTTCGGCGCGGCGGCAGGTATCGGACGGCGGGCCGCGTTCCGGCCTCCTCGAGCAGCTGCTCCCCCTCGCGCTCGCGGATCAGGGTGACCATGCGGCCATCGGGATCGTTGTGGTCGCCGAAGACGCGCGCGCCGGTGGGGCACGACCACACGCAGGACGGGACCTGGTCCTCCGCCAGACGCTGGACGCACATCGTGCACTTCTCCACGGTGCCCAGAGGCCGGGCCTCCACCATGCCGGTCTCGTGCGGCGTGGGCCGGGACGGGGCGCCCCAGTTGAAGTTCCGGACGCCGTACGGGCACGCGATCATGCAGTAGCGGCAGCCGATGCACCGGTCGTTGTCCTGCATGACGATGCCGTCGGCGCGGTGGTAGGTGGCCTGCACCGGGCAGGACTTGACGCACGGGGCGTTCTCGCAGTGCTGGCAGGCGAGCGGCAGCCAGTGCATCTCCAGGCCGCCGCCATCGGTGACCATCGGCTGGTCAAGCGCCTCGCCCTCTGTGAGGATCCGGTTCCACCACATTCCCAGCGGGACGTCGTTCTCGCTCTTGCAGATGACCGCGCAGGACCAGCAGCCGATGCACCGCTCCTGGTCCACGACCATGCCCCAGCGGGGCCTGTCGGAGCGCGCGCCGATCTCGCCCCATGCCCGCGACGCGGGGCTGAGCGCCTCCACCGGGGAGACCTTGGGGTCCGCCATCAGGCCCCTCCCGCCTTCTCGATCTCGCACCGGCAGTCCTTCCAGCCGGTGGACGGGCACCAGATGTTGCCCACGTAGTGGATCTCGTGGATGGGGTTGACCGCGGACGAGGTGAGCTCGTTGACGCCCTTGCCGCTCTTGAACTGGCGTGGCCACCAGCCCTCGTACAGGGTCGCCGAGCCCGGCTGCTGGGTGGGGGTGATGTGCGCCCAGGCCACCACCTCGCCCCGGGTGTTGAAGACGCGGATCTCATCGCCCGTCTCGATGCCCCGCGCGAACGCGTCCTGGGCCGAGATGAAGACCTCCGGCCTGCCGCCATGGATCTCGCCCAGCCACGCGTTGTTGGCGTAGGAGCTGTGGATCCGCCATTTGCTGTGCGGCGTGAGCAGGGCCAGGGGCCAGTCCTTCGGGTCATGCACGGTGTCGTCGAAGGGGGGCTTGTAGGTGGGGACCGTCTCGGACAGGTCGCGGAACCGCTGCTCCTCCTTGTAGAACTCGATCCGGCGGGTCGGGATGAACGCGGCCGTTGCCGCGAGGGGTGCCGGCAGCGAGCGGGGTGGGAACGGGGCCAGCGTCTCGATCTCCGTCGCGAACGGGATGTCGGGGTCGCGGACCCTGAGCCGGACGGGCCCGGCCTTGAGCTGGGCCAGGGTGATCCCCTCCGTCGGCCCGCCGGGGACGTCGCCCGCGGCCAGGATCGCCTCGATCGCCGCCTCCTCGTCCATCTCGAAGAACTCGGCCGCCTGGGCGGGATCCAGCCTGCGCACCAGCTCGCGCCACATCCAGAGCTCGGAGCGGGACTCGCCCACGGGGTCGATCGCCGGCTGCTGGAGCTGGAGGAAGGGGTGGAGCGGGGTGGCGGTGAGATCCGTCTTCTCGTACCAGGTCGTCGCCGGCAGCACCACGTCCGCCCACTTGACGGTCTCGGTCATCTGGTGGTCCACCACCACGACGAGGTCCAGGTCCGCCAGCGTCTCGTGCAGCCGGTTGACGTCCATCGCCTGCACGAACATGTTCGCGAACGTGCACACGAGGCCATGCCAGCCCTGTGCCGGGTACGGCACGTCCGGGTGCATCGTCTCGGTGCGGCCGCGGACGAAGTAGATCGACGGGACCACGTTGGCCTTCGTCCCGCCGGGGTTCCACCAGGGCGAGGTGTCCACCCGAACCTTGTACTGGCCCACGTAGACGGAGAACCCGCCGCCCGACTTGCCGATGTTGCCCGTGAGCGAGGCGAGGAGCGCGAACGCGCGCCCCGTGAGGTCTCCGTGGTACCAGTGGTTGGAGCCGCCGCCCATGAGGATGGCCGCGGGCTTGGCGCCCGCGTAGGCGCGCGCGACCTTGACGATGAGGTCCGCGTCCAGGCCCGTGACATCCGCCGCCGCCTCCGGGGTCCAGCGCGCCAGCTCCGCCTGGACGAGGGCGAACCCGGGCGTCGTGCCGATGACCGACCCGTCGGCCAGCGTGACGGTCCACATCCCGTCCAGCGCCGGCCGGACGCCCTCCGGGAACCCCAGGCGGTCCGTTCCCACGATCGCAGGCGCGGCGGCCGCGGTGTCCCAGACGGCGAACCTGTCCGGGGAGCCGCCGTTCACCAGGTCTGCCTCGCGGATCCGCACGCCGGTGTCCTCGCGCACGAGCAGCGCGGCGTCGGTGTACGTCGCCATGAAGTCCGCGTCCCAGGTCCCGTCGGCGATGATCTGCCGGCACATCGCGAGGGCAAGGGCGGCGTCCGTCCCGGGCCTGATGCGCAGGTGGGCGTCGGCCTTGGCGGCGGTGGAGGAGTAGCCCGGGTCGATCACGACCAGCTTGGCGCCGCGCTCCACCGCGTCGAAGATGAAGTGGACGTCCGGGATCCGGGTCTCGACGGGGTTGGAGCCCACCAGCAGCAGGAACCGGCTGTTCGCCCAGTCCTTGGCCTCGTGCTCCGCGTTCTGGACGCCGAACGTGATCGGCATGCCCATCGGCAGGTCGCCGTTGAAATCGAAGCTGGTGCCGTGGGTCATGCCCAGGAGCGCGCAGGCGCGGTAGTTGGCGCCCTTCTGGACGTAGCCCGAGCCCGGGACCTGGTCGAAGACGTGGATCGAGTCCCAGCCCCACTTCTCGCCGATCGCCCGCAGGCCGTCCGCCACCGTGTCCAGGACTTCGTCCCAGGTGGCCTCGCGGAACTCTCCGGAGCCGCGTTCGCCGGTCCGGATGAGCGGCTTCATGATCCGGTCCGCACCGTAGATCTGGTTGAGGTACGAGAGCCCTTTCATGCAGCCGCGCGGGTTGTACGCGTCGTCCGGGTAGTCCGCCGCCTGCTGGATCTTCACCACCACGCCGTCACGGACGAAGGCGAGCTGGCCGCAGCTGCCGGTGCAGTTGGGCGAACAGGTGGTGCGGACCACCTTGTCCACTGGCAGGCTGCCGGGGACCTCGAAGTCCCGAGCGGCCTGTGCGGTGCCCGCGGCCTGGGGCAGCAGGCCGGCCACCGCGCCCGCGGCGGTCCCGGCGGCGGCACCCTTGAGGAAGGTCCGGCGATCGATGCCCATCTCAGCCGACCGGCGGGGTCGGGCGGGATCGCGGGCAGCGGGGATCCAGCATCGCGTGATCCGCGGAGCCGCACAGGGCGCAACTGTCCGTGCTGGTGCCCTGCGCGGGAGGCCGCATGCCCGCGATGGCTCCACCCACGGCGGTGGACGCCGCGCGAACCGCACGCTCCGAGACGGCGAAGGCCGACGCGGCCCCCGCGGCGGCGAGGAGACGGCGGCGCGTGATCGGCATCGGCGTGAACCTCCGGTGGGACGCCGGGCACCCTGGCTCCCCGGCGGATCCCCCCGAATCTGCCGTCCCCGGCACCGGGGGATCAGGGCCGAACGGACCGACCGACGGGCCGGGTGGTCTCGGCAGGCCCGTTCCCGGTGGGCGGGCGGAGGTGATCCGCGGAACGGTCGATCTTCCCGGGCCGGGTAATCTCAGTCGGCCAAATGGCCCATCCGCGTCGTGCCGACCTGCGTCGGCTGCGGCCCCCGGGCGGCAGCAGCAGGAGAACACGCATGACGATCTGTCTCCCGGTCACCCCCGACGGTCGCGTCGATGGCCACTGGGGAAGGGCGCCACGTGTCGCCGTGGCGCACGTCGACGGTGGCGTGATAACCACCTGGGAGGAGCACGACGTCCGCTGGGACGAGCTCCACGACGTCGGGACCGCGGGCGGTCACCACGGGCGGATCGCGCGGTTCCTCGTCGAGCAGGGGGCGACGATGGTCATCGCCGGTGGCATGGGCCCGCCGATGATCCAGATGCTGGGCAAGATGGGGATCGAGGTGCGCCTCGGCGTGGCCGGCGATGCGCGCCTGGCGGTGACGGCGGCGGGCTGAGTCCCCCGCGCGACGACCTCCTGGCCGCGACCGGCCCTACTTGGTCTTGGCGGCCACCTGCTTGTCCACCTCGTCGCTGATCTTCTGGTCCCGGCGCGACTTCGCCCGGCGGACGAGGATGATCCCGATCACCCACGGCCACAGCCAGCTGACGATGGCGCCGATCACGACGATGACCCCGTACTTCGCCGCCGGATCGGCGCTCATCGTGTCCGCCGCGAGCAGCAACAGGTACGTGACGATGGCCCCAAGGGTGACGCCGATGAATCGCTGCATGTCTTCCTCCTCGGGTGGTCTTCGGTCGGCGTCGATGCCGTACTCTCAGGGGGAACCCGGTCCGTGCAAGTATCGCCTCTCCGCGCAGGCTTCGGTGCCCGGAATCGATATTGTCAGGCACGTCGATCGATCGCCCGACGAGGCGCTGCAGCCGGCTGGTCGAACGCCGGTCGCAACGGATGAGGGTGACGCAGCCGGTCGCACCGGGGAGGGCAACGTGACCGAGACCGATACCGATTCCGAACACTGGGCACGCTACTACGCGGTCACGGGCGAGCGACCTGCGTGGGCGACGGTGCTCCGGGCCATCGAGCTGTTCGCGGCCGAGGGAGGGGAAGGCCCTCGATTTGCCGTCGACCTGGGCTGCGGCGGCGGGCGTGACACCCGTGAGCTGCTGAGGGCCGGCTGGCGGGTGCTGGCCGTCGATCGGGAGGCGGCCGCCATCGAGGCGGTGGAGGCGGCGACCCCGCCGGAGCTGCGGGCCGCGCTCGAGGGCAGGGTCGCGGACCTCGCAGACGTGGCGATCCCGCCCTGCGACCTCGTCAATGCCAGCCTGAGCCTGCCGTTCCTCGCGCCGGCTGCGTACTGGGGGACCTTGGACCGGATCCTCGCCGCGTTGCCGGTGGGCGGCCGGTTTGCCGCGCTCCTCTTCGGTGACCAGGACGGGTCGGCGTCCGAGCCGATCGATGACCTGTCCGCCGCCTGCTGAGATCCGGGCCCGCCTCGGTGCCTTCGAGATCGAGCACTGGGTCGACCGCGAGGAGGACACGACCACCGCGCTCGGAGAGCCGCACTACTTCCACATCGTGGAGGTCGTGGCGCGTCGGGTCCTGCCGCGAGATGCCGCGTGCTGACCCCGACCGGCCGTGCAGGGCGCCTCGCGAGAAGCGGCTGTGCGGTCGGTGGCAGGGAGCAACCGCAACGGTCGTCGCGGACGCGCTGATCACTTCCCGGCCGGCGGCGATCCTGGTGGAGGCCTCTCGGCGCGGCCTGACGACCGTCCACGGCAACGAGATGCTGGTGCGCCAGGCGGCCATCGGCTTCGAGCTCTGGACGGGCCGCGAGGGTCCGTTGCCGGTCCTGCGCACCGCCCTCGCCGCCGCCCTGGGCCTCTGAGCCCCACCCGCATCAGGCCGTCAGGACGGCACCAATCGCGAACACCACGACCATCACGGCGATCATGACGCCCAGGACCTTCGAGTACCCCGACGGCAGCATCTGACCCGCGGCATCCATCTGGCGCGCCAGGGGAAACATGCGCCAGAAGAAGACGGAGATAGAGATCGCGAGCACGGCCGCGGCGGCGGTCCTGGTCTCGTCTGAGCCCATGGTGATCACAATGGCCAGGAGCGACAGGAAGATCAGCTTGGTGCCCGCCACCCAGCAGACCAGGTAGCGGACGAACTGGTGGACCTCGGGATCTGCCTTTGACCGTTCCCACGCGGCGAAGACCCCGACGCCGTTGGCCTTGCGCGAGCCGGGCGCGAAGTACAGGACCGCCACGTTCATCAGCTCCAGCAGCCCGAACACGCCAATCGCCAACGTCAGCGCCGCCACGGCAACCTCCTTGACCTATCGACGCGCCACCGCAGACCGTCCGGATCCGGCCGGACGCGTTCCCCAATCCGCCTTCGGACGGCTAGCTGTCCGAAGCCTCGCGCCAGAGCCTGCGCCCCACGCCGAACAGGATCCAGTGGAGGAAGGCGAAGTACAGGAACAACAGGAACAGCAGGACGGACAGGACGGTCAGCCACGTGTTGATCGTGTTCCCCGTGGAGATGACCTCCGCGCGCAGCTCAGTGAGCCGCGTCTGCGCGTCAGAGAGGGCGCCGGACGCGGTGGCCAGTCCCTCCTGCACCTTCGCCGTCTTCTCCGCGACCACGGCGGCCACCGTCTGGGCGGGCCCGTCGGTGATGGCGGCGCCGACGTCGGTGATCTTGGTGTCGAGCTCCTGGATGCGTGCGTCAAGGCCCTTCAGCGCGTCCACCGGACCCTGCGGCAGCGTGAACCCCGGGATCAGCCGATCTAGGGTCTCGAGCCGGTCGAGGGCCCCGAGCGCCGTGTCCCTGACGCCGCTGTAGGACGTCCGGAAATCCTGGTACCGGGCCTGGAGGCTCGTGAACTGGTCCCTGAGCGCGCCCAGAAACCCGGAGCCGGCGTCCACCTTGGTGGCCAGGGCGTCCGCGGCATCCGTGAGGGCACCGACGCGGCCACTGATCTCGGACACCTTGGACGATGCGGTATCGATCAGGGGTACTGCCTGCGCCATCTTGGCGTCGATGCCGCCCGTGATGTCGTCCACGGTCGAGGTGGCCCAGCCGCGTCCCAGCAGGACGACCGCGCCGAGCGCCACGAACAGGACGATGCCGATGATCCCGGCCGTCTGCGCGCCCAGCCCGAGCATCCGGCTCCGCTTGTCTCTGGACGCTGCAGGGGCCGCAGCAGGGGTGGTGGCTGACGTGGCGGACGGGGCGGGGGCGAGGGACGGGGCCGGCGCTGGCTCCGGTGGCACGCCGGGAGAGGGCTCCGGTACGGGGTCGGGCAGGGGCGCCGTCTCGAGCTCGTCGGTCATGGGGGCCTACCTCGGTCAGGGTGGTGGCGCGTCCGAGCCGGGGCAACGGGCGGGGCTCGACGGCGGTCATACCGAGCGTACCGTCCCGGGCGTCGAAACGCACGCCACGCTCCCGGCGGGTTGGGATCGCCTCCCGCGACGGGCCTTCCGTCCGGCGCACGCGTCGCGTAGGGTGCGCGCATGAGCCAGACACCCGATCCAGAGCCCCTCACCCCCGCCGCCGCCGGCTTCGCCATGCCGCCCGAGTGGGCGCCCCATGCCGCCACCCTCATGGCATGGCCCTGCCGGACCGAGCTGTGGGGCGACCTCCTTGAAGCAGCGAAGGCCGACTACGCGGCCATGATCCGCGCAGTCGCCGCCTTCGAGCCCGTGCTGGTCGTCTGCCCGCCCGGTCAGGCGGCCGAGGTCCGCAACGCCTGCGGCGGCACCCCGTCGACTGTCGAGGTCCTGGAGCTCCCGATCGACGATTCCTGGACCCGTGACAACGGCCCGATCTTCGTCACGAACGCCGCGGGCGAGGTGGCCGCGGTCAAGTTCGGGTTCAACGCCTGGGGCGATCGCTGGCACCCCCACGCCGACGACGCCCGCCTGCCGGAGCGGGTCGCGGCGCATCTCGGGATGCGGCTGTTCGAGGCCCCGATGATCCTGGAGGGTGGCTCGATCACCGTCGATGGGGACGGGACCGTGCTCACGACGGAGCAGTGCCTGCTCAACCCGAACCGCAACCCGGGCATGCCGCGCGAGACCGTGGAGCGGTACCTGCGCGACTACCTCGGCGTGTCCTCGGTGATCTGGCTGCCCTTCGGTCACGAGACCGACAGCGGGCCCGAGGGCACCGACGGCCACGTGGACGGCATCGCCGACGTTCCTCGCCCCGGGGCGCGTGCTGCTGGACGTGCGCGCGGATCCCGCCTCACCTGAGCACGCCAGCGGCCGGGCCAACCTGGCCGCGCTCCAGGCCGCGCGCGACGCCCGCGGACGGGCGATCGACATCGCCCTGTTCGACCCCGGCGCCGGGGTGCTGGTGCCGTACGCCAACCACTACGTCGTCAACGGCGGCGTCATCGTCCCGCTGGGCGCTGGCGGGCCGGGTTCGGCGGACAGTCCGTTGGCGGCGACAGCCGCGGCGGAGGCCGACGAACGGGCGCTGGCCTTCCTGGCGTCCGTGTACCCGGACCGCGAGGTGATCGGGGTGCCGGGCGGGGTCTTCGACGCGGGCGGCGGCGGGCCGCACTGCATCACGCAGCAGATCCCCGCCGGCACCTGACCCTCTTTCAGGGTCAGACCCAGCTTGGCACCGGCGGGGCCGGCCCCGGGGTGACGAGTCCGCGATCTACCTCGAGCGGGAACGCCGGCCGAAGAGCCGCAGCACGCTCACGATCAGGGTCTCGATCAGGGTCCACGCAACCAGGGCGACGATCGCCGCGATGTCGAGGACGGAACCCTGCTCGCCTGTCAACTCGTCCAGCTGGAACATGCCGCGGAACGGCTCGACGAACGGTTCCGTGATGTTCAGGATCGCCGACACGATCTCGTTGTCCGCGTTGGCGTTGAGGAGCAGCAGCAGGATGCGCACGATCAGGAGCGCCTGGAGGATGCCGAACAGGAAGGTGACGATGCGGGCCAGCGTTCCCGCCAAGCCCCGGCTTCGCCTCGCGGGCGTAACGGGCGCCTGGGCAGGTGTCACCGGAGCAGCGGCGGGCGCGGCGACCGGTGCAGGGGCCGGGACGACCGGGGGCGGGGCGGCCGGCGGGGCGGGCGGTGGCGTGATGACCGTCGTGGCGACGGGCTCCGCAGGGACGGCGGCCTCCACTGGGACTGCGCCCGCAGCGGGCACTGCGGCTGCAGCGGGGACGGCTTCGTCAACGGGGGCGCCGACATCGGGCGTGTGGGCCGCCTCGAGGTTGGCGACGATGTCGGCCGCAGCAGGCGTCTCCCCGGCGTCGATGGCATCGGCCGAAGCGTCCAGGTCAGCGGGGACGGCTGCCTCGGGATCGGCGGCGGGATCGGACGGGGCGGACTCCGGGTCCGTGGGTCGCTCGGGTTCGGTCATTGGGCATTCCCTCTTCAGCGCCTGGTGACGTCAGGGTCGCAGCCGTGCGCCGCCGGTGTCAAACACGCGGGGAGAAGGCCGCTGACGAAGGAGACGCGCCACCGCGAGATCGGCATCGGACGCATCCGTACGCCCGGTCCCGTTCCTCCGGGCGGTCAGGGGATCGGCGCGAGATCCAGCAGCGTGCTCCGGAGCGGCGGATCGCTCGTGGGGCGTCCGGCGTTGAACGCAGCCACGAACACGTCACCCGAGACGGTCCTGGTGCCCAGCGAGCCGACCAGGGTCACGCTGATCAGCCGCTGCGAGACACCACGATCATGCAGATCCAGCGCCGTCAGGGACCCAACGTTGGTCCGGGAGTCCGAGCCAAGGATCGTCGAAAGGGCGGCCCGAGAGTACGTCCTGGTCTTCCACGTGGCGTACGGGGCAGCGGCGTCGTACGCGGCGCCCGACGGATCGCGGTCCGACGAGCCGCGCAGGTAGGAGACCGGTCCGGCCACCTTCGCTCCCGTGGACGACACGAACACGTTCTCGTTGTTCTCGGTCGCCCCACCGCCCGTGGAGTGGAACAGGGTGTTCGCTATCTTCGTTCCGCTGCGGAGGATGCGGCCTGCCGTGGCGGTGATGATGGCGTCGGTCGAGGCTGTCTCCCGGCGAACTCCGCGGTAAACCTGGGACCGCGTGTCGTCATAGGCGTCGAAGGTGGAGACGCCGGGTCGCAGCCTGTAGGCGGCGTATGACCGTGCGGCAATGGCCTGTGCGGTCAGCGCCTCGGCCGGCCAGCCGGACGGCATCTCGGCCGGCACCACGCCGCGCAGGTAGCTCTCAAGGGGCAGCTCGTTCACGACATCGGCGGTGGACGCCGCCAGGATCACCCGCAGGTTTCCGCGGAACAGGTCGTAGCTTGTCGGCTTGGACAGCAGCTGCAGGGTGGTCCCCGGGTCCCGCGGCTCCAGCCGGAAGTCCACCGGTGCGGCTGAGTCGCGAAGGATCGAACCCGCTGCGTCGGTGACGACGAGGCGCCATCCGGGGGTGCCGGAATTCGAGATCAGGCGCACTCGGGCATCGGCCGGATAGGCGGCGTCATCGCCGAGCAGGCCCCACTGGCCGCCGCGGCCGATCACCGTCAGGGGAGCGGAGGGCGTGCCGGCGAAGTCGTTGAGCAGGAGGACGCGGATCTGCGCATCAGGTGCGAGCGACCCGGAGGACGTGCCCGGATAGTAGTGCGCCAGGATCTCGTCCGCGGTCTGGCCCGCGAGCGCGCGGCCGCGCGCACCGTACTGGGAGAGCCCGACGCCGTGGCCGTAGCCGCGTCCGTAGAACGTCGTGCTGTCGGTGAGCTTCGTGGCGGACGGTGCGGGCGCCGATGCCGGTGCGGCCTTGAGCACGCCGGTCGCCCCGTACAGGTAGGTCACGCCGTAGAGGCTCTTGACGCTCTTCCCGTCGATCGCGCTGATCCGGTACCAGCCCGAGCCCGACTTCGCGGTGGGACAGGTGGCGCTCCAGCGCGAGCCGCTCACCTTGGCCACCACGGTCACCGTGGTGCCGGTCCTGAGCCTGGCCTTGATGCTCGTGCCGGTGGAGGTGCCGGCCCGCAGGTTCACGCTCGAGCAGGCCGGGACCATGGCGGACGTCGCCGGGCTGGGCGTGGGACTGGGCGTGGGGGTGGCGGACGGCGCGGGCGTGGCGGACGGCGCGGGCGCCGATGCCGGTGCGGCCTTGAGCACGCCGGTCGCCCCGTACAGGTAGGTCACGCCGTAGAGGCTCTTGACGCTCTTCCCGTCGATCGCGCTGATCCGGTACCAGCCCGAGCCCGACTTCGCGGTGGGACAGGTGGCGCTCCAGCGCGAGCCGCTCACCTTGGCCACCACGGTCACCGTGGTGCCGGTCCTGAGCCTGGCCTTGATGCTCGTGCCGGTGGAGGTGCCGGCCCGCAGGTTCACGCTCGAGCAGGCCGGGACCATGGCGGACGTCGCCGGGCTGGGCGTGGGACTGGGCGTGGGGGTGGCGGACGGCGCGGGCGTGGCGGACGGTGCGGGCGCCGATGCCGGTGCGGCCTTGAGCACGCCGGTCGCCCCGTACAGGTAGGTCACGCCGTAGAGGCTCTTGACGCTCTTCCCGTCGATCGCGCTGATCCGGTACCAGCCCGAGCCCGACTTCGCGGTGGGACAGGTGGCGCTCCAGCGCGAGCCGCTCACCTTGGCCACCACGGTCACCGTGGTGCCGGTCCTGAGCCTGGCCTTGATGCTCGTGCCGGTGGAGGTGCCGGCCCGCAGGTTCACGCTCGAGCAGGCCGGGACCATGGCGGACGTCGCCGGGCTGGGCGTGGGACTGGGCGTGGGGGTGGCGGACGGCGCGGGCGTGGCGGACGGCGCGGGCGCCGATGCCGGTGCGGCCTTGAGCACGCCGGTCGCCCCGTACAGGTAGGTCACGCCGTAGAGGCTCTTGACGCTCTTCCCGTCGATCGCGCTGATCCGGTACCAGCCCGAGCCCGACTTCGCGGTGGGACAGGTGGCGCTCCAGCGCGAGCCGCTCACCTTGGCCACCACGGTCACCGTGGTGCCGGTCCTGAGCCTGGCCTTGATGCTCGTGCCGGTGGAGGTGCCGGCCCGCAGGTTCACGCTCGAGCAGGCCGGGACCATGGCGGACGAGGCGCCCCGGACGCTGGACGGGATCGCCGCGAGGATCAACGCGAGCACGAGGAACAGAGCCGCGGACGGCCACCGGCCGATCCTCGTGCGGCGGACCGTAGAAGACCGGGCCGGCGGAGTGCGAAGGAGCATCGTCGACCCAGTCTACGCTGGGCTCGAGCGTCCACCATGGCCCAGATCGGCCATCGTGCCCCCCGGATTCTGGAACGATTGGGCCAGCACGGGGTCTTCGCGCCGACGCTCTACCTCGGGCAGGATGGGGGCATGCGGATCCTCCTCTGGCACGGATACCTGCTCGGCGGCACCGGCTCCAACGTCTACACACGGCAGCTCGCGCGCGCCTGGATGCAGGCAGGGCACGACGTCACGGTGCTCAGCCAGGAGCCACGACCCGATGCGTACGACCTCGGTGGGGCCGGGGTCGTCCGTCCCGATGTCGGAGGCCTGCTGCCGGTGTTCGTGCTCGATCGATACGAGGGGTACGACGTCAAGCTCGTCGGGGACTGCCACGCCGACGAGCTGGAGCGCTGGGTCGAGGCAAACGCCCGGGCCGTTCGCGAGCACCTGCCGGCCGACGTCGTGTTCTGCAACCACGTGCTGCTCGGCGGTCCCGTCGGTGTAGCGAGCGGGGCGCGCTTCGCGGTGAAGGCCCACGGCTCCGAGCTCGAGTACGCGATGCGCGACAACGCAGACCTGGCGGCCTGGGGTCGGGACTGCCTTCGGCAGGCCGCCGCCACCTTCGTCGGCTCCGCTCACATCCGCCGCGTGCTCGAGGACGTGTGCGGCCATGTGGACGGCGTTCACGAGGTCCCGCCGGGCGTCGACATCGACGACTGGCGGCCGCAGGAGCGGGCGACGGCACTCGCTGCCCTCCTGGCCGAGGCGGCGCTCGATCCGCCGAACGTCGGCAACGCCGAGGAGCGGCTGCCCGACGAAGGCAACGCGCGGCGCCTCGAAACGTTCCTCGCCGCCGACCGGCCGACGGTCGTCTACTTCGGCAAGCTGATTCGCAACAAGGGCGTCCACGTGCTTCTCGACGCGCTCGATGGCATCGACGCCCGCGCGGTCATCGTTGGGTTCGGGGAGGACCGTGCGGAGCTGGAGGGGCTTGCCGGCGGGGACGTCCTGTTCACGGGCCCTCTCGAGCACCGGCATCTCGTGCACCTGCTTGCCCTGGCCGACGCGTGTGTCGTCCCATCGATCTTCCCCGAGGCGTTCGGGATGGTCGCCGCCGAGGCCGCCGCGGCCGGGTGCCCTCCGCTCGTCGCCCGCCACTCAGGACTGGCGGAGATCGCCGCCGGGCTCGAAGAGGCGTACCCGCCGGAGCTGCGCCACCTCGCAGGCTTCACGTCGGGCGACGTGGACGACCTGCGGGCGAAGCTCAGGGAGCTCCTCGGCCTCGACCCTGTCGATCGCGCGTCAATTCGGGCCGCCGCGCGGCGGGCCACCGTCGAACGGTGGAGCTGGACTAGCGTCGCGCGGCGGCTGCTGGAGCCATTGCGACCCGTCTAGGGGTCACACCGGTCGCAGGCCAGATGGGCCGACGATCGGGGGCCGATATTAGTTGCCTACGGCATGCAATAGGCCTACGCTCCGTTCATGGACAACGCGAGCGTCCTGCGAACTCGGCCGGGGGTGCAGGCGGTTGCGACCGCCCTCGCGGATGACCTCGAGCGCATTGCCGTCGGGACTGTGGGGCTGACGACCCGCGTGCTGGCCGAAGCCGCGCCGCACCACGACCTGACGTTCCCCCAGTGGCGAGCGCTGTTGGTAGTCGGCGGTGACGCCAACGGGGTGCGGGTGGGTGCGGTTGCGACGCGGGTGGGGGCCACGTTGCCGGCCACCGGAAGGCTGCTCCGTCGCCTGGAGGGGCGGGGCCTGCTGTCCCTGGTGATGGACGAGCGCGACCGGCGCGCGACGCGGGCGACCCTCACGGACGAGGGTCGACGGGTCCGGACCGCCATTCTGGCGCAGCGGCGAGCGTCGCTCCGGGCGATTGCCGACGGGATCCCGGACTCCACGCACGCGGACTTGGCGTCCGGCCTGCGGGCCATCGCTGTCGCCCTGGAACAGTTCGCATGACGGGCAGGAACGCCCAGGAAGGCAGCGCGATGGACACCACCGCGATCCGCATCGAGGGACTGTCCAAGACCTACGGGACGGGTGACCTCGCCGTCCACGCGCTGAGTGGGATCGACCTGGAGATCCGGGCGGGCGAATTCGTCGTGATCCTGGGACCCAGCGGCTCCGGCAAGACGACGCTGATGAACGTGATCGGTGGGATCGAGCCGCCCACGGCAGGGACCATCACCGTCAGGGGTCGCGAGATCACGGCCCTCGACGATGCCGCCCTGACCGACTACCGCCGGACGGAAGTCGGCTTCATCTTCCAGTTCTTCAACCTGATCCCCACGCTCACCGCGGCCGAGAACGTCGCGCTGGTCGCCGAGCTGGTGGGTGACCGGGACCCGGACCTGGTGCTGGCCGCCCTCCAGAGCGTGGCGCTCGACGATCGGGCGGACCACTTCCCGGGTGCGCTGTCCGGCGGCGAGCAGCAACGGGTCGCCATCGCCAGGGCCCTGGTCAAGCATCCGGCCATCCTCCTCTGTGACGAGCCCACCGGGGCGCTGGACCTCGAGAACGGGCGCGGCGTGCTGGCGACTCTCCACGGCGCGAGCCGGGCCGGAGGACAGACGGTCATCCTCGTGACCCACAACTCGGCGATTGCCACGATGGCGGATCGGGTGCTGCGGATGGGGTCTGGACAGCTGCTCGGTGACACGCCTCAGCCGTCACCGACGCCGCCCGCCGAGGTGCGCTGGTGAGACTGCTCCGGCGGTCGCTCCGTCGCGACATTCGGGCCCGGTGGGCTCAGTTCGTGACCGTCGGCGCGACGATCACGCTCGGCGTCGCGCTGTTCGGCGCCTCCTTCGACGCGTTCCAGAACCTGACGGCTTCCTACCAGGAGATGTATCACCGGCTGGCCTTCGCGGACCTGGTGGCCTCGGGCGGGCCCGTGGAGCAGGTCGCCGCAGCGGGCGGAGCAGTGGAGGGCGTGGACGCCACCACGACCCGGGCCGTGGGCGAGGTCCCGGTCCGGATCGGCACGCACAGCCAGCTCGCCCGGATCGTCGGTCTGCCCGCGGACGGCAAGCCCGCGGTCGACGGCGTCCTCGTCCTGCGCGGCACGAACCTGGATCCTGCCCGCGACGACCAGGTGCTCGTCGAGCAGCACCTCGCGGGCGCCCGAAACCTGGGGCCCGGCGACACGCTGGACGTCATGGCCGCCGACGGCTGGCGAACCATGACGGTCGCGGGGATCGTCGCCTCGCCCGAGTACCTGTGGCCGGCCCGCAGCCGCCAGGAGGTGTTGGTCCCGTTCGACCAGTGGGGTGTCCTGTTCGGACCCGGTTCGCTCGTGGAGTCGCTGCCGTCTGCCGCGATCCAGCACGAGGCGCTGTTCCGACTTGCCCCGGACGCGCCGGAAGGGGCACTGGATGCGCTCGGCAGGGCCGTTCTCGGCGCCGGCGCCGTGGACGCGCAGCCGCAGGTCGACCAGCCGTCGAGCGCCACCCTGCAGGAGGACGTGAACGGGTTCGGCGAGATGTCCATCATGTTCCCGGTCATGTTCCTGCTGGCAGGCGCGCTGGCGATGTCGGTGCTGCTCGGCAGGATGGTCGCGAGCCAGCGGGCTCAGATCGGGATGCTGCTCGCCAGCGGTTTCTCCCGTCGCGCGATCCAGCGGCACTACCTCACGTTCGGGCTGCTCGTCGGGCTCGTCGGGTCCGTGCTGGGCGTGGTCCTGGGCAGCCTGGCCGCCGCGACCATCTCGCGGCTGTACACGGCCACGATCTCGGTGCCGATCACCGTGATCGAGGTGCGCCCGATTACCGTGCTGATCGGGCTTGTCATGGGCCCCATTGCAGGCGCCGCCGCGGCCTACTTCCCGGCGCGCCGGGCGGCTCGCACATCCCCCGCGGAGGCCATGCGCGGCGAGCTGCCGCCCGGGCACGGGACCGTGAGCCTGGTCGAGCGCCTGGTCCCGCCGGTCCGCCGGCTGCCCACGCGGTGGCTGGTGTCCTTGCGCGGCCTGGGTCGGAGCCCACGCCGGACAGTCTCGACCATCCTGGGGATCGCCATCGCGACCATGCTGGTCCTGGTGTCGTGGGGCATGATCGACACGGTCCAGATCCTGCTTGACCGCCAGTTCAACCAGGTCCAGCGCCAGGATGCCGCGGTGCTGCTCGCCGCGCCGCTGCCGGCCGGCAAGGTGGCAGCGGCGCTCGCGGTGGACGGGGTGGCGGCCGCGGAACCCGAGCTCGATGCCCAGGGTGCGATCGTGCACGGTGATGCCCGGTACGCGACCACGATCGTGGGCCTGCCGCCCGACACCACGTTGCACGGGTTCATCGCGCCGGACGGCGCAACGGTGCCGCTGCCCGACCGCGGCGTGCTCCTGGGTGCCGCGATGCGGGATCGTCTCGACGTGCGCGTCGGGGACGAGGTGGGGATCGATCTCGGGCGAGGCTCCGTGACCAGCCTGCCCGTCGCCGGATTCGTGGACGAACCCTTCGGGACCTACGCGTACGCCTCGCTGGACACGGTCGCGGCCCTGACCGGGCAGGCCACGGGCGATCCGATGGTCGGTTCCGCGCTCGTCCGGTATGAGGATGGTGCCGACGCCGCGGCGGTCGCGGACCGCCTGGGTGCCCTACCGGCCGTGGCGGCGGTTGTCGCGAGCCGCGGCCTGTACGACCTCGCCCAGCAGTTCATGGGCCTGTTCTACGCCTTCATCGGGGTGATGCTGCTGTTCGGTGCGGTGATGGCGTTCGCGCTCATCTTCAACACCATGACCGCCAACATCGCGGAGCGGGCGACGGAGCTCGCCGCCTTGCGGGCACTGGGGATGGCGCGCGGCACCGTGTCCCGGCTGGTCACTGCCGAGAACTTCCTGCTGACGGTGCTGGGCCTCGTGCCCGGGCTGATCGGGGGCTACCTGCTGGCCGCGGTGTTCATGGCCAGCTTCTCCAGCGACCTGTTCAGCTTCGACCTGCACGTGCGCCCGACGACGTTCCTGTTCACTGCGTTGTCGATCCTGCTGGTGGGCGTGATCTCGCAGGTGCCGGCCCTGCGGAGCGTTGGTCGCATGGACCTGGGCAGGATCGTGCGCGAGCGGGCCACCTGAGGATCGCCAGGTCAGGGGGACGGGGCCGCGGCCCTCGTGGCCTCCCAGGCCTCGCACCACGCGCCGAGGACCCGTGTGCCCGCGTCCGCCGTCGCCAGGACCGGGATCCCCGCGGCCCCCAACCGGTCGATCAGCGGGTCGTAGAGCGCACCTGCGTCGACCACGCAGACCCACGGCTTTGCCGTCTCCGCCCAGAGCCCGGCGAGCGTGGATACGACCGCCCCCGGGCGGTCCAGGTCCTCGTCGTGTCCGGGGCCGGGCTCCAGCGTCTCGAACGTGTCCGTCAGCGGGACGATGCCGACGATCCCGACATCGACCTCGTCTGCTTCCAGGATGGTCCGCGCCACGGCGCCGGTGATCGCGGCGTTCCCGATCGGGGTCAGGTCCAGCGGGTTGCGCAGGTCGACGAGGGACACGATCCCCACGGGCACCAGGATGTCCAGCAGGCGGGCCTCCGTGTCCGGGGCGAACCGGACCAGGTCCAGCGACCCCGCGTGGTCCGCGATCGTCACGCACTCGGAGCCGGCGTTGGACATGGCACCCAGGCGGCGGCCGCGCGCGGGCCGTCCGTCGAGCAGCGTGAACGTTCGGACCAGGTCGTCGAAGGCCGCCGGCGTCTCCGCGATGGTCACGCCCGCGGCACGGGCCAGCTCCCGGGTCACCGTCGCGTCGCCCGCGATCGCGGCCGTGTGGCTCGCGGATGCGCTCGCGCCCGCCGCCGTCCGACCGGCACGGTAGAGGACCACCCGCCGGCCCGACGCGGTGATCCGGGCCGCCGCCTCGAGGAACCGCAGGCCGTCGAGGCGGGCGAAGCCCTCCACGTAGACGCCGAACACGCGGACCTCCGGATCGTCCGCGAGGTGGGCCAGGAAATCACCGACGGTGAGGTCCATCTGGTTCCCGATGGTGATGACGTATCGCGGGTCCAGCGGGGCCATCCGGGACAGCCGGGTGACCGCGAATGCGCCGCTGCCTGTGATCAGGGCGATCGGCGCGGGCCGTGTGCCGGGTGGCAGCTTCGAGTGAGGGAGGAACAGGGTGTCGTAGTGGCCGGGTCGGGAGCGGATGCCCAGGCAGTTGCCGCCGTTGATGACGGGACCTCCCGATCCCCGGCCCCGGGCATCGGCGAGCGCGGCGCGCATCCTCGCCGCGAGGACGCCACCGCCCTCCGTCTCCTCGAGCCCACCGGGGATCACGATCATCGACTCCGCCAGGTCCCGCTCTGCGACCTCGGCGACGAACGCAGGGGTGGCGGCCGCCGGCAGCACGACCACGAGCAGGTCCACCTTCGCGGGCAGGGACGCCAGGTCCGGCACGCAGCGGACCCCGTCGATCTCATCGGTGCCGGGCTTCACGACGATGACGTCGGCCGGGTCGAAACCTGCGCGGAGGATGTTGCCCAGGATCACGCGCCCCGGGTTGGACCCCGACGACACGCCGACGATCCCGATCGAACGCGGAGCCAGGAGCCTCGCCACCTTGTGCAGGGGCCGCGGCACGCGAATGGGCAGCGGGCCATCACCGAGGGTGACCAGGACGTCGAGCGCGACCAGCCCGTCGGGCGTGACCGCGGCCGGGTTGATCTCGATCTCCAGCAGCTCGTCCGGCACGAGCTGGGCGAGGCGCATCAGCCGCGTGACGGCCTCGACGAGGCGGGCGGCCGGAAGGCGCGGCGCCTGCCCGCGCACGGAGGTCGTGGCCAGTCGGACGGCCGTCGAGCCGGCGAGAGCAGGACCGACGGCGTCGGGCGGCGTCAGGGCGGGGGAGACGATCGCGATCTCGCGACCGGGCTGGAGGTCGGCCGCGAGGGCCTCCGTCAGGATCCCGCCGGCCCCGACGGCCACCACGGGCCCGAGATCGTCTGTCCAGCGCAGCGAGAGGAGAAGCTCGCCGCCGGGACCCGCGTCGTGGGCGACGAACTCGGCGACGGTGAAGCCCTCGGGCGGCTCGCCGAGTCGGTTCCGCATCGCCACCATCGCCGCCCGGACCATCGCCGGATCGCGCGGCACCACGGCCACGCCCCCGACTTCGGTCTTGTGGCGGACGCTCCCGGACACCACCTTCACGACGACTCGATCCCCGGGCAGCGCGTCGAGGAGGGCGTCGTCGATCGCCGCTTCGTCCGCCACGAGGCGCCAGCGCGGCACCGCGATCCCGGCGGCCGCGAGGAGCGCCAGGCCCTCGGGCTCGAGGAGCGTGCTGCGGCCCGCCGCTCGCGCGCCTTCGATGAGGGCGCGGATGGCGACGAGGTCGGCACCCGGCGGGGCAGGGGAGTCGGTCGGAGTCACGCGGACAGGGTGCGCCGGGTGGGCACCGGCGCGCAAGGCGTTCGTGATGAGATGAGGTCGCGCGCACGCCCGACGGCGCGATCCGGGGATCGCTGGTAGGGTTCCCGCCGAACGGTAATCGACAGGGGTATCAGCTTCATATCGCCGACCCGGCAGGTCTCCTGCCGTTCGGTCGACCCTCGTCGATCGTCCCTTCTGCGCGCTCTCCCTCACGTGGTGACGGGCGCGCCCCCGCTCTTCCCTGCCGGCCGGCACCGTCCCTACGACATGGTGGATTCTGCCGCCATGTTCGGCAGAGAGGAACACCTTGGCGTCCAGCAACCGACTCCTCGCCCTCGGGCTCGCAACCGCCGTCGCGCTCGCAGGCCTGTCCACGCAACCCGCCGCCGTGGCGGCAACCGACCCGGTTCCGACCCCCGCCCCAACCGCAACGCCGACGCCGACGCCGACGCCGACTCCGACCCCGGTTCCGACCCCGACCCCGGTCCCTACCCCGGTCCCGACCGCGACGCCGGCGCCGGTCCCGACCCCGACGCCGGCGCCCGTGGCGGCATCCCCATCGGTGGTGAAGCCGAACAAGGCGGCCCGGGTCGTCAAGATCGCACTGGCACAGCGCGGCAAGCGGTACCGGCGCGGCGCCACGGGGCCCAGGGCGTTTGACTGCTCCGGCCTCGTCCGCTACGCATACCGCAAGGCGGGCGTCTCGAAGCGCATCGGCGGCGGGCACTCGGCGCGAGGCATGCTCCGCTGGGCTCGCAAGCACCACCTGACCAGCAAGTCCCACCCGAAGGTGGGCGACATCGTGATCTACGGCAACGGCACGCACGCCGCGATCTACATCGGGAAGGGACGCGTCGTCAGCGCGCTCAACCCGAGGCAGGGGATCCGGGTCACCAGGCTCCACGCGCTACGCGCGCCCGTGACGACGTTCATCCACACGAAGCTCTCCGGCTCCTAGGAGCGCGACAGGTTCCGATCCCGGCGCGGGCGCCCTGTGCGCCCGCGCCGGGCTGTCCCCTTCCACGAGGCTGCGCGACCGCGATCTCGTAGCCGACGGCGTCGCACCGGGCGGCCGGCCTCGTGACCAGGGAGCACCGTGATCGCCGCCGCTGGCGCAGTCGCCCAGCACGTCACGTTGCGGCGTGCCATGCTCCCCCTGACCCCCGACGAAGCCCATCCCGCGAGGCGTCCCGCCGACCCGCCCGATCCACACGATCACGCCCGGCAGGAGGACACCGCGATGACCGTCGAAGCCTCCGTCGCGATGGCGGACGATGGAGCACGTCCCACCGCACTGCTGCCCGGAGGGCAGCTCGTCCGGCTCTCCCTCTACTGGTTCGGGCTGAGCTCCATCTTCACCGGGCTCACGCAGATCCTGGGCGGCCGGATCCTGTTCGACGGCCTCGGTGACCCCGCCATGAAGGCCACGACGCTGTTCTACCTCGGCTTCATGGGCACCATCATCGCGGTGATCGTCCAGCCGACGGTGGGCACGATCAGCGACTACACCATCAGCCGCTGGGGTCGCCGCAAGCCCTACATCTTCATCGGCACGTCGCTCGACCTCGTGTTCCTGTTCGGCGTCGCCTCCTCGAACACCGTGCTCGCCGTGGCGGCCTTCATGGCGCTCCTGCAGTTCAGCTCCAACTTCGCCCAGGGCCCCTTCCAGGGCTACGTGCCGGACCTCGTGCCGGAGCCGCAGGTGGGGCTTGCGTCCGCACTCGTGGGCCTGTTCCAGATCCTGGGCAACGGCGCCGGGTTTGCCATCGGTGCCATCGCCGTCGCCACCGGCAACTTCTTCCTGGGCACGATGGCCCTGGGCGTGCTCGAGTTCGCGACGATGCTCTCCGTCGTCATCCGGGTGAAGGAGGGGAGAACGCCGCGCGAACGGCAGGGCCGAAGCTGGGTCACCATCGCCCGTGAGGCATGGGGCACCGACATCCTGCGCGAGCACTCGTTCGTGTGGCTGGTGAGCTCGCGCTGGTTCGTGCTGATGGGCATGAACATGCTGATCAACTTCGCGCTGTTCTACTTCGTCCAGTCGTTCGGCATCGCCCAGGAGGACACGGACGTGCCGATGATCGCCGTGCTGGTGGCGACGCTGATCGGCAACACCGTGGCCGTGGTCCCGGCGGCGCGCCTCTCCGACCGGATCGGGCGCAAGCCGGTGATCTACATGGCGTGCGCGGTCGGGTCGTTGGGGTTGGGGATCGTGGCCATCTCACCGGCGCTCCCGGTCTCGGTGCTCGGCGGCCTGGTTCTGGGGGCCGGCTTCGGCATGTTCCTGGCGGTTGACTGGGCGCTGCTCACGGACCTCGTGCCGAAGGCGTCCGCGGGGCGGTACATGGGCATCAGCAACGTGGCCACGGCGACCGCGGGGCTGGTTGGACTCGCGATTGGCGGGATCGTCATCGACCTGACCAACGCCGCGTTCGGGGAGGGGATCGGGCCCCGGCTCGCGATCGGGCTCTCGGTGCCGCTGCTGGGCATCGGAGCGCTGCTGCTGCGGCCCGTGGTGGAGCCGCGCCGGGCCGGGTCGGCCGGGACGGGCGCCGTCGCGTGACGCGGCCGGGGCGCGCCCGATGTGATGCGCCCGACGCGGCCGGGGCCTTCAGCGCCGCTAACGCTCCCGAAGCACCCATGCCGCAAGGTCGTTGACGACTTCCTGGGACACGTGCCCCGGCACGCCGTACTCCGCGGGCCGGCTGGGCCCGGTCCCCGTCATCAGCAGGTGGTTGAGCGCCGGGTACTCGCGCATGGTCACGTTGTCACGCGACCCCAGCCCGGCCCGCCAGGCGGCCAGCTCGGTTGGCGGCACCTGGTAGTCGCGGCCGCCCTGGGTGATGAGGATCGGGATCGCGAGGTCCCGGGCCGTGGCCACCGGATCGTACTCACGGAGGTCCAGCCAGTATGCGGCCGGAATGCCGAGCGGCAGCGAGGACGCCGGGGTCGTGGGCGAGAGGCCGGGCGACTCCAGCAGGGCCATCTGGGCCGGCAGCGCCTCGAGCATTGCCCCGGCCTGCGGGTCTGCTCCCCCCTCGTCGGACGCGAGGTAGGCCAGCTGGTCAGCGATCAGCTGCTGCAGGGGACTGGCGTTTGCCTCGAGCAGCGCGATGCCTGCAAGGCGTCCGGGTGCCGCTGCCGCAATCCGCGGCGCAAGGTAGCCGCCAAGGCTGTGGCCCGCCAGGAAGACACGCCCGGGATCGATGCCCTTCGTTCCCCGCAGGAGGTCCACGGCGGCGATCGCGTCATCGGTCGTCTCCTCGCGCACCGTGAGCTCGGCGGACTGCGCCGCCATCGCGGCTCCGTGGGCCTTCGTGCGCTTCTCGTACCGGAGGACGGCGATCCCCGATGAAGCCAGCCCCCACGCGACATCGCGAAGTGGCTTGTTCGGCCCGATCGTCTCGTCGCGGTCCTGGGGTCCCGAGCCCGCGACGAGCACCACGGCCGGGAACGGGCCGTCGCCCCTGGGCATGGACAACGTGCCCGGCAGCGCCCACGGCGCTGCGCCCACGGTGACCTCGGTCTCGGTGAAGGCGTTCGGGTTCACGTACGCGGCCGGGGAGGCCTCCTCGGAGGGCGCTGGCGAGCCTGACGACGGGGATCCGGAGGTTGCCGGACCCGGCTGGCCAAGGTGCAGACCCGCGACCAGGCCCTCGCCGGACACCGTGACGAGAACGGGGACGGTCGCATTGGCAAAGCGCGTCTCGACCGTCGCGGTGACATAGGGCGGCTTCTCCTCCAGCGTGACGTCGCCAAGGCCTCCATAGGCTCCGAACTGCGCGATGATCTGCGACCAGAGCTGGCCCAGCGCGGCGGCGGGTGCCGCCTTGCGCATCGTGGCGTCCTCCATCGCCTCGGCTGCGGTCATGTCCCCGGCCGCGAGGGCCTCGACGAAAGCTCGTCCGATCGCCGAAGGGTCGGTGGTGCCACCGGATGGGATTGCCGGGGCGGCTGACGCGTCGCCCGACGCGGTCGTGGCCGACGGGCCGGGGTCGCCGGACGCGCAGGCAGCCAGCCCGAGCGTGACGAGGGCGACAACCAGCGTGCGTCCGACCACGTTCATTTCCTCCGGGCTGCGCCGTGGGCGGCGCGAGTTGCGGCGTTCGCAGGGAGCGCGGCCGCTGGGACGATGATGCCGCCGGGGCGGGGGCGCCGCATGGGCCGATCGGCCGATGGTGGGAGTGCTCGATGGCGACGGTGCCCGTCGTGACAGCCGAGGTGGCACGGCCCGGGTCGACGATGTCGGCATGAGCGAGCTAGCGACACCGATCGCACCCTCAGACCTCTCGACCCTGCCGCTGCCGGCACGCGAGAGCCACTCGTCGCTCTCCACGTACGCGGCCTGTCCGCGTCGGTACGCCTTCCGCTACGTGGAACGGCTGCCCGGCGAAGTGCCGCATTGGTGGTTCACCTTTGGCTCGGCCGTCCACGCTGCCTTCGAGGCTTTCGACCGGGCGCGGATCCGGGGCCGGAGGGACGACATGCCCGCCCCCGGGTACGACGTGCTCGCGCGGGCCTTCCACGAGGCCATGGACGCCGCCGGCTGCGAGCCCGACGAGGCCGCCCGCTACCGCGCTCGCGGCGAACCGGTCCTCCGCGCCTACCTGGAGCGCGCCGTCGCGTCGGACGCGGAGCCAGTCGGGGTCGAGATGGGCTTCGGGATCGACATCCCGCTGATGGATGGCCAGACGCCGGTCCGGCTCGTCGGCTACATCGACCGCATCGACCGCCGTCCGGACGGCGCCATCGAGGTGATCGACCACAAGACCGGCAGGGAGCGGTCGCAGGGCGACGTGGACCGGGACCGCCAGATCACCGCCTACGCCTTCGCCTGCGCCCGGGGCGGCCTGCACGACCCGGCCACCGGGGACATCCTCCCGGCTGCCGCGCGTCTCGGGCTCCACTTTGCCGAGACCGGGCTCACGGTCTGGACCACCCGGTCGACGGAGGACCTCGATGCCTTCGGGGCCCGCCTGGTCGGCGAGGTCGGAGCCATCCGCCGCCGGGAGTTCGAGCCGCGACCCGGCACGGCCTGCCGCTGGTGCGAGTACCGCGCCACCTGCCCTGATGCCGCGCCGTTGCCGTGAGCAAGGCACCCCCCGGGCGAGCTGCGTGGGGTTATGGTGTCGCGACAGCAGCTCGCTAGGACTCTGTCGTCGGGGTCCAGCGTGAAGCTCGCTGTATGAGGAGCAGGCCCGTGAGCGATGCCACCGGGGCGACGATCGAGCGCATCGAGGTCTTCGGCTACGAGTTGAGCTACGCCCATGGCGACTACGTCATGTCGTCCGGGCGCGAGATCCGCCGTCTGCCGAGCACGGTGGTGCGCATCACGACCCGGGATGGAGCACAGGGGTTCGGAGAGGTCTGTCCGCTGGGCAGCACATACCTGCCGGCGTTCGGCGAGGGGGCTCGCGCGGCGCTCCGAGAGCTCGCTCCGGCGCTCATCGGTGCCGACGCCACGAACCTCGCCGAGATCCACCGGCGCATGGACGGCCGGCTCCGCGGCCACGAATACGCCAAGAGCGCGCTCGACGTCGCGTGCTGGGATGCCTTTGGGAGGCTCGTCGGCCAGCCGGTGGCCGCGCTCCTCGGTGGAACGCTCCAGGCCGAGCTGCCGCTCTACGTGGCGATTCCCCTCGGGACCCCGGACCGCATGGCCGCCTTCGTGGCCCGCGAGCGCTCCGAGGGGATCCGGAACTTCCAGGCGAAGCTCGGCGCCGATCCGGCCGAGGACGCCGAGCGGGTTGCGGCTGTGCTCGCTGCGACGGAGCCCGGTGACGCGGTGATCGGCGACGCCAACGGCGGCTGGCGGCGTCAGGATGCGATCATCGCCGCCCGGCTGCTGGAGGGCTCCCAGCGCTTCCGGCTCGAGCAGCCCTGCCCCACGCTCGAGGAATGCGTCGCGGTGCGACGCCTGACCACGCTGCCGATGGTCCTCGACGAGGTGATCGTGGACCTGCCCACGCTCGTCCGGGCCGCGAGCCTGGACGCGATGGACCAGGTGAACCTCAAGGTCAGCCGTGTCGGAGGTCTGCTGCCGGCGCGCCTGATGCGCGACGCGGCCGTTGCCCTCGGCCTCCGGCTCATGATCGAGGACAGCTGGGGCGGCGACGTTGTCACGGCCGCCGTGGCGCATCTCGCGGCCGGGACGCCGCCCGAGGCGCTGTTCGCCGTCTCGTTCATGAACGACTGGACGCTGGAGCACATCGCCGGCTACCGGCCGCGTTCCGATCGCGGCTTCGGCCCGGTTCCCGATGGCCCCGGCCTGGGCATCGAGGTGGACGTGTCCGCGCTCGGCGCCCCGCTGTTCACGGTGGTCGCACCGGCCTGACGGGCGACGATCCGCTCGAATCGCCCAAGGCCTGGTCCGACGCGGGTGGTGCGGCGCTCCCGGACATCCGCCTGAGCGAGACGAGCCCGCACGTCGAGTTCCGGAACCGGGCGGGGGACTGAGGAAGACCGGCTGCGGGCGCAGGCGGTCGTGGAGCGGCGCGGCTTCGCGTTGGGTGCCATTTGGCCTGCCCCAGACGGGCCGACTGAACCCCAGCCGTCAGCGGACGGTCCGGTGGTCCAGTCCGGGCGGCTCATCCCTCGTGGCGCGGCTGGGGCGCACCATGGCGGCAGGTCAGCAACCGAGGGTCCGCGGCTCCCGGGAGCAGCCGAAGCACACCAGTCGTCCCAGCCATCCGCACCCAGGTGCCGGATGAGTGTGATCGGAAGGAAGTCAGAGATGTACGCACGGTTCAAGGTTGTCGGACTCGGCCTCATCATCGCCGGCCTGCTCTTCGTGGGCGTGGGTGGCTACACCTACGTGAAGACCCAGGAAGGCGCCACGGCCCTGCAGTCGTTCAGCGCGGCGCAGAACGTCACGCTCAGCTACAACGAAGAAGGCCAGCTTGTCGATCGTGGCGAGACCGCCGGCGCCGAGGCGATCATGGGCCTGCTCACCAATGACTGGGGCTACGCGGTCAACACCGCCGAGCTCAACCCCAACGACCCGGTCGTGAACACAGCGTCCGAGTACATGTACCAGATGGCCACGATCGCGTACCACACCCTCAACGGCACGCAGACCGTCGTCCTCACGGAGCCGGCAGAGTTCAACGGTGAGACGATCGCGGCGGGGACCTACGAGGTGCCGGTGGACGGCCGCTACTGGACCGCGTTCAACCGCCAGAACCCCATCGACGCCAAGGTGCGCGAGCAGGCATGGACCGGCACGGCCCACGCCCTGATCGCCGAGCTCGGTGTCGGCAGCGTCACCGCCTCAACCCTCCAGGTGGGCCTCGGGATCGCGGCAATCGCCGCGGCCCTCGGTGCGACGCTGATGCTCCTCGGCGGGGGCGTGATCTGGGCTGCCCGCCCGGTGGAGGTCACGGAACCGGCGGCCGCCAAGGCCAAGGTCCGCGGCAACGTTCCCGCTACCGCCTGATCTCCCCTGGAGGGGGCAACCCCTTCGAGTGCTGATCCGCAACGACACGCCGGGCCTCTCCCAGGGCCCGGCGTGTCAATCTGTGCCCGGCCGGCGCGGCCACCGGTACGGAGCGGACGATCAGCCGGTGCACGCCCGTGGGGCGAAGAAGCCCGATCGACACAGGAACGCAGGGAATTCGGCACCAGGCCGGGTGCCAGGAGCGACGCGTGTGCAGATCTGGCGTTGGACCGCGCTCCCGGAGACGGGCGGTCAGGTCGCACTCTGGTGCCGGGTGGCGGAGTGAGCTCGTGGCCAGCGAGGGTCAGCGAGCCGCGATGACGTCCCTCCCGAACCGCGCAAGCGACTCCGGATCGTCCGGCCCGGGGCCGACGTTCAGGTAGAGCCGCTGGGCGCCCGCCGCCTCGTAGGCCGCGATCAGCCGGACCTGCTCCTCGACGGTCCCGTCGGGCCAGGGGACCATGACGGACCGTCTCACGGTCGCCGGATCGCGCCCGATCGACGCGCAAACTGTATCGAGGCGATCGAACGCCTCCCGGCTGCCGTCCGGCCCGAGCGTGTCGATGTTGAGCTCATCGGCGTAGCGGGCGGCGAGCTCGACCGTGCGACGCTTGCCGAGCCCGCCGACGATGATCGGCGGGTGAGGGCGCTGGACGGGCTTGGGCTGGCAGATCGCGTCCCGTACCTCGTAGAACTGGCCGCGGAACGTAAAGGGAGTCTCGGTCCACAGCCCACGCACGATCTGCAGGGCCTCTTCGAGCCGATCGAACCGTTCCACGATCGGCGGGTACGGGATGCCGAACTGCTCGTGCTCCGCGTCGTACCACCCGGCCCCCATGCCGACTTCCACCCGGCCGTCGCTCATCTCGTCGACGGTCGCCGCGATCTTGGCCAGGGCGACGGGCAGCCGGAAGGTCATCGGGCTCACCAGCGTCCCGATCCGGATCGTGGTGGTCTCGCGCGCGATCCCGGCCAGCGTCGTCCAGGCGTCCGTGGCAGGCTGCTCGAACTGCCCCTCCAGCGAGAGCCAGTGGTCGGAGCGGAAGAACCCGTCGAAGCCGGCCGCCTCCGCACGCTGGGCGAGGTCCAGCAAGCCACGATACGTCGACCCCTCCTGGGGCTCCAGCATGAGCGCGAACTGCATCGGTCACACCGTCCACATCGTTTACGTCTCGGGCCGTGCGGCTGGGGATGCCAGCACTCCCGACCAGACCTACCCCTTCGCCTGTACCTTCGCCCAGGTGTCCCTCAGCGTCATCGTCCGGTTGAACACCAGCGCCCCCGGTGCCGAGTCCGAGTCGACGCAGAAGTAGCCCAGCCGCTCGAACTGCACGGTCTCGCCCATCGGCACATCCGCCAGCGACGGCTCCAGGAGCGCCCCCGAGAGCACGGCCTCGGACTGCGGGTTCAGATCCTCCAGGAGGTCCCTCCCCTCGGAGCCAGGATCCGACCGGCTGAACAACTGGTCGTAGAGGCGTACCTCGGCCGGGATCGCGTGCGCCGCCGACACCCAGTGGAGCGTCGCCTTGGGCCGGCGGCCGTCCGGTGAGTCGCCGCCCCGCGTGGCCGGGTCGTAGGTGCAGCGAAGCTCCACGATGCGGCCATCGGCATCTTTCACCACGCTCTGACACGTGATGAAGTACGCGTTCCGCAGCCGGACCTCGCGCCCGGGCGAGAGGCGGAAGAACTTGGGCGCGGGCTCCTCCATGAAGTCGTCGCGCTCGATCCACAACTCACGCGAGAACGCCACGCGCCTCGTGCCGGCCGCCGGATTCTCCGGATTGTTGACGACCTCCATCTCCTCGACCTGGCCGTCCGGGTAGTTCTCGATGACCACCTTGACGGGATCGAGGACGGCGAACCGCCGCACGGACGTCCGGTTGAGGACGTCGCGGATCGAGTGCTCAAGCATCGCGTACTCGTGGACGGCGTTGTCCTTCGCCACCCCGACCGCCGTGGCGAAGTTGCGGATGCCCTCGGCGGGAAAGCCGCGTCGTCGCAGGCCCGCGATGGTGGGCATCCGGGGATCGTCCCAGCCGCGCACGTGGCCGTCCTGGACCAGCCTGAGCAGGAAGCGCTTGCTCATGACGACGTATGTGAGGTTGAGCCGCGCGAACTCGTATTGGTGGGGGCGGGACGGAACCGGCAGGGCCTCGATGAACCAGTCGTAGAGCGGGCGATGGTTCTCGAACTCCAGGGTGCAGATCGAGTGCGTGATTCCCTCGATCGCGTCTGACTGGCCGTGCGCATAGTCGTAGGTGGGGTAGACGCACCAGGCGTTGCCCGTGCGCGGGTGTTCGGCGTGCACGATCCGATAGAGCACGGGGTCCCGCAGGATGATGTTGGGCGCGGCCATGTCGATCTTCGCCCGCAGCACGCGCGCCCCATTGGGGAATTCGCCCGCGCGCATCCGCTCGAACAGATCCAGGCTCTCCCCGATCGGCCGCTCCCGCCACGGCGAGTTCCGCCCGGGCTCCGTCAGCGTCCCGCGGTGCTCGCGGATCTCGTCCGCGGTGAGGTCGTCCACGTATGCCTTGCCGGTCTCGATGAGGTGGACGGCCCACGCGTACAGCTGCTCGAAGTAGTCCGACGCGTGGTAGAGGTGCTCGCCCCAGTCGAAGCCCAGCCAGCGGACATCCGCCTCGATGGCATCGATGTACTCCTGCTCCTCCTTGACCGGGTTGGTGTCGTCGAAGCGCAGGTGGCAGCGGCCTCCGAACTCCTTGGCGACGCCGAAGTTCAGGCAGATCGACTTCGCGTGGCCGATGTGGAGGTAGCCGTTGGGCTCCGGGGGGAAGCGGGTGACGACGTTCGTGACCCGGCCCGCGCGCAGGTCCGCGGCCACGATGTCACGGATGAAGTCGGTCCGGTCCGGGGTGGGGGAGGGGGTCTCCGTGCTCACCGTTCGTTGCCGCTCCTGGCTGATGGCTGGCAGGACACGCGGCTCGCGCGGCGGCTGCACCACACTCCCGAAGGAGTTGGCTGGCGCGCTAGGATTCGAACCTAGAACCCCCTGATCCAGAGTCAGGTGCCATACCATTAGGCCACGCGCCAGCGACCGTCGCGAAGTCTACCCCATGTGCGCGCGAGCGAACCATCCGCTGGGCTGGCCAGATGCGGCCCGGGGTTCGATCGACGGCGGTCATGGCGCCTCCCGCTGCGGGCCCGCGGGACGCAGGGCGGGAGCGATCCCTTCCAGAGCGGAGCCGGATCGGTGGTGGCCTACGCAGGCTCCACGACGAGGAAGCCCTCGCGTTCCGCCGCTCGGGCGAGGCGGTCGTCCAGCGTGACGAAGGGCAGGCTGCGGGGATCGTCATCGGCCGCGACGATCGCGGCGGCCAGCTGGAAAGCGTCCGCTGCCCGGATCGCATGGACCCGGAGGAGTCGCTCGGCGGTCTTCCGCAATCGCGACGTGGGCTGGATCTCCTGCCAGGACGCAGCGTGGGCCTCGAGCCGTCGGTACGCGATTGCGGCCCCAGGGGCTCCGAGCCTTCCCTCGCGCTCGAGTCGAGCGATGGCCGACGTGCATTCCACCTCGGTTCCCCACCAGGCCACGATCACCGGGTCCCGGTCAAAAGCCGCGGCGACGGTCGCGCTCGAGGGCTCCGTGGCCAGCAGGGGGACAATCGATGATGCGTCCCAGAACCTCACCAGCCGGTCCGCCGCTCTTCGAGGATGATCTCGACCGCGCTCAGGCCCTCTCCCTTCACCGCGGGTCCGGGCGTTCTCATGAGCTCGACCGGCGGCTCGATCCGGCCCCGCCGGACCAAGCCTGCCCGCTCCAAACGCGACAGCCGGTCTTCGACATCGATCCGCCCGCTCACCGGCTCGATCACGGCCACTGGTACCCCCCTGTCGGTGACGACGATGGACTCGCCAGCGCGCACGCGGTCAATGAGCGCCGAGAGGCCGTTCTTGACCTCGGTGATCGTTGCGGTCTCCATGATGGCTAGAATGGCCATATCGAGATGGCCTGTCAAGGCCTCAGCCTCAGACCGATCCGGCTGCCGACAGGATTGACCGCCGCGCGTGATCCCTCGCCAGTCCATCGGCCAGCGCCTCGCCCAGCAGCCGGGCCAGCTGGTCCCACTCGATCAGGAATCCGTCGTGGCCCTTGGTGGTCTCGATCTCGTGGTACCCCGAATCGACGCCCGCCGCGGCCGCTTCGCCCACGAGGATCCGTACCTGGTCCGGGCCATAGAGGATGTCGCCCTCGATGCCGATGCCGGTGAGCGCGGTGTCCGTCGCCGCGAGGGCCCGGAAGGCCTCCAGGACGCCGCCGCGGTCCCGGCCCACGTCGTGGCCGTCCATGACGCGCACCAGGACGCTGTAGGTGTCCGGGTCGAAGCGGCCGATGAGCTTGCGTCCCTGGTGGTCGAGGTAGGACACCACCGAGAAGCGGCCGTCGGGTCCGGTCTCGCGTCCGAAGCGGCCGTCGAAATCGGTCTCGGAGCGGTAGGTGGTCATCGCCAGCTGGCGGGCGATGGACAGGCCCTCCAGGCCCAGCCGGCCGACGATCTCCAGCTGCAGGTGGTTCCATGCGATGGCGAGAGGCCCCGTGGCCGCCGGCGCCCCGATCGGGACGACGTGGCAGACGGATCGGGGGCGGGCGAGCGCAACCTCCAGGGCAACCATGCCGCCGAGGCTGCCGCCGGCGACGAGGGCGAACCGCTCGATGCCGAGGTGGTCCGCAAGGCGCCAGATCGCCCGGGCCTCGTCCCGTGCGGTGACCTCTGGAAACGTTCTGCCCCAGGCCTGACCGGTCTCCGGGTTGACGGACGTAGGACCCGTTGACCCGTATCGGCCGCCGAGGAGGTTGGCGCACAGGACCCCGATCCTCGTCGTGTCGAAGACCTTGTCGGGCCCGATGAGCGGCTGCCACCAGTCGCCGGCGGCATCGGCGGACCCGGTGAGCGCGTGGATGACCAGGGCCTGCGGTGCATCCGGGCCGGGCCCATCGTGCCGGTAGGCCATGGTCAGGGACAGGGGCTGGCCACCGGTCTCCGGGAGGAAGGTCCCGAGATCGGCGGCCTGGACCCGCCCGGTCCCGAGGGGAGGCCGGGCGGCGTTCGCCGGTTCGGCGCGCGACTCGCCTGTCGCCATCGCGCGGCCTACGAGGTCGTGACCGGCTCGGCCGTGGACGCGGTCGCAGCGCGGAGGGCCTGGTCGAGGTCGGCCAGGATGTCGTCGATGTGCTCGATGCCGATCGAGAGGCGGATGAGGTCCGGCGTGACGCCGGTGCTCGCCTGCTCTTCGGCTCCCAGCTGCTGGTGGGTGGTGGAGGCGGGGTGGATGATGAGGCTCTTCGCATCGCCCACGTTGGCGAGGAGGCTGAACAGCTTGACGCTGTCGATCAGCGTCGTGGCTGCGTCGATGCCGCCCTTGATCCCGAAGGTGATCATGCCGCCGAAGCCGCCCGTGAGCGTCCGTGCGGCGATTGCGTGGCTGGGGTGGGAGGCGAGGCCCGGATAGTTGACCCACGCGACCTCGGGGCGCTCCTGCAGCCACTGCGCGACGGCGAGGGCGTTCTGGCTGTGACGCTGGATCCGCAGGGGGAGCGTCTCCAGGCCCTGGATCAACTGCCACGCGTTGAACGGGCTGAGCGCGGCGCCGAGGTCCCGGAGACCCTGGACTCGGAGCTTGATGATGAAGGCCAGGTTCCCGAAGGACTCCGCGTAGCTCACGCCGTGGTAGGAGGGATCGGGCGCGACGAAGTCCTCGTGGAAGCGCGGCGAGGAGGCCCAGTCGAAGGTGCCCCCGTCCACGACGACCCCGCCGATGACGGTGCCGTGGCCACCGATCCACTTGGTGGCCGAGTGGATGACGATGTCCGCGCCCTGGGCGATGGGATGGGCCAGGAGGGGGGCGAAGGTGTTGTCAACGATGACCGGGACGCCGTGCGCGTGGGCGACGTCGGCCACTGCGCGGATGTCCGCGACATCCAGGCGCGGGTTGCCGATGGTCTCGAGGTAGACGGCCCGCGTGTTGTCGTCGATGGCGGCTGCGAAGTTGGCCGGATCACTCCCGTCCACGAAGGTCGTGGTAATGCCCAGCCTCGGCAGGGTGTAGTGGAACAGGTTGTAGGTGCCGCCATAGAGGCTGGAACTGCTGACGATGTTCTGGCCGGCGCGGGCGAGGTTGAGGATCGTCAGGGTCTCGGCGGCCTGGCCGGAGCTGAGGCCCAGGGCCGCGACGCCGCCCTCGAGTGCCGCGACGCGTTCCTCGAAGACACCCGTGGTGGGGTTCATGATCCGGGTGTAGATGTTGCCGAATTCCTGGAGCCCGAAGAGCCTGGCGGCGTGGGCGGCGTCGTCGAAGACGTAGGAGGTGGTGGCGTAGATCGGCACGGCGCGGGCGTTGGTCGTGGGATCGGGGACCTGGCCGGCGTGGAGCGCCTTCGTCTCGGGGCGAAGGGCGCCGAGGGCGTTGGGGTCGAAGCTCATCTGTCTCGTTCTCCGGGGTGGGTGTGGCTGAAGGGGCCGTGGCGGGTGGTGGTCTGGTCGTCGAGGGGCCCTGCGTGGGTCAAGCTCGGCGGCGATCCGTCGTCCGTGCCGGAGAACGAAGAAGCCGCGAACCTCGCTGGTTCGCGGCCCCGGGACCTCGGCTCCGAGATCCCCGCTGTCACTGGCTGACGGTCAGCGCGGAGAAACTCGGCGCCCGTCCTCCGAACGACGGGGCCGCCCACGCATGCACATCAGCCAGGAAACGGTGGTGTGGCTCATCAGGTCGCGAAGGATGGGGGACGGTACGGGTATGCGTCAAGTCCGCGGGCCGGTCGCAACGCAACTGCAACTGTCGGAGGCACGCGCGGCATACCAGGCCGGCGGGAGGAGCATGGACGCAGGAGGCCCGCCGTTGCCGGCGGGCCTTGTCGCGACGGTTGGGTGAGACGCGGGTGTCAGCCGCTGGTGGTCGGGGAAGCGGAGGGTGCTGCGGGGGCGATCGGGACGCCCTGCTTCCAGTTCTGGCCGTTCTTCCAGCCACGGCCTCCGCCGAAGCCCATGCCCTTCTTGCCGTCCCGACCGAGGGCCTTGAGCTCATCCGTCGTGATCTTGCCGTCGTCCATCAGCGTGGTGAGCGTGCGGAGGGGGTGATCCGCGGGCAGCTGGTCCAGCTCCGCCTGCGTGATCTCGCCGTCGGCGAGGAAGCCCTTGATCTTCTGCTGGAGCGCCTTCTGCTCTTCCCAGGCGGCCTTGCGCTCCGCCTGGCGAGCGGCGCGCTCGGTCTTGAGCGCGTCGAGGATCGCGGTCTTCTGGGCCGCGGTGATCGTGTTCTTGGCCACCAGGTCGTCCAGGACCTCTGTCAGGGCGGTGTCCTTCTCGGGCTTGACCGTGGTGCCCGCCGACGGCGCGGGCGCCGCACTCTCGGCCGCAGGGACCACGTCGCCCGTGTCCGCGGCGGGCGCAGAGCCGGACGTGGCGAGGACCGCACCGGCCCCAACGGCCAGGAGCAGAGCGGCGAGCGGGAGGACGAGCGTCTTGCTGAGTGTCACGAGGAGCCTCCGGGTAGGGTGCACCGGGAATGGTACGGGTCGGCGTGTTGACTGGCTAGAGCGTGGTGGCCGGGCCTGAGCCCTCGCCGGGATCGGGCTGTGAGCCGGCTGTGAACGGGAGCCATGCGCCGAAGGTGGCGCCACCCCCCGGCGTGGCCTCGTGCCACAGGCGGCCGCCGTGGGCATCCACAAGGGACGCGACGATCGAGAGGCCGAGCCCCGACCCGCCGCGTTCCCTGGAGCGTCCGGGGTCCGCGCGGAAGAAGCGGTCGAACACGCGCGACGCGTGCTCCGGGTCGATCCCCGGGCCGTGGTCGACCACGCGCAGCTCCGCCCGATCGCCATCCTGCCGGAGGATCACCTCCACGGGCGTCGCGGCAGGGGTGTGCACCCGGACGTTGGCGAGAAGGTTGCCGATGACCTGCCGGAGCCGGTCCTCGTCGCCGGTCACCTGGATCGCGGGCTCGATGGCGCCCACGATCGGCCGGTCCGGCTCCACGGCCCTCGCGTCCGCCACGGCCTCGGTGCAGATTCGTGACAGGTCCACGGGGTCACGGCGCAGCGCCCGGCCCTGGTCCAGGCGGGCAAGGAGGAGCAGGTCTTCCACGAGCACGCCCATGCGCCGGCTCTCCGTCCCGATGCGCCCCATTGCCGCATCGAGCTCCGCGGGCTCCGCCAGCCCGCCGGCCTGGTACAGGTCCGCGTATCCGCGCACGGCGGTGAGCGGCGTCCGGAGCTCGTGCGAGGCATCGGCCACGAAGCGGCGCAGCCGGTCCTCGCTGTGCGCCTTCGCATCGAGCGCCTGGTGCTGCTGCACGAAGGCGACCTCGATCTGGTCCAGCATGGTGTCGAAGGCTGCGCCAAGGCGCCCGACCTCGGTGCCGTCATGGGGGACGCCGGTCCGCTGCGCCAGGTCACCCTCCGTGATCGCCTCCGCGGTACGCGCGATCTTCTCGAGCGGCAGCAGCCCGCGCCGCAGGACCGCCCACCCGACGACCAGCAGACGCGCCCATGGCGATCACCCCCACCAGCACCAGGGTCCGGACCAGGGCGCCCACGGCGGCGTCGACGCCCGCCAGCGGCGCCGCGATCGCGACGAGGGCCCCGCCCCGGCCCTGCACCGTCCTAACGTGGTAGCGCAGTGAACCGTCCACCGCCGGCCGCTCCACGATGGGGCCGAGGGCGGACGCCGGGACGCCGTCCGGGTAGCTCGGCAGGGCGGGGATGGGATCGGGCTCGTCCGCGAAGCCGGACGGGAACGCGCGGTTCACGTTGCCGCGCTTGTCGAGGCGGAGGATGGCGAGCCGGCGCCCGGCCACGTCCTCGCTGTCCGCGAGGTCCGTCATCCGCTGGACGAGCGCCGCCGCCGATGAGATGGACTGAAGCTCAGCGTCCACGCGGTCGATGAGCGCGGCCCGGGTGAGGCCGACCAGCAGGACGCCGGCGCCGAGCAGTGCCACGGCGAGCATGACCGCCAGGGACGCGAGCAGGCGCGCCCGGAGGCTCACGGCGGCGTTCCGGCGCCCGGTCCCGTGCCCGCGTCCGGTCCCGCGCCCGCGCCCGGCCCCGGTCCCGCGTCCCGCGCCCGCGCCCGGCCCAGCGCCCGGGCCGTCCGCCCTGAGCACGTACCCGAACCCGCGCACGGTCCGCAGCAGCCGCGGCTCGGCGTCGTCCATCTTGCGCCGCAGGTAGCTCACGTACGTCTCCACGACGTTGTCCTCGCCGTTGAAGTCGTACTGCCAGACATGATCCAGGATCTGCTGCTTGGACAGGACCCGTTCCGGGTTCAGCAGGAAGTAGCGCAGCAGCCGGAACTCGGTTGGCGAGAGGTCCACCTCGCGGCCGGCCCGCCAGACCTGGTGGCGATCCTCGTCCATCTCCAGGTCCCGGTAGCGGAGCCTGGGGGCATCCTCGCCCGCGGCCCCGCCCCGGACGCGACGGAGGAGGGCGCCGATCCGGAGGGTGAGCTCCTCGAGGGAGAACGGCTTGGTGACGTAGTCGTCGCCGCCGCGGACGAAGCCGGTGACCCGGTCATCCTCGGAATCGCGCGCGGACAGGAAGATCACCGGGACGAAGTCGCGCGCGGCGCGGAGCCGGCGACAGACCTCGAAGCCGTCGATGTCGGGGAGCATGACGTCCAGCACGACGAGGTCCGGCGCGGCCGTCGCTGCAGCCTCCAGCGCGGCGAACCCGGACGCGGCCGTGGTCACCTGGTAGCCCATGTAGCGCAGGGCCGTGGAGAGCAGCTCGGTGATGGACGCCTCGTCATCCACGACGAGGATGTGGGCGGGTCCCGCGGGCGCGGCTTGCATGCGCCCCATTGCACGCCCCATTCCTGAGAGGTTGCTGTGAATTTGTCGTGAAGCAGCCGGACGCCCGACCCCACCTCGCGCGACGACGGATGACGCGTCCGCGCTCCCGGTGCATCATCCGCACATGTCGAAGCTGCCCGCCACGTTCCGTGCCTATGTCGTGGACCGCCCGGATGGCGGCGCGCTCTCCCGCGGCTTCCGCGAGATGACCCCCTCCGACCTGCCCTCCGGCGAGGTCACCGTCCGCGTCGAGTGGTCCGGCGTCAACTTCAAGGACGGCCTGGCCGCGAGCGAGGATGGCCGGGTGGCCCGCGCCTACCCGCTGATCCCCGGCACCGACCTCGCCGGGACGGTCATGGCCACGGACGACGACGCGTTCCCTGAGGGCTCGAGGGTCCTCGCTCATGGCTATGAGATCGGAGTCTCGCACCACGGCGGGTACGCGGACGTGGCGCGGGTCCCGTCGGGCTGGATCGTGCCGCTACCGGATGGCCTCACGACACGGGACGCCATGGAGATCGGCACCGCCGGCTTCACCGCGGCGATGAGCGTCGCCGCCCTGGAGGACCGCGGCCTCAGGCCCGGCGACGGACCCGTGCTCGTCACGGGCGCGTCAGGCGGCGTGGGTTCGGCTGCCGTCGCCATCCTCGCGCTGCGCGGTCACGAGGTCTGGGCAGCCACCGGCAAGGCGGACGAGGCCGAGCGCCTCACGCTGCTCGGTGCCGCCGGCATCCTGGCCCGCGAGGAGGTCACGACCCAGGGCCGACCCCTCGACAAGGTCCGCTGGGCCGGCGCGGTGGACACGGTCGGCGCGGCCACGCTGCCCTACGTCCTGAGCACCCTCCGGATCGGGGCCGCGGTCGCCGCGTCCGGCAACACGGGTGGCCCGCAGCTCGTCACCACGGTCTTCCCGTTCATCCTCCGCGGCGTCGCGCTGCTCGGGATGGACACGGCCAACATGGCGATCGAGCCGAGGCGCGCGCTCTGGAGCCGGCTGGCGACGGACCTGCGACCGCGGGGTGTCGAAGGCGGCACCACCGAGGTGGACCTGGACGAGGTGGAGCCGGCCCTGGACGCGATCCTGGCCGGGCAGGCGCGCGGCCGCTGGGTGGTGCGGGTCACCGGCCAGGGCTAGGACCTCGCGCAGGCCGGGTCCGCCGCGACCCCTACTCGTCCAGCTCGCCCCGCAGCTGCATCAGCGCCCGGACGAGCGGCTCCTCCATCTGGGCCGCGGGATAGGGTCCGTCCGCCAGGGCGGCCTCGACCTCCATGAACCCGGTATGGACCAGCGACGCCCGCGCCACAACCTCGCGCAGCTCCTCCAGGGACCGTTCCGCGAACGGGCGCCCGGCGTGATCCCCGTGACCCGGAACCACCACGGTCGAGGGTCCGGTCATCTCCAGCATCGCCTCCACGGTTGCGGGCCAGTCCATCGGGTAGCCGTCCCCGAAGAATGGGGTTGCCCCGTTCTCGAGCAGGTCGCCCGCGCACAGGACGTCGGCGTCCGGGATCCGGACGACGATGTCGTTGTCGGTGTGGCCACGGCCGAGGTACGCAAGCTCGACGACCCGGTCACCCAGGTCGATGACGGCGCGATCCGTGAAGGTCCGGTCCGGCGGATCCAGGACCACGGCCCCGAGGTCGGCCGCCAGCTCCGGCAGCTCCTCGGCGAGTGTCCGCCGCCTGTCCTCGCCCGTGCGCTCGATCATCGTCACGCAGCGCTCGTGGCCCCAGATCACCACCGGGCGCAGGTCGTGGTTGCCGAAGACGTGGTCGTAGTGACCGTGCGTGTTCACCACGACGTCGAACCGCCTGATCCCGAGCTCGCGTGCGTCCGCGATCAGCTCCCGTGCCTGGCGGGGCGTGGTCCGTGTGTCCACGACCAGCGCCAGATCCCGGCCACGCACGACCACGATGTTCTGGTCATAGAACGCGTAGCGACGCACGAAGACCCGATCGGCGACCTCCTGCCAGAGACCTGTCATGTCCGGGATCGTACCCGCGCAACACGCGACCGACTACCCTGTCGCGACAAGGAGGCCCCATGACCGTCATCACCATCCCGTCGGGGACCGCACCGTCCCAGGGAACCGCAACCGTTGCCGACGGCACCACGCTCCGCACGCTCCACTGGGCACCCGTGGGCGATCCGTGGGCGGCCGCGCTCGTAGTCCACGGCCTGGGCGAGCACGCCGGGCGGTACGGGACGGTCGCGGCGGCCCTGACGACGGCGGGGATCGACGTCTACGCCTACGACCAGCGCGGCTTCGGCGGATCGGCCGGCGCGCGGGCCTACGTGGACAGCTACGAGCCAGTTCCACGACGACCTGGCGGAGCGGGTGCTCGACGCCCGTGCTGCGACACCCGGATTGCCGCTGGTGATGTACGGCCACTCGCTGGGCGGCCTGACCGTCGCCGGCTACGTGCTCTCCGGGCGGGACCTTCCGATGCCGGACCTCGTGGTTCTCTCCGCGCCGGCCCTGGACGCGGAGCAGCCGGCCTGGAAGAAGATCCTGGCGAGGATCCTCACGAACATCACGCCGAAGATGAGGCTGGCGGACGGGCTGCCCAGGGACGGCCGATCCCGTGACCCGGAGGTCCAGGCAGCCGTGGACGCGGACCCGCTGTATGTCACCAGGACCACGGTCCGGTTCGGCGCCGAGGCGTTCGCGGAGCAGGCGCGGGTCCAGACGGCGATCGCGGGGATCTCGGCCATGCCGATGCCCACCTACGTGTTCCACGGCTCCGCCGACCCGATCGTGGCGCCGGCGGCGAGCGCGATGCTCGAGGGCAAGGGCAACGTGACGCGTCGCGTGCACGAGGGGCTGCGCCACGAGTGCCACAACGAGCCGGAGCACGAGCAGGTGCTGGGCGAGGTCGTGGCCTGGATTCGGGCCACCGTCCCCGTGCCGGTGTAGAATTGCTGCGACAACTGAAGACTCGCCTCCGGGGAGCGCAATCGTGCGCTGAGAGTGTGGTTTGACCACAGACCCGCGGAACCTGATCCGGTTCGTACCGGTGTAGGAAGCAGGCCCGCACGCGTCGACGCCGTCCTCGGACCCCGGGGGCGGCGATGTTTCTTCCTGGAGGCCTCGACGCGATCGTGATCCATCGTTCCCGCCGCTCCGCAAGCGCCCTCGCGGCGCTGCTGGTGCTCGCCGCCGCTCGCCGGGTGCGGCTCACCGGCCCCGCCAACGCCTCTCCCGGCCGGGCCGACGGCCTCCCCCGAGGCAGCCGCTACGCCGTTGGGCACGGTGCTCGTCCCGGCAACGCCTGCCGTCCCCTCCAGGGTCCGCCTCGCGCTGGACTGGACGCCCAACACCAACCACCTCGGGTTCTTCGTCGCGCAGGAGAAGGGCTGGTACGCGGAGGCGGGCGTGGAGCTGGAGGTGCTCCCGTACGGCGGCACCGCGCCGGAGGCGATCCTCGCCGCGCACCAGGCGGAGTGCGGGATCAGCTTCCAGGACTCGATGACGTTCGCTGTGGCAGCCGGCGCCCCAATCGTCTCGGTCATGGCGATCCTCCAGCACACGGCTCAGGACATCGCGGTCCTGGCGGAGTCCGATATCGAGCGGCCGAAGGCCCTCGACGGGAGGATCTACGCTGGCTTCGGCTACCCGAACGAGGTCCCCACGCTGCAGGCGGTGATCCGGGCGGACGGTGGCACGGGCACATTCGACACCGTGACGCTCGATGCCGCGGCATACGAGGCGCTGTACTCGAAGCGGGCGGACTTCGTGATCACGTTCGCAGCGTGGGAGGGGATCGAGGCTGCCCAGCGCGGTATCGACCTGCGCACATTCCGGTTCTCGGACTTCGGGTTCCCGGACTTCTACCAGGTGGTGCTGGCCTGCGACCACGACTGGCTGGCGAAAGACCCGGTGGCCGCAAAGGCGTTCGTGAGCGCGACGGCGCGCGGGTTCGGGTTCGCGGCCCTCAACCCTGACGAGGCGGCAGCCATCCTGGTTGCGGCCAACCCGGGCATCTTCGACGCCAATCCGGACCTGCCGCAGGCGTCCGCGACGTACCTTGCCGAGCAGGGGCTGTTCATGGACACGCACGCGGCGGTGGGGACACAGACTCTGGAGAAGTGGAGCGGCTACTCCGGGTTCCTGTACGAGCAGGGACTGCTGGTGGATGCGCAGGGCGCCGCACTCGCGGCGCCGCCGGACTACTCGTCCCTGTTCAGCAACGAGTTCCTGCCGTGAGCCCGGAACCCCGGTGAAGGCCCGGCTCCCGTCGCTCGTCCTGGTCGCCCTGCTCCTCGTGGGGTGGGAAGCGTACGTGCGCGCGGCGGGGGTGAGTCCCGTGGTCCTGCCGGGGCCCGTGCGTATCCTGCAGGCACTGTGGGAGTACCGCGCCGACGCGGTCCGCCACGCCATCCCCACGCTCATCGAGACCGTGCTCGGGTTCCTGCTGGCGGTGGTCTTCGCCATCGCGTCCGCGGTGGGGATGGACCGGACGCCGATCGTTCGCCGTGCGCTGGAGCCACTCCTCGTGACCAGCCAGACGATCCCGATCGTGGCCCTGGCGCCCCTGTTCCTGCTCTGGTTCGGGTTCGGCCTTGCCCCCAAGGTGCTGGTGGTGGTGCTGGTGACCTTCTTCCCGATCGTCGTCGCGCTGCTGGACGGGTTCCGCAGCGCCCAGCCCGAGGCCTCGGACCTGCTCCGCTCCTACGGCGCGTCCGACGGGCAGGCGTTCCGCCTCCTCCGGTGGCCGTCCGCCCTGCCCAACCTGTTCATCGGGCTGCGGATCTCCGTGGTGTACGCGGTGATCGGGGCGGTGTTCGGCGAGTACGTCGGGGCGCGCGAGGGGCTGGGGATCTGGATGCAGATCTCCGCCAACGCGTTCCGGACGGACCTCGTGTTCGCGGCGGTCGTGGTGACATCCGCGCTGTCGCTGGTCCTGTACTGGGCCGTGGGGGCGCTCCGGCGGATCGTGGTTCCCTGGGCGCCGGGCGTCCGGCACGAGAGGGCGGTGAGCTCGGAGCCGTTCTGAGGCGGCGGAGTGCGCCACGCCATGCCGTGAGATCATCGGCGCCAGTCGGGGGTTGTGCAGACCACGGAGAGCCCCCAGGCCCAGCAACCAGCGTGCAGTGCGGCGAGGTGCGACGGTGGCGGACGCCCGGACGATCGTGTTCTTCCCGGAGGGCGCCTACGGCCCGACGAACAACTGCGCCGGCATCGGCAGCGTCCTGCGCGCCCGCGGCCATCGGGTCGTGTTCATCCTGGAGGAGAGCTTCGCCGGCAGTCTCGAGGCCAGGGGTTTCGAGGAGCGGCTGATGCGCCTCGGCCCGCCGCCCGCGGTGCCGGAGGTTCCCGGCCAGTTCTGGATCGACTTCATCCGGGACACGGCGCCGGTGTTCCGCAAACCCACCATCGATCAGCTGGGCGAGTTCATCGCGCCCACATTCGAGGCCCTCATCGACGGTTCGAAGTACGTCAACCCGCGCATCGAGGAGATCCTGGGGGAGCTCGAGCCGGACGCCATCGTCGAAGACAACGTGGTCAGCTTCCCGGCCGTGATGGCCGCCGGCCGTCCGTGGGTCCGCCTCCTGTCCTGCAATCCGGCCGAGGTCAAGGACCCGCTCGTGGCGCCGTTCTCGTCCGGCTACCCTGCGGCGGACAGGAGCGCATGGCCCGCCTTCCTGGACGAGGTGCGCCGGACCCACGACGACATGTGGTCCGACTTCGACGCGTTCTGCCGCGAACACGGCGCGGGTGGCCTGACGTGGGGTGCCAGCGGCCCGGACTTCATGCACGAGTCGCCCTGGCTGAACCTCTACTCCTACCCTGCGGAGGTCGACTATGCCCGCGCGAGCCCGCTGCCACTCACCTGGCACCAGCTCGACTCCACGGTCCGCGCCGCCGACACGACCTGGACCCTGCCGGAGCCGCTCGCGAGTCGTCCCGGGGCGCTCGTCTACCTGTCCCTCGGCTCGCTCGGCGCCGCGGACGTCGGCCTGATGCAGCGCCTCGTGGACGTCCTGGGCAGGACGGACCACCGGGTCATCGTGTCCATGGGCCCGCTCGCAGACCAGATCCGGCTCCACGACAACATGACCGGCGAGGGCTTCCTGCCGCAGCCCGCGATCCTGCCCATGGTCGACCTCGTGATCACGCACGGAGGCAACAACACCGTGGTCGAGTGCTTCCACCACGGCAAGCCGATGATCGTGCTGCCGCTGTTCTGGGACCAGGTGGACAACGCCCAGCGCGTGGACGAGACGGGCTTCGGACGGCGGCTGGCGACCTACGACTTCGCGGAGGACGAGCTGACGGGCGCGATCGATGCGCTTCTGGCCGATACGGGCCTGCGGGCAAGGATGGCGACGATCGCGGCCCGGATGCAGGCGTCCAAGGGGACCGAGCGCGCCGCGGACCTGATCGAGCAAGTGGCGATCACCGGGGCGCCGGTGATGTCGTGAGGCATGTTCCGAGCGCCACGGGCGCCTGACGATGGACCTCCCGAGGGCAGACGTCGCGGCTGCCGTTCGCGCCCTCGACCCTTCGGACATTGCCGCCCGTCGATGGTTCCTCCAGAAGGGTGAGGTGCCCACCTCCGCGCGCCTTGCCCACGCGTTCTCCCTCTCGGGCTCGGCCGTGATCGCGCTGGTGGACCTGCGGATGGGCGAGGGGAGCGGCCGGCAGGAGCGCTATGCGATCCCGTTCGTCCGCGACCAGGCCAGTGGCACCTTCCGCGAGGCGGTCGAGGGTGACGGGGCCTGGCGGGCGCTTGCGGTGGCGATCGCGGAGGGCCGGACGATCCCGGCGCTCCCCCGAGAACCAGGAGCCGACCCCACCCATGTCGAGGCGGCCCTGATCTGCCGGCCCTCGCCGGGCTTCGCAGCCTCGTGGGCGGGGACGGCGGCGGATCTTGGCGTGGCCGACGAGCGCGCTCTCGGCCGCGACCAGTCCAACACCTCGGTGGTGCTGGGCGACGCGCTGCTGCTCAAGGGCTACCGCCGCATCCAGCCGGGTCTCAATCCGGACCTGGAGCTCACCGCGTACCTCTCGGAGGAGGCCCTGTTCCCCGGCGTCCCGCGCCTCGCCGGCTGGGCGGATGCCGTCACCCGTGACGGCGGTGCCGCGACTGTGGCCATGCTGGGGGCGTTCATCGCGGACGCGGACGACCTGTACGAGAGCATCGCGGAGCGCCTGGCGATGCTGGTCGCGGCGCTGCACGCGGTGGACCTGGAGGCTGCCACGGAGGTCGCGGAGGACCTCGGCACGCTCGTGGCCGGCCTCCACGCGGCCCTTGCCTCGCCGCCCGCGGACGCGCCGGACCTTGCCCCGCGACCCGCCACCCACGATGAGCTCAAGGCCTGGCGTCTGGATGCCCACCGCCAGCTGAACCGCGCCATTCCCGCGGTCGACGCCGTGGATGCCCAGACCGCCACGGAGCTCCGCCTCGAATCGGCAGCAATCGCCGCCCGCGCCTCGCGCTTCGAGGCCGTGGCGAGCGCCCCGCTGGTCATGAGGATCCACGCGGACCTGCACCTCGGACAGGTTCTCGTGAGCGAGGACGGCTATCGCATCGTCGACTTCGAGGGCGAGCCGCTGCGGCCCGTCGAGGACCGGCGGCGCCTCGAGTCCCCGCTGCGGGACGTGGCCTCGATGCTCCGCTCGCTGGATCACGTGGCACGAAGCGCGCGGCGCCGCGCCGAGCGGCGGAACGGCGGCCCGCTGGAGCGGCCGGGGCTGGACATGGACGCCTGGATCGAGCGGGCGCGCGAACGGTTCCTGGGCGCCTACGCGAAGGGCCTGCACCGGGCCGGCTCACCGATCATCCTCGACCTCGACCTCCTCGATGCGTTCGAGGTGGTCAAGGAGACGCACGAGTTCGTCTATGCGGCGGCTGTGCTGCCCTCCTGGCTGTGGGCCCCGCGGGAGGGGATGCGATGGCTGCTGGCACACGGGGAGGACCGATGAACGACCCGGTCGCAGATCGTGTCGAGGCGTTCCTCTCCGACATCATCGCCGCCCCCGCGGAGCTGGCCGTCGTCCTGGAGGCCCAGCGCGCTGCCATCCACGACATTCCGCTCGGTGTCACGGCGCGTCCCTCGTGGCGCTTCATCGGAATGGGCAGCTCGCGGTTCGCTGCTCTCGATGCCGCCGCACGGCTCCGGGCGGTCGGACGGGATGCCCACGCGGAGGCGGCGTCGGCCTCGGGCGGGTCGCCGGGTGGCCGGGACGTGCTGGTCCTGGCGATCTCTGCATCCGGGCGCACTCGGGAAGTGCTCGACGCGGCGGAGCGGCACCGGGCGTCGTCGTTCGTGCTGGGGCTGACGGCGATGTCTGAGTCCCCGCTGGCAGGTGCGGCGGGCGCCGTGGTGCCGCTGCAGGGCGCCCGCGCCGAGACGGCGGGGATCGCATGCCTCACGTACCGCGGGACCGTGGCGGCGCTGGCCCTGATGGCCGCGGAGGCAGAGCCGGAGCTGGAGGCCGGCGGGATCGCCGGAGCCGCGCCATCTCTGGCGGCGCTGATCGACGGGCGCGCCACATGGCTGGACGCCGCCGCGGACATTCTCGACACCGGCCGTGGTATCCACGTCCTTGGCGACGGGCTCCGCGCCGGCACGCTGGAGCAGGCGGCGCTCATGTTCCGCGAGGCGCCGCGCATCGAGGCCCTGCCGTTCGACACCGGGGACTGGCTGCACGCCGGCCTGTACACGCTGTTCCCGGGCGATGCCGTCCTGCTGCTCACGGGCTCGCCCGCGGACGAGGAGGCTGTCGCGATGATCCGCGCCCGGGGTGGTTCGATCGTCTCCGTGGGTGCACCGCGATCCGACACGGACGTGTCCGTCGCCCTGCCCGACGCAGCCCTGGCGGATCCGGTGATCCGGGCACTGGTGGAGCCGGCCGTGCCCGAGCTGATCGCGGCGGAGCTGTGGCGCCGGGTCGGGGCCCGCATGATCCGGGAGTTCCGGTCGACCTGACGCCACGTCCGCCGGCCGTTTGGCCCGATCGGAGGGGTCCGGGCCGCCGTCCGCTACGCGATGCCCAGCAGCCTTGCCAGCACCGCGCCCACGCCCAGTGCCAGCGCGAGGGACGCGGCGGAGATCAGGAGCGCCGCGCGCCCGCCGAGCTCGCTGCGCAGGGCCGCCAGCGTCGCGATGCACGGGATCGACAGGCTGGCGACGACCGCGTACACGAACAGCTGGGCCGGCGAGAGCAGTTCGCCGAGGCCCGCCCGGTGCCCGAGCGACACCGCCGCGAACACGAGCAGCAGCTGCAGGGCCAGCTCCTTGCGCAGAAACGCGAACACGATCGCGACGCCCGCGATTGCCGGCAGCCCCAGGAGCCCCTCCGTGGCCGGACCCGTGGCGTCGGCGATGACCGTCCACGCCCCCGTCTCGTAGATGAGCCCAAGTACCAACGAGCCGGCGAGCATGATCGGCGTTGCAGTGACGACGAAGCCCCGGAAGCGCCACCAGGCCTTGGCGCCGACGTGCCGCGCGACCGGCATGCGGAGCGGAGCCAGCTCCAGGACCAGCGCCGGCTGGCGGCCGGGGACCAGGGCGTTGGCCCCGAGGCCGGCGGCGATCGTCGCCGCTGCAACCACGCCGAAGGCCGCGATCGCCACGGGCACGCCCGCGAACGGAGCAAGCGCGGCGATCACGACCGCGGAGCGCGCGGAGCAGGGCGTAAGGGTGATCAGGAACGAGGCCAGGACCCGCTCCCGTCGGGTCCGCAGCACGCGGGTCCCGTAGATTGCGGGGACGTTGCAGCCGGCCGCGGCGAGGAGTGGGATTGCGGCCCGTCCGGGCAGGCCGAGCACTCCGAACACGCGGTCCATGAGGACCGCCGCGCTGGTGAGGTACCCCGAGTCCTCGAGGGCGGCAAGCAGCAGGTAGAACGTCAGGACGTACGGGATACCGACGGCGAGCATGCCCAGCATCCCGCCGTCGAGTGCCCAGAGAAGCGAGGACGACAGGATCGGCACGGGTACGAGGGTGGGAATGGCCGCCAGGAGGATCGGGGAGACGACGGCGGCCCAGGCGGCGCTCAGCGCCCCGGCTAGCCAGCCACCCGCGAGGATCACCGCCAGGAACGCCGCAAGGCTGATGCCGAGGAACAACGGGATCCCGGGCCAGGGCGCCGTGGACCACCGTCCGAACCGGTCCGCGAGCGGCTCGGACACGTCCCGGTGCCGTTCGACGTCCGCGGACCATGCCGCGGCGATCGTCCAGCGCAGCGGCTCCAGCTCCCGGGCGTGCCGTAGCGTCGCCGCGCCACGACCGGAGACCAGGCCGGAGAGCACACCTGCCTGCAGCGGCTCTGCGACGGCGGCTGCGCCGAGCGAGCGCGGCGGTTCGGCGAGGTCGGCGGCAGTCTCCCGCAGCAGCTGCTCGATTGACCACGAGTAGACCGGAGCCGGGACGGTGGATCGCGGCGAGGATGCGCCCTTGCGGACGGCTACTCGCGTCCGCGCCAGGCGGACCACATCGGCCAGAGCCGCATCCACGCCCTCGCCCGTGCGGCCGCAGGTCGCGTGGACCCGGGCGTTGAGCAGCTGCCCGAGGCGTCCGGTGTCGACCGTGACCCCGCGCTTGTCCGCCTCGTCGGCCAGGTTGGCGGCCAGGACCACCGGCAGCCCGAGGTCTCGGCAGGCGAGTGCGAGGGGGAGGTGCCGCTCCAGGTGTCCCGAGTCCGCGACGACGAGGATCGCGTCCGGGGCGGCCTCCAGCACGAGCTTCCAGAACGGCTCGTTGCCGGCAGGCCGGTCGTCCATGGCGCGGGTCCCCGGGAGGTCGACGAGCCAGGCATCACCGGAGCCCGTCTGCACCCGCCGTCGCTCGAGTGCAACCGTTGTGCCGGGAGCATTGGCGGTCTCAACGAAGCGCCCGCTGGCCTGCGCCAGGAACGTGGACTTGCCGACGTTGGGGCGGCCGACAAGGGCGACAACGGGAAGGTCGTCGTCCCGGGCGGACATCACGGGACCTCCGCCGTGGTCGAAACGCGCTGGGCGACGTCCATCGAGAGGGCGAGCCGGGTCCGTCCCAGCTCGACGATGATGGGCCCGCCCAGCGGTGTCCGAGTCCGTACGACCACGACGCTGCCGGGCAGGAGGCCCTCTTGCTCCAGCTCGTCCCGCGACGAACCAGACAGGGAGACGATGACCCGGCGCTCACCCGCGAGGACGCGCGAGAGCGGGACGGGGGCGGCGACGGGACGGGTCGTCTGGGACATCGACGCCAGTAGGCCGTATCAAGGCTCCTTGACAACAGGGACCAAGGGTCCCTGTGTTGAGTGACCGATGTCCCGGACCGCCTGGGCCGCGGTGCCTGCGTGCAACGGCGAATCTGGGTACGACGCCGCGAAATACCAAGGTTCCGGCCCCCCTGGCACCGGGCCGGCGTCGTCTGGGTAGGGCCGCCGCCGGGCCATTTGGGTCCCAAGCCGGGCCGGTCGGCCCTGCCGGGAGCCCCGCGATCCGGGCGTAGGATGCGGTAGCTTCGAGTTGGTTTGGTAGGTTTGGGAGGTTTCGAGCGGCAATGCCGGCACGTGCAAGCGTGAATGACCCCGGGTGGGTGACGCTCACCGAGGCCTGCCGCATGCTCGGCGTCTCTCCCTCCACCGTCCGTCGCTGGGCCGACAGTGGCATGGTCCGGACCTTTGTCACACCCGGTGGTCACCGCCGCTTCTCCCGGGCAGGCCTCGAGGCCCTCCTGCCGGACCGCCCAACCGGTCGCCCGTCCCTGTCGGACCTTGGGGAGACCCCGGGTCGCATGGCCCGCGGGTACCGCCGCGAGACCGACGAGACGACCGGTCATCTCCCGTGGATCGAGGAGCTTGACGACGCACGTCGCGAGCACTTCCGCAACCACGGGCGGGGGATCGTCACGGCATTGCTCGAGGCGCTGGACACCGACGATCCAGACCTCCGCGCCGACCTCCTTCATTCCGCCGAGGGATCCTGCACCGAGTACGGCCAGTTCGCCGGTCGAGAGGGCCTCCCGTCCTCCGTCACCGCGGACCTCTTCCTGCGTTTCCGCCGCCCGTTCCTCGCCGAGCTCGGCGCCCTCGCCCGGCGCCGCGAGCTCGACGCCTCCGCCACGTCCACACTGATCGCCGAGGCCAACACGGCTCTCGACGGCCTCCTCCTGGCGACGCTCCGCGGCTGGGAGGCCGCGGCACCGGGAGCCGGCCGCCGTCCGCGCCGCAAGGTCGCGTCCCCAGCGTCCTGACCACCAACCCAGGAGCCGAATCGTGACCGTCCCGAACCCTGTCCGCGCCGTCAACCCCCATCATGGAGACGGGCACCCGATGACCGAGGACGGCGATCCCGCCTTCGACCTCATGCACGGGCACCCCGGTCTGCTGCCCGCCGACCTGCCGCCCGACCTGCGCCTGGTCGCCCTGGTTGTCCACGCGCGTGACGTCCCGAGCGAAGCTCGCGAGGCGTTCGGTGATGAGGCTGAGGCGATCGCGCATGACCCGCGGGCGATCCTGCTCCGAACCTGCCACCGGGTCGAGCTGTACGTGACCGGTGAGGCTGTTGCGGGCCGGGCGCCGCTGGCGCTGCCGGCCCTGCCCGAGGGTGGACGGCGTCTCGAGGGCGCCGATGCAGCACGTCACGTGCTCATGGTGGCAGCCGGACTCGACAGCGTGGTCGTGGGCGAGGACCAGGTCCTCCACCAGCTCCGCGAGTGCGTCGCCGATCGGCATCTGCCGGAGGCCGGCAGATGCCCGGTCGACGTGGGGTCCTCGAGCCCGCAGGCGCCCGTGCTGGAGCCGCTGCTCGAGCGGCTGCTCCAGGTCGCGCTCCACCTGGGGCGCGAGACGCGATCGTGGCGCGACGGCCCGCCGCGCTCGTTGGGCGACGTTGCGCTCGACCGGATCCTGCCTGTCACGGGACCGCTCCTGGGGCGCCGGGTGCTCGTCGTCGGCGCCGGCCGCATGGCCCGCCTGGCCGCTTTGGCCGCGGCTCGGAACGGCGCCCGGGTCATGGTCGCGAACCGTGGCGCCGACCGTGCCGTCGCGCTTGCGCACGAGGCGAACGGCGAGCTCGCCCCGTTCGGCCCGGCGGCACCGCTGCCGAAGGCCGACGCCGTCATCCTCGCGATCTCCGCCACCTGGCCCCTCTCGCCGGTCGCCCGTGACGATCTGCTCGCCGGCACCTGCCCCGTGATGGATCTCTCGTCCCCGCCAGCCGTCGACCCCGACCTCCGACGAGCCCTCGCGGAGCGCTACACGTCGGTGGACGACCTCGCCCGCACCCCGCGGGGCGACATCGGCCCCCGAGCCGAGCGCCGTTACCAGCGCGCCGTCGACGCGGCGTTGACCGGTTTCAGCCACTGGGTACGTGCCCGGTCCTCGGTGCCGGTGATCCGGGCGCTGAGCGAGCTCGCCGAGGACCGTCGGGCGGAGGAGGTGGACAGGATCATGCGGCGCCTGGACCTCCCCGAGCACCAGCGCGCCCTGGTGGTCCAGATGAGCCACCGGCTGGTCGCGGGGCTGCTCCACGCCCCCCTGGTCGCATTGCGCGAGGACACGAGCGGCCATGCCGAGCGTGCGGCGCGGTCCCTGTTCGATCTCTAGCTGGTGATGCGTCCCATGTCCCGAACATTCCGTATCGGCACTCGCGGCAGCGAGCTCGCCCTGGTCCAGGCCCGCTGGGTCGCCGCCCGCCTCGCGGAGCACGGCGTCACCTCGGAGATCACGATCGTCCGAACCGAGGGCGACGACCGCCCTGTGGACACCGCCTGGGGCGAGGGCGCCTTCGTCGGCCGCATCGTGGCGGCCCTGCTGGACGGCACCGTGGACCTCGCGGTCCACTCCGCGAAGGACGTCCCGACGACGGAGCCGGACCAGCTGGTGATCGCCGCCTATCCGCCCCGGGAGGATCCCCGCGACGCGCTCGTCTGCCGGGTCCGGGGAACGACGCTCGCAACGCTCCCTGTCGGCTCCCGCGTGGGCACGGACTCCCCGCGCCGGGCCGCCTTCCTGCGGGCGGTCCGCCCGGACCTTGACCTCCACCCACTTCACGGCAACGTGGACACCCGGCTGGCCAAGCTGGATCGCGGAGACAGCGATGCGCTGGTCCTCGCGGTGGCGGGGCTGACGCGCCTCGGTCGTGCGGAGCGGATCGACGACACCCTGCCAGCCGACGTTGTCCCGTCCGCTCCGGGCCAGGGCTCGCTGGCGCTGCAGGTCCGTGCCGGGGACGCCGAGGCGATCGCGGTCGTGGGGCTCCTGGACGATGCGGACACGCGGGTCGCGGTCGAGGCGGAGCGGGCGCTCCTCGCCGGGACCGGCGGTGGTTGCCGGTCCCCGATCGGGGCCGTCGGGACAGTCCGGGACGGGCGACTGGAGATGCTGGCGGGGGCCGAACGGACATGGACCCCGGGCGAGGACGCTGCGATCGCGGTGTCTCGCGTGGCCTGGGTCAGGGGCAATGCCACCGCTGCCGACCGCGCCCACCTGTCCACACGTCTGGCCCGCCGCATCGTGGCGCTGCGCACGCGGCCCAGGGCGCTGGTCGCCCGGCCAATCGGACAGGCCGAGGCGATGGTAGTGGCGCTCGATAGCGCGGGCGTCGAGCCGGTTCACGTGCCTGCCATCGAGATCCGCGCGGCCGCTCCCGGTGGCGCCTTCGACACCGCGGTCGCCCGGGTCAATGCCGGGGACACCGTGGTCGTGACCAGCGCGAACGCCGCACGGGCAATGCTCCGGGCGGCGACGCGCATGGACCTGGCCCCGGCCGTCCTCGCCTGGGCCGCGGTGGGGGAGGCGACGGCCGCCGTCCTCACCGACGCCGGGCTGGAAGGCGTCTTCATCCCCACCGAGCCCAACGCCGCCGCGCTCGCGCGGGAGTTGCCCATCCGGCCCCACGACCGGGTCCTGGTGCCGCACGCGGACATCGCGGACAGGGCCCTCGCGGAGACGCTGCGCGCACGGGGTGCGACCGTCACCGATGTCGTTGCCTACGAGACGGCCGAGGCCCCCGAGACGTCCCGCCCGCTGCTCGCCGCGGCGCTCGACGACGGCCCGGTGGACGTCCTGGTGCTCACCAGCGGTTCGACGGCGCGCGGGCTGCTGGCCCTCGCCTCGGACGACGCGCTGGCGCGGCTCCTGGCCACGCCGGTGATCACCGGTGGGCCGGCAACCTTCGCCGCCGCCCGCGAGCTGGGCTTCGAGACCGTGCTCCAGGCCCCTTCGCCCGGCGCCCTGGCCCTCGCCACCTTCACCGCCGCCGCGCTGGGCGTGGCGGCGCCCGATCCCCGGCCCACCCCCGCAGGAGAGACCCGATGACGCTCCTCGCCGGCGGCCCGCTGGCCTCCGTGTCCGACGCAGAGACCACGGATCCCGCCCACCGCCTCCGACGCACCCGCCGGACGGAGACCCTCCGCGCGTTCGTGCGCGAGACCCGCATCCATCCCCGCAACCTGGTCGCGCCCATGTTCGTGACCCCGGGCCGCGGCGTCCGCGAGCCCGTGGGGTCCATGCCCGGCGTGGTACGCGTGTCGCCCGACGAGGCTCTGGGCGACGCCCGGGCCCTCGCCGCGCTCGGCATCGGCGGCCTGATCCTTTTCGGCCTGCCGGCTGAGAAGGACGGCGTCGGCACCGGTGGCTGGGTGCGCGATGGCATCGTGCAGGAGACGCTCCGCCGGTTGCGGGACGCGGACCTGGACCTCGTGCTGATCGCCGACACCTGCCTCTGCGAGTACACGGATCACGGGCACTGCGGCCCGCTCCTCCCGGACGGTCGCGTCGACAACGATGCCACCATCGAACTCTTTGCCCGGACGGCGGCTTCACAGGCGGAAGCCGGCGCCGACATCGTCGCGCCCAGCGGCATGATGGACGGTCAGGTGGCCGCGATCCGACGTGGCCTGGATGCCGACGGCCACCAGGACGCCGCGATCCTGGCCTACGCCGCCAAGACCGCGTCCGCGTTCTACGGCCCGTTCCGCGAGGCTGCGGGCTCGGCGCCATCGTTCGGCGACCGCCGCGGCTACCAGATGGATCCGGCCAACGGCCGCGAGTCGATGCGCGAGATCGCAGTGGACATGGCCGAGGGCGCCGACATGCTGCTCATCAAGCCCGCGCTGCCGTCGCTGGACATCCTCGCCGCGGCCCGTGCCCGCTTCGACGTCCCGATCGGCGCCTACCAGGTGAGCGGCGAGTACGCCTCCATCGAGGCCGCCGCTCAGCGCGGCTGGCTTGACCGCCGCCGCGCCCTCACCGAGAGCACCGTCTCGATCCTGCGCGCGGGCGCCGGGTTCGTCATCACCTATGCCGCCGCCGACCTCGCGGCCTGGTCGCAGGAGGCCTGACATGAGTTCCGACACCACGACATCCAGCATCCCGCCCGCCGACGGTCGCCAGGCCCAGCTTCGCCGGGAGGCGGCGGACCTGTTCCCGGGTGGCGTCAACAGCCCCGTGCGGGCATTCCGGTCCGTCGCCCGCCCGCCCCTCATTCTCGACGCCGGCAAGGGCCCCCGCGTCCGCGACGCGGACGGCCACTGGTACCTGGACTACATCGGCAGCTGGGGTCCCGCGATCCTGGGCCACGCTGCCCCAGCGGTGGTCTCCGCGGTCCGTGAGGCGGCCCTCGACGGGTTCGCCCTGGGCGCCACCGGCCCCCGCGAGGTGGAGCTGGGCGAGCGCGTCCGCGCCGCGATGCCCTCGATGGAGCGAATGCGGTTCGTATCGTCCGGCACCGAGGCCGTCATGAGCGCGATCCGCCTGGCGCGTGGCGCCACGGGGCGTGACCTGATCGTGAAGTTCGCCGGCGGCTACCACGGCCACGGTGACAGCCTGCTGGTGGACGCCGGATCCGGCCTGGCGACGCTGGGGATGCCCGGGTCCGCGGGCGTCACTGCGGCGGCCGCGCGCGACACGATCGTGATCCCGTACAACGACGTCGCCGCGGTGGCCGAGGTGTTCCGTGCCCACCCGGAGCAGGTCGCCGCGATCATCGTGGAGCCGGTCGGCGCCAACGTGGGCGTCATCGCCCCGGAGCCCGGATTCCTCGAGGCGCTGCGCAGGCTGACCGAGGCGAACGGTGCCCTGCTGATCTTCGACGAGGTCATCACCGGGTTCCGCGTCGCGCGCGGCGGGGCGCAGGAGCGCTACGGGATCGTGCCGGACCTCACGACGCTGGGCAAGATCGTCGGCGGCGGGATGCCGATCGGTGCCTACGGCGGCCGCGCGGACCTCATGGCGCAGGTCGCCCCGGATGGCGGCGTCTACCAGGCCGGGACCCTGTCCGGTCATCCGCTGTGCATGGCCGCTGGCGTCGCCGCCCTCGACCTGCTCACACCGACCGTGTACGAGCAGCTGGAGGCGACGGGAGCCGCGCTTGAGACGGGGCTGAGACAGGCTGCCGCCGAGGCCGGCCGGGAGGTTGCGATCTCCCGCGTGGGCTCGCTCCTGACGGTGTTCTTCCTCCGGGACGTTCCGCGCAACTCCGCCCAGGCACTGACCGCCGACAGGGAGGCCTTCACCCGGTTCTTCGGCGCCATGCTGGACGAGGGGGTGCTCCTCGCGCCGTCCCAGTTCGAGGCCTGGTTCATCTCGGTCACCCACGGCGATGACGAGATCGCCGAGACGCTGGCGGCGGCGCGGAAGGCGTTCGCGGCATGAGTCCTGATGCGCGGTACCTCCGCGCGGCGCGCGGCCTGCCGGTGGACACGACCCCGGTCTGGTTCATGCGCCAGGCCGGGCGGGCGCTGCCCGAGTACCGCAAGGTCCGCGAGCGGGCGACTCTTCTCGAGATCACCCGGGACCCGGCGCTGTGCGCGGAGGTCACCCTCCAGCCGGTGCGCCGCCTCGGCGTGGACGCCGCCATCCTGTTCGCGGACATCACGACGCCGCTCGCGGGCCTCGGCGTCGCTTTCGACATCAAGGAGGGTGTCGGCCCCGTCATCGAGCATCCCGTCCGGACCATGGCCGACGTGGAGGCCCTGCACCCCTTCGACCCCGAGGCGTCGGTAGCGCCCCTCCTCCAGGCCATCCGGCTGATCCGCGCCGAATCGCCGGTGCCCCTGATCGGCTTTGCCGGCGCGCCGTTCACCCTCGCCTGCTACCTCATCGAGGGTGGCCCGTCACGCGACTTCCAGCGGACCAAGCGGCTGATGCACGCCGAGCCCGGGACGTGGGCCGCTCTGCTGGATCGTCTCGTGGATGCGACCATCGTCTATCTCTCCGCCCAGGTGGCCGCAGGGGCCCAGGCCGTGCAGGTGTTCGACTCGTGGGTCGGCGGCCTGAGCCCGCTGGACTACGAGCGCCGCCTGTGGCCGTGGATGCGCCGCCTGTTCGAGGGCATCGCGCCGCTTGGTGTCCCGATGACGCACTTCGGCGTGGGTACCGGCGGGATCCTGGGCCTCCAGGCATCGGCCGGCGGCGACGTGATCGGCCTCGACTGGCGGATCGCGCTGTCCGAGGGCCGGCGGCTCGTCGGCGACCGGGCGGTCCAGGGGAACCTGGACCCGGTGCTGCTGCTCGGCCCCTGGGAGGGGGTGGAGGAGGCGGCCCGCTGGGTCCTCGCCGAGAACGACGGGCGGCCCGGCCACATCTTCAACCTGGGCCACGGCGTCCTGCCCGGCACGGACCCCGATCACCTCGCGCGACTCGTCGACCTCGTCCACAGCTCTGGAGCGTCCCGATGACCACCGCCGTCCTGCTCATGGCCTACGGCAGCCCCGACCGGCTGGACCAGGTCGAGGCCTACTACACGGACATCCGCCGCGGCAATCCGCCCCCGCCTCACCTCCTGGAAGAGCTGCTGGATCGCTATCGGGCGATCGGAGGCGGCTCCCCGCTGTCGCGGATCGTGGAGGAGCAGCGGGCCGCCGTGGAGGCGGAGCTGGCGTCGCGGGGCGTGCCCGTCCGCGTGTACGCGGGCATGCGGCACATCGAGCCGCGGATCGGCGACATCGTCAAGGGCATGGTCGCGGACGGGGTGGACCGTTTCGTCGCGATCGCCCTCGCCCCGCAGAAGTCGTCCAATGCCGCCGGGTACCGCCGGGCGGTCGACACCGCGAGCGCCTCGATCGCCGAGGCCGGTGGCCGCCCTCCCGAGGTGATCTTCGTTGACTCGTGGCACGACCAGCCGCGGTTCATCGAGGCGTTGGCCGAGACCACCCGCGAGGCGCTCGCCCGCTTCGACGATCCGTCCCGGGTCCGCGTCATGTTCACCGCCCACAGCCTGCCCGCACGCGTCGTGGCGGAGGGGGATCCGTACCCGGACGAGCTGGCCCGGACCGCGTCACTCGTGGCCGCCGCGCTGGGGCTGGAGCGCTATGACTTCTCGTTCCAGAGCGCAGGCCGAACCGGCGAGCCGTGGCTTGGCCCGGACATCCTCGACGAGATCCGGCGCCTGGCCGCCGACGGCGTCACGGAGCTGGTGATCCGGCCCGTGGGCTTCGTCGCCGACCACCTGGAGGTCCTCTACGACATCGACATCGAGGCCCAGGGCGTCGCTCGCCCGCTCGGGGTGCGCCTGGAGCGCGCCCGCTCGATGAACACCGACCCGACGTTCATCGCCGGCCTCGCCGATATCGCGGCCGACGCCCTGCGTCCCACGACGGTCGCCTGAGCGACCGGAGGAGTTCCCGATGACCACGCCGTCCCACAGCCAGATCGATCCCGCCCCGGCCGGCCGCCCGGGAGGACACCCCGGCGGACATCCCGGCGGCCACCCGGGCGGGCACCCCGGTGGCATCACCGGCGTCGGCGCCGTCCGCGCCGAGGGCTACGTCTACGACCGCGCCCCGATGCTCGTCTACTGGGAGACGACGCTCGCCTGCGGCCTCGCCTGCCGTCACTGCCGGGCCACGGCCCAGGCCGAGCGCAACCCGCTCGAGCTGACGACCGAGGAGGGCTACCGCCTCCTGGACGAGGTGATCAGGTTCGGGCGCCCGTACCCGCACGTCGTGTTCACCGGCGGCGACCCGCTCAATCGCCCCGACCTCCACGAGCTGGTCCGCGCGGCCACCGAGCGGGGGATCGGCGCCTCCCTGGCCCCGGCCGCCACGCCGCTCCTCACCCAGGAGGTGATGGAGAGCCTGCGCGATGCCGGCGTCCAGAACATCAGCCTCTCGCTCGATGGCTCCGACGCGAAACGCCACGACGGCTTCCGCATGGTCGAGGGCACGTTCGACAAGACGCTCCAGGCGGCGAAGTGGGCCCGCGCGGCCGGCCTCCCGATCCAGGTCAACACGCTGGTCACGGACGAGACCCTGAGCGACCTGCCTGCGGTCTACGAGCTCCTGCTGGGCATGGACATCCTGCGCTGGAGCCTGTTCATGCTGATCACCACGGGGCGGGGGAGCGACCTGCGCGAGGTCACCCCGGCCCAGTCCGAGAAGCTCAACGCATGGCTGTTCGGGCTCTCGAAGGAGGCCCCGTTCCAGGTCAAGACGACCGAGGCCACCCACTACCGCCGGCATGCCATCCGGGACATGGAGGCGGCCGGGATGTCCTTCGACGACATCCTCAAGACGTCCGTGGGCCGTGGGTTCGGCATCCGGGACGGCAACGGGATCGTGTTCATCAACCACGACGGCACGGTGAACCCGTCGGGCTTCCTGCCGATCCCGCTGGGGAACGTGCGCGAGGCGTCGATCGTGGACCTGTACCGCGATCACCCGGTGATGCGCGGCCTGCGCAACCCGGAGGGCTTCAAGGGCCGCTGCGGCGCCTGCGAGTACGCGCGGATCTGCGGCGGATCGCGGGCGCGGGCCTACGCCTGGACGGGCGACCCGCTCGAGTCCGATCCGCTCTGCCCGTACGTGCCGTCGGGTTCGGTGGCCCAGTACGGGATGCCGGTCGATGCCGGCGCCGCCCGCCCTGTTGCCGCCGGTCCGGCCACGGCCGGAATCAAGGCCTGAGAGGGCCCCAGGCGATGAGCGTCCTGGTTGTCGGCGGCGGGATCACGGGACTCGTGGCCGCTCGCGCGCTCGCGCTCGACGGTGTCCCGGTCACCCTGGCCGAGGCCGGCCCCCGACTCGGCGGCAAGGTGGTCACCGAGCGCGTGGACGGGTTCACGCTGGAGCACGGGCCGGATTCGTTCCTGGCCACGCGCCCGGCGGCGATCTCGCTGGCTCGGGAGCTGGGGCTCGGCGCGGAGCTGACCGGCACGCTCGATCCCCGGGCGGTGTTCATCCGCCACAACGGCTCGCTGGTGCCGATGCCGGAGGGCCTGGGGCTCGTCCTGCCGACGAAGGCGATGCCGTTCGCGAAGAGCAAGCTGTTCTCGTGGCCGGAGAAGGCCCGGATGGCCGTCGACGTCGTCTCGCCGCGCCGGCTCGGCCCCGATGACGTGGCCGTGGGGACGTACCTGCGCTCGAGGCTCGGGTCTCCGCTCGTTGACCGGCTGGCCGGGCCGCTGGTGGGCGGGGTCTACGGGACGCCGATCGACGAGCTGAGCCTGGACGCGGTGGTGCCGCAGCTGCGGACCGCAGAGCGCCAGCACCGCAGCCTGCTGTTCGCCGGCCTCTCGGACGGACGGTCGATGCGCCGGGCAGCCGCCGCGCGGGCGGCGAGCGCGGCCCGGGCGGAGGCTGCGGCCGCCTCCGGTGCCCCTGCCGCGCCGGGGACGAAGCCGCTGGGGACCTTCGTCTCGCTCCGCGGCGGCATGGACCGGCTGATCGATGCCGTCGTGGCATCGGCGGAGGTTGCGGGCGCCGACCTGCGCACGAGGTTCGCGGTACGTGCGCTCGCGCGGTCCGGGTCCGGCGTCACGGCGCGGTTCTCGGATGGGTCCGAGGCACGGTTCGACGCAGTGATCATCGCCGCGCCGGCGCCGGTGGCTGCCGTCCTGCTCGACGACGAGGCGCCGGGCGCGTCCGCCGCGCTCGATGAGATCCCGCACGGGACCAGCATCCTCGTCACGCTCGCGTACCCGCGCGAGGCCGTCGGCCACCCACTCATCGGTCATGGCTACCTCGTGCCTCCGTCTGACGGCGGCGCGATCAGTGCCTGCACCTGGACGTCGCAGAAGTGGCCCGACCGCGCGCCTGAGGGCACCGTCCTGCTCCGGATGTTCGTCCGCGACGAGGGTGCGTGGACCCGCCTTGCGGACGAGGCGCTGGTCGCCTCGGCTCGCGAGGACGCCGGCCGCACGCTCCGGATCACCGGCGAGCCGCTCCTCGTCCGCGTCTCGCGCTACGAGCACTCGATGCCCCGCTACACCGTTGGACACCTGCGGCGTGCCGCGGCTATCGAGGCGGCGGTCGGCGCGTGGCCGGCGGTGACGGTGACCGGGGCCTCGTACCGCGGCGTGGGGCTGCCGGACTGCATCTCCCAGGGCCTGGCCGCGGCCTCGTCCGTGGCTGCGCGCCTCCGGGAGGCCGCCGAGCCGGCGGACCCGGACCTGCCCGCGGCGCGGGAGATGGCGACCGCCTAGTCCGGACGGGCCCGGCCCGGATTGGGGGTCCGGTCAGCCGTCCAGCGCCGCCCGGAGCTCAGGGAGCCGGTCCATCGTCTCGAAGTCGAAGGGCGTCCGGAAGATCAGGATCGGATGCGCGAAACCGGCTTCCCGGTAGCGGGCGAGCGTCGCCGCCACCTCCTCGACCGGCCCGCCTGCCGACAGCTCCCGCTCCTCGTCCTGCGGCAGGTGCGCGGCGAGGTATCCCGCCCAGGCGGCCTCCGCCTCGGCGCGGCTTGAGCGGATGACCACGTTGAGGTTCACCGTGCGCTCGATCTCGCCCTCGTCGCGTCCGGCGGCCTCGCAGGCCCCCCGCAGGATCGTGTCGGCCGCCGCCACCTCGTCCGGCGTCCCGTAGGCGTTCCACATGTCCGCGCTCCGGGCGATGAGCGGCAGCGTCTTCTTCGGCCCAGAGCCACCGATCAGGATCGGCAGGTGCTCCTGGACCGGGCGCGGCGCGCAGACGGCGTCACGGAACGTGTAGAAGCGCCCCACGTGGGTGACCGACTCGCCGTCCAGGAGCCGCCGCATAAGCGGCACGGCCTCGACCAGCCGATCCAGCCGCTCCCCGATGCCGCTCCCGAAGTCGAAGCCGAACGCTTCGTGCTCGCGCTCGAACCAGCCGGCTCCGAGGCCCAGGATCGCGCGTCCGCCGGAGACGTGGTCGATCGTCGTCGCCATCTTGGCCGTGAGGCCGGGGTTGCGGAGGGTGTTGGCGGAGACCATGTGGCCGAGCCGTGCCCGGTCGGTGATCGCGGCGATCGCCGCCAGCGTGGTCCAGCCCTCGAACTTGGCGTCCGGCCAGTCCCCCTCGTCGGAGAGCAGGTGGTCGTCGATCCACAGGTCGTCGAACCCGGCCGCTTCGGCGTGCAGGACCGCCAGGCGCAATTCCTGCCAGCCCGTGCGCTGGACCCAGAACGCCGCCCCGAACTGCATCGCCATGATCGCCTCCTCGCCTCCTATCCTAGGGGGTGCCCGTCACCCTGCCCTCCCGGCGGCGCGCGGGGACGGCGTACGAGGCGCGTTCGTGGTGCCTCGGTTGACGCACCTGGAACGGCGAGCCATTCTCGGAGATCACCGACAGACACCCCCGGAGGACGAGTGAACGGACCGACCGTCCACCACGTGACCCTCACCGTCACCGACATCCATCGAAGCGCCGAGTGGTACCAGATGCTGCTGGGCCCGGCCGCGCCGGTCGAGCGGCAGGGACCGACATGGCAGCGCATCCGCATGCAATGGCCGTGGGGGCTGGTGATCGGCGTCACCCGCCACGACGCGACGCCAGGTTCGTCCTTCGATTGCACTCAGCCGGGCCTCGACCACCTGGGCCTCGCCTGCGCAAGCGAGATGGACGTGCGCCGCTGGAAGGAGCGGCTCGACGAGCTGGGCCTGGAGCACGGCCCGCTCGAGACCCATGCGTACGGATGGGCCGTCACCGCCCGGGACCCCGACGGCATCGCCATCGAGTTCTTCAGTCCGACGGCCGTGGCTCCGCCCGGACCGGTCATCGCGGGTGTCGGGGTCGTGTCGATTCGGTCCGTCCCGGAGGATCGGTCCCTGCTGAGGTCACCAAGCATCTACGAGGACTGGGGCGAGATGGCCCCGGAAGCGATGACAGTGAGGCAGGAGCGCTGGCTCGTCGAGCTCACTGCCGACGGGGCCACCACTCCCGTGGGCGACCTGAGCGCACGCGCAACTTGGAACGGTCCGACCCCGGGTTCGCGGGCCTACAACATCGGGATCAGCATCCTGGCCGATTTCCGTGGCCGCGGGATCGGTGCCGTCGCCCAGCGACTCCTCGCGGACGAATTGCATGATCGCGGCGTGGTGAGGGTGGAAGCCAGCACGGACGTCGGCAACGTCGCCGAGCAGCGGGCTCTCCGCAAGGCGGGCTTCGAGCTCGAGGGCGTCCTGCGAAGCGCCCAGGCTCGGCGGGACGGCATTCACGACCTCCAGCTGTGGTCGCACGTCGTGCCGCGCCCGGAGTAGGTGGCGGGACCCTCGGGCGAGCGCTGTCGCCCGGGGACGTGGTCAAGGTCTGCGCGCGCAACCCGGGCGAACTCGATCCCCGGCACATTGCCCCGTGCACATCCGACCTGGGTGAACCGGCCGGCTCACGCGCCTCCGTAGAGCGGAATCCGGGCTCCGTTCACCACGCGGGCCTCGTCGGAGAGCAGGTATGCGAGTGCCGCCGAGATCTCCTCGGGCGTCGTCCATGACGCGTTCTTCGGGGTGGGGTCCGCAGCGCGCGCGCGTGCCGCGTCGATGGTCTTCACGAGCAGCATGTTCACCGTGATCCCACTCGCAGCGACCTCCCGGGAGAGCGTGGACAGCAGGGCCTCCTGCGCGGCCTTGCCGACCGCGTACGCGGACATCCCGGCGGGCGGGTTCGAGGCGACGGGTGACGAGATCGCCACGATCCGCCCCCAACCCCCGGCGGCCAGGTGCGGGACCAGCGCACGGGTGACGTGGAGCGTCGTCCGGAAGTGCTGGTCGAGCATCGAGGTGTAGGCGTCCAGCGGTGTCTCCGTCACCGTGGTGCCGCCGCTCCAGCCGCCGACGACGTGGACGAGGATGTCGGCCCGGCCGAGACCCGCGACGAGGGCGTCGATGGCCTGGGAGGTCTTGTCGGCGTCCGTGAGGTCGACGGCCTCGCCCTGCCAGCGGTCGGGTGCCAGCGAGAGCTCCGCGGCAAGCGCCTCCAGGCGATCCATCCGCGTCCCCAGCAGCCCCAGTCTCGCGCCCGCGGCAGCCAGGTCCCGGGTGACGACCTTCCCGAGGCCGCCGGTCGCGCCGGTGACGATCGCGACGCGATCACGCAGGTCCATTGGTCTCCTCCTCGAGCGCAGTGATGGCCTTGGGCGTCATGCCGTCCATGATCGGGCGGTCCATCTGCTCGCACAGGTGCACCCTGCCGTCCAGGTCGAGCAGGTGGCCGGACTTGGTCGCCCTGGTCTCAAGCCCGGTCCGGGCGACCTGCCGATGGTACGCAGGGTCTGCCCAGGCTGGATGTGGCGATGGTCACGGGAGACTACGGCCTCACCCGGGCGCAACCGTCGAGCAGCTCGAGGAATCCCTCGCGCTCCAGGCTTCGCGCAGCCGCCATGATCGCTGCCGCGTCGTGATCGCCAATCCGGGGCGGCAGCGGGATCCAGGCGCCGGGGCTGGCGCTGGTCAGCGACGCGACCAGGCGGCCACGCAGCCACCGGGTGGTCTGCGGGAATGGAAGAGACCGGCGCGGCATCGCGGCGACGCTGATGTCTCCGCGCGACGCGCACATTCGGCTCAGCGGGCAGGAGCCGCATCGCGGCGCCGCCTTCGTGCAGGTGCTTGCGGCAAGGTCCATCACCGCGTTGAGCCACCGGCGGGGGTGGCGAGGATCCACGAGTGCGTCCGCGGTCTCCTGGAGGTCGCGTGATCCCGGGTCCGAGCCACTCACGCGACTCATGACCCGCCTCACGTTGACGTCGAGCGGTGCGACGGGCGTGCCGAAGGCCGTCGCGGCGACGGCGCGAGCCGTGTAGGGACCGATGCCCGGCAGCGTCTCGAGCTCGATCACGTTGACGGGCACCCGCCCCCCGTGATCAACAACGATCCGGCGAGCGGTCTCGCGCAGGGCCAGCGCCCTGCGGTTGTAGCCCAGCCCTGACCACGCGGCAAGGAGGTCATGCGTGCCGGCGTCGGCGAGAGCCGAGGGGGAGGGCCACGTGTCTACGAAGCGGCGCCACGCCGGGCCGACCCGCTCGATCCCCGTCTGGTGGGACATGACCTCGGCGACGAGGACCTCCCACGGTGTTGAAGCATCCCGGATCACCAGCGAACGCCCGGCCTCCGCATGCCAGGCGAACAGGCGTGTCGCGAGGCGCCGACGGGTCAGCGGCTCACGCTTGCGATCTCGGATCTGCCTCGTGGGCACTGCTGCGTGCACTCCCTGTGGGTGACCCGCGCACGCTCGCATGCCCGAAGGGGAGCGGAGCGGGACGCTGGTGGGAGGAGCATTCCACAGGCTCGCACCGGACGCAGGCGATGCTCGAGACAGCACCCGGGCACAGGCAGCGGGATCCGGGCGAGACCCCCCGGCCCCGGGGACCACCCGCCCGTCCGGCGCGGTACCCTCTGTGACGTGCCCTCTGGAACCAGCCCCCTGCCTGCCGACGACCCGGATCTGCGCTCGCTCACCCTGGACGAGCTCGAGCTCCGCTGGACGGAGGCCGCGTCCCGCACGGCGATCTCCGCCGAGTCGATGACGGGTGCGGATCGCAAGGCACAGGCCCTCGGCATCCCAGGCGAGCAGCTGATGGAGCATGCAGGAACTGCCGTCGCCGCCGCCGCGAGGGCGCTCCTGCAGCACAACGCGCGCGAGGGCCGCTCGATCCTGATCCTGGCCGGCCCCGGCAACAACGGCGGCGACGGGTTTGTGGCCGCCCGGCGCCTCGCGGAGTGGGGCTATCCGGTGATCGCCGTGCTGGTCGCGGCCGAGGAGAGGCCGAGGACCCGCGACGCGGCGCACAACTGGAAGCGCCTCGACGGCATCGCTGGCATCACCCTTATCCATGTCCCGGTGGCGCGCGATCTCGCCATCCTGGAACAGGGGATCGAGAAGGCGGGGATCATCGTCGACGCGCTCCTGGGTACCGGCGTGCAGGGACGCCTCCGGGAACCCGTCCGGGGCGCCGTCGAGATGATCCGGCGGGCCCGCGACGCGGGGACCCCGGTCCTTGCCGTGGACACGCCGACCGCCGTGGACCTGACCTCGGGGGACCCGTCCGATCCGGTTGTCCGGGCGGATCTCACCGTCACCTTCCACCGCCCGAAGCTCGGGCTCCGGGCACGCGTCGGCAAGGCCTATGCCGGGCGCGTCCTGGTGGCGCCGATCGGCATCCCGCAGGAGGCCGACCGTGGCTGAACCCGAGAGCCTGCCCACGGCATCCACCCACGACCGCCAGCCCGGCATCCGCGCGGTGCTCCTGGTCGCGGCTGCGGTCGTGCTGACCGTGTTCGTGGCGGCCGCCGCCACCGCGCTGCTGCCCCGCGAGGGCCAGGCGCTCGTCTTCGACACGCCACTCCTCATCGTCGTGCTCATCGCGGGGACCACGATCGTCCTCTGGCGCATCCTGCGTTCACCGCATACCTGAGAGGGAACTCCCGTGACCGACCAGCCGACCCCGCACGCGACGCGACCGCCGCTCGCGCGGCGCGGCGCCGACCTCGAGCGACTTGCCAACGAGCAGTGGGACCTGTTGGTCGTGGGGGGCGGGATCGTCGGTGCGGGCGCGCTGCTGGACGCCGCCAGCCGCGGGCTGCGGGTCGCGCTGGTCGAGCAGGACGACATCGCGGTCGGGACCTCGTCCCGTTCGAGTCGTCTGATCCATGGCGGCCTCCGCTATCTCCAGCAGTTCGAGGTCAACCTCGTCCGCGAAGCGCTTCGTGAAAGGGCCAGGCTCCTGCGCCTCGCTCCGCACCTCGTTCGCCTCGAGGACTTCCTGTTCCCGCTCTACGGGCCACCCGCGGCGACGCGCGCCCTGTACACGGCCGGCCTGACGATGTACGACCTCCTGGGATCGGCGAAGTCGGGTGGCCGCCACCGGCACCTGTCCGTCGAGGAGACGCTGGAGTACGCGCCCAACCTCGTCCGCAAGGACCTTCGGGGAGCGCTGCTCTACCACGACGCGATGGAGGACGACGCTCGCTTCACCCTCGCCGTCGTCCGCACGGCCCTGGCCCAGAAGACCGGCATCGCCGTCGCCCTCACCCGCGTACGCGCGACCGGCCCCATCCGCAAGGGCGACCGTGTCACCGGCGCCAACGTGGAGGATCGCCTGACCGGGGCCACCTTCGAGGTCCGGGCCGACGCCGTCCTCGACGCGACGGGCGTCTGGGGCGCGATGCCGGACCGCCCGTTCGGCGCCGGTTCCTTCAACGTGCTGCCGTCGCGCGGCAGCCACCTGGTCATCCCGCGGGAGCGGATCCCGGCCCGCGGCGGCATGACGCTCCGGATCCCGGGCCGCGTCGCGTTCCTGGTCCCGTGGCCGCACCACTGGCTCATCGGCACGACGGATCACCCGTTCCGCGGGGAGGTCGACCGGGTCGGGGCCAGCCCGGAGGAGGTGGACGAGATCCTGGGCACCCTCAATGGGGCCCTGGATACGACGATCACCCGTGACGACCTCCTGGGGACGTACGCGGGTCTGCGGCCGCTCATCGCGCCCTCGGACTCCAGCTCCACGGTCAAGATCTCCCGTGAGCACAAGGTGAGCGTGGAGGGCGAGGGCCTGGTCCGCATCAGCGGCGGCAAGTACACGACGTACCGCGTCATGGCCCGGGATGCCGTGGACGCGATCCTGGGCGACGGCGCGAAGGCCCGCCCGAGCGGGACCGCGAACCTGCCGATCATCGGTGCCGCCGCCCGATCCGGGTTGGACGCGCTCGTTGCCCGCCTGGCGACCGGGGCCGGCGACGAGGCCGGGATAGGGGAGGAGGCCGCCCGCTCGCTGGTGGACCGCCACGGCACGGATGCCGAGGACGTCCTGGCGCTCGGTCGGGAGCACGACCTGGTCCGGCCGCTGTTGGACGGGCACCCGTACCTGGAGGCCGAGGTCGCCTGGGCTGCCGAACGCGAGCTGGCCCTGTCCCTGGACGACCTTCTGGCGCGCAGGATCCGGCTCGCGCCGGCACTCCGGGACCGGGGCGCATCCATCGCCCCGCGCGCTGCAGCAATCGCGGGCCACGTCCTGGGCTGGGACGCCGACCGCCAGGCCGCTGAGGTCGTGTCGTACCTCGAGGGCGCGCGCCGCGAGTACGACGTCCCGCCGCCCGCATGACCACCGATCGGGTCGTCCTCGCGCTTGACCAGGGGACCACCTCGTCCCGCGCCATCGCGTTCGACGCGCTCGGGGTCCCGGTGGCACAGGCCCAGCGCGAGTTCCCCCAGGGGTTCCCGTCCCCCGGCCATGTGACCCACGACCCCGAGGACATCTGGGGCAGCCAGCTGCGCGTCGCGCGGGAGGTGGTCGAGGCGGTCGGGGTGGACCACATCGCTGCCATCGGCGTGACGAACCAGCGCGAGACCACCGTCGTCTGGGACCGTGCGACCGGTCGTGCCGTCGCCCCCGCCATCGTCTGGCAGAGCCGGATCACGGCCCCCTTCTGCGAGCGATTGCGCGCGGATGGCACGGAGCAGTTCATCCGCGAGCGCTCGGGACTGCCGCTGGACCCGTACTTCTCGGGCGCGAAGATCCGGCACATCCTCGACGAGGGCGGCCTGCGTGCACGGGCGGAGCGTGGGGAGCTCCTCTTCGGGACCGTGGACACCTGGCTGGTCTGGCGGCTTACCGGGGGGCGGATCCACGCCACGGACGTCTCGAATGCATCGCGGACGCAGCTTCTCAACCTGCGAACGCTGGCCTGGGACGACGACCTGCTCCGCCTGTTCGAGGTGCCGCGGGCGATGCTGCCGGAAGTCCGGCCCTCGTCCGCGGTCTGGGGCGAGACGGATCCGGCGACCTTCGGCCGGGCGATCCCGATCGCGGGCGTGGCCGGAGACCAGCAGGCGGCGATGTTCGGGCAGGCCTGCTTCTCGCCGGGCGAGGCCAAGAACACCTTCGGGACGGGCGCCTTCCTGCTGGCCAACGTGGGCGCCGAGCCGGTGGCGTCGAGTCATGGCCTGCTGTCCACCGTGCTGTGGCAACTGGGCGATGGTGGACCGGTGGCCTACGCGCTGGAGGGCTCCGTGTTCATCGCCGGGGCCGCCGTTCAGTGGCTGCGGGACGGGTTGCGGGCGATCCGCTCAGCGGACGACCTCGATGATCTGACACGGGGCGTGGAGGATACCGGCGGCGTGTACGTGGTCCCGGCGTTCACGGGCCTGGGCGCGCCGTACTGGGATCCGCACGCCCGCGGCCTGATCATCGGCCTCACCCGCGGGTCGGGGCTGCCGGAGATCGCCAGGGCGACGGTCGACTCGATCGCCTACCAGGTGGCGGATGTTGCCGCGGCCATCGTCGCCGATCGCGGTGCGCCACTCGCGGACCTCCGGGTGGACGGGGGAGCGGCGCGCAACGACGACCTGCTCCGGTTCACGGCGGACCTGCTGGACGTCCCGGTGGAGCGGCCCAGGGTCACGGAGACCACGGCCTGGGGCGCGGCCTCCCTGGCCGGTCTGGCGACCGGTGTCTGGAGCTCGATCGACGAGCTGGCGTCCATCCGTGCCGTGGACCGGCGGTTCGCGCCGGCGATGGATCCGCTCCGCCGGGAGGGGCTCATGCGGGGCTGGCACCGGGCCGTCGACCGGTCCCGCGGCTGGGCCGAGGACTGATCGCAGCCCGACCCGAAGATTGGGTATCGCCACGGCTGCGGTTCCACCGTAGACTGCGCCCGTTGCGCGGATCGCCGCGCCGCCCACACCCGTTCGCACGTTCGACACTTGGTCTCCTCCGGCAAGCTCGTCGAGGACCCGGGCAAGAGGCGGCGACACCTGGAGGAGATCGGCACGTGGCCGACAAGACACTGACCTGTTCGGACTGCAGCACGGAGTTCGCGTTCACCGACCGAGATCAGGCCTTCTATGCGGAGAAGGGGTTCACGGAACCCCGGCGGTGCCCCTCGTGCCGCGCGAGCCGCAAGGCCGCGCGGGCGGGCGGCGAAAGCGGGTACGGCGGCGGCTCCTACTCGAGCGGCGGCTATGACACCGGCTACGGCGGTGGCGGCGGCTACTCCGCCGGCGGCTACGGTGACACAGGCGGGGGCTACGGCAGCCGAAGCAGCGCTCCCCGCGAGATGTTCGCGGCCACGTGCAGCAGCTGCGGGAACGAGGCGAAGGTTCCGTTCAAGCCGACCAACGGCAAGCCCGTGTACTGCTCGGACTGCTTCCGGACGATGCGGGGCGGCTGAGCTCTCGACTCCCAAGACCGGGCCGCGGCTTCGCGGCCCGGTTTCGCGTTTCCCGGGCGCGGATGCCGCGGATCTGGTCGCGCGCAGGCGGCGTTCCGACGCGGTGCGTGCGCGTCAGTCCCGGGCGAGCATGTCCAGGTCGAATCGTCGCTCCGAACCGGTGAGCAGCCGGTGGATGTTGTCCGCGTGGGCCACCCAGACGACCGCGCAGCCGAGCGTCACTCCCACCGGATAGGCCACCGGGACGGTGCCGTTGGCGGCCAGCCACCAGATCGCGACCAGCGCGGCGCCCGCCGCGGTCGCCAGCAGCGATCCCAGCGAGACGTAACGCGTCGCGAGTATCACGACCACGAACACCGGCACCCCGACCAGGATTGCCGGCGGGAAGATCACCAGCATCGTCCCCACGCTCGTGCCGACTCCGCGCCCGCCCCTGAGCCCCAGGAACACGGAGTGCGTGGCGCCGAGGATCGCGAAGATGGCGCACAGGACCTCGACGGCCGCATTGCCGGTCACGTAGCGAGCCACGAGCACGGGGACCGCGCCCTTGAGCACATCCCCGGTCACCACCACCAGCGCCCGCTTGCGGCCCATCGCCCGCAACGCGTTCGTCCCGCCCGTCCGGCCGCTGCCGAGGGATCGAGGGTCGGGGGCACCGGTCAGCTTGGCGACCACGACGCCGAACGGGATGGAACCCGCCACGTAGGAGGCCGCGACGAGCAGAATCGCGACGATGATCTCGTCGGCGCTCATCCCGGACACCTACCTCCGAGGCGCGCCCGAGGGGATCCGGACGCTCGTTCCCGAATCTAACACCGTGACGCCAGATTGCGAACGAGAACGAACCGGCGTTCGTCCGAGCCCTGCGCACCGGGCCGACTGGCCCGCCGCGTTCCTCGACGAACCTCCGTAGTACGATCCACCCCGATGTCCCGTCCCTCCCACGCACGCCGCGGCTCCTGCTTGACGGCCCGCCCGTGACCCCAGCGGAGACTCCATAACGATGGCCGTCGGCTCTTCCAACGACTTCGATCTCGTCGTCCTCGGCGCCGGGACGGGCGGCTACGCCGCTGCCTTCCGCGCCTCCCAGCTCGGTCTCCGGGTGGCCCTCGTGGACGAGGACAAGCTCGGCGGGACGTGTCTGCATCGCGGGTGCATCCCCACCAAGGCCCTGCTGGAGTCCGCGGCGGTCAACGAGCGCGTGCGCCATGCCGGCGACTTCGGCATTCGCATTCCCGGTGCCGCCGAGGTGGACTACGCCCAGATCGCGAAGCGGCGGGACCAGGTCGTCAACCGCATGTGGAAGGGCGTCCAGTCCCTCGTCAAGAAGTACGACGTGACATGGGTCCAGGGCCGCGGCCGTCTCGAGGGCGCCACCAAGGTCCGCATCCGCCTCGCGGGCGAGGACGGGACCCCGGGTGCCGGCGGCGAGCGCCTGCTGAACGCCACGGACGTGATCCTGGCCACCGGCTCCCGCGTCAAGTCGCTGCCGGGCATCGTGCCGGACGGGAAGCGGATCGTGACCTCGGACGACGTCCTGCGCATGGACACGATGCCGGCGAGCGTCATCGTCATCGGCGCGGGTGCGGTGGGCGTGGAGTTCGCGTCCATGTACCACGACCTGGGAGCCGTGGTGACCCTGCTCGAGTACCTGCCGGCCATCGTCCCACTCGAGGACCGCGACGTGAGCAAGGAGCTCGAGCGGACCTTCACCCGGCGCGGGATCAAGGTGATCACGAGCGCCCGCTTCGACCCCGCGTCCGTCGTCGCGGATGAGGCCGGTGTGCGGATCACCGTCGGGCCCGAGGGCAAGGACGCCAGCGAGATCTCGGCCGAGATGCTCCTGGTTGCCGCGGGGCGCGCCACCAACGTCGAGGACGTCGGCCTCGAGACCACGTCCGCCGAGGTCGATCGCGGCATCGTGAAGGTGGACGGGCACATGCGGACGAAGGAGCCCCACCTCTACGCGATCGGTGACATCGTGGGCGGCCTCATGCTCGCGCACACGGCCGCGCACGAGGGGATCATCGCGGCCCATGCGATCATCGGGGACGCCGACGTCCACGCCATGGACTACGTCAAGCAGCCCAAGGCCACGTACTGCCGGCCCGAGATCGCATCGGTGGGCCTCACGGAGCAGGAGTGCGAGGCGCGCGGCCTGCCCACGAAGATCGCGAAGATCCCGTTCCAGGCGGTGGGCAAGGCGATCATCGGCGGCGAGTACGAGGGGTTCGCCAAGATCATCGCGCACGCCGGGACGGACGAGACCCTCGGCATCCACCTGATCGGTCCCCACGCCACGGACCTCGTCGGCGAGGCATCGCTGGCGCTCACACTCGAGGCGACGCCGTGGGAGATCGGCGCCGCAACGCACGCACACCCGACGCTCTCGGAGATCCTGGGCGAGACCGCGATGGCGGTCGACGGGCGGTCGATCAACTTCTGACGGGAATGCGCGGTGGGCAGAACCGGGGCGGACGGTCCGACCCGCCGCCGACGAGCCGCCGCACGGAGGACGCGATGACGCTCACCGGTAACAGCGGCGACGCCGCCGCGGGCCCCCTGGCGGCCGGAATCGGGCTGGCCGACGCGGACCTCGTGGCGATGTACCGGACGGTCGCCCTTGCCCGGGCGCTGGACGAGCGGTTGTGGATCCTCAACCGTGCGGGCCGGATCCCGTTCGTCATCAGCGGCCAGGGCCACGAGGGTGCGCAGGTCGGGACGGCCTGGGCGCTCCGCCGCGGCCACGACTGGATTGCGCCCTTCTACCGGTCCATCGCAACCTGTCTCGCGTTCGGAATGACGCCGCGGGACCTGATGCTCGCCCAGTACGCGAAGGTGTCCGACCCGGGTTCGGGCGGGCGCCAGATGCCCGGCCACTACAGCAGCCGCGAGCACAATCTCGTCAGCGTCTCCTCACCCGTCGCCACCCAGATCCTGCACGCGGTGGGGATCGCGCTGGCCGCCAAGATCCGCGGCACCGGCCAGGTCGCGGCCGCGATGATGGGGGAGGGAAGCTCCAACCAGGGCGACGTGCACGAGGCGCTCAACTTCGCCGCGATCCACCGCCTGCCGTTCGTGCTCATCGTGGAGAACAACGGCTACGCGATCAGCGTCCCCGCGGAGCGTCAGGTGTCCGTCAAGGACGTGGCCATGCGTGCCGCCGGGTATGGCATCCCGGGCGTCGTGGTGGACGGAACCGACGTCCTCGCCTGCTACGCGGCGAGCCACGAGGCGGTGGAGCGAGCGCGAAGCGGCGGTGGCCCCACCCTGATCGAGGCCAAGGTGACGCGCCTGACGGCGCACTCCTCGGACGACCAGCAGACCAAGTACCGGACCGAGGACGACCTGGCCGAAGGCCGGACGCACGACCCATTGCCGATCTTCCGCGAGCAGCTGCAGGGGGCGGGCGTCCTCACGCCCGCGATCGAGGCGGCGCTCCAGGCCGAGATCGCGGTCCTGGTGGAGGACGCCACGGACTTTGCCGAGGCCGAGCCGGATCCCGATCCGGCCACCGCGATGGACTGGGTGTTCGCCGACGCATCGGCGGGCGAGCCGCCTCCGCCCTGGCACCCGGCGCCGGGCGCCGGCAGCAGTTCCGGGGGCCACGGCTGATGACGATGCGCACGTTCATCGAGGCGATCCGCGACGGGATGGCCGAGGAGATGCGCCGGGACTCTTCGGTCATCGTGCTGGGCGAGGACGTCGGCAAGAAGGGCGGCGTCTTCCTCGCCACCGATGGGCTGTGGGCCGAGTTCGGCGATGACCGCGTGATCGACACCCCGCTCACGGAATCGATGATCATCGGGGCGTCGATCGGCGCCGCGGTCAACGGGCTGCGGCCCATCGCCGAGATCCAGTTCGCCGACTTCATCTTCCCGGCCTTCAATCAGATCCTGTCCGAAGCGGCCCGGATGCGCTATCGCTCGATCAGCACGTTCTCCGTCCCGATGGTGATCCGGGCTCCGTTCGGCGGCGGCGTGCACGGCGCGCTGTACCACTCGCAGTCCGTGGAGGCGTTCTTCACCCACATCCCGGGCCTCAAGGTCGTGGTCCCGTCCACGCCGTACGACGCGAAGGGCTTGCTGCGTTCGGCGGTCCGGGACGACGACCCGGTCCTCTTCTTCGAGCACAAGAAGATGTATCGATCGGTCCGCGGCGAGGTCCCGGCGACGGACTTCACGGTGCCCATCGGGCGGGCGGCGGTGCGGCGGGCCGGCCGTCACGTCTCGGTCATCGCGTACGGGTTGATGGTCCACTACGCCCTGGAGGCAGCCGAGCGCGTGGCCGACGAGGGTATCGACTGCGAGGTCATCGACCTCCGATCGCTCCGACCGCTCGATCGCGAGACCCTTCTCTCGTCCGTGCGCAAGACCGGCAAGTGCCTCATCGCGTACGAGGACAACAAGTTCGGCGGGTATGGAGCGGAGATCGCGGCGATCGTTGCCGAGGAGGCGTTCGACTACCTGGACGGACCGGTCTCGCGGATCGCCGGGCCGGACGTGCCCGCGATGCCGTACAACCACGTCCTGGAGGACTGGTTCATGCTCAGCCCGGCCAAGATCGCGGACGCGATCCGCCGGCTCGCCGCGTACTGATACAGGGGTGGCGGGGGAGCTCGCTCCGATCGAAGCGCGCCTGTGGACGGTCCTGGATCCGTACCGGGACCGGCTGGTGGCGGGCTCTGTCTACGGGATCGCGACGCTGACCCGTCCAGGCGCGAAGGCCCACGGCTACTTCGCCGGGGTGAGCCTCGCCAAGGGGCACGTCTCGCTCCACCTGATGCCGATCTACCACGACCCATCGCTGCTGGACGGGATCTCGCCGGCGCTCCGCAAGCGTGTGTCGGGCAAGGCCACGCTGAGGTTCACGGCCGTGGACGAGGCAGTCTTCGCGGACCTGGATGCGCTGGTGGCGCGTTCGTTCGAGGCGTACGTCGCGGCCAGATGAGGTGAGCCTCCGGGTGGGCGCCCGGCATGGCACGAAGCAGGATCCCTGGTGGCTCCGGTGGCGAGGCGGGGACCCAGCGCCGACACGTCGTCGCGGGATGCGCAACACTAGCCCCTCGACATCGCGTCCCACGCCCGCTCATCGGAGGAAGTGACCCAGTGGTCAAGGTGACGATGCCCCAGCTCGGCGAGAGCGTCGCGGAAGGGACGATCGGGCGCTGGCTCAAGCAGCCTGGCGATACCGTGGCCAAGTACGAGGCTTTGGTCGAGGTCGTCACCGACAAGGTCAACGCCGAGGTGCCGTCGCCGTACGCGGGTGTCCTCCGCGAGATCCTCGCGCCCGAAGGGTCCGTCGTGCCCAACAACGCGGACATCGCGGTGATCGAGACCGAGGAGGAGGCCGCATCCGGGGTATCCGTAGCGACGGTGGCCCCGGCAGCAGCCCCGAGCCCGGCCACGACTGCGACCGCGGCGGCGACCCCGGCAGCGATACCGGGCCCGGCAGCAGCCCCGATCCCGGCCGCGGCCCCGGCTCCCGCCACGGAGCCCGTCGGCGACCCCAACGCCCGCATGACCCCCGCGGTGCGCCGACTCCTCCGTGAGCACGGCCTGGATGCCGCCCAGGTCGCGGGTACTGGCGGAGGCGGCCGCATCTCCAGGGCCGACGTGCTCGCCCACGTTGAGGCACTCGGCGCCGGCGTGACGCCCGCCCAGCCGGCATCGCCCATCGCCCCGCCGGCCTCCGCGACGTCGGACCGGGCTGCCGCGGCCGCCACGACCACGACTGCCGCGTCCGCCACAACCCCGGCGACCGCCGCTCCGGGCCCTATCACCTTCCCTCCGGGCGTGGACGAGCTGGTCGTCCCCATGACGCAGATGCGCAAGGGCATCGCCGCGCAGATGACCAGGTCGCTCCAGGCACCGCATGCCTACGTGCAGATGGAGATCGACGCCACCCGCCTGGTCCAGCTCCGGGCCCGCCTCAAGGGCGCCTACCAGGCGAAGGAGGGGATCTCCCTGTCCTTCGTCCCGTTCGTGGTCAAGGCTTCGGCCGAGGCGCTCAAGCGCACGCCCACCTTCAACGCGCACTGGACGGACCAGGGTCTCGTCGCCCACCGGAAGATCAATGTCGGCGTGGCGGTCGCCGTCGACGAGGGGCTGATCGTCCCCGTCATCCGGGACGCGGACCTGCTCTCGATCCACGGCCTCAACGTCGCCATCACCGATGTCGCGAACCGCGCCCGGGCGAAGAAGCTCCGCGTGGACGATTTTGGCGGCGGCACGTTCACGGTCGACAACACGGGCTACCTCGGCACCAACCTCGTGATGCCGATCCTCAACGTGCCCGAGGTCGGGATCGTGACGATGGAGGCCATCACCAAGCGTCCCGTCGTCGTGTCCGGACCGGACGGCGACGTGATCGCGATCCGGTCGATCATGAACATGGTCCTGGCCATCGACCACCGGGCAAACGATGGCGCCGCCGGCGCCGCGCTCCTGCGCGACATCAAGGCCTGGCTCGAGGGTGTCGGGCCGGAAACCCCGATCTACTAGGCGTCCCGTGGCCCGCGACCTCCCGATCTTCGACCCGAACCCGGCTCACGCGCACACCCCGGCCGCGTCGCTGTCCATCGCGATGGGCGGCGGCGTGACGGTCCCGGCCGCCGTGGCCGGCTCCTCCGCTCCGGCCGCTGACGGCAGCCGGCCCCTCCGCCGCCACCCCGACTGGATCAAGTCGAGGATGCCCTCAGGGGACAACTACCAGGATCTCAGGGGCCTCCTGCGCGGCCTGAACCTCAACACCGTGTGCGCGGAGGCCGTGTGCCCCAACGTGGGCGAGTGCTGGGACCAGCGCACCGCCACGGTCATGATCCTGGGTGACGTCTGCACCCGCGCCTGCGGCTTCTGCGCGATCAAGACCGGCCGGCCAACGTGGTTCGACGATGACGAGCCACGCCGGGTTGCCGAGGCCGTTGCCGCCATGCGCCTGGACCATGTCGTCGTGACCAGCGTCGCCCGCGACGACCTCCCGGATGGCGGGGCCGGTGCCTTCGCCGCCACGATCCGCGAGCTGAGGCAGCGGAGTCCCGGCATGGGCGTGGAGGTCCTGATCCCGGACTTCAACGGCGAGGAGGCGCCCCTCCGCGCGGTGATGGAGGCCGGGCCAGACATCCTGAACCACAACCTCGAAACCGTTCGCCGCCTGCAGGGCCCTGTGCGCAGGCGGGCGCGCTGGGACCGCACGCTGGACGTGCTGGAGCGGGCCAAGGCCTACGCGCAGGAGTACGGCAACGAGGTTCACACCAAGAGCAGCCTCATGGTCGGCCTGGGCGAGACGCGCGAGGAGCTGACGGAGTGCTTCACCGCGCTCCGCGACGTGGAGTGCGACATCCTCACCATCGGGCAGTACCTGCGTCCGACCACGGACCACCTGCCCCTGGAGCGCTACTACCACCCCGACGAGTTTGTCGAGATGCGGGATGAGGCTCTCGCGCTGGGCTTCAAGCACGTCGAGTCGGGCCCGCTCGTCCGCTCCAGCTACCACGCCCGCGACCAGGTCCCCGGCGCTGCCGAGAAGGCGCTCCGCCGGCGCGCGACGCTCGACGCCGAGGGACGTGTCGTTCCCGCCATGGGCTGATCGCGGCTATCCTTGCCGGCGATGGTCGCCCACCTGAGCCGCAAGATTCCGCTCGCCGAGCTCCACTGCCACCTGGGCGCGGCCGTCACCCCCTCGATCATGTGGTCGATCGCCCATGCCCAGGGCATCAAGCTCCCGACGCGTGACTACTGGGACTTCCGGAGCCTCATCACGGTCCATCCGCGGCGTCCCAAGAGCTTCGACGGCTACCTGCAGCTGTTCCACTGGACGGAGCTGATCCAGTCCAGCCCGATCGCCGTCGAGCGCGCCGTCTACGAGGTCATCGGCGGGGCCTACCGCAAGAACAACGTGACCACCACGGAGCTGCGCTTCAACCCGATGAAGCGGAACCGGGGCGGCGAGCAGGACGTGGACCACATCATCGCCGCGGCCGTTCGGGGGATGGACCGGGCCACCCTCGAGTACCCGGTGAAGCCCGGCCTCATCTTCTGCCTGGACCGGGCGTTCCCGTACGAGCTCAACGAGATCATCGTGGAGAAGGCGATCGCCTGGCGGGATCGCGGCGTGGTGGGCGTTGACATCGCAGGCCCCGAGTCGGCCACGTTCCGCGTCGCCGACTACCGGCGCATCTTCCGCCGCGCCCGCCAACACGGCCTGGGTATCACGGTCCACACGGGAGAATCCGGCCCCGTGGACGAGATCGCCCGGGTGATCGAGCAGCTGGAGCCGGACCGTATCGGCCACGGCGTGAAATCCGCCTACGACCCGCGCACGATGGCGATGCTCCGCGAGCGCGGCATCGTGCTGGAGATCTGCCCCACCTCGAACCTGAACACGGGCGTCGTGTCCAGCTGGGAGGAGTTCCGCTGGATCTTCGACCAGTTCCACCGCAACGGCGTGCGCTACACCATCAGCACCGATGGCCCGGAGATGCTCAAGACCTACATCCGGGATGAGCTGGCCACGCTGGGCCGCCTCGGCATCCTCTCGATCGAGCAGCAGGAACTGATTGCCGCCACGTCGCTGGCGGCGTCGTTCGTGCCCAATGTGTCCGACGTGCCGCTGCCCCGCCGCGAGCCTGCCACGCGCGAGGTCGTGGAGCGCGAGGAGGGCTGACCAGGCCCCGCGGATGGGCGTTGCGTCCCGCCAGGCGGTCGTCGTGCCAGGTCAGGCCTCGGGCACCGACCCGATTCGGTACTCGCAGCACCGGTCCCCGGTCGCGATGTGCCGCTCCCGTACCACGTCCGCGCCCAGCACCTCGCGGAACAGGTCCAGCTCCGCGCGGCATGCCGCCCCGCCGCCCCGGGCAATGTCCAGGACGGCGCAGTTGTGCTCCACGAGGAGGATTCCTTCACCGTTGACGCGCGCCTCCGAGATGTAGCCCTGCTCGTCCTGGATCCGCGCGAGCTCCTGCACGCGCTCCGCGAGTGATGCACCAGCCGGCAGGGCGGCGTCCAATCGAGCCCGCAGCGCGGCCCCTGCCTGTCGGCGGCGGGCCGCGAACACGTCCTCGACCAGCGCATCGCCACCGATCTCCTCGATTGCCGCGAGGAGTCCGGTCGCCAGCCCGTCGTAGTTGGAAGGGAAGAGGTCCTGGGCGTCCGACGTGACGTCGTACATGTGCCTGGGGCGGCCCACTCCGTGGCGAACGGTGGTCCGGGCGACGAGACCGGCGGAGTCGAGAGCGCGCAACTGCTGCGCGACGCCGCTGCGGCTGGCCCCGAGGACCGACGCGATGACGTCCGGGAACGACGGACCGCTCCGCCGGAGGTGCACCAGGATAGAGCGCCGAAGCGCCGACGGGGAGGGGGTGGGGACGGCGGACTCGGACATGCGGGGCAGAGGCTACCAAGAACCTCGCCGACGCGACGCCGAAGCTTGCCGCGTCGCTTCGGCTGGACGAAGGGCTACCCGCCCACCTCGACCAGCCGGACCACGAGACGGTACTTGCTCGTTCGAACCGACGCACGTCTGCAGGGTCATCGACGGCGTGCCCTGCGCGGCCCACGCCCAGCTCGCATTGGTCGGGAGGGTGACCTTCCACCACTTGACCGCGTACACGCGCACTCGTCCCTTCGAGTCGGCGTACCAGGCCTTCATCCCCACCCTGAGGCGACCGGCGACGTATGCGTCGTGGAGCGGATCGAACACGCTGTACGGCATGACCCATGAGGTAGACGTTGTTCGCCCCGGCGCAGCCCCAGCGGTAGACCCGGTTGTCGGGCGAGCGGGTGCGGTTGCACGGGAAGAACGCCACCGACCGGTTGATCCTCAGGGCCGGGATCCAGACGTGGTTGCTACCGGAATACGCGGCGGAACCTGACGACCCGGACTTGGACTTGGGTTTGGAGCTGGACTTGGAGCTCGCCGGCTTCGTGGTGCTGGCCTTGGCCGATCGCTCGGGCATCGAGGCCCGGACAGGCGCCGCAGGTGCGGCCTCGGCGGCCGCCTGAGCGGCCGGGACGGTGAGGGCTTCGACGGTCGCCGGTGCGGGCAGGCGGGTGGTCGGGGCGCCTCTGGCAGGAAGGTCCCGGGACGGGACACCGCCCGCGGCATCCGTCTTGCTCGATTCCGAGAGCACAAGCCCGGCGGGGGACCTCGCCGGGAGCGCGTGCGGACCACGCGAGCCGACGCTGGTCTGGGCTGCCGCTGCCACGACGGTCACCGATTCGACGGCGAGCAGGAGGGCAAGGACCGTGGAGAGAGCGCGGCGCCGGCGCGGTGTGAGTTCCATGCCCGGAGCATCGGCGCGTACGCGCACCACTTCGAGAACCCGGATGTCATCCGCTACCCGGGAGGCTGGTCAGGGTCCGGGTGCGGTTGTGTGCGGTCCGGTCGGGAGTGATCCAGTACCGGGATGGGACTCCGCGGCCGCGCTGCCGGCGAGCGCGGCGGGCTCCGGGATCAGCCGCCCGTCCCGGCTGCCGCCTCCAGCGTCGTCCGGACCGCCGCCTCGAAGTCGGGTGCCCATGGTCCCTGGCCGGCCAGCACGTACGGGGACTGCTGGATCTCCTCGTATGCCTGTGCGTCGGTCACGAACGAGGCCGCGCACGGCCCGATCCGATCGCGCAGGCGCTCGAATGCCGCCCGGTTGCGGAACACGTACAGGTAGAGCCGGACATCGGATGCCTGGTCGACCCCGCGGGCGTCGAAGGAGATAGCCGTCGGCACCAGGTCCGGGTCCGTGCATCCAGCGTCGCCCGACACCCAGTCGGACACCTCGATTCCCGCGGCGTTGAAGCGACCCGCAAGACCCGGGAAATCGGTGGGCGTCGCAGGCGGCGCCGTCGATGAGATCGTGCCGCAGGCGCTCACCACGAGAGCGGTGAGCACAAGGGACAGGAGCCGCACACGGCCGGTGCGAGAGGATGCCATTCCGGGAGGCTAGCACCGCTCCGGGCCGGCCGCTCAACCCCCGTCGGTCGTCGGCGGAGCGCGCCCGGGGAACGACCGTCGCGGTCGATGCCCGTCACCCGCGAGTGCGACGCTTCGCCTCCCGAAGGCGCGCCATGGTGTCCTCGTCTGGCGGTGGCGGAGACCCGGGACCCGCCGGGGTCGCCTGCCCTGTGTCGATGGTCGCGCCGGCCGATGGGGTAGCGCCCGGATCCGCCGCCGGCCGCTCCGCCGCCGGCCGCTCAGCCGCCTCGCGCAGGATCGCCGACCGGGCGCCCGCAGAGCCTGCGCGTTCGCGTGCAGCCAGCATCTCCTCCACGGGCTTCGTGCGTTCCGCCACCCGGCGCCCGCGCACGGTGTCCGAGACCCAGCGACGGCCATCCGCCATCTCGCGTCGGCCGAGCGCGACGCGCCGCAGCGCGATGTCGAGCGGCCAGAGCAGGAGCGCCAGCACCAGCAGCCACGGCCACAGCTCGGTGGACCGGCTCGTGCTCCGCAGGTCGTGGACCCAGGCCGCCGCGGGCGTCGCGAGAGCCGTGCCCCCGGTGGCGGACCGGATCGCGCCCAGCAGCTGCTCGTTCGCGCCCATCAGGCGGTACTCGGCGGCCGTCGGGGCGACCAGGCCGAGCGTCCGTCCGAGCGGCCCCTGGGCGGGCTTCGTCTGCGTCACGCGCACCAGGTACGCGCCGCTCTGAAGGGACCCCAATGGCGCCTCGTAGACACCCGGAGCCACCTGGCTGAGGTTCACGTCGACGCGCGTGTCGTCGGATCCCAGCAGCGCTACCTGGGTCGCGTAGAAGTCACGCGGCGACCCGTCCGACGCGACGCTCTCCACCCGCAGGTAGGTGCGCCCGCCGCGGTCCACGAACGCAGCCTCGATCCCGCCGCTCTCCTCGCCGGGGAACGTCCAGCCGACCATCTGGCTGAAGAACTTCGCGAAGTCCTTCCAGCCTATCCAGCTCTTCGCCCAGCGGCCCGTGGAGTCCGATGTCCACGCCACCGAGCGCCCCAGGCCGTATTGCCACTGGGCGAGGAGGGGATCGTCGCGCGCGGTGACGAGGACGGTCTGCGCGGCGGGCTTGGCCGTGGTCCCGTTGTAGCCGAGCAGCTGCGGCAGGCCGCCCTCGATCCCACGCAGGATCGGCGAGGTCGAGGTGAGGATCGGGTGGAACGCCTCCTCCACGATCTGCTGGCCGGAGACCTGCTGTGTCTCCTTGAGGAAGATGTCGGGGATCGCGGCCGGGTTGGCCGCGTCGTAGAACCGCCCGCCGCCGTTCCTCGCCAGCTGCTCGAGGAACGGGTTGGCGCCGCCGCCCGCGCCCACGGTGGACAGCGTGATCCCGGCGCCCTTCATGTCCATGAGGATCTGGTCGTACTGGCCGGAGCTGGACCAGCCGTCGGTGAGCAGGATGATGTGGCGCCGGGTGGCCGTCGCGTCCTTGAGCGACCGCACCGCCTGGTCCAGGCCGCCGAAGATGTTCGTCTGGCCGTTGGCGGTGATCCCCGCGATGGAGGCCTGGAGGTCCTGGAGCCCGCCGAGCGGCGCCGTCTTCACGACCCAGTGCGCCGACTCGTCGAAGGCGACGACGCCAAGCTCGTCCTGGGCAGTCAGCGCCGACGCGGCCCGGATGATCGCCTCCTTGCCGATGTCCACCTTCTTCACGCCCGCGATCCCCGCGCCTCCGCCCATCCCGCCGTCGAAGCTGTTGCAGTGGCAGGCGTCCATCGAGCCCGACTTGTCGATCACCACGACGAGCGCCACGTCCGGCTGCTTCTGGCGGTCGCGGACGCCCATGTCCACCGGCAGCGCCTCCTCGAGCGGAGTGTCCGTGTACCCGCCGGCCCCGTAGGCGCGCGGGCCGCCGACCACCACGAGGCCGCGCCCGGCGTCCCGGACGAACACCTGGAGCGTGGCCAGCGCCTCGTCCGTGAGGCGCAGCCGGGGCACGTCGACCAGGACGACCGAGTCGTATGCGGCGAGGCCGATGAGGTCTGAGGGAAGCGCCTCGGGGATCACCGTGTCCACGTTCTGGCGCTCGATCTCCAGGGCCGCCACGAGCTGGTCCGCGACGTCCTCGTCACCCTTGACCACCAGGATGCGCGGCTCGCCCTTGACGATGGTGTTGGCGTCCGCGTGGTCGTTCTCGTTGAACGTGTCGCGACCCGCCTCGACGACCATCCGGAGACGGAGGAACCCGGCCTCCGCGGCCGTGAACGTGAAGTCGACACGGCTCGCGCCCGCCGCAAGGCTGACGGCCTGCGTCTCGGCCAGCTCGCCGTTGACGAACAGCCGCACTGTTGCCGGCTGCGCCACGGTGGAGGTGATGTCGCCCGACACCTCGATCTCCTCGCCCAGGCGTGCGGTGGACGGCGACGTGAGTCGTTCCACCAGCACCTCATCGCGACCGGCGAGCCCCGTCAGGACCGTCTCCACCGCGATCCCGCGGGCGGCCGCCAGCGACGCCTCCGTCTGGCCCGAGCCCGTGGTGTCGTTGCCGTCCGAGAGCAGGACGATCCGCTTCTGGGCGTCGTCCGGGAAGAGCGCGGCGGCCAGGCGGAGCGCGGCTCCCACGTCCGTGGCGCCCTTCACCGGGGTCGATGCGATCCGGTCGATCTCCGCCAGGTCGGACGGGAGCCGCTCCACGAGCGCGTCACCTCCGAATGCGACGATCCCGGCCACGTCCTCGTCCTTCTTCGTCGCGAGCGACTCGCGGACGTACGCCAGCGCCTCCTCGCGTCCGGCGGTCCCCACGGAATCCGACAGGTCCACCACGTACACCACGGCCAGCCGGTCGACCGGCAGGACGACCTGGAGCCCTGCCAGCGCGCTCACGAGCACCGCCAGCAGCAGCACGCGGACCGTGAGCGCCGCCCGCCGTCGCCCAATGCCCAGGCGGCGCCGGGACAGGAGGTGCAGGAGGATCACCACCGCGAGCAGGGGCGGCAGGAGCAGCAGCGCGAGGGGGGCGTCGAACGAGATGCCCATCAGGTCCCCCGTCCGGCGGACGGGGTCCGCTGCAGCCGGGCGGCGGCGCCCCGTCTGATGCGGGCGAGGGTGTCGCGCTCGTAGACGAGCCACTCGGCGGTCAGGACCAGCAGGGCGGCGAGCGCGATCGGGATCCACAGCTCGTCGCGGGCGTTCGGCCGCTCTCCGGTGGCGCTGCCGCCCCCGGGGTCGCTGCTCGCACCCGGGCCGGGGCTCGCCGCAGGTGCCCCCAGCGCCGTGAGCATCGAGGCGTCGCCCGGGGCGATGTTCGATTCGTCGATGTCCAGAAGGTCTACGGCGAACCGCACCGGCGCATTGGGGTCTGCCGGGCGGAAGGTGGGTGGCGCGCCGGGCGAGCCCGCCGCCGCGGACGGCGACGGCGCACCGGAGGAGGTCGCCGCGGGCGTGGCGTCAGGGTCGGGGATGCCGGTGACCGTGTAGACCCCGAGGAGGTCTGTCCGGGCGAAGGTGACGCTGCCCGCGCCCTTCGTCGGGGCGATCAGCTCGTCGGTCGACGCGTCGGGCCGCTCCACGCGCACGCCGATCGAACCATCCGGGATGCTGAGCGTGATGGGCGAACCTGGGACGATCGCGTCGGCGGGCGGGTGCGAGCCGCCGAACAGCTCACCCGCGAGGTTCGCCAGGAGGACCGGGAACGCCACCTGGAGCGGCAGGTCGGAGCGGCGCGGCTCGAAGGCCAGGACGGCGGCCGGTCGCCCTGCCAGGGTGCCCGCGTAGAGGAGGGGCGCGCCGCCTGGTCCGGGGATGATGGCGCGCCCCCAGGCGGGGACCTCCATCTTCTTCGCCTCGGAGACATGGGTTGTGGTCAGGTCCACGTACCGCAAGACCGGGTCAGAAGGGTCAAGCGCCCCGATACCGGGGTTGACGAGCGTGCCCGTGACGCTGCCCAGGGGCGACGTCCTGGGCGGGGCGATCGCCAGGATCGGCCGCGCCGGCAGCTCGGCGGGCAGGTAGCCCTCGAAGATGACCAGGTCGAACAGCTCGGGCCGCGTTCCCGGTCCGTATTGGGCCGGTGCGACACCGTAGAGCTCCGTGTCCGGCAGGTGGGAGAGCGCGGTCTCGAGGTACGGGTCCCCGTCGCTGACCAGCAGCACCGTGCGCAGCGCCGCCGGCGGGACGATGGCCCAGGCCCGATCGTCCACGGCCAGCATGTCCGCGGCTGACGTCGAGGACTGGTCCTTCGCGGCCAGGCGCACCTCGATCACCGCCGCCGGGTGGTCGGGATCATCGATGTCATCGATCGAGACGTCGGTCCGCCGCTGGGGGTCAAGCTTGAGCGTGCGGGAGTCGCGCAGCACGCCGTCCGCGTAGACCTCGAGGCGCCGTTCCGCCATCTCCAGCCCCAGGTTCGCCACCGAGACGAACGCCGAGTGGGAGATCCCCGACGGCGCGGTCCGCACCGCCAGGGCCACGATCGCCTGGTTGTCCTGGTCGCGCCCGACGCGGAGCACGCGCAGTGGGGCCTCCAGCGTGCCGGCCGGCGGCGTGGCGATCGCGGCGTCCGTCGCCACGAGTATCTCCGCGTCGCCCGAGCGGGCCGCCAGCGCCGAGGCAAGCCGCAGGGCGTCACCCAGGTCGCCTGCGTCGGAGGAAGCGGTGATCGACGCGATGGCTCCCTTGACCCTGCCCATGTCCGAGGTGCCGTTGGCGACGACCTTCGCGGTGCGCCCGGCCTCGACGACGCTGACCTTGCCGCCCGCAGGGAGGTCCCTGAGGGCCTCGATCGCGGCTGCCTTCGCCGCCTCCAGCCGGTTGGGCGACACGTCCGTCGCCTGCATCGACGCGGAGGTGTCCACCACCAGCACTATGTCCCGCGCGAGGCCGGCGGGACGCTCCACGAACGGGCGCGCGGCCAGCAGCACGAGGATCAGGACCAGCAGCAGCTGGAGCAGCAGCAGCAGGCTCCGGCGGAGCTTCTGCCACGGCGCGTTTGCCTCCACGTCGGAGACCAGCTTCTGCCACAGCAGCGTGGACGGCACCACGGCCTCGTCCCGCCGGAGCTTGAGCAGGTACATGGCGATGACGACCGGGATGAACAGCAGCCCGGCGAGTGCCAGCGGAGCGAGGAACGGCATGGCCAGGCCTACCCGACGACCCGGCGGCGGCGCAGCTCGGCGAACACGAGGTCGGCCAGCGGGGTGTCCGTGGACAGGGGCACGTACGAGGCGCGGCGCTTGGCAGCGACGTCGGCGAGGCTCTCCTGCCAGGCGGCCAGGCGTGCCTTGTAGTCGTCGAGCGTGGCGAGGTCAACCGTGACGTCGATGCCCTCACGGCTCTCGCTGTCCACCAGCTTCAGGTCGCCCTCGAGCGGTGGGTCCAGCTCGTCCGGGGACAGCGCATGGAGCACGATCAGCTCGGAGCCTGTGGCCGCCAGCTCCCGGATGACGCGGTCCGCGCCGGGGTCCAGCAGGTCCGAGATCAGGACGATGACGCCGCGGCCGGGCAGCATCGCGGCGGCGTGGCGGGCGCTGGCCACGAGGTCCGTGGCACCCTGATCGGGCTGGATCCCGGACAGGTTGGCCAGCAGCCGGAACACCCGCCCGGAGCCGCGCAGGCCGCCCTGTCGCCGCGCCGTCCGGCCGGTGAGCGCTGCGACGACCACCCGGTCCTCGCCGGCGAGGGCGACGTAGCCCAGGGCCGCCGCCGCCCGCTTCGCAAACAGCAGCTTCTGCGGCTTCCCGAAGGCCATGGACGGGCTGGCGTCGACGAGGAACGTGATCGTGACGTCCTCCTCCTCGATGAATAGCTTGACGAACAGCTTCTCCAGGCGTGCGTAGACGTTCCAGTCCAGCTGGCGCAGGTCGTCGCCGAGGGTGTAGTCACGGTAGTCGGCAAACTCCACGGACTGCCCACGCTTGACGCTCCGGCGACCACCCTTCAGCCCTCCCCGGACGGGCTGCTTCATGAGCACGTCGAGGCGCTCGAGCTGGCGCAGAAAGCCCTCGTCGAAGACCGTTGGATCCAGGGCGTTGGGGAGGAACGCCCGAGTGCCCGCCGGCCGCGGGGCGACGGGTTCATCCGGGGCCCGTTCGGCGGGCGGCTCGGTCGGCGGCGGGGAGGGGAGCGTCATGGATCGCGGGTCGCCTGGCCTGCCTATTCGACGGCGGGCGGCGACACCTCGTCCAGGATCGTGCGGACGATGGCCTCGGAGGTGACACCCTCGGCCTCGCCCTCGAAGTTGAGGATCACGCGGTGTCGAAGCGCCGGCAGTGCCGCCGCCCGGACGTCGTCCACGGACACGTTGAACCGGCCGTCCATGAGCGCCAGGATCTTGCCCGCGGCGACGAGCGCCTGGGCCCCGCGCGGGGAGCCGCCGTACCGGACGTACTGGCGCACGAGCGACGGCGCGCGCGTGCTATCCGGGTGCGTGGCCGCGAGCATCGCCACCGCGTACGCGGTCACGTGCGGTGCGATCGGCACCGCGCGCGCCAGGCGCTGCATCTCGACGATCTCGGCCGCGGTGGTCACGGGCTTGGCGGTCGGGGCATCTGCGCCGGTCGTCCGGTCAACGATCGAGATCAGGTCGTCCTCGGTGGGGAAGGGGACCATGACCTTGAGCAGGAACCGGTCCAGCTGGGCCTCCGGGAGGGGGTAGGTCCCCTCCATCTCGAGGGGGTTCTGCGTTGCGAGCACGAAGAACGGGGGGTCCAGCACGTACCGGTTCCGGGCCACGGTGACCTGGTGCTCCTGCATCGCCTCCAGGAGCGACGACTGGGTCTTGGGCGTCGCGCGGTTGATCTCGTCCGCAAGCACGAGGTTGGCGAATACCGGGCCCTGCTGGAACCGGAAGACGCGCTGGCCGCCCTCCTCGATCAGGATGTTCGTACCGGTGATGTCGGCCGGCATCAGGTCCGGCGTGAACTGGATCCTGTTGAACCGGCAGTCGATCACGTCCGCGATCGTCCGGACCAGCAGCGTCTTGCCCAGGCCCGGAACGCCCTCGAGGAGCACGTGGCTGTTGGCGAGCAGGCCCACGAGCGTCTGGCGGACCAGCTCGCGCTGGCCGACGATGACCTTGCCGACCTCGGCCTCGATGGCCATCGCACGCGCGGCGAAGGCCTCCGGGGCGAGCCTGACCGTGGCTTCTGGTGCTGCGACGGGCTGCGGGGTGGTGGAAGCGTCCATGGGTCCTCCGGTTGCGGAGCGAGGGGCCGGCGAGTCGCCGCCTAGTTGCCGGGGTTCAGTGAGCTGAAGTAGTCGCGCACGTAGTCCTTCACCGAAATCGGGACATACGAGCGGTCGAGGGTCGTGAGCGCGTACTGGTAGAAATCGCTGTAGACCTGCTGGTAGGGGACGTAGGAGCCGTTGTCGGTCCCCTGGCCCTGCTGGCTGCCCTGCTGGGTCTGACCGTCCCCGCCCGTGCCGGCGATGTACGAAGGGTCACCCGGCTTGCCAAGACGATCGAAAGGCGCGAACACGGAACCCAGGTCCTCGCCGAGCTGGGCCGGCCGGTTCGGGTTGATCGGCCCCCCCGGCTTGCCGTTCGACGTACCGGTGCCGAGGTGGCTGGCGTTGGAGCCGCCCCCGCCGAGCGAGCCGCTGCCTTGCCCCTGGCCCTGGCCCTGCCCCTGCCCCTGCCCCTGCCCCTGCCCTTGGCCCTGCCCCTGCCCCTGCCCCTGGCCTTGCCCCTGGCCCTGGCCCTGCCCCTGGCCTTGCCCCTGACCCTGCCCTTGGCCTTGCCCCTGGCCCGGCGAGGCGCCCGGTGAACCGCTGGGTTGGCCGCTCGCCTGCCCGCTGCCCTGCTGCCCGCTGCCCTGCTGCCCACTGCCCTGCTGGCCGCTGCCCTGCTGGCCGCTGCCCTGCTGGCCGCCGGAGTTCGCCAAGTTGCGCCGGGCGTCCTGCAGGTTGGAGGCGGCGGTGCTGAGGTCACGGCTGATCTGCACCCGATTGCCGGCGGCGTCCAGCGCCTCTCCCAGCCGGTTCAGCGCCGCCCTGGCGCCCTCGGTGTCGCCCTGCGCCAGGCTGGAGGCGGCGTCCTTGAGTGCCTGGCCCGCCGCCCCGTCTGCCTGGCTGGCGGCACCCTGGAGCTGCGCCAGATCGCGTGCGAGATCCTCGCGTTCGGCGTTCGACATGTCGTCGACCTTCTCGGCCAGGCCCTCGAGGTCGTCACGGGCCTCCTTCGGGTCCCCGCCGGGGTTCGCCTGGGGATCGCGGCTGGCCGTCCGCGAGAGGGACCGCGCAAGCGACGCGAGCGAGGCCGACCGCTGCTCGTTGGCCGGGTCAAGCTGGGCTCGCACGTCATCCTCAACGGCACCCAGTCGGGCGAGGTTGAGGTCCAGGTCACCCGGGTTCATCCGCAGCCGCTCGGCCAGCTCCCGGAGCTCCGCCGCCAGCTGCGTGCGGGGATCGTTTGCATCGGCGCCCTTGCCTTCGAGGTCCTTGGCGACCTCGTCGATGCGCTCCGCCTGGCGTTCCGCCTCCTCGCGAACCTCGCGCTGCTGGGCGATCACCAGGTCCTGCGGGTTGGGCAGGAGAAGGGCTGGCACCACCAGCGAGGCGGCGATCAGCGCGACCAGGGCGGGACGGCGTGACAGCCGTGGGCGGAAGAGTCCGGGGTCCACGGTCCGAAGCCGTGAGAGCGCGTCGCGCCGCTGACGGCGGATGAAACGGGCCTCCGCGTCGTGGAGATCGAACGACGGCCCGACGGCGATGGTGTCGTCGTCGCCGGCCGCGGCGGGTCCCGCGGTGGACGGCATCGAGCCCGCGAAGGCGAGCGCGGACGCGACCGCATCGCCGGCCCCTCCCTCGAAGTCAACCGCCAGGGCAGTCTCGCCGAGCGTCGGTCGCGCCCGGACCACCATGCCGAGCAGGATCAGCAGTCCGAGAATCGGAAGGGCAACCGCGACCAGCGACGCATGCTCGAGCGGAACCAGCCGCTGGAGGACGGCCAGCACCAGCTCTGCGCAGGCCACCACGGCCAGCACGGCCCAGCCACGACGGACTGCTCTTCGCAGCCAGAGACGGCGTCGGTGTGTGGCCAGGCCCAGCCGGATCGCGGTCAGCGACGGGTCGAGTGCGATGCCGAGCGACGCGGGGTCGCCCGGCACGATCGGCCCGTTGGCTGCGGTCGTGGAGCGGCGGAGCCCCAGGCCGACAGACGGCCGGTTCGGCATCACGCGTCGCCCCGCGCCTGCCGGCGGCGGAGATGCGGCAAGTGGAGGCGCCAGCGCCGGGTCGGCGACACGAGCTGGACGGACAGGATGATGAGCACGACCGAGATCGCGCCCATCGCGGCCAGGCTGCGGGGCCAGTAGCTGTCGCGGGGGATCCCGAACTGCTGGTCCCCGACCGAGTTCTGGCTGGTCACGCCGCTGATGATCGAGCAGGCGCCGCCGAACCCGGTCTCCGTGCCGCAGATCACGTCGATCTGGGCGACGAACGGGTTGAACCACATCAAGGCCTCGGGTGGCCGTTGGGTGAGCGACTCCAGCGGCCCGACATCACGCTGACCCTGGTCCAGACGGCCGCCGTTGCTGCCGACCATCGCAAACCAGAACACGAACAGGAACGTCGTCCCGGCGGTGAGCGCGATCGCGGCCACGAGGTTGATGACCGTGGCGGCCTGGGTTCGCTTCACGAGCGCCGAGACGAACAGCCCGAGCGCGCCGAAGAAGAACGCGGTCCCAACCAGCACGACGTAGCCCTTGACCATGTCGTCCGGGCCGACGCCACCGAACGTGAACACGAGCGCGGTCACCGGGATCGAGGCCAGGATCAGAAGGAAGACCCAGGTCAGCGCCGACAGCAGCTTGCCCAGCACGATCGCCAGCGAGGAGATGGGCGTCGTGACGAGCAGGTCAAGGGTCTGCTTCTCGCGCTCGAGGCTGATCGCCCCCGCGGTGGACGCCGGTGCCAGCACCAGCACGATGAGGGTGAGGAGCATGAGCAGGGCGGTGAACATCTGTCGCCCGATCTCGGCCGACGCGGAGATGGAGCCGCCGAACCCGCCTGAGAAGGACCGCTCGGCGATCGACTCGATCATCCAGGCGAAGCCGGCGATGAGCAGCAGGTGGATCGTGAGCACCACGAAGGCGCGCCGGCCGCGCATGCGGCCGCGAAGCTCCTTGACACCCACGGCGGCGATGCCCGTGCCGACGTCGCGCAGGGCGCCGAGGCGGCGGGGTCGTGCGATGGCGGTCATGACGGCACCGTCGTCGGGACCGGATCAGGCGCCGTCACCTGGAGGAACAGCTCCTCGAGGTCGCTCGCGGCGCGGGAGAACGTGGCGACCCGGAGGCCCGCCCCGACGGCCGCCGCCAGGAGGCGGCTGGAGCCCTCGTCGTCACCGTGAAAGCCGATCTCGACCTGTCCGTCTCCCAGGAGGTCTGCGGTCACCACGTCCGGCTGGAGGGCGAACCAGGCACGCGCGGCCTCGTGGGCATCCTGCTCGCCCAGGACGCGGACGCGGAACACGGCCCCCACCCGGAGGCGCCTCTCGATATCCGCCACGCGCCCCTGGGCAAGCACCTGGCCGCGGTCGATGATCGCCACGGACGTGCACAGCTCCTCGAGCTCGGGGAGGATGTGGGACGAGACGAGGATGGTCTTGCCCAGCGACCGCAACTCCCGCAGCAACTCCCGCAGCTCCACCCGGGCGCGCGGGTCGAGGCCGGACGCCGGCTCGTCGAGGAGCAGCACGGCCGGATCGTGAACGAGGGCGTGTGCGAGGCACAGGCGCTGCTGCATGCCGCGCGAGAGACCCGCGACGTATGTGTCGCGCCTGGGACCCAGGTCCACCAGCTCCAGCAGGTCGCCGATCATGCGCCGCCGCCGATCGGCGCTGATGCCATAGCACCGGGCGAAGAAGTCCAGGTACTCCCAGACCTTCATGTCGTCGTACACCCCGAACGAGTCCGGCATGAACCCGAGGACGCGTCGCACGTCGTTCGGGTTGCTGCGCACGGATGCTCCGGCGATCTCCGCGTCGCCGCTGTCGGGGACGAGGAGCGTGGCCAGGATCTTGAGCGTCGTGGTCTTGCCGGCACCGTTCGGGCCGACCAGGCCGAAGATCTCGCCCTGGGCAATGTCGAGGTCCAGGCCGGCGACCGCGAGGGTCCGGTCGTAGCGCTTGACGAGGCCGGTGGCCCGCACGATCCCGCTCATCGGATGGTTCCCTCGAGCACGACCGGGAACTGGAACCCGGTGCCGTCCTGGCGCGAGTTGACGAACCTGACCTGGAGCTCGCCGCTCGCCGGGTCCACCCACCGGCCGGGGTCCGCGAGCTCGTAGGCCGTGGCCTGGCGCAGGTGCTCGAACTGCACCCAGGCGCCGGTGCGGACGTCGAGGACCTCCAGCTCGGGCAGGCCGTCCTGGGGGAGCACGCACCCCTCCGTCCCCGGATCACAGCGGACCGTCTCCTTGAGGGCCGCGGGCACCCCGGCGGGCATGCTCGTGTCGCCGCCGAACGTCATGGCCAGCAGGACCGCCGTCGGGTCGAACGTGCCCTCGAAGGGAATGGGCCGGAACGCCATCCGCACGTCGCCGGTCCCGAAGCTGATCGTCCACGGGTCCTTGTTGAAGAAGTTGGCGTTCACCTCCACCACGCTCGCGCGGAGCAGGTCATCGCGGAACACGGCCTTGCCCCTGACTGCGAGCGGGATCGGCACCTGGTACAGGACGTTGGCCTGGCGGCGGATCTGCTGGCCCTCGATCTCGATCGGGACGACCGGGTCGGAGCCCCAGGCGAGGAGCATCGCGGAGTCGCCGGCCAGCGAGGATGGGAACCCTGTCATCGGATCGATGGAGATCTGGTCGATCACCGAGCGGCGGACGATCCTGCGCTGGTCCTCCTCGGACATCGTCATGCCGTCCCAGTTCGGCTGGCCGACCACCTTGTCCGACAGGGACGTCTGGTTGATCCAGTTGTTGCTGATGGCCATGCTCACGTCGGCGGTCTCGCCCGGGGCCAGGTCCTTGAGCTGGGTGGCAGATGACCCCAGCACGACGGCGGCGTCGAGCAGCGTCCGTCCGGAGCGGTTGGTGACGGTGCCGATGATCCGGCCGTCCTCCAGGCGCAGGTCCCCGTCGATCACGGGACCCGTGGCACCCGCCTCTGCGCGAAGGACGCGCAGGGACCCGAAGCCGACGGCGAGGTCGCGGATCCGTGACGGATCTCCCTGGAGGATGTCGAGCGCGCCCGCCGTCCCCGTGCCGAACATGTCGCCATTCATGGGGGCGGCCAGGAGTGCCTCACCTGGGACCCGCACCTGGAACGTCGCCCGCGATGGGCTGAAGATGCCGAGATACGACTGGACAGTTGCCCGGTCCGTGCCCTGTGCTCCGCGGACGATCGCAACCTCGTGGACGATCACGTCGGAGCCTCGCAGGAGCGCCCCGATCCCGAACGAGCCCACGGTGAAGACCACGATCAGCGCCGGCACCGTGAACCACGCCCACTCCCGCCGGTCGAGCCGGCGCAGGACGATGTAGTTGACCGGACCGACCAGCAGGATGTATCCGAACAGCAGGACGAGCAGTCCGCCGATCGGTGGCAGCGCGAGGCTGGGCAGGTTGGACACCGCGGACGCGATGGTCGAATCGTCCGTCAGCGAGACGATGCCGCCGGACCGGGGCGGCAGCAGGCGGCGCCACAGCGGGCTGTCGATGGTGTCGCCCTTTGCGATCCAGGGCGTGGTCGGGTCGAAGCCGAGCAGCGTGACCGACCCGGCCCCGACCCGCTTGTCGGCCGCGACGACGCGGTCACCGGACGTTGCCAGCGCGCTGCCCCCGATGAGGTCTCCGGCGTAGGCCGTGAGCGCCCCGGCATCGGGCGGTATGGTGCCCAGCAGCGGTCGCAGCACGGACGGATCGATGTCGCGGGTGCCCGTTGGGCGGTAGGGGAGCAGATCGTCCGGAAAGGCGGTCAGCGCGTCCGCTCCCGCGGTGCCGCCGATGATCACCAGGCGCCCGCCGCCCGACACCCACGTCCTCAGCGCGGCGAGCTGGCCGAAGGTGAGGCCCGATGCATCCGTGTCCTGCCAGATCAGGCGGTCGAGGGCCGACCAGGCCTGGATCCGATCGGGCAGGTCGCTCGCCGAGAGCGGGATGATCGTCGGCTGGGTGCCGTTCTGGTTCGGCAGCAGGTCCAGCTCGCCTACGATCCTGGCCGGGTTCTCGGAGACGACGCCGACGACCAGCTGGCCTTGGTCGTGCAGTGCGACCGCCACCTTCGACTCGGCCACCACCGTGGTTCCGTCGACCAGCTGGACGGTCATGGTGCCGCCGAACGTAGGTGGCTGGGCATACAGGAGGTACTGCTTCCGGGATCCCGTGGCCAGCTCGACAGGAGTGCCGAACCGTGTCTTCGAGTCCACGCCGCCACTGATCCGAAGCTCGCCGGACACGGCGGGTCCGGGGTTCTCGATATCCACGGCGACCGCGAACCAGGAGCCGGTGCGGACGTGACCCTGGAGGAGGGCCCGCGCGGTCATGGTGAACCCGTCGGCCGCGACGACCGCCGGCGCCGCGGGTAGCAGAACGAGGAGCGTCAGGAGAGCCGCGATGAGGCCGGAGGTCAGGCGGGCAGAACGGGGGTTGCGGCGCGGCGGCACTCGGGCTCCTCGGCCATGGGCGGCGGGTCGGTTTGAACCTCGACGCGCGGACTGCCCGAAAAGTTGCACGCCCCGTGTTCCCTCCGCGACCGGCCCCGGCTGCCCCGTGGTGGCCGTCCGCCCGCGCCTATCGTACGATGCGGGAGCCCCGGGACCGATCACGCCGCCCTGTGCCCGGCACCGCCGGCGAGATCACCGCCGCGCCCGACATCCGCGACCCAGAGGAACTCGTGCCCGACATCAGACCCTTCCGCGCGCTCCGCTACGACCTCGAGATCGCCGGTGATCCGTCGGCGCTCGTGGCTCCCCCGTACGACGTCATCGGCCCGGACCTCCACCGGGAGCTGCTCGCTCGCCATCCGCACAACGTGGTGAGGCTGGACCTGCCGCAGGTGGATTCCGGCGAGGACCCGGACGAGCGGTACCGCAGGGTTGCCAGGACCCTCGGGACCTGGCGCCAGGACGGCACGCTGCGCAAGGACCCGCGGCCCTCGATCTACGTCTACGAGCAGGCCTATCGCGTGCCCGGCACCGAGGTTGACCGCAGGCAACGGGGGTTCTTCGCTCGCCTGCGGATCGAGCCGTTCGGCCCCGGCAGCGGCGTGCTGCCGCATGAGAAGACCCTCTCCGGACCGAAGGAGGACCGGTACCGGCTGCTCCGCGCGGCCGGCATCAACACCTCTCCCGTGGTGGGGCTGTACGAGGACGAGGGGCGCACGGCCGCCTCCGCGCTGACGGCCATTGCCGCCGGGATCCCGGACATGGACATCACCGACGATGACGGAGTGCGGCATCGCCTCTGGGCCGCGCCGGACGATGGCGAGGAGTCCCTTGCCGCGAGCCTGTGTGCAACGGCCGCGGCTGGCCCCGTGTTCATCGCGGACGGCCACCATCGCTACGAGACCGCGATCCGCTACCGCGACGAGCGGCGCGCCAACCACACCGGCGAAGAGGACCCGGCGTACGACTTCATCCTGATGCTGTTCCTCGACGCTGCGGACGCGCTGACCGTGCTGCCGACGCATCGCGTGGTCCGGGGGCTGGGCGATGCGGGGCTGGCAAGGCTCCGGGACGGACTGTCGCAGCTGTTCACTGTTACGCCCTCGACGAGCGAGGCACTGGTCGAGCGGTTCGGGGCGGCCGGCGGCCTGGCCGGCGGCGAAGGGCGGTTCGGGCTGCTGACGCGGGACGGAGCATGGTTCCTGGACGCGAAGCGGGACGCCTTCGCCGGGTTCGGATCCGGCGGCGCAGCCGTCGGCGCCCTGGACGTCTCGCTCCTCGCAGCTGCGCTCGAGGCTCTCCTGGAGATCGACGCCGCAGCCGTGGCCGGCGGTCAGCGGATTGCCTACACCAAGTCCGTGCTCGAGGCAGCGGCGCTCGTAGCCGGCGGAGACGACGGCGCCGATGCCGCCTTCCTGCTGGAGCCGACTCCGGTGGCGTCCATCCTTGCCGTGGCCCGCGACGGCGACGTGATGCCGCAGAAATCCACGTACTTCTACCCCAAGGCCCTCACCGGTCTCGTGCTCAGCCCGCACGAGTGGTAGGCGGAGGAACGGATCGATGACCGACACCACCTCCTCCGACCGCGGTCTTGCCCGCACCGGGTCGGGCGGTCGCCCGGTTCGCAAGGACGAGATCGAGCTCGTGGACCGCGGTCTCTACGTGGAGTCGTGGCTTCCCGAGCGACGCTCCCGTCGGAAGCCGCTCGTGTTCGTCCATGGCGAACTGGGTGGTTCCTGGGTCTGGGAGCGGTACCTGCACCACTTCGCCGGGCGGGGCTGGGAGGGCCACGCCGTCAACCTGCGCAACCACTACTGGTCGCAGACGGCCGACCCGGCCAGCCTCGACATCGAGTCCTACACCGAGGACGTGATCGCCGCCCTGGAGCGGCTCGGACCGACGGCCGTGGCCATTGGCCACGGGCTGGGCGGCCTCCTGACCCTCAAGGCCCTCGAACGGGTGCCGGTTTCGGCCTACGTGCTCATCGCCCCCGAGACGCCCAAGGAGCTGCGCGAGCCGGCGCGCCCGCACGTGGTGCGCGACATCCCGGACGCCTACGGCCGGGCCGAACTTGGCTGGGAGACTCTGCCCGAGCGCCTGACGCGCGAGCACCGGGACCTGACCCTGGCCGACGTCCTGCGCATCCAGCACATGCTGGGCCAGAAGGCCTTCGAGTCCGGGCGGGCGCGGCGGCAGGTCCTCGCGGGCGTCTCCGTTGATCGCGCTGCGCTTCCAGACGTGCCGCGGCTGGTCATCGGTGCGGGCCTCGACGCGTACGTGCCGGAGTCCGAGGTGGAGCGCCTGGCGGAATGGCTCGGGGCGCCGTACGAGCCGTTCGGGGCGCACTCGCACTTCGGCCTGGTCCTGGGCGAGCAGAGCTACCTCCAGGTCGCCGAGACGCTGCGGGCGTTCCTGGAGACCAACCGCCTCTGAGGGTTGCGCGCGACGCTCCGCCGCGCCCCGCGCGACGCTCCGCCGCGCCCCGCGCGACGCTCCGCCGCGCCCCCGACGGTTGCAGCCTCCTCGCGGCCCCTGCTATCCTCGCGCCCGGTCGATGGCATCGACCGACTCTGCGCCGCATTCGTCTAGAGGCCCAGGACACCGCCCTCTCAAGGCGGAGACCACCGGTTCGAATCCGGTATGCGGTACCAAAGAACCCCCCACGCCCCCGGCCCGCCCCGGGGGCGTTCCCCTGTTCGGCGAGTCGGACATCACCGGCCCGCCCCGGCCCACGTCGCCTCCGGCCCGCCCCGGCCCACGTCGCCTCCGGCCCGCGTTGGCCGCGGCCAATGTCCTAGACTCGCCGGGTCCCTCGTAATGAACCACTGGAAGAACGCATGTCGTCAACCCCCGATCGCCGTCTCGTGATCCTCGCCGAGGGCAACTTCGGCTACCACCACGGCAAGACCGCCATGGGCGTCATCCGCTTCGGCCAGGACAGGGTCGTCGCGGTCATCGATTCGGCCCAGGCCGGCCGGAACGTCCGCGAGTGGCTGGGTGACTCGGGCCGCTTCGACATCCCCATCGTGGGGTCGCTGAGCGACGCGCTGGGCTTCGTCCCGCGCGCCGACGCACTGCTGATCGGCATCGCTCCCGCCGGCGGCCGGCTCCCGGACGAGTGGCGCCAGGTGGTCTTGTCCGCCATTCGATCGGGCCTCGACATCCTGTCCGGCCTGCACACGTTCCTGGGAGACGACCCCGAGCTCGCCGAGGCCGCCCGCTCAGCGGGCGTGCGGATCACGGACTACCGGCGACCACCGGAGCGCATGGAAACGTCCGTGGGGCGCCGCCACGATCCAGGCAAGCGGGTGATCCTCACGATCGGGACGGATTGCGCGATCGGCAAGATGTCCGTCGCGCTGGAGCTCCGGCGCAGCGCCCAGGAGCTGGGGCGATCCGCCTCATTCGTCCCAACCGGGCAGACCGGGATCATGATCGAGGGTTGGGGCGTGGCCGTGGACCGGGTGATCTCGGACTTCGTCCAGGGGACCTGCGAGTGGATGAGCGAAGAGGGCGAGCGACGGGGGGATTGGGTCATCGTTGAGGGGCAGGGATCGCTGGATCATCCCGCCTATTCCTCCGTGACGCTCGGGCTGATCCACGGGTTCACGCCCCAGGCGATGGTCCTTGTGCACATGCCCGGCCTCGAGGAACACGACTTCGACCACGCGCCGGATCGCAGCTTTCCGATCAGGCCTCTGCCCGACTTCATCCGGATCCACGAGGAGGTAGCGGGACTGATCGCCCCCTCGAAGATCGTGGCCGTGGCGCTCAACACATCGCGGATCCTGGACGAGGCGGAGGCCCGAGCCGTCATTGCCACGACCGAGGCGGAGACCGGCATCCCGTGCGACGACCCGGTCCGGTTCGGCGGGGAGGAGCTGTGGCGCCGGATCGAGGTGGCCGTGGATGCGCTGCCGTGGGTCGTCCCGGCCCCCATCGAGGATGTATCGGCATGACGTTCTCGATCCGGTTGCGGACGCTGGTGCTGCCCTTGCGCGATCCGTTCGTCATCGCCCGCTCGTCGCACGGTGGGGGTCGGACGAGCACCACCATCCTCGCCGAGCTGCGCGACGATGCCGACGGTCCGGACGGGCCCGTCGGGCTGGGGGAGGGGTATCCGGACACGTATTACGGCGAGACGCCGGCCACGGTGGCCGCGGTGGTCCCGATGCTGCTCGAATCGCTGGATCCCCTGGGGCCAGCGCTGCGGGGATCGCTTGACGACGCGCGAACGGCGCTGGTGGCAGCCGAGGGCGCGATGACGGCAGCGATCGGAAACCACGGTGGCGCCAAGTGCGCGGTGGACATCGCCCTGCACGATCTCGTTGGGAAGCGCCTGGGACTGCCGATCCGGACCCTGCTGGGCATCGACGCGCCGATCCCGCCGACTGACTTCACCCTGGGCATCGACGAGCCCGCCCTCGTGGCCGAGCGCGCTCGCCGCGCCGCCGCCTTCCCGGCGCTCAAGATCAAGGTCGGTGGCCCGTCCGACATCGCGACGCTCGAGGCCGTGCGAGCCGTGTACGGCGGACCCATCCGGGTGGACGCGAACACGGCCTGGACGCCGGAGGTTGCCCTGCAACTGCTCCCCGAACTGGAGAGGCTGGGGGTGGAGCTCATCGAGCAGCCCTTCCCGGCGGGGCGGCTTGACCAGCTGCGGGCGCTCCAGGAGCAGTCGGCGCTGCCGCTCGTCGCCGACGAGAGCGCGGTGTTCATCGATGATCTCGAATCCCTGGTCGGCGTCGTGGACGGGATCAACGTGAAGCTCGCGAAATGCGGTGGGATCGGGCCCGCACGCCGGATGCTGGAGCGGGCGAACTCCATGGGTTTCCGAACCTTCATCGGTTGCATGGAGGAGACGTCCATCGGGATCGCCGCCTCGGCGGCCGTCGCGCCCCTGGCGGAGTGGCTGGACCTCGACGGGTGCCTGCTCCTGGCTGACGACCCCGTGACGGGCCTCGAGCTGACTCCCGACAAGCGCTGGCACCTTGCGGACCGGCCCGGCCTGGGCCTGGGGATCCCGGCGGGGACCTTCTAGAGGACCCTGCCCGCGGCCACCGGTTCGGCCACCGCTACCCGATGTTGCGCCGGGGCGATCCACAGCTTTGGGGCGGTTGCCCGCGGCTGTCCACCACCGGTGGCGGGCTGTGGACAAGTCGGTGGGCAACATCGTGGAGAAGCCCCTACCGGCGCAGGCGCCCCACGCCGTACGATAGGCGAGTCGCTGGGGCCGGAGTCAACCGGCGCGAGATCGGCCCCGACGGCAAGCCCCGACGTTGTGCCGGGGGTCGGGCCCTACCCGCCCCGCCGCCGGCCGATCTGCCCTGTCCGAGCGAAAGAGGGACCTGTATCGATGCTGCCCGCCGGCCATGCCTGCCCGACGACGCCCGAGGCCGAGGCCTTCGTGCGGTTCTGCTACCAACGCCGTCGTGTGGGGTGGCCGGAACTGTATGACGAGATGTGCGCGGTGGCCACCCGGGGGCTGTTCCAGGGGATGGGCCACGATGCGCTGTCCGAGATCGGCATCGGGTTCAGCCTGTTCGAGACGCCCCGCCTGGCCGCCCTGGTGACCCGCATCGCGAGCGAGGAGCAGGCGGCACGGCGCGCGGCACGCCTGGTCGCGCTCGAAGCGGCGCAGGCAACCACCGCGGCGTAGCAGGCAACCACCACCGCCGGGCGGCGCGGACCGATCGCCCGCTCAGCCGCGTCCTCGGTGCGGGCCTCAGGCCCGGATGCGCCGCCGGGCCATCTCGCCCTCGATCTGGCGCTCCGCCTCGACGTAGCGGTCGATCTGCTCGCGCAGCTGGTTGGCCTCGGGCGTGTAGAGGTGGACCTGCTGCTGGAGGATGTACGACAGCCGGCGGCTGGTCATCCGCACGTGGTCCAGGTTCTTCATGAGGACCAGCGGGTCCATCGAGGCGAGGTCTGACGGGGGGTACATCTGGTTCATCGCGAGGTCATCCTAGCCCAAGCGGAAGGCCCGCGGAGGGCGTGTAGGGCGACGGGCACCGCGATCCGCGATGCCCGGCCGTGGCCCCTGGTCAGGCGCCCGTGTCGCCCTTGAGCGCCGCGAGACGCGCCTCGATCTCGAGGTCGTCCTCGCTGCCCTCGAGCTCGGCGAACTGGTCCTCGAGCGACAAGGCGGAGACCTCCTCCATGCCCCGGGCCTGCGCCTCCTGGCGTCGGATCCGTTCCTCGAAGCGGTTGAGGTCCGATGTCGGATCGAGGACGGAGACATCCTTCAGGGACTGCTGGACCTGCATCTGCGCCTGGGCCATCTTGGCGCGGGAGACCAGCTCGTCGCGCTTCAGGACCAGCTCCTCGCGCTTCAGCCGCATCTTGATGAGCCCATCCTTGAGCTTGTTGGTGAGCTCGGTCTGCTGGGCAATCTGGCGATCGAAGGTCGCTACCTGCTCGTCGAACGAGATCTGACGCTTCAAGGCGAGCTTGGCCAGGGCATCGAATCGGTCTGCCTCGGCCACGTTGCCCTTCGCACGCTCGGCGTCGGCACGCGCGGAGGCAGCCTTGGCCTTGGCCAGCCATTCGATCGAGGCCTCACGCGCCTCGCGTGCGTCATCCTCGAGCAGGCGCAGGTTGCCAATGGTCTGGGCGACGGCCTCCTCGGCCTCGGCGATGTTGCTGGTGAAGTCCCGGATGAGCTGGTCGAGCATCTTCTCCGGGTCCTCGGCGTCGTCGAGGATCGAGTTGATGTTCGCGCGGACCAGCTGGCCCATGCGCCCAAGGATCGAGGTCTGCGCCATGTCGATGATCTCCCTGCTCGTCGTGCCTGCTCGGTGGATGGACCACCCGACCTGCGCCAGCTGCCGGGCCTGCATGTGATCGAAGCCTACCAGCGCCCTCCACGGACGCGTCCGCCGCTCTCGCCACCGAGGGCGCCGCTGCCGGGGGCTGCCGAACCCGCCACCGCGAAGCCGGCCGCCCCCGCCGCCAGTGGGTCCCGGTCGACGCGATCCGCCGCCCGACCCCCCCCAAGGCGAACCGCCCCAGCCGCCCCGGCCGACACCGGTCACGGCACTGCCCACGATGCCGCCGAGGATGGCCGTCCCGAGGTCGGGTCCGCCCTGGTGGGCGTTGGCAGCCTCGAATTCGGCAGATGCCAGGCGGTACGCCTCGTCGGCGAGCTGCGCTGCACGCGATGCCGCCGTCGTTGCCCGCTCGGGATCCGTCTCCACGAGGCCGGTGGCCTCGGCCAGCTGGGCCTCAGCCTCGGCTGCCCGGGTTCGAGCCTGCTGTCCGACGGCATGCCGGCGCGTGGTGATGTAGTCCACGGAGCGGGTGACCCTGCCCCGGGCGCTCGTCACGGCGGTTGCCGCTGTCTCCCGGCGCCGGCGCGCCTGCTCCTCCGCAGCCCGGATGCTGCCGATGATGGCGTCGGCGGCAGCATTCGCGGCCATCGCCTGCTGGAGGGCCGCCAGCGGATCGAGGGGCCGTGCCGCGGCCGTCCGCCGAGCCTCGTCGAGGGCCAGCTCGGCGGCGCGAAGCGCCTCGGCGGCCTGCGGGACCAGCGGCGCGGGCTGTGACTGCTGGACCGCGGCACGGGCCGCCGTCACGTCCGCCTCAGCCGCTGCGAGCTCCTCGGGGAGCTTCGCCGCTGCACCGTCCAGCTCGACCGCCATGCGCTCCACGGCCTCCACGAGATGCGTCGCGCCGGCGAGCCCCTCCTGTGCGTGCCGGAGGGCCATCACGGCCTCATTCCGCTGGGAGTCCACCAGGGAGCGGCCGCGCTCCGCCTCCGCAGACGCGTCGTCGAGGGCCTTGTCGGCCTCGGGAAGGTTCCCTGCCACGGAGCCCGTGGCCGACGGGGCGTAGGTGGCGACCAGCCGGTCCATGGTTGCCGTCGCCGCGGTCCGGCGGGTACGCAGGGCCTCGATCGCCAGGCCGGCTGCGACCAGCTGCTCGGGTGCGGTTCGCTCGAGGTCGGCAAGCTGGTCGAACCGCTCCTCCTGGGCATCGAGCAGCTGGTTCGCATTCGCGGTCCGGGCCACGATCTCCCTGAGCATGGCCTCACGCTGGGCGGCGGTCTCTGGCTCGGCGTCGTCCAGGCGCTGGCGAATGGCGAATGCCGCGCGGAGCTCCACATCCGCCTGCGCGATGGCGTCCCGATAGGGGATCACCTCCGCGTCACCCCACTGGGCGGCGGCGAACTCCACGTCGTTGGCCGCGTCCTTCAGGGCCTCGTCGGTCTCGAGCAGGAGGCGGTTCGCGTCATGGTTGAGCTGTTCTGTGGTTGCTGCGGCCTCAGCGGCTCCCGACCGTCGCTTGAGCAGGGTCCGGGCGACGACGAGACCGACGACGAGGACGAGGACGAGGATGATGACCGGCGTGAGGCTGATGCCGCCGCCTGATCCGGAGTCGGACCTGTCGCCAACCGTGCCGCCCGGTGGGACCGTTGCCGGCGCGCTCGCAGGCGCGGCGGTGGCGGACGTGGCCACGGTGGCGGCGTCGCCGAGGGCGGCCACGCTCGCGATCACGGCTCCAGCGAAATCTCCCTCCGCCAGGCCGGGCTCGAGCGTCTCGACCAGGATCGCGTCGATCTCGTCGTCGGTGACCTCGTCCAGGGTCGGACCGACCCACAGGGCATCCGACCGGTCCTCGACGGCGACCACGAGCAGCGCGTCGTTGCCGCCCAGCGAGTTGTCGGTGGCCAGGGCATCGGTGTAGGCAGAAACGTTGTCGGAGCCCGTCGTGTCCACGAAGGCGACGAACAGCTGGATGCCGTGGTCTGCGCGGAGATCCTCGAGTGCGTCCGCGATGGCCGCTTCCTCGCCCGTCGTCAGGACGCCGGCCTGGTCGGTCACGCTCTCGCTGAGCCTGGGACCGGCGCCGAGCGCGAGACCTGCGGCGGCGACGAGCAGCAGCAGCGCCGACGCTGCTGCGCGGGCGGCCGACACCGAGAGGTGCCGGACAGGGTGGAGGCGGCCGCAGAGGGCGATCTGGGTGGGGTTCCTCATGGACCCCGATGCTACCGCCGTGAGACGCGTGCGTGGCAGCCCGCCCGCACGGATCAGAGCGCTCGCAGCCTCGTCGGGGGCCAGGTCCAGTCGATCGGCAGGCTCGCGGACGCCAGGGCGCGCCGCCGGCCGGCCTCTGTCGCCCCGAGGACCAGGATCCGGTCCGTCTTCGTCGCCCGCCCCGCCTCCGTGCCCCACAGGCGCGTCATCTTCCGGTTCGCGGCCACCTCGTCGCGCACCAGGCCCGCCAGCCTGTAGCCGGCGGGGAAGGCGGCCTCCTCCCACGCGCGCTCGGCCAGGCCGATGCCCGCGTTGGAGGGCTTGCCGCGGTCCATCTCCACGTCGCCGATCACCACCACGGCGATGCCGTCATCCGCCATCGCCGGCCGGAGGTCGGTCAGGACCTCCCGCAGGAATGCGAGGTAGGGCTCCCGGTGGTGGGCGTCGTCCAGGGTGGCGTCGATGACACGGGCGTCGAAGCCCAGGAGCCACGTGCGGAGCCAGTTGTAGTAGCCGTACTTGAGGACGCGCAGATAGGGCGGTGACGTGATCACGAGGCGCGCCCGGTCGGGCAGCCCGCGAGATCGGAGCGCCGTTCGAGCCCGGCTGCCGGCCGTCCGCGCGTCGCCCATGAGTGCCACGCCGGTGGTTGACGGGAGCGGCTGGCGGTAGAGGCGGTCCAGCTTGGCGGACAGGGCGTCGAACACGTCCCGGGCGGGTGGCTCGTAGCCGCTCCGGGCGACGAAATCCCGGACGTAGCGCGGCGCCATGCTGAACGTGTTCGGCATGATCGTGGACAGGTACGACGGGGTCTTTCCGTGCAGCACGCCCACGAGGGCCCCCGCGAGGAACCGGTCCGTGCGATCGTCGAGGCGCAGGTGGGAGCGGACCAGGAGCAGCTGGCCCAGCGTGCGCGGGTGGAACGCGAGCGCGACCTCGTCGGGGAGGGGCTCCCTGCGGGCGTCGGGTCCGGCGCCGCTGCCGGAGGCGGGGACGAAGGCGGACGGATGTCCGGGGCGGTGGATCGCGCGCTCCGCGAGGGCCAGCCAGGCTGGGGCGTCTGCGGCCCACTGCAGACGGAGAGCCGCGAGGCGGGTCCGGGCCTCGGCGGGGGTCGCGGGCTCCAGCTTGGCTCCGGTGAGGACATGGGCCAGCGGGTTCAGGTCGTTGCCCACGCCGATGCGCCCTTCGGCGGCCGCCTGCAGGGGTGCCGTGCCGCGGCCAGAGAACGGGTCGAACACAACGTCGCCCGGCCGGCTGTAGCGGGCGATGAAGGCGTGGACGAGCGAGGCCGGGAAGCTCGCCAGGTACGAGCACATGGGGTGGAGGCTGTGGCCCCAGAGGCGGGCCTGATCCTTCCACTCCGGCTCCATGGCGAGCGCCGGCAGCGCGCTCGGCAGCTCGAGAGCGAGCTGGCCGACGGCAAGCGGCCGCGTGCGACTGGTTCGAGAGGCCTGGTCGGGCATTCCCGCGCTCGACGTGACCTGCCCGGATTGGGCATCCGGACGAAGGGTCGCGAAGCGTAGCACGCGAGAATCGGCGCCGGGAGTCGGGCGAACGCCCCATGCGGAGCGCCGATGGTCCCAGGGTCGCCGGGTGGTGTCGCCGCGCGGAAGGTGCCCAGCACGACCCGGTCGTCCTCGCGTTGGCGGAGCCGCGATGACGCGGCCCCGGTCGATGGCATCGCCGGCCGGCGTCGAGGTGTCAGCCATGTGCCGGCGTCGCCAACCCGCCAGGATGGGGACGGTGGCCTCAGGCATGTCGACTGACCCCGTGCCCGGCGTGCGTCTAGCGATTTCCGGCTGGACCTGAGGCGCGGCGTTGTCGGAGGAGTCGTGGGATGGCAGCACGAGCATGCGGCTGGAGGTGCCCAGCTCGAGTCACTGCGAGCAGGACGGCGACGGGCAGTCGCCTAGCTGGTCCCGCTGCAGTACGATGCCCCTGCGACACGGACGGATCCCGGTCCAGGCAAGGTCGACCCCGACGGCCCCGGCCGGCACAGGATCGGCACACGATCCATCGCGGTGCCCTCGCCGCAGGGCAGCTCTGGCGATCCGTGGGGATGATCGCCACACCGTAGGCGGAGCGCAAGCCCTCGGCGAAGCAGATGTCAGCCCCCACGAGGCTGCCGCCAGTCCAGGAATCCTCGAACGTCGGGCGGAGGCATCGTGAAGGACGTCCCGAGCTCACGCACAGCGTGTCGCCGCGGAACCGCTCACCGATGTAGCGGCTCACGCCGTTGGACCACGACTGAGTACACGCCGGTGACGACGCCCACCGCCGGCAGGTCCGTCAGGCACGACCGCAGATGTCGCCCCAGAACCAGGCCGCCGGTCCAGAGGCGTCCAGAGCGGGCTCGCCGCGGGACGGGGGCAGCCGCCACGAACACCTAGGCGGCCGCCAGCACGATGGTCTGACCCGGGCTTCCTGCATGGTCTAGGGACCTCCCTCCCGCGCGGGTCGGTCTCGCCAGTGGCTCGTAGCAGTCCCGGCGGCCGGGGTATGCACCGCGCGTCAGAGCTCCCACGGAAGGCAGCTGTGAGCTTGAGCGAGGCGGATCGTTGCGGGTCGCATGGGCGGCCCACTGCGACCTGCCGGGAGAACTCGAGTCGTGGCGTGGATCCACCTCTGCGACATGAGACGGTCGGATCGAGCGAAGCCCGTCGCTCGGCCGGCTCTCGGAGCTCGATGAGAGCGACCCGGCTGCTAGGCGCGGCGAAGCCCTGGGCGCGCGTGACGACGATCCGGACTCGGTGGTATGCGCGATGCACGGTCGGAGGCGGGGACGTGCTTCCGACGATGACCGGATCCGCACGCCAAGATGCCGATGCGCCGCGCTCGCGAGGGCTCGTCGAAGCGGCCGGGAGGGCTGCAGCGGCTATCGGGCTGGCGTGTCAGGCACCACGATGCCGACGACTCTCGACTCGGGTCATGGCTGTCTCGAGCCGGTCGTTGGAGGCCCCGGCGGTCAGCAGTTGGTCGTCCAGTCCAGCGGCGTGCTACGAATGCTGGAGGCCAGTCAGCGCCATCGGCCGCCAGTTCGTGCGTAGACTGAGCACCTAACCCCGCCCCCGTAGCTCAGCGGATAGAGCAGCTGCCTTCTAAGCAGACGGTCGCAGGTTCGATTCCTGCCGGGGGCGCCACATCTCGCGTTCGTGCCGGTTCCCGTCGCCGGCCGCCTGATGGTCGCGACCCGGCTCCGTCCCGCGGTGCGTTGGTGCACCGCGAAGCTGTCCCGGCGCGTGCATTCGCTGATCGTTCGTCGCAGAATGTGCGGTGTCGGCCCGCGCCGCTCGACGGTCGCGGGGAGTTGACGCCCGGGGGCCGGTGCTCGCGACCGATCGACGCATGGATGTGCCCCCACGCGCCGTTCGAGCGACGCCGGCCCGGGCCGGGCTCCCGCGGCCATTCCCAGGCCGACGCCGCGTCCCGCTCCGACGCCGGGTGCAAACGACCCGTTCCGGTCCGCCCGTCCGGTCGCGCGGCGCAACCCCACCGCACGCCCCCGAACCTGCGCTGGTACGACCGGCTGCCCGAGAGTACGGCTTGTCCGAGCCGCCCCGCACTCCGACACTCTCATCAACAGCAGGCCGGACCGCACCGCAGTGCCCTGCACGGTTTGCCCGGCCCGCGTTGACAGCAGAGGCAGCACATGACGTCAATGGCAATTCACAATCTCGGACCGATGCTCACGGCGAGCGAGGTGGCCGAGATGCTCCACCTCCACGTGAACACGGTGAAGCGCCTCGGCGACCGCGGCGAGCTCCCGTACTACCGCGTCTGCAAGCGCGGCGACCGGCGCTTCCGGCTCGACGACGTGATGGCGTTCCTGGCCCGAAACCGCTGATCCCGTCCTGGGCAGGCGCCCAGGAGCTAGCCCCGCAGGGCACCCTCGAAGACCCGCAGCGCCTCCTCGACCTCGGGCACCGTCACGTCCAGCGGCGGGATCCACCGGATCACCTGGTGGTGGATGCCGCAGGTGAGGAGCAGCAGCCCGGCATCGATCGCCCGGCCGGCCACCGCCTCTGCCGTGGCGCCGTCCGGCTCGCGGGTCTCGCGGTCCTTGACGAATTCCACGCCGATCATCAGGCCGGGCCCGCGCACGTCCCCGATCATCGGGAAATCCGCCATCAGCTCGCGCAGGCCCCCGCTGAGCTCCGCGCCCCGTCCCCGGGCGTTGGCGACCAGGTCCTCGTCCCGGATCGTCTCCAGGACGGCCACGCCGGCCGCGCAGGCCACCGGGTTGCCGCCGTACGTGGTGCCGTGGGCGCCGCGGCCCCACCGCTCCTGGAGCGCCTTGCTGGTCACGATCGCCGACAGCGGCAAGCCGTTCGCAATCGCCTTGGCCACGCAGACCACGTCCGGAATGATGTCCGCGTGCTCGAACGCCCACATCTCGCCGGTCCGCCCGTAGCCCGACTGGATCTCGTCCGCGATCAGCAGGATCCCGTGCTCGTCGCAGATCGCGCGCAATGCCCTCAGGAACGCCGCCGGGGCCGGGTAGTAGCCGCCCTCACCCTGGACGCACTCGATGATGATCGACGCCACCTGGGACGGCGCGACCGTGGTCGCCAGCAGGTCGTCCAGGTGGGCGAGGCACGCCTCGGTTGCCGCGGCCGTGTCGTCATCGAAGTCCCGGTAGGTGGCAGGAAACGGGAGCTGGTAGATCGACGGCAGCAGCGGCTCGTAGCCACGGCGGTAGTTGAGCGAGGAGCTGGTGATGCTGGTGGCGCCGATCGTCCGTCCGTGGAACGCACCCCGGAACGCGATGATCGCCGGGCGCCCCGTGGCGCGCCGCGCGAGCTTGAGAGCGCCGTCGATGGCCTCCGAACCCGAGTTGAGGAAGAGGACGGTGTCCAGCGGGTCTGGGAACGTCTCGGCCAGCATCCTGGCGAGGGTGACCGTGGACTCCGCGAAACCGATGGCGTGGACGGGGCCGATGAGGCGATCCACCTGGGCGTGGATGGCCGCGGTCACGCGCGGGTGTGTGTGCCCGAGCGCCGTGACCGCGATGCCGTTGGCGAAGTCCAGGTAGCTGTTGCCGGCGGTATCGAACAGGCGGTGGCCGATCCCGTGGGACCAGCTGCGGTCCATGTACCGGCCGAGCACCGGCGACATGTTGGGGGCCGCCAGGGCGGCGAGGTCGAGGGCGTCGGAGGCGTCGTTGGTGTCCACGGGGCGAGTATAGGGAGAGTCCGGCCCGTGCCGTCACATGCCTCCGGTCGTTTCAGCAGCCGCGGTGCGGCGTTAGGATGGAGCCACGTCCGTCCGTCCCCGCCAACGTCCGCGCGGGCCACCAATCGAGGCCACGAGACCGTGATCGACTTCACCCTGACCGACGAGCACAAGCTCGTCCGCGCCTCCGCCCGCTCGTTCGTGGAGGCCGAGATCCTGCCCTACATCCGGGAGTGGGACGAGAAGGGCGAGGTCCACCGCGAGATCTTCGCGAAGATGGCCGAGATGGGGTTCCTGGGTGCGCCGGTCCCGGAGCGGTACGGCGGCGCCGGCATGGACTATGTCAGCTTCGCGATTCTGTGCGAGGAGCTGGAGCGTGCGGACACGGCCTTTCGCGTGGTCCAGAGCGTCCACGTCGGCCTGAACTCGCTCACGCTCCTGCAGTGGGGGACCGAGGAGCAGCGCCAGCGCTGGCTGGTCCCGCAGGCGAAGGGCGAGATGCTGGCGACGTTCGGCCTGACGGAGCCGGGCGTCGGCACGGACGCCGCGAGCCTGGCCACGACCGCGCGCCGGGACGGCAATTCGTACGTGCTCAACGGGCACAAGATCTGGATCTCGCTGGCTGACCTTGCCGACCACTTCCTCGTGTTCGCCACGGTGGACAGGGCGAAGAAGCACAAGGGCGTCACGGCCTTCGTGGTCGAGCGTGGAATGCCGGGGCTGACCACGGGCACGCTCCACGGGAAGCTTGGGATCCGGGCCGGCAACACGGGCCTCATCGACTTCGAGAACGTCCGCGTCCCGGTCGAGAACCGGATCGGCGAGGAGGGCGAGGGCTTCCTGATCGCGATGAGCGCCATCGACCAGGGCAGGTTCACCGTTGCGGCGGGCGCCGTCGGTCTCGCACAGGCCTGCCTCGACGCCTCGCTCAAGTACGCGCACGAACGCGAGACCTTTGGCCAGGAGATCGGTCGCCATCAGCTGGTCAAGCAGATGATCGCCAACATGGCAAAGGGCACGGAGATCGGCAGGCTGCTGGTCTGGCAGGCGGCGGCGCTCAAGAACCGGGGCCTGCGCAACACGCGCGAGACGTCCCTCGCCAAGTGGCACGCGACGGACCACTCCGTGCAGGCGGCCCTCGATGCGATCCAGATCCACGGTGCCAACGGCTACTCGAACGAGTTCCCGGTTGAGCGCTACCTGCGCAACTCCAAGGCCGCGGTGATCTACGAGGGCACGAGCCAGCTGCACACGCTGATCCAGGCCGACTACGCGCTGGGCTACCGCGAGGACCGGCCTCTGCGCTGCGAGCCGTGGCCGGCCGAGGGCTTCGACCGCCCCGGCTGACGCGAGGCCAGGAGTCCGTAGGAGAGATCTCCCATGCGCCCCTGGACGCGCGGCCCCCAGCGGGGGCAGCCGATCAGGCTGCGGGCGCCTCGAGGGCGGCCGCAGCCACCACCTCCCGCTGCGCCATCCTCGCGCTTCGCCCGCGAGCGGTCACGATCAGCGCAACCGCGAGGACGATCACGGCCGCCGCGACGACCGTGCGGATGGTGAGGGGCTCGCCCAGGACGATCGACCCGAGGATCACGGCCACCACCGGGTTCACGTACGCGTAGGTGGCGATGCGCCCGAGGGGTGCAACCGTCAGCAGCCAGGCGTAGGTCGTGAACCCGACGAGGCTGCCGACCACAACGAGGTAGCCGATCCCGAGCCAGCTGGTGGCCGAGACAGCGCCGAGGTCGAAGCCGGCCAGCTGGCCGGTGAGCACGGCGGCCACGAGGTACGCCAGGCCTCCGGCGATCATCTGGATGCTCGTGGAGAACAGGGCGGGCCGCGGGAGTAGCGCCCGCTTGGTGGCGTAGAGCGTGCCGAGCGACCAGAGCATCGGGGACACGATCAGGGCGGCCAGGCCGGCCGGGTCCAGCGGACCGACGTCACCCGCAGGCCAGGCCAGGATCGCGACCCCGACCAGACCCACCGCGATCCCGACCGCCGCGAGCATCGGGATTCGCTCGCCGAACAGGATGCGGCCGAATACCGCCAGCCACATCGGAACGAGCCCGATGAGGAGGGCGGCGATGCCGGTGGCGATGGTCTGCTGCCCCCATGCGACAAGCCCGGCGCCGCCGAGCAGGAGCATTGCGCCGACGATCGAGGCGTCGCGCACCTGGATGGCCGATGGCCGGCGGATGGAGCGGCGATCCCGGAGGGCGACCCCGCCGGCGAGCAGCAGCCCGGCCGGCACGAAGCGGAGGAAGCCCATCACGAACGGAGGCACGGTGTCGATTGCGAGCTTCATGCCGAGGTAGGTGGAGCCCCAGACAAGGTAGAGCACGATGAGGCCAGCCCAGATGGCGAGAGGGCTGGCAGGCTGACGCATCGGACCGGAGCTCCTGTGGCGTGGAGGGGCGAGTGTACCGATGGCACCCCACTTGTGCTAGTCGATTAGGCCAACCCGCGGCGGCGGACGCCCCCGAATCGGTGCTCCCGCTACGCCGCCGTCCCGATCGCCGTCGGCCGGCAGATCCTGCACGGCCGGTACCCGGCATCGGCCGCCTCCCCCAGGGAGCGGAAGGCGACCCGGTATCGGTCCTGCGTCCGCCGGGCGTGGCGGCAGGTGGGCCAGCAGACGATCCTGGTGGTGGTCGAGCCGGTGAGACGCTCGCCCCGCCGGGCGGCATCCTCCAGCGCGCCCGGGTCCAGGCCCTCCGCCGCGAGGATCGTCCGCTTGTTGTCCGGGCCGCCCAGGCTGTACTGGCCGATGGTGCCGTCGGTGCGGACGACGCGGTGGCAGGGGACGATGAGCGGGACGGGGTTGTGCCCGAGCGCAGTGCCCACGGCCCTGACCGCCTTCGGCCGGCCGATCTCCGCGGCGATCCACCCGTACGGGCGGACCTCGCCACGCGGGATCTCCAGCGCCTTGGTCCAGACGGCGACCTCGAACTCGGTCCGGCCGCGCAGGTCCAGCGGGATCCTCACCCGTCGCTCCCCGGCGAGGCGGCGGGCGATGGCATCCGCCAGGCCGGCGGGGAGGGCGGCGGCGAGGGTGGTGCGGCGGCCGGCGCGGGTCTCGTGACGTGCGACGGCGGCCGGCCCATCGTCGGCCAGCTCAACCTCGCTGACCCCGCGGCCGTTCCAGGCCACCCAGAGCCTCCCGATGGGGGAGTCGAGCGGCGCCATGCGGTCCGCCAGGCCGATCTCGACGAGAACGTCCTCCGCGACGTGGGCCGGAGCGGGGACGGCGAGGGCCGCGAGCGCACCGGGCGCGTCGGCCGCGTTGTCCGTGGGGTCCGCGGGATGCGTGGTGCGAGGGGATCGGGTCATGCGGTCAGCTCCTCGAGCCCGGTGCCTGCAGTCGCGGCGCGCAGCATGGCCAGGCCGCGGTGGACCTGTGCCTTGAGCGTGCCCTCGGGGCGACCGAGCACCAGGGACAGCTCGGCGTAGGAAAGGTCGTCGACATGGCGCAGGACGACGGGGATCCGGTAGCGCTCCGGGAGCGCCGCGAGCAGCGCAGCGAGGCGTTCTCGCTGGTCTGAGAGGGCGGCCAGCGCGGCGGGGTCCGTGGCGGCGCCGGCCGTGGGTTCGGCGCCTGCCTCGGTCAGGACGGCGAGCGGCGTCGTCGGCAGGACCCGACGCCGGACCCGGTTCCGGCACAGGTTCACGACGATGGTCGCAAGCCAGCTGCGAAGACGGAGCGCCCGGATGCGCTCGGGCTCGTAGGTCGCGAGCGCGCGGTAGGCGCGGGTCAGGGCGTCCTGGGCCACTTCCTCGGCATCGTGGGGATTGCCCAGCACGCGCAGCGCGATCGCGTAGCAGCGATCGACATGGGCGTGAACGAGGACCTCGAACGTAGCCGTCGAGGTCCCGGGCCAGTCGTTCGGCAAGGGTTGTGTCGTCCATCACCATCAAGAACACGCTCCGGTCCCCGGCGGTTGCACGCGGCGGCAGGAAGGCGGCTGCGACGGGCGGCGGATCCCGATCCTAGCAGCCCCGATCGGCTGTTCGGCAGCACCCGCGGGCGCGCTGGAAGGGGTCCCGGGCATGTCACAATCGCGGCATGCGCGTGGACGACCGCTTCGACGACATGGTCGCCAGCCTCGGCGGCTTCTACCGGACCTGGTACGCCTATGCGGGCCTGGAGCTGGCGCTCTTCCAGCGACTTCGCGAGGCCGGGTCCGCGGGCATGACCGCGCTCGAACTCGGCTACCGGTCGGGGACCGAGCCCGAGCTGGTGGGCCTCTGGGCATGGGGCGCCTTCGCCCACGACCTGGTGGAGATCGAGGGCGACAGGATCCGGCTGCCCGAGGACGTTGCCCGCGTGCTCCTCGATGCGGATCGCTCGGAGTACCTCGGCGGCCAGTTCCAGTTCGCCGCGATCGCAAGCCTGGACTACGGGATCCTGCCGGGCGTGTTCCGGACCGGGCGCCCGATGGAGGGCCGGCCCGACCGGTACCGCGTGGCGATCGAGCGGCTCACCCTCCAGGACATTGGCGTGTTCTTCCAGGAGATCCTGGCGACACTTCCGCAACTGGTCCTGGACCTTCGGCCGGGCACCCGGATCATGGACGTCCACTGCGGCGCCGGTCGGTGGCTGATCGCCATGGCCCGCCGTTTTCCAGGCACGACCCTCATCGGCGTCGAGTTCGAGCCTGACTCCGTGAAGCGTGCTCACGTGAACGTGGCGGCCGCCGCGCTCTCCGATCGGATCTCGATCGAGACCGGCGACATGACGGCGGTCGGCCACCCGGACGAGATGGACCTCGTCTACTTCCAGTACGCCCTGCACCACCTCCCGGACGCCGCAGCAGCCCTCCGGTCGGCCTGGAACGCGGTCCGCCCGGGCGGCTGGCTGGTGACGCTCGACTGGTACATGCCGTCCGACCCGGATGAGATCCGGACCCGGATGGGAGAGCTGCTGGCCGGCAACCAGCTGGACGAGCTGGTCCAGGGGACGCGTCTCGTCACCCGGACCGAGGCCCTCGACTGGTTCGCGGACGCAGGCCTGCCGGTGCCGGAGCTGATCGACCTCCCGTCGGGCGCTACCGCGATCGTCGCCCGCCGGTAGGGGGGCGACGCCGGGCTCCTCTGTCAGCTGTCCTGGCGCGGCCCCGGTATCGTGGCCGCGTGATCAGGAGCACGCCCATCGGCGCCGCCGCGATGCTGGCCCTCGAGCGGCACGAGACGGAATCGCACGCCATCCCGAGCCGCGAGGTCAGGGACCTCGGCGACGCGCTCATGCTGTACGACGACCGAGATCCGGATCCGTTCTGGAACCGGATGGCCCGGGTGCGGTGGCCCTCCGATCCCGCCGCCTTCGACCGACGCCTGGCAGAGGCGATGGCGCTGTTCCTCGTGCTCGGCCGGCGGCCGCACGTGTGGCCCTCGCCGGCCCACGCGGAGCCCGCAGACCTGGTCGAGAGGCTGGCCTCGAACGGCTTCCGGGACGTCGGCGGCGGGCACCTGATGGTGCTGACGGATCCCGAGTCCAGCGGGCCGGTCCGTCCAGGAGACGCGGGCCCGGAGGTGACGCTCCGAGCGATCCGCAGCGCGGCAGATGCCGCCCCGGCCGATCCCGACGCGATGGCAGGCGTCCTCGCAGATTCGTTCGGCGCCCTGCCCGAACGCGTCCCAGAGCTGGCCGCGGACCTGCGGGCCACTCTGGATGACCCCCGGATCGTGCTGGCGATCGCCCAGGTGGACGGGGTAGCTGCCTCCGTCGCGAAGTCGACCACATTCGGCGGCCATTCGTACATCTCGTCGGTTGGCACGCGACCACGGTTTCGGGGGATGGGGCTGGCGGCTCTGGTCACCCGCCACGTGCTTGCGGCCGCCGGCACGCGCGAAACCCACACGGTCTACCTCGGCGTGTTCAGCGGCAACCGCCCGGCGCTGCGACTGTACGAGCGTCTCGGCTTCGCCTCGATCGGCGAGTCGCCGGACCTCATGTTGGAATGACGGCTTGAAGGCGTGATCCGATGACGGCCTGGGCGAGGCTCACCTGGCAGGCGAAGGATCCGGCCGTTCTCACCGCCGACCTCGAGCGCCGCCTCGGGCAGGGTGCGGTTGTCCGACGGGGGCTCGGTGGTGGGCGCGTCATTCGGATGGGCGGCGGCGACGTGCACATCGTGCCCTGGCGCGTGGAGACGGCCGACGACACGCCGCGCCCGGAAGGGCGGCTGCTCTTCGAGCCGGTGGACCCGGAGGGCGAAGGCCCCGTGGCGGCGGACGACGCGGAGCGTGGCCCTGCCGAGGTTCTGCTGGCGCCACCCCAGTTCCGCCTGGCGGGTGTGGGCTGGGCCACGGTGGAGCTGGATCGAGCGGCGGCCGAGCTCGATCCGTGGCTTGAGCCGACCCTCGACGGCCTCGATGGCCAGGATCCGCACCTCGGTGCCCGCACCCGGGTCCGTCGTTCTCCCGGCCTGCCGGGAGAGGCGCTGGTCCTGGCCGAACCGGTGACCGAGGGCCGCCTCGCCGCGGCGCTCGCCCGGGACGGGGAGGGGCCCTGCGTGCTGTATCTCGAGCCTGCCGAGAGCCTCCAGGCCTGGCGCGTTGGAGCCGCTTCCCGGGGCATCACGACCTCGGCGATCCGGCCCGGTCCGCTCGGGCCGTCCGTCCTGATCTCCGGCGCGCGGTCCGGACCTCACCTGGTCATCGTCGAGGGCCCGGACAGTTCGTCAGCGGGCGCCCACGGCGGTACCATCCACCCATGAGCGACGCAGCCACTGTCACCGTTCGCGCCGCCGCGTCCCCGGACGCCGAGCGGCTGGCCACCCTCCTGACGGACGAGGGCTACCCGGCCGGGGCCAGCGACCTCGCAGCCCGGATCGAGCGCTTCGCGGGATCCGAATCGCGCGTGCTGGTGGCGGAGGCCGGTGGTGAGGTCGTCGGCTTTGTCGCGTTCCACCTGCTGCCACGATTCGAGACGGACGAGCGGTTCGCGCGGATCGTCGCACTGGTCGTGGACCCGGGGGTCCGGGAGCGGGGGGTCGGCCGCCTGCTCATGACCGAGGTTGAGGCCGTCGCGCGCGAAGAGGGCGCCGGCTTCCTCGAGATCACCGCCGGGCACCATCGGCCGGATGCGCGGAAGCTGTTCGAGTCGCTTGGCTACGACGCGGACGTGGCGGACTACCTGCGCAAGCGCCCCTGATCGGCACGGCCAGCCGGCGGGAGTTCGGCGACGCCATCCACCCGACGGAGTTCCTCCGTCACTCGATGTCGTACCGGCGTCTCCTGACGCGGTTCCGCCCCGTCAGCGCCCCCTGCCGGGACCGCCTGCTGGATGCCATGGACCCGTTTGCTCGTCGACCTCCATCGCGGCGGTGCCTGCCGGGGCGACAGCTCGCTGGTGCCCGCTCCCGTCGGACGAGACGGTGACCGGATTCGGCGTATCTCATGGACGCGGGGACGAGCTAGGACTTGGTGCCCTGGTTGGCGTCGGCGTCGGTTGCTGTGACGGCGCCCCAGCGCTCCAGGTGGACCAGCTCTGCGAGCGGCTTGCGCCCACCCTTCCTGTTCGGCCTGGTGAGGATGGCCGGGTCCGCCGGATACCCGAACGAGAGGATGTACTCGCAGTGCATGCCCGCGGGGTAGCCGAGGAGCTCACGGGCGAGGTCGAAGTCGTAGACGGTGGCCGGGCAGCTGCCGATGCCCAGGTCCCAGGCGACCAGCATCATCTGGGCCGCCGCGCCGCCCAGGTCCCAGGTCACGCTGAGCGCCGCATCGGTTGAGCGAGGGTCCGGGGTGACGAGCGCGACGGCCGCCGCGGCCCCGGCAAGGTGCCCGGCATAGGGCCCAACCTTCGCCAGCTCCCGTCGCCGGTCGGGGTCCTGGATCACGATGAAATCCCAGCGCTGCTGGTTCTTGGAGCTGTGCGCGCGGCGGCCGGCGGCGAGGATCCGCTCGAGATGGGCCGGCTCCAGAGGGCGCGCGGCGAACTCTCGCACAGCACGCTTGTCGTGGACAGCATCCCAGGTGGTCATACGGCGGGCGCTCCTGGCTTGACACTGGCGTTGGGGGCTGGGTCGATCGGGTCGGTGCCGGCGGCGACCGGGACCGCGTCACGCCCGCGACCGTGGAGGATCTGGCCCAGCGACCGCATGCCGCCAGGCTGCTCGTCCAGGGTGGTCAGCCGCTCGGGTTCGGGGAGGCGGACGGCCGGCACGGCCGCGGCCAGGGCGGCCGCCTCGGCGGGCTCCAGCGGACCTGCCAGGGCGGTCGCCAGGAACCGGGCAACGGCGCCCCGGTAGGCCGGGAACTCGTACAGCCAGGAGTGTCGCCCGCCCGCGACGACCATCGTCTCGGTCACCGCGTGTGGCCGGGCGGCGCGCCGAGCGGCTGCCAGCCGCGACAGGTGTGCCACCGGCACCGCGCCGTCTTCGTCCCCATGGACCAGCATCACCGGGACCTCGATCTCGCGGATGGCCCGCGTCGCACTCACGGACGGGATGGTGTGGCCGCGCGGGCGCAGGTAGACCCGGGTGGTGAGCCAGGCCAGCGGCCACGCGATGGGGTCGGGGATCGGGAGGCGGGCGAGCCGGAACGTCTGGCGTGTCAGGCGGTATGGGTCCGCCGGCGTCGCGACGGCGATGACCGCCGCGATGTCCGGGTCGGCTGCGGCGGCGACGAGCGACCCGGCTGCCCCCATCGAGTGGCCGAGGATCGCGACCCGGGACACCTCGGGGCGGGCGAGCATGGCGGCGACCGCAGCCCGCGCATCGGCGGCGAACTCGCCCACCGACATCGGCAGCGTCTCGGGACCGTTGGCGCCGTGGCCGCGGACATCGAACGTGAGGACGTGGAACCCTGCCGCGTGCAGGACCTGGGCGTGGGGGAGCGTGCGGTCACGTGCCGACTCCCAGCCGTGGACGAGGACCACGCCCGGGGCGCGGGCCGGCCCGGCCGGGATGAACCAGGCGGGCAGGCGAAGGCCGTCCGGCGTTGGGACCTCCAGGGTCTCGTAGGTGAGGTCCAGGGCGTCCGGCAGCCAGGCCGGCGGGTGCCGGTGCGGGTAGCCGGCCCGCACGCGGTATACGAGTGCAAAGCGGTACGCCAGCGCGAGGGGCAGGGCGGCGAGCGCGGCGGCAATCCCGGCGCGACGGGCGGTTCGGCGTGGTGTCATCGGCACAATCGGAACCCGGCACGGCGCGCTTGTCAAATGGCGCGGGCTACACTCAAGGGCGTGCCCCCCAAGGAACCCCACGCCGTCCTCGGCGTCGAACCCGGTGCCTCTCCGGATGAGATCAAGGCCGCTTGGCGTGCGCTCGCGCATCGCCACCACCCGGACCTGACCGGGGACGATCCCGAGAATGCCCTGCGCGCCACGCGCCGCATGGCAGAGATCAACGCGGCCTATGCGGCGCTCACCCGGGCGGGCGAGACGAATGAGAGCCGGCGTGGGCGGCGAGCGCCCGGCAGCTCACCGGGCGGTTCCACCACGCCCGGTGCTGACCCGGGCCGGGGCACCCGCGGCAGCCGGGTGGGTGGCCCGCCGCCCCCACCGAGGACGCGTCCGGTCACCGGGCGACTGGACCTCAGCGATACCGTCCGGCCGCGCAACCAGACCACCACACCACCGGGCGTCCGCTTCCCACTCACGGGGCAGCCACCGCTCCGCTGGGACCGCTCGTCGCCGGAGTTGCGCGCATCGCAGCCGTCGGGGCCGATGGAGCGGGACTGGCTCCCCGGCCACGTGCCGCCGGAGCCGCCCACGCTCGAGGAGGCGCTGGAGCTGGAAGTCACGTTCGGCAAGTTCCACGGCCACACGCTGGGCGAGATCGCCGCCTTCGAGCCGTCCTACATCGACTGGGTGGCCGGAACGGTCACGCGGGACCCGGACCTGGCGATGGCGGCGCGGGTCGTCGCGGAGGAGCTGGATCGACGGGGGATCCGGAGGCCCCACCGACCGTCGCGCCCGGGCTGGCAGACGAACCCGTACCAGTAGCTGGGCACGGCCGTCTGGCTCATGGAGCATCATCGGCCCATGCGTTCGGCGGAAGCCCCGCGCGGACATGAATGCACCCCCGGGAGACGCCGGGGGTGCAGCGAGTTCGATCAGTCCTGCCGCCCCACGCCCAGGCCTGCTGGCCGGATCGCCGTGGTTACTCGGCTCGTGGCTGGGAGCCCGGTGCCCCCGTGCCGTCGAGCGTCCCCGACGGCCGGGTAGTCCGGCCCTCCGGCCCGTGGCCGACGCCCCAGGTTGCCCCGAGTTGTCGTGAGGTCGGCGCGCTTCGAACGCAGAGCCAACGTACGGGCACGGTGGTGGAGCCACTATGGGTCGCGTGTACGGGTTCCCATGGTGGCGATGGTCAGGCGCACCGCGGCACCGCCCGGACCATCGACGAAACCCCCCGGCGACCATCGGACCCCGTAGGTACTTCTCCCCATCGGGTATCGCGGCGATCTCATGGAACGTCGTTCGCGGCGCATTCCCGGCACCGCCGGTACGCTCAGGCCGATGTCACGAACAGGCCTCCTCGCCACCGCGCTCCTGCTGGCGATCATCGTCGCGGCATGCGGATCGGCCATCCGCATTGTCAGCTTCGATCCCGCCTCACCATGCACCACCGACGGTCGGCAGCCGGGCGCGTACCCGGACCTCGAGGCGGTCGTGCCCACCACCTATGAGGGCGAGGCGCCCGACAGCGTGGACTCCGGGCGGAGCTGCACGCCAGGCGCGCTCGGCACGCTGGCGGCGCGCGGGATCGAGGAGCTGCGGTTCGCAGGAGCGACGTGGGGGCTTGGTGGGACGAGCGGGCTGACCGTCGCCGCCTTTGAGGCCGATCGGCTGGACGCGGCGGCCATGATCGAGTTCTACGAGGAGGGCGCCAGGAGCAACCGCAAGACCGAGAAGATGCAGGCGTCGGACACGACGGCCGCTGGACGGCCGGCGAGGCGTCTCGACGTGCTCCAGTCGGACGGCGCCTACCAGACGATCGTCGCGTGGCCATCGGGGATCGACGGGCGGGTGATGGTCCTGCTGGCCGCGGACCTCGGCGACACGAAGGTCGCGGCCGCGGTGGAGGAGTTCGCTGCGCCCTGATGTCGTCCGGGGCGCGTGCTAGAGTCGGCCGACGATGAGCGACCGAGCCGACGCCTGGGCCGAACGGCGGCAAGCCTGGCGGATCGAGCGTCTCAACCCCGCGCTAGCGCGCCTGCCGGAGCGCAGCGACCGCTTCGTGACGCTGGGCGACATCCCCGTCGAGGGCCTGTACGGCCCGTGGGACTGGGACCCGGCCGAAGACCCCACGGGTGCTGGTGAGCCGGCCGGCCCCGGCGGCCCCACCGCGCTGGACCACCTCGGCAGACCGCTTCGTGACGGTGGCGGCCGATACGTCGACTTCCAGCCGGCGCGCGACATCGGTCTGCCCGGCGAACCCCCGTTCACGCGCGGCGTCCACCCCACCGGCTACCGCTCCCGCCCCTGGACCATGCGTATGTTCGCCGGGTTCGGCAGCGCCGAGGACACCAACGCCCGGTTCCGCCAGCTGCTCGACGCCGGCCAGACCGGTCTCTCGATCGCCTACGACATGCCCACCTTGTACGGCTACGACACCGACGACGCGGAGGCCGAGGGCGAGTTCGGCACCTGCGGCGTGGCCGTCAGCAGCCTCGCGGACATGGAGGTCCTGGTGTCGGGCCTGCCGCTGGACCGGGTCAGCACCTCGATGACGATCAACGCCCCGGCCGCGCCGATCTGGGCGATGTACATCGCGGCAGCCGAGAAGAAGGGCGTCCCGCGGGCGCGCCTCGAGGGCACGACCCAGAACGACATCCTCAAGGAGTACGTCGCCCAGAAGGAGTTCCTGTACCCGCCCGCGCCGTCGATGCGACTGGTCACCGACACGATCGAGTTCGGGACGCGGGAGATGCCGCGCTGGAACACGGTCTCGATCAGCGGCTACCACATCCGCGAGGCGGGTTCGACCGCCGTCCAGGAGCTGGCATTCACGATCGCCGACGGCATGGCGTACGTGGAGGCTGCCCTCGCCCGCGGCCTTGCCGTGGACGACTTCGCCCCGCGCCTCTCGTTCTTCTTCAACAGCCACAGCGACTTCTTCGAGGAGATCGCGAAGTTCCGTGCCTCGCGCAGGATCTGGTGGAAGCTGATGACAGAGCGCTACGGGGCCACGGAGGAACGGTCCGCCTGGATGCGCTTCCACACCCAGACGGCGGGCGTGTCGCTCACGCCCCAGCAGCCGCTCAACAACCTGACCCGGGTGGCCACCCAGGCGTTGGCCGCGATCCTCGGCGGGACGCAGAGCCTGCACACCGATGCCTACGACGAGGCCCTCGCTGTGCCCACCGCCGAAGCCGCCCTGCTTGCCCTGCGCCAGCAGCAGATCCTGGCCGAGGAGACGGGCGTGGCCTCCACGGTGGACCCGCTGGGCGGCTCCTGGTTCGTGGAGTCCCTGACCAACCGGGTCGAGCGCGAGGTCTGGCGCTACCTGGACGAGATCGATGCCCGTGGCGGCATGGTCGCGGCCATCGCGGAGGGGTACCCGCAACGGGAGATCGCGGACGCCGCCTACCGCTACCAGCGCGAGTTCGACGCGGGGGAACGGATCGTGGTGGGTGTGAACCGCTTCCAGAACGCGGAACCGATCCGCGTGCCAGTCCTCCAGGTGCCGGAAGGATCGCAGGAGCGGCACCTTGCCCGGCTGGAGCGGACGCGGGCGGAGCGCGACGCGGGCGCGGTCTCGGCGGCGCTGGCAGGTCTGCGCGATGCGGCGTCGCGGCCGGAGTCCAGCGAGACGAACCTGATGCCGCATTTCCTGCGGTGCGCAGAGGCCTACGCGACGCTCGGCGAGCAGTGCCGGGTGCTGCGCGATGTCTTTGGGGAGTACCGCGAGCCGGTTTCGGTCTAGCCGTGCGCGGTACGATGCTGGCATGTATCTCGACGCCCTCTCCTTTCTCGAAGACGAGCGCGACGCCTTTCGCGCCTACCAAGAGCTCGACGCGCTGAACGACGAGCAGCTGGACATCCCGGTCGCCGCCGCCGGCGGCTGGTCCGGCCGGGACCTCATGGGCCACGTGATCCTGTGGCAGGAGGCGGCCCTGGCCACGGCGAAGGAGCTTGCCCTGGGGGACCGGAGCCCGACGATGGAACGCCTCGAGGCCCAATGGGCTTCCGCGCCGGACGCCGGCGACGCCATCAACGAGGAGGGCCTGGCCCGCTTCCGCGCGATGCCGATCGCCGAGGTTCGCGAGCGCTTCCGCACCGTCTCCGGCGAGCTGCGCGGCTACTTGACGGTGGTGCCGGAGTCGCGCTGGATCAAGCACTCGACGCACCAGGAGTACTTCTTCGGCGAGACCACCGAGCACTACCAGGAGCACCAGAAGGAGCTCCGGGCGATCCTCGAGGCCGTCTCCTGAGCGGGCCGGAGGGTAACGGCCACCTGCCCGAGTTCGGCGAGGACGAGGCCGACGAGGATCAGCCGCTCGACGCCGTCGAAGCCGCGGAGGGCGCCGCCGCCGCCGATGAGGAGGCGGACGAGACCCTGGACGAGCGGGTAGAGGCGGTGATCGAGGAAATGGACGGCGTCACCCGGGAGCGGGACGGCGAGTCGATCTCCTATGCCGCCGGCGGCCGCGTGTTCGCGGTCCTGATGCCGGATCTCCTCGAGGTGGCGCTGGATCCGGCAATCGCGACGGCCGCGCTGCGCACGCCCGACACGCAGGCTTCGTCCCGGGGCAAGGGGTGGATCGCGTTCACGCCGGACGGGATCGACCGGTTCGCGCTGGACCGTGCGGACTCGTGGGTGCGGCTCGCCCACCGTCGCGCGACGGGCGGCTGATCGAGGCAGCGGATCGCGGCGCCGCACATGGAACGACCCCGGTTGGTGACCGGGGTCGTGATGTGTCTGCGGGTCCGGGTGAGCCGGACCTGAGGCTCAGACCTTCGGCGCCACGAGCGTGGAGAGGTCGAACGCCTGCTCGAGCTGGTCGAGCGGCCGGAACCCGACGACGCCCTGCGGCTGGGAGCCGGGCTTGAAGTAGGCGATGGTCGGGATGCTCATGATCCCGTACTTCTGTGAGAGGCCCGGGTTGGCGTCCACGTCCACCTTGACCACGTCCACGACGCCGTCGTACTTCTCCGCGAGCTTGACCATCTCGGGCGCGACCATCTTGCACGGCCCGCACCAGGCGGCCCAGAAGTCGACCACGACCGGCTTGTCGCTGTTGATCACCAGTGCGTCGAACGTCTCGTCCGTTGCGTTCCTGATTTCCGCCATGGGGCGGCTCCTTTCTCCCGCGCGAGCGGCGGGACCAGTCCGGCCCGTCAGCGGGCGATGGCCTGAAGTAGCTGGCAAGCCTCGAGAACCCGGGGGTCCGCGAGGCGGTAGTAGATCGTGTTCCCGTCCCGGCGAGCCGTGACGAGACCCGCCGAGCGCAGCACCGCAAGGTGCTGGCTCATGTTCGGGACCTGACAGCTGACCCGCGACGCGAGGTCGCCCACGGAGACCTCGCCCGAGGCAAGGGACTCCAGGACGCACAGGCGTTTGGGGTCCGCGAGGGCTCGCGCGACGACGGCGGAGCGCCGGCGCTCGTCCTGGGTGGTGGCGGTCAGGTCGATCACGGGCCAAGTGTCTCACTTATTGCGCAACAACGCAAGTGGGGGTTTGTGGCGGCGTCCCGATGCGCGGCGAGCCGCGTCCCGGAGACGCATACTCGCCGGATGAGCGAGAGTCCTGTCACCGTGGCCGGCATCCGCGCGACGCGGGCGACCCTGGCCGGGCGAGTCCACCACACGCCGATGCTGTCGTCGATGACGGCCGCCGGGGTGGCCGGAGTCGCGGTCGGGGAGCGGCTCGGAGACGGTCGCCTCTACCTCAAGGCCGAGCACCTCCAGAAGACGGGGTCATTCAAACCACGGGCCGCCTTCGCCCGCCTCTCGTCGCTGGGCGAGGACGAGCGGAGCCGGGGCGCGATCACGATCAGCGCGGGGAACGCCGGCCAGGCCTACGCATGGGCAGGGCGCGAGCTGGGCGTGCCGGTGACCGTGGTGATGCCCGAGGGTGCCGTCGCGTCCAAGGTGGCGGCCTGTCTCGAATACGGTGCGGAGGTCGTGCTCCGCGGCACACACGTCGGAGAGTCGCTGGAGCACCTGCAGCTGATCCGCGAGGAGCGCGGCCTGGTGCTCGTGCACCCGTACGACGATCCGGAGGTCCTGCTCGGCAACGGCTCGTGCGGCCTGGAGATTCTCGAGGACCTGCCGGACGTGGATGTCGTCGTGGTCCCCGTTGGCGGCGGCGGGCTGATGGGTGGCGTCACAGTGGCCCTCATGGAGAGCCGCCCCCGGGTTCGCGTCTACGGCGTTGAGCCCATGGGATCGGACGCGCTGCGACAGGCGGTTGCGGCAGGGATGCCGGTTCCGGTGACGCCGGTGAGCGTCGCGGACGGCCTCGGTGCGCCAATCGCGGGCCGCCTCGCCACCGACATCGCCAGGCGCTACCTGGAGGACGTGGTCGTCATCGACGATGCCACGATCCTGGTGGGGCTCCGGTTCTCCGTGGAGCGGCTCAAGCAGGTTGTGGAGCCCGCGGGTGCCGCGGCGCTTGCCGCCGTCCTGGCTGGAGCGATCCCGCTCCGCGGGGGTGACCGTGTCTGCGTGATCCTCTCGGGTGGCAACGTGGCGGTGGAGCGCCTGGGCGACCTGCTCGCCAGCGCCTTGCCGCCGCCCGTGCAGCGCTGATGACCGGCCCGGGGGCGCCGCGGGGGCGCCGCGGGCGGCGCGTTGCCACCTGGCCTCCCGCCGGCGCCGCGCAGTCCCGGCCCTGCTGCCGGCGCCCGCCCCATCTTCGACGGCACATTCGTCGGCCCGATGCTCCCGCCGCTGCCTCCAGCTCCGCCGCCACCAGGACCCGGCTGGATCCCGGCCTACCCGGGACCGCCCTTCGCGCCGCCCCCAACACCACCCCCGCCGACCGACGCGGTCCTGGCGATCCCGCTCACCATCCGCGGCCTGGTCAAGGAGTCGCTGGACATGCTCACGCGCTCGGACAGCGGGCTGCGTGGGGCGTCCTTCTACATCGGGTTCATCATGCTGGTGACGGTCGGCCCGCTGCTCGCCCTGCTCGCCCTTGTGATCGCCGGCCAGGGGGAGGCAGTCTTCGGTTCCATGCCCGCCACCGGCTCCACCTTCGATCCCGAGCCGGCAGATCTGGCCTGGGCGGGATGGATCGCCCTCGCGGCCATCCCGGGCATGCTCGGCTACATCGCCGCAACCGTCGAGGCGCGGACGCTGGCCACGGCCGTCATCGGGGCGCGGGCGGAAGGGCGGCCACTGCGGCTCACCGAATCCATCGCGCTCGCCCGCAAGGGGTTCTGGCCGGTCCTGGGCCTCCAGGTCCTCGTGGCGATCATCTCGTCGTTCGCCGCCCTGGTCGTCTCGATGGCCGTCCTGTTCGTCCTCGGGCCGGTCGAGCCCATCAGCTACGGCCTTCAGCTGGCGCTCGGCCTGCTCATCGGGACGCCCGTCGTCTACGTGCCGGCCGCCGTCGTCCTGGGCGGGACGGGCATCACGGAGTCGCTACGCCGCTCCTTCCGCCTGGTTCGCGCGCGGAAGAGGCTGGCGATCGTCGTCACGCTGTTCGGGCTCATCTCGCAGTTTGTCGTGCTGTTCGGACTGTCCGCGGGTCTGGACGCCGTCGCGCGCTTCATCGTCGGGACCGGGCTAACCGAGAGCTTTCCACCACCGCTGGCGGTGCCCATCGCGGCAGCCTTCGTGTTCGCGATCGGCACCCTGGTGTTCCTGGTGGAGGCGATTGCCGCGGCGCCGCCGGTCTACGCGTTCATCGCCCTGACGCAGTACACGTTCGGCCTGGAAGCCGGCCGGCAGTCTCCGGTCAGGCTGCGGCACTCCTGGGACCCGTGGCTGACCCCGGGGCTGGCGCTCGTTGCGTTCCTGGCGATGCTGGCGCTCCTCGGCGGGGTCCTGTCGCTGTCTGGTTGAGGTGCCTCAGTCGATCCCGAGCTGGGCCAGCCGGTCCTCGTCCTCGATTCCCAGGTGGTGCGCGAGCTCGTGGAGGATCGTGATCCGCACCTCGTCCGCAAGGTCCTCGGGATCCGGGAAGTCTTCCTCGAGCGGCAGCCGGAAGATGATGATCCGGGTCGGCACGGGGACCGAGTCGCCGCCCCACTCGCCCAGGGGCACGCCCTCGTAGAGACCGTAGAGAGTCTCATCCAGCTTGAGGCCGTTCTCGCGCAGCTGCTCCGGTGAGGGCTCGTCCGCGATGACCAGCGCGATCCCGTCCAGCGCCGCGCGGAACGGGTTGGGGATGCCGGCGACGGCGCGGTCCACCAGGCGGTCGAACCGCTCGTGGTGCCCGGGGCGCGCGTGGCGGCCGGTGCGGGCGGATCCTCGACGGCGCTTGGTCATGGCACGGGTATCGTAGCCGCGATGTCCGACCGTCCCGAGCCTGAGCCCGACGCCCGCATGCCGACGTCGCCTCAGCCGTCCACGTGGTTGTCCGCCCGCGGACCGCACGCGAGCGGTCCCCTCGACCCAACCTTCCCGGACGTGGCGGCGGCGCCTCCGCCGGATCCTGGGGTTGTCCCCGATGGATTCGTCGTGATCGGGGACGACGACGTGCGGCTCCACTTCCTGGACTGGGGCGGGCCGGCCGGCGTGGGTCCCGTGCTCCTGATCCCGGGGCTGCTCCAGCCGGCCTGGTCGTGGTCGCCGGTGGCGCGCCGGCTGTGTGGCGTGCGGCACTCGGTGGTGCTGGACCTGCGCGGGCACGGGCTCTCCGATGCCCCGATGGACGGCTACGACCTGGACTCGCTGGTGGCCGATGCGCTGGCCGTGGCCGAGGGCTCGGGTCTCCTGGACGTAGGGCCGCTGGTGATCGCGGGTCACGGGTTCGGGGCCATTGTCGCCGCGGCGGCCTCGGCGCGGCTTGGGGAGCGGTGCGCGGGACTGGTTCTCGTAGACGGCGGCTGGGAGCGCCTGGAGGCAACCACAGGGCTGGACGTGGACGAGTTCATGCGTGGACTCGACGAGCCACCGGAGGTCCTTCGGTCGATGGATGCGTTCCTGGGGGATCGGCGGGGATTCGATCCGTACACGTGGGACGCGGACCAGGAGCGGGCGGCGCGGGACGCGGTGGTCGAGACGGCCGCCGGGCGCGTTGTCCGGGCGGTCCGGCCGCACGTGGTGGAGGCCATGGTCCGGACGATGTTCGCCTACGATCCGGCCGTCGTCCTGGCGGAGGTCGAGGCGCCGGTTGTCGCCCTGGTGGCGCTCGGAGCCGGGGACCCGTCTGCAACCGGGGTCCGGCTCTCGGAGCTCCGGCGCGCGGCCGGGGCACGGGTGGCGGCAGGCAGGGGCGCCATCCGCATCGCGGGTTTCCCAGGCATCGGTCACAACCTCATGCGCTATCGCCCGGCGGACGTGGCGGCGGCGGTCCTGGCGCCGGCCGGCTGATCCCCGTGCGGGCGGACGCCGATCGCGACGGCCCGCCGCGCTACCATCGCCCGACCATGACCGACCGCTCCGCACACCGCGACCTGCCCGATACCGTCCGCCGCATCGTGGACGAGATGGAGAATGACATGGGCGAGGACCCCGCCCCGCCGCGTTCCGGGTCGGCCACGAACGGCCGGATCGAGGCCGCCGTGCGCGAGATCCTGGTGGAGATTGGCGAGGATCCGGATCGCGACGGCCTGCTCAACACCCCTGACCGGATGCACCGGATGTACTTCGAGTTGACGGCGGGGTACCACGTGGACCCGGAGCGCCTGATCAATCACGCGATCTTCGAGGTCGGCTACTCGGAGATGGTGGTGGTCAAGGACATCCCGTTCTACTCGCTGTGCGAGCACCACCTGCTGCCGTTCTTCGGCAGCGCCCACGTGGCGTATGTCCCGGACGGGCGCGTGATCGGCCTGTCCAAGGTCCCCCGGATCGTGGAGATGTTCGCGCGCCGCCTCCAGGTGCAGGAGCGGATGACGCAGCAGGTCGCCGACTTCCTGATGGAGCGGCTGGCGCCGAAGGGCGTGGGGGTGGTCATCGAGGCGACCCACCTGTGCGCTGCGATGCGCGGCGTGCGCAAGCCGGGCACGGTGATGACGACGGCGGCGGTGCTGGGCCTGTTCCGGCGGAACGACAAGACGCGCGCGGAGTTCTTCGCGCACCTTGGGCGGCCTGCGCCCGAGGCCTGATTCGCCCGGGTCAGCCGCCCGGTCGGATTGAAGCCGCCCGGTCAGCGGTCCGTTCGGATCTCAGCGGGCCTGCCGGATCGCCGCCGCGGCCGCGACCGCCGTCTGGATTGCCGTCTCCGTGTACCACGTCCCCAGGTAGTCACCCGCGAGATGGATGCGGCCGAGCGGCCGCGTGAGCGCCGCCTGCAGCCGGCTCCGCCCGACGCGCGGGTAGGGGAGGCCGCGCTCCCAGCGCTGGATGACGACCTCCGTGACCATCAGGCGCGACTCCGGGTAGAGGTCCCCGAGGTCCTCGCGGAAACGGTCGGCGATGGCCGCGTCGTCCAGGCCCGCGAGCCGCCGGGCAAACCCGGCCGCCGCGTACACCATGAGGCTCCCGCCCGGCTGACGTGGATGCCCCGCGGTCCGCAGGACGTTCGCCGTGTTGAACAGCATGCTGAACGAGCGCTTCGGGGTCGCGAGGGCGTACAGGTCGTCCCACGGCATGGCCGTGCGTTCGCGGGTGAGGAAGGCGCCGACGACGTAGGGGCCGTACGGGATCGCCTCGAGCGCCGCGGCCGTGTCGTCGGGCAGGTCGGCAACGATCTGGCGGGTCACGAAGGCCGGGGTCGCGACGACCGCCGCGGTGGCCCGTGCCTCGTGCTTCACGCCCCCCTCTGTCCAGGCGACCCGGACGCCGTCGCCCTCCGCTCGGACGGCAAAGACCCGTGCGCCCAGCCGGGCACGATCGCCGATCCCGGCCGCAAGCGCGTCCGTGAACTGGCTCGAGCCACCGAGGATGTTTCGGGACAGGCCGGCCGAGCGGTTCCAGACGAGGTGGAAGTACCCGATGCCATACCCGGCCGCCAGCTCCTCGGGCTCGCCGGACGAGCGTGTCAGCGTCGAGCGGAAGAGGAGATCGACATCCGCGGGAAGCTGGCCGGAGAAGTCCGTGAACGACCGGTCGTCCATGAACCGCAGCATCCGGAGCTGGCGCTCGGCCGGCTCCTCGCCGGGGATCGGTTCCGCGATCTCGGCGTAGCGCCTGACGGCGAGACGGAGGCGGATCCCGGCACGCACGAGCGCGACCCGGGCGCTCATGGACATCGGGAGGCGGAACGGGAACGTCTCGACGCCGCCCGAGGCCACGGTCCTGCCGTTGAGGGAGACGGCCGCCAGTCGACCGGGAACCGGGACAGCGGTGACCCCGGCCTCGGACAGCAGCCGATCGGTGGTCGAGCCGGGCCCGCCGAACACATGGGCTCCGAAATTCAGCCAGACGTCGCCCCGGCGCTCCGACCGGATTCGCCCGCCGAGCCGGTCGCCCGCCTCGAGCAGGAGCACGTTCCGGTCTCGCAGCTCCCATGCCGCAGTGAGTCCGGCGATGCCGCCGCCCACCACCACGGCGTCGTAGCTCCCATTCCCGTCCATTGTGATCCCCTCCCTGGCGGGAGACGCGGCCCTTGTTCGCCCCCGTTCACTCGTTGAAGCCTACAATCCTGCCATGACCGATCGACCGCTCAAGGTGCTGATCGCGAAGCCCGGCCTGGATGGCCACGACCGCGGCGCCAAGGTGCTCGCGCGTGGCCTCCGGGACGAAGGCTTCGAGGTCGTCTACACCGGCCTTCGCCAGACCCCCGAAATGATCGTGACGGCGGCGCTCCAGGAGGACGTGGACGTGGTGGGGCTGTCCATCCTGTCCGGCGCGCACATGACCCTGGTGCCCAGGGTCTGCACCCAGCTGCGGGAGCGTGACCTGGGCGATGTGCTCGTGACGGTGGGTGGGATCGTCCCGGACGAGGACGTCCCGGCGCTTCAGGACGCGGGCGTGGCCGCGGTCTTCGGGCCCGGCACCACCATCCGCGAGGTCGCCGACTTCATCCGCGCGAACGCGACGCCGCGCGACTAGCGTGGCCGACCTCGCAGGACCGGCGGCCGGCACCCTCGCCGGAACCGGCGGCAACCCGGTCGGTGCCCTCGCCGGATCGAGTGCAGGCACCTCTGCCGAGCGTGCACAGGTCCTCTCGGACGCGGCGCGGGCCGGTGACCGGCGCGCCCTCGCCCGGCTCCTGACCGCGGTCGAGAATCACACGGCCGTCGCCGAGCATGCGCTCCGGCGCCTCTACCCGCTGGCGGGAGGCGCTCACCTGGTCGGGATCACGGGGCCGCCGGGCGCGGGCAAGTCGACGCTCGTCGCCGCCCTGATCGCGGAGCTGCGCGCGGCCGGACGGACCGTGGCCGTCGTGGCCGTGGATCCGTCATCACCCATCACCGGCGGCGCCCTCCTCGGCGACCGGGTCCGGATGCAGTCCTACGCCGCCGACGACGGGGTCTTCATCCGGTCGATGGCCTCGCGAGGACACGCGGGCGGGCTCGCGGCCACGTCCACCTCTGCCGCGGCGGTGTTCGACGCTGCCGGCTTCGACATCGTGCTGCTGGAGACAGTGGGCACCGGCCAGAGCGAGGTCGAGGTGGCTGCCGCGGCCGACACGACCGTCGTGCTGGAGGCGCCCGAGATGGGCGACGAAGTCCAGGCGATCAAGGCTGGGCTGCTCGAGGTCGCGGACCTTGTCGTCGTCAACAAGGGCGATCGGCCGGGAGCCCAGCGGACGGCCGCCCAGCTGCGCGCGATGCTCGTGCCGTCCGTGGCTCGCGAGGACCAGGCCGGCGGCGACGCGTACCGCCCGCTCCCCAAGCACCCGGAGGTCCTCGTCACAACGGCGTCCACCGGCGAGGGCGTGCCGGAGCTGCTCACGGCCCTGGATCGGCACCGTGCGACCCTGGCCGGCGGCGCGACCCCCGCAGCCCGCCGGGCCCGGGCCGCGGCGCAGGTCCGCTCGGTGCTGGTGGAGCGTCTCTGGGAGCGGCTCAGAGCGCCCGGAGCCACGGCGGCCACCGACGCGGCGATCGACGCAGTCGCCGCCCACGAGCTCGATCCCTACGCCGCGGCCGACCGCCTCCTGGCCGCGCTGAGCCATGAGGAGCCGTCATGACAATCGAGCGCGTGTTCGTCGCCGGGGCCGGCCTCATGGGCCACGGCATCGCCCAGGTCCATGCGGCCATCGGCAAGCGGGTGACGCTCTACGAGCCCGATCTCGCGCGCGCCGTCGCCGGTCGAGACCGGATCGCGGGCAACCTGGACCGTGCGGTGGCGAAGGCCAGGATCACGCCGGAGGCACGCGAGGCCGTCCTGGTCCGCATCCTCCCGACCGACGACCTGGCCGCCGCGGCCGATGCCGACCTGGTGGTCGAGGCGGTCTTCGAGGACCTCGCGGTCAAGTCCAGCCTGTGGACGGCGCTCGACGCGATCTCCCCTGCGCACGCCGTGTTCGCGTCCAACACCTCGTCCATCTCGATCGACATGCTCGCCGCGTCGGTGGGGGAGGCCCGACGCGGCCGCTTCGTCGGGATGCACTTCTTCAGTCCCGTGCCCGTGATGCCGCTGATCGAGCTGATCCGCGGCTCCGGAACCTCCGATGAGACGGAAGCGGACATCCGGGCGCTGGCCGGTGAGCTGGGCAAGCAGGTGATCGTGTCCGCGGATCGGCCCGGGTTCATCGTCAACCGAATCCTGATGCCGCTCCTCGCGGAGGCGATGCGAGCCTACGAAGAGGGTCTGGGCACGGCCGAGGACATCGACACCGGTGCGAAGGTCGGCCTCAACCACCCGATGGGGCCGCTCGAGCTGGCCGACTTCATCGGCCTGGACGTCTGTCTGGGCGTGATGCGCGTGCTCGAAGAGGGGATCGGAGGCCCGCAGTTCGCCCCGCCCAAGGTGCTGATCGACCTTGTCACAGCCGGTCATCTGGGCCAGAAGACGGGCCGGGGCTTCCACGTCTACCCGCGCTGAGGTGCAGGCGAGGTCTTGACAGCGTAGAGTTCATGACATAAACTACTTCATGCCATGAACACGCTCAGTTCGAAGCTTCCACCCGAGTCCCTCGAGTCACGGCTGTTTCGTACGTTCTGGGACGACGGCCTGCTCGACACCTTGTTCGGCGTCGGCGCGATCGGCGTCGCCGTCTGCTGGGCCGCCGGCCTGATCCCGCTCGGCGCCATCGTGCCGGCCCTCCTCGCCGTCGCCTGGAACCCGTTGCGGAGGAGGATCATCGAGCCACGCACTGGCTGGGTCGAGTTCAGCCGGGCGCGGACCGAGACCAACCGCCGCAGGCTGATCGGCGCGCTCTGGCTTGGTGTCGCCGTCCTGGCGCTGGTGCTGATCGCGGGCACGCGATCCGGCGGACCGTTGTTCCCGGATGACCTCGCGGCCGCCATTCCCAGCGTCCTGATCGGCGTCATGGCGGTCCTGGTCGCGGCGGGGTTGCGCGCGATTCGCTTCCTCGCGTACGCGCTGCTGTTCGTCGTGTTCGGCCTCGCGACGGCCCTTCTCGAGGGAGAGCCCGAGGTTGCGATGCTGGCCGGCGGCGGAGCGGTCGCCCTCTCGGGCGTCTGGCTCCTCGCGCGCTTCTTCCGTGCGACGGTTCCCGTTGACGAGCGCTGAGGCACGGCGCGGCCGGCCAGCGGTCGTGCCCGAGATCGACACCTTCATCCACGAGCCGGCGCGGCTCCGGCTGCTGGTGTTCCTAGTGATGCTCGAACGCGCCGACTTCGTCTACCTGATCACGCACAGCGGGCTCAGCCGGGGCAACCTGTCCGTCCAGATGAGCAAGCTCGCCGAGGCGGGCTACGTGGCGATCGACAAGAGCTTCGCGAACAACCGGCCGCACACCCTGTATCGGCTGACCGACGCTGGGCGCGAGGCGCTGCGGGCCTATCGCCGGGACATGGCGACGATCCTGAGCGCGCTCCCGGGCTGACCGCCCCGGTGTAGATTGCGGGCATGGAACAGTCGAGCGGACCCAACGGCAACGTCTATCTCGTCAGCGCCGCGCGCACCCCGATCGGAAAGTTCGGCGGCGCGCTCGCCGGCGTCCCCGCCACCGAGCTCGGCGCCACGGCGATTCGCGCCGCTGTCGATCGGTCGGGCCTGGCCGGCAACGCGCCCTTGGACGAGGTCATCATGGGTCAGGTCCTCGGCGCCGGGTCCGGGCAGGCGCCCGCCCGCCAGGCGCTGCTGCGGGCCGGCCTCGCGGACACCACCCCCGCCACCACGATCAACCGCGTCTGCGGATCGGGCCTGAAGGCGATCATGTTCGCTGCGGCCGGCATCCGCGCGGGTGACGGCGACCTGTACGTCGCGGGCGGCATGGAGTCCATGAACCAGGCGCCGTTCCTGCTCCGCAAGGCGCGGTTCGGGTACCGGCTGGGGCAGGGCGCCCTGGACGATTCGGCGGTCCTGGACGGGCTCTGGTGCGCGGTCGAGGACTGTCACATGGGTACCCACGCCGAGCGGGTCGCGATCAAGTCGGGCGTGAACCGGGAGGACCAGGACGCGTTCGCTCTCGGGAGCCACCAGAAGGCAGTTGCCGCGCAGGACCAAGGCCGGTTCGACGCCGAAATGGCCCCGGTGACGATCCGCGACGCGAAGGGGCGCGAGACGGTGATCTCCGTGGACGAGGGCCCGCGGCGCGATTCGACCGCCGAGGCACTGGCCCGCCTTGCGCCGGTCTTCGACCTGCCGACGGGAGAAGATCGCGGGAGCGCCACCATCGGGACCGTGACCGCCGGCAACGCCCCTGGCATCACGGACGGGGCCGCGGCCGTGGTCGTGGCTTCTGAGCGAGCCGTGGAGCGGCACGGGCTGGCGCCCCTTGCCCGGGTGGTCGGCTACGCGCAGGCCGAGGTGACGCCGAAGTGGCTGTTCCTTGCACCTGTCGCGGGCGTCCGGGCGCTCGAGGCGAAGACGGGACTGGCCGTGGACGACTACGACCTGATCGAGGTCAACGAGGCGTTCGCGGCGCAGGTCCTGGCGGACGGGCGAGAGCTTGGCTTCGACTGGTCGAAGGTGAACGTCAACGGTGGCGCGATCGCGCTCGGGCACCCGATCGGGGCGAGCGGTGCGCGGATCGTGGCCACGCTGCTCCACGAGCTGGGGCGGCGCGGCGGGCGGTACGGGCTGGCCACGCTCTGCCTGGGCGGCGGCGGCTCCGTCGCCATGGCGCTCGAACGGGTCTGACGGCCACGGCCAGCGCCGACCCCTGCCGCCACCCGCCGGGCTCAACACGCGGAGGTCGATCGAACATGGCGCCGCGTCCCGGCGCGAACTTGCGCTATCCTTCCGCCGGTCCGGGCCGGTAGCTCAACGGTAGAGCAAGTGACTCTTAATCACTAGGTTCAGGGTTCGAATCCCTGCCGGCTCACCATTCCTGGACCCTCTCCGCCTGTGCAGCCGACCCTGGCGCCCCTGCGCCCGATGGCGGCTTGGCACCGGATCGCCACCATCCGCCGCAGCACCGGGCATGACCACGCATGGGTCCGCCATGCCGTCAGGCAGGGCCGTTGGCCTCCATCCGGGCCCGATCGAGGGGCCCTTCGCCACCCTCTGCGGCGACCTCTGGTAGGGGTGGAGTCGACCCGCGTCGGCGATCATTGGTACCGGCGTCCCCTTGATCGCGTCGCAGCCGGCGCGGGCAACGCGTGTGCCTGCACCCTGCGCCGTAGCGCTATAGAGGGTCGCGATGGGCGAGGACGGTCTGTACGCCGCACTGGTGCGGCGCGGGATGTCCCGCCGGTCGTTCCTCCAGTTCTCGACGGCGATGGCTGCCGCCCTTGCGCTCCCGGCCACCTACGCGCCGCGAATCACCGCGGCCCTCACCGTCGCGCCGCGCCTGCCCGTCATCTGGATCCGCGGCCAGGGCTGCGGTGGCAACACGGAGGCCTTCATGCGGGCCGCCGACCCGTCCGTGGCCACGCTGCTGCTCGAGACGCTGTCGATGGAGTACCACGAGGCGTTCCTGGCCTCCGCGGGCGACTCGAGGGACCTGATCCTCGCCGACGCCATGGACCGCTACCCGAACGGGTACCTCGCGGTTGTCGAGGGTGCCGTGCCCACCGGCGCCGGCGGTGCCTACTGCCTGGTGGGCGGACGCCCCGTGGGAGACGTCGTGCGCGAGGTCAGCGACGGCGCCCTGGCCACGCTGGCCGTCGGCTCCTGTGCGTTTGATGGCGGCGCCGCGGGGGCCAGCGGGGGCCAGACCGGGGCCGAAGGCATCCGGTCGCTGGTCGGCAACGGGCAGCTGATCACCTTGCCGGGTTGCCCCCTCAACGTGGAGAACCTCGTCGCGACGATCGTCCACTACCTCACGTTCGGCGAGCTGCCGCCGGCGGATCCGATGGGCCGGCCCCTCTTCGCCTACGGGCCCCTCGTTCACAACAAGTGCGAGCGCCGGCCGTTCTTCGAGTTCGGCGAGTTCGCGCTCGCGTGGGGCGACGAGGGGGCCCAGAAGGGCTGGTGCCTGTACAAGCTCGGCTGCAAGGGCCCAGAGACGATGGCCAACTGCCCGACCGTCAAGTACGGCGACGGGGTCAGCTGGAACGTCCGGGCCGGCCACGGCTGCGTAGGCTGCACGATGCCGGACTTCTGGGATGCGATGGGACCCGCCTACGACCGGCTCCCGCCGGTGATCCCGTTCCTGCCCAACATCACGGCCGACCAGATCGGTGTGGCCATGGTCGCGGGTGTCGGGGCGGTTGCCGCGGCGCACGCGGTGGGCATGGGCGTCCGCTACAAGCGTCGCGCGGTCCTCGAGAGCCGGGCGGCCGCCGCCCAGGCGGCCGAGGGAGCCGGCGAAGCTCGTGCCGATGACGCCGGAGCCGCCGGTGCCGGAGACATGGCCAACGCCGGCGTCGAAGACACGGCCAGCGGCGGCGCAGACCCGGAGGCGCGCTGACATGGCCCGCGTCGTGATCGATCCCGTCACGCGGGCCAGCGGCCATCTGCGCATCGAGGCGGACGTCTCGGGCGGCGCGGTGGCCGAGGCGTGGACCTCCGCCACGATGTTCCGGGACCTGGAGACGGTCCTGCGCGGACGTGACGCCCGCGACGCCTGGCTTCTCGCGGAGCGCATCTGCGGAACGTGCACCAGCGTCCACGCGCTTGCGTCCGTGCGCGCTGTGGAGAACGCCCTCGGCATCGACATCCCCACCAACGCCCGCCTGATCAGGAACATCCTGGCGTCGACCCAGCTGGTCCGGGACCACGTGCTCGGGTTCTACGTGACCCAGGGCCCGGACTGGGTCGATGCCAGGTCCGCGCTCAAGGCCGATCCGGTCGCCACTGCCCGCCTCGCGCGCGAGACCAGTTCGCGGCCGCAGTCCGGTCCCGAGCACCTCACGAGCGTCCGCGACAGGCTTGCCGCGGTCATCGACTCGGACCAGCCCGGCATGTTCGCGGGCGGCCCGTGGGGCCACCCGGCCTACCAGCTCAGCCCGGAGCAGAGCCTGCTTCTGCTGGCGCACATGCTCGAGGCGCTGGATTGGCAGCAGTCATTCATGCGGATCCACGCGCTGCTCGGCGGCAAGGATCCCCACCCGCAGACGTACGTCGTCGGCGGGATGGCGCTGGCGCCGCCCTGGGGCGGACCCAACCCGCCCCTGACCCGGGAGCACCCGATGGTCCCGGACCACAAGGCGCCGGTCGCCCTGAGCGAGGCCGGGATCGCCATGATCGATGACCTGATCGCGAAGGGGCGGGCCTTCGTCGAGCAGGTGTTCGTGCCCGACGTGCGCCTCCTCACTGCGGCCTACCCGGAGTGGGGCGCGCTGGGCGCCAGTTCGGGCGACTACCTGTCCTGGGGTGACTATCCCCTAGGGGACGGCAAGGATCCAGCTCTGTTCCTTCCGCGCGGGCGTGTCTCGGGCGGCAACATCAACCTTGGGCTGGAGGCCGAACCGGACCGCGTGGCCGAGACCGTGACGCACGCCTGGTACACCTACACGGGCGGTGACGCGGCGCTCCTTCGACCGTCCGAGGGCGAGACCGTGCCCGCGTGGTCCGGGCCCCCTCTGCCTCTGGAGACCCTCGACGGCGCGGCCAAGTACTCGTGGGTCAAGGCCGCACGCTACGACGGCAAGCCCGTCGAGACGGGGCCCCTCGCCCGCACGCTCGTCGGGATCGCGAACGGCCAGTCGGAGATACGTGAGGGGCTGGCCATGCTGCTCGAGGAGACAGGCCTCGACGTCGAGGTCATGCCGAGCGTCCTGGGGCGGATGCTTGCCCGGGCGCTCGAGGCCCAGGTCCTGGCCCGCCAGGCAGCCACCTGTCTCTCGGAGCTCAAATCGAACCTCGCCACGGGCGACGTCGCGGTAGCGGACCTGTCGTTCTGGGAGCAGGGGTCCTGGCCCTCAGAGGCCGAGGGCCGCTCCATCGGCGAGGGGCCGAGGGGAGCCGTTGGCCACTGGGTGCGCATCCGTGACGGCCTGATCGACGCCTACCAGGTGGTGGACGGGAGCACCTGGAACACCTCGCCGCGAGACGCGATGGGCGGCCGCGGCCCCATCGAGACCGCCCTTGTCGGCACGCCGGTCGCCGACCCGTCCCGCCCCCTGGAGATCCAGCGCGTCGTGCATTCGTTCGCGCCGTGCGCCGGCTGCGCCGCCCACCTGTTCGATCCGCGGGCGGTCGGCCCGCTCGAGATCCGCGTCCGCGCGGGGGAGAGGACCCGATGACCGCCACCCCGAACACCCTGCGGGGGACGACGGCCCCCGTCGATGTCCCGGCCCCGGCCGACCCGGAGGCTGCGCCTGGCGCTCCGGCACAGGCGGCCCACGAGATCGACCGGCCGCACGAGCGCGTCCGCCTCTACATCTGGCAGGTGCCGGTGCGGGTGACGCACTGGGTGACCGCCGCCTGCATCGTCATCCTGAGCGTCACCGGGCTGTACATCGCGGACCCGTTCCTGGTCCCGCCCGGCGGATCGGTGATGTCGACGATCCGGCTGCTCCACATCCTGACCGCGCTCCTCTTCCTTGTCTCGGGGATCATCCGCACCTGGTGGCTGCTGGCCGGGAACCGGTTCTCCCGATGGTCCGCATTCATCCCTACCTCCAAGTTCCAGGCAACCGAGCTGTTCCGCCAGGCGGGCTTCTACGGGTTCGTCCGCAAGGAGATCCCCAAGGTGCTCGGCCACAACCAGCTGGCCGCGACCGCGTACCTCGTGCTGTTCGCGCTGCTGCTCGTGGAGACGGTCACCGGCTTCGCTCTCGACGGGCTCATGGGCACCGAGCCTGGCGCCACGCTCTTCGGCTGGATGCGCGAGCTGTTCGGCCCGCAGATGCTGCGCCTCGTCCACCACCTCGCCATGTACGCGATCCTCGCAATCGCGCTGTTCCACATCTACAGCTGCATCCTGGTCGACCACATCGAGAGCAACGGGCTGATCTCCAGCATCGTGACGGGCTCCAAGTTCCCGACCCGCGAGGAGATCGTGGAGTCCCGCGACGGCGGCCCCGAGATGCTGGAGAGGGCGGAATGATCGCAACGGGCCCGGCCGTCGTTCTCGGGGTGGGCAACGTGCTGCTCCGCGACGACGGCGTCGGTGTGCGCGTGGTCCAGGAGCTCGCCCGGCTGACGGCGGACGACCCGCGCGCGGTGCCCAGCGGCACGCACCTGGTGGATGGCGGGACTCTCGGCCTGGACCTCCTCCAGGCCGTGCGCGGCGCTCGCTCGCTGCTGCTCGTCGATGCGGTGAACCTGGGCCGGGCGCCCGGCACCGTCAGCGTCCTGCGTGGGCAGGCGATCACCGCGTCCTGCGTGGGCGGGGCGATCCCCGGCGGCGTGGGCGAGCTGCTGGGCATGGGTCGGCTGATGGGATGGCTGCCGGATCACGTGACCCTCCTCGGCATCGAGGCGGGCGACACCGGGACGGGGGTCGGCCTCTCGGCCTGCGTTGAGGCGGCCGTCCCGACTGCCGTGGAGATGGCTCGCGTGGAGCTCCGCGCGCTCGACGAGCTCGCACCGGCTGGGAGGTCGGAGGCGCCGGCGGTCCGGCTGAAGGAAGGGGCGGCGGCATGAGACGCAGGCTTGACAGGACGCTGCGCCTGCTCATCGCGATGAACCTGATCGTGGTCGCCCTGCTCGCGTTGACCATGGTCGCGGGCTGGATGAAGGTCCTGCCGTCGGTCGGCGGCCCAACGCCGGCCACCTCCGACGCGCCGGCGGCCACCCCGGAACAGATGGAGATGGGCCTCGCCCATATCCCGACGTCCAGCAGCTGCCTGCTCTGCCACGAGGCGGGTGGCGCCAGCGGGGTCAAGGTCATCCCGGCCATTGGCCACCCGCTGGAGGGCTGGGGGGCCTGCCTGACCTGCCACACGGACGACAAGCTCGGCCGCAACGCACCCGGTCACAAGGACATTGCCCAGACCGAGTGTGTCAACTGCCACAAGGTGGCCCAGGAGGGCCCGTCGATCACCCAGGCCCACGCAGATCTGCACGAAGCGTGCTTTGACTGCCACGGCTCCGTGGCGCACCTCCCGTCCAGCATGGTTGGGCGCAACCAGGACGAGTGCTGGCTCTGCCACAAGCCGAACCCGGCCCCGCCGCCCACGAGACCGCATCCGGAGCCTGGGCAGCTGACATGCCGCGCCTGCCACCAGGCAGCAGACGCTGGCGCCTTGCCGATCGATCATGCGCTGCGGGCGGACTCGAGCTGCCTGCTCTGCCACAACATCCGGGCGACGTCGGTCGAGAGCTCGTCCGAGGTCCCGTCCGCGAGCCCGTCCGGGGGCTGATCGGGTCCATCCTGCGCTCTCGCCGTTGGCCCCGGGCGCTGGACCCGACCGGTCGTCCGCGGATGGGCGATCATGGGGGCATGCAGAACATGCTCACCGTCTCCTGGGAGGATCTTGACGGCCTGGTCGCGGGGCTCGCCACCGCTGTCGGCCGTGATCACGACCTCGTCCTCGCGATCACGCGCGGAGGCCTCGTCCCCGCCGGGATGCTCGCCTACCGCCTGAACCTGCGGGAGATCCTCGTCGTCGGAGCGGAGTTCTACCGCTCCGAGGGCGGCACCCACCCTGCGCCGGTCATCGGCCACTTCCCGGACGCCTCGCTCCTCGCGGGCCAGCGGGTGCTGGTCGTGGACGAGGTCTGGGAAACCGGCGAGACGATGGCAGAGGTCATGGCGAGGGTCCGAGCAGCCGGGGGCACGGCCGTCTCCGCGGTGATCCACTACAAGCCGGGCCGGTCCCGTGTCGCGGCTGTCCCGGACCACTGGGCGGCAACCGCGCATGACTGGGTGACGTACCCCTACAAGGCGGGTGGCTGAGCGGCGCACCCGGGCCGCCACGCTGTCCTGATCATCCTGTCGTTCCCACAGGGGAGATCCTCGTGACCACACCTCGAACCACCTCACGTCGCGGCCCGATCCTGGGGGTCGCCCTGATCGTTGTCGCGGTCCTCGGCGGGGCCGCCCTCTGGTACGTCTTCTTCCGGCCGTCGGGTCCGCCGCCCGTGTCGCTCGGGTCGATGGCGCCGGCAACCACGGTGCCGGCCGGCAGTGCCGCCGTGGGCTCCGGTGCGAGTGCCGGGACCGGAGGCTCGTCCGGCCAGACGTTCGAGGGGATCTGGACCACCGATCCCACTGCTTCCTCGACCTCGGGGCCTGCCACCTTCGTGGGCTACCGGGTCCGCGAGGAGCTGGCCAATATCGGGGCGACCGAGGCCGTCGGCCGGACGTCCGACGTGACCGGCTCCCTAACGATCGAGGGGACCACGGTGACGAAAGGCGAGTTCACGGCTGACCTCACGACGCTCCAGAGCGACAGCGGCAACCGCGATCGGCAGCTCTCGCGCCAGGCCCTCGAGACGGCGACCTACCCGGAGGCGAGCTTCACGCTGACCCAGCCGATCGAGCTGGGCACGGAGCCCGCCGAGGGTGAGGTCGTCGAGGTCACGGCGACCGGAGACCTGACCCTCCACGGCGTGACGAAGTCGGTTCAGGTCGCCCTGCAGGCCCGCCGGGAAGGCGAAACGATCGCCGTCGCGGGCTCGGTGCCAATCGCCTTCGCCGACTTCGGGATCCAGAAGCCGCAGGCGATGGCGGTCCTCTCGGTCGAGGATCGCGCCACCGTGGAACTGCTGATCCACCTCGTCCCCTGTTGCGGCTGAGGTCTCTCAGGGCCTTCTCACGCACGAAGGGCATGCTCGGTCTCACGTTGCGATCTCCCCGCCCGAGGCATGCCCGTGAAGCTCAAGGTCTTCGTCATCCTGGTCCTGGTCGCGGCCGGCGGTGCAGCCGTCTTCGTGTCGCTGGGGGGCCTGCCTGCCGGTGAATCCACGGCTGCCTCCACCTACCTGACCGCGACCGCCGTGACCGGTGACGTCACCGACGAGGTCGCCGCGACCGGGACGATCGCCTCGACCTCCAGCTACGTCCTGGGGTTCGGCACGGCTCCGCGTCTCGCCGACGGGACCGCGTCCGCCGGATCGGGCACCTGGCTCGTGGAGACGGTGGATGCCACGGTCGGCCAGTCCGTCAGGGAGGGTGACGTGCTCGCCACGGCCGCCACCAGCGATCTCAGGGCGCAGCTCACCCAGGCGAAGACGTCGCTGTCTGCGGCCAAGGTCAGCGAGAAGGTGGCCGCGAAGACGCTGGACGACGCATCGGGCACCGACGCCATCCGGCAGGCGAAGATCGGCAACTACAACGCGCTCAACAGCCGCCGTCAGGCCGAATCCGCCCTCGCCGACCTGGAGGCCCAGATTGCCCTGGCCACGCTCACGGCCCCGATCGACGGCACCGTGACGGCCGTCGCCATCGTGCCCGGGCTCGAGTCCACCGGGACCGCGATCACGATCGCCTCCTCCACCTACGAGGTGACCGCGGACGTCGTCGAGTCCGACATCAGCGCGATGAGCATCGGCCAGGACGCCACTGTCACCGTCGATGCGATCGATGCCGTGATCGGAGGCAAGGTCTGCCGAGATCGCCCCCGCCGCGACCGGGGCGTCCGGCGGCAGCGTGGTCTCGTTCCCGGTCACCGTGGCGCTGACCGGGGCGCCGAGCACGCTCCGCGCCGGCATGACAGCGGACATCACGATCGTCACCGAGTCGGCGACCAACGTGCTCACGATCCCCAGCTCGGCACTGCGCGGCACCAGCGGCGACTACCGGGTCCAGGTGCTGGACGCAGACGGCACTCCCACGGCGACGCCCGTGGAGGTTGGCCTCGTCACGGATGCCACGGCCGAGATCACCAGCGGGCTGGCCGTGGGCGACGTGGTCGTGACCGGGACCACCGCCGACCGGACAGGGACCACCGTCTCCGCGATCGGCGGGCGCGGCGGGTTCGGCGGCGGCGAGGTCATCGTCCCCGGCGGTGGTGGCGGCGGCGGTCGGTTCCAGCAGCCGTGACGGCCCTGCCGACCGAGGCCATGAACGAGCAGATCATCAGCCTGCGGGGCATCGGGCGGACCTACGACATGGGCCGGGTGACGGTTCCGGCGCTGCGGGACGTGGACCTCGACGTCGCGCGGGGCGAGTTCCTGGCGATCGTCGGGCCATCCGGGTCCGGCAAGAGCACGATGATGCACATCCTGGGTTGCCTGGACCGCCCGACGACCGGCACGTACACCCTCGCCGGTCGGCCCGTCGAGGATCTCGACGACGACGGTCTCGCCCGCGTCCGGAGCCGGACCATCGGGTTCGTGTTCCAGTCGTACAACCTGCTGCCACGGACGAGTGCCCTCGACAACGTGGCCACGCCGCTGCTGTACCAGGGCGCAGGCCGCTCCGAGCGGGTTCGCCGTGCGACGGCCGCGCTGGAGCGGCTGGGGCTGGGGGACCGCATGGACCACGAGCCGTCGGAGCTCTCCGGCGGCCAGCAGCAGCGGGTCGCCATCGCGCGGGCGCTGGTGACAGATCCGGCGCTCATCCTGGCCGACGAGCCCACGGGCAACCTGGACCAGGCCACGGGCCACGAGGTCCTGGGGCTGTTCCGCGAGCTGAATGCTGCGGGGAGCACCATCGTCCTCATCACGCACGATGCCGAGGTCGCCGAGGCGGCCAGCCGGCAGGTGCACATCCGGGACGGAAGGCTCGTCACATGAGCCTGTTCGAGCTGGTCCGGCTGGCGTTCTCGCGGCTGCGCACCGGGCGCCTGCGGGCGGCCCTCACCATGCTCGGGGTGATCATCGGCGTCGCGTCGGTGGTCGCCCTGGTCGGCGTGGGGCAGGGGACCACGTCCAGCATCACCGAGCGCCTGTCCAGCCTCGGCACGAACCTGCTCACGGTCAGCGCGGCCGGGGCCAACGGCGGCGCCTCCTCGACCCTCACCCTGGACGACGTGGACGCGCTCCGGGGGATCGACGGAGTCGCGGGCATCGCACCCGAGTCCTCGACCCAGGCCACGGTGGGCGCCGATGGCGAGGCCACGACGACCTCGATCATCGGGACGACGGCGGACTACGCCGATGTCCGTGCCTACGACATCTGGCAGGGCACGTTCCTGACCGACACGGCCGTGGAGCGCAACCTGCGGACGGCCGTCCTGGGCGCCACGACCGCCAGCGACCTCGGTCTCGACAAGACGTCGATCGGCAGCGAGATCAGCATCGGTGGGCTGCCGTTCCAGCTGGTCGGCATCCTCCAGCCGAAGGGCGGCTCCGGCTTCCAGGACCCCGACGACCAGGTCATGGTCCCGATCGGGATCATCGCGAAGTACTTCGTCGCCGGCGACGGCGTCCGGACCATCGGCCTCAGCGTGACCGACGAGGCGCAGATGGCCACCGTCCAGGCGGAGATCACGTCCGTGCTGCGGACGCGCCACGGCCTCGCGGCCACGGACGAGGACGACTTCAGGATCTTCGACCAGGCCCAGCTCCTTGAGACTGCCTCCTCGATCAGCGGGACCCTGACGCTGCTGCTCGGCGGGATCGCCTCGATCTCGCTGATCGTGGGCGGCATCGGGATCATGAACATCATGCTGGTCTCGGTCCGGGAACGGACGCGCGAGATCGGGATCCGCAAGGCCGTCGGCGCCCGCGGGCGCGACATCCTGCTCCAGTTCCTCATCGAGGCCCTGACGCTGTCGGTGCTGGGAGGCGTGATCGGGATCGCTGTCGGCCTTGGAGTATCCGCGCTGATCGCCCGCGTCGGCGCGATCACCTTCGCCATCAGCCCCACAACGCTTGCCGTCGCCCTGCTGTTCAGCCTCGCGGTCGGCGTCATCTTCGGGGTGTGGCCCGCCCGCCAGGCGGCCCGCCTCGACCCCATCAACGCCCTGCGCTACGAGTAGGAGACCGAGACGATGACCACCCCGCCCAGCGATCCGGCGACCGCCGCCCCCGGCCTCTCGACCTCCCTCACGGAGCCCGTGCCGACCTTCCAGCCCGGCTTCGCGCCTCCCGAGCCAGAGCCTGCCGGTCGCCCGGCATCCCAGAAGCGCGGCTCGTCCGGCTCGTCGCGGATCCTCAACCTCGCGCTGGGCGCCGCGGTCCTGGTGGCGGTCGCGGGGGTCTCGTTCGCCGTCGGCCGTGCCACGGCGCCGGCGTCGGCCACCGTTGGCAGCGGGACCGTGTTCGTCCCCGGTCAGGGCGGCGTCTTCGTCCCGGGCGACAACGGCGGTGACCTGCCGGACATGAGCTTCGACCCCAACGGCAACGGAGGGTTCCCGGGCGGCGGCCAGGGTCGCGGGCTTCCCGGCGACCGGGGCTTCGGCGCCTTCGGCGGCGGCCTGACCATGACCGGCACGGTCGACTCGATCAGCGCCGATTCGATCACGATCAAGCTCGAGTCGGGCCAGACGATCACCGTGGGCCTTGACGCGAGCACCACGTACCATCAGCAGGCCGATGCGGCGGCGTCCGACGTGACGACGGGCGCCACCGTGCAGCTGCAGCTCGCCGGGCGGCTCCGGCCGGGCCAGGGCAACTCGTCGGGCAACGCGGCCACCCTCGGCACCGCCGGATCCGTCACCATCGTCCCCTGATCTCCAGGGGATCACGAGGCAACCGATGCACCTGCTCCTGGTCGAGGACGACGAGCGCCTCGCCCGGTCACTGACCCGCCTCCTCGAGGAGGATCGCCACGTCGTGGAGCACGCGCCCGACGGCAGGACGGGCATCGAGCTGGCCGCGGCCATAGAAGGGCTGGACGCCGTCATCCTCGACATCGGGCTACCGGACATCTCGGGTCTGGACGTCGCCCGCCGGATCCGGAAGGCGGGCCTGGACGTGAGCATCCTCATGCTCACCGCCCGGGACACTGTGGGGGACCGCGTGACGGGCCTGGACGCCGGCGCAGACGACTACGTCGTCAAGCCGTTCGCATACCAGGAGGTTGCCGCGCGGCTGCGCGCTCTCACCCGGCGAGCGGAGTTTGGCCCAAGGCGTCCGGAGCCCAAGCTCTCGGCGGGCGCCATCATCCTGGACGAGGCTGCGCGCGCGGTCACCGTCAACGGCCGCCCCGTGGACCTGAGCCCGCGCGAGTTCTCGCTCCTGGAAGCGCTGCTCCGTCACGGAGGGCGGACCCTCACCAGGGACCAGCTCCTGGACCATGCGTGGCCGTTCAGCGTGGCCGTCACGCCCAATGCCGTGGACGCCTACGTCCACTACCTGCGCACGAAGCTGGGTGAGGCGGGCCCCCAGATCGAGACCGTGCGCGGGGTTGGCTACCGGCTGGCTGATGGCTGACGGCCACCGCACCGAGCCCCTGGAGGACGGAGCCGAGCAGGCGGCCCTCGCCGAGGAGGCCCGCCTTCTCCGGCGGGTGCGCTGGCGTCTCGTCGCGTGGAGCGGCCTGTCGACGCTGATCGTGCTGGTCGGGCTCGGGATCGCCCTCTACGCCGCCGTGGCCAACACGCTGGCGACCGCGAGCATCGACCAGCTCGCGAACCGGGTCGATCCCTGGGTCGCCGCCCTGGAGGGCACTGTTGAGACGCCCGTCCAGCCGCCGGGGTTCGGCTTCCAGCCCGGTCGTGGCAACACCTACCTGTTCGCATTCGACGCCGCGGGCACACCCGTCCGCCTGGGCCGGGAGCCCGTCGCGATCCTCGGCGGGATGCCCGACGCCGTCGGCATCGCGGCCGCGAACCAGGCTCCGGACGGGACCGACGTGCGCACGGCATTGCTGGAGATCGCAACGTCGCCCGCGACGCAGATCCCCGTCCGGCTGATGACCCAGAGAGTCGTGTACGCGCAGGACGGCCAGACCTACTTCCTCCAGGCGGTGCAGGACCGCTCGACAGAGGTCGAGACGCTGGGAGTCCTGCTGTCGGTCCTGCTCTTCGGCGGCGTCCTGGTCGTGCTGGTCGCGCTCGGGCTCGGTGCCGTCTACGCGCGTCGCGCTCTCGTCCCGATCCGCGAGTCACTCGCGGGCCAGCGCGTCGCCCTCCGGCGCCAGCGGGAGTTCGCGGCGGACGCCAGCCACGAGCTCCGGACGCCGCTCACCGTCATCCGCTCCTCGGTGGAGCACCTGTCCCGCCACCGTGACCAGCCGATCGGCGAGGCGACGGAGGCGCTGGACGACATCGATGCCGAGGTATCCCACCTGACTGCGCTCGTGGACGACCTCCTGCTGCTCGCGCGCTCGGACTCCGGGGCCGTGCCGCTGGAGCGTGTCCTCCTGGACCTCGGCGACATCGCGGCCGATTCCGCGTCGGCCCTCACCCGGACGGCGGAGACCCGAGGGGTGACCGTCCTGGTTGACCCGGAACCCGCGATGGTCGATGGGGACGCCGCTCGTCTCCGGCAACTGGTGATGATCCTGGTCGACAATGCCGTTCGGCACAGCCCCAGGGGCGGGACCGTCACGGCGACGGTGCGTGCCTCCGGCAGGGTGGCCTCGATCGAGGTGACCGACGAGGGGCCCGGCGTGCGTCCGGAGGACATGCCACACGTCTTCGACCGCTTCTGGCGGGCCCCAGGCGCCCCATCCGGGGGGACCGGCCTGGGCCTGTCGATCGCGCGCTGGATCGCGGAGCGTCACGACGGGCGCATCGGGGTGGCGAACCGGGCAAGCGGTGGAGCCGCGTTCCGGGTGGAGCTGCCGGCCGCGGCCGGCCAGCTGGAGGCACCGACAGGGCCTGTCGGGCCGGCTGCGGGCTGAGCCCCGGGCTGGTACGCTCACGCCATCCTGAGGGCCGGTCCCGTGAGGCCGGCGCACCGGTCCCGTGAGGCCGACTAGGAGGAACCTGCCAGTGCGCATGCCCGCCTGCGGCTACCTGCCGCAGCCCGCCGGGTCCTGAGTGATCGCCCCACCGCCCCCCGGACATCCGCCGTTGCCGCGTGCCGACGCGATCGTCGATCCGCGCGTCGGCAACGCCGGTCCTGCTCTGCTCGCGCTGGAGGATGGGACCGTCTTCCCCGGCATCGCCTTCGGCGCGCCCGTCGCCTCTGGCGGGGATCTCGTGGTGAACACGTCCCAGACCGGGTACCAGGAGATCGCCACGGATCCGTCCTACGCGGGCCAGGTCGTGGTCATGACGTACCCGCTGATCGGCAACTACGGGCGCCTGGTGGCGGACGACCAGTCCGAGCATCCATGGCTCCGGGGCCTGGTGGTGGCCCACGCGACGGCCGCGGTCCTCGACGACGCCCGCCAGCTGGCCACGCTCCTGCGGACGAACGGGATCCCTGCCATCGCGGGCGTGGACACGCGGGCGCTCGCCCGCCACCTCCGGGCGAATGGCTGCCTGCGCGGGATCATCACGCAGCCGGGGCTCACGGACCCGGACGCCGCCGTGGAGCTGGCCCGTGCCGTGCCGCGCTGGGAGGACCAGGATTTCGTGGCCCAGGTGTCGCCCGCCGCCGTTCGCGAGCTGGGGGACGACCCGGCCGCGCCGCTCGTCGCGATCGTGGACTTCGGCCTCAAGGCCAACATCGTCAACTCGCTCCGGCGGCGCGGGGTCCGTGTGCGCGTGCTGCCGCACACGAGCGCCGCCTCGGACGTGCTGGCCCCGGACGTGACGGGCGTGGTGCTCTCGCCGGGTCCCGGAGATCCGGCGCGGCTGGCCGCGCCCGTGGCCCTCGCCCGGACCCTGATCGAGGACGGGCGGCCGCTCCTGGGCATCTGCCTTGGGCACCAGGTCATCGCCCGTGCGGCCGGGGCGGAGACGAGTCGCCTCAGGTTCGGACACCACGGCGCGAACCACCCGGTCCAGGACCTGGACACGGGCTACGTCCAGGTGACCGCCCAGAACCACGAGGTCCAGGTGGTGGGGGACAGCCTCCCCGCCGCCTCCGGGTTCAGGGTCAGCCAGCTCAACCTCAATGACCGGTCCGTGGAAGGCCTGCGTCACGCGGAGAAGCCGATCGAGACCGTGCAGTACCACCCGGAGGGCGCCCCCGGGCCGCTCGACGCGCTGGCGGTGTTCGACCGGTTCGTGGACGCATGCCGGCGGCGCGCGTGACCCGCGGATGAGTGCCCGATGACCGTCCCGACCCCGTACGAGCGCCCGCACCGGCCGAAGCCCGAGTCCGTCCTGATCCTGGGCTCGGGGCCGGTCGTCATCGGACAGGCGGCCGAGTTCGACTACGCCGGCACCCAGGCCTGCCGCGCGCTCCGAGCCGAGGGTGTGCGCACGATCCTGGTCAACTCCAACCCGGCCACGATCATGACGGACCCCACCGTCGCAGACGCGGTCTACCTCGAACCGCTCACCGTCGCCGCCATCGAGGCCGTGATCGCCCGCGAGAAGCCGGAGGGACTGCTGGCAGGGCTGGGCGGGCAGACGGCGCTGAACCTGGCGATGGCGCTGGCCGAGGCCGGCGTCCTGGACCGGCACAACGTCCGCCTCCTGGGCACGCCGCTCGAGGCAATCCGGATGGCCGAGGACCGCGAGGCGTTCCGGGACCTGCTCGAACGCATCGACCAGCCCTACGCGCCCTCGTTCATCGTCGAGGGCGCCGACGACGACGCGCGCCAGGCATCCGCCCGGGAGGCCCTGGACACCATCGGCCTGCCGGCCATCATCCGGCCCGCGTTCACCCTGGGCGGGACCGGCGGGGGCATCGTCGAGACGGAGGGGGCCTACTGGGAGCGCGTCAAGGCCGGCCTCCGCGCCAGCCCGATCAGGCAGGTGATGATCGAGCGCTGCCTGGTCGGCTGGCAGGAGATCGAATACGAGGTCATGCGCGACGCCGAGGACACCTGCATCGCGGTGTGCTCGATGGAGAACGTGGACCCGCTGGGGGTCCACACCGGCGACTCGATCGTCGTGGCGCCCGTCCAGACGCTGACCGACCAGGTCCACCAGCGGCTGCGGAGCGCCGCGCTGACGATCATCCGCGCCCTGGGCGTGGAGGGCGGCTGCAACGTCCAGTTCGCGCTCTCGCCGGACTCCACCGAATACGCGGTCATCGAGGTGAACCCGCGGGTCTCGCGCTCGTCGGCCCTGGCATCCAAGGCCACGGGCTACCCGATCGCCCGTGTGGCCGCGCAGATCGCCGCGGGCCGGACGCTGGCCGAGATCCCGAACGTGGTCACGGGGACGACCGTTGCCGCGTTCGAGCCCGCGCTGGACTACGTGGTGGTCAAGCTGCCGCGCTTCCCGTTCGACAAGTTCCCGACCGCGGACCGCCGCCTGGGCTCGCAGATGAAGGCCACCGGCGAGGTGATGGCGATCGACCGGACCTTCGGCGCCGCTCTCAACAAGGCCCTCCGGGGCCTGGAGCAGGCCGGGGCCGGGCCGTTGGGCGAGGACCCGTCATGGCGTCCGACCCTCGACTACCTGGCCGCGGTCTACGCGGGCTCCGAGGCAGGCCCCGACGCGGATGCCGAGGCGGAAGAGGACCCGCTGCTCCCCGATGACGACGCGGCGATCCGCTGGGTGGACGAGCGTGGCCAGGCGTGCGAGAGCACCCGGTTTGCGCAGCGCTCGGCCGCGCCGATCGTCCTGCGGCAGTTCCTGGAGCCGTCCGATTCGCGGCTGTGGCGCCTGCTTGGCCTCCTGCGCCGCGGCGTGCCCCAGGAGGTGGTCCGGCGGGCGACGGGCATCTCGCCCTGGTTCCTCGCGGAGATGGGCCGGAACCTCGCGCTGGAACGGGACGTGAGGGCAGCGGGCGGCCGCCTCGTGGATCCGGACGACGGCGAGGCGGCCTCGCTCCTGGCCACGGCCAAGCGCGCCGCGTTCTCGGACCGGGACCTGGGGATCCTGGCGGGCGTCCAGGAGGCCGCCGTCCGCGGCGCACGGACGGCCCTGGGGCTGATCCCCGGCTACGCGATGGTGGACACCTGCGCGGCGGAGTTCGCCGCCGAGACGCCGTACTTCTACTCGACCTACGCGTCGGCCGGCTCGCCGCCCGAGGCGCCCCCGGTACGACGGCCCGCTGCGCTTGTGATCGGCAGCGGCCCCGTCCGAATCGGGCAGGGGATCGAGTTCGACTACTGCGCCGTCCAGGCCGCGGACGTCCTCCGTCGCGAGGGGTGGGGCGCGGTCATGGTCAACTCGAACCCGGAGACGGTCTCCACGGACTTCGACGCGTCCACGCGCCTGTACTTCGAACCGCTGGACACCGAGAGCGTGCGCAGCATCATCGAGTTCGAGAGTGGCGCCACCGGGATGGATCCGGCCGCGGCCGCGGACCTGCTGCCCGCCGTGGTGGCGTTCGGCGGCCAGACGCCGCTCAACCTCGCCGCGCCGCTGGTCGCGAGCGGCGTGCCGCTGCTGGGCTCCGACCTGGAGGCGATCGACCAGGCTGAGGAGCGGACGCGGTTCTCGTCGCTCCTGGACCGCCTGGGCATCCCACAGCCCGAGGGCGGCATGGCCGAGTCGATCGAGGAGGCCCTCACGCTCGCCGAGCGGATCGGCTACCCGGTCATCGTGCGGCCGTCGTTCGTCATCGGCGGCCTCGCCATCGACTTCGCGTACTCGCCCGAGGACCTCGCGCGTCACCTGGCAGCCGCCGTTGTCGTGGACCCCGACCGACCGGTGCGCATCGACCGCTTCCTCGAGGGCATCGAGGTGGACGTGGATGCCATCTCCGACGGGACGGACGTGCTGATCCCAGGACTGCTGGAGCACGTCGAGCGGGCCGGCGTCCACTCGGGGGACTCGATCGGGGTGTTCCCGCCGCAGCACGTGGCGGATGGCGACCAGGCCCTGATCGTCGCCACGATGGAGCGCATCTGCCTGGCTCTCGGCGCGAAAGGGCTCGTCAACGCCCAGTTCATCGTCCGTGACGACGGCGTCTACCTGATCGAGGTCAACCCGCGCGCCTCGCGAACGGTCCCGTTCATGTCCAAGGTGACCGGAGTCCCGATGGTGGAGCTGGCGGTCCGCATCTCGCTCGGCTCGACGCTGGCGGGGATGGGCTGGTCGGGCGGGCTACGGCCGGTGCCGCCGTTCGTCTCGGTCAAGGCACCGGCGTTCTCGACCGCCAAGCTCAAGGGCGTGGACCCTTCGGTGGGACCGTTCATGCAGTCCACGGGTGAGGTCATCGGCATCGCGGTGGATCCTCGCGTGGCGATGGCGAAGGCGCTCACCGGAGCGTCGCTGATCCCGCCGCGGGCTCGGGAGGGCGAGGTGCCCCTCGCGCTGCTCTCGATCGCCGACCGGGACAAGGGCGGCCTGCTGGACCTGGCCCGCGCACTGGTCCGCGCCGGCTACCGGCTGGCGGCCACGTCCGGGACGCGCGCGGCGCTCGGGGCGGCAGGGTTCGAGGCCCTGCCGGTGGCCAAGCTCGGTTCCGAGCCCGTGGGCGACGAGGCCGGGATCCTTGCCCTGATCGAGGGCGGCGAGGTCCGGCTGGTGGTCAATACGCCGACGCCGCGTTCCGGGGCAGTACGGGACGCCGCCGAGATCCGCCACACGGCGATCGCGGAGGGTGTGCTGTGCCTGACCGCGATCGAGACCGGGGTCGCTGCCGCGGAGGCGCTGGACCCGGCGATCGCCGACGACATCGCAGTCGTGCGCCCGATCACGGACTGGGTGCCGATCGGGGGGACGCCGGCCAGCTGAGTGCGGGTCCTGGGCGCCGGTCGCGGGCTGTGCGCCGTCGCGCGCTGTGCGCCGTCGCGCGCTGTGCGCCGTCGCGGGCCTCTGAGGCGGTCCGGCGCGGAGCTCCGTGGGTCAGGCGGGGCGGGCGATCCCCGGGGCGCAGACCGGGGCGCAGCCCGCGGCGGTCTCCTGGTCCACGACGATCGCCTGGCCCAGCGACCAGAGCGTCAGCGTCGTCAGCGCCACCATCATCACGGCGAGGGGAACCTCGCGGGCGCGAACGTTGCGCGGGCGTGGCGCCTCAGGGGCATGGATCCTCCGGTGGCGCATGTCCCGCGCCGGCTTTGGCTGGCGCTCGGCGTCCATGTCCCGCTGGGCCGTGACGTGCCCGGCCCATGCACCCAGCATGTGCCCGCCCACGACGGCCACCAGCTGCACGGTCCAGACGAGCCCGGGCGGCAGCCAGGCCCCGGATGGCTCGAAGAATGCGGTGCCGAAGAGGTCGTCGCCTCGCTGGAGCGGGTCCGAGAGGGCGATCAGGATCCGCTGGCCATCGATCAGCAGGTAGGTCAGGTAGTGCGCGACCAGGTAGCCGACGGCGATCGGCAGCAGGCCGGCCCCGATCGCCCCCGGGCTCACGGTGCGCGCCACGACGATCGCGCCGCCGACGATCGCGCCGATGAACGCGCCCAGGAGGAGCGTCTGCGTGCCGATAGAGGGATTGCCGAACACGGTGGCGAAGGCGGCGGTCTGCGAGAGCCCATCGAAGATGATCGACCCCGTCCCGATGGCCACCAGCACGATGCGGGGCGTGGTCCAGGACGCGTCCAGCAGTCCGGCTGCGAACGGGCGCCGGACGACACGGGCGACGTCCACCCCGTGCGGCGATCCGCCCGCGACGGTGCCGTATGGGGCAAGGAGGTTGAGCGTCCGGAACCAGACCGTGAACGTCTCACCCTCGGCGCGCCACGCATCGCGCCCGAAGTGGGCCATCAGCGCCAGGGTGAGGATCGTGTACCCGAGAAGGACGACGGTGAGGGTCGCGTTCCCCGCCACCGCCACCAGCTCCAGCCAGACGAAGAACGCGAGCCCGGCTGCGGCCGGCCAGACGCGCAGTCGCGCCGGGATGGGGGACGGGCGCCAGCCGCGGATCCCGGCCCGGCGCAGGACCCAGGCCAGGATGTCGTGAAGGGTGGCGAAGGGGTCGAGCCACTCCCAGACGGGACCGGCCAGCGCCGACAGCACGGCGATCCCCACCCAGCCGAACACCCACAGGAACAGCGACGCGACGGCCCCGGCGGATGCGCCGCCCGCCAGCCCCTGGAGCATGATCCACGTCCAGCCGGCGAGCCCCACGCCGCGGAGTGCCGCCCGGAGGGCGCGGGGCACGGCGACCAGTTTGGGATCCGCCGCAGGCGCCGCCCGCATGTCGCGGGCCAGCACGAACAGGAACGAGAGCGCCACGACCGCGGCCGCGCCGGCCAGGTACACGACCAGCGGGAGGGGGCTCTGGTACACGGGGGATAGGCCGTGGGCAGTGGCGACGGCGGGCAGTGCCGCAACCAGCAGCATCCCGGCGGCGCCGCCCATCAGGCGAGCCGGGATTCGGGCGCGAGGGTGCTGCACTCGTCAGGCCCTGCGACTGCGCCGAAGGACGAGCATTCCGACGCCGGCCATCATGATCAGCCCTGCGGCGATCGGGATCAGCACCTCGATGGTCGGAGTGGCGGCCGACTCGGCGTCGTCAGGGGGGCTGGGAGCCGCCGTTTCGGGGGTGACCGGCTCCAGAGTTGCCGGCCCGGGGGTCGGGTCCGCGGTGGGGTCCGCGGTCGGGTCGGGCGTCGCGGGCGAGGCGGTCGCCGCTGGCGTCTCGGGTGCCGCGGGTGTCGGCGTGGGCTCGGCGACGGTGAACGCGAGCGTGCCCCGGATGAGGTGCCCGTCCGGCGAGGCAGCCGTCCAGCGGACCTCGTAGGCACCGGCTGCCAGCGTCAGCCCATCGAGGGCCATGACCTTCGCGCTCGCCTTGGTCACCTTGCCGGTACCGACGGTACCGTCCGGGCCGAGCAGCTTGAACGAGCTCTTCCCGGTATCGAGGGCCTCGCTGAAGGTCAGGCTCACCTTCGTCGGCGGCGTCTCCAGGACCGCACCGTCCTTGGGGCTGGACTCGACCAGGTCGGCATGGGCGAGGGCGGGCGCGGCGATCACCAGCGCGAGCAGAAGCCCCGCCGCGACGGAGATGCCCCAGCCGAAGGCGGGTATTCTCCTGAGGCGCCGCTGTCGGGCCGTTGGCTGGTTGATGGCGTCGGTGCTCACGGTGCCGGAGTCTACAAGCGGCGCCGGGACCATGCCGTCCGCGGTCCGGCGGCTCTGCTCATGCGCCCGGCCACGGCGGGCGAACACAGGCAACGTCATCCGTGGCCACAGCCCCCAGAGGTTCGATGCCCACCCCGTCCGATCCCATGCCGATCCCGCCCATCTCGATCATCGCGCCCGCCGCGCATGATGGCCCCTACGTGCCGGGGGTCTGCAACATCGGGCCGTGGGAGATCCGGCGGCGCCGGACCTACGCGGTCATCGGCTTCGCGGTGGCGCTCGTCCTGTTCGTCGCGCTGGTCGCCGCCGGCGCGCCGCCCATCGCGCGGCTGCTCGTCCTGCTGCCTCTCTGGGGTGGCGCGCTCTCGTGGCTCCAGGCGCGGCGGCGGTTCTGCGCCGGTTTCGCGATGGCGGGCATCAGCAACTTCGCGGACGGCGGGGCGGGGCGCCAGGCCGTGAAGGATCCGGTGGCGCATCGCGCGGATGTCCGGGCCACGCTGCGCATGACGCTCGACTCGTTCCTGATCGCGTTTCCCGTGACGATCGTGGCGGTGCTGCTCCCGGTGTAGGGATGGGCGGTCCGCTCGGTGCCCGCCCCGCACGCCCTGTTCCACGGCGCAACACGACCGCGAGACCCTTCGCCCAGCCCGGCGCGCCCGCCCCTCCCGGCCAGTGAGGTCAGCCGCCAACCGTCCGCCGACGGCCTGCGGAGCCTCCTCACCCTACAATCGCCCCAGCCCAATTCCGCCCGAGGATTCTCCCCGTATGCCCGTTCCCGTCGTGGAGTTCAGTGACGAGCGTCTGCCCAACGGCCTGCGGCTCATCGTCGCGGAGGACCACCTTGCGCCCGTCGTGGCCGTGAACCTCTGGTACAACGTCGGCTCCAAGCACGAGGTCGAGGGCAAGACCGGCTTCGCCCACCTGTTCGAGCACGTGATGTTCCAGGGATCGGCGAACGTCGGCAAGGCGGAGCACATGGCGCTCGTCCAGGCGGCCGGCGGGACCCTCAACGGCACGACCTGGCTGGATCGCACGAACTACTACGAGACGATGCCGTCGCACCAGCTGGAGCTGGCCCTGTGGCTCGAGGCGGACCGGATGGGCACGCTGCTCGAGGCGCTCAACCAGGAGAACCTGGACAACCAGCGCGACGTCGTCAAGAACGAGAAGCGCTGGAGCTACGACAACCGGCCCTACGGGTCCTGGAACGAGAAGCTGCTGGGCCACCTCTTCCCGCCGGAGCACCCCTACCACCACCCGACGATCGGATCCATGGCGGACCTGGACGCCGCCTCGCTGGAAGACGTGAAGCAGTTCTTCGCCACCTGGTACGCGCCCAACAATGCGGTCGTCTCGGTCGCGGGGGACTGTGATCGCGCACAGGTGCGCGCGTGGGCGGACCGCTACTTCGGCCCGATCCCCGCCAACCCCTCGATCCCGCCCCTGCCCGACATGTCGCTCCCCGAGGTCATCGGGGAGGAGATCCGGGAGACGGTGGAGGATCGCGTCCCGCTTGCACGCGTGTACCTCGGCTTCCGAGCCCCGGTGTTCGGGGACCCGCGCCTCGATGCCCTGGACCTCGCCTCGCAGCTGCTGGCCGGAGGGAAGGGGAGCCGGCTGCACCGGCGCCTCGTTCGCGAGGAGCGCATCGCCCAGGACGTGGCCATCGTCACGCTCCCGTTCGTCGGCGGGGCGTCCGTCTGCGTCGGCTGGGCCACGGCCAGGCCGGGCGTGGACATTGCCACCGTTGAGGCCGTGTATCTCGAGGAGCTGGAGAAGCTCGCGGCCGAGCCGCCCACGGACGACGAGATGGCCCGCGCCAAGGCGCTCACCGAGGCCGACGAGCTGGGAGCTCTGGCGCGCGTGGAGGAGCGGGCGGACCGCCTGTCCACGTACGCGACGCTGTTCGACGACCCGGGGCTCATCAACACCATGCTGCCACGCTACCTCGCTGTCACGGCAGAACAGATCCGCGATGCCGCGCGTGCGGCCTTCCGCGCGGACAACCGGGTCGTCCTGACCTACATCCCGAAGCCTCCGGGCGAACAGGACGCGGATGAACCAGGCGATGCTGAGCCCGGCGAGGCCGAGCCCGGCGAGAGCGGGGCAACCGGGGCCGCCGCCGGCACCGGCGACGAGGAGGCGGCGTGAGCGCGCGCGACGGCATGATCACCCAGCGCCCGGTCCCGGGAGAGCCCAGGCCGTACGAGTTCCCGGCCACGATCCGCACGACCCTCTCCAACGGGCTTCGCGTCATGGTCACGCCCATGCCCGGGCGTGCCCTGATCGCCACCTCCATGGCCCTGCGCACAGGCGCCGTCGACGAGCCCACGGCGATCGGCGGGGCGACGGTCCTGGCCGCCCGGGCGCTCACCGAGGGCACCGAGGTCCGCGACGCCATCGCCCTGACCGAGGCCACCGAGCGCCTGGGCGCGTCGATCCACGCGGAGGCGGGCTGGGATGCCACCTCCGTCGGACTCGACGTCCCGGTGACCCGCCTGGAGCCCGCGATGGAGCTGCTGGCCGAGGTCGTCCGACGGCCGGCGTTCCCGGCCTCCGAGGTCGAGCGCCTGCGCGACGAGCGCCTCACGGACCTCCTGCAGGTGAAGGCGGACCCGCGCCGCCGCGCCGACGAGGCCTACGTGTCCTCCATCTACGCACCGTCCAGTCCGTATCACCGCCCGGCCGGCGGCACCGCGGACACCGTGACCGCGCTCACGGCGGGGGACCTGCGGGGCATCCATGCCGCCGCGTTCGTCCCGGAGCGGGCTGTCCTCGTGGTGGCCGGGGACGTGGCTCCCGACGAGGTCCTGCGCGTCGTCGAGGCGAGGTTCGGCGACTGGAATCCGTCCGGATCCGGCGCGTCGTCCGCCATCGACGACGGGAGCGCCATCGCGGAGCAGTTCATCCGCGTGATCCACCGCCCCGGCGCCGTGCAGACCGAGGTCCGCATCGGCCACCCGGGCCTGCCGCGCAGCCACCCGGATTTCCACGCCGTATCCGTCATGAGCGCCATCCTGGGGGGGCTGTTCAACTCCCGGCTCAACATGAAGCTTCGCGAGGAGAAGGGCTATACGTATGGCGCCAGCGCCAGTTTCGACCTGCGCCGTGCCCGCGGCCCGTTCACTGCCCGCGCTGCCGTCAACACCGATGCCACCGTCCCGGCGCTGCAGGAGTTCCTGGTGGAGCTGGACCGGATCCGCGAGGAGCCGGTGACCGACGCCGAGATCAGCGCCGCGCGGGACTATCTCGTGGGCGTGTTCCCGCTCCGGTTCGAGACTCCCGGCCCGGTTGCAGGGTCGCTGGCCGGCCTGTTCGTCCACGATCTCCCGGACGACGAGCTCACCCGGTACCGCGCGGCCATCGAGGCCGTCACCGCCGACGATTGCCTGCGCGTTGCCCGGGCGAACATCCATCCGGATCGCGCGGCGATCGTCCTCGTGGGCGACCACGACGCATTCGGCGAGGCGCTGGCCGCCGCGGGGATCGCCCCCGTCGAGGTCCAGGTGGATCCGGACCCGGCCGCCGCCGCACCGGGAGGCGCCGGCCACGACGCCTGAGGCCCCCAGGGCCCCCGCGACGCCTGAGGCTTCCGCGACCCCCACGACCGCGGCGGATAGGCTGGGAACCCGGCTCACCCGTCACCTCCCCGCACTCGCGTCGCCGGTGTTCCGGCGGTTCCTCGCGGGCGCGATGATCGGCTCGGTCGGGTCCTGGATGCAGGCCACCGCCCAGGGCTGGCTCGTCCTCGAGCTCACGAACTCGCCGGCCGCGATGGGCCTGGTCTCGGCCCTCCAGTCCCTTCCGATCCTCGTGCTGTCGGCGTTCGCCGGCGTCATCGCTGATCGCGTTGACCGGCGCCTGCTGCTGACGCGGATGCAGCTCGTCGCGGCCGGCGTTGCGCTGACGCTGGCAGTGCTGACCACGACCGGGAGGGTCGAGTTCTGGCACGTTGCCGTGCTGGCTCTCCTGTCGGGAACCGTGGTCTCCATCCAGACGCCCGCGTACCAGGCCATCGTCGCCAGCCTCGTGGACAGGTCCGCCATCGGCAGCGCCGTCGCCCTCAACTCCGCCCAGTTCAACCTCTCACGCATCATCGGCCCGGCCATCGCCGGAGTCGCGATCGCCGCGGGCGGCCTCGGACTCGCGTTCTGGGGGAATGCGTTCGCCCTCCTGCTCGTCGTCGTCATCCTCGCCACGCTCAAGCTTGCTCCGCACACCGCCCTGGATCGCGGCGACGCATCCGTGTGGGCGAACCTGATGGATGGCGTCCGGTACGTCCGATCACGACGCGTCATCGCGGCGCTCGTTCTGCTCGCCGGGGTGCCGGCGCTGTTCCTCCTGAACTACCTCGTCCTGCTCCCGCTGTTCGCGCGCGATGTCCTGCAGATCGGGGCGGCCGGCCTGGGCCTGCTGTCAGGTGGCATCGGCGTCGGAGCGCTGGCTGGTGCGCTGGTGCTCGCCGTGCTCCGTCCCTCCGGCGGCAGCGGCCGGATGCTGCTCGGTGCGCTGGTGGTCGGGTCGGCCGCGGAGGTTGTCTTCGCTGCCTCGCGGATCGTGCCGCTGTCGGTGGTGGCGCTCGCCGTCCTGGGAGCCTGCCAGGTTCTCTACTACGCGACGACCAACACGCTGCTCCAGGTCCTGGTCCCGGCACGCCTCCGGGGGCGCGTCATGAGCCTGTACATCCTCACGTCCTGGGGCCTGATCCCGTTGGGGACCCTGCTCGCCGGTGTCGTGGCCGAGCGGACGTCTCCGACCCTCGCGCTCATGGCGGGTGGCCTGATCACGATGGCGGCCGTGCTCACGGTGGCACTGGCAGTGCCCGAGCTGCGCCGCATCGGTGCCGGCGCCAGCGCCGGCCAGGAACCGTCCGCCGCCGGGTAGCCGGAGGCAAGCACGGACCGCACCAACGGGAGCGTGCACCTCGTGCTCTGGGGGAATGGAACTATCGTTCATCGGACGCGAAACCTTTGGCGGGGCAACTGACTCAGGCAGGGTGAGGACGGCTCCAGCGAGGGGGGCCGTACCACCAGACGGAGTTGCCCACATGCAGTTCAACAACCGGGTCATGCGCTCGATCGGGACGTCGCTTGTGGCGGTCTTCCTGGTCGGTGGCGCGGTCCTTGCCACCAGTAGCTTCGTCGGCGGCGGCGCCCGCATCGACGACGGCGTCCCGGCGGCCGACCAGGCCACCGATTCACCCAACGAAACGGCCGAGCCGAGCACGGAGCCGACGTTCGAGGCCGAGGAGAGCCCTGAGCTCGAGAGCGAGTCCCCGAGCGCGTCACCCGAGGCGGAGACCGAGTCCCCGAGCGCCTCGCCCGAGGCGAGCGACGACCACGATGGCGACCGCGCCGATGATGAGGACGACAGCGACCACGCCTCGCCCGAGGCGAGCGACGACCACGATGGCGACCGCGCCGATGATGAGGACGACAGCGACCACGCCTCGCCCGAGGCGAGCGACGACCACGATGGCGACCGCGCCCACGATGACGGCGACGACAGCGACCACGAGACGGCCGAGCCGAGCCACGACAGCGGCGACCACGACAGCGGCGACCATGACGACGACCACGACGACGACCACGACGGCAGCCACGACGGTGGCGATCATGATGGGAGCGACGACTAGCCCCGGCCATTCCGACCAGAGGCCACGTGACCTCCGTCCTGCGATGGGAGCCATCCGGACCCGCGATGCTATCGTCGGGCACCGCGCCGGCCCCCTCGGGGTCATCCGCGCGGATCGCCCCGGCACATCGAAGCTCGGAGGAGGCCTCAACGGACAGGACCGGGACCGTCGTCACGAAAGCTGGGACCACGACCGATGACCGTGCGATCGTTGATGCCGTGCTCGCCGGTGACCGCGATGCCTTCCGCGGACTCGTCGATCGCGAGGGTCCCGCGATCATCTCGGCTTGCGCCCGCGTACTCGGCGACCGTTCGGAGGCCGAGGACGTGGCTCAGGAGGCATTCGTGATCGCCTACCGGTCGCTGTCCTCCTGGCGTGCCGACGGCGCGTTCGGCGCATGGCTGTCGCGGATCGCAATCCGCCTCGCCATCCGCCGCGCCGGCCAGCGCAAGCAGCTCACCTGGCTGGACCCGCTGGCGGCCGAAGCCGACCAGCCCGGCCGGGAGCGGTTCCGCACCATGGGGACACAGGACGCGGTCGATCCAGGGCATTCCCTGGTCCGATCGGAGCGCGACGCGCAGGTCCGGGCGGCCGTCGCCTCGCTGGACGAGCCCTACCGGGAGGTCGTGGCCCTCCGGTTCTTCGCCGAACGATCGCTGGCCGAGATCGCCGAGGCGACGGACCGCCCCCTGGGGACGGTCAAGACACACCTGCATCGCGGCTTGGCGCGCCTGAAGCGCGCACTCGAGGAGGCGGATCGATGACGGAGAACCGGCCCGGCACGCAGCCGCGGCCGTTCGGAGCCGACGAGCTGGACGGCGTGTCCGGCCTGGGGCCCGACGAGCTGGCTGCGGAGACGCGCCTGGCTCGCGAGCTCGAGGGCACCGCCGCCCGCGTCAGCGTCCGTCCGTCCCCGGACTTCACCGAGCGCGTGATGGCTGTCGTGGCGCAGGAGCCCGCGGCCGCCCCGGTGCTCGCCGCGCGCATGGCACTGCGCCGCGGCTCCGTCGGAGCGCTCCTCGCATCCATCCGCGATGCCTGGAGGGTCACGGTCAGCCCGGCCTTCCCGATGGCGATGCGGGCCCAGGCGATGGCGATGGTGCTCCTGGTCGCGGGCATCGCGGCCGGTACCGGCGTGGTCACAGCGGGTGCGCTCGGCGTGCTCGACGGTGACAGGCCGTCACCCGTGCTCGAAACGACCGAGCCGTCCGTCCCGGTCACCGATGCGCCGACCGCAGAGCCGACCGCAGAGCCGACCGAGAGCCCGGCATCGACGGAGCCCAGCAGCTCGCCGGAACCGTCACCCTCGATCGAGGACGAGACCCCGGAGCCCAGCGGGTCGGAGGAGCCGGACAGGACGGAGTCGCCCACGAAGAAGCCCTCCGCCACGCGCACACCGTCTCCCACGAAGGCGCCCACGCCGACCCCGACCCCGACCCCGACCCCGACGGACGAGGACGATCACTCGCACGCCCCCGAGACACCACAGCCATCCCGTACGCCCGATCACACCGAGACCCCCGGTTCGGGGGACTGAACGTCCACGCCATCAACGGACCCTGTCGCCGGCTGACCTGTCGCCGGCGGAGCCCACGGCGTACGCTGGAGGCATGATCGTCGTCGTCGGCCTGCCGGCCGTGAGTCCTGGCCCGCCGCCGCTTCCCGCGGGTCGAGCGGCCGCCATCGCCCTGGTCGCCGTGAAGGCTGGTGCTCGCGTGGAGCTCATGGGTCGCATCGGAGACGATCCCGACGGCGACGCGCTTCTCCTGGCGCTGGCGCGCGCGGGTATCGGCCACGTCGCGGTGCTTCGCGATGCCGCGCGGCCGACCATCCGCCTGCGACCTTCCGCCGCTGCCGAGGATGATGACCAGCGTCCCGAGGCGGCGCTCCTTGGCGCGCAGGACCCGGCGCTCGAGGCAGACGGCGAGGGCCCGCGTCTGGACCCCGCCGACGTTGCCCTCGGCCTCCGATACCTCACCGAGTTCGACGTGCTGGTGGTTGCCGACGATGCCCCCGACGCCGTGATCCCGGCCTGCGTCGACGCGGCCGGGTTCGCCGGCGCGCGCCTCGTGGTTGCGGTCCGGTCGGCAGGCGCGGTGCCGGATGGGCTCCCGGACGACGCGACGGTCCTGATCGCCCCCGAGGAGGACGGCGAGGCGTTTCCGCGACTCCTCGGCCGATACGCTGCAGCCCTCGACTCGGGCTCCGAGCCCGAAGCGGCGTTCGCCGTCGTGGCCGGCGACGGCTGGGAGCGACCCGGCGCCTGACGGTTCCCGGGACCGGTCAGCGGACGGGCGGTTCCTCGGACTCCGGCGTAACCGCGCCGGGCGCGGCCTGAACCAGCTCCGGCCCGTCGTTGCGGACGTTGTTGACCAGCAGAGAAACCTCGCGGGCGCCCAGCGCCACGTCCTCGCGCGGCTCGAGGAGCGCGCGCAGCTCACCGGGATCGGCCGGGGCAGGGTCCAGCCAGCGTGCCCACGCGTCGGGCGGGATCACCACCGGCATCCGGTTGTGGATCGTCGTCATGAAGTCGTTGGGTCGCGTGGTGATGATCGTGAAGGTACGTCGCCAGTCGCCGGTCTCCGGGTCCTGGCGTCCAGTCCAGAGCCCGGCCAGCGCCAGCGGGAGGCCGGCTGGGTCGTGGATCCAGAGCGGTTGCCTCGACTTCCCGTCACGCCGCCACTCGTAGAAGCCGTCCACGGGGACCAGGCAACGCCGCCGCCGGAAGGGGTCCCGGAAGAGCGGGCTTGTGGCGAGGGTCTCCGCCCGGGCGTTGAACGCCTTCGAGCCCGCCCTGGGGTCCGTCGCCCAGGAAGGAACCAGGCCCCACCGGTAGCGAACGACGGCGCGGCGGTCCTCCCGCTGCACGACGACCGCGGCCTCGCTCGTGGGAGCCACGTTGAAGTGGCCACCGGGATCACTCGCGAGGTCATCGGCCTCGAAGATGCTCGCGATCTCGGAGGTTGGACGCTGCTGCGTGAACCGTCCGCACATGTCCCGGAGTCTACCGGGGCCCGGCGCAGCGCCTCGTAGGCCCGCCTCAGGTAAAGTCGCGACCGTGACCGACCCCACGCCGCTCGAACTCAGCTCAGTGCTTGCCCACGACGGCCCTCTGCCGCGTCCCGTGGCCCTCGCGGCCCTGGACCGGGCGGCGGAGCTGATGGCGACCGCGGACTTCGCCGATGCTGGCCGTCTCTACCAGCGCGTGATCGGCTTCGACGATCCGGCCGTGACGGCGGCCGCGATGCTCGGCCTGGGCGAAGCCCTCTACCGCCTCGACGACGACGCCCAGGCGCTGGCGACCTGGGAGGAGGCCACGCGGCTGCCGGAGACGCCGTCCACGTACGCCGCCTGGCGCAACGTGGCCGCGGCCCGGGTCCGCGCCGGCGACCTGCGCGGAGCCACCGCCGCGTACCGGGAGGCGGACCGGCGTGCGCCCGACGCCGACAAGGCCGAGATCGCCTCGCGCCTCGGGTGGCTGTCGAAGGAGCTGGGCGACAAGGGGGCGGCTGGCCGGTACTTCGCGAAGGCCCGGGGCGATGCAGGGCTCTCGTTCGCGGTGATCGTGGTGGCCGTCACGGCGATCGTGTCCCTGGTGGCGAACTTCGCTGGTCCGGACGGGGATGCCCTCAAGGCGCTGCTGATGCTGGACAAGCCCGCCGTCGCTGCCGGCGAGATCTGGCGCCTGTGGACCGTGGCGCTGGTCCACGCGAGCCTCCAGCAGATGCCGCTCCACCTCCTGTTCAACCTGTACGCGCTCTGGCTGGCGGGCCCGTTCGTGGAGCGGCTCTACGGGCGGACCGTCTTCCTGGCCGTGTACCTGCTGTTCGCCCTCTCCGGATCGCTCGGGACGTTCGCGTTCGGCGGCGCGCCGCTCGGCGTCGGCGCCTCGGGGGCAATCTTCGGCCTGTTCGGCCTGCTCTTTGCGTCGCAGTTCGTGCACAGGCCCCTGCTCGACCGGCAGTCCCGGGGCTTCCTGGGCCAGTTGGGCGGCCTGATCGCCATCAACCTCCTGTTCGGGCTCCTCGTCCCCGGGATCGACAACTGGGCCCACATCGGTGGGCTTGTCGCCGGCCTGTGGATCGGGCTGCTGTTCCCACCGAGCCGCATGCCCACGCTGCGTTCCATGTGGATGCGGACGGGATCGGTGCCCGGGACGGTGGTCCCGGTATTCGGGGCGAGCGGGACACGGGCAATCCGGGTCGGTGGCCTGGTTGCGCTCGCGGTGTTCCTGGGGCTGCTCTGGACCCTCGGGATGGCCGTCTGGGGCTGAGCGCAGGAACCCCAGGACAGGTCCGGAGGTAGGATCGGGCGATGTTTGCGATGCTGAGCGGCCCCTGGCCCCGCGTGCTGACCGACGGAACGGATCTCGCGGCACTCGAGGTGGATGTCGCCGCCGGGCGGCGATCAGCGGCGGACCTGGAGGCGGCGGTGGAGGCCGTCGTCCGCGAGACCATCGAGGCGCAGGCCGAGGCTGGGATGGGCTTCGTGACAGACGGCCATGTCCGATGGGCCGATCCGGCGGCCGTGGTGCTCGCTGCGCTCGACGCGGGCGATTCCGGCCCGGATGGGCTGCTGCTGCGGGCGTGGCGGGCGAGCGGGGTGGCGGCCGCCGCGGCGGTCGGGGACGTTCCCGTCGCGCAGGCGCTGCCCGGGCCGTACACGCTTGGTCGACGTGGGTTCGCGGACCTGTCGCCGATCAGCGACGAGCGCCAGGAGCGCACGCTCAGCCTCGCCGGGGCCCTGGCCGGGGATCTGGCGGCTCTCGCAGCGGCCGGCTGCCCCGTCGTGGTCGTCGAAGAGCCGGCGGCCCTGGAGGTTGGGGCGGATCCGGGGGAGCGAACCCTGTTCGCGGCTGCGCAGCGGCGTCTCCTCGCGGATACCGAGGCGTTCCCGGACCTGCACCCGATGCTGGCCGTGACCGGCGGCTCGGCGTGGGAGGCCGGCGCCGAGGCCATCTTCGCGGCGCCGTACCGGTCCTTCCTGTTCGACCTGATCGCCGGCCCCGACAACTGGTACCTCGTCCGGGCCGCCCCACCGGAGCGGGGGATCGTGTGCGGGGCGATGAGCGTCGAGGCGACCGGTGGCGAAGACCAGCTGCCGACCCTCGTCTGGGCCGCGCGCTATGCAGCCTCCGCCGGTGGCCGGGGGCTGGACCGGATTGGGCTTGCCAACGGGACCCCGCTCGGGGGGCTGGATCCGACGAGGGCCCGCGAGGCGCTCATGACCCTGGGGCGCGCGGCGGACCTGGCTGTCATGCCGCTCCAGGATGCCGTGAAGGTCGGCCTCGACCCGCGGACGGTCGGCAGCCGGACCGCCGCGCTGGGACCGGACGCGCCCCCGCCTCCCCGCTCGCGTCGCCGTCGCGCGGTACCCTGAACCTGACCCGGAGCCCGTCCTGCCCCGGAGCCCGCGCGACCCGCTTCGCACCACGGTCCGGTGTCGCACTACAGCCCACCGTCCGGCAGCCGGCACCCACCGTCCGGCGGCCGGCACTTGACACCCCGCCCCGTCGCCCAACAGCATCACGAGGTCCACCCATGAGCACGTCCTTCTGGCACGGTTTCGCCGACATGCACGTCGTCAAGGACGCGGAGCTCGTCATCCGCGAGGGCGAGGGCGTCTGGGTGACGGATGTCGCCGGGAACCGGTATCTCGATGCCACCGCCGGCCTCTGGTACGCGAACGTGGGCTTTGGCCGCGGCGAGATCGCGGATGCCGTCGCGAGCCAGATTCGTCGGATCTCGGCGTACTCCTCCTTCGGTGGCTACACCACCGAACCCACCGTGCAGCTGGCGGCGAGGATCGCGGCCATGGCGCCGGTCGAGGACGCAGCGGTCTTCTTCACCTCCGGCGGCTCCGAGTCGATCGAGACGGCCGGCAAGCTCGCCCGGCGCTACTGGGACGTGCTGGGCCGGCCCGAGAAGCGGGTGATCGTCGCACGCCAGCACGCCTACCACGGCATGGCGGCGTTCGGGACCTCGCTGGGTGGAATCCCGCTCAACAGCGCCGGCTACGGGACGCTGGTCGGCGACGTGGTCCACGTCGGCGCGCATGACCTCGACGCGCTCGAGACGCTGTTCGCGGCGCGTTCCGCGGAGATCGCGGCGTTCATCGCGGAACCCGTCATCGGCGCCGGAGGCGTGATCCCGCCCGAGGACGGCTACTTCGCCGGTGTCCAGCAGCTGTGCCGCCAGTTCGACATCCTGCTCATCGCCGACGAGGTCATCACCGGCTTCGGTCGGACCGGGCACTGGTGGGGGAGCCAGCGGTACGGGATCGAGCCCGACATGATCACCTTCGCCAAGGGAGTCACCTCCGGGTACGTGCCGCTGGGCGGCGTGGTCGCCGGGCCGCGCGTGCGGGCCCCGTTCTGGGACGAGCCCGTCCCGGGGGCGATCTTCCGCCACGGATACACCTACTCCGGACACGCGACCGCGTGCGCCGCGGCGATGGCCAACCTCGACATCATCGAGCGCGAGGACCTGGTGGGGCGCGTCCGAACCTTGGAGCCCGTTCTCGCGGCAGCGCTGGGTCGCCTCGCCGGAAGCCCGATCGTCGGGGAGATCCGGACGGTCGGTCTGACCGGCGCCGTGCAGCTCAGCGACGAGGTGCTCGCGGCGAACCCCGGCACGATCGACGCGGTGGTGGCGGCCAGCCGGCGCAACGGCGTGCTCACGCGGGCCGTCCGTGGCGGCGCGTTCCAGATCTCGCCCGCGTTCACCATCACGGAGACCGAGATCGACACGATGGTGGACGGCTTCGAAGCCGCGCTGCGGGACGTCGCCGCCGGCTGAGCAACGCCGCGGCGTCCGCGTAGTCGGCGTAGGCGGGCGCGGATCGGGCACCCTGCAAGGCCGACGCGGCCAGCGCGAGGCCCCGGTGCGGGGCGAGGTCGCTGACGACGAGGGCCCGACGGCCGTCGAACGGCGCCGCCGGACCGGAGAGCCACGCCGCGAAGGCCCGAGCGCTACCGGGGAATGCCGCGGCGAGTAGCTCGCGATGCTCGCGCAGGCGCGTTGCGATGGAAGCCGTGTCGAGGCAGACCACCGCGACGACGATCCGCTCTGGCCGCCACCCGAGCCGGCGAGCGACGTACGGCGCCTCTCGCTCGTACCAGGAAACCTGCCGCTGCAGGCCACCGATGTCGGGAAGGTCGGCCTTGATCTCGATGATCACCAGCGCGGCGTCCTGCTCCCGGAATGCCACGAGGTCGATCCAGCCGGTCGGAGCACGGGCGCCAGTGGGAACCTCGCTCTCGACGATCCAGCCGGCTCTCCGAAGGCGCCCGGCAAGAGCTGCCGCGAGGGCCGCATGGACCCGGTCCCGCTGGTCATCGCGATCGCCCAGGTGGCGTCCCTCGACCTCCAGCGTCGAGCGCAGGCCGAGGGCCGCGAGCACCCGGTCCAGGGTGTCGAGGTCGAAGGCGCTGGCGTCGCCTCGTTCCATGCGCCAGATCCTGGTCTGCGACGCCTCGGCCCGCCCGGCCAGCTCATCCTGCGACCAGCCGATCGTCTCACGCGCCTCGCGAATGAGCGATCCGATGACCGACGGCAGGAGGCCCGCTTGGAGCCGGATGCGAGTGACAGGTGCCATGGCGCGGTTGATAGCAGGCTGGGCTTGACTGCGACTTGTGGCCCACCTCGCTGGCCCCGCGATCTCGCCCCGCGATTGCTCCGCGCCCCCGCGTTCTCGCCCCCGCGTTCTCGCCCCCCAACCCGGCCCAACTCACGCCGTGAGTGAGATCTGGTACTACTCCGCAGGGAACCGCCCGCGAAGGGCGCATTCGGCCAGTCTTGCGCGGCGATAGACCCCGATCTGACGCACCCGGTGAGTCGGAGCACCTGGATGGGATCGGCGCCCGAGGGCCCAGCGGTCCGGTGTAGCATCGGCCTCCATGGGATCAGACCAGCCCGCCCCCACCCCTGCGCCCACGCTCACCCCCGCCGCCGCCAGGCCGCACAGGCCGCCCCGACGCTCACCCCCGCCCCCCCGCCGCCGCAACAGCCGCAACAGCCGCAACAGCCGCTGCCGCGGACCGGACCCAGTCCCGCGCGGACCGCCCGGAACAGACACGTTCCATCGAGGGCCTCACGGAAGCCTTCCGGGGTCACGGCTACATCGCCGAGCGCTCCCTGGCCACCACCGTGTTCCTGGCCCTGGAGCTCGGGCGCCCGCTCCTCCTCGAGGGCGAGGCCGGCGTCGGCAAGACGGAGCTGGCGAAGGTCCTGGCGAAGAGCCTCAACACCAGGCTCATCCGCCTCCAGTGCTACGAGGGCCTGGACGTCAACACCGCGGTCTACGAGTGGAACTACCCGCGCCAGATGCTGGAGATCCGACTGCTCGAGGCTCGCGGCGAGATCGACAAGGCGTCGGCCCACGACATCTTCAGCTCCGAGTTCCTTCTCAAGCGCCCCCTGCTCCAGGCCCTGGAGGCCACCGATGGCGAGGCGCCGGTCCTGCTGATCGACGAGATCGACCGGGCGGACGAGGAGTTCGAGGCCTACCTGCTGGAGATCCTCGTCCGACTTCCAGGTCACGGTCCCGGAGATCGGCACCATCCGCGCCGCCAAGGCCCCCCGCGTCGTCCTGACGAGCAACCGGACCCGCGAGGTCCACGATGCCCTCAAGCGGCGCTGCCTCTACCACTGGATCGACTACCCGACCGCGACGAAGGAGTTCGAGATCGTCGCCATGCGCGTGCCGGACGCGCCCGCGACGCTCGCCCGCGAGGTGGTGGACTTCGTCCACCGGCTGCGCACCGCGGACCTGACCAAGGTCCCGGGCGTCGCGGAGACGCTCGACTGGGCGGCCGCCCTGCTCAGCCTGGGCGCCACGGAGCTGACCGGCGACGTCGTGGACGAGACGCTGGGCGTCGTCCTCAAGTACGAGGAGGACATCCGCCAGGTGCGCGGGGCCACGGCACGCCGGTATCTCGCCGAGACCAGCACCGGCGGCGACACCGGCGCGGGCAGTTGAGCATGTCGCACGTCGACCTCCACTGCCACACGTCTGCGAGCTTCGATGGGGTCGCGTCACCCGAGGCCGTCGTCGCGCGCGCCGTGGAGCGCGGCCTGACCCACCTGGCGATCACCGATCACGACACGATCCAGGGTGCCCTGCGCGCCGTGGATGCGGCGCCCGAAGGCCTGCACGTGATCATCGGCTCCGAGGTGACCATGCGATGGGCGCGGACGCCGCCCATGGTGCGGCGCCGTACGAGGCGCGGTCCTTCTGCCTGAACCCCGATCGAGTGCAGGCCCCGGTAGACCCGCGCTCGCGGCCATCCACCGTATGGTTGGCGCATGTCGATCCGGTCGGGACTCCTCGCCTGGCTGCCGGTGCTCGCCTGGGCGGGGCTCATCTTCGCGTTCTCGGCCCAGTCGGACCTCCGCTTCCTGGAGGACCAGGGGCTGGACTTCGTCGTGCGCAAGGTCGGCCACGCCGGGGTCTTCGGGATCCTCGCGCTGCTCGTCTGGCGCGCGCTGGGGATGACCACGGAGTGGCGCCAGCCGCGGACATGGGCGGTGGCGCTGGGGCTGACCGCCGGCTACGCGATCACCGATGAGCTGCACCAGGGGTTCGTGGCGGGTCGCTATCCATCGCCCGTGGACGTGGGGATCGACATCCTCGGCGCGCTGATCGCCATCGGGATCGTTCTCGTCATCGCCGGCCGCCGGGGGCGCGCCTCGCGGCACGCGTAGCTGGTTGGCGCCTGGGTCACGAGTCAGGCACCCGCGGGCATTCGTTGTGCCGAGAGCGTCGTGCCATCGGAGGTCAGGTCGCCTCGAGCGCGCGGCCGGCTGCCCCACGCCGAGGGGCTAGTCTGTACGCGATGTGCTCAGACGCCGCGCCCCCCATCCTGGTAGCGCCCACCGGCGAGTCGGTCGATGGGCGCCGGCTGCTCGCGGAGGCGGTCGGTTTCGGGCGGGCGCTGCGACTGGCCGGGCTCCAGGTGGACCTCGGCGCCGCCATCGACTTCGCCCGCGCGCTGGGCCTGGTGGACCTGGGCCGGCGTGACCAGGTGCGGGACGCCGGGGCGGCCGTGTTCGTGCGGCGGCGTGACGACCGCGAGATCTACGACCGGGTCTTCGATCGCTTCTGGCGCCGCCGCGGCCGCTCGTTGCCCGAGGGTCGTCCCGACACGCCGACCTCCCCGGACGCGGACCGCGACGAAGGCGAGCCCGGCACTGCCGACGAGGCGGGCGAGGGCGGCGAGGCGACGATGTCCGAGCTGGCAACGCTCGGCGTCCAGGTCATCGAGGACGCAGAGGAGGGCGCGGAGCTCGACGGCGAGAAGATGTCGCCCGACGCGTACTCGCGCGGCGAGCTGCTCCGCCACCGCGACTTCGACAGGATGTCGGCCGCCGAGCTGCGTGATGCGGAGCGGTTCGTGGACCTGCTGCGACCGAAGCTCGAGCGCCGCCGCACCCGCCGCCACGAGCTCCACCCGCACGGCCGGCGCCTGGCGGCCCGCGCGATGTTCCGTCGAAATCTGGCCACGGGCGAGCTGACCCAGTGGGTCTGGAAGCGGCAGATCAGGGAGCCGCGCCAGCTCGTGGTCCTGTGCGACATCTCGGGCTCCATGGAGCGCCACTCGCGACTGCTCCTGCGGTTCGTCCAGGCGCTGGCCCGCACGAACGAGGTCCGGACCGAGTCCTTCGTGTTCGGGACGCGGCTGACGCGGGTCACGCGCGTGATGAAGGACCGCGATCGGGACCGCGCGCTTGCCAGGGTGGCCGACACCGTGACGGACTGGGCCGGCGGGACGCGGATAGGGGAGTCGTTCAGGCAGTTCAACCGCCAGTGGGCGCGCCGGACGCTGCGGTCCTCGGGCGTCGTCATCGTGGTGTCGGACGGCTGGGACCGGGGAGACCCGGCGCTCGTCGCTGCCGAGACCGCGCGCCTGCGCCGGAACTGCCACCGGCTGGTCTGGCTCAATCCGCTGGCATCCGCCCCCGGGTACCAGCCACTGGCCGCCGGGATGAAGGCCGCCTACCCGTTCATCGACGACTTCCTGCCGGCGGGGACGCTCGCCAGCCTCGAGCGCCTGGGCGAGGTGCTGGCCGGAGCGTCTCAGGGGACGGTCCGTCGGGGCACGGCCGTCACGCACGCCACCACCGTCACCCCGTCGATGGGTCTGGTTGCGCCGGACGCCGCACCGCCCCGCCAGCTCGAGCCGCCGGGCCTTGCCGCCGACCGCGCCCGACCGCTGACGGCGGACCGCGCGCGATCCCGCGCCTGACCCCGGACCGGAGGAAGCCACGATGCGCGAGTTGCTGGACACCCTGGACGGATGGCGCGCCGGGGCGGCCGACGTGGGCGTGGGCCGGGCGATTGTCGTCCGCGCGTTCGGCAGCGCACCGCGGCCGGAAGGCGCCGTCCTGCTCGTCACCGACGATGGCCGGATCGCGGGCTCCGTCTCGGGTGGCTGCGTGGAAGGCGCCGCGGCCGAGGAGATCCTTGCCGCCCGCCGGACCGGCCGGGAGCGCGTGATCCGCTACGGGATCAGCGACGAGGAGGCCTGGGACGTGGGGCTGGCGTGCGGCGGGACCATCGACGTGCTTGTCTCGCCCGGGATCCCGCCCTCCGCGGAGCTGGCCGCGCGCGAGACGCGCGAGGGGCGCGGCGATGGACGCGTGATCGTGACCCGGCTCCCCGCGGATTCGCCGCCCGCGACGTTCGGGGCACACGCGCCGGGGCAGGGGAGCGAGCCGGAGGCCCCCCTGGTCCTGCACGACGACGGCCGCCTGGACGGGACGCTGGGCGATGCGGCGGCCGACGCGGAGCTTGCCGAGGCGGGTCGAGTGGCGCTGGCGAAGGGCGTCTCGCGGACGATCGTGATCGGCGGGCGCCAGCTCTTCCTGGAGGCGTACCCGGTGCGCCCGCGGCTGGTCGTGGTGGGCGCGGTGGAGGTTGCGAGGACGCTCGTCCGCCTGGCGAAGGAGCTGGGCTACGAGACGGTCGTCATCGACGGGCGCGCGGCGTTCGCGACGGCGGCGCGGTTCCCGGACGTGGACCGCCTGGTCGTCGGGTGGCCGGACGAGGTGGCGGACGAGATCGGGCTTGGGCCGGCCGACGCGGTGGCGGTCCTTGCCCACGACGTCAAGTTCGACGAGCCGGCGATCGTGACGGCACTCGCCCGCGGCTGCCGGTACGTGGGGGCAGTGGGATCCCGCAGGACGCAGGCAGACCGGCGGGCGCGGCTCCTGGAGGCGGGGGTCTCCGCGGAGGATCTCGACCGGCTTCGCGGCCCGATCGGCCTGGACCTGGGTGGCCGCCTGCCGGCCGAGACCGCGCTGTCGATCCTGTCGGAGGTCGTGGCCGAGCGCCGGGGTGGGCGAGGTCAGCCGATGCGGGACCTGGCGCGCGAGCGCGAGGCCGCCGGCGCGCACGAAACGGCTGGGGCGCACGAGGCCGCCGGCGCGCACGAGACCGCCGATCGACACCACGCGGCCGCAGGCGCGCACGAGGCGGCAGGAACATGAACGTCCTCGCGGTCGTCCTCGCCGCCGGCGCAAGCCGGCGCTTCGGCTCCCCCAAGCTCCTGGCCACCATGGGCGGCCGGCCGGTGCTCCAGCACGTGCTCGATGCCGTTGCCGAAGCCGGCCTCGAGAATGTCGTCGTCGTCCTGGGCGAGCAGGCCGCCGCGATCAGGGACGCCGTGACCTGGCGGAACGAGCGGATCGAGGTCAACCCGCGCCCCATGGACGGCCTGTCCAGCTCGCTCCGGATCGGCCTGGACGCGGCGGCCGAGGACCGGACCGTGGACGCGGTCCTGGTGCTGCTGGGCGACCAGCCGTCGGTGCGGCCCGGTGTCATCCGGACGGTTCTCGCCGCCGCCGAGACGACACCCCAGCCGATCGTCCGTGTCCGCTACGCGGACGATGACGCGCCCAACCCTGTCCTTGTGCGCCGCGCCGCGTGGGCCCTCGCCGCGGGCCTGTCGGGTGACCGCGGCCTCGGGCCCCTCCTCGCCGAGCGGGCCGACCTCGTCGCCGAGGTGGCAGCGCAGGGCTCGAACCCAGACATCGACACCCCGGAGGATCTCGCCCGTGTCCACTGACGCCAGCCCCCGCGACGCAGCCCGGATCGAGGCCGCATGGGCGGAGCGCGTCCAGGCAAACCGTGAACAGGCCGAGCGGCTCCGCGAGTCCACAACGGACGATCACTACGCCCCTATCTCGGGCCTGTTCGTGGCCGACCCGCGGCGCACCGACGAGCCCGCGCTGGAGATGCTGCGCGCCATGACGGCGCCCGACGAGTCGTGGCTGGACATCGGTGCAGGGGCCGGTCGGTACGCGCTGCCGCTGGCGCTCCGTGTGCGAGAGGTGATCGCCGTGGAGCCGTCACCGGGCATGCGCCGTGCCCTGCAGGCCGGGATCGACGAGCACGGGCTGTCGAACGTTCGGGTCATCGGTGGGACCTGGCCCGAGGCGCTCGACCAGCTGGCGCCGCTCCCGGCGGCTGATGTCTCGCTCATCGCCCACGTCGGGTACGACATCGAGCAGATCGGCCCGTTCCTGGCGGGGATGGAGGCGGCCACCCGGGATCGCTGTGTCGCCATCCAGACCGACCGCAGCCCGGCATCCGTGGCGGACCTGTTCTGGCCCCTGGTCCACGGCGAGGAGCGCGTGCCGCTGCCGGCGCTGCCGGACTTGCTGGGGCTGCTGCACGCCCGCGGCTGCGAGACGGAGGTGGTCCGCGTGGACCGTTCGCCGCGCTCGTTCGAGACGGTGGACGCGCTCGCCGCCTTCCTCCGCCGGCAGCTGTTCATCACCGAGGGCTCTGACAAGGACCTGCACTTCCGGTCGGTGCTGGCGGACCGGGTCGCCCTGCGGGACGGGGCCTGGACCCTGGCCAACCGACCCGCGGGCTACATCGGGATCGCGACCTGGCGGTGGCCCGGCGCCGGATGACTTCGCGCCCGTGGTCGCCCGGGCCCGTTTGACTCGTGACCTGGCGGTGGCCCAGCCCCGCTTGACTCGCGCACGTGCCAACACTATAGTATGGACCGTCTACTCCATACTGTAGAGGCACCGGTCATGAACGAACTCGCCATCGGGGCGACCTGGATCCATACCATCGCGATCGTGGTCCTGCTCGGGTACTACGCGACGCTGTCCCTGGTGGTGCTGCCGTGGCTCAAGTCGGGCGGCAGCCCGGAGCCGGGGAGCGTCGTGGCCGCGCTGGAGCGGCGGATGCTGCCGTGGATCCTCGCGTCGATCGTCCTGTTCACGGTGACCGGCCTGGTGCTGATGGCGGCGCACACCGGGCCGAACCCGGACTGGACGCCCCTGATCATCGTGAAGCACGTCATCGTCATCGGGATGGTGATCCTCGGCGTCGTCGTGGATCGGGTGCTCGTCCCGCGTGTCGCCGGCACCTGGTGGACCCCGGCCGTGGTGCCCTCCACCGATGTCCAGGACCTGCGCCTGATCGTCCAGGCGTCGGCGGTGATGAGCGTCCTCGGCGCCGTCGTGCTGCTGCTGACCGCGGCGGCGCAGGTCGGCTGAGGCCGCTCCCGTGGACCCGACGCTCGGCCCGAGCTCCTTCGTCATCCTCGGCATCACCGCCGCGGCCGGACCGATGACGGCCTACGACCTCAAGAGCGCGATCGGCCGCTCGGTGGGCTTCCTGTGGCCGTTTCCCCACGCACAGGTCTACAAGGAGACGGCCCGCCTGGCCTCGCTCGGCCTGCTGGAGGAGGACCAGGAGGCGGGTGGCCGCCGGCGTCGACGCTACGCCGTCACCCCGGCAGGGCGGGCAGCGGTGGAGGCCTGGTTGTCCAGCCCGCCCGATGAGCCGGCTCAGCTGCGGGATCCAGGACTGCTCAGGCTGGCGTTCGCGAGCCTCGCGGCGCCGGGCGACCTCGAGCGCCTGTGTGAGGACCAGGTCCGCGAGCACCTGGCCCGCCTCGCGGTCTACGCGGGCTTCGCCGACGTGCCGATGGACCGATTCCTGCGGGCGACGCTGGAGTTCGGGCTACGCCACGAGGAGTTGATGGCCGCTGAGTGGGAGCGGCTTCGCAAGACGCTCGGGACGGGCTGAAGCCCCGGCATCGTACGCGCTGACGCAGCCTGGCGCCCCGCCTGCCGGCAATCCTGCCTCGGCGCTCCGCCCGCCTTCGGTCCGCCGCCCGCCCCCGATCCGGCGCACTACCCGTCGCGCTTCACAACCCAGTGCGAGACCTGGTCGATGGCCTCCTCTGCCGTCCGGGCGACGTCCACGCGGGCACGCGGGTAGCCAGCCTCGTGGAGTCTTCGCTGGACCTCCGCCGCCGCAGCGGGACCGTCACCAAGCTCCTCCCGGTGCACGATGTCGCGGGCCTGCTCGTAGGCGCGCACGAACTCGCTGTCGTCCCAGGGGGTGATGCTGGAAGTCGTGTGGATGGAGCTCGTCATGCCGATCACCTCCACCCGCAGTCTGGGCCGATCGCGCGTCCGGGGACAGGGCCGGACGTCCCGCCCTGCCTCGTCCGGAGCCCCGCCATGAGAGACTGACGGCATGGAGCACATCCACGCCATCGTCGGACCGCTCGCCACCAACGTCTACGTGCTGGCGGACCCGTCCACGCGCGAGGCGATCGCCATCGACACGGCGACGCCGTCCCTGGACTGGATCGCGGGCGCGCTGGAAGAGCGCGAATGGACCCTCAAGCTGATCGTCAGCACGCACGGCCACTGGGACCACATCGGCGACAACGCCGCGGTCGCGGAGCACACCGGCGCGTCGATCGCGGTCCATCCCGCGGACCGCCACCGCCTGGAGGACCCGCAACCGCTCTACGCCCCATTCCCGATCGTGCCGTCCGTGCCCGCGGTGGACCTGGCCGAGGGCGGCGAGATCCGGTTCGGCGACATCCGACTGCGGGTGCTCCACACGCCCGGTCACACCGAAGGCTCCGTCTGCCTGCTCTCGGGCGACGACGGCCTGCTGTTCAGCGGCGACACGCTGTTCCCCGGCGGCTGGGGCCGCGTGGACTTCCCCGGCGGCTCGGCGGAGGAGATGGTCGCGTCCATTGCCCGGCTGTCGCAGCTGGAGGACCGCCTCCGCGTGCTTCCCGGACACGGTGCAGCCACGACGATCGGTCACGAGCGCGGCTGGATGGAGCTGGTCAGGCGCGAGGGTCGCCTCCCGTTCTGAGGCGCTGCTCCTCGGCCTCCTGGCCCGCGGACCGCCACCCGGCCGGGGCGGGAGCGTCCAGCGGGCGCCCATACACCTGCCATCGGTGCGCAACCCCGAACCCAAGCCTCTCGTACAGCTGCAACGCGCCCGTCGGGTTGGAGCCGTCCACGCCCAGCCACGCCTCGGCCATGCCCTGGTCCCGCAGGACCCGCAACGATGCCGAGCAGAGTGCCTTGGCCACGCCACGCCCGCGCCACGGGCGCCGCACCGAGACCTGCTCCAGCCACCCGCGGCTGATCGCCAGCTCCTCGATCTCGGCGCGGACGATCGTGTTCATCACGATGCCCGCCACCTGGTCTCCGTCCCACGCGATGCACCACAGGGACGTGTCCCGGTCCGGGCCGTGGAACCAGGTGTGGAGGTTCGTCTCGTCCGGCGCGCGATGGCCCCAGTGATCCGCGAACGCCTCGTTGTTGGCATCGAAGATCGCCCGGTGCTGATCCGGCGTGACCGGCCGCATCTCGAGGCCTACGGGGAGGGGAGCCTCCGGCAGGATCCCGGTGAGCGTCCGGCGCATCTCAAACCCGTATCGGATGGGGACGAAACCCTCAGCGGCCAGCAGCGCCCTCTTGCCCGTCTCCTGGTCCAGGGCCCAGGAGCGCATCTCCAGCGGACCGCGCCAGGGATCGGCCGCGCACTCGGCCGCGAGGCGCTCCCGGTTCGCGTGGAAGAGCATCGTCCCGATGCCCCGGCGCCGATGTTCGGGCACGATCACGCCCCACGACTCCGCCACGAGCACGCCGTCGCGGACGAGGCGGTACCCGATGGAGAAGCCGGCGAAGGCCCCATCCAGCTCGGCGAGCAGGACATCCCGCTCCGTCCGGAACGTCGCGGAGTCGGCGTTGTCGGCGGCGAGGGTTGCCCCAGTCTGGACCTCCTCGATCCCGTCGGCGCGGTTGGCGCGGTTGAGCGCGTCAGCCATCGCGTCCCAGTCTTCGGCCGTGGCGTGCCGGAGCGTGAGCCCGGGGATCGTCGTGGCAGTCGTGCTCATCGGTGGTCCTCCCCAGGGTCGAACGGCTTGCGGTAGGTCGCGCTGCGCGTGACGACGCGGAAGCCGGATGCCTCGTACAGGGTGAGCGCCTGGTTGCGATTGTCCAGGTCCACGCCGAGCCAGGCGCTGGCGGCCCCGGCCTCCCGGAGGCGCCGGAGGCTCTCCGCCATCGCTGCCCGGCCAAGGCCGCGGCGGCGGTGGTCGGGGCGCGTGGCGAGGGATTCGAGGTAGCCCCGGATGGTGCCGTCCGGGGCCGGCTCGAGGAAGTTGCTGAGGCACGCCACCGGCGCGTCGCCCTGCCACGCCACCACGACGAGATCGCGGCGGAAGCGGGGATCTCCCGCCCAGACGTCGAGCCGCTGATCGCCGGCGTCGTACTCCCCCCAGTGTTCGTTGAAGGCCGTGACCATCACGTCGAAGATGGCCGGCAGCTCGTGCTCCTCCGGCGTGCGGATGGCGTAGCCGTCCGGGACGTCGACCGCCGGCAGGTCCAGGAGGTCCGGCCGGAGCATCTGCGCGTCCCAGCGCACGGCCTCATAGCCGCGACCTGCCAGCGCCAGGAGGAACTCGTCGTCGCCCTCGTCCGCATAGGCGGTGAACCAGGACCGGCGGTCCCGGGCGTGTGTCCCGGCGATCACCCGCAGGCGCGCCTCGCTCCAGGCGAGGAACGCCTCGGCGATACCCAGGCCCCAGGCGGCGGGCTCGACGATGGCGGTGGAGTCGTAGACCCGGTCACCGTCGGCCAGGTCGTGCCATTCGACCCGCGCGTAGCCGACGGTGATCCCGTCTCGTTCCGCGATCAGGCAGTCCTCGAGCGGATCGGAGTTCACGAGGTGGGCGTAGTGATGCTCCATCGCCGCGAGGTTGACCCCGTCGAGCAGCCCGAGCCGGGCCCGCAGCCGTGCACTCGCCGCGGCCATCCCGGCCAGCTCCTCCGTCCCGCGATACGGGCGGTAGGCGGTGCCGTTCATCGGTCTCTCCCGTACTTCTCGGCCATGTACCGGCTGGCGGCCTGGCTGATGGCCTTCCACTTCTTCCGCTCCGCCTCGCGGAGGAGCCGGTCCCCGGAGCGCGCGACGTGGGCCGCCTCCTTCTCGAGCTTGCGATAACTCTCGAGGCGGGCGTGGCTCAACCGGCCGTCGGCGAGGGCGGCACCGATCGCGCAGCCGGGCTCCCGCTCGTGGCGGCAGTCGGCAAACCGGCAGCCCGCGGCGATCTCCATGATGTCGGCAAACGCCGGATCCAGTCCGTCGCCTGCGCCGCCGACGCCGAGGGAGCGGATCCCCGGCGTGTCGATGAGGAGCGCGCCGCCGGGCAGGCGGACGAGCTCGCGATGGGTGGTCGTGTGGCGGCCGCGGGAGTCATCCTCGCGAACCGCGCTGGTGCGCAGGTGCTCGCGCCCGAGGAGCGCGTTGACCAGCGTGGACTTGCCGACGCCCGACGAGCCCAGGACGACGGCCGTTCTCCCGGGAGCCAGGTGGCGTGTCGCGAGGTCGGCCACGCCGTCTCCGGTCCGCGCGGAGATCGCGACGACATCCGTCCCCGGGGCCACGCTGCCGGCCGCGGTCCGCAGGCCCTCGAGATCGGCGGCCACGTCCGCCTTGTTGAGGACGACGACGGGGATCGCGCCCCCGGAATACGCCACGGCGATGTACCGCTCCAGGCGGCGAAGGTTGAAGTCGCCGTCCAGGCCTGCGACGACGAGCGCCACGTCCACGTTGGCGGCCAGCACCTGCTCGTCGGTTGCGTGGCCCTCCTCGGTTCCGCGCCGGAACACCGTGCGCCGCGGCAGGACGGCATGGATCACGGCGGGCCCTCCACCGTCGGTGCTACCGGCGGCAGCCACCCAGTCGCCCACGGCGGGCAGGTCGGCAGGGCCGAGGGCCTCGTGGCGGAGCCGGCCGGCGATGACCGAGTCCCGGTCCCCGCCGGGAGTGGCGAGGACCCAGGAGGCCCGATGTGAGGCCACGACCCGGGCGGGCTGCCACCCCGTTGCCGTGAACGGCGCGAAGGAGGCGGCCCAGCCCGGGTCCCAGCCGAGCTCGGTCGGAGTCGCGGGAGCCGCGCCTTCGGTCGGGTGGTCCATCGTCATCCCACCCGCTTGAGCTTGCCGGTGCGCTTCGCGTATCGCTCGGCGCGCGCGAACGCCCACAGGCCGGCCGGGATGAGCACGACGCCAAGGATGATCAGGGGGACGATGTCCCCGACGAGGGCCGTGAGCGGCGCCCCATCGAGGATCCCTGCCCGCACGCCGTCGAGCACGTAGGTTGCCGGCGACAGCCTCGAGATCGCCTGCATCCACTCCGGCAGGACCTCGACCGGGTAGTAGACCCCGGACACGAGGAGCAGGCACGACTGGATGACGAAGGTCATCTGCGCCCCGCGTTCCACGTAGAGCAGCGGCAGGATCGCGGCCATCATGCCGATGCCCACGAAGCTGAACGACCCGAGGAGAACGAAGACCGCGGCGGTCGAGAGGTTCGTCACCCCCAGGTCCAGCCCCCGGTAGAACAGCATCATGACCACGAGCATGGCAGCGGTATGCACCAGGCCGTAGCCCATCGCGTACACGCAGGATCCCAGGAGCTGGGTCCAGCGCCGAACCGGCGCCATGAACGTGTACTCGAGCGTGCCCTCCCAGCGCTCCATCGCGATCGTCTCTGCGATCCACGAGAAGACGACGGACAGGTAGTTCCAGAAGACGGCGCCGATGATGAGCGTGAGCAGGAGCCGCTCGTTGCCCTCGGCAGCACCGATCAGGCTGATCGATAGGGCACCGGCGACGGAGTAGACGAGGAAGGCGAGCTCCCACCCCCAGTACCGGCGGGTGAGGAAGAAGTTGCGTTCGACGAAGGCGTATGACGCCTTCAGCTCGTGCGCGACGAGAGCCAACGGAGGTTTCCTTTCGAGGTTCCGCTCCCGGGTCCGGTTGCCCGGACCCGGGATGCGTCTGCGGCGGGGGTCATCCCTGCCACTCGGGGGTGGCCAGGGTCTCGCCTCCGACACGCCGGCCGAGTCGCACCAGCGACTCGCCGAACTGGTGGCGGATCGACCGTTTGGACACGGTGTCCGCGCGGTCGGCGCCGTGGATCAACCACTCGGACACGATGGCCGCGCGGTCGGCATCGCGAATCGCCCGATGGAACGACTTGCGCTCCTCGAAGTTCGCGAGCTGGAGTGCGATGTGATGCACGTGAGGATCCTTTCGGAAGGTGGGGTGACGCCTGGTGGTCGTTGCTGGCCGGTTGGTCATCACGGCACCTCCTTTCGATGGTTCAGTCGGGTGTGTCGCCGTCCTCCTCGACGTCCTCGTCGAGGGAGCGGCCGGTGAAGGTCATGAACACGGCGTGGAGCGTGGGCTCCTGCCCGTGAACGTCGGCGACCATGCGCTTGAGCCCTTCGGGCGAGTCCTCGGCAACCACACGACCCCCATCGAGGATCGTGATCCGGTCGCAGAGGCGCTCAGCCTCGGCCAGGTCGTGCGTGGTGAGGACGATCGTGGCGTCGTGCGCCTTGTTCATCTCTTCCACGAAGCCCTGGACGTCGAGCTTGCTGCGCGGGTCGAGGCCCGTCGTCGGCTCATCCAGGAGGAGCACCGTCGGGCTCGTCAGCAGGGCTCGCGCGATCGCGACCTTCTGCTGCATTCCCCGGCTCATCTGCTCCACCGGGCGTCCGAGGCGGCTCTCCGCGATGCCGAGCCGGGCGAGGATGGCCGTGGCCTGCCGCTTCGCCTGTCGGGCATCGAGGCCGTAGAGGCGGGCGGCGAAGAGCAGGTTCTCCATCGGGCTCAGCTTCTTGAAGAAGGCCGCGTCCACGCTCACCCGGTTGATGAGCCGCTTCACGGCGAGCTCATCGCGCTCGATGTCGAGGCCGAACACCTCCACCTTGCCCTCGTCCAGGGTCAGCAACCCAGAGATCAGGCGGATGAGGGTCGACTTGCCGGAGCCGTTGGCGCCCAGGACCCCGTGGATCGTGCCGCGCTCCAGGCGGAGCGAGACGTCGTCGATCGCGAGGACCGGGGGCTTGCGCCGGTCGACGTTGAAACGCTTGGTGACGTGGTCGACGAGGAGAGCCGGCGGGCCAGCCGGGGTCCGGAGCAGGGGGGCGTGCCCTCCCGCGTCCGGGCCGGCCGGGATCCGCGCGGCGGGCTCGAGGTCGGCGTTGGCGGACATCGGGCTCGACGTCGGAGTGGTCGTCTTCGGTTCGGGCGCGAGGGTTGTGGTCACGGGACCCTCCTGTGGTTGGTGGTGGCTCGGGTTGCGCACCAGGCCGCGGGTCCCAGGCATGGGACGAGCCGCGGGCCCGGTGTTCGGGGGCCTGCGGCTCGGGGTCGTGCGTGGCCGTGGAGATGCCTGCACAAACAAAAGAGCCGGGGCCCGGTGGCCCACGGCTCGGTGGTCGCTCTGGGGCGCCTGGCCCCGCGTCCTACCTGCTGGTGGGCACACCTCTACCGCTGACGGTGCCGAGGGCAGCCGCCGTGCGCGGGTAGAAGACTGCGTTCTTCACCATGGGGCTCACCGCCTCCGGTAACAGGACGTGCCGAGCGACCTGCTCAGCCGCCGCGGATACTACGCTCCGCTCGGCGGGCTCGTCAACCCCAGCCGACGGTCGCGTGCCGCGGGCGGATCCTGGCGCGGGTTGGCCAGGCCCCGGGGCGGGTGCCGCCCCTGAGACGACACCCGGCAGCTGAGACGACATCCGGCGCCAGCGATCTTGGAACCGCGCGCCGCCGCCGCGCGTCGACACGGTGGCGCCCCTCAACGAGGATCCCGATCGTGCGTCTGCCGACTCGTCTCCATCGTCACCGTGTTCGCCATGCTGCTCGTCGCTGCCTGCGGCGGTGCCGGAAGTGCTTCGCCGTCCTCCCCTGCGTCGCCCACGTCGGCGCCCTCGGCGGACCCGACCGCCCAGACCTACTGGCTCCGGGCCATGCCCACCCAGGCCCTGCCACCCGTCAACGTGTTTGCGATGCAGCCGTCTGTCGTCATCACCGGCGACGGCCTTGTCGTCACCCAGGGTCCCGTTCCGGCGATCTTCCCGGGACCCCTCATGCCCAACCTGCAGGCGCGCCAGCTGTCCGAGGCCGGGCGCTCAGAGATCCTCGCCGCTGCAGCAGAGCTGGGCCTGCTCGAGGGCAAGACCGACTTCAGCTCGGGGGAGCCGATCATGGGCGGCATGAGCGGCCGGATCGAGCTCACGGTCGACGGCCAGGCTCGTCACGCTCACCGGCAACCCCGATGCCCTCATGGAGTGCGTGACCACGCCCTGCGAGCCGCCCGCGGGCTCGCCCGCGGCGTTCGCGGAGTTCTGGCGCCGTCTCGGCGACTTGCCGTCGTGGATCCCGGACGAGCTGGGCCCGGAGGCGCCGTACGAGGCCCAGGCCTATGCGATCCTCGTCGGCCCCGCCCCGATGCCCGACCCGAACCTCCCGCAGCCCCCGATGGAATGGCCGCTCGAGCAGCCATTGGGCCTCTTCGGTGGCCCGGTCGCGGACGGCTCCTACCGGTGTGGCACGGTGTCAGGCGACGACGCGGCCACGCTGCGGCCCGCGCTGGAGGCGGCGAACCAGCTGACCCAGTGGGTCGACGATCCGACGACGAGCGCCACCTTCGGCCTCACCGTGCGCCCGATGGTGCCTGGCGAGGATGTCTGCCGGGAGGTGTTCGGCCCCGCCTGAGTCGCAGGTGTCCGGCCGGTGGGGTGTCTTGCCGCTCCGCCGGCCGGTCGACTCAGGGACGACGCCTGACCACGACCCGCGGTCGTCCCGCGGCCCTGGACGTGGTGGGGGAGACGACCGCGAACCCGGCTCGCTCGAACATCGCAGTCGTGCCGGTGTAGGCAGCCGCGGAAGCCATCCGATCCCCGCCGGTTTCCACCGGGTAGCCCTCGAGGGTCGTCGCCCCGTTGGCCCTGGCGTATGCGACCGCCGCGTCAAGCAGCGCGCCGGCCACTCCGCTCCGCCGCGACGTCCTCGCGACCACGAAGCAGTTCACGACCCACACCCCATCCCCGGGGAGCTGCGGGATCGTGCGCGATCTCGCCAGTCGTCCGAAGTCCTCGCGCGGCCCGAGTCCAACCCAGCCGACAGCCTTCCCGTCCCGCAGCGCCACCAGGCCGGGCGCCGGATCCCGCCCCACGAGTGCGCGCAGGTCCCGACGGGATTCGTCCACCGAGGTGTACCAGTTGGACCCGGGCTTGCGCCAGAACTGGCACCAGCACGACTTCGGGTCGCCACCGGCGGCGAACAGCTCGACGATCGCCGGCCAGACGGCAGGGGACGCGGGCACGATCTCCACCTGAGGAGGATAACAATGCCCGGTCGCCCGCCGAGGCTGGTCGCCGGGGCTCAGCCGAGTCGCTCGACCACCAGGACGAAGTCCACACGCTGCGCCCAGAGAACGTGGAGCGTCACGTTGGGGATGATGGCGACAACGTCGCCCTCGAGGTCGTTGAGGAACCGCTCGAGGTTGGCCTGATCCCTGGTCATCCGGAGATTGAACCGATGAACGCGGTAGCGCATGACATACCTCCGGCCCCAGCGTAGGAGGGCACCGTCCTTCCGATCCAGAGCCGAAGGGTCTAGACCGACCCCACGTATCGGCAGCCCTCGGAACCTGAGGAGAGGCGTTGCGTCAGGGATGCTCGTGATCGCGGACCGAGGAACCGGGATGACGACGGGGATATCGCGGCAGCCCCGCTTGACACCAGCACGACTTCGGGTCGCCACCGGCGGCGAACAGCTCGACGATCGCCGGCCAGACGGCAGGGGACGCGGGCACGATCTCCATCATTCGATGGTAGCGCCGGAGGGAAACGCGGCGATTGTCCCCCGGGGGCCAGCGGTTCTCTGGAGAGCCGGCCCAAGCCCGGCGTTGGTGGGACGCTGACTCACCCTGCGTGGTTGCACCAGCGGCGACCGGCCCCATGGCAGGTGCCCCGACGGCCTATGCTGGTCGGGGTCATCCCGCTCTCGCTGAACCCGCCTCGGAGGTATCGGAATGCTGCGTCGCCTGCTCGTTGTCGGGTTCATCGCCCTCGCCATCGCGGCCTGTGGGTCGGATTCGGCAACCGAATCCCCGGAGGCGGCCCCGTCCGACGCCCCAGTCGTCACGCCCACCGAGACGCCGACGGATGCGCCGATCGATGACCTGACGCCGGGCGAGCCCACCACAACGACCGCCGCGTGCAACGCGGTCGGTGTCCGCAAGAAGGCGTCCACGGATGGCGCGCTCATCGTCCGGGTTGGCGCGGGAACCGAGGTCCGCGTGGTGGAGACCGTCGTGGGAGACGCGTACACGGCCGGCAACTGCGGGGCCGCCGGCGATGCCTGGCTGAAGATCGACCAGGTCGGCGGCAAGGACGTCCAGGCGCTCTACAAAGTCGAGTTCGCGTACGCGGCAGCGGGCTTCTTCAGGTAGGAGAGCGCGCGGCGAGGACGTCGGGCCCGGAGCTGCGGGCGGCGACGCCGGGCCGGGAGCGCGGCGCCGGGTCCCGGACGGCCGTCAGAGTGCGGCGATCCCGGCGATCTCCACCTTGTAGTCCGGCGATGCGAGGCGCGCCTCCACGGTGGCGCGGGCCGGCGGGTTGTCCGTGTCCACCCAGGCGTCCCACGCGGCGTTCATGTCCGCGAACGTGTCGATGTCGGATAGCCAGATCGAGACCGTCAGCAACCTCGACTTGTCCGTGCCCGCGGCGGCGAGATGGCGGTCGATCCCGGCGAGGATCTCGCGGGTCTGCTCCTGGACGGTTGCGGCCGGGTTGTCGCTGACGTGCCCCGCGAGGTAGACGAGGCCACCGTGGATCACGGCCTCGGACAGGCGCGCACCGGGTTCAAGACGCTGGATGGTCACGGGTTCCTCCATGGAGCGGCTGCTGGCGGGATGGCAGCAGGGTACCCGGAGCGGACGCGCTAGCATCGGACGATGACCGGCTCCCCCAGGGTCCGCGCGCTGGACACGGCCCCTCTGATCGACGCGTTCCTCCGCGAGGGTGTCCTGGACGCGGAGCTGGCGGCCCTCGTCTGGCTCACGCTGGAGGGCGGGATCCCGATCGTCGTGGCCGGCGAGGCCGGCTCCGGACGGAAGGCGCTGCGCGACGCGCTGCGAGAGCTGCTGCCCGCCGGTGCCCGGACCGTCACGCTGGCCGGCGAGGCGGAGACGTTCGCATGGATGGCCGAGGCGGTGGAGCTTGGCTGGCGCCACGAGGGAGCGTGGGTGCCGGAGGCCGATACGGAGCGCATCCGCGCCGGAGACGGTGGCGCGCCCGTCGTGCTGATCGCGGACCTCGAGGACGGATCGGCCGCCGCGACCTGGGGCGAGCATGCCCGGCTCGTGATCCGCGCTCTCGCGGTGGGGTACGGGCTGGCGGCGACCGCGACCGGCACCAGGCTCGAGGACGTGCTGGGACGCCTGGCGTCGGCGCCTGTCGGTGCGATCGACGATGAGCTGACCCGGCTGGGCGTCGTCCTGATCCTCGGCCGCGATGCCGATGCGGGGCGGCGCGTCCTTGCTGCGCACTACCTGCGCCCGGTGGCGCGCGATCTCCACGGGCACATCCAGCGCCTGCCACCCGCCGTGCTGGCGACGTGGGACCCGTCGGCGGGCCGATTCGAGCACTTCGCGTGGGGCGTGGTGGGGGAGCTGGCTGGCAGAACCGGTCGCCGGCCCGTGGAGTTCGAGCGCGAGCAGGCGGTGCGGGCGCGGGAACTGGCGACCCGCGCGTCCGATCGCCCTGCTAGCATCCCGCCCGCACCGTCCACGGGGTGACGGGTCAAGGAGGTTTCGGTGGATCTGTTCTACTTCCTGCTGTTCCTGCACGCGCTGGGCGCGATCGTCGCGTACGGACCGGGCTTCGCCTCGATGGTGGTGGGGCCGATGGTCGCCAAGGAACCGCAGTACGCGAACTTCTACGCGCGCACCCAGGTGGCCACGGGCCGGGCGATCGTGACGCCGGTCGCGATCAGCATGGCGGTGACCGGTGTCGCGCTCATCGCCGTCAAGGGGTGGAGCAACGTCACTGCGGGCAAGCACTGGCTGGAGCTGGCGATCCTGCTCTACATCGTCTCCGTCGTGGTCGCGATGGCCGTGCAGGCGCCCGCGGGCCGCAAGCTGGTGGCGCTCACGTCTCAGCCGCCCGCACCCGGCGCCGGCCCTTCGCCCGAGATCCGTGCCGCGGCCGGTCGCGTTCGCAAGGGCGGGATGATCCTCTCGGCCCTCGTGGTCGTCATCGCCTTCCTGATGGTGACCAAGCCCTTCTAGCGGAGTCGCCAGAAGACGTCGGCCTCATCGAGCGACAGCGCCCCTGTGCTCGCCGCCCGGCTGTCGTCGTAGCCGGTCCATGGGACCCGGACCGGCGGTCCAAGCGGCCCCCGAAGCCGGACCTGCAGCCCGCGACCGGAACGTCGTTCCGACCCTTCGGCTCGACGGCCGGCTGCGGCATGCTGGCGGCATCGCCTGACCCCGCCACGCGCTGCGGCTCGCCGTGCTGCCCGCGGATACCATTGCCCTTGACACCCGCAGGAGACCCCGCCCGATGCCCCACGTCGCCACGTCGATCCCCGACCTGCTCGCCAACCTCGCCGGGATCGCCCGCATCGATGGCGACGACCTCGTCATCGATGACGAGACCCGTTTCCGCTCGCAGGCGGCCGCCGACCTCGCCTGGACCGCGGCTTTCACTGACGACGAGGCCACGGCCGAGGCGGCCCGCTGGATCGTCTGGGAGGCGAGCCAGGCGCTGGGTGCCCGCTCGGCCAGCATCCAGGACCTCTACATGGCCCGTTCCCGGGGCGAGATTTCCGGGTTCACGGTCCCGGCCGTCAACATCCGCGCCCAGACCTTCGACATGGCGCGCACGTTCTACGAGACCGCGGCCCGCGCGGACGTCGGCGCCGTGATCTTCGAGCTGGCCCGCAGCGAGCAGACCTACACGTTCCAGCGACCGATGGACTACGCGACGTCGATCCTCGCCGGCGCCATCGCGGCCGGCTGGAAGGCACCCGTCTTCATCCAGGGCGACCATTACCAGTTCAACGCGAAGAAGTACGCCGCGGACCCCGAGGCCATGACCGAGGAGATCCGCCGGGCCTGCCGCCTGGCGCTCGAGGCGGGCTACCGCAACATCGACATCGACAGCAGCACCCTCGTTGACCTCTCCAAGCCGTCCCTCGACGAGGAGCAGCGGGAGAACTACCTTCGTGCCGCGGAGCTCACCGCGCTGATCCGCGGTCTCGAGACGGACGGCGTCACCGTCAGCGTCGGCGGCGAGATCGGCGAGGTCGGCAAGGTGAACTCCACCCCCGAGGAGCTCAGGGCGTACCTCGACGGCTACACCAGCGAGCTCGAGGCGCGCGCGCCCGGCGCCAGGGGCCTGTCCAAGGTCAGCGTCCAGACCGGAACCAGCCACGGCGGCGTGCCGCTGCCCGGTGGCGGCGTGGCCGAGGTCAAGCTGGACTTCAACGTCCTGGCCAAGCTGGGCGAGGTCGCCCGGACGTACGGCCTGGCTGGCGCGGTCCAGCATGGCGCCTCCACGCTGCCCGACGCGCTGTTCCACAGGTTCCCGGAGGTGGAGACGGCCGAGATCCACCTGGCCACGGGCTTCCAGAACGCGCTCTACGAGCACCCGGCGTTCCCGGCCTCGCTGATGGACGAGATCTACGCGTGGTGCACGGTGAACGCCGCCGACGAGCGCAAGGCCGACCAGACCGAGGACCAGTTCCTGTACACGACCCGCAAGAAGGCCATCGGGCCGTTCAAGCGGCAGATCTGGGACCTGGCCACCAAGGACGAGATCCTCGCGTCGCAGGGCGCCAAGATCGGCTACCTGTTCGGGCAGCTCAAGGTCGAGGGCTCGATGGCGCTCGTCGAGCGCTACGTCACGCCCGTGCCCGTCGCGCGCCCGATCCCGGCCGCCCTCAAGGCGGCGGCCTCGGGCTGACATGACGGGCGACCCCGGCGGCGTTCTGGGGACCGGCGGGGCCGGGCCCCTCCCGGTCTCCGTCCGCCTCGAGGCTCCCGGCGACGAGCCGGGGGTCCGCCGCGTCCACGTGGCCGCCTTCACCGGCCCCGAGGAGGCGGACATCGTGGACCGGATCCGCCGCGAGGCGCCCGCGGGCTGGCAGTCGCTGGTTGCCGTGGACGCCGACGGCGGGATCGTCGGGCACGTGCTCCTGTCGCCGTGCCCCGTCGAGGGCGAGGAAGGCAAGCGGGTGGGGGAGGTGCTGGCCCTGGGCCCGATCGCCGTCCTGCCCGAGGTCCAGCTCCGCGGTGTCGGGTCTGCGCTCATGTCGACGGCGATGAGCCTTGCCCTGGCCCGGGCCGTGCCGGCGATCGTGCTGCTCGGCCACCCCTCCTACTACCCGCGCTTCGGGTTCGGGAGCGCCCGCGACGCGGGCCTGGAGCCGCCGGCTGCCGCCTGGCCGGACGCCGCGTGGATGGCCCGCCTGCTGCCCGCCTGGACGGACGCGATGCGCGGAACGGTGCGCTACCCGGAGGCCTTCGAGCCCCTCGCCTGACGGACTGCGCGGGCCGAACGCGGTAGGCTCTCGCGCGTGGAACCCCAGTCCGGACCCAGTCCCGATCCGGCCCTGCGCCGACAGCAGCCGGTCAGGCTTGCTGCGGGTGTCCTGGTCGGCGGGCTGGGCGCGGTGCTCGTGGTCGGAGGCCTGCTGGCCATCGCGAAGCCGTCTGTCGCACCGCCGTCGTCGCCGCCTGCCGCGATGGCATCGCCCACGTCACAGTCGGCCTCGTCGTCGCCCTCGGCAGAGGGATCGGGTCCGGTCACCGCGCCGCCGTCCGCGTCCGCGTCCGGCCTCATCGCCGACCCCATCCGGCGACCCGGTGCTCGTTGGTGCCGGGGACATCGCGCGCTGCGATTCCGACGCCGACGAGGCCACCGCTTCCCTGGTCGACGCGACCCCGGGGATCGTCTTCACGCTGGGCGACACCGCCTACGACAGCGGCTCTGAGGCGGAGCTGCGCGACTGCTATGGACCCACCTGGGGTCGCTTCCGCGACCGCACCCGGTTCGTGGCGACGGGCAACCACGACATCAGGACCGATGGCGGCGCCCCGCTGCGGGCGTACTTCGGTGACGCGGCCACCCGCAACGGCGTCACCTGGTTCAGCGAGGACGTCGGCACGTGGCACGTCATCGTGCTGGACTCCAACTGCGGTTCGCTGGACGGGGGCTGCGGTTCCGAGTCTGCCCAGCTCCGGTGGCTCAGGGATGACCTGGCGGCCAGCGACGCGCGGTGCACGGTGGCGCTCTGGCACCATCCGCGGTTCAGCAGCGGCACGCACGGCAACGACAAGGCCGTGGCGCCGTTCTGGGATGCCCTGTATGCCGCCGGCGCGGACCTGGTGCTCAACGGCCACGACCACGACTACGAGCGGTTCGCACCCCAGGATCCCGAGGGTCGCCAGGACCGCGAGCGCGGGCTCACCGAGGTGGTGGTGGGGACTGGAGGCGGCCCGCTCCGGGAATTCGCCGCGTTTGCGGACAATGCCGTGGTGCGCTCCAGCGTCGCCTACGGCGTGCTCGCCCTGACCCTCCAGCCGAGCGGGTGGCAATTCCGGTTCGCGTCCACCGATGGCTCGTTCAGCGACCAGGGGAGCGGCGCCTGCCATTGAAGGGAGCGGCCACCGCGCTCATCGTCCGGCTGGCATCATCAGCCCATGACATCAACCACCTTCGGGCCCGCCTGGTCCGCATCGCTCGCCCGCGTCCCGGAAGAGACCTTGCGCGAGTGGCTCGCGTTCGCCCTCGAGGCCTGCGACGCCGCCGACGAGATCGCGCGACGGCACTTCCGGCGCGACCTGGACCTCGAGCGCAAGCCGGATCGAACCTTCGTGACCGTCGCGGACCAGGGCATCGAGCGGGAGATCCGATCACGGATCCTGGCCCGCTACCCGGATCACGGCCTGGTGGGCGAGGAGTACGGCACCGAGGCAGGCGACGCCGTGACGCGCTGGTTCATCGACCCGATCGACGGGACGCACAACTTCATCCGGGGCGTGCCGCTGTTCGGGACGCTGCTCGGCGTGGAGCACGAGGGCGAGCTCCAGGTGGGAGTGATCTCCGCGCCGGCGATGCGCGAGCGGTGGTACGCCTATCGGGGCGGTGGCGCCTGGAGCGTCGGCCCGGACGGCGAGCGACGGATCCGCGTCTCGCGGGTGGCGGCGCTCGAGGATGCGCAGCTCCTGTACGGCAGCCGGACCGAGACCGTGGCGTCGGGGTACATGCCGGGGTTCGACGCGACCGTCGCCGCCGCCTGGCGGGAGCGTGGATTCGGTGATTTCTGGGGCTACGCACTGGTCGCGGAGGGCGCCGCTGAGGCGATGTTCGAGACCGGCATGAGCACCTGGGACCTGGCCGGGCCGCTGGTCGTGATCGAGGAGGCGGGCGGCCGTGTCACGGACGTGTTCGGGGAGCGGCGGATCGACGCCCCGTCGTTCGTGGGGTCAAACGGGCTCCTGCACGAGGAGCTGCTCCGCCGGCTGCGTGCCGAGGACTGAGTGCAGTTCGAACGGGAGGCTGAACGGTGCCCGGGCTGGGCACCGCGGCGGGGTGCCCGTGGAGCGGCTGACTAGCCTTCGGCAGCGTCGGTGGTCGCACTCTCGTCGCGATCGTCGCGATCGTCGCGATCCCGCCGGGCCAGCGCAATCTCGATCCCGGCCACCACGATCCCGCCGGCCAGGCCCACGAGCGGGTCCACCAGCACGGCCCCCACCACGAACACCATCGCCCCCACCACGATCGCTCCCACGACCATCGCGATCCGGCGCCCCGGCGTGTCCCGGAAGCCGGGAGGCGGCGGCTCGACGGCGTGGGCCAGCGCACCCTCGGATGCCTCCCCGCCCGATAGCCCCACGACGTGGCCGGCATCGAGCTCCAGGGCATCCACGACGGACCGGTCCACGAGGTCCGCGACCACCGCCGCCGCGGCGGCGTCTGCCAGCGCCTCCACGATCGCCACCCGGTCGCCGATGGTCCCCTGGGACAGCCCCCAGTTCAAGCCGACCCAGGTGGGGTGGAGCGATCCGTCCGAGTAGCGGCGCATGACCAGCTCGGCCGCCTGGCTCCGAGCCTCGCCCAGCAGGACGGAGCGGTCCGCGTGACGCGCTGCGGCCTCGACCGTTGTCAGGAGCTCCGCTCGCGCCGGCCCGTCTTCCCGGCTCAGGCCGATGTGACTCAGCTCGTCCGGGGTCAGGCCGTTGAACGTCGCGAACAGCGCCTCCAGCCGGGCGCGTGCTGCTGCCTCGCCGTCCGTCATCGCGTCGTCACCTCGCCCGAACGGTGCGCCCATGCGCCCGTTGCCCGAACGGTGCGCCTATGCGCCCGCGGCGTCCAGTGCCTCCGCGATGATCCCGAGGGCCAGGTCGACCTCTTCGGCGGTCGTGACCAGCGGCGGGATGATCCGAATCACGTTGACGAAGGTGCCGGCCGTGAGGAGCAGGAGACCGCGATCGAAGCACGCCGCCTGGACGCGCTTGGTCAGCGCGGCATCCGGGACGCGCCCGTCGCCGCCGGCCGGCCGCACGAACTCGAGCGCCACCATGAGACCCAGGCCCCGCACGTCACCGACCGTCGCCCGCCCGGCCGTGATCCCGCGCAGCCCCTCCAGGAGCTGGGCACCACGCTGCCGGGCGTTCTCGATCAGACCCTCTTGCTCGATGACGTCCAGGGTGGCCATCGCGGCGGCGCAGGCCACGGCGTTGCCGCCGTAGGTGCCGCCGTGGGAACCGGGCGACAGCCGGTCCATGATCTCGGTGCGGGCCAGGATCCCGGACAGCGGCATCCCCGAGGCGATGCCCTTGGCCATGACCAGGATGTCCGGCTCCACGTCCCAGTGGCGCACCGCGAACAGCTCGCCGGTGCGGCCGAAGCCCGTCTGGACCTCGTCCGCGATGAGCAGGATGCCGTGCTGCCGGGTGATCTCGCGCAGGCGTGGCAGGAACCCGGGCGGCGGCACGATGTACCCGCCCTCGCCGATCACCGGCTCAACGATGATCGCGGCCACCTTGTCGGGGTAGACGAGCTGGTGGAACAGCAGGTCCAGCTGCGCCTCCCAGTCGCAGGTGCAGTCGGCGGGATCGTGGGGACCGCCTGAGGCCCGATAGCAGTACGGGTAGGAGGCGTGGTAGATGGACCCGGGGAGCGGCTCGAAGGCGCCGCGGTAGACGTCCTTGGCGGCCGTGAGCGCCATCGTCTGCGCTGTGCGGCCGTGGAAGCCGTACCGGAACGCGATGATCGCCGGGCGACCGGTGGCGACCCGGGCCAGCTTGACGGCAGCCTCCACGGCCTCCGCCCCGGAGTTGGCGAGGAACGCGCTCCACGGGCCGCCGGGGAGGAGCCGTGACAGCCGCTCGTACAGGCGGAGCCCGGGCTCGTGGTAGACGATGTTCTGCTGGCCGTGGAGCAGCTTCGCCGCCTGTGCCTGGACGGCGGCCACGACGCGCGGGTGGGCGTGACCAGTGTTGGTCACGCCGATGCCCGAGGTGTAGTCGAGGTACCGGTCGCCGTCCGGCGTCACCAGCCACGAGCCCTCACCGTGGTCCACCACCAGGTTCGTGATCCGGCCCCAGACGGGCGGCACCACGGAGCGATCGGGGAGGGGGGCGGCCTCGCCGTCCGGCGCGGCGGGGGTGGGGTCACTCACCAGGGGCCTCCTCGGGCACGGGGGCGCGGCGCTGGCCGCGAGCCGACATCACGCTGGACAGGAGCACGATCCCCACGGCGATCAGGAACATTGCGGTCCCGATGACGTGGACCTGGGGCGGCAGGTTGTTGCGGATCGTGCCCCACACCCAGACCGGGAACGTGTTGACCATGCCCGACACGAAGTTGGTGACGATGAAGTCGTCGATCGAGAGAGCGAAGACCAGCAGCGCGGCTGCCATGATGCCGGGCCGGATCAGTGGGAAGGTGACCTTCCAGAACGTGACCCACTCGTTGGCGAAGAGGTCCATCGCGGCTTCCTCGAGGTTCCGGTCATACCCCCGGATGCGCGCGCGCACCGTCACCACCACGAAGCTGATGCCGAACACGATGTGCCCGATGAGGATCGTGTTGAACCCGAGCGGATAGAACAGGCCCGCAGGAATGATGCTCTTGAATGGCTCCTGCGACGCAGAGGCGACGAACAGGGAGAGGAGCGCGGCCCCCAGGACGATCTCGGGCGTTGCCATCGGGATCAGGATGAACAGGTTCGTCGCGCCCTGGCCGCGGAACTGGTAGCGCACGAGGGCGAGCGCGATGAGGGTGCCGAGAGCGGTCGTGATGATGGTGGCGATGGCGGCCACGAGGATCGAGGTCCAGAGCGCATCCGCCAGCCCGGGCCGGTTGAGCGGTGTCGCCCAGGCATCCAGCGAGAACTGGTTCCAGACGAAGTTGAACTTGCCCTGGGGCTTGTTGAACGAGAACAGGATCATCACCGCGATGGGCACCATCAGGTAGGTGATGGCGACGCCGGCGAACAGCGGCAATGCCCAGCGGTCCACGGCCCGGCGGAAGCGCTGCCCCGGCGTGGCCTTGCGCGCCGCAGTGGAGCGCGGGTAGGCATCCGGGACCGGTCCGTTCTCGCCCGGGGCGAGGTTGGATCCCTGGTCCGGGCCGGTGAGGGTCAGATCGTCGCTCATGCGATGCCCGAGCTCAGCTCTTCGGTCCCGAGCGCCCGTGCGTAGGCGAGGATCGCGACCAGGATTGCGGCCATCAGGACGAAGGCCAACGCCGCGGCGGTCGGATAGTCGTTCTGGAGGAGGAAGCGGCCCTGGATGACGTTGCCGATCATCTGCGTCTTCGGGCTGCCCAGGAGATGGGCGTTCACGTAGTCACCGATCGCCGGGATGAAGACGAGGATGGAACCGGCGAAGACGCCCGGCATTGACAGCGGCAGCGTCACCCGCAGGAAGGCCTGGTTGATCATCGACATGCCGACCAGACCTCCGGCGACCGCGCCCAGGATGGCCGCGAATGCCACGGTCCCGGGCGTGGCGTCATCGCCGACCAGCCCGCCGTACCCCAGGCCGATCTGCAGCGCAACGAGGAGCAACGCGCCCATGATCGCCCCGGTGATCGCGCCGCCCTTGCGCCAGGGACCCGCGAACAGATCCTGCGCGGCCTCGATGAGACGGCGGTCCACCTTCTCGAGCGAGACGTAGAGCGGTAGCACCATGAACGGGAGGAACTCGTAGGTGAGCCCACCGACCACCGCCAGTGGCGTCCCGATCACGCTGAAGTTGGCCGGGACCAGGTGGAGGAGGTCCCGGATGACCCACAGGAACGGCCCATCGTTGCCCAGGATGATGCGCCATGAGATTGTCCGGATCAGGAAGCTCGTGAAGAACGGTGCGATGACCAGGAACAGGAACAGGTTCTTGAAGCGGCCCCCGCGGAAGGCGATTGCATAGGCCAGCGGGTAGCCGATCAGGAAGCAGATGATCGTGGCCAGTCCGCCGTACACGATCGAGTTGGCGAAGTTCGAGGAGTACCGGTTGATGCTGTCCCAGAAGTTGCCGAACGCCCAGACCTCGGGCGGGCTCACGAAGCCCGTCAGGAGCGTCCCCGTCGACAGGGCGTAGACGACCATCTGGACGTTCGGGACGATGAAGAAGAACAGCAGCCAGAGGAGGCCGGGCAGCATCAACAGGTAGGGAACGGCGCCCCGGTACCGGTGGATCAGCTTGCCCACGTGCGGGATGCTCCTTGCTGGCGGCGGGTCGTGACGGACCGGCGATGCCGGTCCGTCAGCCGTATCTGTTTGCGGGTTTGGCCTACCTGCCCTCGAGCCCCGCGCTCAGCTCGACGAAGGCGAGGTCCTCCTCGTCGGTGAGGTCGGCCTGGGCGTACTGCTTCGCCGTCACTTCCGGCGGCGGGAACAGCAGCGGGTTGTCCGCCAGCTCGGCGTCCGTGGTGCGGATGAAATCGGCAACGCCCTTGACCGGCGAGATGTAGTAGATCCAGGCGGCCAGGCGCGCCGCATTGCCCACGTCGTAGACGAAGTCGATCATCGCCTCGGCGGCCGCCTTGTGGACGGCGCCCTTCGGGATCTGCATGTTGTCGGTCCAGATGATCGACCCCTCGTCCGGGTAGATGAACCGGTCATCGTCGCCACCCGAGGAGGCGAGGTCGCCCGACCACACCTCGGCCACCCACGTGTCGCCGGAGCCGAAGTCCTGGAGGTACTCGTTGCCCGTGAAGGCCCGGATGTGGCCGCTTTCGACGTACGGCGTGAGGAAGTCGGTGATCTTCTGGGCATCTTCGAGGGTCAGGTCGGGCGGCGTGTTGGTGATCGTGCCCTGCTCCAGCAGGAGGAGGCTGATCAGCGAGAACGTGTCCTGCCACCCGGTCAGCAGCGTGACCTTGCCCTTCCAGGCCGGGTCGAACAGGTCGGCGATCGCGGTCAGGTCCTTGCCGGTGGAGACCACGTTGTAGCCCACGCCCGTGGCGCCCGACTGCCACGGAAAGTGATAGGTCATGTCCGGGTCCCAGCCCAGGCCCCGGAGCTCATCGCGGACGTTGGCCGCCGCGGTGGGCACGCTGGCGGGGTTGATCGTCTCCGCCCAGCCCAGGCGCACCAGCCGGGCCGCCATGTAGTCCGTCAGGACGATCAGGTCCCAGCCGGTGTCGAGCCCGGCCTTGAGGGGCTGGGCGAGAGTTGCGAAGAAGTCCTCGTTGGACTGGATGTCCTCGACGTAGTTGACTTCGATCCCGTACTTGGCCCGGAAGTCGTCCAGGGTCGGGGAGGCGGACTCGTCGTCGTTGAGGTCAACGTAGGCGGGCCAGTTGGCGAAGTTGAGCGGGCCCTCGATCGGGCCCGAGCCGCCGTCCATGGAGGGCGCGGGCGTCGCCGGCCCGGAGGTCGCCGCGGGCCCCGAGGTCGCCGCCGGCGTGGAGCCACTGCTCCCGCACGCCGCGAGGAACGCGGAGAGTCCGACGAGCGAGCCTCCCTTGAGGACGGCCCGACGGCTGATCGGGTACTCCACGAGATCGGTTGTTGCCATGTGGGCCTCCTCCTTGTGTCGGTCAGTCCGTTGCGCCGGACGCCGGTGGACCGGCGATGGCAAAGGTGTTGTCGGGCGACCACGTGAGCAGGACGGCCTCTCCGGGGCGCCACAGCTCCGATCGTGAAGCGCGCTCGACATTCTGCTCGTAGACGGTGATGCGCCTGCCGCCCGCCGTCTCGACCTGGTACTGCGTGCTGACGCCCATGTAGGAGGCGTCACGAACGGTGCCGGCGAGGCGGTTGTGGTGCTCCGGTGTCTCCGCAGCGGGATCGCTGAGCCGGATCTTCTCCGGTCGAACGCCCACCTTGAGCTTGGTGGTTCCGTCGCTGAAGGCACGAGGCACCCGCACCAGGGTGTCGTCGTCCATTCGCACCAGCGCGTAGTCGTCGGCCATGCCATCCGGGCGCCCGGGCAACAGGTTGCTGACGCCCAGGAAGCCGGCCACGAACTCCGTGGTCGGGTGTTCGTACAGGGTCTCGGGGTCGGCCAGCTGCTCGTAGTGGCCCCTGTTCATCACCGCGATGCGATCGGACATCGTCATCGCCTCTTCCTGGTCGTGGGTCACGTAGATGAACGTGATCCCCACCTCCTGCTGGATGCGCTTGAGCTCGACCTGCATCTGCTTGCGCAGCTTGAGGTCGAGCGCGCCCAGGGGCTCGTCGAGGAGGAGGACGGCGGGCCGGTTGATGAGCGCCCGCGCGAGCGCGACGCGCTGGGCCTGGCCGCCGGAGATCTGGGTGGGTTTGCGACGGTCGAAGCCCTCGAGCTGGACGAGCTTCAGCATCTGCTCGACACGCGAGCGCACCTCGTCGCCCTTCACTCCCTTGCGGCGGAGGCCGAACGCCACGTTCTCGAAGATGGTGAGGTGCGGGAACAGGGCGTAGTTCTGGAACACGGTGTTCACGTTGCGCTGGTAGGGCGCCAGCCACGTCACGTCCTGCCCCTGCAGCTCGATCAGGCCCGACGTGGGCTGCTCGAAGCCGCCGATCATGCGCAGGGTGGTTGTCTTGCCGCACCCGGAGGGACCGAGAAGGCTGAAGAATTCACCGTCAAGCACCTCGAGATCGATGTGATCGACGGCGAGAACGTCACCGTACTTCTTGGTGATCTGGACCAGACGGACGTCCACGTTCGGCACGGCTGAAGCGGTGCTCCTCCATCGCCATGGGCCGCAGGCCGGGACCTTGATCCTGGCCACCCGTGCGGACGTTACACGGCTCAACCCTGTCGGCTTTCGAACCATAGGGTTGTGAATGGTGAGTGTCAAATCGACGATACCGGCGCTGGCTGGCACTTGCGGATGCGAGATTCGCACAGATAGGTGCACTGCTGAAACTTGATTCGTACCGCGGTGCGGGGCGTCCTTCCGTTCTCGCACGGACCGGGGGCTGCCGCTCCGGACCCGGTCGCGGCGGGTCGCGAGGCCGCGGCCGCGCCCGCGTCGGGGCGCGGGTACGATACCGGCGACCCGCGTGGCCGACTGGCGCACGTCCCCCCGTGCCACTGGAGCGAGATCCAACACGATGACCATGATCACCGAGGCTGCCGTCCTCGCCGCCCTCCGCACCGTCCAGGAGCCCGAGCTGGGCGGCGACCTCGTCACCCGGAACATGGTCCGGGACATCGCGATCGATGGCGCGGACGTCGCGTTCACGATCGAGCTGACGACCCCCGCCTGCCCGCTCAAGGACCAGATCGAAGCCGAGGTCCGCGCTGCGCTTGCGCCTGTGGGCGTCGCAGGCGTCGCGATCACCTGGGGCGCGATGGTCCGGCGCTCCGCCCCGCGCTCCGCTGAGCAGCTGGTCCCGGGCGTGAAGAACGTGATCGCGGTGGCGTCCGGCAAGGGGGGCGTCGGCAAGAGCACGGTGAGCGTCAACCTCGCCGTCGCGCTCGCGAAGGCCGGTGCGGCTGTCGGGCTGCTGGACGCGGACATCACCGGTCCCAACATCCCGATGATGCTGGGACTCGAGGGTCAGCCGGTCTCCAGCCCGAACAACAAGATCGTCCCGCTCGAGCGCCACGGCGTGAAGGCCATCTCGATCCAGTTCTTCGTGCCTGAGGGTCAGCCCATCGTGTGGCGCGGCCCGCTCATCGGCGGAGCCATCTCGCAGTTCCTGCGCGACGTCGAGTGGGGCGAGCTGGACTACCTGGTGGTTGACCTGCCGCCCGGCACTTCCGATGCGCAGCTGACGTTGGCCCAGGCAGTGCCGATCAGCGGCACCGTGCTGGTGACCACGCCCCAGGACGTTGCCCTCTCGGACGTGACCAAGGCACTCGCCATGCTGCGCCGCCTCAACGTCCCGATCATCGGCATCGTGGAGAACATGAGCGCGTTCGTCTGCCCGCACTGCGGCGATGCGACCGAGATCTTCGGGCACGGTGGCGGCGAGCGGTTCGCGCAGCAGCACGGCGTGGACTTCCTGGGCAAGATCCCGCTGGACGTCACGGTGCGCCAGGGCGGCGACGCCGGCGTGCCGGCGGTGGCCCAGCGCGAGCCGGGTCCTGCCGCGCAGGCGCTGGAGACCATGGCGGGCCTGGTCGCCGCGCGGATGAGCGTGCGCGCGGAGAGCGCCCAGACGCCGATCCTCTCGATCACCTAGAACCGGGGGAGCCGCGCGCAGGCGGCAGAGGCGCGCGGCGACGGCCAAGCGCCGCGTAGGCGACCTATCCGGCGGTCAGGCGCCCGGGTCGTCCCGGAGGAACGCGAGCAGCACGGCGGCCCCGTTCATGGCCGCCCGGTCCGCACCCTGGCGGCCGCGCTGGAAGGCGAGGCGCCGTTCCACGTGGCGACCCACCGGCGTGGCAACAGCGACCGTGACCGAGGTGTCGTTGCCGTCGGCCATTGCGTGGATGGCGAGCCCCACGTCGGCGTGCGCCTCCGCGCGGACCCGCTTCGCCTCGCGCAGCTCAGGTTCGCCGTCCTCGGGCGACGTCCGGTCCGTGGCCCCAGGCGGTCCGTGGCCCCAGGCGGGTCCAGAGCGACCTCTGCGCGCCGCAGCGCCGTCATGTCCCGGAGAAGCGTCACCAGCGCGCCACCGGTGCCGCTCTCGGACGTGGCCAGCGACCAGCCTCTGCTCCCGAGGGCCTCGTCCAGCGCGCGCGCCCACGTGGTGTCCCCGCGCGCCCACACGAACTCGCCGACGCTCGCGAGGACCGCCGCCTCGGCCTCGTCGGCCAGATCGGACGCGGTGCGCCCGTCCGCGGCGCGCGCGGAGACCCGCACGTCGACCGCCTCGTGGCGGGCGTACGTGGCCACGATCGGGTTGGTCGCCCGCAGCAGTGCCTCGCCCAGCCGCTCCGCCACCTGCGACTCGCCGATCCCGAACAGGCGCATGGTCCGGACGTCGGTGTCCCCGCCGACGCCGCGCTCGGCCAGCCGCGGCAGCACCGTCTCGGCCCACATCGGGCGCATCTCGCGCGGCGGCCCGGGCAGACTGACGATCACGCGCCCGTCGGGCCGGTCCACCCACCAGCCCGGGGCGGTGCCGTGGGCGTTGGGTAGCGCCGTGGCCGACGGGATGACCCACGCCTGCTTGATGTTGGTGCCCGGGAACGGGTGACCGCGGCGGGCCCAGAGGCCCTCGAGCCAGGCCAGGACCCCGGGGTCAACGGCGACCGACTCTCCGCAGGCCTCGGCGACTGCCTCGCGGGTGAGATCGTCGGGGGTGGGCCCCAGGCCGCCGGTCGTGACCACGAGGTCCGCCCGCGTGAGAGCGGTGAGGAGGGCCTCGACCACGACAGGCAGGTCGTCGGGGAGGTTCGCGATCCGGGTCACCGTCACACCCCGGGTCACCAGGGAGCGGGCGAGGTCGCCGCTGTTGGTGTCGGTCGTCTCGCCGACCGTCAGCTCGGTGCCGACGGCCAGCAGCTCGGCGCGGAGGATCGGACGGATGGTTGCGGGGGCGTTCGCGAGGACGTCGGGCATGGATTGCAGCCTACGCCTGCGAACCACTGCCCGCAGGCGCCATGCGATCGCGGGACGCCCGCTGATATCATGTAGGGGTCCCAAGGCCACAGTCCACGCCCCGCCCGGAGCCCGACCGCTGGATCAAGAACGGCCCGACCCCAAGCCGCCCCGCCCTCCCAACCCGCCCGGCGTCCGCCGCCAGCTGGGTTTGGTGAAGGACGCCGTCATGGGGCTGCTGGCCGCCCATGTCGAGCTGGCCAAGGCGGAGGCCGAGGGGATCAAGGCTGAGGTCACACGAGCCTCAGCGCTCGCCGCTGCGGCGATCGCCTGTCTCATCCTTCTCGGCTTCCTGGTCCCGATCGGCGGGATCCTGTTCTACGGCGAGTGGGTCTTCGGCTCCATCGGGTGGGGTCTCCTGCACGGGACCGAGCTGCTGATCGGGATCGCGGTGGCGGCCCTGCTCGTTGCGCTCCGCGTGCCGGGCATGGTCAAGGACGTGGGGATCAGCGCGATCCTCGGCCTGGTCGTCGCACTCGTCCTGGGCGCCTCGCTGCCGAACCAGCTGTTCCGAGCGATCGGCGAGGCGGCGAACGTGGGCGTCGACGCGGGAACCCTCCCGTTGGTCGTCGGCGTGGTGCTCCTGGCCGTCATCGGCGCGATCGCTGGCCTGGTGACCGGGGCGAGGGCCGGGGACAGCGCGTCTGCGGCAGTGGGGGGCCTCGTTGTGGGGGCTCTTCTCGGCGCCGTGTTGGGCGCCTTTCTCTCGATCACGTTCGGCTGGCGCGTCGGCATCGCAATCGGCGTGGCCGCCTTCCTGGTGGCGTGGCCTGTCCTCATGGGTATTCGCGTCCAGCGCCAGGGCATCGACCTTGAGGAGCTCAAGGCGCGCTTCTGGCCGCAGGTGACCATCGACACAACGAAGGAGAGCATCGAGTGGGCGAAGGCACGAGCGTCGCGCGAGCCGAGGTCCTAGCGGCCCGAGAGGCGCTGGACGAGGAGCTCGTCCGCCTCGAGGCGTCCGTCCGAGCGGCCGTCGACATCCGCGCCAGGATCAAGCGGAGCCCTGTCAAGGCGGCCGGGCTGGCCGGGGGTGCCGCGTTCGTGGTCCTCGGCGGTCCGCGGCGCGTGCTGCGCGGTGCCAGGCACGCGGTCTTCGGCCGGCCCGCACCGCTCCCGGAGTCGATGCTCCCGGAGGAGATCGACGCGTCCCTGCGAAAGCTGGGCGAGGACGGCGACAGGGTCCGCGGCCTCCTCGAGCACGAGTTCGCGAGCTTCCTCGAGCACACCGAGCCCGCCCGCAGGGGGCGGAACCTGCGCGGCGCCGCGACCCTCGTGACGGTCGCATTCGTCAGGCCCCTCGTGCTGGGCTACAGCAAGCGTCTCGCCGGGCAGATCTTTGCGGCGGACGGCAACGAGTACAAGGATCGGCTGGACGCGGTGCGCGCCCGGTTCGGTGGGACCGAGGGGCCGGACTCGAGTACCGAGGGGCCGGACTCGAGTACCAAGGGGCCGGACTCGGCCTGACCGTCCCGGACATGGCAGGCGCCGGGACCTGGTAGGCGAGGTCGGATTCGAACCGACACGCCCCTCACGGGGCACCGGCTCCTAAGGCCGGCGCGTCTGCCATTTCGCCACTCGCCCGTGCCGCGAGTCTAGCGCGCCGTCCGCATCCACCCCGCCCCGGGCTGCGCCCGCACGGACCGGCCATCGAGTGCGCCCAGCCGCTCCGCCCCCGGCTGCGCCCGCCCGGACCGCCGACCCACCCTATACTCGCCCCGCGATGAATGTGACGGCTACCCCTGCCCCCAAGAGCTCCATTGTCCTCGAGGTCGAGGTTCCCGCCGACCGGCTCGACCGGTCTATCCGCGATGCGGTTGCGCGCCTGTCGCGCCAGACCCGCGTCGCCGGGTTCCGGCCCGGGAAGGCCCCGCGCCCCGTCCTCGAACGAGTCCTCGGCCCCACGGCCGTGCTCGAGGAGGCGGTGGACACGCTGGTCCAGGTCTCGTACCGGGATGCCGTGATCGAGCAGGGGATCGTGCCCCTCACGAACGCCGACGTCGAGATCATCGAGGCGGAGGAGGGCAAGCCGCTCCGCTTCAAGGCCACGATCCAGGTCCGCCCCGAGGTGACCCTGGGCGACTACGGGAACTTCAATTTCGGCCCTGAGATCGAGACCGTCGACGATGCGAAGATCGACAAGGTGCTCGATGAGCTCCGGGACCAGAACGCGACGCTGTCGGCGGTCGAGGACCGCCCGGCGAAGGACGGCGACTGGGCCATCATCGGCTTCGAGGGGACGAAGGACGGCGTTCCGTTCGACGGCGGCAAGACGGACCGGATGCCCCTGGTCATCGGTGAGGACCGCCTGATCCCCGGCTTCGAGGCGCACATCGTCGGCCTGAAGCCCGGCGAGGCCACCGAGTTCGACATCACCTTCCCGGAGGACTATGCCGAGCCCACCCTCGCGGGCGAACAGGTCCACTTCGCGGTGGACGTCAAGGAGCTGCGCGAGAAGATCCTGCCGGACGCGGACGACGAGTTCGCCCGGAGCATGGGCGCCTACGAGACGCTCGACGCCCTCAAGGAGAACATCGGCGAGCGGCTGCGCCGGAACGCCCTGGACCGCGCCCGCCACGAGTTCTCCGACAAGATCATCGAGTACGCGGTGGCCAACGCCACCATCGACCTCCCTGATGTCCTGGTGGAGCAGGAGGTCGAGGTCATGCATGACGAGTTCCGCACGACGCTCGCCCGGCAGGGGATCGATGAGCCCGCGTACCTCAAGGCGACGAGTCAGGAAGAGGCGGACCTGCACGCGGAGTTCCGGCCCCGGGCCGAGCAGCGCACGAGGGTCCTCCTTGTCCTGTCCGCCATCGCTGATGTCGAGGGCGTGGAGGTCTCCGACGCCGAGGTCGAGGCACAGGTGGACCTCGCCCGCGCACGCTACGACGACCCCAAGACTGCTCGCTACTTCGAGTCCGAACGTGGCCGGAACTTCATCCGGAGCACGCTGCGGCGCACCCAGACAGTCGAGGTCCTCGTCGACCGCTGGCTCGCTGCCCATCCCGAGCATCCGGCTCTGCCGCACATGGAGGATGACGCGCCCTCGGCCGTCGATGCTCCCGAGGCTGAGGCGGCCGCTGGCATCGACGCTACCGACCCCGGCGCCATCCCCGGTGCCGAAGCCTCCGCCGGAGCCTGACCCCGACACCCGATCCAACGCAGGGGAGACCCGCCATGCTCGTCCCGATGGTCATCGAGTCCACCAGCCGCGGTGAGCGCGCCTACGACATCTACTCGCGGCTGCTGAAAGAGCGGATCATCTTCCTTGGCGACGCGATCGACGATCACCTCGCCAACCTGGTCATCGCCCAGTTGCTGTTCCTCGAGTCGGAGGATCCCGAGAAGGACATCAGCCTCTACGTCAACTCGCCCGGCGGCGTGGTGACGAGCGGGCTCGCCATCTACGACACGATGCAGTACCTGCGGGCCCCCGTCAGCACGATCTGCATCGGCATGGCGGCGTCCATGGCGGCTGTCCTGCTGGCGGCCGGTGCGAAGGGCAAGCGGTACGCGCTGCCGCACAGCCGGATCATGATCCACCAGGGCTCAGGCGGCTTCCGGGGCAACGCGCCCGATGCCATCATCCAGATGAAGGAGTGGGAGCACCTGGTCCAGGTCAACCACGACATCCTGGCCCAGCACACCGGCCAGACCATCGAGAAGGTCGTCCAGGACACGAACAGGGATTACTTCATGGGCCCCGAGGACGCCAAGGCGTATGGCATCATCGACGCTGTGTACACCGTCACCGGTGACTCGCTGATCGCGCAGGCGCACGATGCGGGGCTCGCCGGCGGCAAGACGGTCGAGTAGGGCAGGGCACATGCCGACGTCGACGACGGGTTCGAAGGGGACCAAGGTTCCCTACCGCTGCTCCTTCTGCGGCAAGTCCCAGGAGCAGGTTCGCAAGCTCATCGCAGGGCAGGGCGTCTACATCTGCGATGAGTGCATCAACCTGTGCCAGGAGATCATCGAGGAAGAGCTGCTCGAGGCGCCCAAGGCGCGCCCGGCCCAGCAGAAGCTCCCCAAGCCGCATCAGATCACCGCCAACCTCGACGAGTACGTCATCTCGCAGGAGAAGGCGAAGAAGGTCCTCTCCGTCGCCGTCTACAACCACTACAAGCGGATCAGCGTCGGCAACAGCGTCGATGACGTCGAGCTACAGAAGTCGAACGTCCTGCTGGTCGGGCCCACGGGCTCCGGCAAGACGCTCCTCGCGCAGACGCTCGCGCGGGTGCTGGACGTCCCGTTCTGCATCGCCGATGCCACGTCCCTGACCGAGGCCGGGTACGTGGGCGAGGACGTGGAGAACATCCTCCTGCGGCTGATTCAGGCGGCCGACTTCGATGTTGCCCGTGCCCAGAGAGGGATCATCTACATCGACGAGATCGACAAGGTCGCCCGCAAGGCCGACAACCCGTCGATCACCCGGGACGTCTCCGGCGAGGGGGTCCAGCAGGCGCTGCTCAAGATCCTGGAGGGAACGGTGGCCAACGTGCCGCCGCAGGGCGGACGCAAGCACCCGCACCAGGACTTCATCCAGATCGACACGACCAACGTGCTGTTCATCTGCGGTGGCGCGTTCGATGGGCTGGAGAAGATCGTCGAGGAGCGGGTGGGCAAGCGCTCCATCGGGTTCGGCTCCGACGGCGTGATGTCCAGGATCGACAAGGCGAAGATCATCGAGAGGCTGATGCCGGAGGACCTGCTGAAGTACGGGCTCATCCCGGAGTTCATCGGCCGGCTGCCCGTCATCGTCACGCTCTCGCCGCTGTCCGTCGACGATCTCAAGCGCGTCCTCGTGGAGCCGAAGAACGCCGTCACCCGCCAGTTCCAGAAGTTCCTGCAGCTGGACAAGGTGGACCTGGTCTTCACGGACGGGGCCCTGCGCGCCGCGGCGGAGGTCGCCCTGGACCGCAAGACCGGCGCCCGCGCCCTCCGATCGATCGTGGAGGAGGCGCTGCTCGAGGTGATGTACGACATCCCCGAGCGAACCGACGTGCGGCGCTGCATCATCACCGAGGAGACGATCCGCGATCGCCGCGCCCCGCTGCTGCTCACGAAGTCGGACGTGGACAAGGGCGTGGACGAGACGAACTACGCGGAGTGGCTCTCGGAGCAGAGCGCCAGCGCCTAGGCCCTCCTGGGTGCCTGCTCCCCCGCTGCCGGCAGATCCGGGCTGAAGGTGCTGCCCTCGCCCTCGGTGGACTCCAGGGTGAGGTCGCTGTCCATGAGCCGCGCGGCCTTGCGCACGATCGCCAGGCCGATGCCCGTGCCCGCGTGCTCGTCCTCGGCGTGGTTCCGTGAGGGCCTCCTGCCGTGGACCATCAACCCGGGCGCCGATTCCCGCGTGGTAGACTCCCGCCCTCACGGCGATGACCGGGAAGAGTAGGTCCGGGAACGGCCCCAAGCGAGCGCGGGACGGTGCGAGCCGCGCGGCACGATCGGTCCGAAGGTCGCTTGCGAGCCGTGCGGGTGGCGCCCGATAGCGCGCCGAGAGCGTGACCGGAAACAGGCGAGCCGCGACGAACGGCCAACCCCGGCCACGAAACCCAGCAGGTGGTACCACGACCCCGTTCGTCCGCTGGACGAGCGGGTCGTTGCGTTTTCGGGAGCGAGCGATGGCGGAAGAGGCGAACGGACAGCTGGCAAAGGCCTACGTGCCGGTCGAGTTCGAGCACGACATCTACGAGCGCTGGCTGGCAGCGGACGTCTTCGCGCCCGACGGGGCCGGATCGAGGGCGGACTGGAGCCTTGAGCCGTTCGTCATCATCCAGCCGCCGCCCAACGTGACGGGCAGCCTGCACCTTGGCCACGCCCAGCGGACGACGGTCGAGGACCTGATGACCCGCCACGCCCGCATGCAGGGGCGCCCGGCGCTGTTCCTCCCCGGTCTCGACCATGCGAGCATCGCCGCCCAGTTCGTGCTGGACGGGATCCTCGCCAAGGAAGGCGAGAGCCGCGCGACCCTGGGCCGGGAGCGGTACCTGGAGCGGATGCACGGCTTCATCGAGGAGACGAGGACCGTCATCCTCACCCAGCAGCGGCGGGTCGGCGGCAGCTGTGACTGGGGCCGCCTCCGCTTCACGATGGACGAGGTCAGCGGCAGGGCCGTCCGCGAGGCCTTCCTGCGGCTCTACCGCAAGGGGCTCGCGTATCGCGCCGAGGCGCTCATCAACTGGTGCCCGGGCTGCCGAACGAGCGTCAGCGACCTCGAGGTGATCCCCACCCCCGAGGCGGGGACCCTGTGGCGGGTCCGATACCACCTCGTGGACGAGGCAACCGGCGCCCCGGACCCGCACGCCACCATGACCGTCGCCACGACGCGCCCCGAGACGATCCTGGGCGACACCGCCGTGGCCGTGCACCCCGACGATCCGCGCTACGCCGCCCTGGTCGGCCGCCGCGTCCGCATCCCGTTCGTGGAGCGCGACGTTCCGGTCATCGCGGACCCCGTGGTGGACCCGGCGTTCGGGACCGGCGCGGTGAAGATCACCCCGGCCCACGATCACGACGACAACGAGACCGGTCGACGCCACGGCCTGGCGATGCCGACGATCCTCGATGACGCCGCCCACATCGCCAACACCGGCACGCCCTACGACGGGCTCGAGCGCTACGCGGCGCGGACGGCCATCCTCGCGGACCTCGCAGCCCGCGGCGACCTGGAGGGCGACACACCCCACGAGATGGTCATCGGCCGCTGCCAGCGCAGCACGGACGTGGTGGAGCCGCGCCTCAAGACGCAGTGGTTCGTGCGCACAGCGCCACTCGCGGAGGCCGCGCTGGCGGCGACCCGCGGCGGGACGACGCGGATCCTGCCGGAGCGCTTCGAGAAGACCTGGGAGCACTGGCTGGTCAACATCCGGGACTGGAACGTCTCCCGCCAGCTCTGGTGGGGGCACCGGATCCCGGCCTGGTACTGCCCGGACGGCCATGCCACGGTCTCGGCGGAGGTCGACGGGCCCGCCGCCTGCGAGGTGTGCGCGAAGCCGGCTGCGGTCCTCACCCAGGATCCGGACATCTTCGACACCTGGTTCAGCTCGGGCCTGTGGCCCTTCTCCACGCTCGGCTGGCCGGACGCGACTGCCGACGTCGCCCGCTTCTATCCGGGCGCGGTCATGGAGACGGCCTACGACATCATCTTCTTCTGGGTGGCCCGGATGATGATGCTGGGCATCGAGCTGATGGGGGAGGTCCCGTTCAAGGCCGTCTACCTCTCGGGCCTGATCCGGGACCCGTACGGCCAGAAGATGTCGAAGACGAAGGGGAACACCGTGGATCCCCTCGGCACGATCGACGAGGTCGGCGCGGACGCGCTGCGCTTCGCGGTTGTCCATGGGGCGACGCCCGGCAACGACCAGCGGTTCGCCTCCACCAAGGTGGACAACGCCCGCAACTTCGGCAACAAGCTCTGGAATGCCACGCGGTACGTGCTGGGCGCCCGTCCGTCGACGATCCCGGCGGACGCGCAACGGCAGAGTCCGGATCGGGTGCTCCTGGGACCCGCCGAGCGATGGGTGCTGTCCCGGGCCGCCGATACCGTGGTCGCCGTGGACAGGGCGATGGCCGAGTACGGCTTCGGCGAGGTCACGCGCATCCTGTACGACGCCATCTGGAGCGAATACTGCGACTGGGGCCTCGAGCTGGCGAAGGTGCGCCTGGCGGACGAGACGCTCCCGGCCCCGGAGCGCGAGGCCACATGGTGGGCGCTGGTCGAGGCGCTGGACACGTACCTCCGCCTCCTGCACCCCGTCATGCCGTTCATCACGGAGCGCCTCTGGGCGGCGCTGCCTCATCTGGCGTCCGACCCCGAGCTGCTCATCGTGGCCCGCTGGCCGACGGCGGGGGAACATGACGCCGAGGCCGAGGCCCAGGTGGGCGCCTTGGTGGAGCTCGTCCGCGCCGTCCGCAACGCGCGGGCGGAGGCGAAGCTGGAACCCGCCGCGTGGCTGCCGGTGGACATCTATGTGGAGCCCGGTCTCGGACCGGCCTTCGATGCCCTGCGGCCGGCGCTCGAGCGGCTGGCCAGGACCCGATCCCTTCGACGGCAGGTCACGCGCGAGGCACTCCATGCGATCCCCGGTGCGGCGGCTGGCCTGGCGGTGATCGCAGGGGAGGTGGAGGCGGTCGTCGGGACCACAACGGCCGACCCAGCAGCTGCGGGAGCCGATCGCGGCCGGCTTGAGAAGGAGCTGGCCGATGCGGAGCGGCTGCTGGCTGCAGCCCGCGGACGCCTGGCCAACGCTGCATTCCTGGCCAAGGCGCCGCCGGTGGTCGTGGCTGGGGCACGGGCCCGGGAAGCGGAGCTGACCGGCCAGGTGGAGCGCCTGAGGGCCCGTCTGGTCCGGTGATGTTCCACGTCCCGCCCTGCCACCGGCGCCGCGCTGGTAGGATGGCCCAGATCCGCCACCAGGACGTGTCCCGGAGGACGCAGTGCCCCTCGAGTTCCTGAAGCGCCGCGGCGGCGATGCCGACAAGGCCGCAGCTTCCTCGCAGCCCGCGAAACCCGTCGGGCTGCCGGAGGAGGTCGTCGCCCAGGAGTTCCAGCTCAAGCTCCAGTACGCGGGCAAGAGCACGGAGGGCGTCCGCATGCGCGCCGGGCCACGCTCGCTCGACGAGCTGCCGGACATGCTCGCCGGCGTCGCGCGGAGCGAGGTCGAGGTCGTGGAACCGCTGCCGCTGGAGTTCGCCCAGGCCATTCCCCAGATCACGCGCCCGTCGGAGGCGATGCAGTGGCTGAACGCCCACCATGAGCTCAGCCCGATCACCCGGCATGCGCTCGTCGTCCTCGAGTCGATCGACGCGGTGGACCTTGCCTTCGACACCTTCGCGTGCGCGCTGCTCGACGGCGAGACCGACACGTCCGGCTACCCGCAGTACAACGCGATCATCGGTGGCGTCGCATCCCACTGGGACGAGGCGACGGGCGACATGATCGTGCGCGGGGTGGTTGGCTGGGGCGGCCGAGGGGTCCGCGGCGATACCGACCGGCTCGGCTCGAGGATCCTCGGCGGGCTCCTGACCAACATCCTCGCGAACCAGTACGCCATGGGCCTCACCGCCGTGGATCGCCCGGTCCCCGCGGCCGGTCGGGGCGGCCTGGTGTGCGCACACTGCGGCTTCGCCTCCGGCCACGAGCGCGCCTTCTACTGTCCCAAGTGCGGGATGCGGCTGCTCCGCGGCTGATCCCACCATCACCACCCCACGACGATGCCGATCTACGACTACCTCTGCTCCGCCTGCGACCACCGGGCCGACATCCTCCACGGGATAAACGATCCCGGCCCGCACTTCTGCCCGTCGTGCGGCGCGGAAGGGGCGATGCGCAAGCAGTTCACGACGCCAGCGATCCACTTCAAGGGATCGGGCTGGGCGAAGAAGGACCGGGGCAGCTCCAGCGCGACCCGAGCCGCGTCCGCGTCCGGGTCAGGCGAAGGGAGGGACGCCAAGGGTGGCGATGCCTCTGCCTCCGGCAAGGAGTCCGGTTCGGGCGGCGAGTCGGGATCCTCGACCGGCTCCGACTCGACAGGATCCACGGACTCCGGCTCGACCGACTCGAAGAGCTCCGGACGTGCCGGATCGAAGGACTCCGGCTCGACCGACTCGAAGAGCTCCGGACGTGCCGGATCGAAGGACGCCCATTCGCCCAGGTCGTCATCGGACAAGGGGGACTGACGCCAATGCCCGCCGCCGCTGACTGGATCACGCTGGGCGAAGCCGCCGAGATCCTCGCTGTCGCCAACGTCCACTTCCGACCCGAAACGATTGGGGCCTGGGCACGCAGCGGACGCCTCGCAAGCATCAAGCTCGGTGGTCGTCGCTACGTCCGCCGTGGCGAGGTCCGTGCCCTGGTCGCGGCGCCGCGCCGGGTCCGCGGCGAGGACATCCAGCCCGGGCTGTTCGAGGACTTGGCCTGAACCCATGAGCGACACCGACGGCGAGGCCGGCGTCGATCGCTGGCGGGCGCTGGCGGCACGGGTCGTCCAGCGTGTCGGCGGCCTCTCGGCCGTCCGGGCGCTCCTGTCGACGCTGGCGGTGTATGACCTGGCCGGCGGGGGACTGACGGCCGGGGGGCTTGCCTACGCGTCGCTGCTTGCCCTCCTGCCGGGGCTGCTGCTCGTCTTCTCGATCCTGGGGATGCTCGTCACCGATCCAGCGGCCCTGGAGCAGATCGTGGCGTTCATCGCGGTGGCAGTGCCGCCCCTCGAGGACCTGACCCGGGCGGCGCTGGAGCAGGTTGCGGCCGGCGCCGTCCCCACCGGGATCGTGGCCTTCATCGCCCTGCTTTGGGGATCCAGCCGGTTCTACGCCGCGCTCGACTACGCGTTCTCGAAGGCGTTCCACAACGCGCCCCGGCGCAATGAGATCCAACGCACCTTCCGGGGCGTCCTCGTCACCGGGATGTTCGTCGCGCTGCCCGTCGCTGCCCTCGCCGCCGCTGCTCTCGCGACGTGGGTGGCGGACCGGGCCCCCGACGGGATCGAGACCGGGATCGTGACCAGCCTGTTGTCGCGACTGGCCTCCCCGCTCGGCTCCTTCGTCCTGTTCGTGGGCGCGACGGCCGCGGTCTACCGGTGGGTGCCCGCGGTCCGTGTGCCCGCCCGAGCCCTGTTGCCGCCGGCGCTGCTCTCGGGCTTCGTCCTGGCGGCCTTCACCCAGATCTTCGGCTTCATTGCCCCGCGCATGTCCGCGATCGCGGCGCTGTACGGCGCCATCGTCACGGTGTTCGTCCTGCTCGCGTGGCTGTCGATCGGGTTCAACGTGCTGTTGCTGGGAGCGTCGTGGACCCGCGTACGTCAGCTGGCGATGTCGCAGCCGATACCGCCGGATGTGGGGCGGACAGGGGCCGATCCGGACGGGAGCGAGCCTGATCCCACGTTGCCGGGAGACGACGACCAAGGGTGATCGCGTACCGTCCACCCGCTGCGGTCGCGGTCGCGGGGCGCGGGTGCGGGGAAGTCGCGGCGGGACGGGGGACTCGGCGGTGGAGTCGCGGCGGCGCCACAGCGGATGCGGCCTGAACGGGCGTGGACGGCATTGGATGAGCGCGATCGTTGCGGCCCTGAGCCGGATCCACACACAACGCGACGCCAACTCGATCGGGGACCTGTGCCACTGCCCGCCTGCGGGTTCCTGGCGGCGCGATCCCGGGCAGCCGACCTAGGTCTGGCGCGTGCCGCAGCGGCGGCAGAACCGTGCGTTGGCCGAGAGGGACAGCCCGCAGCCGACGCACGGCTGGGCGGTTGGAGCAGCGGCCGCGGTCGGCATGGTCGCCGGCGTCGCGGACAGGACCTCGCGCGCGGACGCGGCCCAGAGGGCGGAGGCGTCGCCCTGCGGGATCAACTGGCGCCCGGCAAGGGTGGTGGGTGGGTCCCGATGAGCGCCAGGGGTCGGCCACGCGGGGGTGGTCGGCCACTGCGGCACCGGCGTGCCGTCATCGGGAGCCACGGTGAGCCACGGGGCCGGTCCTGAGGGAGCCGGAGCGGTTGGGGCGGCCGGCGGCGTGTCCTGCGGCGGCGTGGCGGCGACGGGCCAGGTGGGCTGCTGGACAACGTCGTCGGCGCGATGCTCAGGCTCGGCTGCGGCGACGGGCTCCGGCTCGAGCTCAGGCTCGGCTTCCGCGACCGGCTCCGGCTCCGGCTCGGCTCGGCTTCAGCGAACGGCTCAGGCTCGGCTGCGGCGACGGGCTCCGGCTCCAGCTCCCGCTCGGCTGCGGCGAGCTCCGGCTGTGGCTCGGCTGCGGCATCGTCGGCGAGCTGCTGCGCTTCCCACGCGGCGATCGCCTCATCCAGCGACTGGCCGGGGACCAGGCCCTTGACCGGCGCCCCTTGGGCGCGCTCCGGTTCATCGGCTGCGACGTTGCTCGCTGCGACCAGGGCGGCGGCCCGCGCGATGGCCTCGGCGTCCTGATGTACCTCGACCGCCTCAGGCTCGGTTTCGACAGCATCGCCTGCTGCCGCCGACGCGATGCCGTCGGGCGGAACCGTGTCTCCGACGACGCGCGCCAGGCGGTCGACCGGGACGTCCGTCTCGGGCCAGGCGTCGGCCGGGATCGTTTCCTCGACGCTGGTGGCCCCGGCCACGGCGGCCGCCTCGGCGGCGGGCTCGAGCGTCGGGTCCGGCGCGCAGGTCAGGCAGCGACCCTCGTGGGTGTTCCAGCATGATCCGCACGTGTACTGGCGGCAGTCGAGACAGAAGTTGAAGGTCTGGTGAAACGCGTCGAGCTGGTGGGAGGTCGTCAACTGCTCCTCGGCGCTCCGCGCCTCGGCCATCGCCTCCGAGAAGGACGAGTCGTCGGTCATGACGAAGTTGCGGATGCCCTTCGAGAACACCTTCACGCGCCCGACGCGGGATTTGCGAGGCACGCTGGACTCGAACGTATAGCGGGTACCGCACCGTTCGCAGAACGACTCGGTGAGGATCTCGGTCATCAGGCCCCCGGGAACTCGGATCTCGACGCGCGGCAGCGTTCCTGCCGGGCAAGCAGAGAGTATAGCCGCGTGCCCCTGCGAGCCCTCGTTCCGTCGTACTCCGGCCAATCGCCGTTGGTCCCTGCTCTCTCTGGCAAGCCGTGAGCTCCGCCTCTGGTAGGGTTCCGCGCGATGGCTGCTGTCGCCGATCTTGAACGCCTTCTGGAACGTGTCTTCGAGCGCACGACCGCCCGGCTCTTCCGGGCCGGCATCCAGGTCGTTCAGCTCGAGCGGCGCGTGGAGCGCGCAATGGAAGGTGCCCGGACTCCCGATGGTTCCAGGATCGCCGTCCCGGCGCGATATCGCGTGCGGCTTCACCCGTCGGACCTCGAGGACGTGACGTCGCGTGCTGGTGGCGCCGACGCGGTTGCCGTCAGGCTGGCCGACAACGCGCTGACGTTTGCGCGCTCGCACGGCTATCACCTGGCGGGCCGGCCGGAGGTGTGGCTGATCGCGGACCCGGCGGTCGAACGCGGCCAGGTGGAGGTCAACGCCACCACCACGGGCACGCCGGGCCCGGTCCAGCGGAGCCCGGTCCAGCGGAGCCCGGTCCCGCCGCTCACCCCCCCAGCGTCCCCGCCTCCGGGACCGGAGGCTGCCGTTCCTCCGGCGAAGCCGGCCACGAGCACGCCCAATCCGGGGGCGGCCGTTGTCGCCGTGGACCCCGAACCAGCGCCCGCCGCATCGCCGTCGCCCCCCACGACTCCGGGGGTTCCCGCGGCGCCTGCGACCGGCCTCCGGGGCGATGGGTCGCAGACGCTGGTCTTCCGGCGCCCCGCGCCCCAGGCGGCCCAGGCGATCCTCCGCATCTCGGCCCGGGATGGCCGGGAGCGAACCATCCAAGTCGGCGGGGCCCCCCTCACCATCGGCCGTTCGAACGACAACGTTCTGGTCATCGACGATGGCCGGGTGTCGCGGCACCACGGACGCTTCCAGTCTCGCCGCGGCACGCTCGTCTACACGGATCTCGGCAGTACCAACGGATCTCGTGTCAACGGCGTCCGCGTCGACGAGATCGTCCTCGGTGAGGGCGACCGCCTCCAGGTCGGCGACATCGTGATGGTCGTCGAGAAGTTGCCGGGCTGACCCATGGACGGCATGGTGCTCACCCTGTGGCTGGTGCGTCTCCTGTTCCTGGCGCTCCTGTACGTGTTCCTGTTCGCGGTGGTTCGGGTCCTGTTGCGGGATCTGCGGGTCGCGTCGCGCGGCCCGGCGGAGCTCGGGCGGCTGGTCGTCGCCGCGTCGCCGCGCGGCGAGCCTGTTCGCGGCGCCTCGCTTCCGCTGGATGCGGTCACAACGATCGGACGCGACGTCAACAACAGCATCGTCGTGGACGACCCGTTCGCGTCCGCGGACCACGCGGTGCTGACGTTCCGCGGCCGCGCCTGGTACGTCGAGGATCTCGCCAGCACGAACGGGACCTATGTCAACGGCGTCAAGGTGGAGGGCGTCGCCGAGATGGGCTTCGGGGATGAGCTCCAGGTGGGCGAGGTCCGCCTTCGCCTCGATCGGGGGCGCTCGTGAGCGTCGCGGCGCAGGCTCGTCCGTTCGCCGGTGCCGGGCCGCGGATCAGGCCGCGCCTGCGGACCACGGAGACCGGGTTGCTGGCGCTGGTCGCGCTGACCCTCCTCGTGGGAGCCGCTGCCCTCGGTGCGACACAGAGGCTCATCGAGGCAGCCACGGCTGGGCAGACTCCGACGGCGCTCGACTTCGGGGCACCGGATCCGGTCGCTCTTGCCGTCTATCTCGGCACGATCGGCATCGTCCACGTCGTGTTCATCCTGGCCGGCCGCCGGATCGACCAGGTGCTGCTGCCGGCCGTCGCGCTGCTGGGCGGCATCGGCCTGCTGCTGATGCAACGGCTGCCGCAGGACCTCGTGGAGCAGGAGCTCTTCGGACTGGTCCTCGGCCTGGGCCAGCTCCAGGCGATGTGGCTCCTGATCGCGATGGCGGTCATCGGCATGCTCGCCCTCACCGTCCGCTCGGACGCCTGGCTGCGCAACTACAAGTACACCTGGGCCGCAGTCGGCATCGGCCTGTTGCTGCTGACCTTCATCTTCGGCAGCGACGTCAACGGCGCCCGGCTCACGCTCTCGATCGGTCCTATCTCGGGTCAGCCGTCGGAGCTGCTCAAGGTCATCCTGGTCGTGTTCCTGGCCGGCTATCTGTCGGAGAACCGCTCGCTCCTCGCCGAGGAGAGCACCAGGCTTGGGCCGTTGCGCCTGCCACCGATCCCATACCTCGCGCCGATGGGCGCCATGTGGGCGATCGCCCTGGGGGTCGTGGTCGTCCAGCGGGATCTCGGGGCCGCACTCCTGTTCTTCGCGGTCTTCCTGGCGATGCTCTACGTGGCAACCGGGCGGGTCTCCTACGTGGTTGGCGGCCTGCTCCTGTTCATCGCCGGCGCGTTCGTGCTCTACAACCTGTTCGGCCACGTCCAGCAGCGGGTGGACAACTGGCTGGACCCCTGGGTCGATCCGTCCGGCGCCGGCTTCCAGGTTGTCCAGGCGCTGTACGCGTTCGGCCGGGGCGGCCTGCTGGGCGTGGGGCTGGGCGGCGGCCTGCCCACGATCGGCGGGCGGCTGCCGGTGCCGGCCGTCCATACGGACTACCCGCTGGCGGCGCTCGGCGAGGAGCTGGGGCTCATCGGCCTGCTCGCGACCCTGGGGCTGTACCTGGTGGTGGTGGAGCGGGGCTTGCGGATCGCGGCGGCGGCGCGCGACGACTTCCGATCCGTCCTCGCCGCCGGCCTGGCGCTGGTGATGGGCATCCAGGCGTTCATCATCGCGGCCGGCAATCTCAAGCTGATCCCGCTCACGGGGATCACGCTGCCGCTGATCTCCTACGGCGGCTCCTCCCTGCTGGCAAACGCGATCGTGGTCGGTCTCCTCCTGGCCCTCTCGGACCGGGGTGCCGGGGCACCTGCACCACCGCAGCACCGGCGCGGGCCCGTCGCGCGCCTCAGGCGGTCCGGCGCATGAGCGAGACCCAGGACGTCGCAATCTCCGGCGCGGGTGGCACCGCGGCCGGCGCGGCCGGGGCGGCGGCCAGGCGCCCAGGCACGGCTGACGCACGCTCGGGTGCGGCCGGCGGTCGGCCCGGTCCGCCGCCGATCGGGGCCAGCATCTTCCGGACCGGGCTGGCTCTTGCCTGTGCGTTCGCCGTCCTGGCCATCGGTGCCGGGTGGTGGCAGGTCGTCGAGGCCCAGGGCCTGGCGACCGCGGCGGACAACCCGGCGGTCATCGCGCTGGCGCGGCGGACCCTGCGCGGCCCTATCGTGGATCGGCGGGGCCAGTGGCTGGCGAAGAGCGACCGCGATGAGAACGGCGAGGCCACCCGCCGCTATCGCGACACGTCGGTCAGCCACGTCGTCGGGTATGCCTCCCGCCAGTTCGGCACCAGCGGCCTCGAGCGCTCCTACAACGCCCAGCTGCTTGGCCTCGTGGGCTCGGACCCATTCGGCGGGTTCGCGTCCAAGTTCGACCTCGCGCCGCGGGACCCGCTTGGTCTCCGGCTGGCGCTGGACCTGCGCCTGCAACGGGCGGCACTCAAGGCACTCGGTCGCGACTTCGGCGCCGTCGTGATGATCGATCCCACGACCGGCGAGGTCCTGGCGCTGGCGTCCACGCCCACGTACGACGCCTCGGCCGTCGCCGATCCGGAGACGGCGGCGGATGCGTTCGGGGCCCTTCGCCAGGACAAGACGAACCCCCTGCTGCCGCGGGCGACACTCGGCCGGTACGTGCCCGGTTCCGTGTTCAAGATCGTGACTGCCGCCGCTGCTCTGGACAGCCGGTCCATCACGCCGGAGACGACGTTCGCGGAGCAGCCGCCGGCCGAGAAGAAGGGACTGCTGGTGAGCGGTTTTCGGATCCGTGACGGCCATCATCCCGAAACCGGGAGCACGCCCCTGAACCTGGCCGATGCGACCGAGGCGAGCTGCAACATCTTCTACTCGCTTGCCGGACTGCGCACGGGCGGCGGAAGCCTGACGTCGACTGCCGCCGATTTCGGGTTCGGCACACCCATCCCATTCGACCTGCCGACCGCGATCAGCCAGGTGACATCCGGCGGCGGCAGCGCCCCGGGCGGCTTCGCGGACGATGTCGAGCTGGCGTCGGCTTCGTTCGGGCAGGCCGAAACCTATGTCACTCCGATCCAGATGGCGCTGGTTGCGGCCACCGTGGCCAACGACGGCATCCTGATGAAGCCCCACCTGGTGACCGCGCTCACGGGCGATGGCTCGGGAGCGCGGACCATCGAGCCCGAGGTCTGGCGCCGCGTGCTGGCGGGCAATGACGCCCGGGCGATCCAGGCGGCGATGCGGCAGGCCGTGGAGGGGCCGATCGGGCGCCAGTTCACGTCCGGGGCGAAGGTCGCCGGTGTGCCCACGGCGGGCAAATCCGGGACGGCGGAGCTGGGCGGGTCCGGGGAGCCCCATTCCTGGTTCATCGGTTTCGCCCCGGTCGAGAACCCGAAGGTTGCGATCGCCGTGCTGGTCGAGCGGGGCGGGCGGGGAGGGGACCGGGCGGCGCCGCTGGCCGGCGCCCTGCTGACGAAGTACTTCGAGCTGTACGGACGGCCGTAGACACGGGCGCAGCGCCGGACCGGGTACGCTGCCCGCGATGACCAACCCCCTCGAGAGCCCGACCGTGGACCCAGGGGCGACCGTGTCGCCCGCGGCAGGCGTGTCGCCCGCGGCAGGCGTGTCGCCCGAGGTGCCGGTCGTCCGGTCCCAAGCACCCTCAGCTCCGGCCACGGACCTGCGGCCGCGCCCGCTCATCGAGCGGATCGGGATGGCGGCGATCGCGCTCGTGATCGGGGGGCTGTTCGTCTTCGTCGCGCTGGCGGCCTTCATCGGCGGTGAGCCGTTCCTGGGCGTCATGGGGGCGGCCGGCGCGGTGATGGTCCTATGGCTGGGCGGGCTCACGCTGATCCGGGGCTGACAGCCTCTTGCCGGTTGCGGTCGTACACTGGCGTGGCACGACGTGGCGGCGTTCCGATCCTGTTGCGCCACGTCACCAAGCGGGGGAGCCTGACGTCTCGGCAAGCCGGGATCGGGAGGTCGCGGTCGGGAGCCGCAGACGACGGGAGTCCGATGAGCAATATCCAGCAGGTTGGTGACAAGGTCCTCGCCAACGTCGAGCGCGTCATCGTCGGGAAGCACGACGAGGTCCGGCTGGCGCTGGTCGCCCTCCTGTGTCGCGGCCACCTCCTGATCGAGGATGTCCCCGGCACCGGCAAGACGGTCCTCGCGAAGGCAATCGCCCGCAGCCTCGGGTGCACGTTCCGGAGAATCCAGTTCACCCCGGACCTTCTGCCCTCGGACGTGACCGGCCTGTCGATCTACAACCAGAAGACCCAGGAGTTCGAGTTCCGGCCCGGTCCGATCATGAGCCAGGTCGTGCTCGCAGACGAGATCAACCGGGCCACGCCCAAGACCCAGAGCTCCCTCCTCGAGTGCATGGAGGAGCACCAGGCGACCATCGACGGCGTCTCGCATCTCATGCCGGACCCGTTCCTCGTCATCGCCACGCAGAACCCGATCGAGTACGAGGGCACCTTCGCGCTCCCCGAGGCGCAGCTGGACCGGTTCATGCTGCGCATCCGCCTCGGCTACCCCGCCCTGCTGGACGAGGTGCTGATCCTGGACGAGCAGAAGCGGGCCCACCCGCTCGACGTGCTGACCGAGGTCTGCTCTGGGGATGAGCTCCGCGCGCTCCAGGCCTCGGTGCGCGACATCTACGTGGACCCCGCCGTGAGCGACTACATCGTCAGGCTCGTCGCGTCGACCCGGACCCACCCGGACGTCTACCTCGGAGCAAGCCCTCGGGGTTCGATCGCCCTCTACCGCGCCTCGCAGGCTCTTGCCGGGCTCCTGGGCCGGGACTACGTGATCCCGGACGACGTCAAGGTGCTGTCGGAGCCCGCACTCGCGCACCGCGTGATCATCAAGACCAGCTCATCGATCCACGACGTCAGCGCCGCGCAGGTGGTGCGTGAGCTCCTGGAGGCCACCCCGATCGAGGCCGCCCGCCAGGCAGGCGGTCCGCGCGAAGTCCGTCCCAGCCCCGCCGCGGGCTGATCGGGACGCACCGGACCCTCGTCGGGAGGATCGACCACCGTGTTGCGCCGACTCCAGCTCCTCGTCCTGATCGCCATCCTCGTGGTGGCGGCGTTCTCGACCGGCTGGGGGTTCCTGTTCTTCCTCGTCTACCTCGGCCTGCTCATCGGGGGCGGCAGCTACATCCTGACCCGCCTCGGCCTGGCAGACCTGGAGGCGGGCTATGCGGTGAGCCAGCTGACCGGCCACGTCGGTGACCGGCTGCGGGTGACCTACACGCTGCGCAACACGGGACGAATGCACAAGCCATGGCTGGAGGTCCACAACCCGACGAGCCTCCCGGGCGGTCTCCCGGGCCGGGCCCTGTCCGTCGGCGCACGTCACGAGCGCTCGTGGCTGGTCCGCACCCAGCTCACGCGACGGGGTCACTTCCGGATCGATCCGCTCCAGATCCGGACGGGCGACCCGTTCGGGTTCTTCGAGGCAGCAGCCGGTGTCGGTCACGGGGTCACGCTGGTCGTCTACCCGCGCATCGACGCGCTGCCCCTGTGGCGGCTTCCCCCGGCCAACATCGAGGGCTCTCACGCCTCCCCGGAACGCACCCTGCAGACCACGCCCCTTGCGACGACCGTCCGCCCGTATGCCCCGGGCGACTCGATGAACCGGATCCACTGGCGGAGCACGGCCCGCACCGGCGAGATCCAGGTCAAGGAGTTCGAGCTGGAACAGACCACTGACGCGTGGCTGTTCCTGGACATGGACGAGGCATTCGCCGCCGGGGAGGGCGACGAATTCGGCCACCGAGGTCGCGGTGCGCGCGGCCGCGTCGATCGCCGACAAGGCCCTGGCCGAGAACCGTGCCGTCGGCATCACGGTCAATGGCCACCGGCTCACCGTTCTTACTCCTGACCGCGGGGCGCGCCAGAGGCTCAAGATCCTCCAGCTGCTCGCCGCGGTTGAGGCGGACGGCCGCACGCCCCTGGATGAGGCTCTCATCGCGGGGATCGGCCGTCTGCGGCGTGGCATGACCGCGATCGTGATCACGGCGTCGCAGGATCCGTCGTTCATCCGGCCCCTCGCCGCTCTCCGGACACGAGGCATCGGCACGGTCGTCATCCACCTGGACCTGGCTGCATTCGCACCAGATCCTGATCAAGGCCCCGATCCCGATGGCCTGGATACGCGCCGCCAGCAGGCACGAGCCGTGCGTCACGCCCTGGCCGAGTCCCAGCTGACGACCTACGCCCTGGGCCCGGACCGGTCGTTGGCCGAGGCCCTGGCGGGATGAGTGAGGAGCCGGTGATCGGACGGCGGCTGGGACGGCCCGCGGAGGGCTGGTTCACCCTCGGCCTGGTGCTGGTCATGGTCCTGGTGCTGGCCTGGGCCATCGACGATCCCGCCTGGGTGGCCGGCAACCAGGCGCGGACCGACGGGCTCGCGCTCTTCGCCCTGCTGGGCATGGCGGTGGGCCTGATCGGCCCGAAGGTGGGCTGGGGGCGCTGGACCACACACCTCACCGGCGCCCTGTTCGCGGGTCTCCTCATCCCGGTGTTCGCGGGCTGGGCGTTCAAGGCCGACATCCCCGCGGGCGAGGCCTTCCGTCTCACGGCCGAGGGCACGACCCAGGCATACCTGGACATCGCCTGGCGCGGGCGACAGTTCACCACGCAGGAGATCCACTACGTCCTCGTGCTCGGGGCGCTCGTCTGGGGCACCGCCCAGTTCGTCTCGTACGCCGTCTTCGGCCACCGACGCCCCCTCGTCGCCGTGCTGATCGGCGGCACCATCCTGGTCGGGAACATGTCGCTCACGAGCCGGGATCAGCTCGTCTACCTCATCATGTTTGCCGGTGCGTCGCTGTTCCTGCTCATCGAGATGCACGCCTTCGACGAGAAGACAGCGTGGGTCCGGCGCCGGATCGGTGACCCGAGCGCGATCTCGAGCCACTACCTGCGGAGCGGGGCGGTGTTCATCGTTGCCGCCCTGCTCGGATCGCTCGTCCTCACCGCACGCGCGGCGTCCGCGCCGCTGGCGGGTGCCTGGGAGGGCGTCAACGACCAGCTCATCGAGATCGGGGAGTCGATCTCCCGGGTGTTCCCGGTTGGCGGCGACGTGCGGAGTGGGGCGGGCGTCAACTTCGGTTCCAGCGCGCGCATCTCTGACCGCTGGACCGAGGATCCCGGGATCGCGTTCGAGGCCGCCGTCCCGCCCGGCGCTCCCGACCTGTACTGGCGCGCCGCCACCTACGACTCCTTCGTCCTCGGTGGCTGGGAGCAGACCGAGGTGACACGGGCGCCCGTGGAGCCGGGGATGCCGCTCCTCGCAGGAACCCCGGAGGACCCTCAGCCCGAGCTGACGCGCGAGATCCGGGTCTCTGTCCGCCCGGACACATACCGTTCATCGCTGCTGTTGAGCCCGGGCACGCCGACCTTCCTGGACCGCCGGGCCACCGTGCTGGTCGGCGGTGGCGGGGGCTGGTTTGCGGGCGTGGAAGTCCCCGGAGAACGGAACGGATACACCGTGACCACCAGCCTCCTCCGTCTCGACGAGGACGACGTGATCAGCGAGAACCGGCTCAGGGCCGCAACGGAGGACTACCCGCCGGACATCACGGCGCGCTACAGGGAGGTTCCGGACGGGGCCATCGGTCGGGATGCCGAGGCGCTGCTGGCGACCATTCTTGCCCGCTCGCCCAGCAGAGACCCCTACGACATCGCGGACACGATGCGCGAATACCTGCGAAGCGACGCGTTCTTCTACACGACGGATGTCCGCGACGTCGCCTGTGACGACGGCGCGGTCGAGTGCTTCGCCCGCCACAAGCGGGGCTACTGCCTGCACTACGCGTCCACGATGGCGATCCTGCTGCGGGCCGCGAACCCCGACAATCCGATCCCGACTCGCCTGGTGCAGGGCTTCCTGCCGGGCACGCGGGCCGGCACAGTGGAGACCGTGCGCAACCTTGGTGCGCACGCCTGGGTGGAGGTCTACTTCCCGGGCTATGGCTGGATCCCGTTCGACCCCACCGGCGGGGGTGTCGGCCGACCGAACACCATCCTGCCCGGCCCGGAGGTGCCCAGCGCCGCCCCGGTGCCGCTTCGGAGCACCGACCCCAACCAGCCGGCTCCCACGCGGCGCATCGACCCGAACCTGCTGGAGGATGGCGCTGGTGGTGGCCCGACGCCGGGCAGCGGGACCGATGACCGTGGACTGCTGATCGTGATGACGATGATCCTTGGCGGGCTCGTGCTGGCCGCGGCGCTCGCCGCCTGGGTCCGCGGCCCGCGGGGCGAGGTTAGCCCCGACGCGGCGTGGCGGGGGATGGCCCGCTCGGCGTCGCGCTTCGGGGTCGCGCCACGCCCGACGCAGACCGTGTACGAGTACGCCGCGACGCTGGGCGAGATGATCCCGGTTGCCCGGGATGACCTGCAGGTCGTCGCGACGGCCAAGGTCGAAACGACCTACGCGAGCATTCATCTCAGCGGTGACCGCCTGGACGCGGTCCGGGCCGCGACCAGGCGGCTGCGGTTCTCCCTGGTGCGGCTGCTCTTCCGACGTCGGGGCCGCCGGCACTAGGTCCGATCGGACGCAACGCCCCCGGCCCGGGCTACAGGGCCCCTGACCGCGCCCTGCGCTCGGCCGCCTCGCGAGCCTGCTCGTCCTCGAGCGGCGCCAGGTGCCCGGTCAGGTTGTGCGCCCGCAGGACTGGGCGCCCGCCGCGGAGCTCGACGATCGTGATCCCGGTGAGCCCGAAGCTGAACATCCAGAACTCGGTCAGCGGCAGCCCGAACAGCGTCAGCAGGACGACCTTGAACACCCCGTCGTGCCCGACCAGCACCGACCACGGCTGGTCGTGCCCCTGGGCGACTCCCGCGTAGCCGCCCACCTGCGGGCGATCGAAGGTGCCTCTCGGGCGATCACGTCCCAGCGTCTCCAGCGCTCGCCGGAGAGCTGGCCGGACGCGGGCCTGGACGAGGGCCAGCGACTCGCCGCCGGGCGCCACGGACTCCCACGGCCGGTGCCGCCAGGCTGAGAGCTCCGCCGGCCAGCGACGGACGATGTCGTCATGGGTGACGCCCTCCCACTCGCCCTGTCCCAGCTCGAGGATGCCTGGTTCGGGGCGCATCGGGACGCGCTCGTCGTCGGGCCCGGCCGCACGGGCGAGGGCGTCGACCACCGCCTGTGCCGTGGCGGCCGTGCGGGCCAGCGGCGAGCAGACGACCTCCACAGGTTGCCCGCCCGGGACCGGCAGAGCAGGGGAGGCGTGGGCATGCGCCAGCCGTTCGCCCGCCAGTACCGCCTGGCGGCGGCCGAGCCCGGACAGCGGTGTCTCGGCCTGGCCCTGGAAGCGGCCCTCGCGGATCCACTCGGACTCACCGTGTCGCACCAGCACCAGCGTGGCGTCCAGGCCGTCGGGGATCGGCGACGCATCGTCCGGGAGGGAGCCCCCGGACGTCGAGGGGTCGCTCACCGGTCGCCGACCAGGTCGATCGTCCAGACGTCGATGACCGCAGGAAGCGACAGGATGCTCTCGGCGACGACCGCGGGGACGGCCTCATCCAGCGCCAGGACCATGAACGCGTCCGCGCGGGGTGCCGATCGGGCGAGGGTCATGGCGCTGACGTTGATATCGGCCTCGCCCAGCATCAGGCCGATGTTGCCCATCGTGCCCGGCCGGTCGTGGTGGCGCGTGATGAGCATGGACTCCGCGGGAGCCAGGTCCATCACGTGCTCGTCGAGCCGAGTGATCCTGGGCTCGCCGTTGGCCACGGTTCCGGCCACGGTCACCGCGCCCCGTTCGGTCTCGGCCGTCAGGGTCAGGAGCGACGTGAAGGTGCCGGCCTTCGGCGTCTTGCTCTCCACGATCGTGAGCCCGCGCGCCTTGGCCAGCGTGGCCGCGTTGACCAGGTTCACGCGCTCCGTCGTGGTCGTCTCCAGCAGGCCCCGGAGCACCGCCGCCACCAGGGATGACGCGTCGTACGCCGCGGGCTCGCCGGCGATCTGGAGCGTGAGTGCACGCGGCGCGGATCGGGCGAACTGCGAGAGGAACCGTCCGAGCGTCTCCGCCAGCGGCAGGAAGGGCGCGATGGCCTGGGCGGTCTCGGGAGTGAGCAGGGGAGCGTTGACCGCGGAGCGCGCCGGGCGGCCGTCCAGGACCTCGATGATCTGCTCGGCGACCTCCTTGGCCACGGCAATCTGGGCCTCGACGGTTGAGGCGCCGAGGTGGGGCGTGAGGAGGGTGTTGGGGGCGTCGAGCAGCGGCGAGCCGGTTGGCGGCTCCGTGTTGAACACGTCGAAACCGGCAGCGGCGATCCGTCCGGACCGCAGCGCGTCCGCCACGTCCCCCTCGTCCATGATGCCGCCGCGGGCGACGTTGAGCAGCATCACGCCGGGCTTCATCCTGTCGATGGCGGCGGCGTTGATGAGCCCGGTCGTGCCGCGCGTCCTGGGCACGTGGACCGTGATGACGTCGGCGCGGCCGATGAGCTCCTCGAAGGTGACAAGCTCCACGCCCAGCGTGACGGCCTGCTCCGGGGTGACGAACGGGTCCGAGCCGATGACCGTCATCTCCATCGCGTGGGCGCGCTTGGCGATGGCCTGACCGATCTTGCCCAGGCCCACGATGCCCAGGGTCTTGCTGCGCAGCTCCACGCCCGTGAACTTCGAGCGGCTCCACTCGCCCCGGCGCATGGATGCGTCGGCGGCCGCTGTCCGGCGCGCCAGCCCGTACATCAACGCGAGCGTGTGTTCCGCGGCCGCGATCGTGTTGCCCGTCGGGGCGTTGACCACGGTGATGCCGGCACGGGTGGCGGCCTCGAGGTCCACGTTGTCCACGCCGACGCCGGCGCGGCCGATAACGACCAGGCGGGTGCCGGCGGCGATCATCTCTGCGTCCGCCTTGACCTGGCTCCGGACGACGAGGGCGTCGTAGCCGGGCAGGATCGCGGCGATCTCCTGGGACGAGAGACCCAGCCTCTCGTCCACCTCGTGGCGCCGACGCATGATCTCCAGGCCCTCTGCGGCGAGGGGCTCGACGACCAGGATCCTCATGCGACCGCCTCCGCGGTTCGCGGCGCGTGAAGCGCCTCGCACTCCTCGCCGCGGTGGCTGACCATCTGGCACCCGCCGGCCTCGCGGATGCTCGGCGGGAGGGAGATGGGTCCGGGGATGCGGAGATCGGGTTCGAAGCGGGTCACGGGCGGGTTCTCTCCTGGGGTCGCGACGGGGCGTGCGGAAGGTGCCGGAGGTGACATGCATCCTCCCCCGGCGATCAAGCGGACGTCAGGGATTTGTCTTTGGCACGACCATTCTGCTGGACGCGGGCCATCTCGGCCGGCTCGATCGGCCGGGAATCGAAACGGGGCCGGCGGACCGGCCCCGTTTTCGCTGGGCGTTGCGGGTTGTACGGGCGCGCTAGGCGACGCGCTTCACGACCACCGTGCCTGCCTGGACATCGTGGAACCCCTGGCGCTTGGGGTCCTTGGTCACGGTGTACAGGAGGTAGATCGCATACAGGAACGCCAGGAACCCGACCAGCGATCCCAGGGAGCCCAGCATGCCGGGCGCGTAGCCCAGGGCCGAGCCAAGCGCAAATGGGCCGAACAGGAAGGCCCAGCGCCGGATCGCCTGGGGCTGGGTGAGAGTGGCTCCGTCGGCGGCGTTGACCGTCTCGAGGCCGAGCACCTTCTGCCCGACGCTCGCCCGGAGCTTGGTCCAGCAGTACACGAAGTAGATCCCGCTGCCGACCACGCCGAGAATGGCCAGGAGGATCGTCCCGAACAGCGTGACGACGTCGCCGCCGGCGAAGATCGCCACGATCAGCGCCCCGCCGATGAAGATCGCGGCGATGAAGAAGATGATCGAGTCGATGATGTAGGCGATGACACGGGTCACCGTGTCCGCGTAGACGATGCCCGGCGCGGGACCGGCGGCGACCGGCGCCTGCTGGAACTGCGGCGGCGTGGGCGCCGGCGGCGGCGGTGCCTGCCAGTTGCCCGGGTCTTGGGGGGGCGGCGCACCGCCGACCGGATCCGTCATCGAACACCTCCCTCGTCGGCGCAACCTGCACCGTCCGCGTGCAGGATAGTCGCTTGCCTGACCCGGGGGAAGCCCGATCCACGCGGAGGATCGGGGAGACGATGGTCCTGCTCCGTCAACCGCCCGGACGTGGCCGCCTCCCGATCGCCCGCCGGCAGCGTGCAGGTTTGAGCACTGATGATGAATCCGGTATAGGTCGCTACCTGGTCGCAAGGTGAAAGCAGGCCGTCTCAATCATGTCGACCCGAAGTTTGGCGACGCACTGGATCTGTGCCATCATCCGTCTCGCCACCACATCCCACGCTTGTTGGAGCAGGACCACCGAAATGCGAATTCGAACCGCGAAGATCGAGGAGCTGACACCCAAGGCACGAGAGCGTGCTCTGTCGCCCCGCCAGCTCGCGGCGCTCCAGCGCGAGGACGAGATCCGCAAGGCGCTCGCGCGCCTGAAGTCCGACGAGGACATCCTCGCCCTGGAGCTTGACCCGACCGAGAAGATCCCCACGATGCGCGCCGCCGTGAAGCGGGCCATTGCCGCCCACAGGCCGGGCGTCAATATGGCCATCCGCGGCCGGACGATCTACATCTCCACCGGCACGCTGCCGGGCGGCCGCGGCCGCAAGCCCAAGGCCGGCTGATCACCGTCGCGGCCGGGCGTCGCACAACGGTGGCCCCGCGCGTCTGTCGGGCGCCCTGAACCCCCGGAGCCCGCCCATGCGTTCCCGCCGCACCGTGTGGCACCGCCTCTTCGCCATCGTCATCGCGCTCGCGCTGCTCGGCGCCATCGCCGTGTGGTCGAACGCGCTCGGCGTGGGCGACAAGGTGCGCGAGGTCGCGCGGAAGGTAGAGCTGATCGTGGATCCGCCGCCGGATCGTCCCATCGACGACGAGGTGCGGGTCACGCCCCGCCCGGCGCCCACGCGGACCACCGCCCCCGAGCCGACCCCCGTCACATCGCTGGCCCCGGGTTCGACGGCGCCGCCGCCGACCGCGTCGCCATCGCCCACGCCGTCGCCCACGCCGGTCCCGCAGCGGGTCCGTGTGGACGTCAACCTGTACAAGCACCCCGACGCCCGCTTCATCACGGAGGTCGACAAGGACTGGTGCGCCGTCGCCGGCACGCAGATGGTCCTCGCCGCGCACGGCAAGGCGGCCCTGACGGAGGCGTTCCAGCGCAAGCTGGCCTCGAGAGTCGGGGAGTGGGAGAGCCGGCGGGACAGCATCAACGGTGAATGGGGGCCATCGGCGATGGTCAAGGCGCTCGACGCGTACGGCGTGCCGGGCTACGAGGTGCGCATCTACGAGACGCGGGCCGGAGCCCTGCGCGACGCGGCCCGGGCCATCTCCAAGTTCAACGCCCCGGTGATCCTGCTCACGTGGCGAGGCGCCCACACCTGGATCATGACCGGGTATCGCGCCGACGGAGATCCGCTCGTGTTCGACGACGTCAAGGTGTCCGGGGCCTACGTCCTGGACCCCTGGTATCCACGCGTGTCGTCCATCTGGGGGCCGTCCGACCCTCCGGGGACCTACCAGGATGCATCCGAGATGCGCCGGAACTACCTGCCCTGGAAGCGTCCCGAGGGCAAGTACCCGACGCGGGACGGGCTGTTCGTCGCGGTGGTCCCCACGGTCCGCCTCGACCGCTGACGTCAGCCGGGACCGTCGCCTGCAGGGACCGCGGGCGCGGCAGCTGCTGACGGCGCTGCCGCGGCCGACCCTCCGTCGCGGGTCCGGTGCACGAGCAGCAGGCCCTGGAGGCCCGTCCGTACCGCCGCACCCGCCCCGAACCCGAGCGGGATCGCCAGCACGTCGACCGGTTCCACCAGGGCCAGGGTCACCCCGATCGTGACCGCGAAGCCGGCGAGCGAGGCGAGCACGGGCAGCAGCGTGTTGTGGGTCGCGTACAGGCCACGCGCCGTGAGGTGGCCCAGCGCTTCGAACGGGACCGCCAGCGCGAAGGCGGCCAGCACCGCCGCCGTGACCCGGATGTCCTCCGAATCGAACGCGCCGCCGCCGAGCAGGACCTCGATCGCGAGGGGACCGATCACCGCGAGCGCGAATGCCGAGGCCACCGTGAGCACGGTGATCGTGATCGCGCTCGTCCGGACCTGGCGCCGGAACCCAGCCCGGTCGCCGGCCGCCCAGGCCGCTGAGAGGGCCGGGAATGCCGCGAGCGAGATCGACACCCCGAACAGCGCCACGGGAACGCTCTGGAAGTTGCGCGCGAAGCTGACCGAGCTCACGCTGCCCGCCGCGAGCATGCTCGCGACGCTGGTGAAGAACAGGAACACCAGGGGCTCAATGGGGTGGCTCAGCATCTTGGGCAGCATCAGCAGCACGAACTCGCGCAGGGCCGGCAACCGGAGGTCCAACCGGAAGCGCAGCGGCACCGAGGAACCCAGCATCCCGACCACGCGGATGCCGAGGTGGAGGAAGGCGCCCACGACGGCCCCGACCGCCGCCGCCCTGATGCCAAGGCTGTCGTGGAGCAGCACGGTGCCGGCCACGATGCCGAGGTTGTAGAGGATGGGCGCGAGGGCGTAGTACAGGAACCGGCGCTCGGCCACGAGGATCTCGCCGAGGGTGATCGACGCGGCGAACACGATGGGCGTCACCAGCATCAGGCGGAACAGCTCGAGGTAGCGCGCCCTGTTGACGTCGTCGAAGCCGGGGGCGATGAGGTCCACGGTCGCCGGGGCGACCAGCAGGAGCAGGAGACAGGCGGCGCCCATCACCATGATCGCCAGGGTGAGCACTGTCTGGGCAAAGCGGATCGCGGCGTCGGCGTTCTCGCGGCGGAGGCTGGTGAACACGGGGACGAACGGCGCCGCAAGGCCGCTGGCGACCAGCACGTCGAGGGCCAGCTCCGGGAGAATGAAGGCCGCGTTGTACGCGTCGAGCTCAGCACCCGCGCCGAAGGTCCGCGCGAAGATCCGGTCCCGGACGAGGCCGGCCGCGTAGGCCGCGAAGGTCAGGACCGAGAGCAGGATTGCGCCCTGCGGCAGAAACCGCGCAAGCAGGGCCCGGAACCTCGTCACGTCCACCTCTCAGCGGGAGCCGGGTGCACGGCTCCCGGCTCGGCGCCCCCCTCCAACGCGCGGGTGATGGGGCTGGGTGGGACGGTACGGGATCTGGGGTGGCGGCCGCTAGGTCTCGCCGTCCACCTTCTCGGCGTCGGCCACCTTGCGCATCACCTCGAACCGCGTGCGCACGGCCTTGCCGGACACCCCCATGCCGTCCACGGAGGGACCGGGGCGCGGTGCGCGCCGCGGAGGCCTCGAGCGCGCCTCGCCTCGTCGCTCGAAGCGGTCCGCGATCTGGGCCTCGTGCCCCTGGTCGCTCGGGTGGTAGTAACGCTTCCCGACCAGGATGTCCGGCAGATACTGCTGTGCCACGTCGTGGCCCTCGAACTCGTGCGGGTTCTTGTAGCCAACTCCGATCCCGTGACGTTTCATCCGCCGGTCGGCTGCATTGCGGAGATGCAGTGGCACGGGCTGGGCGCCCATCGTGAGCACGTCGTCCATGGCCGCGAAGTAGGCCCGGCCGACGGCGTCCGATTTGGGCGATCCGGCGATGAACAGGGTCGCCTGCGCCAGCGCGTACTGGGCCTCCGGCAGGCCGACGTGGTCGAGCGCCTGGGCGGCCGCGACCGCCACCTGGAGGGCGCGCGGATCCGCGTTGCCGACGTCCTCGGAGGCCGAGATGATCAGCCGTCGTGCGATGAAGCGCGGGTCCTCGCCGGCCGCGATCATCGCGCCCAGCCAGTACACGGCGGCATCGGGATCATTGCCGCGCAGGCTCTTGATGAATGCCGAGACCGTGTCGTAATGGCCGTCACCGGCGCGGTCGTAGGCGAGGACGCGCTGCTGCGCCGCCGTCTCGACGTGGCCGAGGGTGGGGGAGACGTGGTCGGAGACGTCCCGGACGTCGTCGTCCTCGGCCAGCGCAACCGCGCTCTCGAGGATGTTGAGGACCTGGCGCGCGTCGCCGCCGGAGATGTCCACGAGGTGCTCGAAGGCGTCCTCCGCGAGGGTGACGCCGCCCCGGGGGCCGTAGATGCCCGCCAGCCCGCGGTCCGCGTCCTCGAGCGCGCGCCGCACGATCGTCGCGATGTCCTCGTCGGTGAGCTGCTCCAGGCGCCAGACGCGCATTCGCGAGAGCAGCGCCGAGTTGACCTCGAAATAGGGGTTCTCGGTCGTGGCGCCGATGAGGGTGATGGTGCCGTCCTCGACGTGGGGGAGCAGAGCATCCTGCTGGGCCTTGTTGAAGCGATGGATCTCGTCCACGAACAGGACGCTGCGGCGAGCCTCCAGGGTCAGCCGCTCCTGCGCCTCCGCGATCGTCGAGCGGACCTCGGCCACGCCGGACATGACCGCGGATACGGAGCGGAACTCGGCGCCGATCGCGTCCGCGAGCAGGCGGGCGAGCGACGTCTTGCCGGTCCCCGGCGGGCCCCAGAGCAGGAGCGACGACAGGTGGCCGCGGGCGACCGAGCGGCGGAGGGGGCCGCGCTCGCCGACGATCGAGGATTGGCCGACGAACTCGTCGAGGGTGCGCGGGCGCATGCGGGCGGCGAGGGGCTGCCGCTCCGGCGGCGGCCGGAACAGGGCTTCGGGACGTGCGCCGGAGACGGAGCGCCTGGGGGGCATGGGCGCGATGGTAGCGCTCTCCGCTGGTCGCGACCCGGGATTGCCCCGGATGGGTCAGGCGAGCGTGGTGGGGACGGCGTCCGGGCGAACGACGTCCGGGTGAGGGACCGGAGGGACGCGGGGGTTGGCCGAACGGGCGGCTACAGGATGTCGATGACGATCCAGAGCGCGAACAGGATGCCGAGGAGCAGAGTTGCGATCCGCACGATGTCCTTCACGTCGCGGGCGACGTAGGCGTACTCCGTCTCCGCGCTGAGCGCGATGGAGCCGGCGGGGCCACCGTCGCGGACGGTGCGGGGCTGCTGGGTGCGCTTGCGCGCCGTTTCGGCGGCTCGTTCTTCGGCAAGCAGCTGGGCCTCGAGCTCCGCGGCGCGGGCCGTCTCGGCCTCGGTGAGGCCACTGGGGCGGGGGGCGACGGGAGCGGCCGCCCCGCTTGCGGCCGCGGGCGCGGGCGCAGATGCGTTGGCGGATGCGGGTCGCCGGTCGATAGGCCGGCGCTGGCCGGGACGGACACTGCCGCGGGCGCGCTTCGCCATGTCGGGGTTCGAGGCCTCCTGCTGGGAGCGGTTCGTCGAGGGTCCACGCGCACGCGGGACCATCGGCGGCAGAGGATACACCGGGTCGGGGTCGGGCCGCGCCGGGTGGCAGCGCGGTAAGTGGTGAACGGGGGCCGGCTGGTAGACTCCGGTCGCCCCCCTGGAGAGACCGTGGACGCCCTCAACACCCTCGTCGCCCCGTATCTCGGCGCCATCACCATAGCGCTGGCCGTCGCCTGCGTCGTGCTGCTCGTCGTGGTCGTGGTGCTCGTCCGCCGGACGTCACGCATTGACCGGCGGCTGCAGAGCCTGACCCGGGGCGAGGACGGGCGCAGTCTCGAAGCGATGCTCGAGGCGCACCTGGACAAGGTCTACGCGGTCGCGCGCGACGTGGACGAGCTGGCCGCCCGGTCCGCGGTCCTGGAGGCCGTCCAGCGCAAGGCCGTCCAGTGCGTTGGCCTGGTGCGCTTCAACCCGTTCGAGGACACCGGTGGGAACCAGAGCTTCGCCCTCGCCCTCCTCGACATCAACGGGGATGGCATCGTCGTCAGCAGCCTCCACGCGCGCGCCCTGACCCGCGTCTACGGCAAGGCCATCAAGGGCGGCAAGTCCGAAGCGGCGCTGTCCGACGAAGAGTCGCAGGCGCTGCGCGAGGCCATGGCACAGGCGTCGGGACCCGCCGGGCCCGGCTGACCCGCGCCCGGCCGTGACACCCGAGCTGGCACGGAGGTGCGGCACGGTGACGTCGTGCCCCGCAAACCGACGCCCGCCGCTCTCCAGACCGTCACCGGCGCAGCGCCGGTCGAACGGCCCCGTCGCGTGAGACGGCGTGTCGGGCGGGGCGATCCGGCGCCCCTGGTCCAGATCCCCGTCTGGGGTGCAGTGGAGGCGCCGACCGAGGAAGTCCCCGCCCCGGGGGGCACGGACGAGCTGCTGGCCGGGCTCAATCCAGAGCAGCGTCGCGCGGTCATGCACGGTGATGGGCCGCTGCTGGTCGTCGCCGGTGCGGGCACCGGCAAGACACAGGTCATCACTCGCCGCATCTCGTGGCTGATCGCCACCCGCCGGGCTAGGCCGTCCGAGATCCTCGCGCTCACCTTCACGGACCAGGCGGCCGATGAGATGCAGGTCCGGGTGGACCAGCTCGTCCCGTACGGCTACACGGACACCGCGATTTCCACGTTCCACGCCTTCGGGGATCGCCTGGTGCGGGAGTTCGCGCTCGAGCTGGGCCTGCCGGCCGATGTGCGCGTGCTGTCCCGGCCGGAGACCGTGGTCTTCATGCGGGAGCACCTGTTCGAGTTCGAGCTGGACGAGTACCGACCGCTCGGCGACCCGACGAGGTTCCTGGACGCGCTGGCGACGCTGTTCTCCCGGGCGAAGGACGAGGACGTCTTGCCGGATGCCTACCTTGCCTACGCCGCGCAGCTGGCCGAGGGCGCGGCGGCGGCCTCGGTCTCCGTCGAGGCCCGGGGCGATGCGGCAACGGAGACGGAGCGAGATGCCGCCGCGGCGCTCGAGGAGGAGGCGCGCAGGCAGGGCGAGCTGGCCCGCGCCTATGCGCGCTACCAGTCGCTGCTCGCCGCCAGCGGTGCCATCGACTTCGGGGACCAGGTATCGCTGGCCCTCCGGCTTCTGCGGGAGTCGCCGGCGGCCCGCGAGGTCGTCCAGCAGCGCTTCCGGTATGTCCTGGTGGACGAGTTCCAGGACACCAACCGGGCCCAGGCGGAGCTGGTCGCCCTCGTCGCTCAGCGCCATCGCAACGTGACGGTGGTCGGGGACGACGACCAGTCGATCTACAAGTTCCGGGGCGCCGCCATCAGCAACATCCTGGAGTTCCGGGAGCGGTACCGCAACGCGAAGGTCGTGGTGCTGAGGCGGAACTACCGATCCCGGACGCCCATCCTGGAGGCCTCGTACCGCCTGGTCCGCCACAACGACCCGGATCGGCTGGAAGTCCGTGCCGGCATCGTCAAGAAGCTGGTGGCAGAGCGGGGAGGCGACGGAGCGTCCGCGGTCCGCCACGAGGCCTTCGCCACCGGCGCCGAGGAGGCGGACTGGACCGCCCGGGACATCTCGCGCCGGATCCGGGATGGAGCGCGCCCGCAGGACGTGGCCATCCTTGTCCGCTCCAACGCGGCCGCGGATCCGGTCCTGCGATCGCTCAACCTGGAGGGGATCCCGTGGCGGTTCTCCGGGACCAGCGGCCTGTACGCGAGGCCGGAGGTCAAGCTCCTCCTCGCCTTCCTCAGGGTGATGGCGGATCCGGCCTCGTCCGTGGACGTGTACGCGCTCGCGGCCTCCGAGCTCTACGGCCTCGGCGGGACGGACCTGGTGGACATCGTGCAGATGGCGAGGCGCCGGAACCGGTCCGTGTTCGAGATCCTGGAGGAGCTCGGCCGCCAGCCGGGGATCCTGCGGCTCCGTCCGGACACGCGGGCTGCAGCGGCCCGGCTGGTCGCGGACCTCCAGGCGTACGTGGAGCTTGCCCACCAGCGCCCCGCGGGCGAGGTCGTCTATGCGTTCCTCAAGGGGACCGGCTGGCTCAAGCGTCTCGCGGAGGCGGAGACCGTGGCGGCCGAGGAGGCGCTGTCGAACATCGCCCGCTTCTTCGACATCATCCGCGCCCAGTCAGCCCTCCTCGCCGACGATCGGGCCGTGTTCGTCGCGCGGCACCTCCAGACGCTGATCCAGGCGGGGGACGACCCGCCCACCGCTGACATCGACCCGGACGCGAACGCGGTGGCCGTGATGACCGTTCACAAGGCGAAGGGTCGGGAGTTCCCGTTCGTGTACCTGCCCGGGCTGGTCAGCGGACGCTTCCCGGCCGTGGGGCGCCGCGAGCCGCTGGGCCTGCCGCTGCCGCTGGTCAACGAGACGCTGCCGGAGGGCGACTACCAGCTCCAGGAAGAGCGTCGGCTGTTCTACGTCGGCATGACGCGGGCGCGGGACGAGCTGGTGCTGTCGCACGCGGCGGACTACGGCGGCCAGCGGGCCCGGCGTGTGTCGCCCTTCGTGCTGGAGGCGCTCGACCTCCCGGTGGCGTCGGGCACGGCCGGAGCGGGCGCGAAGTCGTCTTCGCCCCTGGAGCGGATGGCGAGCCTCGAACGCACGCAAGCTGTCCCAACGGAGGCGGCCCTCAGGGCGGCGAGGGCGCCGTCCGGTGAGCCGCTGATGCTCTCCTTCTACGCGATCGACGACTACCTGACCTGCCCACTCAAGTACAAGTTCGCGCACCTGCTCCGGGTTCCACTGGCGCCGCACCACTCGATCATCTACGGCTCGGCTCTTCACGCCGCCGTCTCCGAGTTCCACAAGCGCCACGCACGCGGCGACGTGATGAGCGAGGACGCGCTGGTCGAGGCGTTCACCGCGGCCTGGAGGAACGAGGGCTTCCTCTCGCGCGAGCACGAGGAGGCACGACTCGCGGCGGGACGCGCGGCACTGCACCGGTTCCGCGAGGAGCAGCTGGCGCCGGGCGCCGTGATCCCCGCCTACGTGGAGAGGGAGTTCAGCTTCATGCTGGACGGCGACCGCGTCCGCGGCCGGTACGACCGGGTGGACATCACGCCGCGGGCGCCGGGGGATGACGCGCCGGACGCGGACGGCTGCGCGCCGGCCGAGCCGGCCTCCGGTGCCGACGTGATCGAGCCCACGCTGGGGCTGGCGCCTGAGCGGGTCGTCATCACGGACTACAAGTCCTCCGACGTGCGGGACCCGGTGAAGGCTCGCCAGCGCGCCAAGGACTCCCTGCAGCTCTCGATCTACGCGATGGGCTACGAGGCGATGACCGGCCGCCTGCCGGACGCCGTTGCCCTCCACTTCCTGGAGTCGGGCCTCGTGGGAACGGCGCCGGTGCAGCGCAAGCGCATCGAGAAGGCGCGCGAGTCGGTCAGGTCCGCCGCCGCGGGCATCAGGGCTCGGGATTTCGCGGCGACGCCGGGCCACATGTCCTGCACCTACTGCGCCTTCCGGGAGATCTGCCCGTCCAGCGCGGTCCGCTGACCGTGACCGACCTGGCAGCCGAACTGCGAGTTGCGCTGGCGGAGGTGCTCGCGGGCACCCGCCCCGGAGCCGTGATCGAGTCCGACAACCTGGACGCGCTCGCCGCCATCCCGGACGGCACGGTTGACCTCGTCTACGCGGACCCGCCGTTCGCGACCGGGGGCGTGCAGCGCCTGACGTCGATCCGGACGGGATCGGGAGAGCGGACTCGCCGCGGCTTCGGGGGTCGCGAGGTTGCCTGGGAGGTGGTGGGCGAGCAGGCGTGGGCGGACGACCTGCCGCTCCCCGAGCACCTCGCCTCGATCCGATCACGCCTGATCGAGGTCCACCGCGTGCTGGCGCCCGAGGGTTCGCTGTACCTGCACGTGGACTGGCGGACCGTCCACCACGTGCGGCTCCTGCTGGACGAGGTCTTCGGGGCACAGCGATTCCTCAACGAGCTCGTCTGGGCCTACGACTTCGGTGGCCGGACCCGGGACCGCTGGCCCCGCAAGCACGACACGATCCTGTGGTACGCGAAGGGCGACGCCTGGACCTTCGAGCGCGACGCCATCGACCGGATCCCGTACATGGCACCCGGGCTGGTGGGCCCGGAGAAGGCGGCCCGGGGCAAGCTGCCCACGGATGTCTGGTGGATGACAATCGTGCCACCCGGCTCGAAGGAGAGGACGGGCTACCCGACCCAGAAGCCGGTCCGGCTGCTGGAGCGGATCATCGCTGCGTCCAGCCGGCCGGGGGACCTCGTGCTGGACCCGTACGCCGGGAGCGGCACCACCGGGGTGGCCGCGGCGAGACTCGGTCGACGGTGGCTGTTGATCGACCGGAACCCCGCAGCGGTGGCGATCGCCCGCGCGCGGCTGGCGGCCGAGGGCGGACCGGAGGAGACCGGATGATCTCGGCAATCACCCTGGACTTCGGCAACACCCTGGTGCCCGTCTCGGCCGCCGGCCTGCACGGGGTGGTGGCGCACACGGCGCGCGCGATGGCCGAGCGCCTCGGCACCACCGACGCTGACGAGGTGGTCCGCACCTGGGCCGAGGAGCGCGAGCGCCAGTTCCGCGAGGAGGTGCCGCAGTTCCGCGAGGTTGACCTCGCTCAGCGCATCACCCGCATCCTGGCGAGGCTCCGAGGGATGGCCCCACCGACCGCGGACGCCCGCTGGGACGACGGGGTCGCGGCCTCGTTCAGCGAGCCCGCCGAGGTGGCCTGGGCCGTGGAGGTCTACTCGCGCGGGTTCGTGGCCGCGCTGCCCCCGGCCCCCGAGGCGACGGCACTCCTCGCCAGCCTCGCCTCTCGCTATCGCCTGGCGATCCTGTCCAACTGGCCGCTCGCGGTGACGATCGACCGCTATGTCGAGGCCGCCGGCTGGTCGCCGCATCTCGCCGCGGTCGTGGTCAGCCAGCGGGTGGGGACCATCAAGCCGCACCCCGCGATCTTCGCCGCGGCGCGAAGGGCCCTCGGCGACCCTGAGCCCGGCGCGATCCTCCACGTGGGCGACGACTGGGCGGCGGACATCCTCGGCGCGAAGCGGGCGGGCTGGCGCGCCGCGTACCTTGCGTCACGGCCCGGCGATTCGCCGCTTCCCGGCAGCGAGCGGAGCGACGAGGTTGTGGCGGATCTCGAGCTGGACACCCTCACCGACCTCGAGCCCGGGCTATCCATCCTGGAGGCCGCGGATCGCGCCTGAACCTCCCGGGTCGCGCCCCCGGACCCGCGCGCCTCGGTAGACTCGGTGCCGTGGAAACGCGGGACCGAGTCGCGAACCTGGGGCTGCTGGCGGCGGCCGTCGTCGCCTGGGCGCTGGTGGCGATCGTGGTCACCACGCGAGACCCGTATGCGGACGCGATGGCCGGCTACCTGGGCGCCCTCCTGATCGGCCTCGCGGTCGGCATCACGGCCATCCCGCTGGCGTGGCTGATCGTGTTCGCGCGCCACCGCCGGATCGCCTACAGCGGCGACTGGTTCCGCGCCGCGCGCCGCGGGGGCTGGATCGGCCTGCTGGTGGCCGTGATGGTGATCCTGCGCCTCGTGGACGCGTTCCAGATCCCGATCGTCCTGTTCCTCGCCGCCATCTTCGTCGTGGCCGAGATCACGCTCTCGGCCGAGCGCTAGGAGATCCCGTGTCCGAGTCGACGTTCACCGCGCGTCCCGCCGAACCGTTTGCCGACGTGAAGAGCCGAGCAGCCGCAGCCGTCGATGCGGCCCGCGATGAGATCCTCGACCTCTCGCACCGGATCCACGCCAATCCGGAGCCCGCCTTCGAGGAGCACGACGCGTCGGCCTGGGTGGCCGAGGCGGTTGTCCGCCACGGATATGCCGTCGAGCACCCGGCCGGTTCGCTCGCGACTGCCGTCCGCGGCCGGCTGACCGGGGGCCTGGGCGCGGATGGTCCGCGGATCGGGATCCTGGCGGAGTACGACGCGCTGCCCGGTCTGGGCCACGGATGCGGCCACAACACGATGGCGTCGTCCGGCGTGGGTGCGGCGATCGCCCTGGCGGCGGTGCGTGATGCCTGGGCGGGCGAGGTGGTCTTCCTCGGGACGCCCGCGGAGGAGCGCGGCAGCGGCAAGGAGATCATGCTGCGGGACGGCCTGTTCGACGGACTTGACGCGGCGCTGCTGTTCCACCCGTGCGACCGCGACCACGTCGAAATCGCGCCCCTCGCGTCGGAGGACGTGGTCATCGTGTTCAAGGGCCTCCAGTCCCACGCGGCATCTGAGCCGTGGGCAGGGAAGAACGCCCTGGACGCGATGATCGCGCTGTTCGTCTCGGTTGGGCTGTGGCGCCAGCAGCTGCCCCCGCACTGCAGGGTCCACGGGATCATCCAGGAGGGGGGGACCGCCGCGAACATCATCCCGGACCGCACGCGGGCGTGGTTCATGATCCGCAGCGCCGACCAGCCGTATTACGAGGTCATGAAGGCCCGCTTCCGCGAGCTGTGCGAGGCGGCCGCGATGGCAGCCGGCGTCACCGTGGACGTCGAGTTCTCCGGTGCAGCGTCCACCATGAAGCACAACTCCACGCTGGCGCAGCGCTGGAATGCCAATGCGGAGGCGTACGGCATCGTCGACGAGGGCATGGACCCGACGTCCGGCTCCACGGACATGGCCAACGTCTCCTGGGCGATGCCGGCGATCCACCCCGACCTCGCGATCGTCGATGTGCCCACGCCGGGCCATTCGATCGAGTTCCGCGACGCGGCGGCGCGCCCCCGGGCGGACCGGACGGTGCTGCTGGCGGCCACGCTGGTGGCTCAGACGGCGCTGGACCTGCTCCTGGACCCGGTGCTGGTGGAGGAGGCATGGGGGGAGTTCCGCGGAGAGCCTGGCGCGGGATGACCGATGCCCTCCGGGGTGAGCTGGCCCTGCGGTACCGGCGACCGGTCGAGGATGACCACCGGCGGCTGGTCGCGGTCATCGACGACTGGTGGGGCGGGCGCCAGCTTCATCATCTCCTGCCGAGGCTCTGGCTCCAGCATTTCACGGGCACATCATGGGTAGCCGAGACCGGCGACGGACGCCTCGTGGGCTTCCTGGTCGGCTTCGTGAGCCCCGACCACCCGGAAATGGCGTACATCCATCTCGTCGCGACCAACCCCAACATGCGGCGTCGCGGCACCGGGCGGGCCCTGTACGGGAGGTTCATCGACGACGTGCGGTCCCGGGGCGTGCGCCGCGTCGTCGCGATCACCTGGCCGGGGAACCGTCTCTCGCTCGCCTTCCACCGGTCCCTCGGGTTCCTGGCACGCGACGGCGAGGGAACGCGCCCGGCCTACGGGACGCCCGCCATCCCGGACTACGAGGGCGACGGGTCGGAGGTCACGGTCCTCGAGCTCGACCTTGCTGGCGGGTCGGGTGAGGCGCGGCCGGGATCGGGCTGAAGGCCGCTGCCACGCGGGCGGCCGACAGGCCCGCGATGTGTCCCGACGCGGCAGGCCCGATGGTGCAAGGCGACGGGGCAGGCCCGGCGCAGTCGGGACGGCGCGGGCTGGACCTCGCAGGCTCCCGCTCCACGGTCCGGCCCACTTTCGCCGGGGCGACGGGGGACCGGGTACGATGCCGCCCTGCGCGCCCCGCCGGTTGGTGGACCCCGCTGGCGGCGCCCACGGACAGGGCGACACGCCTCCCGGCACCGAGGTGACGCATGGGAGACGCGACCGCCGGAGGATTGCCAGTGGCTGAGCGCCCGAACCACCCGGAAGCCGACGACTTCGCCGCCCGCAACGGCTGGGCCGGCGCGTACGAGCTGTACGACGATGCCGACCTGCCCACCTACGTCGGGCTGCCAACGTTCATGAAGCTCCCGTGGGTGCCGGACGCGGCGGAGCTGCGGGCCCGCAATGTCGACGTCGCCATCGTCGGCGCCCCGTTTGACGACGCCGTCAGCCACCGCTCCGGCGCCCGCTTCGGCCCCCGGGCGATCCGCGAGGCGCAGTACACCTCGGGCTCCGTCTATTCGCTCCAGCTGGACGTGGAGCCGTTCGAGGTGCTCACGGTCGTCGACGCCGGCGATGCCAACATCGTCCCCGCCTGGATCGAACGCGCTCACGCGCTGATCTACCGCAAGGTCCGCGACGTGGCTGCGACCGGCGCAATCCCGATCGTGCTTGGTGGCGACCACTCGATCACGTGGCCCGCCGCCACGGCCGTCGCCGAAATCCGCCGACCCGGCAGCATCGGCATTGTCCACTTCGACGCGCACGCGGACACCGCCGCCGACGACTGGGGCGTCCTGGCCGGTCACGGCACGCCGATCCGTCGGCTGATCGAATCGGGTGCGGTGAAGGGCAGCAACTTCGTCCAGGTCGGCCTCCGCGGGTACTGGCCGCCGCTGGAGACGTTCGAGTGGATGAAGGAGCACGGCCTGCGCTGGCACCTGATGCGCGAGGTTGAGGAACGCGGCGCGGAGGCGGTGATCGATGACGCGATCGCCGAGGCGCTCGATGGTCCGGACGCCGTCTACATCTCCGTGGACATCGACGTCATCGATCCCGGGAGTGCCCCCGGGACGGGCACACCCGAACCGGGCGGGTTCCTGCCCCGGGAACTCCTGCGGGCGGTCCGACGGATCGCCTTGGCGGTTCCCATCGCCGGCATGGACATCGTGGAGGTCTCCCCGCCGTACGACCATGCGGAGGTCACATCCATGGCCGCCAACCGCGTGGCGCTGGAGTTCATCTCCGCGCTCGCGATCAAGCGCCTCGCCGGCGAGGCGATCCGCTTCGAGCGCCCGGAGCCCGCGTGAGCGTCGAGTCCGCCGCGGAGGCGCTCGCCCGCCTCTACGACCTCGACCTGTCGGAGGACCCGGGCGACCTTGACCTGTACCTGGCCCTGGCGGGCCGCACCGGCGGGCCCATCCTGGAACTGGCGGCCGGGTCCGGGCGCCTGACCGTCCCGCTTGCCGCCGCGGGCCATGACGTCACCGGCGTGGACCTGGACGCGGCGATGCTCGCCCGCGCCCGCCGCGCCGCCGACGGTGCAGGCAAGGCGACCGCCCGCCGGATCCGCCTGGTGGAGGCCGACGCGCGGACCATCCGCCTGGACGCCGCGGCCACCTTCCGCCTCGCGTTCATCCCCCTCAACTCGATCTTCCTCATGGGCGGCCGGGTGGACCAGGCCGCCGCCGTCGCGACCCTGGCTGCCCACCTGGCCCCGGGAGGGTTGGCCGTCGTGGATGCATGGCTGCCGGATGCGGATGACCTGTCCCGATACGACGGGCGCCTGATCCTGGAGTGGGTCCGCGACGATCCGCGCACGGGGCGCACTGTGACCAAGAGCGGCAGCGCCGTGTTCGACCAGACCACGGGTGAGATCAGGCTCACCACGTTCTTCGATGCCGGCCTGCCCGGCGAGGCACCGATGCGCTGGGTTCGGGCGGACCGACTGCGCCTCGCGAGCCCGGACGACCTGGTGGGCTTCGCCGAGGCCGCGGGGCTCGAGGTGGAGACCCTCGCGGGCGACTACGGGCTCGCTGACCTCGCGCCCGGCGCGGAGCGTGTCGTGCTCATCGCCCGCCGGCGCTGAGGACCCTTGCGGAGGGCGCGGATGGGACCTTCGGGGGCGGGGTCGGTCGCTCCCCCCACATGGTAGAGTCGGCTCGATGTCGGACCAGATCCGCCTCCTCGTCGTCGAGGATGTCCCCCAGGTCGCCCAGTACATCCGCGGGTTGCTGAACTCGCAGTCCACGATCAAGCTCCTGGACGTGGCGAGCGACGGCAGCAAGGTGGCGCGCCTCATCTCCGAGCTCCACCCGGACGTGGTGCTGGTGGACTCACTTCTCCAGGGCCGCCTCAAGGGGCTCGCGCTCGTGGAGCAGATCCACGCGTCCGGCGGGCAGGTTCCGGTGATCGTGCTGACGGTGCCTCAGCAGCCCGTCCAGCCCGACCCGGCCTCCGGGATCCATGGCGTGCTCTCGCTGCCGTTCACCGGCTACGAGCTGGTGACGCGCATCCAGCAGGTGATCCAGGCTGCCGCTGCCAGCGAGTCCACGGGATCGGCTCGAATGGTCACGGTCTTCGCGCCCAAGGGAGGCGTGGGCAAGACGACCATCGCGTTCAACCTGGCGGTGGCCGTGGGGCAGCTGGGCAGGAAGACGGTGCTGATCGACGGCTGCCTCCAGTTCGGCGACATGCGGGCGCTGCTCAAGGTGCCCACGGAGGCGCCATCCCTGCTCGACCTGCCCACCGACCGGATCGCGGAATCGGACCTGCAGGACGTGCTGTGGCGGGACCCGTCCGGGATCGACATCCTCCTGGCGCCACCCCGCATCGAAATGGCCGAGATGGTCACGGTGCGGGATCTTGAGAAGACGATCTCGCTGCTGCGCCGCGTCTACGAGGTGGTCATCGTGGACACGCCGGCCGTCATCAACGACGTCAACCTCGCCTTCCTCGACGCTTCGGACACGATCCTCGAGGTCGTCACGTACGACTCGACGACGATCCACAGCACGATGGTCATGGCGGACGCCTTCCGGATGATCGGCTACCCGCCGACCAAGGTCCACTACCTGGTCAATCGCGCCGATTCCCAGGGGGGCTCGACCCCAAGGTCCTCCATCAGGCGCTCGGCCGCGTCCCGGAGCACAGCGTCGGCTCTGGTGGGGCGCTCGTCGTGCGCGCCAACAACGAGGGCATCCCGTTCGTCCTTGCCGACTCGTCGGCCCAGATCAGCCAGGACGTGATCCGGACCGCGTCGGAGCTCATCGAGCGCGGCGCACCAGTGGCTGCGCAGCGGTAGCGCGGGGGTGTCGGACCCTCGCCCGATCGGCATCTTCGATTCCGGTGTCGGCGGTCTCACCGTCCTGCGCGAGATCCTGCGCCGGTCACCCCACGAGTCCACGATCTACCTGGGCGACAACGCGCGCGCCCCCTACGGCACGCGCACGGACGACGAGGTCCTCCGGTTCTCGGCAGAGGCACTGGACGAGCTTGCGGCGCGCGACGTCAAGGCGCTGGTGGTGGCCTGCAACACGTCCACGGCCGTCGCGCTTCGATTCCTGCGTGCCCGCTACGCCCTGCCGGTGCTGGGCGTGGTTCGCCCGGGCGCCGCTGCTGCTGCCCTCGCCACGCGGAACCGGCGCGTCGGCGTGATTGCCACGCCCGCGACCGTCCGCTCGCACGCCTACTTCAACGCGATCAAGGACGAGAACCCCGCGGTCGAGGTCTACGAGCACGCGACACCGCGCTTCGTGCCGATGATCGAGGCCGGGATCCTGTCCGGACCGGAGCTCGAGGCCGTCATGCAGGAGGAGCTCGCCCCACTCCTGGGCGAGCGCGACGGGGCCGGCGAGTTCGTCTTTCCGCGGCCGCCTGGAGCCATGATCGACACGCTGCTGCTCGGCTGCACGCACTACCCGCTGTTGCGCGGCCTGCTGACCTCCATGGTGGGGGACCGGGTCGCGATCGTGGATTCCGCCACGGCGACGGCGGCAACCCTCGCGGAGCTGCTCTCCGTGAACGGGCTGGAGGCGCCCGGCACCACCCGGGGGACGGCGGCGGATCCGGGCAAGGCCGGCCACTCGCGTCCGGCGGAGGCGTACGGGGAACCCGCCGCGCATGTCCAGCTGACCACCGGTGACGTCGACCGCTTCCAATCGATCGCGTCACGGATGTTCGAGGGATCGTTCCCGGACGTGGAGGCGGTCACGCTGCGGGAGGTCGGCTGATGGCGGACGGCGGTTCCCGCGGAGGAGGCGTCGGACGCGGCGGCCGGATCCCCGACGAGCGCCTGTGGCAGATCGGGTTCGTGGTCGGTTCGGTGGTCGGTGCCACGGTGACCGTCGCCGGCCGGCGGCTCGAGCAATCGGCGCGCCACGCGGGTCTCGTGGACTGGCGCCGCGTAGAGGACATCGCCATGGCTCGGCTCCGGCGCGCGCCCGGTGCCCTGTCGGAGGCAGAGCTGCGGGCGTCAGAGGGGAGCTACGCCTCGGCGATGGCGCGGGTCGTGCCCGCCCTGGGCGCCCATCTCGGCACGGACCTGCCCGGAGTGGTGGATCGCGTGGCGGTGGTGGACCGTGCGGCGTGGGTGCGCGCCAACACGGAGGCCTTCGCAGCGCTCATCGGCAGGCTCGAGGGCAACCTCCTGGACCAGATGCTCCCGCCGGGCGGGGGCATCGGCAAGGCGGCGGTGACGCTCGCCAACCGGTGGGTCACCACCCGCCAGCTGGGCATGCTGCTGGGGTTCATGGGCCAGCGGGTCCTGGGTCAGTACGACCTCGCGCTGCTCTCGGCGGAGACCACGCCGGGTCGTCTGCTGTTCGTGGAGGAGAACATCCGCCAGACCGCCCGGGCGATGGACGTGCCACTGGGGCCCTTCCGGACCTGGATCGCGCTCCACGAGACCACCCACGCCTTCGAGTTCGAGGCACATCCGTGGCTGCGCCCGTACCTTGCCGGGCGCCTGGAGCGCCAGCTGTCGCTCTTCTCGGACGACGCCACGGCGCTGGGGAAGGACGCGGTCCGCGCCCTTGGTGCGGCGCTCCGCGGCGATGGGCGCCGGGACGACATGCACTGGCTGGAACGGATGATGACCGAGGAGCAGCGCGGGCTGTTCCGCGAGATGCAGGCGGTCATGAGCCTGCTGGAGGGCTTCAGCGACCACGTGATGGACGCGGTCGGCAAGGACCTGGTCCCCGACGTGGAGCGGATCTCGTCGCGATTCCACGGCCGTCGCGCGCAGCGGACGCCCTTCGAGCGGGCGATGCTGCGGGTCACGGGCATGGACCTCAAGCTGGAGCAGTACCGTAAGGGCGAGGCCTTCGTGGCCGGGATCGAACGGGCCACCGGGGCCGCGGGGCTGCGCCGGCTGTGGGATGGCCCTGAGACGTTGCCGACGCCCGAGGAGATCGACGCACCGGACGCCTGGGTCCGGCGAATGGGCCTGGACCGGCCCGAAGGAGGCATGGCGTGACCGACGGCACCTCGAACGGCCCCGGACCCGGTGCAGGACCCGGTGGGGTCCCTGTGGCCATCGCCCTCACGCCGATCCTGGCGGCGCGGTACCGGACACGCGACCTCGAGGCGATCCGGGCCGCGGCACCCGGGGCACGCATCGTCACGATCGGGTTCGACGGGCACGCAGACGGACCGATGGACGACGTGGAGGCGATGCTTCGCGGGCGCCTCCCGGCTGAGACGTTCGACCGGATCCTCTACCGCGCGCCATCGCTGCGCTGGGTCCACTCCGCCACCGCGGGGGTGGAGCGTGTGCTGACCCCGTCCAGCCGCTCCCGTGGTCTCGTCATCACGAACGCGCGGGGCGTGTTCAGCCGGCCCATCGCCGAGTACGTCATGCTCATGATCCTCGCGATCTCCCGCCGCCTGCCCGAGCTGATGGAGCTCCAGGCGGAGCGCACGTGGCAGCCGCTCGAGGCGCGCGAGCTGCGGGATGTCACGATCGGGATCGTGGGCCTCGGGTCCATCGGACGGGCCGTCGGCGCGCTGGGGACGGCATTCGGGTGCCGGGTCATGGCGACCCGTCGCCGCCCCGAGGCTGGCTCGCACGCGACAGATGGCGCCGGCGACGAGCCCTTCCTGGGGTCGATGATGCTCGACCGCGTCCTCCCCCCGGAACGCCTTCCGGAGCTCCTCGCGGAGTCCGACTTCGTGGTGCTGGCCGCACCGCTGACGCAGGACACCCACGGGCTGATCTCGAACGAGGCGATCGCCCGGATGAAGCCGGGTGCCTGGATCATCAACGTGGCCCGCGGCGAGCTGATCGATGAACGGGCCCTCGCTCGCGCGCTCCTGGACGGGCGCCTGGGCGGTGCCGTGCTGGACACCTTCCTCGAGGAGCCCCTGTCGCCCACGTCGCCGCTGTACGACCTGCCGAACGTGATCCTGACGCCGCACACGTCCTGGTCGTCCACGCGGGTCCTGGATCGGTCCGTGGACCTGTTCTGCGAGAACCTGCGCCGGTTCGCCGCCGGACGTCCGCTGGTCAACGTGGTGGACCCGGACGCAGGCTACTAGGCGTTCCCGACCCACGGGCCGCCCGACAGGGGCACAATCACCCCATGCAGATTGCCATCGTCGGTCTCGCCGGGTGCGGCAAGACAACCGTGTTCAACACGCTCACGCGCGGTCATGCCGAGACCGGCGGGTACGGCGGCCTCCAGCTCAACGTCGGGGTGGTGAAGGTTCCCGACCCGCGGCTCGAGAAGCTGGCCGCCGTCTTCAAGCCGAAGAAGATCGTGCATGCGGACGTCACCTACATCGACCTGCCTGCCCCGCCCGCGTCGACCGAGTTCCACGTCGGGACGGAGGAGCTGCCCGCCGAGCATCTCGCCCGCCTGCGCGACGCTGACGCGATGATCCACGTCGTCCGCGCATGGGACGATGCTGCGCACCCGCACTTCTCGGGATCCGTGGATCCGGCCCGTGACCTCGAGAGCCTGGACCTCGAGTTCATCCTCGCGGACCTCGCCATGATCGACCGCCGCCTCGGGCGCCTCAAGGACTCGGGCCGCCACGGCACCCCGGCGGAGCGCGAGGCGAACGAGCGGGAAGAGGTGATCCTGACGCGCCTCAAGCCAGCCCTCGAAGCCGGCCGCCCGATTCGCGACGAGGACATGGACGCCGACGAGGAGAAGGCGCTGCGTGGCTTCCGCTTCCTGACCCAGAAGCCCGTGCTGATCCTGCTCAACGTTGGCGAGGGGGACCTGGCGGAGGCGCCGGCGCTGGTCGAGAGCATCCGGAGCACGTATGACCACCGGCACGCGATGGTGGACGCCCTCTCCGCCAAGATCGAGATGGAGCTGGGCGAGCTTGAGACCGAAGAGGCGGCCGTGTTCATGGAAGAGCTGGGGCTCGCCGAGTCTGCCCTGGACCGGGTCATCGCCCTGTCCTACCGCCTGGTCGGCCTGATCAGCTTCCTGACCGCCGGCCCGGACGAGGTCCGCGCCTGGCCGGTTCCGGACGGCTCCAACGCCGTGGACGCGGCCGCAGCCATCCACACGGACCTCGCCCACGGGTTCATCCGCGCCGAGACGATCGGGTACGAGGAGCTGCTGGCGATGGGCTCGATCGCGGAGGCCAAGAAGCACGGCAAGGTGCGGTCGGAGGGCAAGACCTACCAGGTGCGCGACGGGGACGTCATCGAGATCCTGTTCAGCAGGTGACCGCCACCGGGCAGACGGCGAGGCCGCCGCGGACGCCGGCGAGGTCGAGAGTCTCGATCAGTTGAGGCGCGGGTCGCCAGGAGGGAGATCCGCCAGGATCGTCGCGTAGTCCACGCCCTCCTCCTCGGTGTCGAGGTCCGCGAGGAAGTTCTCCTCGTCCTCCTTGGACACGTTCACGGCCGCGGTGAGGCGGTCGTCGCTGATGGCGACGAACTCGTAGTCGCGCTCCAGTTCCTCTGCAATGGCTTCCACCAGCGTGTTGCTCACGTGGGTGTCCTGGACCCTGCGGCGGATCGACTGGACGAGGTCGAAGAAGTCCTCCGCGTCCATCTCCTCCTCGCGCGCAAGGAGCAGGTCGGCGAAGATGTCGTCGTCACCCTCGTGAAGCTCGTAGAAGTGCATGATGTGAACCTCGGTCGGGAGGCGGCCGAGAAGCAAGGGCCGCGGTGCCAGGCGCGTGCCGGGCACGGCCAGTATAGGCGGGCTCCTGAGGGGTCCCGGCGGAGGATGGATGAACGAGACGCCCGCGGTCGTTGTGATCGGCTCCGCGTGCCGGGACCTGGTGGACGATGACGATCGCGGCTGGCGGCTGGGTGGCGGCGCCTCGTACTCCGCCTTCGCGCTGGCGCGGCTCGGCCTCAAGGTGGGTGCCCTGGTCGTCGCGGATCCGCTCGCCGCAGGCTCGCGCGAGATCCAGATGCTCAGGGACCACGGGGTCGAGGTCGAGATCGTGCCCGGGGCCAGCGGACCGATCTTCATCAACGTTGAGACACCCACGGGTCGAATCCAGCAGACACCGCAGGTTTCGGATCCCGTGGATCCGGCCGCGCTGCCCGCGGCATGGCGCAGGGCCCCCGCTTGGATGTTCGGTCCGGTTGCAGCCGAGGTGCCCGCCGCGTGGGCGGACGTGCCGCCAGCCGATGCCCTCGTGGCCCTCGGGTGGCAGGGGATGCTCCGGGTCCTGACGCCCGGTGGCGAGGTCCGTCACCTTCCCCCGAGCCCAAGTGCGGTCGTGCGCCGCGCGGACCTGATAGGCGTCGGGCGGGATGACATCGACGCATCCATCGGGCCCGCCCAGCTCACCGCTCTCATGCACCCGGGTGCCACGCTGCTGTTCACCGACGGGGTCCACGGCGGGAACGCATACGAGGTGGGTGAGAACGGCGGGGTTGCCGCGACGCGTCACTGGCACTCCATCCCCATCCGCGACTACGTGGACGCGGTCGGGGCAGGGGACACCTTCCTGTCGGGCGTCTTCGCGGCGCTGGTGGACCCGAGCCTGACCTCGGCCTGGACCGGCCCGGATCCCGAGCTGCGCCTGGGTGCCGCCTGCGGGTCCCTGGTCCTCGAGGGTCCCGGCCTGTTCGGGATCCCGGATCACGACACCGCGCTGCGCCGGATGTTCGGGGGCGACAACCCGGACTGACCTACGCGTTGCTCTCGCGCGCGGCTGATGCGTCGCGCCGGATTCGCGCTGCCAGGCGGGCCCCCCGGCGCAGGAGATCCGCCTCCACCCGAGGGTAGGGTCGCCCCGTCGCCCGCGAGCGCTCGAGCAGCCGCCTTGCCGCCCGAGTCGCCGCCAGCGCGCCCGACGCGTCCCCCAGGCGATGCTCGCGCAACTTCGCCACCTCGATCCACGCGATCGCGCCCAGGCCGCCACCCGCCGCGGCTGCCGTCTGCCATGCCTCCGCGGCCTCCGCCCAGCGGCCGAGCCGGCGCAGGACGCGGGCGCGCTCTGCGACAAGCCGTTCGTCGGTCCAGCGGGCACCCGCGTCCCAGGACGTCGCCGCCGCGACCGGCCCGAGCGGCCCCCCGCGCCCGTTGGCGAGGTCCCCGCGCCAGCCCGCGCGGGGTGGCCTGCCACCGAAATCGGGTCGCGTCCGCGGTGTCCACCAGGCGTCCCGTTCCGCCTCCATGGCCTCCCTGGCCGTCGCAGGTGCGACCGGCGACCGTCCGAACGGGTCCCGGGCCTCCCCCGGCGCCGCCAGCGCATCATCGAGGCACTCGAGGGCCTCGTCGTGGCGGCGCTCCCGTCCGTACGCCCGCGCCAGCCCGGCCAGGTCCCCGCGCGGAGCGTCGCGGCGCGAGGAGCGCTCCGCATATCGCCGATCCACGTGCGAGAGGAGCAAGCCGAGCGAGCGAACGTCCTTCTCGTTGTGGATGACGACGCCCGCAAGCGCGTCCACGGGCCCGCCTCGGAGGACGTCCAGGTAGATCCCGGGTATCTCCCAGCCCGCCACGTCCCCGATCCGCGAGACGTCCAGCAGCTGGTTCTCGACGGTCTGAAGGCGCGCGTCCTCCATGCGATGCCTGAAGACCCGGCGGACGAACGGCAGCAGGTCCAGGTGGCCGGCATGCGCGGGCGCGGCTCGTCCGGCCAGCCGGAACCTGGCCTCGATCAGGGGCCAGTCGAAGCCTCGCCCGTTGTAGCTCACGAGCCACGCGTCCGGCGTGACCCAGGTTTCGATCTCCGCGAGCAGCGCGGGCTCGTCCGCGTGGTCCGGGAGGAGCAGCTGCGTCTGGCGGAAGTCCGTGCCGTCCCAGCGTGCGAGCCCGACGAGGAACGCCAGCGTGCCGGCCGCCGTGGCGAGGCCCGTCGTCTCCGTATCCAGGCAGACAAGCGGCACGTCCGACGGTGGGTGGCCGGGGAGCTTCGCGAGTCGCTCCCGGTCCAGCGGCATCGCCACGGGGGCCAGGACGCGTCGCACCAGCCAGCCGCCCGGCGTGTCCAGGGCTTCGGCCCCCAGCGCCGCGGCGAGCCGCACGGCGAGCGTCCCGTCCCGGCGGCCCGAGAACGGCGCCCTGGAGGGCAGCTGATCCGGTCCCGCGGCAGGCCCCCCGGCCCGGGCGATGGATGCCCGCAGGTTGGCCAGCCGGCGCTCCCGCGTGACGGCGGCGAGCGGCTCCGCGGTCATGCGACCGCCGCCCGGTCGCGTGCCCCGGCCCCCAGGGCGGCCAGCAGCCGAAGGGCGAGCGACTTGCCGTCCACGTCGGGCTCCAGGCGCGGACCGGTGCAGGCCGGGCATCCGGCGTCGCACGGGCAGTCCCGGATGAGGTCGACCGCGCCGGCGACCAGCTCGTCGTGACGGGCGAACAGCCGCTCCGACAGCCCCACGCCGCCCGGCATCGCCTCGTAGAGGTAGATGGTGGGTGCCTCGTGGTGGGGCGAGCGGACCTGGGACACGAGCCCGAGGTCCCGTGGGTCCACCATCAGGAGCACGGCGGACACCGCCTGGATTGCCCGGCCGGCCCCGATCAGCGCCACGTCCAGCTCGTCCCGGCGCCACCCGGTTGCCGCGCCCTCCGCGGTCAGCCAGTACGCGGTGGTCTGGAGCTCGATCTCCGGCAGGTCGATGGGCCCCCAGCCCACGTTCTCGTCCGTCCCGAACTTGAGCTTCTTGTAGAGCGTCACGAGGCTCGCGACCATGACCTCGCCATGGACGCGGGTCCCACCGGTGGCAGGCGCCGTGGCGAAGACGTCGAGCGGCTTGAGCGTCACCGCGCGGTTGGCATAGGTGTAGTGGTCCGCGTCGATCCGGTGGACGTACGCCTTCCGTTCGCCCCACTCCAGCCGGTCAACGTGGTACTGCGTGGAATCGTGCATGTAGATGGCGTGCTCGTGGACCAGGACCTGGGCGCTGAACAGGTCCACCTCGCCCAGGACGCGTGGCCGGTCCGGTGAGGTGTCGATGATCACGACGTTCTCGGGTGCCGCGGAGCGGAGCGACACCTCCGACGCCGGGAAGTTCTCCGAGCTCCAGTACCACCTCCCGTCCTCCGCCTGGCGGACCTGGCCACCCTCGCCCAGGAACGCGAGCAGGTCGTCCGCAGGCCCCGGCCCGAACCACTCAAGGGGCTCGAACGGCAGCTCGAACGTGGCGGCGCGGATGTGCGCAAGCAGCACGTGGAGGTTGTCCGGGTCCAGGCGGGCCTCCTCGGGGCGCCCGCCCAGCACGAACTCCGGGTGGTGGATGACGTACTGGTCCACCGGCGCCGGCGAGGCCACGAGCACCGCGACGCTGACGTCCCCGCGCCGGCCCGCCCTGCCCATCTGCTGCCAGGTCCCGGCGATCGAACCCGGATAGCCGGCCAGGATGGCCACGTCGAGCCGCCCGATGTCCACCCCCAGCTCCAGCGCGTTCGTGCTGACGACGCACAGCACCTCTCCGTCCCGCAGGCCTCGCTCGATGGCGCGGCGCTCCGTGGGCAGGTAGCCGCCCCGATAGCCGCGCACCCGGTTCCGCGGGCCCAGGTCCTGGCGCAGCCGTTCGCGCAGGTTGCTGAGCATGATCTCGACCGCCACCCGGGACTTCCCGAAGACGACGGTCTGGCGGCCCGCGCGCAGGAATGGCAGCGCCCAGCGCTCCGCCAGGGTGAGAGCGGAGCCGCGAGCCCCGGTGGAGCCGTCGATCACCGGTGGGTCCACCAGGAGCAGGTGCTTCTCGCCCGACGGGGCGCCGTTGCGATCCACCAGCCGGGACGGCCGCCCCGTGAGCGTCTCCGCCAGCTCCGCCGGGTTCCCGATCGTTGCCGAGCAGCACACGATGACGGGATGGCTGCCGTAGTGCGCGCACAGCCGCAGCAGCCTGCGCAGCACGTTCGCCACGTGGCTGCCGAAGACACCGCGGTACGTGTGCAGCTCGTCGATGACGATCACCTGGAGCTGCTCGAACAGCTGGAACCACTTGGTGTGGTGGGGGAGGATGGCCGAGTGGAGCATGTCCGGGTTGGTCACCACCACCTGCCCGGCCTTGCGGATTGCCGAGCGGATTGGCGCCGGCGTGTCCCCGTCGTAGCACGCCGACGAGATCTCCAGCTCGGCGTCCCTGACCAGCTCCGAGAACTCGGCCACCTGGTCCTGGCCGAGCGCCTTGGTGGGGAAGAGGAACAGTGCCCGCGCGGACGGATCCTCGGCCAGGGCCTGCAGCACCGGCACCGTGTAGCAGAGCGACTTGCCGGACGCGGTGGGCGTGACCACGACGACGTCCTCGCCTGCGTGAACCGCCTCGATCGCGTCCGCCTGGTGCGTATACGGTCGCTCGATACCGCGCCTGGCCAGCCCGTTGCGGATCCGTGGGTCCAGCCATTCCGGCCAGTCCGCGTGGACCGCCTCCCGGGCAGGTCGGACCTCGTGGTGGACCACGCCACGGGCGAGCGAGGGCTCCTCCAGCAGGCGCTGGAGGACGGCCAGGGTCGGGGCGGGGGCGTAGGTGCGCATGCCGGGCTCCCGGGGTGTCAAACAGAACGGATGAGCGATATCAGCCGAAGCATACGACACGCTGCGACATGGCTGTGACAGGTTGCGTGTCACGTCCCGTGCGTGGGCGCTCGACCCGGGACGGGCGGAGAGCGCACGAAACGAGTTGACAGCCGAATCGGGCGCAGCTACCCTCGGTCCGATGCCGCGATCCGCCAGCCACCCAGGCTCCGAGCCCCCGCTCGATACGCCCGCCCGGCGCGTGCCGGAACCGGGTACGGCCACACCCACGCCGGCCGCAACCGCATCGTTGGGCAGCCTGTCGGATCTGCCCGTCGCCGGTCTCACGCGTCGGCGGATCGCGCTCCTGATCGGCTCCCTCGTCGCCGCCTGGGTGATCATCCTGTTCGCCCGCCAGGTCGGCGAAGCCAGCGATGCGACCTCCCGGGCCGTGGACATGCGCACCGCGAACGTCGTGCTCGCGGCCGAGGTGGCCGCACTCGAGGACGAGCTGACGCTGATCCAGCGCCGCGCCTACATCGAGCAGCAGGCGCGCGGGTACAGGCTCGGCAAGCCGCGCGAGATCCCGTTCGCGCTCGCCGACGATGCGCCGGCCCTGGCTGCCGATGCCCCCGGCACGGCCGCGGCCCGCCTCGGCACCGTCGTGGACCGGGCAGGCCCGCTCGAGGCCTGGCTCCAGATGCTGTTCGGTCCGGGCGGCAATCCGGCAGCTACCCCAGGGCCCGCCGCCGGCGGCTGACGCTCGCCGGGGAGGCGATCGTCAACGGACCCTCGAGGCGACCCGCGCCGCCAGCGCGCAGGTGGCGGCTGACGTGAGCTCACCGTCCTCGTTCGTCCCCAACCCCGAGCTGGTGATGGTCGGATCGATGAGGCTCACGTAGACGAGGGTGTCACCGCGCCGCACAAGCACGCCGTAGGACCCGGCCTCCGATCGGGCCGTGCAGAACGCCTCATCGCCCTCCGGCGCGTCGCCGGCGTAGTAGCCGCCGGACCGGGCGGTGTCCAGCGCTGAGCGGTAGTCGCGCGACGCGTCGCCCCCCACCTGCCGCGCGATGCGCCCGGTGGTCGAGCTCTCGGCGACGATCCAGCAGTCCTCGGCGTCGGGGAGGGCCCGTTTGTCGAGCAGCCTGCCGACGGTCGCATCCACGACCCCGCCCAGGGGGAATGCCTCGGCGGCGTCATCCAGCGCGTTGGACAACTGGTCCGAGGAGATCAGCGTGCACTCGGCCATGGTGCCGTCCGGTCCGAGGCCCATGTCCTCGGCGAACCGCTGGCCTACGACCATCAGCGCGACCGCGCCGAGAATGATGAGCACCACACCGATCGCGGCCACGATCAGGCAGCCCTTGACGCATCCACTGCCGCTGGAGGGCGCGGGCGCAGGCGCCCAACCGACGGGCGGGCCTCCCGGGGCGCCGGGACCGCTGGGTCCCCAACCCTGTGCCGGCTGGGGCGGCGCACCCCAGCCGCCGGGCGGCTGCTGCTGGGCGGGACCGCCCCAGCTGGGGACCTGCTGGGGCGGCTGCTGCGAGGCGGGCGCACCCCAGCCGCCGGGCGGCTGCGGCGGTTGGGCTCCCCAGGATGGCTGCTGCGAGGCAGGATCCGGAACGCCCCACGGCGCGTCGGGGACCGGTTCGACGACCGGCGGCTCGGCCCCAGCCGGCACGCCACCTCCGGCAACGCCACCTCCGGCGGGGTGGCCTCGGGCGGCCAGGGTGCCGTGGCCTCTTCGGCGTCGGGTTCCGGCCTGGACTGGCCCCAGCCGGGGACAGGATCCCCGCCCGGCGTCGCATCGGACATCGATCGATCCCCTGTACGGTCGTGCTGGCTGCCCGCATTGTCCGACTTTGAGAGCGGTTGCTCACCGCCGATCCGCGTCGCGCAGGGGCGCGATCAACGGCTCTGGCATGTCGGCGAGCATGGCGCTAGAATCCGGGCGGCCACGGCGGAGTAGCTCAGTGGTAGAGCAGGGGACTCATAAGCCCTTGGTCGGTGGTTCAAATCCGCCCTCCGCTACCAATCGATATCAACACGCCCGGGCTCCATGGCCCGGGCGTTCGACTATCCGCCGCGGTCGAATGCCGTCCGGGTCCGGATCGTGGCGAAACCTGAACCTCGATGCAATCGGGGATGCATCACCCGGACGGGCGTGTCGGCCGCACAACTGGTAGGGTCGGCAGCAGGCCCGCTTCGGCGGCCGTCGGGAACCCCGGCGGTATACTCGCCCGAATACCGGTCCCCACCGGACTTGTCCCCCTCGGAGGCGCTCCGTTTGAACGCGAAATTCCTGCGCAACGGGATTGTCATGCTCGTCCTCGTAGCGGGCACCGTCGCGCTGCTGTTGACGTGGGTTAGCTCGTCGACGCCCGCGGAAACCACCGGCTACTCGGCGTTCCTCGACTCGGTCAAGGCCGGCAAGGTTGAGAAGGTCGTACAGGACGGCGAGACCCTGACCGTCACCCCGAAAGGGGGTGGCGTCGCCTACACGGTTGTCGTGCAGAACTCGATCACCGGGGAAGTCCTCACCGACATGATGAGGGCGGCCGCCGAGGGCAACGCCACGCTGCCTACGGACGTGTACTCCAGAAAGCAGACGGCGGACACGTCATGGGTCGGCCTGCTGCTCACGGGCCTGCTGCCCTTGCTCGTGATCGGCGGCTTCATCTTCTTCATGATGCGCCAGGCTCAGGGCACCAACAATCAGGCCATGTCCTTCGGCAAGAGCCGGGCCCGCATGTTCCTCGGCAACAAGACAGTGGTGACCTTCGCGGATGTCGCCGGCGTGGACGAGGCCAAGCTGGAGCTCCAGGAGGTCGTGGAATTCCTGAAGTATCCCGAGAAGTTCAACTCCCTCGGCGCCCGCATCCCGCGCGGCGTGCTGCTGGTGGGTCCTCCGGGAACCGGCAAGACGCTGATGGCGCGGGCCGTGGCCGGCGAGGCCGGTGTTCCGTTCTTCAGCATTTCCGGCTCCGAGTTCGTCGAGATGTTCGTGGGCGTCGGCGCAAGCCGCGTCCGTGACCTGTTCGACCAGGCCAAGCGCAACAGCCCGTGCATCGTGTTCGTGGACGAGATCGACGCCGTCGGCCGCCAGCGCGGCGCCGGTCTGGGTGGCTCGCACGACGAGCGGGAGCAGACCCTGAACCAGATCCTGGTGGAGATGGACGGCTTCGACACGAGCACCAACGTGATCGTCGTCGCCGCCACCAACCGCCCCGACGTCCTGGACCCCGCGCTCCTGCGGCCCGGTCGCTTCGATCGCCAGGTCATCCTGGATCGCCCGGATATGCGCGGACGCACCGCGATCCTCAAGGTCCATGTCAAGGGCAAGCCGCTCGACAAGACCGTGTCTGTGGAGGAGGTCGCCCGGCAGTCGCCCGGCTTCTCGGGCGCCGACCTCGCCAACCTGGTCAACGAGGCCGCGATCCTGGCCGCGCGCCGCAACAAGAAGGTCGTCGGCCAGAACGACTTCTCCGAGGCCCTCGAGCGCATCGTGGCCGGGCCGGAGCGGAAGAGCCGCGTCATCTCGGATGAGGAGAAGCGGATCATCGCCTTCCACGAGGGCGGGCATGCCGTCGTGCAGCGGATCCTGCCCAAGTGCGACCCGGTCGCCAAGGTCACCGTCATCAGCCGCGGCATGGCCCTCGGCTACACGATGGCGCTGCCGACCGAGGACCGGTACCTGCAGAGCAAGACCGAGTTCGAGGACAAGATCGCCGGCCTGCTGGGCGGCAACGTCGCCGAGCGACTCGTGTTCGGCGACACCACCACGGGTGCCAGCAACGACATCGAGAAGGCCACGGACCTGGCCCGGCGCATGGTCACCGAGTTTGGCATGAGCGACAAGCTCGGGCCGCTCTCGTTCGGCAAGCGCGACGAGATGGTGTTTCTCGGCCGGTCGATGGGAGAGTCTCGCGACTACTCCGACGATGTCGCGCGGATCATCGACGAGGAGGTCCGCTCCATCGTGGACCGTGCCTACGAGCGGGCCACGGAGGTCCTCACGACGCACCGGGACCGGCTGGACCGCCTGGCCGAGAAGCTGATCGCCGAGGAGTCCGTGGAGTCCGTGGAGTTCGAGAAGCTGTTCGATGACCTGCCGCCCAAGGCCGGGCGCTACGCCGGCATCCCGCGCGTGATCGCTCCCGGCACCGACGGCGGGACCTCCCCCGGCCCGACCGGTCCCTTGCCGAACCCGACGCCGGAGCCGGCCTGACCGGTCCCGGCACACGCCGGACACCACACGACCATCGAAGAGGGGCGGACCCGCCGGTCCGCCCCTCGTGCCGTCCGCTACGATCGTTCTGCCCCCCGAAGCCACGGAGATCCGATGACCGATTTCGCGTTCTCGCCAGAGGCTGCCCGGCCCGGTACTGCGCCGGCCGACGCTGCCCCGCCCGACGCTGCCTCGCCCGACGCGGCCCCGCCCCGCACGGCCCCGATCGACGCGGCCGTCGAGGCCGCGCTGCAGGCATCGCAGGACGCCCGCGCGGAGTCCCTGCTGGAGTTCGCGCGCATCCCCAGCATCTCGTCGCTGCCGGAGCATGCCGCGTCCATGGTGACCGCGGCGGAGTGGGTCGCTGACCGGTTGCGTGGCGTCGGTGCCACCGATGTCGAGGTCGCTCCAACCGCGCTCCACCCCATCGTGTACGCACGGATCCATGAGGCCCCGGGCGCACCCGTGGTGCTGGTCTACTGCCACTACGACGTCCAGCCGGTCGACCCGATCGAGCTCTGGGAGACCGCGCCGTTCGACCCGTTCCTCCGGGATGGACGGTTCGTGGGGCGAGGGGTCGCGGACGACAAGGGCCAGCTGGTGATGCACCTCTCGGCTCTCGAGGCGCTGCGAACGGCTGGGCGGGCGCCCGCGGTGAACCTCACGTTCGTGTTCGAGGGCGAAGAGGAGTTCGGCTCGGAAAGCCTGTACGCGTGGATCGAGGCCAACCGCGATCGCCTGGCCGCGGACGTCGCGGTCATCAGCGACACGGGCTACTTCGAGGGCAACGTGCCTGCGATCACGGTCGGACTGCGCGGCAACATGTATGCGCAGATCGACGTGGAGCTGTCGCCCGTGGACCTCCACTCGGGCAGCTACGGAGGGACGGTGGAGAACCCGGCCAACGCCCTCGCCCGGATCATCACCTCGCTCAAGGGACCGGACGGCCGGATACGCATCCCCGGGTTCTATGACGATGTCGTGAGCCCGACCCCGGCCGAGCGCGAGGCGATGGCGGCGCTGCCGTTCGACGACGAGGCCTACCGGGCCGGAATCCCTGTGCCGGCGCTGGTGGGGGAGGCAGGCTGGACGACCCTGGAGCGCCGTGGGATGCGTCCGACGCTGGACGTGCACGGCATGTGGAGCGGCTTCCAGGGCGAGGGCGCCAAGACGATCATCCCGGCGCACGCCCATGCCAAGGTCTCCACGCGGCTGGTTGCGAACCAGGATCCAGACAAGGTGTTCGCCGCCCTCCGCGACTACGTGGCCGAGGTGTCGCCGCCCGGGGTGCGGGTCACCACGACCTTCATCTACGGCGGCGAGCCCAGCCGCACGCCCCTCGACCATCCGGCCACGCAGGCCGCCGCGCGATCCCTTCGTGCGGTGCACGGCGTGGATCCCGTCTACATCCGCGAGGGTGGCTCCATTCCGGTGACGGCGGCGTTCGACCACCGGCTGGGGCTGCCCGTGGTGCTCCTCGGGTTCACGCAGCCGTCGGACAACGCGCATGCACCCAACGAGTGGTTCTCCCTCGAGAACTTCGAGCTGGGCACGCGGGTCATCGTCAGGTTCTGGGACGAGCTCGCCGGGCTGCCCCGGTAGCTGCCACGGCCCATGAAACCCTGGTCCGGCCATCGCGCGAGGGCCGGCCGCCGCGGCCGGACCGGTACCTTCGGCTGGACGACAGGGGTCGGGCGGGTGGCTGCCCCGCTGTGGGCCGGTGCTAGGATGCGCGGCAGAGCAACTGCTCGCGGGAGGAACACTGCGCGTGACGACGGAACCGGAGACAACGCCGAGGACGACCTGGCGGCTTGACGGCCCGAACGGGAGCATGGCGCCCCGGTCGGCCATCGAGGTGCTCGTCGACCTGAACGACAAGGTGACCGGTGGGCGGGTCGGTGAGTACCAGCCTGTGCCGCTCGGGTTCACCCCGCTCGACAAGACGATCGGTGGCGGGATGCGCGCCGGCGAGCTCCTGCTGATCGGCGGGGCGCAGGGCACGGGCAAGACAACCATGGCGCTCCAGATGGCGCGCAACGTGGCGTCCGGCGGCCAGGCGAACGTGCTCTACGTCTGCTTCGAGCACGATGAGCTGTACCTGCTCAACCGCCTGATCGCGGCCGAGTCGGCCCTCGCCCATCTCCCGCACAAGACCGGCGCGATCAAGATCCAGGATGTCCGCAAGGAGATCCTGGGGACCTGGATGGCCGAGGGTGGCGGGGCTGCCCAGCTCGCCGCCAACCCGCGCCTCCGTCCCTCGTTGGACCGGATCGCACGGTACGGGCAGAACCTGTTCCTGCTGCGCGGCTCGCAGACGGCCAGCACCATCGAGGGCCTGCGTGAGCTGGTCCGCCAGCACCGCGAGCTGTCGGGCGACCGCCGGCTGGTCGTCATGGTGGACTACCTGCAGAAGGTGCCGGTGATCCCCGAGCCCCCCAACGAGACCGAGAAGGTGACGTACGTCGTCAACGGCCTCAAGGACATCGCCCTGTCCGAGGACGTGCCGATGGTCGCCATCGTCGCGGCCGACAAGGAGGGACTCAAGGCGTCCCGGCTGCGCAACTACCACCTGCGCGGGTCGTCGGCCATCAACTACGAGGCCGACATCATCGTCATCCTCAACGAGAAGTACCAGATCGTGGCCAAGGTCAACATCGAGTTCAACCCGTACCAGGCGCAGCGCTTCCGGGATTGGGTGATCGTCTCGGTGGAGAAGAACCGCGGCGGCCAGGACCAGGTTGACCTGGAGTACGAGAAGCACTTCGAGTTCTCCTGCTTCGACCCGAACGGGCGGACGGTGCAGGAGAAGCTGATCGAGGAACGCCTCTACAACGACTAGGGGCGGGCGGCTGACCTTGCGCCTCCGCGGCGTTGTCGGCTGCGGCCCCGGCGACCCTCGCCGGCGTACCCGGCTCGCCGCGCTGTAGAGTGGCGCCCATGGACAGCGAGTACGCAGATGCCTTTCCCGGCGTGGTCGAGATCGTGGTGGAGATCCAGCGAGGCACACGCAACAAGTACGAGTTCGACGAGACGGCCGGCGTCTACCGCCTGGATCGCGTCCTGTCGTCAGCGGTCTTCTACAACTTCGACTACGGGTTCATCGAGGGCACGCGCGCGGACGACGGCGACCATACGGACGCGCTGCTGATCATCGACGAGCCCACCTTCACCGGCTGCCACGTCTGGGCCCGGCCGATCGGCGGCCTGGAGATGCGCGACGAGAAGGGCTTCGACTTCAAGACCCTGTGTGTCGCGATCGGCGATCCCCACCAGCAGCACATCGAGCGCCTCGAGCAGATGCGCCCCCACCGGCTCGTGGAGATCGAACACTTCTTCAACACCTACAAGCTTCTCGAGGAGAAGGACGTCGACGTCCTTGGCTGGCGCAACCGGGACCGCGCGCTCGAGGTGCTGACTGCCGACCGCCTCCGCTTCCAGAACGAGCACGGTGGCTGAGGGCCTCGACCGGCTGTTCGTCGGGGTCCCCGTTCCAGCCGAGGCGATGGCTGCCTGCGCGGAGCTGTTGGCGCCCGTGCAGGCCCAGCACGGTGGTCGCGGCGTGCGCTGGGTGCGCACGGAGAACCTCCACCTGACCCTGCGCTTCCTGGGCCTCCTGCCGCCGTCCCGGAGCGACGGCCTGGGGGAGGCGGTCGATTCGGCGGCGATCGGGATTGCGCCGTTCGAGGTCGTCCTGGCCGGGGCGGGGGCGTTTCCGGGCGACCGACGCCCTCGCGCGATCTGGCTGGGCATCGAGCGCGGCGCGGACGAGCTCGGCACGATCTCGCGGGCCCTGGATGTCGCCCTGGTCCTGACCGGCATGCCCTCCGACGACCGGCCATTCCGCCCGCATCTCACCGTCGCCCGGACCGACGCCGCGGGGACCTCGGGTTCGCTCGCCGTGGCCGCGGCGCTGCGGGAGGCGGCCGATGGCTGGCGGGTGGGGTTCACGGTGGACCGGGTCGTGCTCTACCGGAGCCACCTTGGCGGCGGCCCGCCGCGCTACGAGCCGATCCACGAGGCGCTTCTTTCGGGCTGAGCGGCCCGGCCAGTTGCCGGGGCGGAGCCGGACGCGATAGGCTCGCCTGACCCCACCGCCCCGTACGGAGGTCGCTCGACGATGACCAGCGCCAAACCCCACCGGACCAAGTTCCTCCTGGACGAGGATCGGACCCCGCGGGCCTGGTACAACATCGCCGCCGACCTCCGGACCCCTCCTCCGCCGCCGCTGCACCCGGGTACCGGCCAGCCGATCGGGCCGGCGGACCTCGCGCCGCTGTTCCCGATGGCGCTGATCCTCCAGGAGGTCAGCACCGAGCGCGAGATCGAGATCCCGGATCCCGTGCGCGAGGCATACCAGCTCTACCGGCCGTCGCCGCTGCATCGTGCCTACGGCCTGGAGCGGGCCCTCGATACGCCTGCCCACATCTACTACAAGTACGAGGGCGTGAGCCCGGCCGGCAGCCACAAGCCGAACACGGCGCTGGCTCAGGCGTTCTTCAACAAGCAGGAGGGCGTCAAGCGCCTCGCCACCGAGACCGGCGCCGGGCAGTGGGGCAGCGCGCTCGCATTCGCAGGCGCCGTCTTCGGCCTCGACGTGAAGGTCTACATGGTCCGGGCGAGCTACGACCAGAAGCCGTACCGGAGGATCCTGATGGAGACCTACGGTGCGGAGGTGGTCGCCAGCCCCAGTGGGTCGACCAACTACGGACGCTCGGTCCTGGCCGCGACGCCCGACTCCGACGGCTCGCTGGGCATGGCCATCAGCGAGGCAGTCGAGGACGCGGCGACCCGCGATGACACCAAGTACGCTCTCGGCTCGGTGCTCAACCACGTGATGCTCCACCAGACGGTCATCGGCCTCGAGGCGCAGGAGCAGATGGCGATGGCCGGCGAGGAGCCCGACGTCATCATCGCGTGCGCGGGCGGTGGCTCGAACTTCGCGGGCCTGACGTTCCCGTACGTCGGGCGCATGCTCCGCGGCGAGGGGTCCTACCGTGTGATCGCGGTCGAGCCGGAGGCCGCGCCCTCGCTGACCCGCGGCGTCTATGCGTACGACTTCGGCGACACCGGGAGAATGGCCCCGATCGTGAAGATGCATACGCTCGGATCGGGGTTCATGCCGGAGCCCATCCACGCAGGCGGCCTGCGGTACCACGGGATGTCGCCCCTGGTGTCGCTGCTCAAGGAGGAAGGACTCATCGGGGCACGGAGCGTGCACCAGCGAGCCTGCTTCGAGGTGGGCGTCCAGTTCGCCCGGACGGAGGGCATCCTGCCGGCGCCCGAGAGCACGCACGCGATCCGCGTGGCCGTGGACGAGGCGCTGGAGGCGAAGGCGGCCGGCGAGGCACGGGTGATCCTGTTCAACCTGTCGGGGCACGGCCACTTCGACCTCACGTCGTACGAGCGCTACCTGAGCGGCGCGCTGGAGGACTACGAGTACCCGGCGGCGCGGGTTGCAGAAGCGCTGGCGGGGCTGCCGACGGTGGGGTGAGGGACGCGCGAGGGGCGTAGGATAGCGGCCGTGCCGAAGCTCGCATGCCGCGCGTGCGGCCGCCAGATCTACACCGTCGCCCCGCTTGCATCCCTGTTCGCGGAGGAGCGTCGCTGTCCGCGCTGCGGTGCGGTCCTCGACGTGGAGCGGCGTGGCTTCGATCGCCGCCAGGGTCCTCGTCGACTGAACCCGCCCGACGATCCCGGCCCGCCCGTCGAGACGGGCGAGCGGCGCGTGGGCGACCGGCGAACCGGGCCGCGGCGCTTCGGCGAGGGAGGGAGCCTGGCTGGGCGCTGAGACCCCCATCGCGTTGAGGGTCCCGACTGGTGCGGGCGGTGCCGGCGCCGCAACTCGTGCGTCGGTATGCCGGTGAGCGGGCGATAATCGCTCCCATGCACATCGCATTGCTCGGGTTCGGGCTCATCGGCGGCAGCATCGCGCGCGCGCTGGCCGAGGAACGGGACGCGGACCGCGATACGCGAGCCGGCCATCACGTGGTCGCCTGGACGCCCGGTGGCGATGGGCCTCGCCGGGCGCTGGCGGATGGCGTGATCGACGCGGTCGCCGCAGACCCCGGGACCGGGATCGCCGGGGCGGACCTGGTCGTGCTGGCCGCGCCGCCGCTGGCCTGCGCCGAGCTGATCCGGCGGCTGGGCGGCGACCTCCGCCCGTTCCTCCCGCCCGGGGCCACCGTGACAGACGTTGCGTCCACCAAGGGCTTCCTCATCCGGACCGCCCGCGAGGAGGGCGTCCCGTACGTCGGCGGGCATCCGATGGCCGGACGGGAGACCAGCGGCTATGGGTCCGCTGACGCGTCGCTGTTCCAGGGCCGGCCCTGGGTGATCACGGAACCGGTCGGGGGTGGCGATCCGCGCCCGGTCCGTGCCTTGGCCCTGGCCTGTGGCGCGCGCCCGGTCGAGATGGAGGCGGAACGGCACGACCGCCTGGTGGCTGCGATCAGCCACCTGCCGCTCCTGACGTCCGTCGCGCTCGCGGAGGCCGTCGCCGGCACGCCCGGGGCCCCGGCGGAGGACTGGCCCGAGGCCGCCGCCCTCGCGGCATCCGGCTGGCGCGACACGACGCGCCTCGCCCGCGGTGACGTGACGATGGGGGCGGAGATCGCGGTCACCAACGCCGAGGCGCTGGCCGTCCGGCTCCGGGCATATCGGGACCGGCTGGACGAGTGGCTCGCCATCCTCGAGGACCCCGATGGCCCAGACCCCGACGTCATCCGCAAGCGTCTTGCCGCGGCACGCTCCCTGCTGGAGGACTGACGGTGGGTGATCCCGCCGAGCAGGTCCTGGTGGTGCCCCGCGATGCGATCGTGCCCGGTGCGGGGTGGCTGGGCGTGCGCCGCGACGGCATCGATGCGGCGCTGTCGGTCGTGACCCGCGAAGGGCGGTTCGTCCTGCGCTCCACGGCCGAGGATGATCCAGGGCTGAAGCAGGTGATCCCATACCTCGTGCTCCGGGACGGCGATCGCTGGTTCCTCATGCGCCGGACGAAGGCCGGGGGTGATGCCCGCCTCCACGACCGCTGGTCGATCGGCGTCGGCGGGCACCTGAACCCGGGCGACGGGGACGTCCCGGGCGGGCTCCGGCGTGAGTGGGCCGAGGAGCTGGTCGCCGACTTCGTGCCGGAATTCGCGCCCGTGGGGCTCCTCAACGACGACACCACGTCCGTGGGTGCGGTCCACATCGGTTTTGTGTACGTGGCAGATGCTGCGGGCCGGCCTGTCGCCATCCGCGAGACCGAGAAGCTGGTGGGCGCCTTTGCGACTTCGGGCGACGTGACGGCGGTCCGCGACGGCCTCGAGACCTGGAGCCGCCTGGTGTTCGACGCGCTGATCGATTGACCAGCCGGTCGGGCGGCACGGCCCGGGACGCCCGACCCGTCCGGTGCCATACTCGGCGAGGTCCCATGGCTCATTCAACGCGCGCCGTCCGTCACCGGGTCGCCCGCATCCTCGTGCTGCTGGGCGTGACGTTGCTGGGCGCCGCCGGCGTGGCGCAGGCCGCGGGCGGACAGGTGGTTGTCCTGACCGCGAACGGGGTCGTGGATGATGCCCTCGCGGGATATCTCGAGGAGGGCGTGAGTTCGGCGGCGGCGGACGGCTCCGAGGCGGTGGTCGTGCAGCTGGACACGCCCGGCGGCAGCCTTGACGCCACCAACCGGATCCGCAAGGCGTTCCTCGCTTCTACGGTCCCCGTCATCGTGTGGGTGGCGCCCTCGGGCGCCCGCGCCGCCAGCGCGGGGACGTTCATCACGCTGGCCGCCAACCTTGCCTACATGGCGCCCGGTACGAACATTGGCGCCGCGACGCCCGTCGGCAGCGGCGGCGAGGACATCGCGGGCACCATGGGCGAGAAGGTCCTCAACGACGCGATCGCGGCCATCTCCGCAACCGCCGAGGCTCGTGGGCGGCCCGTCGACTGGGCGGTCTCAACCGTTGCGGAAGCCCGCTCCTACACGGCGACCGAGGCCGTCGCGGCGGGTGCAGTCGACGGGATCGCGGAGACGCTGGACCAGGTGCTGGCCGCTGCCGATGGGCAGGAGGTGACCGTGGCCGGGGGCACGGCCGTCACCCTGGACCTTGCCGACACCACGGTCGTCGAGGCCCCGATGGGACCGCTGCTCGGCTTCCTGCACCTGCTGTCCGATCCGAACATCGCCTTCCTCCTGTTCCTCCTCGGGGTGCTGGGCCTCGCGACGGAGCTGGTCAGCCCGAACCTCGTCACGGGGATCCTCGGCGCCTTCGCCCTGCTCCTCGCCTTCATCGGGTTCGGGAGCCTGCCGCTCAACGTGGCCGGGCTCCTGCTCCTGGCCTTCGGCTTCGTCCTGTTCGTCCTCGAGAGCCAGATCGTCAGCCACGGCCTCCTGGCGCTTGGCGGGATCGTCTGCCTGGCGCTCGGCGCGGCGGCGCTCTACACAACCCCGATGACGCCCACAGCCCCGCTGGTGGCCGTTGCGCCTCCCGTGATCCTGGTCGCGACGGTGACCATCGGTGGCCTGATGGGGCTGATCATCGTGGCCGCCGTCCGGACGCGCCGGATGCGGGCGACGACCGGGACCCTCGGTGCGGCGGTTCCGGTGGGCACCGAGGGGATCGTCCAGGCGCCGCTGGCGCCGAGCGGCACCGTCCACCTGGCCGGCGAGACATGGAGCGCCCGCGCAACGGACGAGGCGCATCTGCCTCGCGAAACCCCCGTTCGGCTGGTTGCGTTCGACGGCTTGACGGCTATGGTGGAGCCCATCGACAACGTATCCGACCAGACATCGCCGTCCGCGAACGCGGAGCGGCCCTAGCCCCGGAGGCCGGCATGGAGCTCATCATCGTCCTCGCGACCCTGGCGTTCATCGCCGTGGTGGTGCTTACGATCCTGTACCTGTCGGTCCGGGTCGTGCAGCAGTTCGAGCGGATGGTGGTCTTCCGCCTGGGCAAGACGAACGAGTCGATGGTTCGGGACCCGGGCCTCAGGTTCCTTGTCCCGGTCGTGGACCGGCCGGTGAAGGTGGACATGCGCGAGCAGTTCATCGAGGTCCCGAGCCAGACGACGATCACCAAGGACAACGCACCGATCAACGTCGACTTCCTGATCTACTGGCGGATCGCGGACGCGCTCAAGAGCGTCGTCAACGTCGCCAACTTCCCGGGCGCGCTCCAGGGCGTCGCGACCACCACCCTCCGCGCGGTCATCGGCGACATCCTGCTCGACGACGTCCTGTCCAAGCGCGAGCAGATCAACGAGGTCCTTCGGATCAAGCTGGACGAGATCACCGAGCGCTGGGGCGGCAAGATCACGACCGTGGAGATCCGCGAGATCACGCCGCCCCGCGACGTGCAGGACGCGATGAACCGCCAGCTGTCCGCCGAGCGGACACGGCGCGCCGTGATCACCGAGTCCGAAGGTTCCCGGCAGTCGGCGATCAACGTCGCCGAGGGCCAGAAGCAGGCCGAGATCCTCAAGGCCGAGGGCGAGCGCCAGGCGGCCATCCTTCGGGCCGAGGGCTTCAGCATGGCCCTGGAGCGGATCTACGCGGCCGCGAGGGGCATCGACGACAAGACGATGTCGCTGCAGTATCTCGAGGCGCTCAAGGCGCTGGGCGCCAGTCCGTCCACGAAGTTCGTCATTCCGACCGAGTTCACGCGTCTCGCCGAGCGGATCGGCAGCTACGTGGGGCAGGGAATGGGCGCCGGGGGTGGGGCTGCGGATCGGTGATGCGCCGGATCCTGTTGCTCGCGGCGGCCCCGGCTCTCGCGGCCGGCGCCCGGGGCCCCGTGCTGGACCGCCTCGCCCGCCGCATGACGCAGGCCCCGCGGCGCCTGCCCGGGGAGGCCGGGCTGGCGCCCGCTCTCGACCGGCTGGGCGGCGAGGTGGTCCGCCTTCGGTCCCGGGACGGCCTCCGGCTGGTGGCCCGGTGGTTGCCGGCGGACCCGCCTGCCCGCCCGGGCCCCGCGGACGCGGATGTGGCAGGAGGCTGGGTGCCGGACCCACGCGAGGCGATCCTGCTGCTCCACGGATACAACGGCTCAGTGGCGCCTGATCTCGTCGAGGTTGGGCCTTTCCTGCGCCGGACGGCCGGCGTGCTCGGCCTGGACTTTCGCGGCCACGGTGCCTCGGATGACGGGCCCACGACATTCGGGCTGCTCGAGGTGGAGGACGTGGCCGGGGCGCTCGCGTTCCTCGGCGAGAGGGGCGTGAGACGCGTGGCGCTGGTCGGCTCGTCCATGGGCGGGATCACCGCGATCGCGGCCGTGGCGGTGCTGGGGGACGGACGGCTGGCGGCGGCCGATGCCGACCCCGCGGCACCGGCCGCGTCGGTCGAGGCACCAACGCCGCGGATCGTGGCGGTGGTCGCCGACTCTGTGACCCCGGAGCTGGCAGTGGTGGTCGGCAGCCGGCTGGGCCTGCCCTTCGGGCGGCGCATCGCAGAGCGGGCGTTCGGACGGTTCGAGCGTATCGTCGGCGGGGATCCACGGGCCACCCAGCCGATCGCGACGGTCGGCCTGCTCGAGGATGTGCCGCTGCTGCTGGTGCACGGCGAGGAGGACCGGACGCTTCCCATTCGTGACGGTCGCCGCCTGGCTGCCGCCGCGCCGCCCGGGACCCGTCATCTTGTGATCGCGGGAGCCGATCATGGCGCCGGTCATGCGACGGATCCGGCGGCGTACGAGGCTGCAGTCGAGAACCTGCTCCGCGAGGCTTTCACCGGCGCGCGACGGTAACGGCGAGGACGACGCGCGCCTCGCCCTATACTTCACCCCGGCACCGTCGGGAATCGAGCACGCGCTCGTCAAATCGGTGCCCTGCCAGGAGGTCGCATGGCCGGGAAGGTACTCGTCGTCGACGACGACGCGAGCGTCCAGCGACTGCTCCAGCACACCCTTCACCAGGAGGGCTTCGAGGTCGTCATCGCCGGCGATGGAGCCGAGGGATTCCGTCTCTGGCAGCAGGAGAAGCCGTCGCTGGTCCTGCTGGACGTGACGCTCCAGGAGCTCGACGGCTACGAGGTGGCCAGCCAGATCCGCGCCGTCGAAGGCTCCGGCACGCACGTCCCGATCATCATGCTCACCGCCGAGCGGGACGTGCAGCAGAAGGTCCGCGCCCTCAGGTCCGGTGCGGACGACTACCTGATCAAGCCATTCCATCCCGCGGAGCTGCTCGCGCGGATGAAGAGCCTGATCGCGCGGTTCGCCCCCGGTGAGACGATCGTCGGCCGGCCGCCGATGGGCCGGATACACGCCTACTACGGCGCGAAGGGCGGCGTCGGAACCACGACCATTGCGATCAACGCCGCCATCGCCCTCCAGGGCATGGGTCGGCGCGTCTGCCTCGTGGACGGCAACCTCCAGTTCGGTGATCACCGGGTGTTCCTGGACCTGGGCCTTGACCGGCGGGGCATCGTCGACGTCGTCAGCTCTCCGACCATGGACGCCGACCTCATCAAGAGCATCGTCCAGACGCATGACTCGGGCGTGGACCTCCTCCTCGCGCCGCCGTCGCCGGAAGCTGCGGACCTCATCACGGCCGCCCACATGAATGAGATCCTGGAGCTGCTTCGCGGTCAGTACGACTACGTCATCGTGGATATCGACAAGCGCCTCGACGACGTCAACCTCATGGTGCTCGACGTCGCGGACATCATCTTCGCGGTCATGACGGCGGACCTCTCCTGCCTCAAGAACGTCCGGCTGGTGCTCGAGACGATCGGCCACCTGGGCTACGAGGCCGGCAAGCTCAAGCTGGTCCTCAACCGTTCCAACGCGTTCACGGGAATCAACGTGAAGAGCGCCGAGGGGGCGCTCCGCCGGCCGATCGAGTTCCAGATCGTCAACGAGTACCGGGGCGCGATCTCGGCCCTCAACACCGGCGAGCCGTTCATGGTAGGCAAGGCGGACTCGGTCCTCGGACGTTCCGTCCTGGACTTCGCGAAGGCGGTCGACAAGTCGGGCGGACGGGCGCAGGCACAGCTGGCACCGACCACGGGGCGGTAGCCGCTCGCCGGACACGTCCTTCTGCCGGGCGCGTCCCGGAGACGAGCCGCCGGCGCGCGCCGCGGTTGCACAGCCAGATAAGCCGCAGGTGAGCGGCACGGCCTACCGTGCCGCTCGTGCTCGCAACCATCCTGTCCGCAACGCTCCACGGGATCACTGGGCGGATCGTCCGCGTCGAGGTGGATGTCGCGCCCGGTTTGCCCGGGTTCACCATCGTCGGTCTGCCCGACGCGGCCCTGTCGGAGGCACGCGAGCGCGTCCGGGGAGCGCTGCGGAACGCCGGCTTCCACCACCCTCCGCGCCGCATCACCGTCAACCTCGCACCCGCGGAGCTGCGCAAGGCCGGCGCCTCGCTGGACCTCGCCATCGCGCTCGGCATCCTGCTCGGTTCGGAGCAGCTGCGGGCCGGTCCCGGGAGCGTTGGCATGATCGGCGAGCTGGGGCTGGGCGGGGAGGTGCGGCGTGTCCCCGGGATCCTGCCGATGTGCCTCGCCCTCGTGGCCGGGGGAGTGCGACGTGTTGCCGTGCCTGCGGACGGCTACGCGGAGGCGCGGCTTGCGCCAGGTCTGGATCCGGTTCCGGTCGCCAGCGTCGCGGAGGCCGCCGAGGCCATGCGCTCGCCGCGATCGCGGCGGCCCGTTCCGGTCGCGTTGCCGCGGGCGGGGGTCGTGGTCGACGTCTCGGCGAAGGCGGCGCGCGGGGCGGCATCGGGCGCTGCCGGTGGCGGGACGGCGGGAGAGGCGGCCTCCGGCCCTGCCGGTGGCGGTACGGCGGTTGACCTCTCGGACGTTCGCGGACAGGTGGTCGCGCGGCGGGCGCTCGAGATCGCCCTTGCGGGTGGTCACGCGCTCCTCCTCATCGGGCCGCCCGGCGCCGGCAAGACCCTCCTCGCCCGGACAATTGCGCCGCTCCTGCCGGACCTGGACGAAGGAGCGGCCCTGGCGGCGACCGTCGTCGCCTCCGCGGCATCGCAGGAGCCTGTCGAGGCTCTGGTCCGGCGTCCGCCGGTCCGCATGCCGCACCACACGACGTCGTACGCGGGGATGGTGGGCGGTGGGCCGCGCCTCTCGCCCGGCGAAGTCACCCTGGCGGACCAGGGAGTCCTGTTCTGCGATGAGCTCCCTGAGTTCGGGCGAGACGTGCTGGAGGCACTCCGACAGCCGCTGGAGGAGGGGCACGTCTCGGTGGTGAGGGTCGGCCGGGCGGCGATCTTCCCGGCGAGGTTCACGTTCATCGCGGCGATGAACCCGTGCCCGTGCGGGCAGGACGGGGCCGCCGACAGGGTCTGCACCTGCCCGCCGCACGTGCCGGAGCGGTATCGGCGCCGCGTGTCCGGCCCCCTGCGGGACCGGTTCGACCTGTGGGTCCGCGTGGACAGGGTCGCGCCCGCGGTCCTGCTCGGAGGGTCGGCCCCCGAGACGTCCTCGGTGGTCGCCGGGCGGATCGCAGCGGCACGTGAGCGCCGACGGTCGCGAGCCGGAGACCTTGCGAACGTGCGGCTCCACGGCCGGCTCCTCCGTGCAGCCTGCGCGATGGAGGCTGTCGCGGAGGCGAGGGCGGTCCTCCTCGCGGAGCGGGAAGGGCTGTCCGGGCGGGGCATGGACCGCCTGCTTCGTGTTGCGAGGACGATCGCGGACCTCGCCGGTGACGCGGCCGTCGGTCCCGCCCACCTCGACGAGGCAGCACGGTTCCGGTCTCCCGTGGACCGGATGACGCTGCGGCAGGCGAGCTGATGCTCGGCGTGGGTCGCGCCGGCCCCCTTGGGCGCGAGGACGCCGCAGAGGTCGGTGGCCCCCGGGACCCCGACGATGCGGAGCGTGACGCGTGGGTCGTGTTGAACGGCGTGAGCGGCGTCGGGCCCGTGTCGTTTGGCAGGCTGGTCGCGTCGTTCGGTAGTGCGGCGGCGGTTCTGGCGGCGGCCCGACGAACGGGAGCGGTTGCCAGGCTCGTTGCCGCAACGGGCTCGGATGACGGCGGCGGCCCGACGCTGGGGCAGCCCGTCGGAGCATCGATCGTGGCCGCCGCCATGGATCCGGGGCAGATGCTCGCTCCGGTCCGTCGATCCGGACTGCAGGTGGTGACCCTCGCGGACGCGGTCTATCCGATGCGGCTCCGGAGGGTCGACCTGCCGCCGCCGGTCCTGTTTCTCCACGGGGATCCGTCCGCGCTGGACCGTCACCGCTCGATCGCGATCGTCGGGACGCGCCGCCCCACGGGCCTCGGGCGCGTGACCGCCGTACGGATCGCGGAAGCGGTGAGCGGACTGGGTGCCACCGTCGTGTCCGGACTCGCGCTCGGCATCGATGCCGCGGCGCATTCAGCCACGGTGCGGCTCGGCGGTCCGACGGTCGCAGTGATCGGTGGCGGCCATGAGCGCCTCTACCCGGCCGGCCACCGGGGCCTGGCCCGGGCCATCGCCGCCGGGGGAGGGGCGGTCGTGAGCGAGTTCGCCCCCGACACGATTCCCACCCGGGGGACCTTCCCGCGCCGGAACCGGATCATCAGCGGCCTGGCGGATGCGACCGTTGTCGTGGAGGCCGGTACGCGGAGCGGGGCACTGACGACGGCGGCTTGGGCGCTGGAGCAGGGCAGGGGGTTGCACCTCGTGCCGGGCCGTCTCGACGACCCGGCCGTGGCGGGCTGCCTCGCCTTCCTGCGGGAGGCCGGACCGGAGGCCCGGATCGTCGCGGGCATCCCGGAGCTGCTCGAGGACCTTGGGCTCCTTGGGGACTCCGTCGCGGCACCGGGGGGGACCGTGCTCGGACCGGCCGGCGTCCGCGACGGCACCGGTCCGCGTGCACCGCTCCACGCGGTGCTCGCCTGCCTCGGCCCGCTCGAGCGAGCCGTGGCCCAGGAGATCGGCGCGGGTCGTGGAAGCGTGGACGAGCTGGTCCTGGCGACCGGGGCAGCCTCCGCGTCCGTCCTGGCCGTGCTGACGGTACTCGAGGTCCGCGGCCTGGTCCTGGAGGCTTTCGGACGGTATCGGCCAGCGGGTCCATTGGCCTCTGCAGTGGACGCCCGGCGTCCGCGTCCGGCGCGCGCACGGGTCGCGTGACAACTCGCGCGGTTGGCGTCCCCGGCACGTCAGCCCGGCCCACGGTTGCTGGTCGGGCAACAGCGGTGCTAACCTCGGCCCCGTCAAGAGGATCCGCGCAGGGTGCGCGGGAGACCGCCCGGGATCGGCGCCAAACGCCGCGGGTGCCTGCCACCGACGCACTGGAGGACGCCCTATTGCGGAAGCTCGGCGCTGCATTGCTCGCCTTGCCCGTGGTCGCCCTCGTCTACCTGGCGTCGCTCAGCCGGCGCGGTATCGGCGCCCGGATCGCTGCCGGCCTCGCCACCGCCGCTGTGATTGGCCTCGTGGTCGTCGTCAGCCTCCCGCCCGCGCCGAGCGCCGCCGCCCCGGTGTCCCCGCCGAAGCCTGTCGCCGCCGAGCTGCTCAACACGATCAGGACCGGGCACTCACTCACGGCCCCAATCACAGTCAGCTTCGATGCCGCGATGGATCCAGCGTCCGTCGCCGCCGCGCTCCGTGTCACGCCCGAGACCGCGCTGACCTTCGGCTGGGACGCCGCCGGGCGCGTGCTCACCATTGACCCGCTCGCACACTGGTCCCCGGACACCCTCTACACGATCAGCGTCTCGCCGGCCGCCCGGGGAGCCGACGGGGGCTCGCTCACCTCGCCCGTTCGGGCCTTGGTGCTGACCGGGCCTGCGGGGTCGGGGGACATTCACGCAACGGGGGTATCGGGAAACCGTGCCCGGCTTGACACCGGGTTCCGCATCAGCCTCGACCGGGCCGTGGATCTCGACGTGCTGCGAGCGGCGCTGCGAACCGAGCCCACGATCGGCGGCGTCCTGACTCCGGGCGCGACCATCGGCGAGTATGTCTTCAGTACGTCAGAGGAACTCGCACCCGACATGACGTACCGCGTCTGGTTCGAGGGACTGGCCGACACCGACGGCGTGGCCTTCACCATCTCGCCGGCGCTCTCGGTCAAGACCATCAGGACGCCTTCCGTGGTCCGCTTCCGACCGCGCGACGACACCAAGGCTGTCGAGACCGGAGCAACCATCTCGGTCCGGTTCACCGAGCGGATGGACCGCGCGGCGACCGCCGCCGCGTTCCGCGTGACGGTTGGCGGCAAGACGGTGCCGGGCAAGGTCACGTGGGCCGAGAAGGGCCAGGTGCTGGTGTTCAACCCGGGATCGGCCCTCCCGTACGGCGCCCAGGTCGTCGCGGCCGTGGATGCCACGGCGCTGTCCAAGGACGGTGTGGCCCTCGCGCAACCGGCCTCGGGCACCTTCACGACCGCCCCCAAGCCCAAGCCCGCCCCCAAGCCCAAGCCCGCCCCCAAGCCCAAGGCCGCCCCCAAGGCTCCCTCGACAAAGCCCATCTCCAAGTCTGGAGGCGGCGGTGCGGTCTCCGGGTCCTGGTCGGCCGTCGAGGCGTACTACATGAAGCTGATGAACTGCACCCGGACGGGCGGCTGGGTGACGTCCAAGGGCGCTTGCTCCTCGCCGGGCGGCCGATCAGTCGCTCCGCTGTCCCTCAGCGGGTCGATCAGCTCCAAGGTCTCGCGGCCCTACGCCAAGCTCCTCGCGACGCGCGGCATCTGCACCCACTTCAGCGGCGGCAACCCGGGCGACCGGCTTCGCCGGGCGGGCTTCAGCAGCTACCGCTGGGCGGAGAACCTCGGCTGCCGGTCCGGCAACCCCTACAGCGCCGTCCTGGGATCACACCTGTTCTTCCAGCGCGAGAAGCCCTACAACGGCGGCCACTACCGGAACATGATGAACGCCGCCTACGACCGGGCCGGCATCGGTGTCTGGGTGTCCGGCGGCCGCGTCCGGCTGGTGGTGGACTTCTACCACCCCTGACCGGTCGTCCCGAGTATCGGGTGGGACCATCGGGCGGGTGACGCGGGGCGCCGGATCGATGAGCATTGGTCCGTGATCCGCAACGTCTGCATCCACGTGTCCAACGAGCAGCCGCTGCTCGCCGACCTGTTCGACCTGCCGAGCGCGTCCGATGCCGGACTCCTGTGCACGAACGTGCGGATGATGGACGGCAAGCGGCCGGTCTTCATCGACAGCATCACGGGGACCTTCTTCTTCCCGTACCACGTCATCCGGTTCCTCGAGATTCCTGAAGGCGCAGTCGACCTGGGCCGGACCGGCGACGGTGCATCCGAGCCGGGGCACGCCCGCGCGGACGGCGAGGAGCCTGACAGCCGTCTCGCCATCGCCGTCGCGGGTCCGCCCGACAAGGTCGATGGCGATGATCTGGATGACGACCTCGAGATCGACGAGGGCTTCCTGCAGCGGATCCGGGATATCTGACGGCCGTTCGCAGGTATGCGGCGGGTGATGGAGCCGGTGCTACACTCCCGGCCGCCATGCCCAAGCATCTCGTTATCGTGGAGTCGCCTGCCAAGGCGCGGACCATCGAGCGCTATCTCGGCGAGGACTACAAGGTCCTCGCCTCGTATGGTCACGTGCGGGACCTGCCGGAGAACCCGGGCAAGGGCAAGTTCGGCGTGGACGTGGACCATGACTTCGCACCCGAGTACGTGATCTCCGACGATCGCCGGAAGCAGGTCGTTGAGATCGAGAAGGCCGCCCGGAGCGCGGTCAATGTCTGGCTCGCCACCGACCTTGACCGCGAGGGCGAGGCAATCGCCTGGCACGTGGTGGAGGCCGCGAACATCCCGGCATCCAAGACGCACAGGGTGACCTTCAACGAGATCACCGACGTCGCGATTCGAGATGCGTTCGCGCACCCGCGTGCCATCGACACGAACCTCGTGGATGCCCAGCAGGCGCGCCGGATCGTGGACCGCCTCGTCGGGTACACGCTCAGCCCGCTGATCTCCCGCAAGATCCGCAGCGGCCTCAGCGCAGGCCGCGTCCAGTCAGTTGCGCTGCGCCTCGTCGTGGACCGGGAGCGCGAGATCCGTGCGTTCACGGCCCGCGAGTACTGGACGCTCGAAGTGCTCCTGAGGTCGGTCGCGGGCGACGCCTTCACCGCGGACCTGGTCCGCATCCACGGCAAGACCGTGACCATCGGCGACGAGGCGACCGCCGCCCATCACGCGGAAGCCCTGCGCGGCCTGCAGCCTGTTGTCGACTCGGTCGCCACGAAGCCCTCCAAGCGCAACCCGGCTCCGCCATTCACGACGAGCACCCTCCAGCAGGAGGCCAGCCGCAAGCTGGGCTTCAGCCCCAAGCGGACGATGTCGATCGCCCAGCGCCTGTACGAGGGTGCGGACACGCCCGACGGGCACGTTGGCCTGATCACCTACATGCGTACCGACTCGACGGCGATCGCCGGAGTGGCGATGGCCGAAGCTCAGGACGTGATCAAGGCCCGCTTCGGGGAGCGGTACGGCACCGGCAAGGGTCGCTTCTTCAAGACGAAGGCGAAGGGCGCCCAAGAGGCGCACGAGTCCATTCGCCCCACCTCGTTCCTGCGGGACCCGGACTCAATGCAGGCCCACCTCAAGCCCGAGGAGCACAAGCTCTACCGCCTGATCTGGCAGCGGGCGATCGCGTCCCAGATGGCGCCCAAGGAGCTGGAGACGACGACGATCGAACTGGTTGCCGCGGACTACCGCCTGCGCGCTTCGGCCACCAGGACGCTGTTCGACGGGTTTGCGCGCGTCTACACGGAGGGCCGGGACGACACGGAGGGCCGGGACGACGGCGCCGAGGGATCCGAGCGGACGCTGCCGTCCCTCCGCGAGGGCGACATCACCACCGTCGAGTCCGTCACGCCCAGCCAGCACTTCACGGAACCGCCGCCCCGCTACACGGAGGCGACCCTGGTCAAGGCGCTGGAGGAGCACGGCATCGGTCGGCCTTCCACGTACGCCGCCACCATCTCGACCATCGTGGATCGCGGCTATGTGAAGGTGGCGGAGCGGAGGCTGCACCCCGAGGAGATCGGGGAGATCGTGACGGACCTCCTCGTCACCCACTTCGGCGGGTACGTGGACCTTGCGTTCACGGCCCGCATGGAGGAGGAGCTCGACGAGGTCGCCCGGGGCGAGCGCGAGTGGGTGCCGCTCCTGCGAGCGTTCTTCGGGCCGCTCAAGGAGCTCGTGGACGTGAAGCGCAAGGAGCTCAAGCGCCGCGACTTCACCACCGAGGAGACCGACGAGATCTGCTCGGAAGGCCACCCGATGGTCATCCGCCTGGGGAGGAACGGCAAGTTCCTGGCGTGCTCCACCTTCCCGGAGCACAAGGAGACCCGACCGCTCCCCGGCGACGAGACCCCGACGCTCGAAGGCGACGGCGATGCGTGTCCTCTGTGCGGAGAGGGCGTCCTGGCTACGAGGCGGGGTCGGTTCGGGGCGTTCGTGGGCTGCTCCCGCTACCCCGACTGTGCCTACATCAAGAAGGACGGCCCGCCGCCCCCGGACCAGCTCCCGTTCGAGGTGCCGTGTCCCAAGAGCGGCGACGGCCACCTGGTGGCGCGTCGCGCGCGGCGCACCGGAAACGTCTTCTGGGGGTGCTCTGCGTACCCCAAGTGCGACTTCACGACGAACCACGAGCCGACCGGAGGCGTCCACGACGCCCACGAAGACGGCCTGGGGTCGGTGGCCCGGAAGGAAGAGACCGGCCTGTGCCTGACCTGCGGAGCCGCGGTGAACCTGCCGGAGGGCAACCTTGTCGGGCTGCGGCTTCCCGGCGGGCCCGCCAACCCGTCCGCGCTCGCCAAGCCTGCCCGCGCCGGCGGACGGCGGGGTGCCCCGCGAGCCGGCGGGTCCGCCAGGCGCACGACTCGCGCACCGGCCGCCGCGTCCAGAGCTGGGGGCGGATCGAAGCGAACCGGGTCGTGACCGGGATGGCGACCTCGTGACGGGCTCCGAGGCGCTGCGCCGGTTCGTGCGCATGCTGGAGGCACGCGACGCTTCGCCGGACACGCGCCGGTCCTACGAGGCCACGGTGGAGGCGTACCTCGCGTGGTTGACCGCCCACGACGCCGACTGGCGGACGCCCGGACGCCAGGTTCTGCGCGCCTACCTGGCGGAGCTCTCCGAGGGCCACGCGAAGACATCCGTCGCGCAGCGGCTGGCTGCCCTGCGCGCCTTCCACCGGTATGCCTCGCGCGCCGGCCTGGCTCCGGGCGACCCCTGGGGCGCCATCGCCACGCCCCGCCTGCCGAGACGCCTGCCCCGCGTCCTCGAGGTGGAGCAGGTGGAGCGGCTCCTCGCGGTGGTGGACGCCGACCTCACCGACGCGGCGAACGGAGGTTCCCCCACCGCACGGCGTGACCCTGAGCTCGCCCACGCCCTCGCCCTGCGGGACCGGGCGCTCGTCGAGACGGCGTACGCGGCCGGGCTGCGGATCAGCGAGCTGTCTTCGGCAGACCTGGGCAGCCTGGACCTTCGGCGCGGGGAGCTGCGCGTGCTGGGCAAGGGCCGCAAGGAGCGGATCGGCCTCCTGGGCCGACCCGCGCGTGAAGCGCTGCGCGGCTACCTGGACGAGGGCCGTCCCGTGCTGCTCGGCCGGCTGCCACCCCTGGAGGACGTCCCGACCGCGGTGTTCCTCAACCACCACGGCGCCCAGCTTGGCGTCCGCGGCCTGCGCGGCCGCCTGGACAGGCTCCGGCGCCGGGCCGGCCTGCCCCAGGGCGTGAGCCCCCACACGCTCCGCCACAGCTTTGCGACCCACCTCCTGGAGGGCGGCGCGGATCTGCGCGTCGTCCAGGAGCTGCTGGGGCACGAGAGCCTCGCCACGACGCAGGTCTACACGCACGTCTCGCCCGCCCGGCTCAAGGACGCCTACCGGTCGGCACACCCCCGGGCGCGGGCGACCTGATGGACGATCCGGATGTCCTGACCGGCGTCGTGGCCGACGAGGAGCCGGGCCTGCACCCAGCGGCGGCAGCAGCGGCCACGCGCGTGGGCCGGTCGTCGGCCCGGGCGCTGGCGCGTGCGGGGCTCATCGTCACGACGCTGTTCATGGCGTCCCGCGTCCTGGGCTACGTCCGGACCATCGTCTATGCCGCCGCGTTCCCCGACGTCGCCCAGCTCGCGCCGTTCTACGCCGCGTTCCGGATCCCGGACTTCCTGTTCCAGCTCGTTGCCGCCGGGGCGCTCTCGTCGGCACTGATCCCCGTGATCGCCGGGCTCTTCGCCAAGGAAGAGGATGCCCGCGCCTGGCGCGTGGTCTCGACGGTCACCACCCTGATGCTCTCGGTCCTGCTGGTGCTGGCGGCGGTGGTCCTGTTGTTTGCACCCGGGCTGGTCGAGATCATCGCGCCCGGGTTCAACGCCGCGCAGCTCGCCGAGACGACGGACCTGACCAGGATCATGGTCCTCTCGCCCCTGCTTCTGGCGGCCGGTGCTATCGCCTCGACCGTCCTGAACTCCCGTGAGCGGTTCGGGGCCGCCGCGCTCGCCCCCCTCGTGTACAACCTGGCGATGATCTTCGGCGCCCTCGCGCTGGTGCCGGCGTTCGGTGTGCAGGGCCTGGCGTACGGGGTGGTGCTCGGCGCGCTGGGCCACATCGCGGTCCAGGTCCCGTCGTTGATCCGGCTGGGAGCCAGGATCCGGCCGTTCGTCGACCTCCGCGACGACCAGGCGCGCACGGCGTTGCTGCTGATGGTGCCCCGAGCGATCGGGCTCGGTGCCACGCAGATCGTGTTCCTGGTCATGACCAGCTTCGCGACGACGCTGGGCGGCACGGCGCTCCCCGTGTTCAACTTCGCCTTCGCGATGCTGCAGATCCCGATCGGCATCATCGGGGTGCCGCTGGGCATCGTGCTCCTGCCGTCGCTGTCCCGGGAGGCGGCCCTGGGGGCCGGTGAGGGCTTCACCAGGCTGGTATCCCGCGGCCTCGCCCTGCTCGGCTACGTGATGGTCGCGATCGCCGCGCTGGGGATCGTGGTCTCGGAGGACATCGTCCGCCTGCTGTTCGGGGTGGCGCGCATGCAGGAGAGCGTGCTCGTGGCGACCGCGGAGGCCCTCGCCATCTTCCTGCTCGGCCTGACGGCACATTCCCTGATCACGGTGCTGGCGCGCTCGTTCTACGCACTCAAGGACACGAAGACGCCGGTCGCCGCCGCCCTGGTCGCCGTGGTCGCGAACATCGTCGTCGCGAACCTCCTCATCGGGCCCCTGGGTCTCAACGGCCTGGCCGCCGCCATCGCGATCTCCGCGTGGCTCGAAACGCTTGTGCTGGTGGTCCTGCTCGTGCGGCGCGTTCCGGGACTCAGGCCCGGGATGGGGCACGTCTGGATGGTCATGGCGAAGACCGTCGCGGCATCGCTTGCGGGTGCGCTGGTGGCGTTCGGGATCGAGCTGGCGCTGGTCGGGGCCTGGGGCCAGGACCCAGGCTTCATCCTGATCCTGGTCCGGACGACGGTGGCGGTTGCCGCCGGCGGGCTGGTCATCATTGCCGGGTCGCTCGCGTTGCGGATCGGAGAGCTCCGCACTATCGTCGATGTCGTGTTGGACCTCCTCCGCCGACGCGGCCGCGCGTGACCGCCCGTCTCCCGGACGACGGGGCACCTGCGCCCGCGCTCGCCATCCGTGACGCGGATCCCGCCTCCTGGGACGCCTATGTCGAGATGAACCCGCGCGGCTCGTACCTCCAGCTCACCGGCTGGGCGCGGGTCAAGGAGGTCAACGGATGGTCCTCGCGCCGCCTCCACGACCCCGATGCCGCCAGCGTGCCTGCCGTAGGTGCCCAGGTCCTGCTCCGCCGTCCCGGTCCGTTGCCGTGGGCCTTCGCCTACGCCCCGCGCGGGCCCGTGCTGGACCGCTGGGACCCGGAGTCGATCGCGCGGTTCACGGGCCTTGCCCAGGCCGGCCTCCGGACGGGCGGCCGGGTGAGCCACCTGCGGATTGACCCGGAGATCGAGCGGGATGCCGGCCCCGACGAGGGCGGCGCCGTGGTGGCCGGGCTGCTCCGCGCCGGGTGGCGCTCCGCGCCGCCCATCCAGCCCTCCTCAACGCGCGTCATCGACCTGACGGCCGACGAGGACGCGCTGTGGGGTGACCTGCGCAAGAAGTGGCGCCAGTACGTCAACAAGGCCCGGGCGGGCGGTGTCCGCATCGTCGACGCGGGGCCGGAGCGCCTGGATGAGTTCTACCGGATCTACCGCGAGACCGCGGACCGGGCGGGGTTCCTGATCCGCGCCCAGTCCGCGTACCGCGACGCGTGGGATGCCTTCGGACCGGACGGGCGTGCCCGCCTCCTCTTCGCCGAGCTGCCCGATGGGACACCGGCGGCGACCCTGTTCCTGGTGCGGTCCGGAAGCCGCGTCGTGGAACCCTACGGCGGCATGACCCAGGCGGGTGCGGAGAGCCGGGCCAACTACCTCCTCAAGTGGGAGGCGATCCGCTCATCGCGGGAGGCCGGCGCGAGCAGCTACGACCTGTGGGGCCTGGCCCATCCGGGCATCGCGCATTTCAAGACCGGTTTCGGCGGGCGGGAGATCCAGTACGTCGGAGCCTGGGACCTGGTGCTCGATGCCCTTGGACGGCGGACCTACGGGATCGCCCAGCGCTCACGGGTCCGCGTGGAGCGTCTCCGGCACGGCCTTCGCGGCGGCGAGACCTCGGCAGCCGGGTACACGGGTGGGGGAGGCGGGGGCGACGCCGGGGGCGACGCGTGACGCCGGCGGTACGGGAGCTGGTCGGGCCGGAGCTGGACGCCTGGGATGCGGCGGCGGTCGATGCTCCCGGCGGGCACGTCTTCCAGTCGAGGGCGTGGGCGGCACACCGCGCGTCCGGTGGCTGGCAGCCGCGGTTCCTCGCGGCCGGCGACGCGCGTGCGCTGGCACTGGTGCGCCCGTGGCCCCTGGTCGGCGGCGGATCGGCATACCTGCCCCGGGGGCCGGTCGGCCAGACGACGCCCTGGACCGGCGACGGATCCGGTATCGCCATCGGGGAGATGCTGACGGGGGCATCGCGGCACCTCGCGACTCAGGGGGTCGATGTGGTTGCCGCGGACGCGGAGGTGGCGGCGGCCGACACGGCCTACCTCGCGGCGCTCGACGCTGCGGGCTTCCACGGCATTCCCGAGATCCAGCCCTCGCAGCATCGGATGGCGCTCGAACTGCCCGGAGACGGCGACGTCGCGGGCGTCCTTGCCGGGGTCGCGAAGGCCACGCGCCAGCGGATCCGCCGCGCCGAGCGCGACGGGGTCGTCGTGCTGCGCCACGACGCGCGCGCGGGGAAGCTCGACGGGTTCACGACGAGCCGCGAGCCCGCCGATGTCGCCCTGCGGCGCTTCTACGACCTGCTTCACGCGACCGGCGAGCGGCTGGGCTTCTCGCTGGGTGGCGCGGTCGGGTACCTCGCGTGGTGGCTGCGCGCGCTCGAGGCCGGCCACCTCGTGTACCTGGAGGCGCGCGACGGCGGGGAGGAGGGCCCGGTGCTGGGCGGGCTCGTTCTCTACCGTCACGGTCGCCGTCTGTCCACGGCGCACTCGGGCGACATCGCCGACAGCCGACGCGACCACCCGGGCACGATGCACCTGCTCCGGTGGCGGGCGATCCAGCTGGCTCTCGCCGAGGCGCGCCTGGAGATGGACCTGGGGGGCGTGGACGTCCCGGGCGCTCGCCGGCCGCCGGTAGCGGGCGAGCCCATGTTCGGTCTGTACGAGCACAAGCGCTCGTTCGGGGCTGCGTGGGTCGAGCTGGCGGGCGCTCAGGAACGTGTAGCGAGCCCGGTTCGCTATGCGGCCGGGCGGGCGACCACGAGGCTGACCCGGGTGTTGGGCCGGGGAGGGGGCAGCACATGAGCCCGCAGCCGACGCCGCTGGAACGCCTGGTCGAGTCGTCGGTCGGGCGGGAGCCGAAGGCCCTCGGTCCGCTGCTGGATCGTCTCGACGCCGCGGGCCTGGTCCGTGAAGTCCGACCGGGGGGCGCAGCCGCGACAATCGACGAAGTCGCCCGCACCGACATCGTCGGGCTGACGGAGGACTCGCGTCAGGTGCGGGCCTCGACGCTGTTCATCGCCGTGCCGGGCTTCCACGTGGACGGCCACGACTTCGTTGCGCGGGCGGCCGAGGCGGGGGCGGCGGCCGCGGTGGTCGAACGGCCGGTTCCTGGGGCGAACCTGCCCCAGGTGATCGTCGGGGTCGCGAGGTCGGCACTCGCCCAGGCTGCAGGCTGGTGGGCCGGAGACCCATCGCGAGGCATGGGCGTGATCGGGATCACGGGCACCGACGGCAAGACCACGACGTCGTTCCTCGTCGTGGCGGCCCTGGAGGCTGCGGGCATCTCCACCGGGCTGATCGGCACCGTGGAGACGAAGGTTGGGGACCTGCGTGAGCGCCACGAGGCCCACGTGACCACGCCCGCCGCGCCGGAGCTGAACGCGACGCTGGTTGCCATGCGCGCCGCCGGCAACGCGGCTGCCGTGGTCGAGACGACGTCTCACGCGCTGGAGCTGGAGCGCGTGGCCGGGATCGCCTACGACGCGGCCGTGTTCACGAACCTCAGCCATGAGCATCTCGAGCTTCACGGAACCTTCGAGCGCTACCGCGACGCCAAGCTGCGGCTGTTCACGGCGCTGGCGGCGGGCCCGGCAAACCCGCTCAAGTCCGTCGGCGGGCGCCCATGGCCCAAGGTAGCGGTGCTCAACAGGGACGACCCCGCCGCGCCTGCCTTCGAGGCGGCGGCCCGTGCCGCGGGAGCTGCTGTCATGGGCTACGGAACAGGTCACGCGGCTGACGTGCTGGCCACCGCGGTCGACGAGGACGCGCACCGCCTGCGGATCCGATACGACGCGCCGTCGGGCCCGGGGGACCTGGCCCTGCGGCTGGCCGGCCGCTTCAACGTCCACAACGCGCTGGCCGTGGTGGCGCTCGGGGAGGCGCTGGGCCTGGACCCCGTCGCCGTGCGCGGGGGCCTGGAGGGCGTCGCCGGCGTGCCGGGCCGCATGGAGCGGATCGATGCAGGGCAGCCCTTCGGGATCGTCGTGGATTACGCCCACTCGCCCGCGTCGTTGCAGGTGGTGCTGGACCTGCTGGGGCCGGTGGCCGCCGCGCACGGCGGTGGCCTGATCGCGGTCTTCGGGTCGGGCGGGGAGCGCGATACGGCCAAGCGTGCGGTCATGGGCCGGATTGCCGGCGAGCGGTGCCGCGTCGTGATTGCAACGGACGAGGACCCCCGCGGCGAGGACGGTCACGTCATCCTCGAGGAGATCGTCCGGGGTGCCGAGGCCGCGGGTCGCCGCCGGGGCGAGGACGTCCTGGCCATCGCCGATCGCCGTGAGGCGATCGCGGTCGCCTTCGGGCGGGCCCGGCCGGGGGACCTGGTGCTCCTGGCAGGCAAGGGCCACGAGCCGGCCATCCTGTACGCGGACCACGCGCTGCCGTGGGATGAGGCCGCCGTCGCCCGCGAGATGCTGGCGGCGATGGGCTTCCCCGGCTGACCGTGCGGGGCTGCCTGTTCACGCTGCTGCTCGCAGCGATCGTCCTGGGCTGTGCGGTGGTCATCGGGCTGCCGGCCGCCGCGTCCGCGGTCCTGACCGGCGCCATCACGGCCGCCGGGCTCCAGGCCGACGACACCACGGTGATCGTCACCAGCGACCAGCCCACGGACCTCATCGGGTTGCACGCGGACCGGGTCCGGATCCGCGCCACTGACGCCACCTTCCATGACCTCGAGATCGGGAAGCTGGACATCGCGCTGGGTGACGTGGCGATCATCGACCGGACCGTCGGAACCGTGGAGGGGACCCTGGCTGGCGTGACGGTGCCGGATGTCGGCGGGCGCCCGCTCGAGCTGGCGAAGGTGAGCCTGGGCGGCGGGGGCGAGACGGTGACCGTGTCTACGACGGTCGAGGGCGCCGCGGCCGAGACGCTCCTGGCAGACGCGATCGAGGCCGACTCCGGCGTCCGCCCGAGCGCCGTCACCCTCTCCGCGCCGGACCGGATCGCCGCGCGGATGGGCATGGTGGTGCATGCTCGGCTGCGCGTCAACGCCGCGGGGGACCTCGTGGCGAAGGTGCTCGACGGACCCGAGGCCGGACGCACCCTGACGCTTCTCCGTGGTGGCGACGACCTCCCGATCCACCTGACGGGCGTCCGCGTGACCACAGCCGGCGACCTCCGCCTCACCGGCGACCTCGAGATCGGCCTGCTGGGCTTCGTGGGCGGCTGACACCGGAGGCGCATCGGCCGGGACCGCGTCCGGGAGCGCCGCCCGCCCCACCGGGTAGACTCCCGCCATGCCCGATCAGGTCGTCCGCGATCCCGACGTCCCGCCCGCTGCGGCCCGCGCCGCGTCCCGGGGCGGGCGCCGTGGCGCCCGTCGCGAGATGGATGCGGTTGAGATCGCGGACGTCGTGCCGATCCCGGCCGTCGGCCCCGTCCCCGCCGCGATGGCCCTGGACCTCCCGGCGCTCCGCGGCGCGCTGCTCGCGTCCGTCGCGCAACACCTCCCCCAGGCCGACCTGTCCATGATCGATCGCGCCTTCGATCTCGCCGTGGACGCGCACAGCAGCCAGATCCGGGCATCCGGAGAGCCGTACGTCGCACACCCGATCGCTTCCGCGCAGATCCTCGCGGATCTCGGCATCGATCCGGTTGCCGTCTCCGCCGCCCTCCTCCACGACGTCGCCGAGGACACCGAGTACGACCTCGCCGACGTGGAGGAGCGGTTCGGGCCCGAGATCGCCCACCTGGTCGACGGGGTGACCAAGCTTTCCAAGTTCAGCACCCACAGCCACGAGCAGCAGCAGGCCGAGAACATCCGGAAGATGTTCCTGGCCATGGCGGACGACATCCGGGTCGTCCTCATCAAGCTTGCGGACCGGCTCCACAACATGCGCACCCTGGGTGCCCTCCCGACGGAGAAGCAGCAGCGCATCGCCCGCCAGACGATGGAGATCTACGCCCCGCTCGCGGAGCGCCTCGGGATCTGGCAGATCAAGTGGGAGCTGGAGGACCTCTCGTTCAAGGTGCTCGAGCCCGAGTCCTATCGGGACCTGGCCAAGCTCCTGGACACCCGCCGGACCGGTCGCGAGACGTTCATCGAACGGGCCATCGCGGAGCTCCGCCCGCGACTTGCGGATGCGGGCATCGATGCCGAGCTCCAGGGCCGTCCGAAGCACATCTACAGCATCTGGAAGAAGATGCAGCGCAAGGGCGCGGAGTTCGGCGAGATCTACGACGTCTACGCCGTCCGCCTCCTGGTCGAGGACATCCGGGAATGCTATGCGGCGCTGGGCACCGTGCACGCGCTGTGGCGCCCGATCCCGGGCCAGTTCGACGACTACATCGCGGTCCCCAAGAACAACCTCTACCAGTCGCTGCACACCGCCGTCATCGCCTTCGATGGCAAGCCCCTGGAGATCCAGATCCGCACCCACGCGATGCACCAGGTGTCCGAGGTGGGCATCGCGGCCCACTGGCGGTACAAGGAGGGATCCAAGGCCGAGCGCGACTACGACGCGAAGCTCGCCTGGCTCCGCCAGCTCATGGAGTGGCAGCGCGACGTCAGCGAGTCCGACGCGACCGAGTTCCTCGAGGGGATCAAGCTCGATATCTTCCAGGATCAGGTCTTCGTGTTCACGCCGCGTGGCGACGTCAAGGATCTCCCTGCAGGTGCCACGCCGCTCGACTTCGCCTACCGGATCCACACCGACGTCGGGCATCGGACGATCGGCGCCAAGGTCAACAACCGCCTGGTCCCGCTGGACTACCGGCTCAAGAACGGCGACATCGTCGAGATCGTGACGACCAAGGGTGAGCACGGTCCGTCGCGGGACTGGATGAACATCGTCCGGACCTCGCACGCCCGCGAGAAGATTCGCCAGTGGTTCAAGAAGAAGGACCGCGCGGAGAACATCGTCCACGGGCGGGAGTCCCTGGAGCGCGAGCTGCGACGCCTCGCCCGGACGAACCTCCAGGCCATCGGCCACGACAAGCTGGTCGAGGTGACGAACCTGTACAAGCACGAGACGGTGGACGACTTCCTGGCCGCCATCGGGTATGGCGCCATCTCGGCCCAGCAGGTGGTCATGCGCCTGGGCGTCCTCGACGACGGCGAGATCACGCTGCCCACGGTCGCCCCGCCGCAGCCACCACGGACGGGCGGCGTCCGGGTCAAGGGGGTCGGGGACCTGCTTGTCCGGTTCGCCAAGTGCTGCCATCCGATCCCGGGTGATCCCATCGCGGGGTTCATCACCCGGGGCAAGGGGATCACGGTCCACCTGCGCTCCTGCCCCACGGTGATCAATGAGCGCGAGGTCACCCGCCTGATCGAGGTTGAGTGGGAGGCGGCACCCTCGCAGACCTACCCGATCGCGATCCGGGTGGAGGCGTACGACCGTACCGGCCTCCTGTCCGAGATCACCCAGGTGATGGCGGAGAACAAGGTCAACATCCTGGCAGCCAACGTCGGCGTGAACCCGGATCACACGGCGGTGGTGACGATGACGCTGCAGGTGGCATCGGTCGCCCAGCTGGCCAAGGTCATGAGCCGCGCGGAGCAGCTCAAGGACGTCCTCAGCGTCCAGCGCGACCTGAGCTAGGTCCGGAGTCGGGCGGCGATCGTCGGGCCGGTGCCGGGACCGGCGCCGAGGACCGCGGGCGGGGTCGAGCTCAGCCCGCCGTCCCCCGGACCACGCTCTCACGCGGCACGTCGATGAGCCGGATCCGTCGCAGCCGCCAGAAGGCGGCCAGCCCGAGCAGAGCGCAGGCGGCGCCGCCTGCGGCCAGCGACACGTCCACCCCGAACCGGGACGCGATCCAGCCCATCAGCAGCCCGCCGATCGGCGCGGAACCGGCAAACACCGTCGTGTAGACGCTCATCACGCGGCCGCGCAGCTCATCAGGGGCCGCCAGCTGGATGACCGTGTTCGCGGTGGCCGCCATCGCGATCGCCCCGAAGCCCATGAACCCCATCGCCAGCAAGGCCAGGGGGAAGGCCTGCACCGCGGCGGCGAAGATCTCGGCCACTCCCAGCAGCAGGGCGCCGCCGGCAATCAAGGCGGGCCTGGCGCGCCCCGAGAACGCGATCGACAGGGCCGCGGTCAACGCCCCGATCCCCGAAGCTGCCATGAGGAATCCGTAGCCCGCGGCGTCGGTGTGGAGCACGTCCCGTGCGAGGGCCGGGATGACCACGTTGAAGTTCATCGCGAACAGGCCCGCCAGCCCGACGACGATCGTGGCCAAGAGGACCAGGTCCGCCTGGCGCACATAGCGGAGGCCCTCGGCGAGCGACCGGCCCACCCCTCGGATCGTGTGCGGCCGGTTGAGCACGGGCGGCGAGCCCAGCTCCTCGTCGCGCATCAGGCCGTAGCCCACGATCACCGCGATGAAGCTGATCCCGTTGAGCAGGAACGCGACCGAGATGCCGACGGCCGCGATGGCCAGGCCCGCGATCGCCGGCCCCACGATGCGCGCCCCGTTGAAGATCGCGGAGTTGAGTGCCACCGCGTTGGGCAGGTCCTGTCGCCCCACCATCTCCACGACGAACGATTGACGGGTGGGCATGTCCACGGCATTCGTGATCCCCAGCAGCGCAGCCAGCACGAGGATCTGCCAGACCTCCACGACGCCGGTGGCCGTGAGCCCGAAGAGGATGAGGGCCAGAGCCATCTGGATCACCTGCGTCGCGATCAGCGTGGGCCGCTTCGGCAGCGCGTCCGCGATCAGCCCGCCGAACAGCCCGAGGACCATCACCGGCAGGAATTGCATCGCGGCCGTCAGGCCGAGCATGAACGGATCCCCGGTGATCTCGAGGACGAGCCACGCCTGGCCGACCTGCTGCATCCAGGTACCGATCAGCGAGATCAGCTGGCCGGTGAAGAACAGCCGGTAGTTGCGGTGAGCGAAGGCCCGCGATCCCTTTGCCAGCAGGCTCATTCGCCGGGATCGGAGTGCGGCACCGGCTCCCGGCCGGCATCGATGTCCGCGAGATGTCCCTCGAGGTGGGCCCGCCGCTCGGAAGCTTCCGCGAGCATTGCCTCCAGCCTCGCAACCTTGCCCTGCAGCGTCGCCACCTGTCGGTCCGCCCTGTCCAGGGCGTCCACCACCAGCGCCCGTCGCTCGGCCGTATCCATGCTCGTCCTGAACCTGGTTCGGTTGCGGGCCCGGGCCTGGTCGTCCTCGAGGAGCTGCCCGATCTCGGCAAGCGAGAACCCGGCGTCGTCCCGGAGCCCGCGGATGAACCGGAGCCGCTGGAGGTCCTCTGCGTCGTAGAGGCGGTAGGCGCCGCCGGACCGCGCGGCCGGGGCAAGGAGGTCCAGCTCCTCGTAGTAGCGGATCGCCCGCGGGGTGAGCCCGGTCGCCTCGGCGACCTCCTGGATACGCAGGAGAGGCTCCGTGACGGCGTCGCGGCCGGGTGGATCGAGTTCTCTCACCGGGCCATTCTATGCGAACCTTACCGTTCGCGTAAACGTTAGGGTCAGGGCGTCGGCATGGCCGTGTTCGGGCTTTCGTGCGACAATGGGGGCCTTCGCGACCCCTCGTCGCGATGCGCCGCGTGGTCGACCTCTCTCTTCGAACGGACCGTGCGTCACCGCATTCCCTGTTCGGGGAGCGAAGGAGGCCCATATGGCCACCGGAACAATCAAGCGCATCGTGGCCGACCGCGGCTTCGGATTCATTGCCGCCGAGGATGAGAAGGAGTACTTCTTCCATCGCGGCGGTCTCGACGCATCGCTCGACTTCGACCGTCTGGTCGGCGGCGAGAAGGTCGAGTTCGACGTCGAGGCAAGCCCCAAGGGTCCCCGCGCCAACCACGTGCGCGCGGCCTGAGACAACGACCGGCGCCCGTCCACGTGGCGGGCGCCGCATCATCCCGACCATTGTCCGCGCCCGTCGTGTGCAAGCCGGCCAGATCGCACGAGGAACCCGCATGACCCGGTCGGCGTTCGTGTCGACGTATCCGCCGCGTCACTGCGGCATCGCCACCTACACGCAGCATCTCGCCACCGCGGTTGGCGGCCGCGAGATCGTGGCCCTGCACGCATCGGACCTGCCCTCGCCCTACCCGCTCGAGGTGCACCACCGCCTCCGCGTCACCGAGCCGGATGAGTTCTCGCGCACCGCAGCCTCGCTGCGTGCCTGCGCCGACGTCGTCTCGATCCAGCACGCGTTCGGGATCTGGGGACCGGACGAGACCGCCGTCCTGGACTTCGCCGACTCCCTCGAGGTCCCGGCCGTCGTCACCTTCCACGACGTGCCCGCCTCACCGACGCCCGAGCAGCACAGCATCATCGCCGGGGTCTCGGCATCGGTCCTTGGCACCGTCGCGCTGTCGCAGGCCGCGGCGGCGCTCCTGACGGACGTCTACGGCGTGGATCCCACGGGCATCACGGTGCTCCCGCACGGGATCCCGGACCTGCCGTACCTCGACGCTGAGACCGTCAAGCCCGCCGTCGGCATGGGCGGCCGGGACGTCCTGCTGAGCTTCGGACTGCTGGGGCCGGGCAAGGGGGTCGATCTGGCCCTCGAGGCGCTCCCCGCGATCATCGCTGCGCGCCCAACGACCATGTACGTCGTGCTGGGTGCCACCAATCCGCACCTGTCGGCCGAGGCCGCGGAGGCCTACCGCGCAGGGCTCGTTGCCCAGGTGGCCCGGCTGGGTATCGGGGACCACGTCCAGGTCGTCGATCGCTTCGTCGGGCGGGTTGAGCTCACCCGCTGGCTGGAAGCGGCGGACGTCATCCTGGCGCCCTACGTGGACCCGGGCAAGAGCTCGTCGGGGACGCTGCCCTATGCCCTGGGTGCCGGGCGGCCGGTGGTCGCCACGGCGTTCTCGCACGCCAGGGAAGTGCTCGCGGATGGCCGCGGCGTCCTCGTTCCGCATGGTGATCCGGCGGCGCTCGCGTCCGCGGTCGTGGGCCTGCTCGCTGACGCCGAGGGACGCGTGGCGATGGGACGCCTGGCCCACGAGTACAGCCGGTCGATGACCTGGTGGGAGATCGGAGCCAGGCACCGCGACCTGCTGCTCACGATTGCCTCTGCGCCGGTACCCAAGCGCGACACGCGTCGCCCGCCCGCCCGCCTCGCCTGAACCCCCGTTTCGGCAGCGGCCGGCCAGGGATGCCCTTCCGGCTCTAGACTTCTGAACGATGCCGACCTTCCGCGCCCCCCGGGGCACCCGTGACCTCCTGCCCGATGACCGTGCCGTCTTCGACCGCCTGCTGCGGACGGCAGCGGACCTGACCTCGCGCTATGGCTATCGGCCCATCGAGACGCCGCTGTTCGAGCAGGCCGCGGTCTTCGAACGGGGGATCGGCGAGGTCACCGACGTCGTGGAGAAGGAGCTGTTCCGGCTGGCGCCGCGGACCGAGGAATCGGAAGCCTGGGCGTTGCGGCCGGAACCGACCGCCGGGATCGTCCGGGCCTACATCCAGCACGGGATGCAGACCTGGCCGCAGCCGGTGAAGCTGACCACCACGGGGCCGATGTTCCGCTACGACCGCCCGCAGGCCGGCCGCTTCCGCCAGTTCTGGCAGTTCGACGTGGAGGCAATCGGGGACGCAGGTCCGGCCATCGACGCCGAGATCATCGAGCTGGGGCACCGCTTCTACACGGAGGCCGGCGTCCGGGACGTGGAGGTGCTGGTCAACTCGATTGGCGACCCGGCGTGCCGACCGGCCTACATCGCCGGGCTGACGGACCACTACCGGGGCCACGCTGCCAGCCTGCCGCCCACGGAGCTGGAGCGCCTCGAGCGCAACGCGCTGCGGCTGCTGGACTCCAAGGACCCCGCGATGGCGGAGCTCAACGCTCGGGCGCCGCGCATCACGGATCACCTGTGCGAGGCCTGCGCGGATCATTTCGAGTCCGTGAAGGCGCACCTCCACGCGCTGGGTGTCCCGTTCCGCGTGGAAGCGGGCCTCGTCCGAGGGCTGGATTACTACACCCGCACGGCCTTCGAGTTCTACGTGTCCGGGCGCGAGGGACAGCAGCAGGCACTGGGCGGCGGCGGACGGTACGACGGCCTCGTGGCGCTTCTGGGTGGCAGGCCGACGCCGGGCATCGGCTTCGGGCTTGGGCTGGATAGGGTGGCGCTGGTGCTGGCGGAGCAGGGGGGCTCGGCCGTGCATGCCGAGCCCGGGCCGCTGGCCGTGGTGGTGGGCGCGACGCCGGACGACACGGTTGGCCGCCTCCGCGTGGCAACCGAGCTGCGGGCGGCGCGACTTCGTGTCCGGGCGGATCTCGGGCGACGGAAGCTCGGACGCCAGCTCGAAGCCGCCGGCCGGGACGGCGCCCACTTCGCCGTCATCCTGGGTGACGAGCTCGAAGCCGGACAGGTGCAGCTGCGGGACCTGCTGGCCGGGACCCAGCGGCTGGTTCCGATCGGCGACCTGGCCCGCGAGCTCGCCCGCGCCGAGGCCGGCCACAAGCACGGCTGACCGCGTTTCGGCGTCTCCACCCCCTGGCCGGGTGCGTGACGTAGGATGGTCCCCCCTTGGAATCGAAGCCGGAGACCACGTCCTTGTCCGCAGATCGCCCCACGTCCGCCACCCCGTATCGCACCCATACCTGTGGGGCGCTGCGCACGGATGATGCCGGCGCGACCGCGAAGCTGGCCGGCTGGGTCCACCGCCGCCGCGACTACGGGAAGCTGATCTTCATCGATCTGCGGGACCGTCACGGCATCACCCAGGTGGTGATCGACGCGGCCGACGCTCCCGAGGCGCACGAGATCGCCAATCGGGCCCGCCCCGAGTTCGTGATCGCGGTCGAGGGAGCGGTCGAGAAGCGCCAGCCGGGGCAGGAGAACGCGAGGCTGGCGACCGGTGCCGTGGAGCTCCAGGTTCGCACGATCACAATCCTGAGCGAGGCGAAGACACCGCCGTTCTACATCAACGACCCGGACGCCACCATCGACGAGAGCCTTCGCCTCAAGTACCGCTACCTCGACATCCGGCGCGAGGCGATGCAGGGCCGCCTGCTGCTGCGCAGCCGACTGGTCCAGGCGATCCGGGAGGTCCACCACGACAACGGCTTCGTGGAGGTGGAGACCCCCAACCTGATCAAGAGCACGCCGGAGGGCGCGCGGGACTTCATCGTCCCCAGCCGCCTCCAGCCGGGCACCGTCTACGCCCTGCCACAGAGCCCCCAGCAGCTCAAGCAGCTGCTCATGGTGGCCGGCGTCGACCGCTACTTCCAGATCGCCCGCTGCTTCCGTGACGAAGACCTGCGCGGGGACCGGCAGCCGGAGTTCACCCAGCTCGACCTCGAGATGAGCTTCGTGGACGAGCCCGCCGTCATGGCCTTCATCGAGGCAATGGTCATCGAGGTCACGAAGGCCACCGCCCCGGACCGGCCGATCCGCGAGATCCCGTTCCCGGTGTTCGAATACGACGAGGCCATCGAGCGCTTCGGCTCGGACAAGCCGGACCTCCGGTTCGCGATGGAGCTGTTCGACCTGGCGCCCGCCCTGCTCGCGGCCGATGGCACGCCGGCATCCGGATTCCGCGTATTCGACGAGACGCTGGCGGCCGGCAACCGCGTCAAGGGCATCACGGCTCCGGGCATGGGCGGCACGACTCGTCGCGAGATCGACGAGCTGACCGACCTGGCGAAGCGGTTCGGTGCCCACGGACTGGTCCACCTCTCCGTCCAGCCGGGCGGCGAGCTGCACGGCCCCATCGCCAAGTTCCTCTCCGCCGAGGTTCAGACCGCCGTCCGCGAGCGCGCCGGCGCCGGTGAGGGAGACCTGATCCTCATCATCGCGGACGGCTCCGTCATGGCCAACGACGTCCTCGGCCGCCTCCGCGTGGAGCTGGGCTCACGCCTGCGTCTCGCAGACCCGGACGAGCTGGCGTACTGCTGGGTCCATCGGTTCCCGATGTACCAGTGGGATGAGCCGTTCCAGCGCTGGGACGCCACGCACAATCCGTTCAGCGGCGTGGTCCCCGAGGACGAGGTCCTGCTCACGACCACCTCGGGAGACCTGGACATCCGCTCGCCCGGCGACCCGGCCGGCCGGGCCCGGGCGATGCAGTACGACGTGGCGCTCAACGGCTGGGAGCTGGGCGGCGGCTCGGTCCGGATCTGGGATCCGAAGCTGCTGGCACGGAGCTTCAACCTGCAGGGCTACACCCTCGAGCAGATGCGGGAGCGCTTCGGGGCGATCCTGGAGGCATTCGAGTACGGCGCGCCGCCGCACGCCGGGATCGCCCTGGGCGTGGACCGCTGGGCGGCGCTCCTCAGCTACCAGACGAACATCCGCGAGGTGATGGCGTTCCCCAAGACCCAATCCGGCACGGACCTGATGCTCGAGGCTCCGTCCGCGCCCGACGAGGGCCAGTACGCGGAGCTCGGGCTGCAATTCGTCGGGCTCCCGGGCAAGCCCGCCTGACCGCGCTGTCCGCAGCGTGACCGCGCTCGGGGCCGTCGCCTCCCGGCCGCGGACCGCCGCTGTGGTCGGCGCCCTGACGATCGCCTTCTCCGCGATCTTCTACGTCTGGGCGGACGTGTCTCCGGCCACAGGCGTCTTCTTCCGCTGCCTGTATGGGCTTCCGATCCTCCTCCTCGTCGCCCTCTCGGAACGGCGCGCACTCGGGCCGATGACCCGCCGGACGGTCGGGCTGAGCACGCTGGCCGGCGTGGTCTTCGCGGTCGACCTCCTGAGCTTCCACTACGCCGTCGACCTGATCGGGGCGGGCCTGGGTACCGTGATGGGCAACCTCCAGGTCCTGATCGTCGGCCTGGCGGCCTGGGCGCTCTTCGGCGAGCGGTTGCGCCGCGAGGTCATCGTCGCGCTGCCGATCATGCTGGCCGGGGTGGTGCTGATCTCGGGCCTGGTGGGATCGGAAGCGTACGGATCGAACCCGCAGCTGGGCGTCCTCATCGGGCTGGTGACGGCCGCGTCGTACGCCGGGTACCTGCTGGTGATCCGTCGGGCGAGCCCGGACCGGAGGCCTGCCGGACCAGTCGCGATCGCCACCGCCGTGACCGCGGTGCTGGCCGGGCTGTTCGGGGCTGCGATCGGGGACCTTGACCTCGCGCCGGGCCTTCCGGCCCACCTCTACCTGCTGGCGCTGGGGATCCTGTCGCAGTCCATCGGCTACCTGTTCATCCAGACCTCACTGCCCAGGCTGCCCGCGGTTATCACGTCCGTGCTGCTGCTCGTGCAGCCGGTGGCCACGCTCGTGCTCGGAGCGATCCTCCTGGCCGAGGCTCCATCCGGCTGGCAGCTGGCGGGTGTGGCGCTGGTGCTCGGCGGGATGGCGCTCGCGACCGGTGCGCCCGCCCGAATCCGTGCGGCAATGGCGCCACGGGGAACTGCGCCGTAGGCCGCGCTAGTGTGGAGGCGGTGCGATCGTGGCCATCATCGCCGACGTTTCCGCGGCCACGATCTGCTGCTGCTCCTCGCGTGAGATCGTGGCCGCCGGATCGTTCGGCTGGCCGGTGTACCAGCCCATCTGCTCGTGGTTGCCACCGTCGATCGGCACGAATGTCGTGTCGGGCGGGAGCAATGCCCGTGTCCCGGGGCCGGCCATCCGGGCGGCCCCGGCGTCACCCGTCCCGTAGATCGAGACCACGACCAGGTCCAGCGCGGACAGGTCCGTTGCCGGGTAGGAGGCCCACAACGCCAACCCGTCGATCTGATCCGGGTTGTCGGCGATGTACTGGGCAGCCATTGACCCCCCGAGCGAGTGGCCGGCAAGAGCCCATGCCCGGAGCCCCGGGTGGGCGGCGATCGCCGAGGCCGCTGCATCGATCCCGAACACCGCCAGGTTGAACGGCATCGGCGTGATGATGACGAGATAGCCATCGGATGCGATCGACTGGGCCAGTGGCCCGTATGCCGCGGCCGGGACCTTGCCACCCGGGTAGATCACGAGGCCCGCGTCATACCGACGATCCGCCGGCGACCATTCGAGGCGCCCATCCACCTCGGCGAACGTCACGTCCGGCGTCGATGCCAGCGAAGCGGTGGCCTCGGGGAGGATCGGCTGCGGCTGCGTGTACCACAGCGAGCCGGCCGCAACCAGGGCGATGACCGCGAGGAGGGCGAGGCCGACCGTTCGGCGGCGCGGGCGGCGGATGGAGGCCATGGAGAACTCCGCTCAGGGGATGGGATCGACGGGGGCCACGTGCGCAGGCCCGGAGGCCGGAACGTCGTCCGCCTCGTCGGCAGCTGCAGCACCCCATTCGTACGCGCGGGCGTCGGCGGGCTCCGGCGGGCCGTCGTACGGCGGCAGGTCCGCGTGACGGATCGAGACGTCGTGGGTGACTCCGGGGTCGCCGGTGTCGATGGAACGGACGGGCAGGCCCGCGGCAGCGAGATCCCCGACCAGCTCATCGGGCGTGCGGGCGACGTCCAGGCCCCGGAGCGCCGGCAGGAGGGCGATCGGCAGGAGCACCGGGAAGCCGTCCTCGCCCCCGAAAGCCGGACGCAGCACGGCATCACGCTCCTCGCCGTGGGCAGCGATCAGGGTGGTCACGGTCTCAGCGTCAACCCAGGCGAAGCGCGCCGGCCACACGAGCGCAGCGTCGGTCTCTGTCACGAGACGGATCACGGCATCGATCCCGTTCACGATCTGGCCCACCGGCCCGGACGCCTGCGCCACGGGGTCCACGAGGGTGACCTCCGCATTCGCGAGGGCTGCGCTCACCGTGCCGCCGGGGTCGAACGAGCAGACGACGACGGGAGTCGCCCCACCTGCCCACGCGACGCTCGCCAGGCGGCGGACGGCGGGCGTGCCACCGGCGTCGGCCAGCGCGGACGCCTCGGACGCGGCCAGGATGACGGCGGCGACGGTCATGCGATCTCCTCCTGCACGGCCCGAGTGTAGCCGCCAGCCGGGGTCCTTCCTCTCGATCGTCGCCGACAGGATCCTTCGGGCCGACTCCAGGTCGACGGTCGGGCGATCGAGGCGCTGGACTGGCGGGCGTTCTCCGGGGCCGCGTGGCCCAGGGGTGCGCGACGGCCCGAAACTGCGGCATGTGCGACACTTCGCGCGCCCATGAACGAGTCACCCGGCGCTGCCGCGCCCACCGCCCATCCTGACCCCGCGGTCCGCGAGGACCTCCGGAACGTCGCGATCGTCGCCCACGTCGACCACGGCAAGACCACGCTCGTGGACGCGCTGCTCCGCCAGACGGGAGCGTTCCGCGAGAACCAGGCGGTGGTGGACCGCGTGATGGACTCCGGGGACCTCGAGCGTGAGAAGGGCATCACGATCCTGGCCAAGCAGACGACGATCGACGTCGGGGGCGTCCGGCTCAACATCGTGGACACCCCCGGGCACGCCGACTTCGGCGGCGAGGTGGAGCGCAGCCTGCTCATGGTGGACAGCGTCCTGCTGCTGGTCGATGCGGCCGAGGGCCCGCTCCCGCAGACCCGCTACGTCCTCCAGAAGGCGATGGCCCGCCGGCTGCCGGTCGTCGTGGCCCTGAACAAGATCGACCGCCAGGACGCGCGCCCGGCCGAGGTGCTGGACGACGTCTACGAGCTGTTCATGGACCTCGGCGCGGACGCGCACCAGATCGAGTTCCCGGTGGTCTACACGAACGCGAAGCTCGGCACCGCCACCCGCGACCTCGCTGTCCCCGGAACGGACCTGCGGCCGCTGCTGAAGCTCCTCGTGGACGTGACACCCGCACCGGTGTTTGAGCCGGGGCACCCCCTCCAGCTGCTTGTCACCAACCTGTCCGCCAACGAGTACGTGGGCCGGATGGCCGTGGGCCGGATCCGCAACGGCACGATCCGGATGGGCCAGCGGATCACGGTGGTGCGCGAGGAAGCAGACGACACCGCGGGCACGATCGAACCGGGTCGAGTCGTGACCCTCACCGGTACCGTGGCCAGCCTCCAGACCGCGCACGGGATGGAGCGGATCGACATCACCGAGGCGGGTCCCGGTGAGATCGTGTCGGTCGCGGGCCTCCCCGAGGTCACGATCGGCGACACCATCACCGAGCCCGGCGACCCGCGTCCGCTGCCGCGCCTCGACGTCGACGCCCCGACTCTGAGCATGACGTTCGGGGTCAACACCTCGCCCCTCGGAGGACGCGACGGCAAGTACGTCACCTCGCGGCAGATCAAGGCCCGGCTCGAGCGCGAGGTCCTGGGCAACGTCTCGATCGAGGTCTATCCCACCGAGTCCGGCGACACCTTCGAGGTCCGCGGGCGCGGTGAGCTCCAGCTCGCTGTGCTGATCGAGCAGATGCGCCGCGAGGGCTACGAGCTCACCGTCAGCCGCCCGGAGGTCATCCTTCGGACGATCGGCGGCGTCGTCCACGAACCGTACGAGCGGGTCACCATCGACATCCCGCCGGACTACATCGGCGTCGTCCAGCAGGCCGTGGCCGGACGCAAGGGTCGCCTGGACCAGATGACCACCGACGCGGACGGCCGCGTCCGGATGGAGTTCGTGCTGCCGGTCCGCGGCCTCATCGGCTATCGCGGCCAGCTGTTGACCGACACCCGGGGAACCGCCCTCCTCCACCAGATCGGCGAGGGCTACGGCCCGTGGGCCGGCGAGGTCACGCACCGCACCAACGGCGTCCTCGTGGCCGACCGGACGGGGACGTCCAACGCCTATGGGCTGTTCAACCTCCAGGATCGCTCGGAGCTGCTCATCGGTGCGGGCGAGGACGTGTACGAGGGAATGATCGTCGGCGAGAACGCACGGTCGGGCGACATGGACGTCAACGCGACGAAAGAGAAGAAGCTGACCAACATCCGGACCCACTCGCACGACGAGTCGCTCCGCCTCACGCCGCCGCGGCCGCTGACCCTGGAGAGCGCGATCGAGTTCATCGGCGCCGATGAGCTGGTCGAGGTGACACCGTCGGCGATCCGCCTCCGCAAGCGCATGTTGCTCAAGCACCAGCGCGAGCGCGAGCGCGGCCGAGCGTACGACCTGTCGAGGGTCGAGCCCGAGGCGTAGACCCCTCCGGAGGCGCGCGGCGCTCCCGAGGCACGGCGAGCGCCCGAGGCGGAGAACCCTCCGCGGGCGCAGCGCGCTCCGAACCTCCAGCGGGGCACTCGCTGCCCACAGCGTCTGGTCCGCCCGCAGCCTGCTGGCCCGCCCACAGCGTCCGGTCCGCGTTCGCCATCCCGGGCGGCGACGCCCGGGATGGCCACTCCCGTCGGAGCTACTGCTTCCGGTTGCGGATCACGAGCGCGGCGATGCCGATCACGACGCCGATCAGGAGCAGCACGATCAGGATCGTGCCCACATTGCTATCCGCTCTCGACGGGAGGCTCGGGCGCCGGCGTGGGGGCCGCGGTGGGAGTCGGGGACGGCGAGCTGACGACGGTAACCGTCAGCGGGATGTCGGACCGCCCGTTCCCCTTGGTGATGACCGGCGTGCCGACCTCCGTTGCCCAGAGCGTGCCGTTCTCCCAGATCGTCCCGCGGACGACGTAGTCAGCATCGTCATCGATCGCTTCGGGGTCGTACGGGACCGAGTAGGCGACGGGCGCCGCGCCGGTCGGCTGGATGTACTGGAACCCGATGGTCTCGCCGGAGCTGACCTTGATCACGAGGGCCGTGCCGTATGTCTCCGGATCGCTCGCCGAGTCCAGCCCGATGCCGGAGATCGTCCCCGTCACGGCGCCCTTGAGGAGGTCCGGACGGAACGCGAGCGGGAGCTCCACGCCCTCGACCAGCGCCACGCCGGTCTCGACAGGCACGCCGATCGGGGTCACCCAGGCGAGATCGCCGTCCACGAGGCCGGCATACAGGCGGTAGGTCGCGTCCTTGGTGAGCGCCGAGAACGCGTATGCCAGCTCCCAGGGAATGGGCTGGTCGCCCGGGTCCGTCATCTGCTTCGAGGCGATGATGGTGCCGGCCTTCGGACCCGCGGTCCCCTCGACGAGGAGAACGACGGCGTGGGCCTCCGCGGTGGGCTTGTGATCCTCATTCCAGGTCAGGGTGCCCTTGATGGTGCCGGTGGTCGGTTCTGCCGTCGGCGACGCGGTCGCGGATTCGCTCGGAACCTCGCTGGGGCTCGATGTCGGCTCGTCGCTGGGCGCCGCCGTCGGGGCCTCGGTCGGGGCTTCGGTGGGTGCCGCCGTCGGGGCCTCGGTGGGCGCCGCCGTCGGCTTGGCGGTGGGTGCCGCCGTCGGCTTGGCGGTCGGTGCCGCCGTCGGCTGCGGTCCACCGGCGATCGTGACCGCGACGACGAGGCCCTCGCTGGGCGCTCCGTTGGTCACCGCCGGGACGCCGGTCCGGGCCTCCCAGGCAGAGGACCCATCGATGATCATGGCCTTCACGACGTAGGTTGCGGCAGGATCGATGATGCCGGGGTCGTAGGCGATGCTGAACGCGACCGGCGTCGCGCCCGGCGCCGGGATGACCTGGCGCGCCGTGAGCGTGCCGGTGTTCGTGTTGACCAGGATCGCGTAGGCGACGGCCTCCGGGGTGAGGGCGGCCTTGTCGGCCTTCGTGATCGTGCCGGTCACGGACGCGGTCGCGCCCGGAGAGGTGATGACCACGGGCAGGACCACGTTCGAAGTGGGCCCGCCGGTGATGACCGGCACCGCCTCGACGGTCTGGCGGGTCTTGCCCGCGTCGAGGGTGCTGGCGAACAGGGCGTAGCTGTGCGTGGGATCGATCGCCGCGGCCTCGAACGGGACGCTGAATGCGATGGGGAACTGCCCGCCGGTGATCACCTGCTGGCCGATCGCCACCTTCGTGGTCGGGTCGGCCTGCTGGTCGACCAGGGTCACGACGGTGACGGCATCGGGGCTGAGCGCGATCTTCTCCTTGCTCGTGACGTTCCCGGTCACCACGTTCTCGGCGGCGGATGCCGCTGGACCGGCGTGGGCAAGGATGGGCGCGATCAGCGCCAGCAGCACGACAAGCAGAAACGTTCGACGCATCGTTTGGGGACTCCTTCGGGCCGGCCCGTGATGTGGGCCGTCGGCGCGGCAAGTGTATCGCGATCGGAATTCCGTCGCCCCAGGCGGGTCAGTGGTCCCGGGAGGCGACCGGACTACAATCCGCGGACGATGCCGATCTACCTCGACCACGCCGCGACCACGCCGCTGCGCGCGGAGGCTCGCGACGCGATGCTCCCGTACCTGGATGGCATCTTCGGGAACCCCTCGTCCGCGCACGGTTTCGGCCGCATCGCGCGCGAGGCTCTCGACGACGCACACGAGAGGCTGGCGCGGGCCATCGGCGCCGAGGCCCGGGAGATCGTCTTCACCGGCGGTGGAACCGAGGCCGACAACCTCGCCCTCAAGGGTGCTGCGTGGGCAGGCCGCGCGAAGGGCCACCGGATCGTCACCACGCCCGTGGAGCACCACGCCGTCGGTCACACGCTGGCGCACCTGGAGAAGTTCGGCTTCGAGGTTGTCCAGGTCCCGGTGGACCGGTATGGGCGCGTGGATCCGGCGGACGTCGAGGCGGCGCTCACGGACCGGACGATCCTGGTATCGGTGATGCTGGCCAACAACGAGGTCGGCACCGTCCTGCCCATCCGGGAGATCGCGGATGTCGTGCACGCCCACCGTGGCACCCTGCTTCACGTGGACGCGGTGCAGGCTGCGGCGTGGGTGGACCTCGACGTCGGCGCGCTGGGCGCGGACCTCGTGGCGCTGGCAGCACACAAGGTGGAGGGACCGAAGGGCACCGGGGCGCTCTGGATCCGCCGTGGGACCCACATCCTCCCCCAGCAGCACGGCGGGTCGCAGGAGCGCCACCGGCGAGCCGGGACGGAGAACGTGGCGGGGGCGGTGGGCATGGCGGTGGCGTTCGAGCTGGCGGCTGCTGAACGTGTCGTCACCGTGCCCCGTGTCACGGGGTTGCGGGATCGGCTGGCCGCGGCCCTGCTGGCGGTTCCCGACGCTGAGCTCACCGGCCATCCGGTCGAGCGCCTGCCGCACATCCTCTCGGTGGTGGTGCGCGGAATCGAGGGCGGCTCCGTCGCCCTGTCGCTGGACCTGGCAGGGATCGCGGCTTCCACCGGTTCGGCCTGCGCGTCGGGCTCCACCGAGGTCAGCCACGTGCTGGCGGCGATGGGCTTCCCGGCCGACGAGGCGCGCGGTGCCCTCCGGCTGAGCCTCGGCCGCACGACCACGGACGCCGAAATCGACGAGGCAGTACGCGTCGTGCCTGACGTCATCGCGCGCATTGCCGCCGTCGCCCCGGCCGGGGTGCCCGCCGGGTGAGCAGGATCCTGGTCGCCATGTCCGGCGGAGTTGACAGCTCCGTCGCTGCCGCGTTGCTGCACCAGCAGGGGCACGACGTGGTGGGGATCTGGATGCGGCTCCACGATGTGGCCGACAGCTACTCGGAGTTCAGGAAGAGCTGCTGCTCCGCCGATGCTGCCGACGATGCGCGTCGGGTGGCGGCGAAGCTCGGTATTCCGTTCTACGTGATGAACCTCGAGCGCGAGTTCTCGGCCGGCGTCATCGAGCCCTTCGTGGCGGCCTACCTTGGTGGCCGGACACCCAGCCCGTGCGTGGACTGCAACAGCCTCGTCAAGTTCGGGGCGCTCCTCGACCGGGCGCGCCACCTGTACGAGTGCGAGGCGGTGGCCACCGGTCACTACGCCCGCCGCGAGGTCGTGGAGACGGCAGGCGGGCCGCGCGCCCGCCTCGTTCGTGCCGCCGACGAGCAGAAGGACCAGACGTACTTCCTGTACGGCCTGCGACAGGACCAGCTGTGGCACAGCCGCTTCCCGCTGGGGGACCTGGCCAAGCCGGAGGTTCGGGACCTGGCCCGTGGCCTGGGGCTGGTGACCGCCGACAAGCCGGAGAGCCAGGAGATCTGCTTCGTGCCGGGCGGCGACTACCGGGATGAGCTGCGGGCGCGCGGTGGCTGGTCGCCAGAGCAGGGAGGTGTCCTGGACGCGGACGGAACCCGGGTGGGCGAGCACGGCGGCGCGGCCGGGTTCACCGTCGGCCAGCGCAAGGGACTGGGCGTCGCGCTCGGGGAGCCGCGCTTCGTTGCGCGTATCGATCCTGCGGCCAACCTGATCGTGCTTGGCCGACGGGAGGACCTGGAGACGCGCTCCGTGCCGCTGGAGGCCGTGAGCTTCATCGCGGGTGGGCCGCCGAGGATCGGGGGCGACGGCTCATTCAGGGCGCAGGTCCGGATCCGCCACCGCGCTCCGCTGGTTGACGCCACGGTGCGACCCGCAGGGGACGGCCGCTGGACTGCTGCGACGGAGGCGCCGGTCTGGGCCATCGCGCCCGGTCAGGCCTGCGTGCTGTACGACGGCGACGTCTGTCTGGGCGGCGGCCGGATCGCGGGCGCGGCCGGCAGCACGCCGGACACGGCGATCGACGAGGACGCGGTGCCCGCGGTCGTTCTCGCGTGACCATCGGCCCTGCGCTTCCTCTGGCGTTGGTGGTGGGCCTCGTCCACACGGCGATCTACGTGCTGCTGCGCGGCAACGCCGGCGGCCGCCTGCCATGGATCTACATCGCGGCCGCGCTCGGGGCCTGGGCGGGTGCGGCAATCGGCGGACGGCTGGGCCTGGACTGGCTGGCAATCGGGGACTTCGCGTTGATCCCGGCCTCGCTCGTCGCCTGGCTGGGGATCGGGATCGTGGCGGTCCTGGCGACGCTGGGGCCGCAATCGGAGAAGGAGGTCCGGCGATGACGGACGCACGACCCGCAGGCGCGGGAAAGCCTGGCATTCCGACGGCCCCCCAGCCCCTCGGCGGAGTCGCGGACCTCGCCGAGCTGCTGGGTGGCGAGAGCGACCGGTCACGCCGGTTCCTGGGCGGGCTGATCGCGGGGGCGCTCGTGGGAGCGGCCCTGGCGGGAGTGGCGGCGCTGCGACGACGGTCCGCGGGGCGCGACGACAGGGGCTGAACGGGCGGCGCGACGGCCGCCTGCGGCCCTGCGTTCAGCTTCGGGAGGTCTCGAATGACGGCCCATCGGCATCCAGGATCGTGCGCCGAAGCGTGGCCGGGTTCGCGTAGCTGCCGAGGAGTCCCTCGAGGTCTCCGAGGGCCCGCGCCACGTCGTCCGCGGCCGTCTCGTGGTGGCCCTCCACCGTGAGCAGGATCTCGGTCGTGTCCGCTCGCGTGGCGCTCCCGGCGCTCTGCCTCCAGCACCAGCGGCGAGCGCTCACGACATCCGCCTGATCGGCGAAGACCACCTCGCCCGGTTCCGGGCGCTCGGCCTGGCTTGCGCCGAGATCGGCCCAGCGCTCGCCGCCGTGGGCGAACCGAACCACCGTGCCGCCGGCGATCCCACGCAGATCGAACACGGCGACCGGGAGGGAGTGCCGGATGCTCACGAGGTTGGCAAGGTCCACCAGCGTCCCGACGGAGGGCAGCTCGCCCTGTTTGGTCACGCGCCGCAGGAGGGCCTCGGCCGCGGATCGGTACTGCGTCGGATCGACGCCGAAGCTGCGGAAGACCCTGCGCCACGCCGCGAGCGCGGGCAGCTCGCTCAGGGGCGTCTCGCCGATCCTCGCCCTGGCCGCGAGCACTTCATCCAGGACCGCGGCAGCGAGCCGGGGCGGAGCAGCGCCGTTGCGGACGCCGGTCGCGTGGATCACGCCGCCGATGACCGCCGGATAGCGGGCGATGATGTCCGGGTCATATCGGAAGAGGGCCACGGGGCAATTCTCGCAGGCGCGACGACCCGGGGCCCGACCGCGTCCGCCGCTCCGGATGAGCGACCGCCGCGCCGTTCTGTACCATGGCGGGGATGCCCAGCCCCGATACCTCCGATCGCCCCATCCCGTACCTGTCCGGCGCGGAGATCCGCAGCCGGTTCGTCGAGTTCTTTGCCGAGCGCGGCCATACGGTCGTCCCCAGCGCCAGCCTCGTGCCGGCGGGCGACCAGACGCTCCTGTTCACGAACTCCGGGATGGTCCAGTTCAAGGACGCCCTCACCGGCGCGGAGAAGCGGGACTACGTCCGAGCCGTCGACTACCAGCGGGTCCTGCGCGTCGCCGGCAAGCACAACGACTTCGAGGAGGTCGGGCGGACGCCGCGGCATCACACGCTGTTCGAGATGCTGGGCAACTGGAGCTTCGGCGACTACTTCAAGCGCGAGGCCATCCGCTGGGCGTGGGACTTCCTCACCAGGGAGCTGCAGATCCCCGCGGACCGGCTCGCCGCCACGGTCTACTCCACGGACGACCTCGCGCACAGCATCTGGAAGGACGAGATCGGGCTGCCGCCGGAGCGCCTGGTCCGCTGGGGCGACTTCCCGGCCGGCGACGAGAAGAACTGGTGGCGCATGGCCGACGTCGGCCCGTGCGGTCCCTGCAGCGAGCTGCACTACGACCGCGGCGCGCACCTCTCCGAGGGCCCGGAATGCGTCCCGGACCACTCCGAGCACTGCCCCCGCTGGCTGGAGGTCTGGAACCTGGTCTTCATGGAGTTCGAGCTGCACCCGGACCGGAGCCTGACACCGCTGCCGGCGCCCGGCGTGGACACGGGCATGGGTCTCGAGCGCATCGCCAGCGTGGTCCAGGGCGTGGCCAGCAACTACGACACGGACCTGTTCGCGCCGATCCATGCCCGGATGCGAGAGCTCCTGGGCCACGACCCCGAGGGCTTCGAGGCGGAGCGCTTCAGCTACCAGGTGATCGCGGACCACGCCCGGGCCGTCACGTTCCTCGTGGCGGACGGCGTGCTGCCGTCGAACGAGGGCCGCGGCTACGTCCTGCGCCGGATCATGCGCCGCGCGATCCGTCATGGCCGCCTGCTGGGCCGGACGGAGCCGTTCCTGGGTGAGACCGCGAAGGTCGTGATCGACACGATGGAGACGGCGTTCCCGCACCTCACCGAGCGTCGCGACGAGATCCTGGCCGTCATCGAGCGCGAGGAGCGGCAGTTCAACCGGACGCTGGAGGCGGGTGTCGGTCACCTCGAGGAGGCGTTGATCCCCCTGACCTCCGCGGAACGGACCGTGGGCCGGCTGGCGGAGACGCTGCCGGGGGACGCTCCCGTGCTGCCGGGCGCCGTGGCATTCCGCCTTCACGACACGTACGGGTTCCCGATCGACCTGACGGTGGAGCTGGCGGCCGAGTACGGCGTGCGGACCGATCTCGCGGGCTTTGAGGACTCGCTGGCCGAGCAGCGGGAGCGCAGCCGGAGTCATACGAAGACGGGCATGGCCGAGGCGGCACTGGCGGCATCCCGGTACGCCGAGATCTTCGGGCGAACCGGCGCCACGGAGTTCCTCGGCTACGAGACCACGTCGGCGGCGGGGCGGGTCATGGCCATCCTGCGCGACGGCGTGGAGTACGAGACGCTCGAAGCCGTCGCCGAGGTCGAGCTGCGGGCCGAGGCGGGAGCCCAGGCCGAGCTGGTCCTTGATCGGACGCCCTTCTACGCCGAGAGCGGAGGCCAGGTGGCCGACACCGGCGTCATCCGGGCGGCGGACGGCACGGTCGTGTTCGAGGTGGAGGATGTGCAGCGCGTGGCGGGGACGCAGGCTGCCGGGCTCACCATCCATCGCGGCACCCTCCGCGGACGGATCCGCCTGGGCGACTCGCTGGGCGCCGAGGTGGACGCCGAGCGGCGTGCCCACACGATGCGCAACCACACGGGTACGCACCTGCTCCACCGCGCCCTGCGCAACGTGGTGGGGGACCGGGCGCGCCAGGCCGGCTCGCTGGTCCACCCGGACTACCTGCGGTTCGACTTCCCGTTCGACCGGGGCCTCACCGGGGACGAGAAGCTGGCCATCGAGCGCGAGGTGCGCCGCGTGGTCCGCGACGATCGGCCCGTCGCCATCGAGTGGATGACGATGGCTGAGGCCCAGGGTGCCGGCGCGGATGCTTTCTTCGACGAGAAGTACGGGGAACGCGTCCGGACGATCCGCGTCGAGGGCTTCAGCCATGAGCTGTGCGGCGGCACCCACTGCAGCGCTTCCGGCCAGATCGGCAACTTCGTCATCACCGCCGAGCGGAGCATCGGCTCCGGCGTGCGGCGCATCGAAGCCGTCACCGGCGCCGCTGCGGACGGCCTGATGGAGGAGCGGTTCGCGTTGGTGGAGCGGGCCACGGCCGCCGTCGGCGCGCGCGGGCCCGAGGTCCTGGAGGAGCGGATCGGGGCGCTCCAGGACGAGCTCCGGGAGGCGAAGCGCCGCCTGCGGGTCGGCGCAGCCGCGGGTGGCCGCCCGCAGCCCTCGGACGTGGCCGCGAAGGCCGAGGAGATTGCGCCCGGCGTCATGTTCGTCGGGGCCGCGCTGGACCTTGATTCGATCGATGCCCTCAAGGGCTTTGCGAAGGACATGCGCGGCGGCCTGCCCAGCGGCGTCATCGCCCTCGGGCTGGACGCGGACGAGCCCCAGCTGTTCGTGACCGTCAGCGACGACCTCGTCGCGCGCGGCATGGCGGCCGGGGAGCTGATCCGGGAGGCCGTGCCGGCCATGGATGGCCGTGGCGGTGGACGACCGGAGATGGCCCAGGGCAAGGGCTCCCGCCGCGACGGCCTCGCCGACGCCATCGCCGCCGCCCGGGCCGCGGCCGTGGCGCAGGTCGCCGGCTCGTGACACGCATCGCCGCTCCCGACGGCAGGGCAGCCTAGATGGCGTTCCTGCGTCGCCTCTGGAACCGCGAGGACGAGCCCGTCCCGGCCGCGTGCACGGCGCTCGACATCGGCACGGAGTTCGCCAAGGCGCTCGTGTTCGAGATCGACGATGAGGGCAAGGGCACGGTTCGCGGCGTGGGCCGGAAGCGCCAGGGCCTGTCCCACATGCAGTCCGGGACCGTAGCCGACATCGCTGCCGTGGTGGACAACTGCGCCGTCGCGCTCCAGGAAGCCGAGGAGATGGCGGGCTTCCGCCCGACGCAGGTGGTCATCGGCATCGCGGGCGAGCTGGTCAAGGGCTTCACCACCACGCTCACCCAGGAGCGCAAGAAGCCGGATGTCCCGATCACCGACGCGGAGCTGGTCAAGCTCATCGACAGCGTCCAGAAGGAGGCTCTCCGGGAGGCGGAACGTGCCATCACCTGGGAGACGGGCCTGCCGCACGTGGACGTGCGCCTGGTCCACAGCGCCATCGTGGGCGCCTCCATCGACGGCTACGGCCTCTCCAACCCGGTCGGGTTCAAGGGCCGGCACGTCAAGATCGGCATCTTCAACGCCTTTGCCCCGCTCGTCCACCTGGGAGCGCTCCAGTCCGTGGCCAGCCAGCTGGACCTGGAGCTGCTGGAGGTCGTCGCCGAGCCCTACGCCGTGGCGCGGGTCCTCGGTGCGGAGCATGTCCGCCAGGCCGGCGCCCTGTTCATCGACGTGGGCGGCGGGACGACGGACGTCGCGCTCGTTCGCCAGGGCGGGATCGAGGGAACGCGGATGTTCGCCCTCGGCGGCCGCGCCTTCACGAAGTCCATCGCGGACCACCTGGACCTCCCGTTCCCGCGCGCCGAGTCCATCAAGGTGGACTACGCCCGCGGCCTGGACGTGGAACACCGGGACGACGTGGCCGAGATCGTGCGCGACGACGTGAACGTGTGGGCCGCCGGCGTGGAGCTGGTGATGGAGGAGATGGCCGCGGGCGAGATGCTCCCGGCCCGGATCTATCTCTGCGGCGGCGGCTCGCGCCTGCCCGAGATCCGCGCCTCCCTGGTCGCGGAGCGCTTCTGGAAGCGGCTGCCGTTTGCCCGTCCGCCCGAGGTCCTGATCATGGCCCCCGACCAGGTCGAATCCATCAAGGACGCCACGGACCTCCTGGTGGATCAGCAGGACGTGACCCCGCTCGGCCTGGCGTACCAGGCCATCGAGCTCCAGACCTCCGAGGACCCGCTCGACGCCGCTCTCCGCCGCGTCCTGCGGGCGATGAAGGTCTAGGGGCGCAAGGCAGCCACCCATGGCAACCATCGTCTACCTCGACGCCGACGACGAGATCACCTCGGCCGCCACCCGGATCCGGAGCGCGGAGGCAACCCGGGTCGGCCTCGTCCTGCCGTTCGGATCGCGCGTGGCAACGTCACGGATCAACTTCCGGCTCCTCGCCCGGGAGGCGCAGACCAACGGCAGGCGCCTGGACATCGTCGCGCCCGAGGCCTCGGCCCGTGCGCTTGCGGCGTCTGCCGGGCTCCCCGTCTTCGGATCGGTCGCCGAGTACGAGGCGGCGCTCGATGCCGGGCTCGACGACCGGGATGCCGGCGTGGCTGACGCGGCGGCTGCGGGCGCCGCGGTTGCCGCGACCACGACGAAGGCGGCGGAGTCGATCCCTCTCGAGGCTGCAGCCCCGATCGCGGCTGTGGCCGTCACGGCCGCGGCACTCTCTCCGGACCAGGGACCACCAGCCGATCCGGCCGACCAGGCGGATCTCGACGAGTTCGTCGCGGCGGGCCGCCAATTGCCCGTGGCCCGCCCCCGGCGCCGCCGGCCGGGTACCGCCGCCATCGTGGCGTCCATGATCCTCGTGCTGGCGATCGTCGTGAGCGCCGCCGCCGCGCTGCTCGTGTTGCCGGCCGCCGACATCACCGTCACGCCCCGGATCGAGCCGGTTGGTCCGATCGCCATCACCGTCACCGCTGACCCGCAGGTCGCGGAGGTCGATCCCGCCGCGCTCGTCATCCCGGCGCAGACGCTGGATGTCCCGGTGGAGGTCTCGGGCGACTTCCCGGCCACCGGCAAGCGCGTCGAGGAGACCAAGGCGAAGGGGACGGTGCGCTGGACCAACTGCGATCCGACGGCCTCGTACACCATTCCGAAGGGCACGCATCGTCCGGACGACCGACGGCACGCCTTCGTGATCGACGGAGCAGGTGCTCCTCTCCGTGGCGCGCTGTCGGGCTCGCCCCGGAACCTGACGTCCAGTGCACCGACCAACGATGTCGACGTGACCGCCGTCGAAGCGGGCAAGGACGGCAACGTCGCCGCGGGTGCGATCAAGGTTGTGCCCGCCAGGTACAACCGCAAGGTCATCAGCGTGAACAACCGGGCCGCGACGAGTGGCGGCACGCGAACGGAGTTCGCCCGCGTGTCGCAGAAGGACGTGGATGCGGCGCTGGTCGCACTGGAGGCGGAGCTCGAGACCGAGCTCGCGGCCGGGCTGCAGGACCCGGACCTCGCCCCGCAGGGCACCACGGTCTTTCCCGAGACGGCCGTTGCGGGTGAGTCCGCGCCAACCGTGGATCCCGCGACGCTGGTGGGTCAGGAGGTCGAGACGTTCACGCTTGGCCTGACCGCCACCGGCACCGTGCTGGCCGTGGACGAGGGGCCCATCGAGGCCATCGCCGAGGCACAGCTGGCCGCAGCCGTCGACGATGGCTACAGCTCGTGGAGGGATCCACCCGGGTCGAGGTGGGCGAGGGGACCGTCACCGAGGGCCTCATCGACTTCCCCGTCACCGGCTCGGCGCGGCAGGTGCGCCCGATCGACGCAGCGGCGCTGGAGCTGGCGGTCCTGGGCCTGACCAAGGCGGACGCCGAAGCGGCCCTGGCGCCGTACGGCGAGGTCGTGGTCGTCCTCTGGCCCGGATGGGTCACGTCGGTGCCCACCCTGGACCAGCGTGTGAGGCTGATCGTCGCTGAACCCGTGGATGTCACGCCGCAGCCCACGCCGAAGCCATCGCCCAGCCCCACGCAGGAGCCCGTGGACACCCTCCAGCCGGATGCCTCCGGAGACGCCCCAGCCAGCGAGCCGGTACCATCCGGCTGATGCCGACCCCCGTCTCCACGGCCACCACGCACCGGCCGGCCGACGCGTCCTGCTCATGACCGGCCGTCTGCTCGGCGTGGATCTGGGCTCAAGGCGCATCGGGCTCGCCGTCGCGGACGCGGGCATCGCGATCGCCCGACCCCTGGCCACCGTGAATCGTGCTGCTTCGCTCGATGCCGATGCGGAGTCGATCGGGCGTGTCTGCCGCGAGCAGGGCATCGGCGAGATCGTGGTCGGGCTGCCGGTGGAGGCAAGCGGCGTGGAGGGCGAGATGGCCGCTGGTGCCCGCGAGTGGGCGGCCGCGATGGGGGACCGGCTGGGCCTGCCGGTCGTCATGCGCGATGAGCGGCTGTCCTCGTTCGTGGCGGAGGGCCGGTTGGGCCGCATGCCCAGGGGGCGATCGGGCGGGCCGCCGTCGCGGACGCAGAGGAATGCCTTCCGGGCGCGTATCGATCGCGAGGCCGCGAGCGTCATCCTCCAGGACGAGCTGGACGCGCGCCATCTCCCGGCGCCGTCAGGCGAGGCGGCCCCCGTGCGGGCCGTCGGTGATGACCGGCAGGAGGACCGATGAGCGTGCGAGGCGGCCGCGGCCCCCGGGATCCGATGGCGGGACCCGAGCCGACGGCCGGACGACGCAGGAACGGATACCACCGCACCGGGCGGTATGGCCGCGGGCCGGGCGATCAGCGTCGCTTCGAGGCGTACGGTGACAGCGGCGGCGGGCTCGGAGGCCTGATCCGCTTCGTCCTGTTCCTCGTCATCCTCGCGGCCGTGGTTCTGCTGGTCATGGCGACCGTTGCGCGCCCCATGGTCCGGATGGTGGTGGTGCCGTTCGCCGAGGGCAATCCCGGTGCCCTGAAGATCGGGTTGGTGGAGGAGCTTGTGCGCGAGGACCTGGGGGCCACGCTGACCCAGCCCGCTGGCGCCGACCCGACCGAGGTCGTGTTCACGGTGGCAGACGGTGACACGCCGGAGACGCTCGCCCCGAAGCTGGCCGACGCAGGCGTGATCGCCAGCGAGCGGGCGTTCCTGTTCGAGGCGCGCATGAACGAGCTTGGTGCGGACCTGAAGGCCGGGCGCTTCGCCCTTGCCCTCGACCTGACGCCGGGAGAGGTCGTGGACGGCCTGGTCAACAACCGGATCGTGATCGCGACCGTGCCCGTGACCTTCCGGGAGGGTCTCCGGATCGAGCAGATGGCGGCCAAGCTGCAGACGGTGGAGGGCACGCAGGTTGACGCCAGTGAGTTCTACGACCTGGTGATGGAACCGCCGGACAGCCTCCTGGGCGACTACCCGTGGCTGCTCGACGTGAAGGTGCGCCCGGAAGGTGCCTCTCTCGAGGGCTTCCTGTATCCGGCCACCTACACCATCCGTGTGGGGGACGCCACGCCGACGACGGCCGAGGACCTGGTCCGGATGATGCTGGACGCGTTCTACAAGCGTGTCGGGCCCGATCGCCTGGACGTGCCGGAGTCACGCAAGCTCACCTTCCACGAGGTTCTGACCCTGGCGTCGATCGTGGAGCGCGAGGCCGTGCTGGACGATGAGCGACCGCTCATCGCGGGCGTCTACCAGAACCGCATCGATCGAGTCCCGAGCGTCAAGCACGGGCTCCTGCAGGCAGACCCGACGGTCATCTACGCCGTGGACACGGTCAACCTCGGCGAGTACGACCCGACCTGGGTCGAGTACGTGTTCTGGACCGTGCCCGAAGGAGGGTCGCTCAGGGACCAGCCCCTGCCCGAATCGCTGGCCGGGTACAACACCTACGTCGTGCGTGGGCTGCCGCCCGGCCCCATCGTCACGCCCAGCCTGGCGTCACTCGACGCGGCGCTCACGCCGGACACCAAGAGCGGCTACACCTACTTCGTGGCCATCCCCGAGGGCAAGGGCGCCCACGACTTCTCGAAGTCTCTCGCGGAGCACGAGAAGAAGCTCAAGAAGTACGGGTACTAGCAGTGACTGTCCCGATCCGCGGTCTTCCTGTTCCCGACGACTTCGCGGCTCCGCCCGACGCGGTGACCCGGGCCCGCTGGCTGGAGCGGATCGCGACCATCGCCCGACCCGCCTCGCGCGCCTCCGGGAGCGACTGGTCGCGGAGGGCGTCGATGCCTACTTCGGTGTCAAGCGCGAGCACATGCGGTGGCTGACGGGGTTCTCGCTGGCCGATGGTGAGGAGAAGGTCGCCGGCCACTCCGGCCAGTTCCTCGTGGGGACGGACCGGGTGACCCTGGTCACGGACTCCCGCTACTCGGTCCAGGCCCGGCGCGAGGCGCCGGACGCCATCGTGGACGAGATCGGCTACGAGCTCGCCGCGGCCTGGCCCCGCTTGCTGGCCGAGGCAGGCGCCCGGCGGGTGGCCGTCGAGGCCGACGCGGTCTCGCACGGACAGTGGGAGCGCCTGGCGGCTGCGGCCCCGGGTGTCGAGCTGGTGCCCGTCGATGGCTGGATCGAGGCGATGCGGGCGGAGAAGACTCCGGACGAGATCGAGCGGATCGCGGCGGCGTGTGCGGTGGCGGACCGCGCTCTGGCCACGCTGCTGCCCGAGATCCGCGCGGGTGTGACGGAGCACGAGCTCGCCCTCAGGCTGGAGTGGCTGATCCGGACCGGCGGCGCGGAGGCCCTGGCGTTCGACGTCGCCTGTCTCGCCGGACCCGAAGCTGCCCTGCCGCACGGCTCGCCGGGCGGCCGCCCGGTGAGGGACGGTGCCGTGCTGCTGTTCGACTTCGGCGCCCAGGTGGAGGGCTATCGCAGCGACATGACGCGGACCCTGTTCGTCGGCCCGCCGGCGGAGCGAGACCTGCGCGTGTACGACCTCGTCCGGCGCTCCCAGGAGGCTGCCATCGATCTGCTCGAGGCCCGCGTCGGCGAGGGCTCCATCCCTGACGGGCGAGAGCTCGACACCGTCGCTCGTGGCGTGATCGATCTGGTGGGGACCTGGCCCGCCTATGGCCACGGCCTGGGCCACGGGATCGGCCTCGCCACGCACGAGGAGCCGCGCCTGTCCCGGTCCGCGCCGGAAACACCGTTGCCCAGCCCCACGGTGTTCTCCGTGGAGCCCGGCATCTACCTCGAGGGTGAGACCGGGGTCCGGATCGAGGACCTCGTCCACCTGGATGCCTCGCGCGGCCTCGTCGAGCTCCTCACGCACTTCCCGAGGGACGTGATCGTCCTCGGGGCCTGAGGATCGGGCCGGGATCTGCCGGTGCCTCTGGTAGCATCCCCGGGCACATCCAATCGTTCGCGCGGGGAGCGCTGCTTGCCTCCCGACCGCGCCACGCGCCACCGGAGCACCACCCAATGATCAGCACCGGCGAGCTGCGCAAGGGCGTCGTCATCGAGCTTGACGGCGAACTCTGGCAGATCCTCGACTACCACCACATCAAGATGGGCCGCGGCTCGGCGCAGGTCCGGATCAAGTTCCGGAACGTCAAGAAGGGCAGCACCGTCGAGAAGTCGTTCCAGGCTGGTGAGCGCTGGCCGCGGGCGCAGATCGACAGCAGGCCGGTGCAGTTCCTGTACCGGGACGGCGACGACCTGCACTTCATGGAGATGGAGTCCTACGAGCAGTTCAGCCTCCGGGCCGAGACGCTCGACGACGTCGTTGGCTTCCTGAAGGAGGGCATGACCCTCGATCGGACCAGCTACCAGGGCGAGACGCTGGGAGTGGAGCTCCCCGTGACCGTGGACCTCCTGGTGGTCGAGGCGGAGCCGGGCTTCGCCGGCGACACTGCCCAGGGCGCGCGCAAGAACGCGACCCTGGAGACCGGCCTCGTGGTGACGGTGCCGCTGTTCGTGAACGAGGGCGACACCCTCCGGATCGACACCCGCACCGGCGAGTACCAGACACGGCTCTAGGCCCGGGCCGAGTGGCGGGGAGAGTGGTGGCCGGATGAGCCGGACCCCGGAGCCGCCCGACTGGCTCCTGCCGGCGTGGGACGCCGTCGGGGACGCGCCGGACGATCCCCGCGCGGGCCGCGTGACCGCACCTCCGGGCACCTTCGGACTGCGGGTGCGCAGCGTGACCGAGGTGACCCGCGCCATCCGAGAGCGCGTCCGCTCGGACGATGGTCTCCGCGACCTGTGGGTCGAGGGCGAGATCGGTCGGGTGACCGTGTCCACGGCCGGCCACGCCTACTTCACGCTCAAGGACGCCCGCTCGCAGCTTCAGTGCGTCTGGTTCCGCGATGATCGGGTGCGTTCGCCATTCCAGCCGCAGACCGGGCTCCAGGTGGTGGCTCACGGGCGGATGGACCTGTTCGAGCCGCAGGGTGCCCTGCAGCTGTACGTGGAATCGCTCCAGCCGTCTGGCTTCGGGAACCTGGCGGTCCAGTTCGAACAGACGAAGGCCCGCCTGGCGGCCGAGGGTCTGTTCGACCCGGCCAGGAAGCGGCAGCTGCCCGAGCGCCCGCGGACGGTCGCGGTGGTGACGTCTCCCACCGGGGCCGTCTGGCGCGACGTGTGCAACGTGCTCGCCCGGCGCTGGCCGCTGGCGCTCGTGGTCCTGGTGGGATGCCAGGTCCAGGGCGAGGGCGCGCCCGCCAGCATCGTCGCGGCGCTCCGCCGGCTGGAGCGCTGGATGGAGGAGACCCAGGCGTCGGGGGGCACCACCGAGATCCCGTCGGTGACGATCCTGGCCCGTGGCGGCGGCTCCCTGGAGGACCTCTGGTCGTTCAACGACGAGCGGGTCGTGCGAGCGATCGTCGGTCATCCGGTCCCCGTGGTCTGCGGCGTTGGGCACGAGACGGACGTCACGCTGGCGGACTTCGCCGCAGACGTTCGAGCGCCCACGCCGTCCGCCGCGGCGGAGCTGGTGGTTCCGGATCTGGGCGAGACGTCCGCCGCCGTCGGGGCGCTGGGCCGGCGGGGCGCGGCGGCGGCCACGCGGCGGCTGGCTGCGGCGCGTCGCGACACGGACGCGGAACGCCGAGCCCTGGGCCGCCTCGAACCGCAGGCGCAGCTAGCCTCGTTGCGGGAGCGAGCGGGGCTGCTGCTCGACCGTGCTGCACGGGCCGTGGCGGATCGGCTTGCCCAGGACGGGCGCCGCCTGGAGGTGCTCCGGGCGCGCGGCCCGCGGGTGGTGGAGGCACGGCTGGCCGCAGCATCGGGCGGCCTTGCCTCGGCCGGGGCCTCTCTCGCGGCGCTCGGGCCGCAGGCAACGCTGGACCGGGGCTACGCGATCGTCAGGGGGGCCCGGGACGGTGCCATCCTTCGCGATCCCGCGTCCGCTCCCTCGGGCACGCCCCTTGTCATCGCGCTCGCCGCCGGCTCGCTGGCGGCCACGAGCGGGGGCCCGGTGCCTCCGCCGGAGGGAGACCCGTCGTGATCGGCGACCTCGTCGTCTTCGTCTCGATCGTTGCCCTGGTCGTCGTCGTCGGTATCGTCGTCGGTATGATCGTGGCGGGCCGGATCGACCGGATCACGACCCCGCGCCCTGTCGCACGCGACGCCGAGCGGCCCGAGCAGGAGCAGAAGCCGTGACCGATGCCGAGGGTCCCTCCACCGGACCGGATCCGGAGACACTGTCCTACGACGACGCGTTCACGGAGCTGCAGCGGGTCGTCCTGGCCCTGGAGACGGGTGGGGGCTCGCTCGAGGCGACCATCGCCCAGTACGAACGTGCCGTGGCGCTCCAGCGCCGGTGCGAGCGTCTCCTGGCGGAGGCGGAGCTGCGCGTGCAGCAGCTGATGGCACGCCCGGATGGCACGCTCGGAGCCATCGACGTCGCTCCGGATGATGTCGTCGAGTAGGGGCGCACGCCGTCCCGCCACGGTCTCGGTCACGAGCCATCGTGCTACGATCCGATAGCAAATAACGCGTGCCGATCCGCCGGGTGCTCACCGGTCAGGATCGGGCAGGCGCATCACCGATCCGCCCGCCCGCCCGTCGAAGGCTGGACGCCAAACCGAGCAGCAGGAGCCAGTGGCCGTGCCGATCCTCGACGGACTTCAGGACCCCGCGGAGCTCCGCGGCCTGTCGGAGGCGGAGCTGGTCCAGCTTGCGGCGGAGATCCGCGAGACCATCATCCGCACCGTGGCCGTGACCGGGGGACACCTGGGCTCCTCGCTGGGCGTGGTGGAGATCACCCTGGCCCTTCACCGCCTCCTGGAGTCGCCGCGGGACCACATCGTGTGGGACACGGGGCACCAGGCCTATGCGCACAAGCTGCTGACAGGCCGCCTCGACCGCTTCCCGACGCTCCGCCAGATCGACGGCCTTGGCGGCTTCCCGCGCCGCTCGGAGTCGCCGCACGACGTGATGGACGGCGGACACGCGGGCACGGGCCTGTCCATCGCCCAGGGGCTGGCCACCGCGCGCGACATCCGCCACTCGCTGGAGCGCATCGCGGTGGTGGTGGGCGATGCCGCGCTGCTGTCCGGGCTCAGCCTCGAGGCCCTCAACGACATCGGGCACCGGCAGACGCAGCTCCTGATCGTCCTGAACGACAACGAGATGTCGATCAGCCCGTCGGTGGGCGCCATCTCCAAGTACCTGTCCGAGATCAAGCTCTCCCAGACCTGGCAGCAGAGCAGGACCGCTTTCGACACCGTGACCGAGCGGATGCCGGTCTTCGGCCCCCTCGCCGTGGAGCTCTCGCGGCGCTTCAGGCAGTCGGTCGTCACGTTCGCCCAGCCGGGCCAGCTGTTCGAGGACCTCGGGATCACCTACATCGGCGTGATGCCCGGCCACGACCGCCGCCTGCTGGAGGAGACGTTCCGCCGGGCGATCGCCCTCAACGGGCCCGTGATCGTCCACGTCCGGACCCAGAAGGGAAAGGGCTACAAGCCGGCCGAGGCCGACCAGGTCTCGTTCCATGGCGCCGCCCTGCCGCCGATGGCGCTCGCGACACCCGCCGACACCCACGACCGGATCGGACGGGGAACCCATGCCAACGGGGACCCGATGACGTCCTCCGCGGCCGGTGGCGCGTCCGTCACGCACTCACGCGAGGCGGATGAGGGGGCGCCGCCCTCCGCGTCGGTGATGAGCGACCGCCGCTCGCACGCCCCGCCGGCGGACGGCGAGGACGTCACCCCCCCGGCCGCTGCGCCCGAGGAGAAGGGCGATGCGAAGAAGACGCCCAACTACACGGCATTCTTCGCGCAGGAGCTCCTGGAGCTGGGTGCGGAGGACCGCCGGATCGTCGGGATCACGGCGGGCATGCCCACAGGCACCGGACTGGCCAAGTTCCAGGCCGCGTATCCGGATCGCTTCATCGACGTCGGCATCGCCGAGCAGCACGCGGTCACATTGGCATCCGGCCTGGCGCTGGCCGGGATGCGGCCCGTCGTCGCGCTGTACTCGACGTTCCTCCAGCGCGCGTTCGACCAGACCGTGCACGACGTGTGCCAGAACGACGCCCCGGTAGTGCTCGCGGTGGACCGCGCGGGCCTGGTGGGCGAGGACGGCACCAGCCACCAGGGCATGTTCACGATCCCGGCCCAGCGGATGCTGCCCAACCTGGTGATCGCGAGCCCCAGGGACGAGCAGCAGCTGCGGTCCCTGCTCCGCACGGCCTTCGCCCAGGACCACCCGTTTGCGCTGCACTACCCGCGCGACGCGGGGTTCGGGGTGGCGGAGCGGACGCCGGAGATCATCCCCATCGGCCGGGGCGAGGTGGTCCGGGAGGGCCGGGACCTGCTGTTCGTCGGCTTCGGGCCGATCACGATGCGGGCCGTCGAGGTCGCGGACGCCCTCGAGGCGCATGGGTGGTCCGTGTGCGTCATCGATGCCCGGTTCGTCAAGCCGCTCGATCGCCAGCTGATCCTCGACCAGGCCCGGGGCAAGCGCCTCGTCGTGACCTTCGAGGAGAGCGTGGTCACGGGTGGTTTCGGGTCCGGGATCCTCGAGGCGTTCGAGGAGGCCCGGCTGGCCGACCCCGTGTACCGCGACGTCCCGGTCCGCATCCTCGGGATCCCGGGCGACCGGTTCGTGGATCACGGCGCCGTCGCGGACCTGCGCCGCCTGATCCGCCTCGACGTCACGGGGCTGACCGCCCAGGTCACCGAGGCACTCGAGCAGCTCGGGTTGACCGCTCCGGCGGCCGAGCCCGCCTGACCGGGGCGAAGCGCCCGGTAAGACCGGCTGTGCCACGATAGGGGCATGCCTGCCACCGCCACGCGACGCCTGCGACTCGACCAGCTCCTCGTGGAGCGGGGCCTCGCCGATACGCGGTCGCGCGCCCAGGCACTGGTCATGGCGGGCCGGGTGCTGGTCGGCGAGGGCGATGCGGCGCGCCACGACCTCAAGTCCGGCGACCTCGTCGATCGCGGAGCCCCGGTGGCTGTCGCCGGTGGCCGGGAGTGGGTCAGCCGGGGAGCGCACAAGCTGATCGCCGCGCTGGATGCGTTCGAGATCGATCCGGCGGGCAGGGTGGCGGTCGACGTGGGAGCGTCGACGGGCGGCTTCACCGACGTCCTCCTGGAGCGGGGCGCGACCGGGTCTACGCGGTGGACGTCGGGTACGGCCAGCTGGCGGAGAAGCTCAGGCGGGACCCTCGCGTGGTGTCCATGGAGCGGGTCAACGCCCGGACCCTGACGCCGGAGAGCCTCCCGGAGACCGCAGATATGGCGGTCGTTGACGTCTCCTTCATCTCGCTGGCGCTGGTCCTGGCACCCGTGTCCTCGGTGCTCCGGGACGGCCGCGGATCCATCGTGGCCCTGGTCAAGCCGCAGTTCGAGGCAGGTCGCGCGGATGCGAAGGGTGGCGTCGTCCGGGACCGGGACGTCCATCGCCGGGTCCTGGTCGAGACGGTCGCCCGGGCTGCAGCGCTGGGTCTGGGGACGCGGGGCGTCATCGCCTCGCCGATCCGCGGGCCCGAGGGCAACCGGGAGTTCCTGGCCTGGATCGCGGCCGGGCCGTCCTGCGCCGAGGTCGAGGATCGGATCGAGGCCGCGGTCGCCGCGGCATGGGAGGGCACGGCGTGAGCGTCCGGCGCATCGGCTTCGTCTACAACCCGTCCAACGAGCTCGCCCTGGAGCTGCGGGAGCGCGGGGCGGGCTGGTGCCGGATGCGGGGCGTGGACCAGTGGGCGGCACCGGCCGGAGACCTGGTCGCCCACCGCCGGGAGCTGCCGACGACGGACGTCCTCGTGGTCCTCGGTGGAGACGGGACGTTGCTGCTGGCGAGCCAGTCGGTGGCGGAGGTGGACGTGCCGATCCTGGGTGTGAACCTGGGCAAGGTGGGCTTCCTGTCGAAAGCGGAGGCGCACGAGCTGGAGAAGGTGCTGGAGAAGCTCGTGGCCGGGCAGTTCACGATCCGCGAACGGATGGGGCTCCTCGGCTCGATCCTGCCGGGTGGCCGCCCGTCCGACGACACGTTCACGGCCCTCAACGACATCGTCGTCGCCCGCGGCTCGCTGGCGCGCGTCGTCCGCGTTGCCGTCTCGATCGACGAGTCCCACCTCGCCACGTTCGTCGCGGACGGCCTGGTGGTCGCCAGCCCCACCGGCTCCACCGGGTACTCGTTCTCGGCCGGGGGCCCGATCGTCGATCCGCAGAGCTGGAACCTGATCGTGACCCCCATCGCCGGCTATCTCTCGGCCATCCGCTCGGTCGTCGTCTCGCCCACCCAGGTCGTCCGCTGCCGGGTCGTGGCTGCGGACGAGGCGCTTGTGAGCATCGACGGACGCGAGGACCGTCGGATCGAGGTGGGTGACGTCGTGGAGGTCCGGGCCCTGGAGCGGCCGATCCGGTTCGTGGAGCCCGCGGGCGCACTCCCGTTCTGGGACCTCCTGCGGACGAAGGTCGAGCTGCTGCCGTCCTGACGATGGCGATCGACCGTACGCCGGCCCGGGCGGGCCGCCTGCTGGAGCTGGCGGTGAGCGATCTTGCGCTCATCGACCGCCTCCGGCTGTCGTTCGAGGCGGGCCTGAACGTGCTGACCGGTGAGACGGGTGCTGGCAAGAGCCTCCTGATCGATGCGCTGGGGCTGGCCCTGGGTGCGCGCGCGGATACGACGCTGGTCCGGCACGGGGCCGATGGCGCGCGCGTGGAGGCACTGTTCGACAGGGTGCCGGAGCCGTTCATCGCCGCCCGCGAGATCAGCAGCACCGGCCGGTCCACCGCACGGCTGGACGACGAGACCGTCACGGCCGGCCGCCTGGCGCTGGCGACGGCCGGGCTGGTGGAGATCCACGGCCAGCACGACCAGCAGCGGCTCTTGGACGAGGGCTGGCAGCGTGACCTGCTCGACGCGTTCGGCGGGCACGGGGACGCGCGGGCACTGGTGGCCACCACGGTGGAGCGCTGGCGCGCGAACCGGGCGGCGCTCGTGGTGCTGGACCTGGACCCGCGCGAGGTTCTCCGCCGGCTTGACCTGCTGGAGCACGAGGCTGCGGAGATCGACGGCGCGCGGCTCCGGCCCGGCGAGGCGGACGAGATCACGCGCCAGCTCGCGGCGGCGCAGCACGCGGAGACGATCATCGGCGGGGCCGCCGCCGTGCGCGAGACGCTGCTGGGCGACGGAAGCGGTGCGCGTGAGCGGATCGCCCGGGCGGAGCATGAGCTGCACACGCTCGCTCGCGTCGACGAGCGCTGGCGTCCGCTGGCTGACAGGCTCACCGGCCTGGAGGCGGAGCTGGAGGACGTTGCCGCCGAGGTCCGTTCGCTGGCCGATACCGTGGACCATGACCCGGCCTCGCTCGCGCGGCTGGAGGACCGCCTGGGTGAGATCCACAGGCTCCTCCGCCGGTACGGTGACGACGAGGAATCGGTCATCGCCCATCACGAGCGCACCGCGGTGGAGATCGCCCGGCTGCGGGGCCTGGAGGAGGAGCGGGCGAGACGCGCCGAGGAGGATGCCCGCCTGCTGCTCCAGGTGGCCGATGCGGCAGCCTCGCTCTCGATCCTGCGCTCGCGGACGGCCGCTGAGCTGGGGAGGGCGGTATCGGTCGTGCTGGCCGAGCTCGGGTTCCCGGTGGAAGCCTTCCTCGTGGCGATGGGCCGCCGGCCCGCCGCGCGCGACGACCCCGCGGTCGAGGTGGACGGGGACGCGGTTGCGTTCGACGCCACCGGCATCGACACCGTGGTGTTCACGTTCCGGCCGAACCCCGGGGAGCCCGCGAAGCCGCTCGCGCGGATCGCATCGGGCGGCGAGCTGTCGCGCGTTGCCCTGGCCGTGAAGCAGGTGCTGGCGGGCGTTGACGACACGCCGACGCTCGTGTTCGACGAGATCGACTCCGGGATCGGCGGGCGGAGCGCGGACCCGGTCGGCCGGAGCCTGTGGGCACTGGCGCGCGACCACCAGGTGCTGTGCGTCACCCACCTGCCGCAGATCGCCGCCTACGCGGATGCGCACTACCGGATCGCCAAGCGTGAGCGGGACGGACGCACCGTGACGGAGGTCGCGAGGTTGTCCGACGCGGAGCGGGAGACCGAGCTGGCCCAGATGGTCGGTGGACCCGACGGCGGAGAGGCGTCGCGGCTCTCTGCCCGGGAGCTGCTGGACCGGGCCGGGGCGTGGCGCGCCGCGCGTCGCCCGGAGACGGTGGCCTGACGTCTGCCATGGGTGCTGACGGTCCGGTCCTGGACCGCGCCATCGAGGAGTACCTCGCCTACCTCCGGGTCGAGCGAGGGGTGGCCGAGGCGACCATCACCGCATACCGGGCGGATCTCGCGGACTTCGCGATGAGCCGCGGTGCCGCGCGTGACTGGGCAGCGGGCCCGGAGGTGGCCCACCGCTACCTGGCGGCCAGGGCCCGGCGCGGGCTGGGTTCCGATCCGGGGCTTGCCCCCAGCAGCCTCCGGCGGAGGGCGGCCTCCATCCGCGGGTTCTACCGGTTCGCCTTCGGGGACGGGCTGATCGCGGTCGACGTGGCCGCGCACCTGGACCTGCCCCGCCAGCCGCGCCTGCTCCCGGAGACGCTGACGGTGGACGAGGTCGAGCGCCTCCTGGAGGCCTCCGGCGGCGAGCCCGTCCACGGGCGGAGGCCGACGGGTGCGGACGGGGCCGCGCTGCGCGATCGGGCGCTGCTGGAGCTGCTGTACGCCGCCGGGCTCCGGGTGTCGGAAGCGCTGGCGCTGGACCTCGAGGACCTGGCGCTCGATGGAGGTTTCGTGCGCGTCATCGGCAAGGGCGACAAGGAACGGGTGGTCCCGGTGGGGGAGGTGGCGCTTGCCTGGCTCGCCCGGTATCTCGCCTGGCCGCGCCCGGCCTGGCTCAAGTCCGTCAGACCCGTAGACGATCCGCGCGCGCCGCTGTTCCTCACCCAGCGGGGCGGCCGCCTCGGGCGGAGCCAGGCCTGGGCGACGGTCAAGCGCGCCGCCGCGGTGGCGGGTCTTGACGACCGGGTCTCGCCGCACACGCTGAGACACTCCTTCGCGACACACCTCCTGGAGGGTGGGGCCGACCTGCGGGTGGTCCAGGAGCTGCTGGGACATGCCAGCATCGCAACGACCCAGCTGTACACGCACCTTACGGGCGAGCGGATCCGCGAGGTCTACACGCGGGCGCACCCGCGCGCCTGACGAACCTCGCACGGTGCGGCCTGCGACGCCCGGAACGTGGGACAGGGATGCCATCCCGGCGAACGCCCGACGGCGGGTACCATACGCGGGACTCCAAGACCCCCTGTGAGGCCCGCGTGTCCCTCAATCCTCAAGAGCTCGTCGCGAACCTGATCCTGATCGGGATCTTCCTGCTGGTGGCCTTCCCGGTCCACGAGTTCGCACATGCCGCCGCCGCCTACATGCAGGGCGATGCCACCGCCAAGCTGTTCGGGAGGATGACCCTCAACCCCATCGTCCACTTCGACCGGTTCGGCGGGATGATGGTGGTCATCACGGTCTTCCTCACCCCGTTCCTGTTCGGCTGGGCGAAGCCGACGCCCGTCAATCCATCCAACCTTCGCGACCGCCGCAACGGCGAGCTGTACGTGGCGGTCGCCGGCCCAGCCTCGAACCTGGTGATGGCGATCCTGGGCGCGATCGTGTTCCGGGTGCTGTTCGCCGTCGGCGCACCCCTGCCTGACATCGGGTGGTACGCGATCTGGATGTTCGTTGTGTTCAATGTCGCGCTCGCGATCTTCAACCTGATCCCGATCCCGCCGCTCGACGGCTCGGCCCTGCTGTTCCGGTTCCTGTCACCGGACCAGGTGTGGCGGGTCCGCCCGCTCCTGGCGCAGTACGGGTTCTTCGTGCTGATCGCGTTCATCCTCCTCCTCAGCCGCCCGCTCTCGGAGCTGATCTACGGTGTCGCGAACCTCCTGGTGGGCGCGTAAGGCCCGCCAGCTCCGGACACACCTCCTCGCCCGCGTGAGCCCGGAGGAGCGCCGGACGCTGGCCGCCTGGACCCGCCCCGCCGAGCTCGACCTGTTCGATGCCATGCACGTCGCCGACCGCCGTCACGGGCTGGACGTGGTTGCGCACCTGAGGCGTTCCGGCGTCACGGATCGCGACGTCCTGGCCGCAGGCCTGCTCCACGACTGCGCGAAGGGCGACACCGGGGCTGGGCCGCGCATCGCGTGGTCGCTGGGCCAGCTGCTGGGGTCGTGGGTCCCCGCCGCAGCCGCCCGCCTGCCGGGCTGGGGCGACGCGATGGACCGCCTTCGCGATCACGCCGGGGCCTCGGCCGATGCCCTGGCGGATGCCGGGCTGCCGCCGCGGGCCGTGGACCTCGTCCGCTACCAGGAGGCCCCGCGGGACCCGGAATACGGCACCCGCTTCCACGCCGCCGACGAGGCCTGCTGATGACCCTCGTCGCGTCCTCCGCCGTCCCGCCGTCCGTCGCCTTCGAGGAGGGCCGCCGTCCCGAGTCTGCGACACGGGTGACGCTGCCAGCGTTCGACGGCCCGCTGGCCATGCTGCTCGCCCTGATCGAGGCCCGCCAGATGGACGTCCTGACGGTGCCATTGGGCGCGCTGGCCGATGCGTACCTCGACGCGCTTGCCTCTCTGGACGGAGACCGGATGGGGAACGTGTCCACCTTCGTCGCCGTCGCCAGCCAGCTGATCCTGATCAAGTCGCGGGCTCTCCTGCCGCGACGGGTGGTTGAGGGCGCGGTCCCTCTCCCTGACGAGGGCCCGGACCCGGAGGCGGAGCTGCGCGCCCGTCTCATCCTGTACCGGGCATTCCGCGACGGGGGTGCCAGGCTGCAGGAGGGCGCGCAGGCGCGCGTCGGGCTGTTCCACCGGGAGCCCACGGCGTCGCGCGCGGCGGGCATCGCGGGTGCCACGCCCGCCGTACCGGACCCGTTGTCGCCGTCCCTCCTGGTGGCTGCGCTCGAGGGCATCGCCCGCGTCGCGCCGCCGGCCCCGCTGCCGCCCGAGACCATCCGCCGCACCATCACGCTGGCGCAGCGGGCCGCGCTCATCCGCCGCGCCCTTGACGGGGCCCCGGCCATCGTGCTGCAGGAGCTCCTTCGGGGGGTGCGCGATAGAGTCGTCGCGGCGGTCACGTTCCTCGCGATGCTCGAGCTCATGAAGCGGCACGAGATCGTGGTGGAGCAGACCGGACCCTTCGGTCCCATCACCGTGCGCCGAACCACCGCTGAGGAGCGTGCCGCCGCCGGGATCACCGGGGCGATCGACGAGGAGGCCCCGATGGACGAGTCGCTGGAGTCCTTCTCATGAGCGAGGAGCTGGCGCCTCAGCGTGATTGGCCGGCGCCTGCGGGCGAGGAGGAACTGCCGCTTCCGGGCGAGGAGCTGCCGCCCGTGGTCGACGAGGAGCTGCCGGATGGCGAGGAGTCGCCGCCGGAGGCGATCCTGACGGAGAGCCAGCTGGAGGCCCTGCTCTTCGTTGCGGAGCGGCCGCTGTCCCGGCGCGAGATCGGGACCATCGCTGGCGTGGACCGGGCGACGGTCGACGAGCGTCTGGGTGACCTGGAGGTTGCTCTGGCCGATCGCGGGATCCGCCTGGCCCTGTCCGGAGATCGCGTGGAGCTCGTCACGGCACCCGACGCCGGCGCCCTCATCGCCCGCTACGTCGGGGCGGACGCAGTACGGCTCTCACCTGCGGCGCTCGAGACCCTGGCGATCGTCGCGTACCGCCAGCCCGTCACGAAGAGCGGCGTCGAGCGGATCCGCGGCGTGGACTCCGACTACAGCATCCGCGGCCTGATACACCGTCGCCTGGTCGTGGAGCTCGGCCGCTCTGACGCACCCGGGCGTCCCAACCTGTACGGCACGGGTTTCGAGTTCCTGGAGCGCTTCGGCCTCGTCTCGCTGGACGACCTGCCGCCGCTGGACCTGGACGTGGCCGCGCGACTCGTGGACGGGCCGGATGGGACCGGCGATCCCGTGGCGAACCTCGCCGCCGCGGCGGTGGCCGCAACCTCTGGAGACCGCGCGGTGGACGGATACGGCGCAGCGGGCGATCCGGACGAGGAGGACTGACCCGTGCCGGCGGAGCGGATCTCCAAGGTCCTGGCCGCCGCGGGCGTGGCGTCGCGCCGCGGTGCCGACGAGCTGGTGGCCGCGGGCCGCGTGACGGTTGATGGTCGTCCGGCGGTCCTCGGGGAGCGCGTGGACCCCGAGACCCAGCGGATCGAGGTGTCCGGAAGGCTCCTGCGCATACCCGAGGCGCGCCCGATCCACCTGGCCCTGCACAAGCCGATGGGCGTCACCTCCACGGTGAAGGATCGCCATGCGGATCGGACGATCGTGGACCTGGTGCCGGCAGAGCTGTCGCGCGGCGCCCGGCTCTACCCGGTGGGCCGCCTGGACCAGGATTCGGAGGGGTTGATCCTGGTCACGAACGACGGCGACTGGGCAGAGCGGGTCCTGCACCCCAGGTACGGCGTGGAGCGCGAGTACGCCGTGGGCCTGGCCCAGCAGCTGACGCGCGCCCAGGCCGAGGCGCTGGAGACGGGCGTCGAGCTGTCCGAGGGTGTCGCCACGGTGACGGGTCTGCGCGGCCAGACCAATACCGAGGATCGGCGCCTCGCCGACATGCTTGAGCCTCGGCCCGACCATCGCCTGGTCTGGGTCCGCGTGACCATTCACCAGGGGTGGAAGCGCCAGCTCCGCCGGATGTTCGCGGAGGTCGGCGCGCCGGTCAGGCGCCTTGTCCGGGTGCGCATCGGAGCGCTCCGCCTGGAGGGTCTCGCGGCGGGCGACGTCCGCCCTCTCACCCCGGCCGAGGTCCGCCGCCTCGGGGTGGGCGCCGTGGAGCGTGACGCAAGGTGAGCGATCCGCGGCTGGCCATCCGCCACCTCCCTCGGCATGTCGCGCCGAAACGCGCGCCGGTCCTCGCGGCTGGGGCAGCCACCCCCGGGCTATGCTCCGGGTGATGTCAGCCATGCCCGCAGAGCCCGCGACCCGCATCATCGTCGCCCTCGATGGTCCTGCCTCGAGCGGCAAGAGCAGCGTGGGTTCGGCGGCCGCGGCGCGGCTGGGGCTTCGCTTCGTCGATACGGGCCTCATCTACCGCGCGCTGACCGCGCTGGCACGGCGCGAAGGTGTGGCCACAGACGACGCCGCGGGCCTGGTGGCGCTGGTGGACCGCGTGGCCCTGGGCGATGACGGCGCCGGGCGACTGGCCAGGGTCCTGCTGGATGGTGACGATGCCACGGACACCGTGCACACCCAGGAGGTTGACGCCGCCGTGTCCGCCGTCGCCAGGGTGCCGGAGGTCCGGGCCGCGCTCATGGGCCGTCAGCGGGCGCTCACCGCGGGCGGCGGGATCATCCTCGCCGGGCGGGACATCGGCACGGTCGTGCTGCCGGATGCGCCGCTCAAGCTGTACCTCGACGCGTCCGTCGCGGAGCGCGCATCGCGCCGGATCGCGGAGCGCGGCCTGGATCCCGAGGGTGGCGAGGCGAACCTCGTGCGCGAGCAGCTGCGAGCCAGGGACGCGCAGGATCGCGGGCGTGCGGTGGCGCCGCTCCGCCCGGCCACCGACGCGGTGGTGATCTCGACAGACGGCCTCGGCTTCGAGCAGGCGGTGGACCTGGTGGCGACGGCGATCGCTCGCGCGGAGACGACGGACGCCAGCCCGGTGGGAAACGGCACGCCAGCCCCGGCCGGCGGGCCAGCCCCTTCCGCCTCGCCAACCCCGGCCCCTGCGCCGGCCGACATCGTGGCCTTGGCCGGGACGGGCGCCGCGACTCCAGCCCCGGCCCCGGCGCCGGCGAAGGCCGAGCCCGCGGCACCCGCCAGGCGGAGCCGGATCCTCGAGACGGCGATGCGCCTGGACAATGACCAGACCATCCTCGTGCGGATGACCGCGCTCGTCGCACGGATCTTCTCGCGCGTGATCGCGCGGATCCGGTTCGAAGGCCTGGACCGGATCCCGCGGACGGGACCCGTGATCCTCTCCCTCAACCACATCTCCAACCTGGATGCCGTGGTGTCGGGCGCGTGGATCACGCCCGCGCTCAAGCACCGCCGGATCCACTGGCTCGGCAAGCGCGAGCTGTTCGACTGGCCGTTTCTCGGCTGGCTCGCGGCCCACGGGGGCGTCCATCCGGTAGACCGCGGGACCGCGGACGTGGAGGCCTTCCGCCTGGCTATCCGGATCCTGGAGGCCGGCGACGTCCTGCTGATCTTTCCCGAGGGCACGCGCAGCCCCACTGGCGAGCTCCAGGAGGCGAAGGACGGTCTGGCGACGCTGGCAATTCGGACCGGTGCCATGATCGTCCCGATCGGTGTCAACAACAGCGATGCCGTGTGGGCGAAGGGCCGCAAGCTGCCAAGCCCCTTCCCGCGGCGCACCATCACGGTGCGGATCGGGCGCCCGTTCCAGGCGGTTGACGTGGTGCCCGCCGGGACGGAACGACGCGCGGCGAAGGCCGTCGCCACGGGCGCGATCATGGGCCGCATCGCCGCCCTCCTCGAACCGCGTCATCGGGGCGCCTACGCCGCGGCCGTCGGCGAGGAGACCACGCCCGAACCGTGACCGGGACGTTCGCCTGACGGCGGAAACCCCGCACGTATGCGAACATCGGCAGCTATGAGCATGGTCCGGGAAGTTCGAATCGCACACCGCACGGGGTTCTGCTACGGCGTCCGCGAAGCCATCGACAAGGCGAAGGAGTCGGCGGCGGCGGGCAAGGCGACGCACACCCTCGGCCAGGTCGTGCACAACGAGGGCGTCATCCGGAACCTGCAGCAGTCCGGCGTCGAGAGCGTGGACACTCTCGACCAGGTGGCGCACGGGGCCGCCGTCGTCATCCGCGCCCACGGCGTCAAGCCCGAGGTGTTTGATCGGGCGGAGGCGCGTGGGCTTGACGTCATCGACGGCACCTGCACCTGGGTCATCCAGGAACAGCGCCAGATGCAGGCGCTGGTGGACGAGGGCTACACCATCGTGCTCCTCGGCACCCCCAGGCACCCGGAGGTCGTCGGCCTGCTCGGCTTCGCTCCGGACGCGATCGTGGTGGACGAGGAGGAGGACTGGCACCGGATCCCGCGCCGCAAGCGGATGGCCTTGATCACTCAGTCCACACAGCCGCCCTGGAAGTTCGAGAAGCTCGCCGCGTACATGGTGTCCCTCGCCCACGAGCTCAAGATCGTGAACACCGTCTGTCCGGTGACCATCCGGCGGCAGGAGGACTCCCTGGAGACGGCTCGTCAGGTTGACCTGATGGTCGTGGTGGGAGGCCGGCACTCGGCCAACACCAAGGAGCTGACCCGCCTGTGCGCGATGGCCGGGACCCCGGTGTTCCAGATCGAGAACGCCCGGGATCTCGTTGACGAGGCGCCGTTCGAGGGCGTCACCGTCGTCGGCGTGACGGGCGGGACCTCCACCCCGATCGAGGATCTGCGGGACGTGGCGGAGCGCATCTTCGCGATCGCCGGCGCGCCGGACAGGCGGGACCGCGCCGCGGAGCTCGCCCGCGAGGCGCTCGGCGCCGCAGCCACCCCCGCGGGGCGGACGACCTCCCTGCCGACCTACCCCATCCACGCCGGCGCGGCCTGATCCCGTGACCGCCCGATCGGCCGGCCTCCCGGTTGTCGCCCTCGTCGGGCGCCCCAACGTCGGCAAGAGCACGCTGTTCAACCGCGTGGTCGGAGACGACCGTGCGGCTATCGTCGAGGACCGGGCCCGGACCACCCGAGACCGCCTCTACGGCCACGCCGAGTGGAACGGGCGCCGGTTCGTGGTCGTGGACACCGGCGGGCTGGAGATCGCCCCCGGCGATGCGATCGAGGAGCAGGTCCAGATCCAGGCCCGCCTGGCCATCAACGAGGCGGACGTGATCGTGTTCCTGGTGGACGCGGCGGTAGGCCCAACCCCCGCGGACCAGGACGCTGCCCAGCTTCTGCGCCGCACAACCAAGCCCGTGCTGGTCGCGGCCAACAAGGCGGACAACGAGCGGCGGGAGCGGGACGCCACGGAGTTCTACGCCTTCGGCTGGGAGGACACCTTCGCGATCTCGGCCAACCACGGGCGCGGGGTCGGTGACCTGCTGGACGCCGTGGTGTGGGCGATGCCGCCGGAGAGCGAGCAGGAGGTTGCTCGAAAGGCACGCGAGGAGGAGGCCGAGGCCTGGGCCAGGGAGATGGCCCGCGCGAAGCCGTCCCCATACGTGGTGGGTGATCCCAGCAACGCCGATGACGGGGACGAGGACGCCGACGGGGCGGACGCCGATGCAGCCGGTGAACCGGGAACAGTGGGCGACGTGTCGGCTCGCTGGGACGCCGCGATGGCCGCCGACGACGACGAGCCGCCCGCGATCGCCTTCGTGGGCCGCCCGAACGTGGGCAAGTCCAGCCTGCTCAATGCCCTGCTCGGTGACAACCGGATGATCGTGTCGGAGACCCCGGGCACCACCCGGGACGCGATCGACACGACGATCCCGTGGGGCCGGAGCGAGATTGTCCTGATCGACACCGCCGGCATCAAGAAACGCGGCAAGGTGGCGTCGGGGCCCGCTGCCGAGAAGTACTCCACGATGCGCGCCCTCAAGGCGATCTCCCGCGCGGACGTCGCGATCCTGCTCCTGGACGCCCAGGACGGGCTGACGGCCCAGGACGCCCACGTGGCCGGCTACGTCGTGGAGGAAGGGCGCGGCCTCATCATCGCGGTCAACAAGTGGGACATCGTCGAGGACAAGACCCACAAGAGCTTCGACGAGTTCGTGACCACGCTCCGCCGCGAGCTGCCGTTCATCGACTACGCACCGGTCGTCTCGATCAGCGCGAAGACCGGGCAGCGCGTCCAGCGCGTGCTGGAGCTGGCGGTGGACGTCTGGGGCGAGCGCCGCAAGCGCATCGGCACCGGGGAGCTCAACCGTCTCATCGCGACATCCGTGGAACGCAATCCGCCGGCCATCGTCAAGGGCAAGCGCGCCAAGATCCGGTATGCGACCCAGGCCGCCGTGGCGCCGCCCACGTTCGTGCTGTTCGCCACGGACCCCACGTCGATCCACTTCTCGTACCGGCGGTACCTGGAGAACCGGATCCGGGAAGCCTATGGCTTTGACGGCACCCCGATCCGTCTCGTCTTCCGGGAGCAGGTCCGAGAGCATCGCCCGAAGGGGCGCGCGGCGAAGGCCCGGCGCAACTGATGGGCGGGGCAGGGGAGGACGCCACCGGCGGTCCAGCGCCCGGCCCAGGGACGGAGGGAGCGCCCGCGCGCGTCGCGGTGATCGGGTCCGGTGCCTGGGGCACCACGCTGGCGGCGATCATCGCCCAGCGGGAGCCCGTGACGCTCATCTGCCATTCCGCGGAGACCGCGGCCCGCATCCAGGCCGAGCGCAGACACGAGCGCCGCCTCCCCGGCATCGACCTGCCCGCGGACCTTCGCGCCACGGCCGATCCCGCCGACCTGGCGGACGCCGCCGACCTGGTCATCTTCGCGGTCCCGTCGACGCACCTCCGCGCGACGGTTGCCGCGGTGGCTCCCTTTGTGCCGGCTACCGCTGACCTTCTCTCGGTGGTCAAGGGCATCGAGCGCGGGACACACCTCCGGATGAGCGACGTGATCGCGGAGGCCGGCCGGTTCGAGGCGTCGCGAATCGCCGCGCTCTCCGGCCCGAACCTGGCCCTGGAGATCGCGCAGGGGTTGCCGGCATCGGCGGTCGTGGCCGCGGAGGACGAGGCGCTGGCGGAGCGGATCCAGGGGCGACTCGGGCGGCGCGAATTCCGGCTCTATGTCAACCGGGACATCCTTGGGGTGGAGCTCTGCGGGGCGCTCAAGAACATCATTGCGATTGCGGCGGGCGCCGCGGAGCAGCTCGGGTTCGGCGACAACGGCAAGGCCGGGCTCATGACCCGCGGCCTCGCCGAGATGACCCGGGTGGGGATCGCGGCCGGTGCCAACCCGCTGACCTTTGCCGGTCTGGCCGGTATCGGAGACGTGATCGCCACCTGCGGGTCGACGCTGTCCCGGAACCACCGGCTGGGCATGGAGCTGGCGCGCGGGCGGACGTGGTCGGAGATCGAGGCATCGCTGCCCGGCGTTGCCGAGGGTGCCTACACCGTGGACGCGGCGCTCCAGCTGGCGGCGTCCCTCGGAGTTGAGATGCCGATCGCCCGCGAGGTCCACAACGCTCTGTTCGAGGGCAAGAGCGTCCAGCGCTGCCTGGTGGACCTTCTCTCGCGGGAGTCGAAGGACGAGCTGGCCGACTACGACCGCTGGGCGGCCCGGCCCGGTGGCGAGGGCATCGGGCGCCTAGCGACCCTCGGCGACGGGCCGCATTCCCGGAACCCGCACATGTCGTCATCACGCTGCATCTGCTGGCGGCTTGCCTGAGCCTCGGCGCCGGATCCGGTTCAGGCCCTCTCTGCAGCCGCACCTGGGCGATCGCGCACTGCCGCGGGTCCGGGCGCGGATGGTAGACTCGTCGCCCTCGGGGCGTGGCGCAGCCTGGTAGCGCACCTGAATGGGGTTCAGGAGGTCGAGCGTTCGAATCGCTCCGCCCCGACCACATCTCCACGCACGAAAGAGGCCTCCGGAGCGATCCGGAGGCCTTTCGTCTGGGCCTGTACCCCGCGCTTGTACCCCTATGCGGTTCCAGTACCCCCGAGAACAGCGTCCATCCGATCGGCCGTCCGCTGGGCCATAGCCTTCGTGAACGTTCCGTAGACGTCTGCCGTGGTCGAGATGTTCGAGTGCCCTAGGGCCCTGCTGACCTCGAACAGCTCTGCGCCAGCTTCGAGCTGCAGCGTCGCGAAGGCGTGCCGCAGATCGTGGAACCGCTGCCGGGGCAGCCCGGCCCGACGGAGGACCTCCCGCAAGTCCGCGGTTACGTTCGGCCCGTCGAGGGGGCCACCGTTCGCCCGGTTGCCGAAGACGAAGCCTCTGGCGTCCCAGATCTTGGCATCCACCCGGGCTGCCGCCTGAGTCCGCTCGTGGCGACGAAGGACACCAACCACGGCAAGCGGGAGGCCGAGAGTTCGCTTCGAGCGGTCGGTCCTGGGCTCTGCCAGCCGATCCGTGCCGCGTTCGAGGGTGTGCCGGATCGTGGCGGTGGCGGCGTCGAGGTCCACGTCGGACCACCGAAGCGCGAGGAGCTCGCCTTGGCGCATCCCCGTCCCCAGCGCCGTCAGGAACAGCGGCTCCAGCCGGTGGTCGGCTATCGCCCGCCGGATGTCGCCGACCTGAGCGGCCGTCAGCGGGACTAGGGTGATGTTCGCCTTCGAGGGCGGATCCACCAGCACCGCGACGTTGCGCAGGATCCGGCCCTGCTTCACTGCTCGGCCGAACGCGATCCGCAGGACCGCGTACGCCGCCCGTACGGTCGTGGGCGAGAGGGTGCCGCGAGCCATGAGGGAGTCGAGCAACTTCTGGACGTCCTCCGGCGAGACCTTCGCCAAGAGCACCCGACCGAGGGCAGGGCGGGGGAGGTAGGCGCCAGGTGTGCCGTCCTTGTTCTTGGCCCGTGGCGCGATGTAGTGGTCGACGATGCTCCGGTAGCTTTCCACCGTCCGCGGCCGGCAACGGGTCATGACGCGTCCAGCGAGCCACTCGTCGAGGTACTCGCCGATGGTGCCCTTGGTGGTCGGTGCGACGACGCCCGCGGCAGCGTCGTCTCAGGAGACGAGGCCAAGCGGATCGTCACCTGGTGGCTGTGCCCGTGCCACCGCGACTGGGGCGCCGGGCAGCGGGGCCGGGCTCCCACGCTGTAGAAGGGACGCGACGGGCGGGACCGGAGCCGGTTCGACGGCGCCAGGCGCACTGGCACTTCCATGCTCCGGGGGGCCGCACTAGCATCGTCGCGCAGACTCCACAGTGGAGAGGCAATGAGGACCTTCTACCGCATCTGCGTCAAGTTCATGGCGGTCATCTTGTTCGTCTGCGTCCTGTTCTCCGTCCGCTGGGCGGTCGCGGAAGCCCTGGCGCTGAACCCGTTGGGCGTCTTGCCGTGGATCCTCCTGGGATTGGTCCTCGGCGTCACCGGGTACGTCTTCTGGACACGGACAGACGACATCGTTCTCGACTACGCCGAGCAAGACGCGCGGAGGATCGGGATGTTCCTGAAGATCTCCAACGCGCTGCGCGAGGGCGTGTCTCCGCCGAGTGCCGAGCGGCCGTCGGGATCGCCCGGTTCGGAGAGTCTCCGCGCGACGGCCCAAAGCCCATCGCCATCTCTGTCCACCGTCGACCTCCACGCCCTGCATGAGCATCTGGGGGCCGCCGATTCCCGGCTGGTCCAGATCCTGGCGGAAGCAGCCGGACAACCGCTTCAGGGATGGATCGGGATCAGGGAGTGGGCGGTCGACGAGGCGGCCTGGGTCGACGGCCTTCCCGACGCGGATTGCCTCGTGACCTTCCGGCGCGAGTATCGCGACGCGACCGACACCGCGCAGGGCTTCGCTGACCAGGTGCTCGTCGCGCTCCGAGCCAACGATCCCGTCGAGCTGGAGACGCTCTCGGCGACGGCCGGCGAGATCGACGCGCGGTTCCGTGGCGCGTTCGAGACCGCACCGCTGTTTGCTGGTGCCAGTCCAGGACGAGAGAGCCGTGGTGTCGTGGACGACCAGCCGGACGACGTCGTTCGCACCTTCGCTGGGGTCTGGTTCATGGAGCAGCGGCCGCGATCGTCATTGACCGCGTTCCGGGATCGCCGCTCGGGCACGCTGAGCATCCGCCAGGGGGTGATCAGGTTCCGAGATCGGCGGGGCGAGGTCCACATCGGCGGGATTGAGTGGGCCGGCCGGTACATGCCGCGAGAGTGGGACCCCCGTTCCGGACAGGGTGACGACATCGTCAACGACTGGATCGAGGTCGGCTACGTGACCACCTCCGGCGACCACCTCGCCGTCTACATCGCTGATGGCGGCTGGTTCGGCTTGCATGCGATCGCCCGTCGTTGGCTGGGGCGAAAGACACAGCAAGACCTCATCCTCGAGGTCCTCCGCAATGCCATCGGGACGTCCGGGCCGTCCCCATCGATCCCGGGCTCGCCTAGCGAGTAGAGGGACGAGCGACCGGGGGCAATTCGCTCTCCGTTCGAGAATCAACCCAAAGGCGGGAGGCAATGACGCGCGGTCCAACACCCACGGCCGCCGGGACCGCGCCCGAAGGGAGGGTCAACCCATGACAGGCAGAAGCCTCAGCGCGCAGCTCGCCTTGGCCTCGCTGATGTCCCTGGCCGTAGTAGACGTCTTGTTCGTGTTTCTGGTGGCCGTGGATGTCTTATCCGGAGACGAAGCCCTGGCAGCCGCGACTCCGAAGATGATCTACTTCTCCCTGATGACCGGTCTCTCTGTCTTCTCGCTTCCCCTCATGTGGTGGCGGAACAGGATCGGCTACTACCTCGCGATGGCTATCGCGGTCATCTCCCTGCTCGCCAACGCTTCCGGAATCGGGTCAGCTCTGAGTGGTGCCGTCGTCGTCGACGTCAACATCCTCTCGGGAATTGTCGGACTGACCTTCTCGGCGATCCTTCTTGTATCTGGCGCAATCGCCTCTAGAGAGAAACCGGCCGGCTGATCCTGCCGCCCGAGACCGCCGCGCTGGCGCTACCGGGACCGCTGACCACCAGCTCGCGTTCGCCCCGGCTCCGCGCGGAGCGCCCGACCTCGACGCGGGACGCCCCGGCGACCGGGGCTTTCTTGTGTCTAACTTGACAGCGGCGCAAGGCCCACTCGTCGTCTCGGAGCCCCGGCTCCGCGCGCTCGCGTTCGATCGCGGCTCTGACCGGCCAGCTCGGCGAGCGGCGACCGGGGGGCAAGCGCCGTTGCATCGCGGGTCTATGATGCCCCCATGGACGGCGAGCCCACACCGGCCTGGTGGCCGACAAGGATTCTGCTTGCGATCGGCATCGGCGCGGTCCTGGTCCCGGTGTTCCTGCTGGTCGCCACGCCCACGGGCTCTAGCCCCATGTTTGGTCCCCCGCCCGGCTTCAGGGCGGCCGTCAGCTTCGTCACGGTCGCCGGGTACCTCGGCATGCTCGTCGGGCTCGCCTGGATGATCCGCATCTTCCGCGGCCCGCGTGACGAGCCGCCGCCCTGGCGCTACCGGGACCGCTGATCCGCGCCTGACCGATCGGCAGGGCAAGTGGGCGACGGGTGAGACGTTCGGTTCTGGTGTAACGGGACGCGTGGGTGCAACGTCTCCACGTCAGCGGGAGGCTCTGACGCGCGGTCCATCACCCTGGCCGCCGGGACCGCGCCGAGCCACTGGCGAGACCGACCCGCGATCCGGCGTCCCGAGGGGAGCGTGGCATGAACGACCACGGGACGGCCAGCGCGTCTCTTGTCCTGATCGTGATCGCGATCCTTGCTGGGTGTGGCGGGGCTGGGAGCTCTGTCGCTCTCCAGTCGCCGACTGCACTCCCTTCTGCCGCAAGTCTTCTGCCGTCCCCTTCGTCGAGCCCCGTGTATGACGGCCCGGACGAGGTCGCCGTCGGGCAATGCTTCGACATGATCCTCGACAAGGATGACGCCGGTTTCCTGGCCGCGGCGATAGGGTCGTGCGATGTGCCCCATCAAGCCGAGCTGGTCGGGAGGTTTCAGCTGCCCGACCCAATCGACGCGCCCTATCCGGGTGACTCATCGATCAACAAGGCGTCGGAGGATCGCTGCCGGTCAGCGTTCGGCGAGTACGTCGGCGTTGACTACGATGACTCTGGCCTTCAGCTCACCTACTACACGCCAACCGAACTCATCTGGGTTGGTGGCGACCGGTTGGTTCAATGCATTGTCGAGGGAACCTCGGCCAACCCGTTGAACAAGTCCGTGAAGGGGCTGCGCGAGTAGGCGCTTCGCGGCTCCGCACCTGGCGGTCACCTGCGCTGGGCGTCCCAAGGAGAGGACCGATGCGTCGGGTGCTAGGACTCCTTGCCGCGATCGTGCTCGCGGGTTCGCTCGCCACGTCGAGCGCCGCCGCCGAGCCGGTTGGCCAGCCGGACTCGTTCGTGGGCAGGTTCGACATTCTGAATAGCAGCGGCGACGTGGTCGCCAACATCAACGCCGAGGTGCGACGACCGGACGACCAGCACCGGGTTCCGGGCCGCTTCGATCTCTACGGGCCCACCAGCGAGGTCCATGTCTGGTTCGGCACCGTGGGCTTCTGGTATGACGCCAACCACGAGGGCGGATCGAACGTCGTACTCGCCGAGGGTGCTGGCTGTCGGTACGGCTACAACGGCGACATCTACTGCGGCGCATACGCGCAGATGTTCATCGACGTCCTGGACCCAGCCAAGCCCGATCAGAATGCGTTCGCTACCGTGCGCGACGACAACGGCGAGTGGATCTTCACCGAGAACCACTGGTACGACGTCGGCAACGGCAGCTTCGTCCTCCACTACAACGAGGGCTGACGTAGCAGCCGCCCGCAATCCCAGGCGAGAGGTCGAAGAGGACCGGGCTATCGGGCTGGCGCGCAGTTTCGGCCGCGGTTGACCCACATATGCGGCACGCAGACGGCCACCGCCACCATCGGCGCGGCCCCCGGCTCCGCACCGCGCGTGATCCATCGGCAGGGCCGGCGGGCGACCGAGCGGCAGCGGTAGCCGGTTCGGCGTCAGGTAGGGAGAGGCCCGCCCTCGCGGGACGGGCCTCCGTTGCCAGAACTGCGGTTTCGGGACGTCAGTTCATGCGCTGCAGCGTGTCCGTGACGTGAAGGCACGCCGGCAGTCCACCATCGGGCACATTGCATTGCTCGGTGTAGTGGCCCTTGCTCGTGTATCGGTAGTCGACGCCACTGGCATCGGTCACCATGGACTTGGCTTGGAACGAGCTTTCCTTGCCTCGCGTGCCCGATCCCGGTGTGTACCAGTCCCCGTCGTTGCCAGCCAGGAAGAACTGTGAGATCGTCCCCGTCGCCCAGGGGGCTTGCTGACCGTCCGTGTCGTGACAGAGGAGGCCGGTGGGCGGGCCTGGGTCCAGGTTCCACACCTCGGTGGTCAGGTCCGACGCGGTCGCGCGGGCGATGAGCGCGCCCTGGCCGGTCACGTCCGGCTGGATCGAGATCGGCTTCCGCCCAGGAAACGGCCGTCAGGAGGTCCACGTTCTCCCCGTGAGCAGCCACTGCTCAACTCGACGACGAGTGCCGTGCAGAACCCGGCACGTGTATGGTGCTGAATGACAGCAACCCGATGGTGACGTCGTGTGCGTCAGGATGCGGTTCGCCTGCAATCTCTCCGGGGTCCGGCGGCGGCCACGCCGGGCAGCATCGCCGCCACCAGCCCTCCGGCGAGCACCGCAAGCAGCGCACGCTTCTTCAGGGAACGTTTCATCAGGGACCCTCCTGAGACGCCGAGGACGGACGCCCGGCGGTCAGGGGACGGCCGGCGCGATGACGGGCACCTGGTTACCGCGTCGTCTACGGGGGTGACCAGTACCATCGCACACGGCCGCGGATCAGCGGAGGCAGCGAGCCAGCACGCGGATGACCTCCAGCTCGTCGGCGCCGCGGTCCAGTCACGTGATCGGACACCGGTCTGAGCCCGTCGGCAGGGTCGAACGCGTACTCCTCCCACACCGTGCACCGCTCGTCATACGAGGGCTGGCCCACGAACCAGCCGGGGGGCGTCGTGCAGATCGCTCCAGGCGTCGTCGAGGTCGGTGGACATGACCGCGATGGTACGGCTCCGACCGGCCAGCTCGGCGAGCGGCGACCGGGGGCACCAGCACGCATCGCGGGCCTAGCATGGGGCCGATGAATCACCGGAGGCCCGCCGGCCGACCCGCTCCTGCTTATGGCGGATTCATCGCAAACGGGCGTGATCGTCATCCATCGCCTTCGGCGCCATGCTCGTCGGAGTTCAACCCGGCTCGACGGCCAGCCTCCGACGGGGCGACCGGAGGTCGTCTGTACCCTAACCCCGTACCCCAACCAGCACGAACGGATGCGGACCCCAGCGGACCCCGTTGAACGTGAAATCAGTCCGCGGCGGCCGATTTCGTGCGTGGCCGCTATGAATGGGGTTTAGGAGGTCGAGCGTTCGAATCGCTCCGCCCCGACCACTCTCTACGCACGAAATAGCCCCTCGGATCGCTCCGAGGACCTTTCGTCTCGCCGGCCCGCTAGGGTCTGCCGTCCGACGAGAGTCGGAGATTCCCGTGGCCTGCTCGTGACCAGACATGCTCACGAGCATCCCCTCTGGTCAGGTATGCGCGGAGTCTGTCACGCCACCGAGTACAGCCGCTGCTCGCCCTCGATGCCCTTGAGCTTGTGCAGGCCGCGGTCGTCGTAAGCGATGCCGCTACCCGCAGTCAGCTGCGGCACGATCGATGAGACCCAGACCTCGCCGGCTCGGGCCGTGGTCGCGACGCGAGCGCCGAGATGGACCGCGATGCCAGCCACGCCATCGCCCATCCGTTCGACCTCCCCGGTGTGGACGCCGGCGCGGACCTCGACGCCCAGCGGCGCCGAGGCGTGCTGGATGGCGCGGGCACAACTGATGGCGCGGGCCGGCCCATCGAACGTGGCCAAGATGCCGTCGCCGGCCATGTCGATTTCGCGCCCGCAGTTGGCGGACACTGCGTCATGGATGATGCGATGGTGCTCCGCGAGCAATTCGCGCCAGCGGACGTCCCCGACCTCGGCCGCTCGCTCGGTTGAAGCGACGATGTCGGTGAACAGGAGCGTGGCCAGCACGCGATCGGGATTCACCGGCTCCCGCTCGCCGGTGAGGAACTCACGCACCTCTCCGATGAAGCGGTCGGCATCCTCAGCCCAGGGCAGATGGTCGGCGCCGGCCGTCTCCACGTAGCGCGCACCCTCGATGGTGCGGGCGAGGAAGCGGGCGTTCTCGACGTGACAGACCTCGTCTCCCTGGGAGTGGAAGATCAAGGTGGGGACCTTGATGGTGGGCGCAACGTGCCGAACATCGATGTCGAAGGCCATGCGCGCGAAGGCCTCCCATGCACCGGGCGTGGCGGCATTGCGCTGTCGGCGGGCCATGTACTCGCGGCCCCAGGGCACGTCGCCCAGGCTGGGCAGGATGAACTGGAAGTTGCCGCCCAGGCCCCAGCGCTCGGGGATGGCCGCCATCCGGGCCTCGTGCTCCTCGGGCGTGGCCTCGCCCCAGGGCCACTCCTCATCCCGGCGTTCGCGTACCTCGGCACCCTGGAGGATGAGGGCCCGGGCCCGCTCAGGATGGGCCGCCGCGAAGAGCATGGCCAGCGGGCCCCCTTCCGACTCGCCGATGACCGCGGCTCGCTCGCTGCCGGCGGCGTCCATCACCGCGCGGATATCGTCCATGCGCGTCTCGAGCGTCGTGGCCCCGGGCACGCGGTCGGACATGCCCATGCCGCGCTTGTCGAAGCGGATCACCCGCGCGAACTCACCCAGGCGTTCGCAGAACCGGCGATACAGGGGCACCTCCCACGAGACCTCGAGGTGAGTGAAGGCGCCCTCGACATAGACGATGTCGAGCGGGCCATCGCCGTTGACGGAGTAGGCAACGGAGACGTCGCCGCTATGGGCAAAGTGGACATCGGGCATGACGGCAAGCGTGGCCGTGCTCATGGCCCGCTGTCAAATGCACACCTAGGCCCGCTCGACAGGGTCGAAGGCGTACTGCTCCCACGCCTTGCGCCCCTCGTCGTACGAGGGCTGGCCCACGAACCAGACGTCGGGCTCGGCATCGTGGAGGTCGCTCCAGGCGTCATCGAGATCGGTGGACGTCGGCCGACATGGTACGGCTCCGCGCCCGTCGATCCCGGCTCGCTGGCCAGCAGGGGGCCGGGTGACCTGGTCGTGACGCCCTGCATCCGGGACTAGACTGACCGCATGGGCGTCACGCTGACTCGGGTAGGCGCGGGAAACTGGCGCGCCGTCGCGGATCTGGACGTCCGGGACGAACAGCGTGTGTTCGTTGCTCCGGTGACCCGGTATCTGGCCATGTGCGTGTATGACGGCGGCCCCTGGCAGCCGCTCGCTGTCGAATCGGGTGGTGCTGTCGTCGGGTTCGCCATGGAGGCCGTGGACCCGACTGACGATTCGTACTGGATCGGGGGGCTTGTCATCGACGCCGCGTCACAGGGGCGCGGGTTCGGGCGAGCAACCGTGGAGGCCATGATTGCGCGGGCCAGGGCAGGGTTGCGACCGTCTGTGGCGCTGAGCTACCACCCCAGCAACAATGCAGCTCGGCGGCTCTATGCCAGCCTGGGCTTTGTCGAGACCGGCGAGGCTGAAGGTGACGAGGTGGTGGGCCGTCTCCTGCTTCGCGCATGACGCCGATGGACGTGCCGCGGCGGGCGCCGAGGAGCGGCCCCGAGCGGCAGCCGGCGGCGGGCTGAGCGAGGACGAGTTCATCGTCCCTTCCCCGGCTCCACGCGGAGCGCCCGACCAGCTGGCGGGACGCCCGGCGACCGGGGGCTTCTTCACGACGAACTGCTCTGGCCCAGCCGCGCCCGGGCCCGCGCATCGTTCCTGCCAGCGAAGACGCGTACAGCGCGGAACGGGGGCGTGGTCACGCGCCGCCGGGTCGCCGGACGAGGGGCGTCAGCAATGTCTGGGCAGTCGAGCATCGGGAGCGCTCCTGTCACCCTGGCGGCAATCTTCGTTATCGCATTTGCCGCCATCCTGCTGCCGGCCCTGCTCATGGAGGCCATTGAGAACCCCTGGGACCAGCTCGTCGTGCTCCTGATTGTGGCTTTCGGTGGCATAGCCGTCGCTGGCGTGCTTGGCGGGCTGCTCGGTGGACGCGGTCGGGGCTATGCGGTCGGGCTCGCGGGCGCGGTCGCCGGGCTCGTGGGCATGATTGCCGGGAACTGGGTTGCCTACGAGCGACCCATCGACAATGAGGGCCCGTACGCGCTGTACGGGATCGCGTACTGCGCCGCCTGGGGGGTTCGAGCGGCGGTGCGTTCCGAGCGGGGTCCAAGTCTCGGTCCGCCGACCGGCTAGGTCGGCAGTCCGCCCCACCGGAACCCGGCTCGATCGGCATGGCCAGCGGGTGACC
>CAVYBU010000003.1:0-389586 GCA_963766735.1 uncultured Chloroflexia bacterium
CGAGCGCGAGTGGCCCATCCTCGTCGCTCGCTATCTCGCGGACCGGACGGAGCCCAATGGTGGTGTGGTGCCGGGCACCGACCGGGCACAGCCCCCGCCCGGGTCGGCCGTTGAGGAGCCACCGATACCGCCCAGCAGGACGCATCAGGTTGCCAGCGCGCCGGAAGGGAACCGATCCATATGACCGCAATCATCGAGGCCGAGCGCCTCACCAAGAGCTACGGGAGCCACCGCGGCATCATCGACGTGGATCTCGAGATCCAGCAAGGCGAGGTCTTCGGCTTCCTTGGCCCGAACGGTGCCGGCAAGACGACGACCATCCGCACCTTCCTCGACCTGATCCGGCCGACGAGCGGCGTCACCCGGGTGTTCGGGATCGAATCGTCGGTCGACCCGGTGGCGATCCACCGCCGGGTGGGCTACATCCCCGGCGAGTTCGCGCTCTACGACCGCCTGACCGGCGGCCAGACCATCCAGTACTTCGCGAACCTGCGGGGCGGGGTTGACCCGCTCTACCAGCAGGACCTCATCGCACGGATGGATCTCGATCCGTCACGCCGGTTCAAGGAGTACTCGAAGGGCAACAAGCAGAAGGTCGGCATCGTCATCGCGCTCCAGCACCGACCGGACCTGCTCGTGCTCGACGAGCCGACGTCGGGTCTCGATCCCCTCGTGCAGCAGTCCTTCTTCGGCCTCGTGCAGGAGGCGAAGGCGGAGGGCCGGACGGTCTTCCTCTCGAGCCACATCCTGGGCGAGGTCGAGAAGACGTGTGCCCGGGTCGCGATCATCCGCGAGGGCCGCATCGTGAAGACGGACACGGTCGAGGCCCTGCGCGACCTCGCCCATCACCAGGTGGAGCTGCGCTTCACGGACACGGTGCCGGTCGCGGCCTTCGAGAGCCTGCCCGGCGTGAGCGACGTGGTCGCGGATGACCATGTCCTGCGGCTTCGCGTCACCGGCGCGATCACCCCGGTCGTCCGGGCGGCCGCGCAGTACGACCTGCTCGATTTCGTCAGCCGTGAGCCCAGCCTCGAGGAGACGTTCCTCGCGCAGTACGGCCCGCAGGCCGTTGGGGAGAGCAGCGATGTCAGCTAGTGCCGGCGCGCCGCCGCTGGCGGCAGCCCGTACCGGGACAACACGCCTGAGCCGGGTCTACGGGCTCGGCAGCATCTACGGCAAGACGATGCGCGACTCGCGCCTCGCCTTCATCATCGCCGCCGGCTTCCTGTGCGGCATGGCGCTCGTCATGGGCGCGGCAATCTCGACGGTGTTCCCAACGCCCAACGCGCGCCTCGAAGTGGACGCGCTCATCGGGAGCATGCCGGCGTCCATGGTCAACCTGTTCGGCAGGCCGGTGGATCTCGGGACCCTCGGCGGCTACATGACGTTCAAGTACGGCGCCATCTTCGCCCTGGGCGTCGCGCTGTGGTCGATCATGGCCCTCTCCGGCACGCTCGCCGGCGAGGCACGACGCGGCAGCCTGGACCTGGTCGCCACAACGCCGTTCGGCAAGCGACGCATCGCCCTCGAGAAGCTGGCGGCCCACCTCACGGTGGTGTGGCTGGCGCTCGCGATCTTCGCCGTCGTCACGACGCTCAGCTCGACGATCTTCGGGGATGCCGCCCTCGGCGACACCATCCCGCTCGAGTCCTCCGTCGCCTTCGCCCTGTGGGTCGGGTTCCTCGCCATGTTCTTCGGCGGCATCGCGTTCGCTCTGTCGCCCATTCTCGGCCGCGCCGGCTCCGCGGGGGTCGCCGGCATCGCCATGGTCTTCCTGTGGATCGCCGCCGGCATGGAGATCGGCGGACCGCTCGTGGTCCTGAGCCCGTTCGCGTGGACGGCGGACCACATCGGGCTCGTGGGCATGTACGACTGGCCCGCACTGGCACTGGTCGGCATCGTCGGCGTCGTGTTCCTGGCCATCGGTATCGAGCTGTTCGTACGCCGCGATCTCGGGGTCACGGCCGGACTCTCGCTGCCCAGCCTGCCGGCGGGCATCCTGGGCGTTCGCGGACCCATCAGCCGGGCATTCGGCGACCAGCTGCCACGAGCAACCTCGTGGGGCATCGGTCTCGGCCTCACCGGGGCGCTGCTCGCGTCCCTGGTCGGTCCGATGGCAGAGCAGATCCAGACCAGCCCCGACCTGATGAAGGTCTTCAGCACGATCTTCCCCGACTTCGACCTCGCCGCGGCCGGCGGCTTCCTCCAGCTGTACGTGGCGCTGCTGTACATCGCGGCGGGGTTCGCCGCTGCCACCTTCGTCTCGAAGTGGGCATCGGACGAGACCGATGGCCGCCTGGAGCTGGTCCTCACCTCACCGGCCAGCCGGGCCCGCTGGGCGCTGGCAGGCGGCGTCGCCGCGCTGGCCGCGATCGTGGTGATGAGCGTCCTGTTCGCGGCCGGCATCGGGCTGGGTGCAGTGTCGAGCAATGTGACCGCCGGTGAGGCGATGCTCGGTTCCGCGGCGCTCGGCGTGTATGCCGCGGCGATCGTCGGGATCGGCGTCGCGGTCGGCGGGCTGTGGCGGACGTCCCTCGCGGCGGAGGTCGCCGCGCTGTTCGTGGTTGCCACCTACCTCGTCGACATCCTCGCACCGGCGCTCGGCCTCCCGGACTGGGTGCATCAGCTCGCCCTGACCGCACACCTGGGCCAGCCGATGGCCGGCAACTGGGACCTGGTCGGGGTTGGCGCCTGCCTCGTGATCGCCGTCGGCGGCGTGCTGCTGGGGGCGTGGGGCATGAAGCGGCGCGACGTCACCGGGTAGGCGAGGGGTCGGCCCGGGGTGTCTCCCGGGCCGGCCCGAGCGCCCCGCAGCACGGGGTCGCGAATCGACAAGGAGCCTCATGACCGATCAGATCGCCATTCACATCGAGGGCCTGACCAAGCACTACGGCAGCGTCCACGCCCTGGTGGACCTGGACCTCGACGTTCGCGCCGGCGAGGTGTTCGGCTTCCTCGGCCCCAACGGCGCCGGCAAGACGACGACGATCCGGACCCTGCTCGACGAGATCCGCCCAACGGCAGGCCGGGCCACGATCAAGGGCCTCGACACCCACGAGAAGGTGGTGGAGATCCGGCGCCACGTCGGCTACGTGCCCAGCGACCTGGCGATGTACCCGAGCCTCACCGGGCGCGACACGCTGACCTACTTCGCGAACCTCCGGGGGGGCGTCGACTGGGCGTATGTCGATGTCCTGGCCGAGCGGCTCGACGCCGACCTCTCGCGGAAGGTCGGTGACCTGTCCTCCGGCAACCGGCAGAAGGTCGGCGTGATCCAGGCGTTCATGAACCGGCCCGACGTCCTGATCATGGACGAGCCCAGCGCCGGCCTGGACCCGCTCATCCAGCGCGAGTTCCAGGCGATGATGCGAGAGGTCGCCGCCGAGGGTCGGACGGTGTTCCTCTCCAGCCACACCCTCTCGGAGGTTCAGCGCGTCGCGGACCGGGTCGGGATCATCCGCAGCGGCCGCCTCGAGGCGGTCGAGTCGGTTGCCGACCTGCGCTCGAAGTCGATCCGAAGGGTCGAGTTCGAGTTCACCGAGCCGGCGGACGCCTCTGTGTTCGCATCCCTGCCCGGCGTCCGGAGCGTGGCGGTCGAGGACCACCGGGTCGTCCTGTCCTACGACGGCCGGATGGACGTCCTCCTCAAGACCGCGACCGCGCGCTATGACGTCGTGGACATCACGTCCCAGCCGGCCGATCTCGAGGAGATCTTCCTCACCTACTACAGCGACGAGGCGGTGGCCGGGTGATGCTGGCCGGCGTCCTGACCAAGACAGTCCGCGACCGCTGGGTGGCGTTCGTCGTGGGGTCGGTCGCGATCGGCCTGTTCACCGTCTTCGGCATGGCCGTCTACAGCGGGATCGATCTCTCCTTCTACGCCGGGCTGCCGGAACCACTCCTGGGGCTGATGGGCATCTCGGATGTGACCGACCTCAGCGGGCTCTCGTATGGGGCCATCTTCAGCTTCATGGGCGCGATGACCCTGGCCGGGCTCGCCGTCTGGGTGGGCGCCGGCGTTGTGGCCGGCGAGGAGCGCAACGGAACCATCAGCCTGCTGCTCGGCAACCCGAAGAGCCGGACGCATGTGCTTCTCGCCAGCGCGGGAGCCCTGGTCCTCCTCACCGCGCTGGGCGCGCTGATCATGCTCGCCGGCGGCCTTCTCAGCCCGGTGATCCTCGATGTCGACATCGGGGGCAGGGATATCGGGGCGCTGACGTTCCACCTGTTCGCCAACGCGCTGTTCTACGGCTTCATCGCGCTCGCAATCGGAGCGTGGACGGGCAACGGCGGGCTCGCGACGGGTGTCGCCGCTGCCGTGATGGTCGTCTCCTACATCGCCGTCGGCCTGCTGCCGCTGTTCAAGGGGCTCGAGGACGTCGCCCGGGTGTTCCCCTGGTACTACTTCGACGGCAGCGACCCCCAGTTCAACGGCATCGACTGGGGCCACATCGGCGTCCTGGCCGCCGGTTCCGGGATCCTCGCCGGGCTGGCGGTGATCGGCTGGAACCGCCGCGATCTCAGGGGTCGGAGCACGGGGCGGACGATGGTCGACCGGCTCCGGAGCAGCCCGATCACCCGCAGGATCGTGGACCGGCTCGCTGGCTCCGCGGCCGTCTCCCACGTCTGGACCAGGACCATCTCGGAGCACCAGGCGCTCCTCGTGATCACCGCCTACATCATGGCCCTCGTGGGCATCTTCTACGGTCCGCTCTACTCGTTGCTCCCGGCTGAGGTCCTGGGCATGGCCGACCAGCTCCCCAAGGAGCTGCTGGCCCTCGTGGGCAATGCCGACATGAGCACGCCCGAGGGCTTCTACACGATCGAGGGCTTCGGCCTTGTCGTGCCGATCGCGATGATCCTCGTCACCGTCACGGTCGGATCCCGCGCCCTGGCCGGCGAGGAGGGGAACCGCACGATGGGCCTCCTCCTCGCGAACCCCGTCAAGCGCTCGAGCGTCGTCGTGGAGAAGACCGTGGCGCTGGTCATCATCGCCGCGGTCCTCGGGCTCGTCGCCTTCGGTGCGACGGTCCTGGGGTCCTATCTCGGTGGACTCGGCATGGATGCGGGCCACATCGCGGCGATCTGCCTCCTGGCCGTGCTGCTCGGGCTGGTCGTCGGCGGGCTGGCGCTCCTGCTGAGCGCCGCCACGGGCCGGGTGCGGTGGGCCGTGGAGGGCTCGATGGGGTTCGCGCTGATCGCCTGGCTGTTCAACGCCTACCTGCCGCTCAACGACAGCGTTGCCCGCTTCGCGGAGCTGTCCCCGTTCTACTACTACCTGGGCAATGACCCACTGGTCAACGGGATCCACTGGGGCCATGCAGCGCTGCTGGCCGGGCTGTTCCTGGCAACGGCGGCTCTGTCCGTGGTCCTCTTCGAGCGCCGGGACCTGCGCCAGACCAGCTAGGTTCGAGGCGACGCGTTCGGCAGCGGGGCGTCGTCCTGCCGTGGCCCGGCCGGCGGCCCGTCAGACCGCGCGGCGGCGCAGCTCGTGGACCGCGTCGTGCAGCTCCGCGGTGCTCAGGTCGGTCGTCGCGCGAACCAGCTCGTGCGGTCGCCCGCCCGCGAACGCGACTCCGGCTCCAGATCCGGACGCGTGGGTGTACGTGCGGAGGTCCGCGTGGTCGTGCGTGTGGTCGTCCTCATACACGTCGGGCGCCCACGGGACGCCGAGCGGGAACAGCTCCGCGAACATCTCCACGAGCTCGGGGTCGAACTGGATGCCGGCCTGGCGGCGCAGCTCCGCGATCGCCTCGTCGTGGGTGATGGCGACACGGTACGGACGCCCGCCGATCATCGCCTCGTAGGCGTCCACGATGGACACGATCCGGGCTCCGACCGGGATCTCCGTGCCGGCCAGCCCGTGCGGGTAGCCGCGCCCGTCGAACCACTCGTGGTGGTGGAGCACGATCGTGGCGGCGTCACGCAGGGCGCCCGCCTGCTCCAGCACCACCTGGCCGATCTTGGGATGCTCAGTGACGACCCGCCACTCGGACGCCGCGAGGTCGCCGGGCTTGGCCAGGATCTCGTCCGGGATCGCCAGCTTGCCGAGGTCATGGAGCAGGCTTGCGGTCCGGATGCGGTCGAGCTCGCCTTCGGGCAGGTCGATCGAGCGGGCGAGCGCCACGGAGGCCTCCGCGATCAGGACGGAAGGCCTGCCTGCCCAGGACGCCCGGCCCACGAGCGTCCTGAGGAGCGCGTCCTGGGCCGCCGCCATGGCCGCGCGGCCCACGTCCACGGCTTGCGAGCGCGCCTCCGTGCCGATCGGAGAGCGGCGGACGGTGTCCTGATCGCCGGTCTCCCGGAACACGAACACCTGGTTGCGCCCGAGCGCCTTGGCGGAATAGAGCGCGGCGTCCGCATCGCGGACCAGGGCATCCGCCTCGAGGACACTGCCCAGCCCGCCCGCCACGCCGGCGGACAGCGTGATCGTCGCGCACTCGCCATCCGGCAGGCGGATCTCGCTGCCCGCGACGATCCGGCGCAGCTTCTCGGCCAGCGATGCAGCCGCGTCAACATCCGTCTCCGGCAGCACGACCAGGAACTCCTCGCCGCCGTACCGGCCGGCGTGGTCCACGGCCCGGACGTTGACGCTCAGGAGCTGGGCCACGTGCCGCAGGACAACATCGCCCGCGGCATGGCCGTGCGTGTCGTTCAGCCGCTTGAACTGGTCGAGGTCCACGAGGATCACCGACAGGGGGTGGTAGTAGCGCGTCGCACGGGCGATCTCGTCGTCGACGCGGCTGAGCACCGCCTGGCGGTTGGGGATGCCGGTGAGCTGATCGACCGTCGCCAGCCGCCAGGTGTCGGCGACCCGGTCCGCGAGGCCGCGGAAGGCGGCGCGGAGGCGCGGGTCCCTGATCCGCCCCGCGTCGAGCGCGACCAGGGCTCCCTCGTCTGCCGCGTCCCTGAGACGCTCTGCGAGCGTGGCGAGCCGGCGGTCCTGGCGGCGCACGACGAACGCGGAGAAGCCCGCTGTCCCGGCGAGCGCGCCGATCAGCGCGATCGCGACGGCAAGGACCAGCGCGACGGTCTGGGCGTCCAAAGGGCTGTCACCGCCTGTTGTTCGGGGCGCGGCACGGACCAGGTGGCCGCACGCGCTCTCTGGAGGCTACGCGACGGAACGGTGACGACCATGGGGCGATGGTCCCGGTGCCCCCGCACGATTCGGCGTCGGTTCCCGAGCGCACCGCACACCCGCCCACCAGGTCATGGCCCATAGGTACCGGGGCGGCACGTCAGTGCGAGAGCGCGCGATCCGTCCGGTCAGACGCCCTCCCGTCCGTCCCGGTTCACCCGGCCGCGCGCGAGGTCGCGTCCGCCGTCGTCACGCAGCCGCCACGCCCACCCGTCGGCCCCGGCACCCTCCGGCCACGCGGTGCCCGTCAGCGCAGCACCGGGCGCCGCGGCCGCCACGTACTCGAGCCTGACCCGGCGCGGAACCGCGGCGAGAATCCGGCGGCCGGGCTCGCCCGCGGCATGCAGCGCCTCCTCGAGGTAGTCCACGTAGGCGGCGTTGTTGACGTGGCCCATCGGGTCGATGTCCTGCGGACGGACCGTGGACCGGTGGGCGGCCGCATCGGGAGGCGCCGGGGGCAGGGATACACGTCCCGGTTCGAACGTGCCGGGTTGGACGGCAAACCGGGCCGCGAACTCGGGTGGCACGCGTCCGGGCATGCCCCGGTGGTCCGTCATCACCCAGTCCGTGTGGCCCCAGAACGCCAGGGTGCCGTCGCCCAGGCGCGCCTCGGTGCGGCGCCGCGCCCACACGCGGCGGATCCCCGTGACCGCGGTGGAGATCGCCAGGGTCGTGCCCAGGGGGATGGTCGCGAGGATCACCAGGTCCGCCGCACGCACCACCCAGGCAAGTCCGTGCCCCGCGTACCAGGCCCGGTCAAAGCCCAGCCGCTCGGAGTGGACCCAGGCGATGTCCTGCGCGTAGCGGAGCAGGGCGGAGGTTCGCACGATGCCGTCGGGGCCGCACTCGTCGAACCGGGTCCGATAGGGGATCGTCATGCCTGCGCCGGGGGCCGGCGTGGCGTCGGAGGGCGCGGCGTCTTGCTCTCGGGATCTGCGATCCTCGCGGTCGGCGGGATCGCCGCTCATGCCGGCTTGCGTCCAGCCAACCGGTCCAGCCCCTCCAGGGCGATCAGCTTCAGGCTGTCGACGGCGACCGGGCCGCGCTCCCGGACCAGCCGTACCTCGCACGAGCGTCGGGCATCGAAGACGACCAGCCCGGCCAGCAGCCGCACGCCCTCGTCGGCAGCGCCCCGGCGCGCGTCGTCGAGCTGGTGCAGGACATCCGCCTTGATTCCGCGCGCGCCCCACTTGCAGTCCCACGCCTCGCCGGCGCCATCCCGCTCCACCGTGACGTCGTAGGGGTGGATCTCCGCCGGTCGCCCGTCGAACAGGATGCGGCGCTCACGCCGGACCGGGCCGGTCCGGGCGGCGAGCAGGAGCTCGGTGAGCGCCTCCACGATGGCTCCGCGGAACTGGCTGCGCGTCTGGTCCCCGCGGTCCGCCACGGCCAGCGACACGGCCAGGATCGCATCGGAGCGATCCCTGGCAGGATCTCCGGGGAGCGGGGCGGCCGGACCGAAGAGGGTCGGGAACATCGTCCGCCACGAGACCGGATCCAGGGACTCGCCGTTCATCACGGCCCGCGCCAGGAGACGCTGGACAGTCGTGGCTTCGGCCAGCAACCCGGCCGCTCGCACCACGAGCGGGTCCGCCTGGATGTGCGCGTAGACGACTGCCCTCCCGTCTGGCCGGGCCTCCATGTACCGCATCAGGAGGGTTCTCCCAGGGCAGCGAGAGCCACCTGCGGAAGCGTGGACAACCAGTCGATGGCGCGGTGCGGATCCGTGACGCGACCGGCCTCGTCGACCAGCGCGGTCAGGGCCTCGTCGGTGCCCGGCGGCGCAGGCTCGCTGCCGCGCGCATCGGCGACGGCGCGCAGGCGGGCACGCCAGACCGTGCCCAAGTCGGTGACGTACTGGTACTCGTCCTCGATGGGCTCCGCGGTCGCACACAGGACGGTGAACCCGGCGAGGGCGCGGTCGATCAGATCGGCGACTGTTGCAGGCATGCCCCGCAGCGTACGACGCGCAGCCGGATCGCGGAGCGCCCCGTGGGACCAACTGCCCGGCGGACGAGGATCAGGCTGGGTCGCCGCTCCGCGAGAGGACCGTCGTCGCGGCCGCGCGCGGGCTGGCCGCCAGGCGCTGCTTCGCTTCCTGCTCCAGGCGCCCCAGCTTGCGACGGCCGTGCTCATCCCAGCGCGTCGAGTAGACCCGCAGGGCCTTGCGCCGGATCTCGTATGCGGCCTGCCGCTCGCCGGCGCGCTCGAGGCGTGCGACGCCGTCCAGCACGGCCCGGTAGAGCCCGGGGAGAACCTCGGCAGGGTTCTGATCATCCATCCAGAAGATGGTGGCCGCGGCGGGGACCGACGGGTATGGGTGGGATGTCCCGGGCGGACCCGCCGGGAGTCCGGGGTGCGTTGCCCGAGCGCACCGCGGTGCCATCCGCGGGCCTAGGATCCAGGTCTCGCGACCTGCGGGCGCTCCGCGGCATCGCTCAGTCGCCCCGGTGAGCCCCGCTCTCGATCCGGAAGCCACGACCGATCCCCCTGGCGGGCTCCCAGCGAACGATCACCCGGTCCACGTATCCCGCCGGAGGCCCGGCCTCCAGCCGCGCGACCAGCGCATCAAGGTCCGTGCGTCGTCCCTCGGCCACAACCCGGACGCTGCCGTCCGCCTCGTTGGCCACGAACCCGTCGAGCCCGAGCGCGCCCGCCTCCCGAAGGGCGAACACCCGATACCCGACGCCCTGGACTCGCCCGCGGACGCTCGCATCCAGGCGGGAGCGCCCGCCGGCGCCATCGGGCGCGCCAGAGCCGGTCATGCCGCGTGGTGCCGGCGCGGCCAGCGAACCAGGAGCACGTCGAGGACCAGCTCCGGGCTGACGTTGCCCGCGACCAGCTCATCCGCCCGCACCAGGCGGGCGAGCATCGCCGCGGCCGCGTCCGGCGGCAGGTCCTGCGCCGCGGCCTCGATCTCCTCGATCAGCGCGATGTCCCGGATCGAGCCGGGCGCGCCGCGCTGCGCGAGCGCGAGGTCGTGTGCGATGGCGCGCCAGACATCCAGGAGCAGCAGGAGCGCCCTGCGGCGGGCGGCTGCCGGCGTCTTCCTGACAGGACCCTCGTCGGCGAGCTCCTCCGGCACGTCGTCGGCACCGTCACCACTGCCAGCGGCCGTGCCCTGTGCGGGCACGGCTGGCGCCATGCCGGGGACGCCGCGTCTCCGGGCTTCCTCGGGCGGCACCACGGCCGGCACCACGGCCGGCACGAGCAGCGCGTCGAGCTCCATCGCGCGGGCGATCAGCGGCCTTGCAGCAGCCAGGCGGCGGGACGGACCCTGCGCCAGCAGGTCAAGGAGCGTGCGAGTCAGCTCCCCACGGATGACCTCGGCGCCATCCGCGGCGGCGTACGCGACGGCCAGGCCCGGGCGGCCGCCGGTGAGGCGGGCGAGTCGGGCAGCGGTCGGGGCATCGGCCAGGCCCCGCTCCACCAGCAATCGCTCGATCTCCCGTACCCCGAGGACCCCGAGGCGGATCCGGGCACACCGGGACCGGATCGTCGGGAGCAGCAGCTCCTCGTCGTCGGCACAGAGGATCACCGTCGTCCCGCTCAGTGGCTCCTCGAGCGTCTTGAGCAGGGCGGACTGGGCATCCTCGTTCGCACGGTGGGCATCACGGATGATCGCCACCCGCCCGCCGCCTTCCACGGGCAGCAACGAGAGCTCGGTCACGAGGTCCCGGACGCCACGCTGCTTCGCGCCGGGTCCGCCGATGACGACCTGGGCGCCGATCCCCTCGGGTCCCAGCCGGTGGAGGTCGGGGTGGTTGCCGTGCTCGACCATCCGGCACGTGCGGCACGTACGGCACGGTCGGCCTGCACCGGTCGCGCCTGTGCACAGCAAGCCGGCTGCCAGGTCCAGGGCGAGGGACACCTTGCCCACGGACGCAGGTCCGCTGATGAGAAGCGCGTGTGGGACGCGCGAGGCCAGCATCGCGTGGACGGCCGTCACCGCGGCCGGGTGGCCGACGGTCAGGAAGCCGTCCACGTCGCTGGCGCTGGTTCTGCCCGGACTCAGTCCTCGGCGGGCTGAGCGGCCGGCTTCCTGGTCGTCCGGCGCTTGGGGGCCGCGGTCCCGGCGGCAGGAGCCGTCTGGGCCGGAGCCTCAACTGCCGTGGCCGGAGCCTCGGCTGCCGCGGCCGGCTTGCGCGTGGTCCGGCGCTTGGGGGCCGGCTTGGCGACCGGCTCGGCCGGGGCCTCGGCGACCGGGGCCGGAGCCTCGGCTGCCGCGGCCGGCTTCCTGGTCGTCCGGCGCTTGGGGGCCGCGGTCCCGGCGGCAGGAGCCGTCTGGGCCGGAGCCTCAACTGCCGTGGCCGGAGCCTCGGCTGCCGCGGCCGGCTTGCGCGTGGTCCGGCGCTTGGGGGCCGGCTTGGCGACCGGCTCGGCCGGGGCCTCGGCGACCGGGGCCGGAGCCTCGGCTGCCGCGGCCGGCTTCCTGGTCGTCCGGCGCTTGGGGGCCGCGGTCCCGGCGGCAGGAGCCGTCTGGGCTGGAGCCTCAACTGGCCGGGCACGCTGCAGCTGCGCGCGAAGCATCTCTTCGAGCTCCGGCGGAACCTCGCTCCACTCCGCGCCGCCCGTGCGCGGCGCACGATCGATGCGATCCTGGCGCTCCGGCCGCGGGCCGCGCGGGGACTGCTGCCCACCGCGACCGCCCCGGCTGCCCTGGCTGCCCTGGCTGCCGCCTCCACCCTGACCGCCACTGCGACCGGGGGCAGGTTCGGCGAAGCGGTTCGTGCCGCCGCCGCGACCGCCACCGTAGCGCTCGCGCTCGATGGCCGACGTGTAGGCGCTGCGGCCACCACCACCGCGACCGCTGCGGCCACCACCGCCGCCCCGGCCACCCTGGCCGCGGCGCTGCTCGGTGAGCAGGTACTCCGGGATCGCCGGCTCCTCGAAGTCTTCCTCATCGTCGGGGAGCGGCGCCAGTTTGGCGGCCGGCAGTGCGACCGGGGTCCCGGGCTGGCGGTCCCACACGGAACCGAACGGCGTGGACCGCGGGGAACGCGGCGGGGCCGAGAGTGCCTCCAGGTCGTCGAACGGTGTCGGCAGGTCGCCGGACGGGGTTCGGGACCGACCGCCACGTGCCGGCCGCTCCGGGGGCGCGGTGGCCGCGACGGCCTCGCCCTGCTCGACGTCATCGGCCTCTTCGACCTGGGCGTCCGCGACGCCCTCGATCTCCTGGCCTTCGACATCCGCGACCGCGTCGACACCGCCGGCCTCGACCGGCTCACCGCCCTCGACCGACTGGTCGTCGCGACGGCCCCGGCCACGGCCACGGCCACCACGGCGACGGCGCCGGCGGCGGCCATCGCCCTCACCCTCGCCTTCGCCCTGGAGATCCTCGCCCGGGACGACCTCACCCGCGGCAATCTCGAGACCTTCCTCGAGCTCCGGAGCGTCCTCGACAGGCGCAGCGGCGGCCCGGGACAGCTTCTCGCCGGGCAAGGCCACGAGCCCGACGGTCGAGATGCCGATCGGGGCGACAACCGCCTCGCGACCCGGCTCACGACCGGAGTCGCGAGCGGAGTCTCGACCGCGGTCCCGCCCCGAGGACGAGCGCCCGCCGCGCGAGCCGCTGGCATAGCCGCCCTCTCGATCGGACCGGTCGCGACCGCGACCGCGACCGCGACCGCGACCCGAGCCTTCCGACAGCTTGTCCGGGACCTCGGTCATCGACAGGTCCTCGTCGTCGCCTGCGACGCGGCGCCCGGAGACCGTGGATCCCCTGTCAACCTTGGCGATGTGGATGATGTCGGTGAACAGGTCCGCGACCTCGATCAGGTCGGAGGACGTGTTGCCGCGGAAGCTGACCACCTCGACGCGGACGCCCATCTCCTGGACGGCGCGGATGGCTGACGCGAAGTCCCCGTCGCCCGACACGATGACGGCGACGTCCAGGTTGCGCGCGGTCTTCATCAGGTCCACGACGAGCTCGATGTCGAGGTTCGCCTTGACCTTGCCGTCGCCGTACTTCCGGATGTCCTTGCTGACGACCTTGTACTGGTGCCGCGCGAGGAACTGGTGGAAGTTGCGCTGGTTCTCATTGTCCGGGTCCAGCCCGGTGTAGGCATACGCGCGGACGAAGTCTCGTCCGGCGGTGACCGACTTCAGCAGGGTGACATAGTCGATATCCACGCCGGCCGCCTTGGCCGCGTAGAAGACATTCGCCACGTCCACGAAGACGGCGACGTTCTTCCCCACGTTGACTCCTAATGTGTTCGGGCGTGACCCGGACCTCGTCCGGCCCGCCCGGGGCGCTATGGGCGGCGGGCTGCCGCCAGGGGTCGCCGGAGCATGGGTCCGGCACTGGTGAACCCGGCGCGCTCGAAGCGCGCGAGGTCCACGGGATCTTCAGGCTGGGTCATCTCGACCACTGTGCAACCCTTGTTGCCGGCCGAGCGGAGCAACTCCTCGAGCAGGGCGTTCGTCACGCGATTCGCGTCATGGTCCGGGGCGACGACCAGCAGGTCGACCGTGCCCACGTAGCCGCCGGCGATGACCGACGGACGCAGCACGAGGAGCGCCCCGCCCGCGATCTCCCGTCGCACCTCGGCGACGAGCACGCTCGCGTTGGGCAGGTAGACGAGCTGGCGAAGAAGGTCCGCGGCGTCGAGCGACCCGCGGTCGGATCCCCGCATCGCAGACCGGCCGAGCGCGGCCAGACGGTCGATGTCGGTGATGCGAGCCTGGCGGATCAGGTACTCCACGCCCAGCACGTACCTCGTACAGTGAGCGACCAATGCGCGAGCAGCCGGGCCGAACGGGTCCGGACGGGCGGCCCCGCGCCTGGGCCGCGATAACGGGTGCCCGGGAGGCGAGCGACACGAGGCTCGAACAGCCGTCCCGAAGCGGAGGGTCAGGTTTCAGGCCGCGAATCGCGGACTTGCATCCCTGACTCCAGCGCCTATGATACGGCATCGCTCCGGGATTCCATGTCCCGGGGTGCATTTGGTCCCTCGTCCCGTGCCGCCATCACCGCCGCGCCGATGCGTTCCTCGGCCACCTAGGGATGACGTCATGGTCCGCGAGCAACGAAAAGCCGCGGGCATCGACGAGGGGAATTGGAGGAGGAGCTCATGAAGTTCGCACGCGTGGGCGTTGCCATTGCGGCCGCGGCCATCGTCGTCTCGGCCTGCGGGTCGAGCAGCGCTACCACAGCACCGGCGGCTACGGCCGCGCCGGACGCCACCGCAGCACCGGCCGCCACGGATGCCATGACACCCGTCGAGGATCCGCTCGGCGTCGTGGAGATCCCGGCCGGGGAGCCGCTTCACATCGCGTTCTGGGGCGTGCTGTCCGGCGCCGACTCGTCGCTGGGCGAGGATTCCAAGCAGGGCGTCGAGATCGCCATCGACGACATTGGTGGCTCGATCAAGGGCCACGACATCCGTCTGACCACTGAAGACGCCCTCTGCACCCCGGACGGCGGCGCGACCGCGGGGCAGAAGCTCGCGGCCGACAGCACGATCGTCGGGCTCGTCGGCTCATCCTGCTCGGACGAGGCCGTCGGTGGCATCGCCAGCATCACCGCGGCCGGCCTGACGACGATCTCGCCGTCCAACACCCGGCCGGCGCTGACCGATCCCAACCGTGACGCCACCTACGCGGGCTACCTGCGCACGGCGCACAGCGACGCGTTCCAGGGCAAGGCCGCGGCCGAGTTTGTGTTCAACGAGCTCAAGCTGACCAAGGCCGCCACCATCCACGATGGCAGCACCTACGCCGAGGCCCTCCAGGGCGTCTTCGTCGAGGAGTTCCAGAAGCTCGGTGGCACGATCACGTCCCAGGAGGCCGTCACCAAGGAGACGACGGACATGAGCGCGGTGCTCAAGACCGTCGCCGCCAGCGGGCCGGAGGTCATCTACTTCCCGGTGTTCGTCGCCGCCGCAGGCTTCCTGAAGGCCCAGATCCCGACCGTCAGCGGCCTTGAGAACGTCGTGACCATGGGCGCGGACGGCCACTTCTCCCCTGACTTCCTGAAGGCCGCCGGCAATGCCGCCGTGGGCCACTACCTGTCCAGCCCGAACTTCGGCGCCTTCGGCGCCGGCTATGCCGACCTCCTCGCCAAGCGCGAGGCCAAGTTCGGCGGCACGCCGCTGAGCGTCTTCCACGCCCATGGCTACGATGCCGCGAACATCCTGTTCGCTGCCCTCGAGAAGGTGGCTGTGGAGAATGCGGACGGCTCGCTGTCGGTCCCGAAGGGCGCCCTGCGGGACGCTATCTACGCGACCAAGGACTTCCCGGGCATCACCGGCACCCTGACCTGCACCGAGTTCGGTGACTGCGGCGCCCCGGTCATCGGGGTCTACCAGATCACCCAGGAGAACGTCGACGCGCTCACGATGCCGTCGGCCGTCATCTGGCCGTAGTCGCTCGACCGGTGCCCTCTCGCTGAGAGCACCTTCCAGCCGCCGGGACGCGTGGGCACCGCCCACCCGTCCCGGCGGCTCCACCCGTCACCTGCCGGAGACCATCCGTTGAACGTCCGCAGGCTGGACCGGATCACCGACCTCGCGATCAAGGCCTTCATGTGGGCCTTCCGGATCGTCATCATCCTGGTGGTCGTCGTGGGGTCCACGCTGACCCTGCTCGGCGGCACATACACGACCGCCGACTGGTTCGAGTTCATCGGCAACGGCCTCACCCTGGGCAGCATCTACGCGATGATCGCGCTGGGCTACACGATGGTCTACGGCATCCTGCGCATGATCAACTTCGCCCACGGCGAGATCTTCATGGGCGGCGCCTTTGCCGGCTACTTCACCGCGGTCGCACTCGCGCAGACCGGCGCCCTGACCGCCAGTGTCGCCAGCAGCCTGCTCTCCGTCGCGATCATGGTCCTGGTGGCGATGGCTGTCTCGGTCGGGATCGCGATGACCGTCGAGCGAGTCGCCTACCGACCGCTCCGGAACGCCCCGAGGCTGGTCCCGCTGATCAGCGCCATCGGTGCGTCGCTGTTCCTGCAGTACACGGCCCGTGGCTTCTTCGGGTCCGGCGTCTATGGCTATCCGAACATGCCGTTCCTGGGCGCGACGGCTCCCATTCCGCTGCTCAACATGCGCTGGGTGGACGTCCTGGTGGTCGTCGCCTCGTTCAGCATGATGGGCGGTCTGTACCTGTTCATCATGCGCTCCAAGGTCGGCACCGCGATCCGCGCGGTCTCGGAGGACAAGGGCACCGCCGCCCTGATGGGCATCGATGCCAACCGGGCGATCGTGCTGACGTTCGTCATCGGCGCCGCCCTGGCGGGAGCGGCCGGCGTCCTGTATGGCCTGTCGTTCCGACAGGTGTCGTTCGCGATGGGCGTCATCCCGGGCATCAAGGCCTTCACTGCTGCCGTCCTGGGCGGGATCGGCAGCGTGCCGGGCGCACTGGTCGGTGGCCTCTTTCTCGGCCTGATCGAGGCCGTTGGGCCTTCGCTGTTCCTGACCGGCTTCGGGGTGCCCTCCGTGACCCAGCTGAGAGATGTCGTCGCCTTCACGATGCTCGTGCTGGTGCTCGTCTTCCGGCCATCGGGGATCATGGGTGAGATCGGCGCGAGGAGTCGAGCGTGAGCGCGTCAACGATCCCGATGACGGGCATGACCGAGGCAGCCCCGAGCCCCTGGCACCTGCGGGCCCTCCTTCGGGCCGGTGTGCTCGGGGGGATCATCGCGATCTACCTGTGCCTGGTGGGCATCGTGCCGGTCTTCGCGGACCGACCGCTGATCATCGGCGTCGTCGAGCTCGGCCAGGCTGCCCTGCTCATCGCGTTCGGCGCTGTGGGCTACCTGGCCGCTCGCGGCCAAGTGGGGGTCTCCCGCCTCCGGGCCGTCGTGGCCGGAACGGTCGTCGGCGCGATCACCGGGGCCTTCCTGACCGGACTCGTCCTCGTGGGTTCGGTCGTGGATCTGCGGGCCGTCTTCCTCAATGCCTCGCCGGAGCTCTACACCCTGCTGACCAACGGCCAGGGGACAGAATGGGCCTGGTTCCCGATCGTGGTCGGCGCGATCACCGGCGGCCTGGCAGGCGTCCTGGCCGGGGTGCCCGCCGGGCTGCGCTCGCTGCTGCTGTGGGGCCTGGGATCGCTGGTCTTCTTCGGCCTCTTCGCAGGGCTGCTGCGAACGCCGATGCTCGTGACCCCTCTGTCCGACCTGGCCCGCTTCCTGCTGGCGCCGGACGGCCTGACCGTCCCCGGCGCGATCCTCGTGTTCTTCGGGACCATCGCGATCCTCGCCATCGTCCGGAAGACGAAGCCCAAGCAGCGCGTGGACGCGCTGCCGCCGGCCCAGCGTCGCCTGATCGTCGGGCCGGTGGCGATCCTGGTCCTCGCCGTGATCCTGCTCTTCCCGCTCGCGATGGGTCCGTTCTTCGCGCAGGTCATCGCGACCGTGGCCCTGTTCATCCTGCTGGGCCTGGGCCTGAACATCACCCTGGGGCTGGCCGGCCTGCTGGACCTGGGCTTCGTCGCGTTCTATGCGGTGGGCGCGTATACCGTCGCCCTGCTGACCTCGACCGGCGAACTGGGCATCGCCAGCCTGACGTTCTGGCAGGCCGTCCCGTTCGCGGTCATCTTCTCCATGGGCTTCGCGATCTTCCTCGGCCTGCCCATCCTGGGCATCCGCGGCGACTACCTGGCGATCGCCACCCTGGGTTTCGGCGAGATCATCCGCATCCTCGTCGGATCGGACCTGTTCAAGGCGAGCCTGGGTGGACCACAGGGGATCCTCAACATCCCCAAGCCCATCGAGGTCGCGACCACCCACTGGCTCGCCGGACCCATGCAGATCTACTACCTCGCCCTGGCCTTCGCCGCGGTCGTCGCATTCGCGGCCTGGCGCCTCCGTTCCTCGCGGATGGGACGGTCGTGGATGGCCATCCGCGAGGACGAGGACGTGGCCGAGGGGATGGGCGTCAACCTCGTCCAGACGAAGCTGCTGGCCTACATGCTGGGCGGCGCCTTCGCCGGCCTCGCCGGCGCCATCTCGGTCGCGCTGATCGGGTCCGTCTTCCCCACCAGCATCCAGCTCCAGCTGTCGATCAACGTCGTCGCCATCGTGGTCGTGGGCGGCATGGGCAGCATTCCGGGTGTCGTCCTGGGAGCGCTGGTCCTCATCGGCCTGCCGGAGCTGTTCCGCGAGTTCTCGGACTACCGCCTCCTGTTCTATGGCATCGCCCTGATGGGCGTCATGATCTACCGGCCCGAGGGACTGCTGCCCTCGAGGATCGCCAAGCGCGAGCTGCACACCGCGGACGAGCTCGCCGGGATGGACGACACGAAGCTGCTCGCACGGGAAGAGATCACACAGAGGTCCGCGCAATGATCCTGCTCAAAGCGGACCGGGTGACCAAGCGATTCGGTGGACTGACCGCGGTCAGCACGTTGGACTTCGAGCTCGAGGAGGGTTCGATCGCCAGCGTCATCGGTCCCAACGGGGCCGGCAAGACGACGTTCTTCAACTGCCTGACCGGGTTCTTCCACGTGGACGAGGGCACGATCACCTTCGCCGGTGAGCCAATCCACGCCCTTCGCCCGGACGAGGTTGCCCACTTCGGGATCTCGCGGACCTACCAGAACATCCGGCTGTTCAACAGCATGACGGCCCTGGAGAACATCCTGGTCGGCCAGCACAACCACCTGCGCGCCTCCTGGATGGGCGCCATCCTCCGGACGCGGTCACAGCGCCGGGAAGAGGCGGCGGCCCACGAAGAGGCGCAGCGGCTGCTGGAGTTCGTGGGGCTCAAGGGCCGCGGGGACTATCTCGCCGTGAAGCTCCCGTACGGGGACCAGCGTCGGTTGGAGGTGGCCCGCGCCCTCGCCAACACGCCGCGCCTGCTCCTCCTCGACGAGCCGACGGCCGGGATGAACCCCGCCGAGACCCTCCAGATGACCGACTTCTTCCGCAAGCTTCGAAGCGAGCTGGGGATCACCATCCTGCTCATCGAGCACGAGATGCGCGTGGTCATGGGGATCTCCGACAGGGTCACGGTGCTGGACTACGGCCAGAAGATCGCCGAGGGGACGCCCAAGGAGATCCAGCGGGATCCTCGGGTCATCGAGGCCTATCTCGGCCGCGATGGGGCAGCCGAGGCGGTCGCAGCCAGGGAGGCCGACAGCACGGCAGCGGGATATGGCAACGGTGCCACCACGGCGGAGACCTCATGAGCACGCCCGTCGTCCTGTCCGTCACGGACGTCCACACCTTCTACGGCAGCATCCACGCCCTGCGTGGGATCTCGCTGGACGTGGGGCAGGGGGAGGTCGTCGCCCTGATCGGTGGCAACGGCGCCGGCAAGAGCACGACGCTCAACACGATCAGCGGCATCGTTCCTATGCGAAGCGGCCGGATCGAGTTGAACGGCGAGGACCTGGCCAAGTTCCCAGCCCACGAGATCACGGCGAAGGGCATCGGCCAGGTCCCGGAGGGCCGCCGGATCTTCGCCCGGCTGACCGTGTTCGAGAACCTCAAGATGGGCGCCTACGTCGTGTCCGACAAGGCGGTCATCGCCCAGCGGATCGACACGGCCTTCGAGATGTTCCCGCGCCTCAAGGAGCGCCAGGGCCAGGTCGCCGGGACCCTCAGCGGCGGCGAGCAGCAGATGCTGGCGATGAGCCGCGCCCTGATGTCGGACCCCAAGGTCCTGCTGATGGACGAGCCCTCGATGGGCCTGGCGCCGCTCCTGGTGGACCAGATCTTCGACAAGATCGCCGAGCTGCACGCTCGGGGCATCACGATCCTGCTCGTCGAGCAGAACGCCCGGAAGGCCCTCCAGATCGCGAACCGCGGCTACGTCATCGAGACGGGCAGCATCGTCCTCAGCGCGCCGGCCGAGGACCTGCGCGAGAACGAAGCAGTCAAGAAGGCCTACCTCGGCATCGACTGACGCGATTTTCAGCGCCGCGGCGGCTCCAGCGCGATGTCATACGCGGCACGGGCCATGATGATCGACCCGACCGCGGCGATCCAGAAGCCGTACGCGCGATCCGGGAGCAGGCCCTCTGGCACCTCCAGCAGGCCGGGCACCCACAGCACGACCCCGGCGATCGCCAGTCCCGCAAGCAGGCCGAAGGCGATCCCGCGGTCCACGCCGACTGGCCGGCCGCCCGCGGCGTAGGGCAGGGCGATCAGCGCGATCGTCGCCAGTGCGGCCAGGAACGACGCGATCCCGGTCCCATCGAAGGCGCGGTAGACGGTCGCAGGGAGCCCGCCGTCGCCGCCCACGGTGTACCAGGGCAGCAGGCAGCCCACCAGCAGCACGATGGCGCCCAGGAACGCGAGGCGGCGGCCGTTGCCAAGGGGGCGTCGGTGCATCAGTCGGGCGCGCCGTAGACCGTGGGGCGGAGCACGCCCACGAAGCGCAGGTTGCGATAGCGCTCGCCGAAGTCCAGCCCGTACCCGACCACGAACTGGTCCGGGATCTCGAACCCGACGTAGTCCACGGGGATCTCGACCAGCCGCCGGGCGGGCTTGTCCAGCAGCGTGCAGATCCGGAGCGATGCCGGGTTCTTGCCGCGCAGGTAGCGGATCAGGTAGTTGAGCGTGAGCCCGGTGTCGATGATGTCCTCGACCAGGAGAACATCCTCGTCGGCGATGCTCGCGGAGAGGTCCTTCATGATCCGGACGAGCCCGGACGATTCCGTGGCAGTGCCACCGTAGGAGCTGACCTCCATGAGGTCGATCCGCAGCGGGAGCGGGATCTGGCGCATCAGGTCCGCCATGAACGGCAGGGATCCCTTGAGCACGCTCACGAGCGTGAGACTGCGCCCGGCGTAGTCCTCGCCGATCCGGCGGCCCAGCTCGGCCACCTTGGCGGCAATCACCTCTTCGCTCAGCAGGATTTCCCCGATGTCGGCCTGGAGATCGGCGGTGCGGGTCATGGGCGGGTCGACGGTGCCTCCACGTGCATCTGGACGGGGTACTGGGCGATGATCGCGCGTCCGGGCGTCCGGCGCACGGCGAGTCGGCCGTTCACACCGGCTCCCGGTCGGGTCCGACAGCGGCGGACACGGCGAACAGGGCCACGGAGGCGGCCCCAGCGGCGCGGCGGCGCCGGCGGCCGCGGCGGCGGCGTCCGACGCTCCGAACGGTCGCCACGACCAGGCCGGATGTGACGCCAGCCCCGCCGCCCGATGCAACGAGGGCCGGCAAACCCGAATCGAGGTCCGGCGATGCGGCAGTCGGCCCCGGCAGGAGTTCCGCCGGCGGCGTGACCAGGCCGTGGAGGCGCGGTGGCGTGCTCTGGCCGGTGGAGCCGGTCAAGTCCTCGATCAGGGCCATCCGTCCGAACTTGAGCATCAGCATCCGGAAGTCCCGCGCATAGAACAGCTTGATGCGGATGTCCGGGTACAGCTCACGCAGGCGGCGCATCTTGCGGTTCTTCTTGCGGACCAGCTTCTGCTTCAGCGTGGTCAGCTCCACGTAGAGCTCCATGTCCGGCAGGTAGAAGTCCGGCGAGAAGCTCTCGACCACATCGCCGTCCAGGTTCCATCCGATCGGGAAGGTGTCGGGCTCGTATCGCCAACGGACCTGGTAGAAGTCCAGGATCCGTGCCAGCTCCGCTTCGCTGGCGTGCGCAAAAGCGGGGTGGGCGATCGCGCGTGTCGCGGCCGTCACGCGTTGGCCCCGGGCCCGTCGGGGCGACCGGACTGCGGGCGGGGGACACCCGGAGCCGCCGCTCCACACGAGGTGAGGTCGGCCCCGGTGAGGCGCGCCCGGCATCCGCGATGATCCATCGCGGGTCAGTCTACCGACTCTGGACCCAGAACAGATCGCGGGCATTGGTCCGGCGTTGAATATACCCCCATGGGGTATCATCGAGCCATGGGCGAAACAACCTCCCGGCCGGCGGCGGCGCACGGTGCCGACCACGCGACATTCAGGCACAGCTACAGCAAGGACAAGGCCCACCTGGTGCGGCGGCTCAGCCGCATCGAGGGCCAGGTCCGGGGCATCGCGCGCATGATCGAGCGCGAGGAATACTGCGTGGACATCCTCCAGCAGACAGCCGCCCTGCGGGCCGCCCTGGACGCCGTGTCGATCCTGATCCTCGAGGACCACGTCCAGGGTTGCGTCCGGACGGCCGCCGAGCGCGGCGAGGCGGACAAGTACGTGGGCGAGGTGATCGACGTGGTCCGGCGGACGCTCGGGCGGCCGGTGCGAGGGACGAAGAGCCCCGGCTGACGGTTCCGGGATCGCGGGTTATCCACAACTCGCGCCCGCGGCAACGAATTGTGGACAAGAGGTCTTGACGCCCACCCGGCCCGGGCCTAACGTCCGCACTCCGCACAAGGCGTGCGCGCACCGGGGAACGTCATCCGAGAGGGGCCACGGGGAGACCCGGGCCAGAACCGGACCGGATGACGCCAGACCGCGTCGACGCCCGCCCCGTGCGCACTCGTCGACGCCGGGAGCGGCTCCCGGACGAACCGGTGCACGACCACAGGAGGGTGCCCTGGATCGCCCGAGAGATCCGCTCCCGACGCGCGTCACGGACCTCCCGCCACTCCCAGCGGCGTATGAGGACACCCTGGCGGCGGGTTTGGAGGCTCTGGGTCTCCAGCTCGATCCGGACGTCCGGGCCGCCATCGACGGCCACGCGCGCCTGCTCCTCGCCTGGACTGAGGCCATCAACCTGACGGCCATCCGCGACCCGGCGGGCGTCGCCCGTCTCCACGTCCTGGACAGCCTGGCGGCCGTACCTCTGCTGGCCGGCCGCGTGACGGGCCTCCTCGACCTCGGCAGCGGCGGCGGCTACCCCGGCCTCCCCCTCTCCGCGGCACTGCGGCCGACCCGGACCCTGCTCGTCGACTCGGTCGCCAAGAAGGTCGGGTTCCTGCGCACGGTCGTGGAGGCGACCGGCCTGGCCGATCGGGTGGCCGCGGAGAGCGTCCGCGGGGAGGCGCTCGCGCGGGATCCCCGCGACCGCGAGGCGTGGGGCGTCGTGACCGCCCGTGCCGTCACCGACCTGGCCGGGCTGGTCGAGATAGCGCTCCCGCTCGTGGCCCCCGGCGGCATCCTCATGGCCTGGAAGCAGGAGCCCCTGGAGGACGAGCTGACGGCGGCGGCCCCGGTCTTCCGGGCCCTTCGAGCGGGCCGGGTGACCGTCCACGAGACGGCCGTGCCGGGACTGGAGAAGCACCGGCTCGTCGTCATCCCGCGCGGCGGCTCCATCGACGGGCGCTACCCGAGGGATCCCGCCGAGCGCCGGCGCCGCCAATTGTGAAGTCGCGCCTTGCCGCCGTGCCCTGCTGCGCTACCCTGCCTCAGTGCGCGTTGCCGTGCTCTCCGACATCCATGCGAACATCGCCGCCCTGAACGCCGTGCTCGCCGCCGTCCCGTCCGTGGACGAGGTCTGGCAGCTGGGCGACATCGTCGGTTACGGTCCGGAACCCGACGAGGTGGTGGCGCGCCTGAGGGAGGTCGGCGCGCTTGGCGTCCGAGGCAACCATGACGCCGCGGCGGTCGGCGGACCGGAGATCGACTCGTTCAACGTGGACGCACGCAACGCGATGCTGTGGACACGCGCGACGATCGGCGACGACACGCTGGCCTGGCTCGGAGCACTGCCGGAACGCCTCGAGCGGGAGGGGTTCACCCTGGTTCACGGCAGCCCGCGGGACCCGATCTGGGAGTACGTCACCTCCACTCCAGTGGCACGGGCGGCGATCGCCGCGATGGACACGCCGGGTGGCCTGCATGGGCACACACACATCCCGATCGCCTATCTCGAGGACGACGGACGCCTGGAGACGATGAGCCCCGGCGCCGGCTCCCGGATCGCCTTCGAGGGCCGCAGGGTGCTCCTCAATCCGGGCAGCGTCGGCCAGCCGCGTGACGGCATCCCTGCAGCGTCGTGGATGCTCCTCGACACGGACGATGGCTCAGCAACCTGGCAGCGCACGGCCTACGACGTGAGCATCGTCCAGGCCGCGATGAGCCGGGTCGGCCTCCCGGAGCGGCTCGTGGCGCGCCTGGCGTACGGCCTCTAGCCGTGATCGGCGGACGCAGGCCCATCTCCGGCCGCAAGCCCGGCGACAAGCGGATCCGGGTCGAGCGGCATCACTCGCCGTACTTCCGGTACACCGGTCCGGGTCAGCTCACGGCCAAGGCCGCGGCCAGCGCGCCCACGACGGCGACGGGCCGCTTCACCGCCCGAGTGAAGCACGGGCTCCTGGGGCGGCCGCTCGCGAACGAGGAGGAGCTCGGCGAGAGGCTGCCGAAGAGGAAGGCCCTCGCGATCTTCAGCTCGGACGCGATCTCGTCGTCGGCCTACGCCACCGAGGAGATCCTGCTCGCGTTCATGCTGGCCGGAGTGGGTGGGCTTGCCTTCAGCCTGTCGGTCGAGGTCAGCATCGCGATCGCGGTCCTGCTCGGGATCGTTGCCTTCAGCTATCGCCAGGTCTGCATCGCCTACCCCACGGGCGGCGGCTCCTACTCGGTGTCGAAGGCGAACTTCGGCCGGCTCGCGTCGCTCATCGCCGCTTCGGCGCTGCTCATCGACTACACGCTCACGGTCGCGGTCTCCACCTCGTCCGCCGTCGAGCAGATCGCCTCCGCGTTCCCCGGCATGCACGACTGGAAGGTGGTCATCGGGGTGGTGGCGATCGGCCTGATCACCCTGGGCAACCTGCGGGGCATGCGCGAGGCCGGCAACATCTTCGCGATCCCGACCTACCTGTTCCTCGGCGGCGCGTTCCTCATGATCGGCATGGGAACGTACCGGATCCTGTTCACAGGTGACACCGGCCCGGCGCCCACCCCCGAGGTGATCGCGGTCATGTCCGAGACCGCCCAGAACGTGACGATCCTCATCCTGCTCCGGGCGTTTGCATCCGGCGCCGTCGCCCTCACCGGGACCGAGGCGATCGCGACCGGGGTGCCGGCGTTCAAGCCGCCCGAGGCCAGGAACGCGGCCCGGACGCTGATGGTGATGGCCGTGATCCTGGCGATCCTGTTCATCGGCATGACGTACCTGGCCGCGGGCTTCCACATCCTGCCGGCCCCGGGCCAGACCGTCATCGCGCAGATCGCCAATCACGTCTATGGCGACACGGTGGCGTTCTACCTGTTCCAGGTGTTCACCGCGTTGCTGCTGTTCCTCGCGGCCAACACCTCGTTCGCAGCGTTCCCGCGGCTGGCGGCCGTTCTCGCCGAGGATGGCTTCATCCCGCGCCAGTTCGCGTTCCGCGGCGACCGGCTCGCCTACTCCGCCGGGATCATCATCCTGGGCGCCATCGCGGCGCTGGTGGTGGTCGCCGGCGGCGGCTCCACCCACGCGCTGATCCCGCTGTACGCGGTGGGCGTGTTCATCGACTTCACGATCTCCCAGTCCGGCATGGTTCGCCACTGGCTGCGCACCAGGGACCAGGGCTGGCGCCACCGGCTGGTCATCAATGCGACGGGTGCTGTGCTGACGGGTGTGATTGCGGTCGTCGTCACCTCGGTCAAGTTCACGGCCGGAGCGTGGTTCGTCATCGTCCTGATCCCCACCCTGGTTGGCGTGATGCTGTTCATCCATCGCCAGTACGTGGGCCAGGCCGGGGAGCTCGCGGTCCGCGACGACCTTGTCTTCGACCAGCCGCACCGGGAGCAGCGGGTGGTGATCCCGGTCAACGGGATCAATCGCTCCGTCGTCCAGGCCGTGGTGTTCGGTCGCGCGCTCGCGAGCGATCCGTCGCTGCTGCAGGCGGTGTTCGTGACCACCGAGATCGAGGCCGCTGCGCACCTTCGGGAACGCTGGGAGCGCCAGCTCCCGGGCGTGCCGCTGGTCGTGGTCGAGTCGCCGTACCGGGCGCTGGTTGGCCCGGTGGTCACCTACCTCGACGTGCTCGACATGGCGTGGCCGCCGGGCAAGGAGGCCCCAACCACGATCGTGGTCCTGCCCGAGTACGTCGCGCGGCACTGGTGGGACCGGATGCTCTACAACCAGCAGGCCAGGCGCCTGAAGGCGGCGCTCGTCGGCCGGGAGCACACGGTCATCGCGGATGTGCCGTATCGTCGCAGCGATCACAGCAGCGATCACAGAGCGATCACAGCAGCGAGTAGCCGCCCAGCGTTCCTCACGAGGTCGCTCGAAACGTGCTCGCGGTCTACATCAGCGATGACCCCGAGTCCACGGCCGCCATGCGCGAGCGCTGGGAGCGGCAGGTCCCGGGCGTGACGCTGGTGATCGTCGAGTCCCCCTACCGCGCACTGTCGGGCCCCTTCATGGCATACCTCGACGTCCTGGACCGAGCCTGGCCCCCGGCAAGCCGGCGCCGACAACCTTCGTCGTCATCCCCGAGTACGTCGCCCGCCACTGGTGGGAGCGCATCCTCTACAACCAGTCAGCGCGCCGGCTGCGGACGAACCTCCTCGGTCGCCCGCACACCGTCGTGGTGGACGTCCCCTACCGGCGCGACGAGCCGCGGAGGTTCGGCCAGGACGAGCCCGAAGCCGGGCCCGAGCCCGACGACCGAACGGCGGTCGCGCACTGATCGCACGGGTCCGGTGGTATCGTGACGCGTCGCGGCGACCGGCCGGGCACCGTGCCTGACGCGCCGGACAACGCGCATGGCAGGAGGCTCCTGAGCTCGTGGCCGAGTCGTCGGCACCCCAATTCCGGCGTGCCGTCATCGCCCTGGCGGGCGGGCGGACGGATCGTCCCATCGTCTCCCTGGCGGCCGAGGTCGCGAAGGCCGGCAAGGCCGAGCTGATCGGCGTCCATGTCGTCGAGATCGACTGGACGCTGCCGCTGGATGCCGATGTCGCCGGTCACTCGGAGGACGCACAGCGCGTCCTGGACATCGCCGAGGCCACCGCCGAGGCCGCGCGATACCGCCTGGAGCCGGTCCTTCTCCAGGCGCGCGACGTGGGTGCTGCCATCGTGGACGAGGCCAGCGAAAGGGAGGCAGACCTGATCATCGTTGGCCTCCCGTTCCGGCGCCGGTTCGGGGGCGACTTCACCATCGGCGCGACCATCCCGTACGTCCTGAAGAACGCCCCGTGCGCGGTCTGGGTCATCCGTGAAGCGATGCCCGAGGAGCAAGCATGAAAGTCGTGATCATCGGCTGTGGTCGAGTCGGGGCCGGTGTGGCCGACGAGCTCGATCGCGCCGGCTGGCAGGTCCTGATCATCGATCGGGCATCGGCCGCCTTCGACCGTCTTCCGTCGGGGTTCGGCGGGACCGCGCTCCGCGGTGACGGCACCGACGAGGACACCCTGCGCCACGCCGGAGCCGAGGGCGCGGACCTGTTCCTCGCGCTGACCGAGGGGGACAACCGCAATATCATGGCCTCGCAGCTGGGCATCGAGGCGCTTGGTGCCCGGCAGACGATAGCCAAGGTCAACGACCCGGTGAGAGCCGAGGCGTACGCCCTCCTGGGGATCGCCACCCTCTGCCGCACCAACCTGATGATGTCCGCTGTGCTGGGCCACCTGGGTCAGGCGGCGCCTGCCCACCCGGGAATCCACGCCCCGGACAAGCCCCACTCGCACCCGGACGGCGCGGCGGTCGGCACTGTGGTCGCGGGCGGCCCCGTCACCACGACGGAGGTCTGAGCGATGTTCGTGCTGGTCGTTGGGGGCGGCAAGGTCGGGTACTACCTGACCAAGGAGCTGATCGATTCAGGGCACGAGGTCGCCCTGATGGAGAAGGACCGGGCGCGCGCGGAGCAGATCCGCGACGAGATCGGTTCCGTGGTGATCGCGCAGGACGGGTGCGAGGGCAAGTACCTCAACGAAGCCGGCGCCAACCGGGCGGACATCGTGGCGGCGGTCACCGGCGATGACGAGGACAACCTCGTCATCTGCCAGATGGCCAAGCACCACTTCGACGTGCCGCGCACGATCGCTCGCGTCAACAACCCGAAGAACGAGCACCTGTTCCGCCACCTGGGCGTGGACGAGATCATCAGTCCCACCCGGATGATCCTGGGCTCCATCGAGCAGGACATCCCGGTCCACGAGCTGCTGCACCTCGCGGCACTGGGTGTCGGGGAGCTGGAGATCATCGAGGCACACCTGCAGCCCGGTTCGCCGGCGATCGGGCGCGTCGCGCTGGATCTCACCATCCCGGGTGGATGCTCGCTGTTCGGTGTCATCCGGGCTGGCGTGCCCACGCCGCTCGGGCCGGACACGGTCCTGGCCGATGGCGACAAGGTGATCGCGATCGGGCGACCGGACTGCGAGGCGGCTCTGCGCGCGCAACTGATCGGGGAGTTCGCGGAGGCCTGATGCGGCTTGCGCTGCGGCGGCGGGCCCCGGAGGGGCTGGGCTTGGGCTGCGCTGACTGACACCGTGCCTCGCCCGCACCTCGCGCGGCAGTCCTCCGGCCCCCCTGTCCGGGCCGCGTCTGCTGACGCTGCGCCGCACCGGCAACACCGTCACAACGCGCACGCCCGCACGCGGCGGGCGGCGTGAAGGGTGCTGCGAAGGCCGACGCGGTTGCGGCGACGGCCCACGATCCCGACAGGTCCGTTCGTGCAGACCAGGATTGCGACATTGTTATGGACACTTATCTTGACAATGTCATTGTCAAGGTTCTACCCTCCTGACTGCCAACTCGGGCGGCCAATTCGCCCGGTCGGCGACCACCCAACCGCAGCCGGTGGCGGAGAGCCACCGGTCGATCTGCAGGAGGTTCGACAGATGACGCTCGTTCGCCGCACGTCGCCCTTCAGCGAGCTTGTGACGCTTCGCCGGGCGATGGACCATCTCTTTGACGACACGGTGTTCCGACCGTTCTCGGCCGCATCCGACAGTGGCGATGCCCACCTCCCTCTCGACGTTCGGACCACCCCGGACGCGCTCCTGGTGGAGGCGGCCCTGCCTGGCATGAGCCCCGACGACGTCGACATCACGGTCGAGAACAACACCCTCACCATTCGCGCGGAGGACAGCGCGAGTCACACAGCCGAGGAATCGGGTTGGCTCGTGCGCGAGATCTCCCGGGGCAGCGTGATGCGGACGGTGACCCTGCCCACAGGACTTGAGGCCGAGAGAGCGGAGGCCACGTTCGAGCATGGCATGCTCCGGCTCCGCATCCCCAGGGCCGAGCAGGTGAAGCCCCGCCAGATCCAGATCCGACCGGTGACCCCGGACGAGGGGAAGGCCGTCGGGGCCGGTACCCTCCCCGCGGACGCACCGGAGGCCTGACCGATGGCAGCCGCGCGCCGGCCTGACCGGGACGCCACCCGTCCCGTCTATGTCATCAGCGTCGCCGCGACCCTGGTCTCGGCACACCCGAGGACGCTGCGGATCTACGAGGACGAGGGCCTGGTCTGCCCGGCGCGCACCCCCACCAACATCCGCCTCTACTCGGAGGAGGACATCCGTCGGATCCTGTGGATCCGACACCTGACCCGTGATCGCGGCGTCAACCTTGCCGGGGTCCGCACCCTGTTCGAGCTCGAGGAGCGACTCGGCAAGAGGATCCTCGAGGCCCTCTATGACGAGGGGATACGGGAGCAGCGGGCCGAAGCCGAGGCGGCAGCGGCGGCGGACAGTCGCGCGGCAGCCACCCCCAAGGCCCCCAAGGCCACTGATACCCATGACACCCCGGGAAAGCGGGCCTGACGCCCGGATCCCACGCCATGACAACAGACCGAATTCGTAGCAAGCACCGAACCGTCGTGCCGGGCCAGCCGGGCGACATCGCAAGGAGACCCTGATGGCCAAGCGCCCGTCGAACCCGGAGGAAGAGCCCACGCAGGCCGCGCCCGAGCTGCGCGAGCTGCCGCTCGTCGCGCTCCGGGAGACGGTCATCTTCCCCGAGATGATCGTCCCGCTCCAGGTCGGGCGCGAGAAGAGCGTCGCGGCGCTCAACGCCGCGACCGAATCCGGTGGCCCCATCGCCCTCGTGACTCAACGCCAGGCAGAGCAGGAGGAGATCGGGGACCCGTCGGAGCTCTTCCCGATCGGCACGCTGGCCAAGATCGCCCAGGTCGTGCAGCTCCAGGACGGCACCGTCCGGGCCATCGTGCAAGGTCAGGGCCGCATCCGGGTCCATGGCTTCACGCAGACGTCCCCGTACCTCGTCGCGCTCGTGGAGGACCTGGCCGACGCGACCCCCACCGGCGTCGAGATCCAGGCCCTCATCCGGAGCGTGCAGGCACAGATCGAGCAGTACGTTGCCAGCGGCGCCCCAGTGCCGCCGGAGGCCGCAGTCGCCGCCCGGAACATCACGGAGCCAGGGCTCCTCGCGGACATGGTGGCCTACAGCCCCGACATGTCCACCGAGCAGCGCCAGGAGCTCCTCGAGACCATCGACGTCGAGCAGCGCCTCAAGCTCGTCTCGGTCTTCCTTGCCCGCCAGATCGAGATCCTCGAGCTCAAGGGGAAGATCCAGAGCGAGGTCAAGTCCGAGATGGACAAGACCCAGCGGGAGTACATCCTCCGGGAGCAGCTGAAGGCGATCCAGCGCGAGCTGGGCGAGGACGACCCGCAGCAGGCCGAGATCAACGAGCTGCGCGAGAAGGTCGAGTCCTCTGGCATGCCGGAGGAGGTCGCGACCAGGGCGATCAAGGAGATCGACCGGATGAGCCGCATCCCGTCCGCCTCGCCCGAGGTCGGCGTGATCCGGACCTACGTGGACTGGCTCGTCTCGCTGCCCTGGACCACCTCCACGGATGACCGCCTCGACATCAGGGAGGCGGCCCAGATCCTGGACGAGGACCACTACGGCCTGGAGAAGGTCAAGGAGCGCATCCTCGAGTACCTCGCGGTGCGCACGCTCGCGGACACGATCCGCAGCCCGATCCTGCTGTTCGTGGGCCCTCCCGGCGTGGGCAAGACCAGCCTGGGCAAGAGCATCGCGCGAGCGATGGGGCGCAACTTCACCCGGATGAGCCTCGGCGGGATCCACGACGAGGCGGAGATCCGTGGTCACCGGCGAACCTATATCGGCGCGCTGCCCGGCCGGATCATCCAGAGCATCAAGACCGCCGGCACGAACAACCCGGTGTTCATGCTGGACGAGGTGGACAAGATCGGGATGGACTTCCGGGGTGACCCGTCGTCTGCCCTGCTCGAGGTCCTGGACCCCGAGCAGAACTTCAGCTTCCAGGACAACTACCTCGAGGTCCCCTTCGACCTGCGCAAGGTGCTGTTCGTCGCCACGGCCAACCTGCTCGACCCGATCCCGGCCGCCCTCCGCGACCGCATGGAGGTCATCCAGCTGCCCGGCTACACGCAGCAGGAGAAGGTGGGGATCGCCCGGCGGTTCCTGGTCCAGAAGCAGATGGACAGCCACGGGCTCAAGCCGAAGCACGTCGAGATCACCGACGAGGTCCTCGTCGCCCTGGTCCAGGCCTACACCAAGGAAGCCGGCGTCCGAAATCTCGAGCGCGAGCTCGCCAACATCATGCGCAAGGTCGCGCGATCGGTGGCCGAGGGCCGCAAGCGAAAGACCGTCGTGACCGTCAAGAAGCTCGAGGAGTACCTCGGCCCGCCGCGGTTCGAGTACGGCGAGCTGGAGGCCGTGGACCAGACCGGGTCCGCCATCGGCCTGGTGGTGACGGAGGTCGGCGGCGACGTTGTTGCGGTCGAGGTCACCAAGATGGAGGGCAAGGAGGACTTCATCCTCACCGGCCAGCTGGGTGACGTCATGCGCGAGTCCGCCCGGGCCGCCCTGAGCTGGATCCGTTCGAACGCCCCGGCGCTCGGCATCCCGCGCGAGACCTTCGAGAAGAACACCCTCCACATCCACGTTCCGGCCGGAGGGATCCCCAAGGACGGCCCGTCCGCCGGCGTCACGATGGCCACGGCCATGGTCTCCGCCCTGACCGGGATCCCCGTCCGGAAGGACGTGGCCATGACGGGTGAGATCACGCTCCGCGGTCGCGTCCTCCCCATCGGCGGGCTCAAGAGCAAGATCCTTGCCGCGCACCTCGCCGGCGCGGGCATGGTCATCCTGCCCAGGAAGAACGAGAAGGACCTCCGGGACATCCCCGAGGAGATCCGCAGGCAGCTCAAGCTGGTCCTCGTCGACACGATGGACCAGGTCCTCGACGCCGCCCTGCGAAGGAGCCCGCAGCCGCTCGAGCCGGAGACCACCACGGTCGACGGCGGCGGCGGCGGATCTGAGACAGGCGGTGGATCCCGCGTCCGCGCCCCGTTCCCGCCCGCCGACCACCCCGGGGTCGTCGTGCAGGGAACCCGCTAGCAACCGGCGACGGCGGTCCGGTCCGATGGAATACCGCGACTACTACGAGATCCTGGGCGTCCCTCGCTCGGCCACGCAGGCCGAGGTGAAGAAGGCGTTCCGGAAGCTCGCCCGCGAGCACCACCCGGACCGGAACCCCGGTGACGCCAAGGCAGAGCGCCGGTTCAAGGACGTCAACGAGGCCAACACGGTCCTCTCGGATCCCGACAAGCGCAAGCAGTACGACACCCTCGGCGCCCGATGGGACCAGTTCCAGGGCGCCGGCGGGGGCCGTGGCGGCCCGGACCCGTTCGGGCCTGGCGGGCCGTTCGCCGCATGGGGGACGGGTGGTGGGACCGGTGGGGCGGGCAGCGCGCGCTATGAGTTCCGGACCACCGGCGCCGGAGACCCCGGCTTCTCCGATTTCTTCCGCATGTTCTTCACTGGAGCGGCGGCCGGCGCGGGAGCGGCGGGAAGCGGCACGAGCGGGACCCGGACCCGGGCGCGGGGGGCAACCGCCGGGCGCGGATCCGGGGCGGGAGCATCGTTCCAGGACATCCTGTCCGGGATGGGCCTCGGGGGGAACGGCGGAGCGGGTACGACGTCCTCCGGTCCCTCGCCGACGGCGCGCACGCCGAGTGGCCGCGGCCCGCACCAGGGTGCATCAGGAACGAAGGCGGGCGTGCTCGAGGCCGCCACCGATCTCTCGCTGGAGGAGGCGTTCCATGGAACGAGCCGCCTGGTCGAGGTGGAGGGCAAGCGCTACGAGGTCAAGGTCCCGCGCGGCGTGGACAGCGGGAGTCGGATTCGTCTCTCGGGCAAGGGTCCCGGCGGGCGGGATGTGGTCGTTGCCATCCGCGTCGTCCCGCACGGCGTGTACGTTCGCCGCGGAGCCGACCTGGAGCGAGAGCTCCCCGTCACCCTGGGAGAAGCCTTGCTGGGCGCCGAGATCCCGCTCGCCACGCTCAAGGGACGGATCCTCATGACGATCCCGCCCGGGACCCAGCCCGGGCGAATGATGCGCCTCAGGGGCCAGGGCATGCCCAAGGTGAAGGACGAGGGCGCCGGGGACCTGTACGTGAAGGTCCGCGTGGTGCTCCCGACCCCGCTCGAGGGAGATGCCGCGGATGCCGCTCGCACCTTCCTGGACCTCGCGAACCAGCCCGATCCCCGCACCACCTAGCCACGACCACGGATACCGGATATGCAGCTCGACCGATTCACCGAGAAAGCCCAGGAAGCCATCGTCGCCGCCCAGCAGCTCGCCGAGCGGATGGAGAGTCCCGTGCTGGACGCGGAGCACCTGCTCGCCGCGCTGGTCGGACCCGATGACGGCATCCCCGCCGAGACGCTGCGGCGCCTGGGAGCGGACCTGGCCGCCGTCCGCGGCGAGATCGCAGCGATCCTCGCCCGGCGCGCCCGCGTCCAGGGGGGCTCACTGACCCTGGACGCCCGGGCGAAGAAGGTCATCGAGCACGCCCAGGGCGAGGCCCGCCGGCTGGGCGACGAGTACACCTCCACGGAGCACATGCTGCTCGGCGTGGTGGAGTCCGGGGGCGAGGCCCAGGGCCTGCTCGAGAGTCACGGCGCCGGGCGCGAGGCGATCCTCGGCGCGCTGACCGCCGTCCGGGGCGGCCAGCGGGTCACCAACCCCAACCCCGAGGGCACCTACCAGGCCCTGGAGAAGTACGGTCGTGACCTCACCATGGAGGCCCGGGCAGGCAAGCTCGACCCGGTCATCGGCCGTGACGAGGAGATCCGCCGCGTCATCCAGGTCCTGTCCCGCCGAACCAAGAACAACCCCGTCCTGATCGGCGAGCCGGGCGTCGGCAAGACGGCGATCGCGGAGGGCCTCGCCCAGCGCATCGTCCGCGGCGACGTCCCCGAGACGCTCAAGGACAAGCGGGTCATCGCCCTGGACCTGGGCGCGATCATCGCGGGCTCCAAGTTCCGGGGTGAGTTCGAGGAGCGCCTCAAGGCCGTCCTCAAGGAGATCAAGGACAGCGAAGGCCGCGTGATCCTGTTCATCGACGAGCTGCACACGGTCGTCGGGGCGGGCGCCGCCGAGGGCGCCATGGACGCGTCCAACCTGCTCAAGCCGATGCTGGCGCGCGGGGAGCTGCACACGATCGGCGCGACCACGCTGGACGAGTACCGCAAGCACATCGAGAAGGACGCGGCGCTCGAGCGGCGCTTCCAGCCCGTGGTTGTGGACCAGCCGTCGGTCGAGGAGACGATCTCGATCCTCCGCGGCCTGCGCGAGCGGTACGAGGTCCACCACGGCGTCCGGATCACGGACAGCGCCCTTGTCGCGGCCGCCACGTTGTCCAACCGCTACATCACGGAGCGCTTCCTGCCCGACAAGGCGATCGATCTCGTGGACGAGAGTGCGAGCCGGCTGCGGATGGAGATCGACTCCATGCCGATCGAGCTGGACGAGCTCGAACGACGCCGCATCCAGCTGGAGATCGAGCGCGAGGCGCTGCGCAAGGAGACCGACGACGCGTCCAGGACGCGGCTGGATGCCCTCGAGAAGGAGCTGGCCGAGCTCGGTGAGCAGGCCGGCGCCATGAAGCAGCGCTGGGAGGCGGAGAAGTCGGCGATCGGCGCCCTGCGCGAGACCAAGTCCGAGATCGAGCAGCTGGCCGTCCGCATCGAGCAGGCCGAGCGCGAGGCCGACTTCGGCCGTGCCGCAGAGCTCAAGTACGGCAAGGCCGGCGAGCTCGCGGAGCGCATGAAGACCCAGGAGGAGGCGATCGCGGCACTCCAGGGCCCCGGCGCGCTGCTCAAGGAGGAGGTCACCGCCGACGACATCGCGGAGATCGTGGCGGCATGGACCGGGATCCCGGTCACGCGCCTCATGGAGGGCGAGCTGGAGAAGCTCGTCCACATGGAGGAGCGGCTGCACCGCCGCGTCGTGGGCCAGGACGAGGCGATCGAGGCCGTGGCCGATGCCGTCCGCCGGGCACGCGCCGGCCTGGGGGACCCGGACCGGCCGATCGGCTCATTCCTGTTCCTGGGACCGACCGGAGTGGGCAAGACGGAGCTTGCGCGAGCCCTCGCCCAGTTCCTGTTCGACGACGAGCAGGCGATGGTGCGCATCGACATGAGCGAGTACATGGAGAAGTTCGCCGTGTCGCGGCTCACCGGCGCGCCTCCCGGCTACGTGGGCTACGAGGAGGGCGGCCAGCTGACCGAGGCCGTCCGGCGGCGGCCGTACCAGGTGGTGCTTCTGGACGAGATCGAGAAGGCGCACCCGGACGTGTTCAACGTGCTGCTCCAGGTCCTGGAGGATGGACGCCTGACTGATTCGCAGGGGCGGACCGTGGACTTCCGGAACACCGTCGTGATCATGACCAGCAACGTGGGCAGCGCCCAGATCGGGTCGGTGACCGGCAGGCCGGGCGAAGGTGCCTACGAATCGATGAAGCGCCAGGTCACGGATGCCCTGCGAGCGCAGTTCCGGCCCGAGTTCCTCAACAGGATCGACGAGATCATCGTGTTCCACGCCCTCACCGACGCGGAGCTCGCCGCCATCGCAGAGCTGCGGCTGGGGGAGCTGGTGCGGCGGATCGCGGACAACGACCTGACGCTGGAGCTGACGCCGGCGGCCAGGGCCCTGATCGTGCGCGAGGGCACGGATCCCGCCTACGGGGCGCGGCCCCTCAAGCGGACGATCCAGCGCCTGGTTGAGAACCCGTTCGCGCGGGCGCTGCTGGCCGGAACGTTCCGGCCGGGTGACACCGTGGTGGCCGATACGGATTCCGTCTCCGGCACGCTGGTGTTCTCGAGCGAGTCGAGCACCGTGGTGGCCGAGGCGGGAGACCGGCGGGACGCGCGCACGCCGTCCGGGGGCGAAGGTGCCGGGACACGCGAGGCGCGCCGTTCCACCTTCGACCTCCCTCCGCTCGACGACGAGGGGCCGGACGGCGGCCTCGTCAACTAGCCCGCCCGATGCGTTTCGACGAGGTCCTCCGCCGGCTGGAGCCCCTGCCCGCGGTCCTGCCGGACGGCCCTGATGCCCTGATCCCCGTGTTCGCGGACACCGGCAGAGCCGGTCCTCGTCCGGCGTGGGAGGCTGCGGCGGGGTCCGCGCGTCCGGCGGCGGTGCTCGTCCTGCTCTTCCCGGATGACGAAGGAGAGGCGCGCCTGGTGCTCACCGAACGCGCTGATCGCGGCGGCCACCATTCCGGCGAGGTCTCCTTCCCGGGCGGACGCACGGAGCCCGAGGACGCGGACATCGTGGCCACCGCCCTGCGAGAGGCGGCCGAGGAGATCGACCTGGACCCGGTCGCGGCGGGCGTGCGCGTGCTCGGGGCGCTCCCGGTCCAGTGGATCCCGGTCAGCAACTACTGCGTGACGCCGGTTGTGGCAGTGGCTGAGCGGCGGCCGGTGATGACCCCCCACGACGCCGAGGTCGCCGCGATCCTCGAGGCACCGGTCCGCGCGTTCCTGCCGGACGGGGAGCTCGTGAGCGTGGATCGAGAGATCCGCGGCTGGCGGATCCGCTACGCCGCCTACCCGGTCGATGGGCTGGCCGTGTGGGGGATGACCGCACGGGTGCTGGGCGGCCTTGGGGCATGGTTGGCGCGCGCCTGAACCGGCCGGCCGGCCGCGGCCTCCTGAGCAGACCTCCGCCTCAGAGCGGCTCGCCCTCGGTGGCGTCCGGATCCCCGGCGCGTCGATCCGCGTCCACGGGACGCGGTGACAGCCGCCCCTCGCCACGGGCGACAGGATGGGCACCCGGAGCGATGGACCGCGCCACCCCCTCCACCACGCCCGATCCGAGGGCCTTGGGGGGCTCCGCGAACTCCACGACGATCGCCCGCATCGGTGCTCCATCCGTCCATGCCGCGTGCAGCACGTCAGGCGGCCAGACAGCGGCCTCGCCAGCCTGGACGCGGCATCGCTCGTCGCCTACGCCCACCCAACCGCCGCCCTCGATCACCACGAAGTACGTCCAGTTGGGGTTCGTGTGGGGCGAGACCCGGGCGTGCCGGTCGAAGGCGAGCTCGCTGATGACGCCGGTCGCCTCGCTGCGGATGACCTGGCCCTCGATGCCGGTCGTCCCCGGCGGCCCGTCAGGCCGCCGATGCCCCACCCCGAACCGCCTGACCTCGATCGGCACGGGTTGCTCCGTCAGCGGCGCCGGCGGCGACGCGAGGACTTGGTGCGAATCGTGCTCTCCGGATGCGCGAAGCGGTCGCGCGAGAAGTAGCGCTGCTTCGCGAGCTGGCGCTCATATGCGCGGAAGTACGGCGGGAACCGGATGAAACGGATCCAGACGAAGGCGCCGAGACCCGCCACGAGGGTCGCCAGCACGAGGATCATGTCGAACCGGAAGATCCAGTAGACGATCATCAGGCTGTACAGCACGACGCCCGTCCAGAGCAGCCACTCGTACATCTGCAGGTAGACGGCGTGACGATGGAGCTGGCGCGTCCGGACGTTGTAGAAGATCACGGTCGCGATCAGCAGCACCACGGATGCCACGAAGATCTGGTTGTACAGCGACGGGAAGTCGCTGAACGGCTCGAACAGGTATTCCCAGGGCCAGAGCGTCACGCCAGTTCTTCTCCACACGGCCGGTGATGCCCGGCATCGCTGATGGGCGATCCGAGTATGCCACGGGGCCGCGGTATACTCGCCCGCAGGATCGCGCCTGCCCGGAGCGGTCGGGGATGCGTCCCCGGCCGGTGGATCCGCGGGGCGCCGGAGCTACCCACCGGAGGAGGACCCGCCCAGGTGCGTGCGCTGCTCTCGGTCGCCAGGCGCGAAGGGATCTCGGCCTTCGCGCGAGAGCTGCAGACCCTCGGCGTGGAGCTGTATGCCACCGACGGCACGCGCGAGCATCTCGCCGAGGACGGCATCGAGGCGGCGTCGGTCAGCGACCTCACCGCGGTCGCCCCGCTCGTCGGCGGCCAGGTCCGAACCTTCCACCCCGCGATCTACGCCGGCATCCTGGCCCGTCGCGACGTCCCCGAGCAGCTCGAGGAGCTGGTCGAGCACGGCATCGGCCTCATCGACATCGTCGTCGTCAACGTCAAGCCGTTCGGGCCCGAGGTCGGCCGCCGCTACATCGGCATCGACGAGGCGATCGAGCTGATCGACGTCGCCGGTGCGGCACTCCTGGGCGCCGCCGCGCGCAACGCCGCCGGGGTCATCGCCATCTGCCGCCCGGAACACTACGCGACCGTGCTCGAGGAGCTGCGGACGCTCACTCAGGTTTCGGCTGATACGCGCTACCGACTGGCCGCGGACGCGTTCAGCACGGTCGCCGCGTACTACGCGGAGATCGCGGCCTACCTGAACCAGATCTCGAACAACGTGTACCCGCAACGCCTGGCGCTCGTGCTGGAGAAGGTTTCCGATCTGCCCTACGGCGAGAACCCGCACCAGCGTGCGGCGTTCTATCGCGAGACCACGCACAGGTCCAGCTCACTGGCCGACGCCTCGCTCCTGGCCGGGAACCAGCCCACGTTCAACAACCTGCTGGACCTGGATGCCGCATACGCGATCGCAGCCGACTACACGGCTCCGACCGTCGTGATCACCAAGCACACGGATCCAGTCGGCATCGCCTCGTCCGAGGAGCTCGTGGAGGCATACCGGCGGGCGCTCGACACGGACCCCGTGGCGTCGTTCGGCGGCATCGTGGGCGTGAACCGGGAGCTGGACGAGGCCACGGCGCGCGAGATCGCGTCCAACTCCTACGAGGCGGTGATCGCGCCCGGGTTCTCCGAGGCAGCGCTCGGAATCCTGCGCGCCAAGTCCGGGCTGGAGCTCCTCGCCGTTCCACCGACCCCCGGCGAGGGCATGCGCGACTACGGCATCGCCAGCCTGGACTTCAAGCGGGTCGGCGGCGGCCTGCTGGTCGAGGCGCTGGACACGCTGGACATCGACCGCGCCCAGCTGCAGGTCGTCACCCGCCGGCATCCGACGCTCGGCGAGCTGACGGACCTCCTGTTCGCCTGGCGCGCCGTGCGGCACGTCCGCTCCAACGCCATCGTCCTCGCGCGCAACGGCGCCAGCGTGGGGATCGGGGCGGCACAGGCCAGCCGGAGCGTCTCCGTGGACATCGCCCTCCGCCGGGCCGGCGGGCGCAGCAAGCTCGCCGTCATGGCCTCGGACGCCTACTTCCCGTTCCCGGACGGGATCCAGATCGCCGCCAACGCCGGCGTGACCGCGATCATCCAGCCCGGTGGCTCGATCCGGGACGAGATGGCGATCGAGGTCGCGGACCGGCATCATCTCGCGATGGTCTTCACCGGGAGACGCCACTTCCGTCACTGAACCCATGTGGCCTCCCGCATGGGACGCGCCGCCGCCACCCTGACTGTCCTGGAGGAAGCGATGGAACAGCTGCTCGCGCTGGAGATGGTCCGGGTCACCGAGGCTGCCGCGATCGCCTCGGCGCGGTTCATGGGTCGCGGCATGCGCGACGAAGCGGACCTGGCGGCCACCGAGGCCATGCGGCGCACCATGGACGAGGCCGACATCGCGGGCACCATCGTCATCGGCGAGGGCGAGCGCGACGAGGCCCCGATGCTGTACATCGGCGAGCGGGTTGGCCGCCGCGAAGGGGCCTCCGAGGCGGTGGACATAGCCGTTGACCCGCTGGAGGGCACGAACCTGGTCGCCACCGGCCAGGACGGTGCGCTCACGGTGCTGGCCGCGTCCGAGCGGGGAGGCCTGACCCACGCCCCGGACACCTATCTCGAGAAGCTTGCCGTGGGACCGGTGGCGGCGGGATGCGTGGACATCAGGTTGTCGCCCAGCGAGAACTGCCATCGAATCGCCGAGGCGCTGCGCCGCGAGGTCTCCGACATCACGGTCATCATCCTGGACCGTGAGCGGCATGCCGACCTGATCGCCGAGGTGCGGGGAACCGGAGCCCGGATCAAGCTGATCACCGACGGCGATGTCTCGGCCGCGATCAGCTGCGCCGTCCAGGGCACGGGTGTCCATGCCGTGATGGGCACCGGCGGAGCACCCGAGGGCGTCATCACGGCCGCGGCGCTCCGGTGCCTGGGCGGGGAACTCCAGGCCCGGTTCCGCTTCCGCAGCAGCGAGGAGCGCGAACGCGCGCTGGGCATGCTGGGCCACGTGGACGAGGAGAAGGTCTTCATGACCGAGGACCTCGCATCGGGCGACAACCTGGTGTTCGCGGCGACGGGCGTCACGCCCGGCGACCTGCTCCAGGGGGTGCGCTTCTTCGGCGGTGGAGCGCGGACGCACAGCCTCGTGATGGCCTACCAGGCGAAGCAGGTCCGGTTCGTGGACACCGTCCACATGTTCGACCGGGACCGGCCGCCCGCCGTCCGGCTGTAGCGATGGTCCCGCGCATCGTGGCGATGGGCGGCGGGGGTTTCAGCCAGGAGCCGGACAACCCGCTGCTGGACGATTACGTGCTCTCGCTCACGGGTCGGAGCCGGCCCCGGGTCTGCTTCCTGCCCACCGCGGCCGGCGACGATCTCGACTACGTCGCGGGCTTCTACGACGCCTTCGCGCGGCGAGCCGAGGCGACATGGATGCCACTGTTCGCGCGCCGGCACGCCGACCTTCGCGGATTGCTCCTGGACCAGGATGTCATCTATGTGGGCGGCGGCAACACCGCGAACATGCTGGCGATCTGGAAGGCTCACGGCGTGGACGGCGTTCTCCGCGACGCGTGGCAGGCAGGCATCGTCCTGGCCGGGCTGTCGGCCGGCGCCATCTGCTGGTTCAGCCACGGAGTCACGGACTCGTTTGGGACGGACCTCGCCCCGCTCGACGGCACGCTGGGGTTCCTCGACGGCAGCTTCTGCCCGCACTACGACGGCGAGGCGCTGAGGCGGCCCCGCTACCAGACGCTGCTGGCAACCGGGCTCCCCGGCGGCTGGGGCTGCGACGACGGCGCCGCACTGGTGTTCGAGGGCGAGGTGCTCCGGGAGGTCGTCGCATCGCGCTCGGGAGCCGCAGCCTACCGGGTTGACCTCGTCGGCGGGCAGGTCCGCGAGGTCATCGTGCCGGCCCGGTTCCTCGGGGATTCCTGACGGGGTCGAGCAACGGGCTCCAGCCCTCGCCGTCCCAGGTCGCGATCGGGCGGGCCGCGTCCTCCGCCTCAACGGACCGCTGCCGGGCGACCGCCGACGCCACCGTCTCACCCCAGCCCGGCGGCGCCAGCCCGGGCGCCAGGTCCGCGAGCGGAGCCAGGACGAACAGTCGCCGTTGCGCCTCCCGGTGCGGAACCCTGAGCGGTAGCGCGGCCTTGGCCGGATCCCGGCTCCGGCCGGCCCCGGGTCGCTCCACGTCCACCTGGTGCCGCCCGAACACCAGCAGGTCCAGGTCCACCTCGCGCGGCCCCCACCGCTCGCGCGCCTGCCTGCCGAACGCCCGCTCCAGCTCCTTGAGCGCAATCAGCAGGGCCGATGCTCCGGTCGCGGCGTCGGGACCGCCGGGCACCTCCAGCGCCACGCAGGCGTTCCGGAACTCGGGCTGGTCCACGACGCCCACCGGGTCCGTCGCATAGAGGCGGGACACGCCGCGCAGGCTGACCCCCGGCAGCGCCGCCAGGGCATGGACCGCCGCCGAGAGCGTTCCGGCCGCGTCACCCACGTTGGCCCCCAGCCCGATGTACGCCCGCACACGACCCACGGCCCATCGCCTCCCGATCGCTAGACTCCGGGGATGCCCCCGGTCACGGTCCTCATCCTCGCCCCGGCACTCGCGCCCGACGCCGGTCCTCTCGAACACGCCCTCGACACGGCGCGCGGCGCGCTCGCGGACCACCACCAGCGAGGCTTCCTGGAGGCCGGAGCGGCGAGAGCCGTGATCCGCCGGGAGCCGCCCGACGATACCCCATTCGGGGCGCGCCTCCGCCGTCTCGCCGAGGAGCTCCGACCCGCGGGCCTGATCGTCCTCGGCGCCGGCTCCCTCCCCCTCGCGAGCCACGCGGACCGCCGTGCGTTCGTCGAGGCCGCCGCGGGGATGCGGCCGTCGGCCCTCGCCAATCACCGGTACTCGGCGGATGCGATCGCCCTCGCGCGGGCGGACCTGGTGCTCCCGGACCTCCCGGAGGAGCTCGCCTCCGACAACGCGTTCCCCCGCTGGCTGGCGGAGGTGGCCTCGGTCCCGGTCGCGGACCTGCGGGCTCGGCGCTGGCTGGCCATGGACGTTGACTCGCCGCTGGACCTCCTCCTCCTGGATGGAGCCTGGGGCGCCCCGACCGGCCTGCCGCTCCCCGGGGACGCCGATACGGAGCTGGTCCGCGTCCGCCTGGCGGCGCTCCGGGAGCTGGCGGCGGACCCCGGCGCCGAGCTCCTGGTCTCGGGCCGGATGGCGTCGGCCGACCTTCGCTGGCTGGAACGCGAGACCCGGTCCCGGACCCGCGCGCTCATCGAGGAGCGGGGCCTCCGCACCGCCGCAGCCGGGGCCCTGGTCGGCCGCCCGAACCGCAGGCCGGCGCGCAGCATCCTGGGCACGGTCCTGGAGCGGGACGGTGCCGGCAGTCTCGGCCGGCACGTCGCGGGGCTCGCGGACGGTGCGCTCCTGGACAGCCGCGTCCTGATGGCCCACCACATGGGCGCCGACGAGAGCGGCTGGCCGTCCGCGGAAGACCGATTCGCGAGCGATCTCCTCCTCGCGGACCGCGTCCGTGACCCATGGCTGGCGGAGCTCACGGCGTCGGCGGCCGGGGCGAGCGTGCCGATCGTGCTGGGCGGGCACGGCCTGGTGGGACCAGGAGCCCGACTGGCGCTGGGCGACCGGCAGTGACGGATCCCCCGGACCGCCCGTCGCCGGCGCTTGCCCAGCCCGGATATCGGCGCGAGGCACTGCCGGACCCGGAGGCCGTGGGCGAGGACGAGGTGCTGGTGGCGGCGATACGGGCCGAGATCGAGACCGGCGGACCGATCACGTTCGCGCGGTTCATGGAGCGGGCGCTGTACGAGCCGGGACGCGGCTACTACCGTCGGCCCGAGCCGGGGCCGGGGCGCACGGGCGACTTCCTGACGGCCCCCGAGACACATCCGATCTTCGGCGCGGCGGTCGGCCTGCTGCTCGAGCAGGCCTGGGACGCGATGGGGCGGCCCCGCCCGTTCGTGGTCACGGAACCGGGCGCAGGGAGCGGCGCGCTGGCGGCCGGGCTGCTGGGCGGTCTGCGTGACCTTCGCTCGCCAATGCTGGACGCCATCCGGTACCGCCCGGTCGAGGTCGAGGCGGCGCGGGTTGCGGTGTTCCAGGAACGCCTCACCTCCGAGGGCTTCGCCGGGCAGCTGGAGACGGGCAGTCCCCCAGCGACCCCGCTCGAGTCGGGTGCCGTAGTGGCCAACGAGGTGGTCGACGCGCTTCCGGTGCACCGTGTGGTCGGTCGAGCCGTCGGGATCCGGGAGCTGCTGGTCGGCGTTGGAGGGGACGGCGGGTTCGAGACGGTCGAAGCCGAGCCAACGACGCGGGCGCTGGCCGAGCGCCTGGCGACCGAGGGCGTGACGCTCGCAGACGGGCAGGTTACCGAGGTCTGCCTCGCCACGGACGGGTGGCTGGCGGGCGCGGTCCGTCACCTGGCCAGGGGCATCGTCGTTCTGATCGACTACGCCGCTGAACCCGCCACACTCCATGGACCCGACCACCGCACCGGCACCCTGCGGGCCTTCGCGCGGCACGCGGTGGGCGGCGACCCGTTCCGGCACGTCGGGCGCCAGGACCTGACGGCGACCGTGGACCTCGCCGCCGTCCGGACGGCGGCGGACCGGGCCGGGCTGGACGCCCTGGGCGAGACGACCCAGGCCGAGTTGCTCGCGGCGGTCGGCAGCGCGGAGCTGACCGGGGCCTGGCTCAGACGGCCGGGCGCGGACCTCCAGGACGTGCTGCTGCTCCGATCCGCGCTCATGCGGCTCATGGACACGCGTGGCATGGGTGGCTTCCGGGTGCTCGCCTTCGGCCGCGGCCTCCGTCCGGGGACAATGCTGCCCGGGCTGGCGCGGGCGCTTCGCCCTGGCTCAGGCCGCTGATGCCGTCCGTGCCGGATCGGCCGGGAACTCCCGGGACCAGCCGGGGACCGCACCGGATGCGTACATCGCACGGCCGAAGCACGCCGCCAACACCGCGCGAAGGGCCGGATGGACGGCGATCCACGCCATGCGGACCGGGCCGTCCGGACCGGGTCCCGGGGTCGGGGCCGCTGCTAGAATGGCCTCGCTGCGCTGGAAGATTCGGCGGCGCGGCATGCCCACTGCCATCAAGCGCGAACGCGGGTCGGCCGTCCCCGTACCGGCCCCGCTCGACCTCGAGGACCACGTGACCGGGATCTGGTACGTCGTCGGGTTTGCCCTCGTCGGAGTCCTGTTCGTGTTCGGCGTGATCGGGCTCGCATGGCTGATCACCCATCGCACCCGCGGCGACGTCCACAAGGGCTACCCGTACGAGTCGGGCATCGACACCTACGGCGACACCCACGCCCGGTTCGGCATCTCGTTCTACATCTACGCCCTGATGTTCGTCGCCTTCGACATCGAGGTGATCTTCATCTTCCTGTGGGCCCTGGTGTTCCAGGATCTCCTGCTGGGCGGGTTCATCACCATGTTGATCTTCGTCGGCATCCTGATGCTCGGCCTCGCGTACGCGTGGCGCAAGGGGGTGTTGTCGTGGCGCTGACCCCGGATGGTCCCGGCGAGCCCGTCATCCCCGACGCCGCCGCGGCGGACGTGCCCTCCGCCGCGGATGCCAGGTCGGCGCTCGTCGAAGCCTCACCCAGGGACCTGACCCAGCCCATCGTCGTCCCAAACACCCTCTGGACCTCGATCCGGTCGGACGCGTACCGCTCCGAGGCGCCGGCATTCACGCACCTGCGCGAGCTTGAGGGGTCGGACCTCGTTCTCTCCGACACCGCCCGCTGGGGCCAGCTGGAGGTGATCCCCACCAAGGCCGACCTCGTCGTGGACCTGATCCGGATGAACAGTCTCTGGCCGCTGCTCTCGGGCCTCGCCTGCTGCGCGATCGAGATGATGTCCGCGGCCACGTCCAAGAACGACATGGACCGCTGGGGCATGTTCCCGTTCCGTGCCTCTCCGCGCCAGGCCGACGTCCTGATCGTCGCCGGCACCCTGACCACCAAGATGGCCGGCCCGCTCATCCGGCTCTGGGAGCAGATGCCGGAGCCCAAGTGGTGCGTCGCGATGGGCGACTGCACCTGCTCCGGGGGCCGCTACAAGCGCAGCTACTCCACCATCGAGGGCATCGACCGTGTCATGCCCGTGGACGTCTACGTGCCGGGCTGTCCGCCGCGGCCGGAAGGCCTGATCTACGGGATGATGAAGCTCGGCCAGCTGGTCAAGGAACAGCGCGGCCACTGGCCCGAGCGCAAGATCGGCCCGAACGTGCCGACGGACGTCTAGGCGATGGACCGCTCGCTCCGCATCCTGCTCGAGGCCCGCTTTGCGGACAGGCTGACCGGTCCCGTCCGACAGCGCCACGACACCACCGAGATCCGGATCCGCCCGGCGGACGTGATCGAGGTACTGCGCACGCTCCACGATGACCCGGATCTGGAGTTCGTCGTCCTCGCGGACCTGTGCGGCGTGGACACCGGGACGCACATGCAGGTCGTGTACCACCTGTGGTCGATGAAGACGCCGGACTGGCTCCGCATCGTGGCGGACGGCATGCCCCGGGATGACCCGCGCTGTCCCTCGCTCACCGGCCTGTGGCCCGGCGCCGAGTGGATGGAACGCGAGACGTACGACATGTTCGGGATCATCTTCGAAGGCAACCGGGACCTCCGGCGCATCTACATGCCGCCCGACTACACGAGCTTCCCGCTGCGGAAGGACTTCTACCTGGCCGATGACGCCGCCCGCTCCCCGGGTGGCGGCGTGCGCCACATGGAACAGACCCAGGCGCCGAACCAGGCGACGCCGGGCGTGCTCCGCCGGACCATGAAGGCCTGACGATGACAACCGCCAAGCCCCACCAGCACCCCTCCCTCGATGATCCCCGGATCCTGCTCGACGACCAGATCGGGCAGTTCGAGGCCGTCCCGCCGTACCCGCCGCGCACCGAGCGCGAGGCCGAGTTCTACACCCTCCGCGACGGCGAGATGTTCGTCAACATGGGGCCGCAGCACCCGTCCACGCACGGCGTGCTCCGCGTCGTGCTCAAGATCAACGGCGAGCGCGTCGTGGACCTGGACCCGGTCCTCGGCTACCTCCACCGCGGGGTGGAGAAGCTGTGCGAGAACTCGGACTACCACCACATCATCAGCCAGGTCGATCCGCTGGAGTACGTGAGCTCGCTGTTCATGGAGTGGTCGCCGGTAATGGCGTTCGAGAAGCTCCTTGACGTCGAGGTCCCGCGCCGCGCCGAGTACATCCGCGTGCTCACCGGGGAGCTCCTCCGCGTGTCGAGCCACGCGCTGTTCCAGGGCTGGATGGCGCTGGACCTGGGCGGTCTCGCCCCGATCCTGTACAGCTTCATCGAGCGCGACGAGATCGTGGAGATGCTGGCTGCGGTCACTGGCCAGCGGATGCTGTTCAACTACTTCCGGATCGGCGGCGTCAACGGGGACCTGAACCACGAGTTCATGTCCCGCCTCGGCGACTGGATGAGCCGCGCCACCAAGCAGGTCGAGGCGAACATCGGCCTGCTCAACGAGAACGAGATCTTCGTCCGCCGCATGCGCGGCATCGGCGTCCTGGACGGGGCAACTGCCCTCCGGATGGGCGCCAGCGGCCCCAACCTGCGGGCTTCGGGCGTCGCGTTCGACGTCCGCCGGGCGCACCCGTACTCCATCTATCCGGAGCTCGAGTTCGACATCCCGACCCGGGGCGTCGAGCGAGGCGGGGACAGCCTGGACCGCTACCTGCTGCGCCAGGACGAGATCCGTCAGAGCCTGCGGATCATCGACCAGTGCCTGCACAACATGCCGGACGGTCCGGTCATGGCCCGTCTCCCGCGCCTGCTGCGCCCGCGCCCGGGTCGCGCCTGGGCGGCGGTCGAGGCTCCGCGCGGGCTGTACGGCACATACGCCATCTCGGATGGCACGGACCAGCCCTTCCGCATGAAGATCCACGACCCGTCATTCGTGCATCTGCAGCTCGTGGGGCTGCTCATGAAGGACAACCTGATCGCGGACACGATGGCCGTGATGGCGTCCCTGGATCCGGTCATGGGCGGGATCGACAAGTGACGCCCACCAAACGACGACCGATCCCCGCGCCCGAGCGCGATCGGCGCCGGCTGAGGTTCGTGCGATGACAACGCCCAACCGCACCTGGGGCCACCTCACCCCCGCCGGGAAGGTGCTGATCCCCCTGCTGTTCCTGCTCCTGGTTGTGGCGCCGGTCCTGACGATCCTGCTGGTCACCATCGTCGTCCCGTGGCTGATCGACGTGCTCAACTCGAATCTGGGCATCGTCCGGTTCGTGGTCGCGATCGGCGGGGTCCTGCTGTTCAGCATCCCGGCCGCATTCATCATCATCTACATGGAGCTGAAGGTCATCGCCTTCATGAACCTCCGGGTCGGGCCCAACCGCATCGGTCCGGGCGGGGCGCTCATGTCGGTGGTCCACGGCCTCAAGGTCCTCACCAAGGAGGACTTCACTCCCACCGGCGCGGACCGGATCGTGTTCACCTGGGCTCCGGTGATCGTGTTCCTCACCGCGGTGATGACCTTCCTCGTCATCCCGTTCGGGCCCGGCCTGGTGGGCCAGGACCTCAACATCGGCCTCCTGTACCTGTTCGCTGTCGGCGGCATGTCGGTGATCGGGCTGATGCTCGCCGGCTGGGCCAGCTTCAACAAGTACTCGCTGCTGGGCGGCCTCCGGGCCGCGGCCCAGATGGTCAGCTACGAGATCCCGCTCACGCTCTCCGTGGTCGGCCTGATCCTGCTGGCCGGGACCATGAGCCTGAACCAGATCGCGGAGGCCCAGGCCGGCTGGTTCACGGACTGGTACGTCTTCCGCCAGCCGCTGGGTGCCCTCATCTTCTTCATCGCCGCCACCGCCGAGGCCAACCGGACGCCGTTCGACATGGCCGAGGCGGACAGCGAGATCGTGGCGGGGTTCGCCACCGAGTATTCGGGGATGCGCTTCGGCTTCCTGTTCTTCGCCGAGTACGTGAACGTGTTCATCATCTCGGCGCTGATGGTCACGCTGTTCTTCGGCAGCTGGAACGCCCCGTTCCCGTTCCCGGAGATCACGCTGGCGCTGGACCCGGGCTCGCTGGGCATCGGCCTGCCGATCCTGCTGCTGGCGGTGCCGGTCGTGCTCACCCTGGTGTTTGCCGCGCCGTTCTACCTCGCCCGGAGCTCCAGGCCGGCCTGGCAGGCCCTGCTCCTCGGCTTCGTGGCGTTCAACCTGGTCGGCTTCGCCGCCCTGGGCCTGCTGGCCTACATCGGCTGGCCGTGGCTGGCCGGTCTCGTCTGGTTCATGCTCAAGTCGTTCGGCTTCGTCTACGTGTTCGTGTGGATGCGCGGCACCTTCCCCCGCGTGCGCATCGACCAGCTGATGGGGTTCGCCTGGAAGTGGCTCCTGCCCGCCGCCCTCCTGAACCTCTTCGTCACGGCCGCAGCCATCATCATCGTGAAGTCGTGAGCACCCCATGAGCTTCATCCCCGGCATCGGCCTCGTCCGCGGCATGGGCCTGACCCTGCGCCGGTTCTTCCAGCCCAAGGCAACCATCCAGTGGCCGGAACAGAAGGCCGACGTCGCTCCCAAGTTCCGCGGTCGTCTCCAGCTGCTGTACGACGAGTACGGCTCGCTCAAGTGCGAGACGTGCTTCCAGTGCGCCCAGGCCTGCCCGATCGAGTGCATCGACATGGGTGGCATGGACACCAAGGGCCGCTTCCACGTCCACTGGGGCCCGTCCGAGACGTACTCCGAGCGGCGAGAGGAGTCCGCACTCCGCCGGTCCGGCCGCCCGGTGGCAGACCCGGCGTTCGCCAGCTTCGAGGCCCTGGACGTCGCCGCCGTGGACGAGATCCTCGAGGCCCACGACTACGACCCCGGAGACCTGCTGGCGATCCTCGAGGAGACGCAGGCGGCCTACGGGTATCTCCCTGTCGCGGCGCTCAAGCACATCTCGCGGATCACCGGGGCGTGGTACGCCACGATCTACGGCGCCGCCACCTCGTACCGCCACCTCCGGTTCGAGCCGCCTGCGGTCGCTTCGGCCGCGCCGGCGGGCGAGGGCCAGCGGGTGCAGGAGGCCGGCTACCGCTCCGCGCTGGACGCGGCGCTGGGCTACGGCGGGGAGCGCCCGAACTGATGAGCACCTTCCTCACGGTCCCCAAGGATTGGCCGCTCGTCATCACCGGACGCGCAGGGGCCATCGCAGCGGATCCCGCGGACCTGGACGCGGCCGTCGCCGCGGGCGCGTTCGAGGCGCTCCGCGTGGTCGTCCGTGACCTGGGCGCTACCGGCACCATCGCCACGATCGCCGCCTCGGGCCTGCGCGGACGCGGCGGCGCGGGCCTCCCCACCGGTGAGAAGTGGCGCGCCGCAGCCGCGCACGAGGCGGACCAGCGCTACGTGGTCGCCAACGCCTACGACGCGGACCCGGGTGTCCAGATCGGAAGCGCGCTGCTGGCGGCAGACCCCTGGGTCGTCATCGAGGGCCTCGTGATCGCCGCGTTCACCGCCGGTGCCACGGAGGCGATCCTCGCCCTCCGGGCGGATGACACGGCCCTGGTCACGATGCTCGAGGGCGCCGTCCTCGCGGCGGGGGAGGCCGGGTTCCTCGGCGACGACGTCATGGGCTCCGGCCACCGCGTCACCGTCACGGTCAGGCCGGTGCAGGGCGCCTACATGCTGGGCGAGGAGACCGTCCTGCTCAGGGCTCTCGAGGGCAAGCGAGGCCAGCCCGAGCAGCAGCCGCCGTATCCCACCGAACGCGGCCTGTGGGACAAGCCCACCGTCGTCAACAACGTCCAGACCCTGGCCGCCGTGCCCTGGATCATCCGCGAGGGCGCGGACCGCTTCGCCGCGATCGGCGGCGGGAACGGCCAGACAGGCGGGACATCCACCGGAACCGCCCTGGTCCAGCTCCGCGGTCCCGAGGGTGCGGGCATCGCCGAGGTGCCCCTGGGCACGTCTCTGCGGACCCTGGTGGATCTCGCGGGCGGCAGCGGCACACGACCGCTCAAGGCGCTCCTGGTCGGCGGGCCCACCGGAGGCATCCTGCCCGCGGACCTCCTGGACACCCCGTACGACTTCGACCCGCTCCGCGATGCCGGCGCCCACATCGGATCCGGTTCCGTGGTGATCGCGGACGAGCGGGCGTGCGTCGTGGATCTCGCCCGGCTCCTCACCCGCTTCGCCGCCGACCAGGCGTGCGGCAAGACGATCCCCTGCCGGATCGGCCTGCGCCGTCTCTCGGAGATCGGCGACCGCATCGCCGAGGGCCATCCCCGGCCGACGGATCCGGCGCTCATCGGGGACCTCGCCCACGACATCGCGGCGAGCGCCCTGTGCGACCACGAGCGCCTTGCCGTCCTGCCGCTCACCAGCGTGATGCGATACTTCCGTCCCGAGATCGACGACCACCTCCTCCGCTCCACCTGTCCCGCCGGCGTCTGCGCGCCGATTGCGGTGGCGGCGGGCGCAGCGACACCAGGACCCCGCTGATGGCCGACCTCATCGTGCGCCCCGACAGCCCCGTCCAGAGCCGGGTCGAGTCACGCCCGGACACGCCCGCAGTCCTCGACACGGTCACGGCGCGGGATGACTCCCTCGCCGAGCGGCTGATCACCACCCAGTCACCGCAGCGCCCGCAGAGCACGCCACGTATCCGCCTGGAGGTGGACGGGCGCCTGATCGAGGGCTTCGAAGGCCAGACGATCCTCGAGGTCTGCCGCGACAACGGGATCGAGATCCCCACCCTCTGCTACGAACCCAAGCTGCCGGGCTTCGGCGCCTGCCGGATGTGCGTGGTCGAGGTGGAGGGCGAGGACGCCCCGCCGATCTCCTGCTCGCGCGAGGCCGAGGCGGACATGGTTGTCCGCACCCAGACGGACGAGTTGCGCCGGATCCGGCGGACCAACCTCGAGTTGATCTTCTCGGACCACAACGCGTACTGCCTGCCGCCGTGCCAGAACAAGTGCCCCAGCCACATCGACATCCCGGGCTTCCTGAAGGCCAACGCGGAGGCCAACTGGACCGAGTCCGTGCGCACCTTCAAGCGCACGATCCCGTTCCCCAGCATCCTGGGACGCGTCTGCCCCGCCCCCTGCGAGGAGCACTGCCGACGGGACGAGGTGGACGAGGCGATCGCCATCCGGGACAGCCACCGCTACGCCGGCGACCAGGTCCTGCGGGCCATGCTTGACGAGGGCATCGACCCACCGCTCCCGTTCGAGAAGCAGGCCCCATCCGGGCGCCGGGCGGCTGTCATCGGCTCGGGACCGGCCGGCATGAGCGCAGCGTTCTACCTGCTGCTGGCCGGCCACGACGTGACGATCTTCGAGCGGGACCCCGCACCCGGCGGCATGCTCCGGTACGGCATCCCGCAGTACCGGCTGCCCAAGGTCGAGGTCCTCGAGGCCGAGTACGAGTCGGTGACCCGCCTGGGCGGCAGGATGGTCTGCAACCAGGAGCTGGGCAGGGACTTCACGCTGGACGACCTGCAGAACCAGGGCTTCGATGCCGTCCTGGTTGCCATCGGCTGCTACGACACCAACAAGCTCGGCATCCCCGACGAGGACGCCGACGGCGTCATCGACGGCCTCGACTACCTGCGCACGGCCACGCTGGGCCTGGAGTACCCGGGCCACGCCGCCGCGCGCATCGTGGTCGTGGGCGGCGGCTTCTCCGCGATGGACTGCGTCCGCACCTCCGTCCGCCAGGGCTCGAAGGACGTCACGCTCGTCTACCGCCGCGACATGAAGGACATGCCGGCCGCCTCCGAGGTCCACGAGGCCATCGAGGAGGGTGTCACCACCATCTTCCAGGCCGGTCCCACGCGTGTCGTCAAGGACGCGAACACGGGCAAGGTCACCGGCATCGAGTTCATCCGCATGAAGCTCGGTGAGCCCGACGCGTCAGGGCGGCGACGCCCGGAGCCCGCTCCCGATACCGAGTTCATCATCCCCTGCGACCGCGTGCTGCTGGCCATCGGCCAGGGCCCGGACCTGCGCTGGTTCGGCGCCGGCAACGACGGCGTCACCGCGAACCGCCAGCGCCGCCTCAAGGCCGACGCCGTCACGTTCGAGACGGACCGGCCCGGCGTGTTCGCAGCCGGAGACGTCCGGATCGGCGCCGCGACGGTCGTCCAGGCCATCGCCGAGGGCCGCCGCTCCGCCTACGCCGTGGACGCATACCTGCGCGGCAACGACCTGGCCGCCATCCGGACCCGGCAGACACTCGCCGAGCCGCAACCCGAGTTCCTCTCGATCGTGCCGTTCACCGGCGAGGTCAAGGAACCGCGCTACCGCCTCCGGGCCCTGGAGCCCGAGGCCCGCAGCGACAGCTACCTCGAGTACGAGATCCCGTACACCCGGGACGAGGCCGTCGCGGAGTCCACCCGCTGCCTCCAGTGCACCTGCGAGGCGATCGGCTTCTGCGACCTGCGCCGGCTGGGCATCGAGTACGGCACCACCCTGAAGACGCTCGAGAAGGGCTTCCACCAGGGTGCCGGATACCGCTCCGTCACCGAGAACCGGTTCACGGGGCTGAACCACGACTACGTCCGGGACGACAGCCACGCGTTCATCCTGCGGGAGCCCGCCCGGTGCATCGACTGCGGCCGCTGCGCCAACGTCTGCGCCGAGGTGGTCGGCGCTGCCTGCTACGACTTCATGCGGATCGGCTTCGACACCCTGGTGACCACGCCGCTCGACATGAGCCTCAACGACACGCCGTGCGTGTCCTGCGGCCGCTGCGCGGAGACGTGCCCGACGGGGGCGCTGATGCCCAAGCCCCGGATCCTGCAGAAGTACGAGGTCGACGAGAGCCGCTGCATCCTGTGCGGCATCTGCGTCGACGCCTGCCCCTACGACGCCGTCCGCGACAGCGACCAGTTCGAGCTCAGCCACACGTCCCGCGAGGAGCCGTCCATCGATCTCCTCGCGCTGGCCGCGGTCGAGCGCGAGACGGAGATGAGCTACATCCGCCGCGAGCGCGACTGGGCGGAGCGAGCCCGGGCCGAGGGACGCGTCCTCGACCGGTCCCGGCTCCTGCCCGTGCTCCCCGCCTCACTCGCCAATGGGAACGGGAACGGGAACGGGCACCAGGATGCGCCCGCGAACGACCCGGCCAAGTCCATCAACGCTGAGAGGGACGCGTGACGCTGCCGGAGACGATCCCGCTGCTCGGGTTCGGGTGGGATGACCTGCTGTTCATGATTCTGGCCGGGATCATGGTCGGGTCGGCGCTGCTGGTCGTGACCATGAAGGACATCATCCGCTGCGGCCTGGCGATGATCGTGTGCTTCGCGGCACTCGCGGGGCTGTACGTGTTCGCGGGCGCACCACTGGTCGCCGGTGCCCAGGTGCTGGTCTACATCGGTGCCATCAGCGTCCTTGTCCTGTTCGCGATCATGCTGACCCAGACGAAGGCCGGTCCCGCAGCGCTCGTGTTCCAGACGCAGGCCATCCCGGCCGCGATCGCGGCCGTGGTGCTGGCGCTGCTGATCGCCGTCTCAGTTGCGTCCACCGACTGGCCGGAGGCCGGCGCCCGGATCTGGACGGACACGACCGCGATGGCGACGACGCTGTTCGCGGACTTCACGCTCCCGTTCGAGGTCGTGAGCGTGCTGCTCCTGGCCGCGGTCGTCGGTGCCGTGTACATCGCCAGGCGCGAGCCGGGAGGGAGCGACTGATGTTCTCCTTCCTCGACAACGTCTCGCAGAGCCTGGACGCCTACCTGGTCCTGGCCGGCCTGCTGTTCGCCATCGGCGCGTTCGGCTTCCTGGCCCGCCGGAACGCGATCAGCATGCTGATGTCCATCGAGCTGATGCTCAACGCGGTGAACCTCTCGATCATCGCGTTCGGGGCATTCACCACCTCGCTGCGCGAGAGCGCCTCCGTGATCGCGCTGATCGTCATTGCGGCCGCGGCGGCCGAGGCGACGATCGGCCTGGCGATCGTGATCGCGATCTACCGCAACCGGAAGACGCCGCTCGTCGACGAGTACGACGCGATGCGGCAGTAGGCGGCGATCACGATGTACCCCCTCCTGAACACCTTGTTCGCCTCCGAGGGAGAGGCCGTCGTCACCGGAGCGGTGGATCCGGGGATCTACCCCCTGCTGATCGCGCTGATCCCGTTGCTGCCTATCCTCGGCTTCGCCTTCACCGCCCTGTTCGGGCGCCGGCTGCAGGCGAAGGGGGGCGGACCGCCGCCGAGATCGTGCCGGTGGGCATCGTCATCGCGGTCTGGGTGATCGCGATGATGGTCATCGTCCCGGCGCTGACCCACGCGGAGCCCTTCGGCGAGCACGGCCTGGACGTCACGCTCTGGACGTGGATCCCCGCCGGGGACTTCGTGGTGAACATGGGATTCCACGTGGATGCCCTGACCGCGGCGCTCCTGATCGTCGTCACGACCATCGGCATGCTCGTGCACATCTACTCGATCGGGTACATGGCGCACGACCCGGGCACGTGGCGGTTCTTCGCCTACCTCAACCTGTTCATGTTCTCGATGCTCGTGCTCGTGCTGGCGGACAACTGGGTGCTGGTGTTCGCGGGCTGGGAGCTGGTGGGCCTGTCCTCGTACTCGCTGATCGGGTTCTGGTACCCGAAGCGGTCCGCGGCGCTGGCCGCCAAGAAGGCGTTCATCGTGAACCGCGTCGGCGACGTGGGCTTCGCGCTCGGGATCATGGCGATCTGGGTCAATACCGGGACGCTGAACATCCAGGAATTGCTTGCCAGGCTGATCGAGATGCCGGCCGCAGAGCTGACGATCCCGCTCGTGGTCGTCGCGCTGCTCGTGTTCGCAGGCGCGATGGGCAAGAGCGCCCAGTTCCCGCTGCACGTCTGGCTCCCGGACGCGATGGAGGGCCCGACCCCGGTCTCCGCCCTGATCCACGCTGCCACCATGGTCAACGCCGGCGTCTACCTCGTCGCGCGCGCCAACCCGCTGTTCGCGCACGCGCAGGAAGCGATGGTCGTCGTTGCGGCGATCGGCATCTTCACCGCCATCCTCGCGGCGTCGATCGCGTTCACCCAGACCGACATCAAGCGCGTGCTCGCGTACTCCACCCTCTCGCAGCTGGGCTACATGTTCGCCGCGCTGGGCGTGGGCGCCTACGTCGCGGCCATCTTCCACCTCATGACCCACGGCTTCTTCAAGGGCCTCCTGTTCCTCGGGTCGGGCTCGGTCATCCACGCGGTGGACGGCGAGCAGGACATGAACCGGATGGGAAGGCTGTGGCGGAAGATCCCGATCACGCACTGGACGATGCTCGTGGGCACGATCGCGATCGCGGGCATCCCGCCGCTCGCGGGCTTCTTCTCCAAGGACGAGATCCTGGGCGAGGCGTTCAAGTTCGGGTTCTACTGGGTCTGGGGTATCGGCCTGGTGGTCGCGGCGATGACCGCGTTCTACATGTGGCGCCTGATGGGCAAGACGTTCTACGGCGAGTCCCACGTGGACCCGAGCGTGGAGCCCAAGGTCCACGAGTCGCCGTGGACCATGACCCTGCCGCTCGTCCTGCTCGCGATCCCGGCCGCGTTGCTGGGCATCGCCCTGGGCACGCCGCTCGGTGCCTCGACCCTCAAGGGCTGGCTGGAGCCGGTCTTCGTCGAGTCCGAGGAGTACCTCTACGGCGAGCCGCACGCGTACGAGCTGTTCGGCATCGACGGGTACCTGATCCTGGCCAGCGTCGCCGTGGCAACCCTCGGCCTGATCCTCGGGATCTGGCTGTTCGGCGCCTTCAAGCGCCGGGGCAAGCCGGAGCGCGTCCGGCAGCTGACCAACGCGAACGGCGCGACGCGGTTCCTCTACCGCGCGACGCTCAACAAGTGGTGGTTCGACGAGCTCAACGACCTGCTGTTCATCCGCATCGGCGGGCGCATCGCCGCCGCCATGTGGTGGTTCGACCGATCCATCGTGGACGGTGCCGTCAACGGCGTCGGCAGCGTGACCCGCGGCGCGGGCGGCGGGCTGCGTCAGATCCAGACGGGGCGTGTCCAGAACTACGCGCTGGGCATCGCGATCGGGTTGATCGTGATGGCGGCCTCGTTCCTCCTGATCGTGGGGCAGCCCCGATGATCGACCTCTCCGGGCTGCACCTGGTGACCCTGGTCACCTTCCTGCCCCTGCTGGGCGCTCTCGTGATCGCGTTCACGCCGACCAGCCGGCCGAACGTCGCGCGCTACACCGCGCTCGGTTTCGCCCTCCTCGCGTGGGTCGCCTCGCTCGCGCTGCTGGTCGCCTTCGTGGCCGGTGCGGATGGCTTCCAGTTCGTCGACCAGGTCGACTGGATCCCGATGTTCGGCATCCAGTACAAGGTGGGCGTGGACGGGCTCTCGCTCGTGCTCGTGGTCCTCACCACGACCCTCACCTGGATCAGCATCCTCGCCTCCTTCGGCCCGATCCAGAACCGGGTGAAGGAGTACATGATCTCGTTCCTCGTCCTCGAGGTGGGGATGACGGGCGTGTTCGTTGCGATGGACCTGTTCCTGTTCTACATCTTCTGGGAGCTGGTCCTCGTCCCGATGTACCTGATCATCGGGATCTGGGGCGGCAAGAACCGCATCTACGCCACCATCAAGTTCGTCCTCTACACCCTGGTCGGGTCGCTGCTGATGCTGGTCGCGATCCTGGCCGCCGCCTTCACCTACCAGACCACCAACGGGTGGGCAGGGGCGTTCGACGTCGGGAAGCTCACCGAGTTCGCGGCCGCCGGCAACTTCGACGGCACCTTCGGCTTCTTCGCGTTCGCGGCATTCGCGCTCGCCTTTGCGATCAAGGTCCCGATGTTCCCGTTCCACACCTGGCTCCCGGACGCCCACGTGGAGGCGCCCACGGCGGGCTCCGTCATCCTGGCCGGCGTCCTGCTGAAGCTGGGTGGCTACGGGTTCATCCGGTTCGCGATCCCGCTGTTCCCGGAGGCGGCGCAGACCTGGGCCCCGCTGATCATCGTGATGAGCCTGATCGCGATCATCTACGGCGCGATCGTCGCCCTGGTCCAGCCAGACCTCAAGAAGCTGGTCGCCTATTCGTCGGTCAGCCACATGGGCTTCGTGACCCTGGGCATCTTCGTGTTCCAGGAACAGGGCATGCAGGGGGCCATCCTCCAGATGGTCAACCACGGGCTCATCACCGGCGCACTCTTCCTCCTCGTGGGCGTGATCTACGAGCGCACCCACGATCGGACGATCGCCAAGATGGGCGGGCTGGGGTCGAAGACCCCTGTGTACGCCGCCGCGTTCGGGTTCTTCGTCTTCGCCTCGGTCGGCCTGCCGGGCCTGTCCGGGTTCGTGGGCGAGTTCCTGGTCCTGGTCGGAACGTTCGCCTTCAACCCCGCCGCCGCCGCGATCGCGACCTTCGTGATGATCCTTGCCGCCGGGTACCTGCTCTGGATGTTCCAGCGAGTGGCCTTCGGCGAGCTGTCGGGGTTCCTCAAGGGTCTCGGCGACCACCTCACCGACCTCCGCCCTGTCGAGGCACTCACGCTTGTGCCGCTGGGCGCGCTGGTCGTGGTGTTCGGCCTCTTCCCGGGCCTGCTCCTGGACCTGATCGCCGGTTCCGTGACGAACGCACTCGCCGCGGTGCAACAGGCTGCACCCATCGCCCTCGGCCTGTGGCGGTAGGAGGACACCCGTGATCTTCTCCGACGCCGTCACGCTGGCGCCGTTCATCGCCGCGGTGCTGCTGGCAGCCGCGATCATCGTCGTCGACTTCATCGTGCCCGGCCGCAAGGTCCCGGTGCTCGCGGTGACGTTTGTCGGCCTTGCGCTCGTCGCCGGGCTGATCGTCCTCACGGGCCAGACCGGATCCACGGCCTTCAACGGCTCCTACGTGGTGGACCCGCTGACCACGTTCCTGGACGTGCTGTTCGTGGCGATCGTCGCGCTGAGCGTCGCGTTCGCGCCGGACTACATGGAGGAGCGCGGCCTGCCGGTGGCCGAGTTCAGCGCGATCCTCGTGTTCGCGATGTCGGGCGCCATGCTCCTTGCCGGGTCGGCGGACCTGCTGCTGCTGTTCCTGGGCCTGGAGCTCATGGTCCTGCCCGGGTACATCCTGGCCGGCTACCACAAGTCGGACGGCTTCTCGACCGAGGGCGCGATCAAGTACTTCCTGCTCGGGTCCTTCTCCTCCGCCATCTTCCTGTTCGGGCTCGCGTTCGTGTGGGGCATGACCGGCACCACCCGGATCGATGGCGTGGCGCAATCCCTGGCCGCGCTCGTGAGCGGCACCGCGGCGCTCTCGCCGGGCCTGGCCCTTGGCCTCGCGTTCATGACCACGGGCGTGGCATTCAAGATCGCCGCCGTCCCGTTCCACTACTGGACGCCGGATGCGTACCAGGGCTCCCCGACCCCGGTCACCGGCTATCTGTCGGTCGGGCCGAAGATCGGGGCGTTCGCACTGATCATCCGGCTCTTCGGCGAAGCGCTCGGTCCCCTCGCGCTGGACTGGAACATCGTGATCATGGTGCTGGCGGCCCTGACGATGACCCTTGGCAACCTGGTCGCGCTGACCCAGGACAACGTCAAGCGGATGCTCGCGTACTCCTCGATCGCACACACCGGCTACATGCTGGTCGGGTTCGCGGCGTTCGCGGCCGGTGAGATCCAGGGCCTCGAGGGGCTGCTCTTCTACAGCGCCGCGTACGCGTTCATGAACCTGGGCGCATTCGCCGTGATCGCGGCCCTCCAGAAGCGCCGTGCGGTGACCAGCAACCTGTCCACCTTCGCGGGCCTCATCCGCCGTGAGCCGGTCCTGGCGTTGATGATGACCCTGTTCATGCTGTCCCTCACGGGCATCCCGCCCACGGCCGGGTTCTTCGGCAAGTTCTACGTGATCCTCTCGGCGGTCCAGGCCGGTGGGTGGCTGACCGCCCTCGCGATCCTTGCGGTGCTCAACGCGGCGGTGGCGGCGTTCTACTACCTGCGCGTCGTGGTCTACATGTTCATGCGGGAACCGGAGGGCGAGATCCCGGTGATGCCGCACGGGCGCCTCGTCTGGGCCGGACTGGTGGTGGCAACGGTGTTGACGGTGGCGCTGGGCCTGTTCCCCAACGCCCTGCTGGACATCGTCGAGGGCGCGGCCGCGGCGATCGGCTAGGTCCGGGCCCGGAACACATGGGGACTGGGGCCAGCCTCCCCGCGACACCATGATCGACGCGCTTGCCACGGGCGCCCTGTTCGGGCTGTCGGCCGGCCTCGCCCCGGGTCCGCTGCTCGCGCTTGTCATCTCACAGACCGTGCGCCACGGCCTTGGCCAGGGAGTGCGGGTGGCGCTCGCCCCGCTGGTCACGGACCTGCCGATCGTCATTGTCTCCGCGCTCCTCGTGGGAACCGTGGCCGGCGCGTCCGGGCCGCTGACGGTCATCGCCCTGGCAGGTGCCGCCTTCGTCTCGTGGCTGGCCTGGGACACCTGGCGGGCACAGCCGCCGGGCATGCTCCTCGAGGGCGAGACGCCACCGGCGCCGCGATCGTGGACCCGTGGGGTCGTGGCCAACGGGCTCAGCCCGCATCCCTGGCTGTTCTGGATCGTCGTTGGCGCACCGACGCTGCTCTCCGCGTACTCCAGCGGCGGGGTGCCGACAGCAGCCGCGTTCCTGCTCGGGTTCTACGGATGCCTCCTCGGGTCGAAGCTGGGCATCGCGCTGGCGGTCGGGCGGACGCGAGGTCGTGTCGCCGGGCGCGGCTACCGGTTGACCATGCGCGTGCTGGCGGTGCTGCTGGTCGCGTTCGCCGTCGGGCTGCTGCGCGAGGGACTGCTCCTGGTGACCGGCTGACGGCCACGCGCGGCGTCAGGGAGTGACGGTCACCCCTGGCAGGATCGACCCGAGGCCGGCGGCCATCACATCCGGACCGATCCCACCCAGCGCACCGTCGCGCACGATCCCATCCTTGTCGATCCAGAAGTGGACTGGAAGGGCAAGGGCACCCCACGCGGCCTGCGCGGTGCCGTCCGTGTCCAGCCCGACCGGGAAGGTCATGCCCACCTCGGCGGCAAACGCGGCAACCGCGGCCTCGTCCTCGCGCACGTCCACGGGGACGACGACGATGTCCGTGTCCTCGTAGCGTGCTGCGAAACCGGCCATGAGCGGCAGTTCGTCCACGCAAGACGGGCACCACGTGGCCATGAAGTTGACCCAGACCGGCTTGCCCCTGAGCGCGGCGAGGTCGATCGTGCCGCCTCCGACCTTCGGGACCACCAGCGGCGGCGCCGGCTGTCCGACGCCAAACGCCTCGGAGCCGGCGGTGGCCGACGGCTCTGCGGGAGTTGGAGTGGCCGGCGATGCCGTGGGAGTGGGGGCGGGTGACGGGAACGGCGTTGGCTCCGCGGTCGGTGTCGGCGCGGGTGAGGCCGCGGGTGCGGGCCCCGGCAGGAACGCGACCAGCCCACCAATGATGAGGCCTCCCACGACGACGCCCGTGACAAGCCCCAGTGCGATGACAGTCCTCCCACCCATCTGGCGAGCGTACCAGCACTAACGGGGAGAGGCACGTTCCTCCGGAGTCAACTAGGATTCGCGCGCCATGGTCGCCACCCTGCTCACCGCACTCCGCACGCGGCTCCTGCCTGCGCTCGTGACCGCGATGGGCGTCATGCTGGTCACGGCCGGCCTGCTCTCGTACGCGGACCCCGCCACAGCCGGCACCGCGGTCGTGGAGACGCCGAGCATCGAGACCCTCGCGCCGACCGAGGAGCCCACGCCGACGATCGAGGTGGCGTCTCCATCGGTGAACCCGTCCACAACGGCATCGGCTGAGCCGACGGCAGAGGCAACGCCGCCACCCGCCGGGCGGGCTGTTGCCACCCGCGTGGTTGTCCCGGCGCTCAAGATCGACATGCCGATCGTCGAGGGCAACGCCAGCTACCCATACTGCAACGTCGCGATGTACATCAAGGAGCTGGGCCAGCCCGGCGAGGACCGCGCCACGTACCTCTACGCCCATGCGCGCGACGGCATGTTCGGCCCGATCTACGAGCTCGCGATCCCGAAGAAGAACGGCAAGAAGATGCTGGGGATGGTCGTGCAGGTCTACACCAGCGACGACAAGCTCTACCTGTACGAGATCCGCGAGGTGCGGCTCCACCAGCTGGACCTGGACGACGCGCTGGGGGCCACCTCAGAGGAGCTCTGGCTCCAGACCTCGGAGGGACCCAAGGGCACGCCGGGCAAGACCCAGGTCCGCGCCCTCCCGATCTCGGTCGGCCAGGCGGACCCGGCGGACGCGCATCCCAAGGCGAAGCCCGTCGCCTGCGGGTAGGAGCTCAGATCCCGGTCGATCCGCCGCAGCAGGATCGCGGCCGGCGCCGCGCCCGCGGATCAGCGCCTCCTGCCTGGCTGCGCGGTCAGGTGGCTCCCCCTGGGCCGGCCGCAGGGGGTCCGGGCGCGCGGTCGGGGTGGGGCCCGCCGGGTTCGGCACGTTCGACCGCTCCATCGGCACCAGGCGCTGTGGCGGGGGCCGGGACCGGCTCCCGCGGCGCGAGCCTGCGTCGCCGCCGGTCCAGCAGCAGGGCCGGCGGCACCGCCGCTGCCGTCACGGCCGCGGCGACCAGGAAGATGCCGACCATGATCCGCGCGGCCTCGCCTGCCGCCCAGGCCTCCAGGGCCTCGACCACCAGCGGGTCCTTCAGCTGCCGCCCATGGAGGGCCTCCGGGACGTACTGCAGGTAGGCGTCCGACGAGGCGTAGACCTGGTCGTACAGACGGTCGATGGTCGTGGAGCCGTATGCCGTGAGGATCGCGAGGCCCACGGCCATACCGATCATCCGTGCAACGGTCACGGTGGACGATGCGATGCCGTACTGCTCCACGGCTACCGCTTCCACGGCCGCCGTCGAGCGCGGCGTCACCGTGAGCCCGAAGCCAGCCCCGAATAGCGCCAGCGCCGCCGCCGCGCCCTGAACCGAGGTCTCCGGGGTCCAGCCCGCCATGAGCACGAGGCCGACGATCGACGCCGAGAGGCCCGCCACCGTGACCAGGCGCAGCGAGAAGATCCGCACCGCGAAACCAGACAGCAGGGCCGCGACCGCGGTTGCGGCCGCGAGCGAACCGAGCGCGACCTGCTGCTCGGCTGGGCCGCCATACAGAACGCGGTCCACGAACACCGCCGCGCCCACGATCGCCGTCGCCAGGCCGTAGCCGGTCAGGACGGAGACGAGCGCCGCCGAGGCGAACCCCGCGTGCCGGAAGAGCCGCGGGTCGAGGAAGGGGTCCTGGACGCGCAGGCCCCGGATGATGGAGACCGGCCCGGCAACAGCGGCGATGCCGGCCAGGACCAGCCCGATCGTCGAGGGGTCCGGCCCGCTCCCGAGGCCGGTCGCGTCGCCGCCCTCCGCCCGACTGCCGAGCAGCGTCAACGCGCCCAGGGCTCCGACCAGGAACGCGGAGAACAGAAGCGCGCCGACCACGTCGACACGCCCGCTGCGGCGCGGCGTCTCCCAGCCGCTGCTGGCCGCCCAGGCCAGCGCCAGCGCGCCGATGCCGACCGGCACATTGACGTAGAAGACCCAGCGCCACGCGGGCGCCAGCGCATCCGCCAGGACCGAGCCCGGCGCCACGCCCAGGCGCGCGAGGGCGACCTCCGGGTGGATGACATCGAGGATCGCCGCGCCGAGGAACGGCCCTGCGGCCATCCCCAGGAACGTGAGCGCACCGATGACGCCCAGGGCTCGCGATCTGCCAGAGCCCGGGAACAGGTGGGACGCCGCGGACGTGGCCACGGGCACCAGCGCCCCGCCGCCGGCCGCCTGGACCAGTCGCGCGACGATCAGCAATTCGAGCGTCGGCGCGGCACCGGCGAGCGCAGAGCCAACCGTGAACAGTCCGAGAGCCCCGAGGAACACGCGGCGGTTGCCCCACAGGTCCGCCAGTCGCCCGGCCAGCGGCATGGTGACGACGTAGACCAGCAGGTAGCCGTTGATGATCCAGGACGCCTCGCGGAGGCGGGCCCACGTGGCCAGGTCGGTGACGATCGCCGGCAGGGCGACCGCCGTGATCATCAGTTCGAGGCCGGCCAGGAAGACGCCCGTCCCCAGGACGGCGAGGAGCACGAGGGAATCTCGGCGCGGGAGCTGGTCCACGCCCCGAGTTTAGGCGGTGCCGGCCCATGAGCGGTGGCGTGTCGAGGGGTGTTGACAGGGGCTCGCTTCACTCCTAATATCAACGCCCATTGATATAAATGGCGGTTGATCCTTCGGCGTCTCCCAAGTTGCAGGTTGCCTGACCGACGTGTCTCCTTCCCCCGCGCGCTTCCGCAGCACCCTCGCCGCCGCCGTGGACCAGCCCGACGACCTCCGCGAGCTGCGACGCTTCCACAAGGTCCTGGCGGACGTGAACCGGCTGCGCATCGTGCGCCGGCTCGCGGACGGCCCGGCGACGGTCTCGGAGCTGATCGAGCACGTCGGGTTGTCGCAGCCCCTGGTCTCGTGGCACCTGGGCAAGCTGCGCGAGGTGGGCCTGGTGGCCGCGCGTCGCCGCGGCCGGGAGGTCGTCCACACGATCGTTCCGGAGGCGTTCGCGACCTTTGCCCAACGTGAGGCCCGGGTCCTTGGCCTGGAGCCCGACGCCGCAGCCGCGGCCGACCTGAAGGGAGCCATCTCGTGAGCGGTGCCATCGTCAGCCCTGAGCTGCGGGCGAAGATCCGCGGCATGGTCACGCCGATCGCCCTCGCCATGGCCCGGGTGGGGCTCACCCCCAATGCGCTGACCCTCATCGGCTTTGCCATCGCGTGCGTCGCGGCCGTCGCGGCCGGCGCGCAGGCCTGGCTCATCGCCGGGTTCCTCGTCGTCTTTGGCGGCATCTTCGACCTGTTCGACGGTGCCGTGGCCCGGGCAACAGGCAAGGTCAGCAAGCTCGGAGCGTTCCTCGACTCCACCTTCGACCGGTGGGGCGAGGGTGTCGTCTACGTCGGCATCGCCTGGGGTGCGCTCGCGGCCGGATTCGACCTCGGCGCGGTCCTGGCTGCGGCGGCGATGACCTCCGCGTTCATGGTCAGCTATACGCGTGCCAAGGCCGAGAACATGGGCTTCACGTCCGGTTCGGGCATGGCGGCCGTCGGACTCGCCCCGCGTGAGGTCCGGATCGTCATCCTCACGATCGGCCTCGTTGCCGCCGGGTTGCTGCCGGGCTCCTATGCGGACATGGACGCGTCCGGCGCCATGGCCTATCCGCCGTCCGCAATCGCGCTCGAGCTCTCGCTCGGGCTGATTGCCGTCCTCGCCACCATCACCACCATCCAGCGAATCCTCCACACCGTCCGCCAGGCGGACGACCAGCAGGGGTAGTCCCGGGGCAACCGGCTGCGGCCGATTGCTGCCCGGGCAGCAGGGCTCATAGCAAGGAAAGGGAACGCACATTGGACCAGCAGGAGACCACGAACGGGGCTGCCCCGGTGGCGCGTGATCGGAAGATCCGCGTCGCCATCGTCGGCGTTGGCAACTGCGCCAGCAGCCTCGTCCAGGGCCGCTACTACTACGAGAACGCCAAGCCCGAAGACTTCGTTCCGGGGCTGATGCACGTCAAGCTGGGCGACTACCACATCAGCGACGTGGAGTTCGTGGCCGCGTTCGACGTGGACAAGGAGAAGGTCGGCAAGGACATCTCCGAGGCGATCTTCTCGGGCCAGAACAACACCTTCAAGTTCATGGACGTCCCGCACATGGGCGTGACCGTGGACCGGGGAATGACCCACGACGGCCTGGGCAAGTACCTGTCCCAGGTGATCGAGAAGGCACCCGGACCCACGGCCGACGTCGTCGGGATCCTCAAGGAGCGCAAGGTCGACATGGTCGTCTCCTACCTCCCCGTCGGGAGCGAGGAGGCGACGAAGTGGTACGTGGAGCAGGCGCTGCAGGCCGGCGTCGGTTTCATCAACGCCATCCCGGTGTTCATCGGCCGTGAGCCCTACTGGCAGCGCAGGTTCGCCGAGAAGGGCCTGCCGGTCATCGGGGACGACATCAAGAGCCAGGTCGGCGCGACCATCTCGCACCGCGTGCTCACCCGCCTGTTCATGGACCGCGGTGTCCGCGTGGACCGCACCTACCAGCTGAACTTCGGCGGCAACACGGACTTCATGAACATGCTCGAGCGCGAGCGCCTGGAGTCGAAGAAGATCTCCAAGACCAACGCCGTCACGTCCATGCTCGACTACGAGCTGGAGGCGGGGAACGTCCACGTCGGGCCGTCGGATTACGTGCCGTGGCTCCAGGACCGCAAGTACTGCTACATCGTGATGGAGGGGACGACCTTCGGTGACGTGCCGCTCAAGGCGGAGCTCAAATTGGAGGTCTGGGACAGCCCCAACAGCGCAGGTGTCATCATTGACGCCATCCGGTGTCTCCGGATCGGCCTCGACCGGGGCCTGAAGGGGACCCTGGTGGCACCGTCCAGCTACTTCATGAAGAGCCCGCCGCTCCAGGTCCACGACGACATCGCGTACAACCGCGTGGAGGCGTTCATCAGGGGCGACGACAACGAGACGCTCGTGGGCAACGAGGAGTCGAAGAAGGACTCCAAGGCGCTCGCGACGGCAGCCCGCACGAAGGTGACCGCCACCAAGTGACGCAACCCCAGCGACGGCTCGAGGCGCCCCACCGGCGCCTCGAATCCTCCCCGCGCCTGCTCGAGAAGGCGGCGGTCGTCGGCTACAAAGCCACGGCGGCCGCCCTTGCGCACCTGCCACCCCGGCTCTCGAGGGAGGTCATCGGCGGGTTCTCCCAGCTTGGCTACCTCGTCCTGCCGTCGAAGCGACGCTGGTCGAACCAGAACTTCGGGCACGTGCTCGGCCTGCCACCCGAGCACCCGCGGGTGCGGCGCATGGCCCTCCGCGCGTACAGGGAGTACGCGACCTACATGGTGGAGCTGATGCGTCTGCCGTCCCGCCCGAAGGGCGAGGTCTCGATGCTGGTTGACGGCGGCGGCATCGACCGCATCATCGATGGCTGGCGGGCGTCCGGCCGGGCGGCGATCGTGGTCGCCGGCCACGTCGGCAACAACGAAGCGGTGGCGGCTGCCGTGGCCTGGCGGGGGCTCCCCGCGAACGTCGTCGCGGACGACTCCTCGTTTCCCGAGATCTTCGAGATCCTCCGCCAGCAACGCGAGTCGTGGGGTGTCCACGTCGTACCGTGGCGCAACCTGCGCGAGATCTTCAAGGTCCTGCGCAACAACGAGATCATGGCGCTCCTCGTGGACTGGGGCTACCGCAGCGACGGCATCCCGGTGAAGCTGTTCGGCGCCTGGACAACGCTTCCGGCAGGTCCGGCAACGCTCGCCGCCAAGACCGGCGCCGTGATCGCCCCGATGGCGGTCCGTCGCACGGTGGACGGCCGCTTCCGGGTGGATGGCGACGAGGTGTTCGCAGTTCCGTCTTCGAGCCCGGCCGATCTCCAGCGGGCCACCCAGCGGATCGCGGACGCGCTCCAGCGGACGATTGCCGCCGCGCCGGAGCAGTGGTACAGCTTCAAGCCGATGTGGCCGTCGGACCCGGCGGAGGGGGTGGGGCTGGAGGCGCGCGCGGCCGCGATGCTCGCCGGCGATGCGGCCGAGACCAAAGGGGACGGGCGGCCGTGACCGCTGCGCCGGCGATGCGCGACGTTGACGGCGTCACTGCCGATCCCGGGGCGACTGCGGGCACCGGCGGGTCGCCGGGCGCCGGCGGGACACCGCAGCGGGCTCCGCGGGCAGGCCTCCGCGGATCGCTGCTGCTGGCCGCGGCCCGCGTTCTCACCTGGCTGCCCGAGGCGCCGCTGGTCGCTGCGGCCGAAGCCATCGGCGAGGTCTGGTACCGCGCCACCCCGCGTCGGGCCGCCCAGGCGCGCGCGAACCTGCGTCGGGCCTGCGAGGGGCTGGCGGCCCAGGGCCGCGGCACGAGCCTCGCCCGTCGCGCGGCCACCGACCCGGATGCGCTGGAGCGGATCGTCCGCCGTTCGTATCGCCACGCCGTCCGCTACTACCTGGAGGTCGCCCGGACCGGCGGGCTGACGGTCGAATCCGCTGCCGCGCGCATCGACGTCGACACCCCGGACGAGGTCCGGGACGCGCTGATGACGGGCCAGCCCGTGGTCATCGTGGGCATGCACTTCGGGGCCATCGAGCTGCCGACGGTCATCATCTCCAGCCTCGTTGGCCACAGGGTCACGGCGCCCATGGAGACGGTCGCGGACCCTGGCCTCCAGCGCTGGTTCGTCGAGTCCCGCAGCCGGGTCGGCGTCAACATCGTGCCGATCCGCGACGCCCGCCGCGCCCTCATGCGCGCGCTGCGCCGCCACGAGTCCGTGGGGATGGTGGCCGACAGGGACATGCTGGGCAACGGTCTCCTGGTCCCCTTCTTCGGTCACCCGACCCCCATCTCGGCCGGCCCGGCGCTCCTGGCCATCGAGGCGGGGGTGCCGGTGTACGCGGGCTCCGCGCGCCGGGCGAGGGGCGGGCGGTATCGCGGGCGACTGATGCTGGTGCCCACCCCGGCGGAGGGATCGCGACGGGAGCGGATCGCGGCGCTGACAGCCTCGATCGCCGTGGCGTTCGAGTCCATCCTCGCCGACGGACCCGAGCAGTGGTGGGGGGCCTTTCACCCGATCTGGCCTGATCTCGTGCTGCATGACGCGGAGGCGGCAGATACGCCGACGTCCGTCGGGGGTCCGCCCGCATCCCGGGAGGGATCCGCGTGACCGCCGAACCGCTCGACCGGCTGGGCCGCGCCGACCTGCACATCCATACCTGGGCATCGGATGGGACTGCCTCGGTGGTCGAGGTCCTTGACCACGTGGAGCGCGAGGGCGTCCTTGACGTCATCGCCATCACCGATCATGAGCGGATCGACGCGGCCCTCGCGGGCCGGCAGATGGCGGCGGACCGGGGTCTCGGGTTCTCCGTGGTCGTGGGCGAGGAGATCTCCACGCGCGGCGGCCACCTCCTCGGGCTGTTCCTGGAGCGGCCGGTGCCCGCGCTCAAGAGCCTGCGCTGGTCGATCGAGGCCGTTCATGACCAGGGTGGCCTCGCGATCCCGGCCCATCCGCTGGCCCCGCACCCGATGTCCGCCCAGGGCTTCGTGCTCAGACGGTTGCTTGCCTCGGATGACCCGGTCGTCCATCCGGACGCGATCGAGACGTTCAACCCCACGGCCTTTGGGCGGTACCGCCACGGCAACGTCGTCCGCACCGCGGCCGAGCTCGGCCTCCCTGAGTTCGGGGCCAGCGACGCCCACGCCCTGGCGGCCGTGGGAAGCGCCTGGACCACGTACCCGGGCCGCACTCCCGACGACATCCGCGCTGCGCTCCTCGCCCGGACCACGCGCCACCACGGGACCTTCCACGGCAGCGTGGGGCAGCTGGGCGTCTACGGCAACCAGCTGCGCAAGTACGGGCGGGGCTGGCGGGACGAGATCCTCGGCCGGGTGCGGCGGGACGGAACCGGCCGCGACCACGGCTACCCGGGCGGTCAGCTCCGGCCGCCGCGGTTCCCGGGGCCCGGGGAGTCGACGCGGTGAAGATCGGCCTCGTCAGCCCGTACGTGTACCCGCTCCCGGGCGGCGTCACGCAGCACGTCCGGTACCTGTACGAGAACCTGCGCATCCGCGGCCACGACGTCCGGATCCTGACTTCGTCCCACGGCCTGCAGCGCAGCTCCGAGGGTGACGTCATCCGGCTGGGCAAGGGCTTCTCGATGCCCGCCAACGGTTCGGTGGGAACGGTCACCGTCTCGCCCCGCTACATCTCGCAGGTCCGCGGGGTGCTCGAGCGCGAGAGGTTCGACGTCCTCCACTTCCACGAGCCGTTCGTGCCCTTCCTCTCGCTCGTCATCCTCCGCGAGTCGCAGAGCGTGAACGTGGCCACGTTCCACGCGTTCGGCGGCTGGTCGCCCGCCTACGAGTTCGGCAGCAGGGCGCTGCGTGGGTACGCGGATCGCCTCCACGGCCGGATCGCGGTCTCCGCGGCTGCCCGCCACTTCATCGACCGCTACTTTCCGGGCTACTACAAGGTCATCCCCAACGGAGTCGACGTGGAGCGGTTCCAGCGGTCCGTGCCGCTGGCGCGCTGGCAGGACGGCACGCGGAACATCCTCTTCGTCGGGCGGTTCGAGCCCCGGAAGGGGCTGCTGGACCTGCTCAAGGCGTACCGGATCCTCCGCAAGATCGACAGCGGTTGCCGCCTGCTCGTGGTTGGCGGCGGGCCCCAGGAGCGCGAGGCGCGCCGCTACGTGGCCACCCGCCGCCTGGTCGGGGTGGAGTTCCTCGGGCGCGTCTCCGATGACGAGAAGGCCCAACTCTTCCGGACCACGGATGTCTACGTCTCGCCGGCGACGGGCGGGGAATCCTTCGGGATCGTCCTGCTGGAGGCGATGGCCTCCGGGGCCCCCATCGTGGCCTCGGACATCCACGGCTACAAGGGCGTGGTTCGACGCGGACGCGAGGGCCTGCTGGTCCCGCCGCGGGAGCCCAAGCAGCTCGCGGCTGCGATGGCGCGCCTGTTGCGGGACCACGAGCTGGCCGCCCAGATGTCCGCCGCAGGTCCCCTGCGGGCGGAGGACTTCAGCTGGCCGCGGGTGACGGCCAAGGTGGACGACTACTACGGGTTCGTGATCCGACGGCTCGCGGCCACGGGCTCGCTTCCGCCTCACTTCACCGCCGACATCCCGCCGTCGCCGAGACAGGCGGCGACAGGCGGCGACGGGCCCGCCTCCTCCTCACCCAACGACGGGTAGCGGTCGATCAGGCGGTTCCTGATCCCCCAGCAGGGCTGCCGGCGTCCCCTGACGCATCGCCGTCCTGCAGACCGTTGGCCGGCCCGTCCTCCGGCCCGTCCGCGAGCGACTGGCGCCAGACCCAGGCGGAGTAGGCGACCACGCAGCAGGCGATGGTGAGGAAGACGACCAGCAGCGCGAGCTTCGGGTCCGCGAAGGAGATCGCCCCGGCGCGGTCCACGGTGTTCACGGAGAACTGGAACGCGTAGATGTACGTCGGCAGCAGGCCCTGGTAGGCGTTGACCATCGCGGCCGGGAGGGGCAGCGCCGAGATGTTCGGGTAGAGGATCACGAACCAGACCGCCGCCGCCGCCAGGAGTCCTGCAACGAACCGCCGACCGTCCCGGGCGGTGACCACCTGGAGGGCGACCAACCCCAGCGGGATCGCGACGACCAGGGCGATGACCTCCGGGATGAGCCCCGGGATTGAGAGCAGTGGATCGGTCGCTGGCAGGAGCCAGGCGAGAACGAGCGCCGCGACGCCAACGGCCGCCGCAACGCCGAGGGACACGAAGTTCCGTGGCTCCGTTGTCCGCCCATCGGCGGCTGGCCGGCCGAGGACGAGGAGGAGGCGGACCAGCACGATCACGATGACGAGAATCCCGGTCACCAGCGCGGCCGCCGACGGGGTCACCACAAGATTGCCGGGATTGCCGTTGCAGGCCTGGGAACCCGCGTTGACGGACTCGACGCCCGCCAGGGCACACAGCGGCAGCCGCAGCACCCACAGGATCACGGGCCCCATGAGGGCCACGGCGGCGGCCACCCTCGCCAGCTGCCAGGTGCGCCGCGACGCCCCGTGCCAGACCTCGGCGACGAAATAGGCGAGCGCCGCGACTGCGAACGGCAGGCTCGTGTAGTAGTGGTACTGGAATGCGGCACGGTCGATACGCGCCCAGGAGACCCACTGGGCCAGGAACGCGATCAGGATCAGCGCCAGCGCGAGGCTCCGGCGCCTGAACGCCTGGTAGGCCACGAAGACCATCGCCGGGATGCTCATCCACCAGATCACCATGTTGCCGGCGTCGTAGATGGCGCCCGCGGTATCCCCGGCGAAGCTGCCCTGATAGAACCAGACCGGCTTGAGGTTGAGCGGCCATGCCCACCACGGAGAGCTGGCTGCATGGGCCGCCGTGAGGTTGTTGTGGTAGCGATACATCTCGCCGGTGAGCGCGACGAGCGTCTGGCCGTCGTTGCCGGCCGGCCACCCGGCCACGATCTGGTGGCCCTCGATGAATGCCCATGGCAGATACGACGCGACGTAGACGCCCAGCGGGATCGCCAGCAGACAGACCACCATCCAGACGACCGGCAGGCCGAGGCCCGCGCCCAGGCGTGGCCAGCCCTCCGCCGGCGGGGAAGCCTTGGGGACCCGGCTTCGGACGTCACCGCGGTCGGATGTCGGCGCCGTCGGCCCGAAGCCGAACCGGGCGGCCAGCTGGAACGCCCCGTAGGCGACCAGGCCCACGGCGACCAGCGCGAACCCAACCGCGAGCGGCGTGACCACGAACGGCCCCGCGACGATCTCCGCATCGGCCATGCCCAGCGCGATGGCGGTGAATGCGACGAGGATCCCCAGAACGGGCGGGCCGCCGATCGCCAGGCGCACCTCGTCGTCTGACCACGAGATCGGGTGGTAGACCGTCACCACCACCGTACTCAGCGTGAGCCCGATCATGACCAGCGCGAACACGAGGTTGCCGGAGGCCGTGCTGCCTTCGGGGACCGCGAGGCCCATCCAGCCCAGCACGCACGTCAGGGCGATCATGGCCACGATGAGCAGCAGGCGGCCCAGCGCGGAGCGGATCAGCACCAGGATCCCGAGCGCCCCGATCGCATACGCCGCCACCCACTTGGACGACAGTGCGAGCCCCAGCAGCACCCCGACCACGGGCATCAGGAGCACAAACGCCCGCCACGAACGCTGCCGGATCCAGAGCCAGGCGAAGACGAGGTACGCCGCGAGGATGAAGAAGCCGGTGAAGACGTCGTTCATCGCGATCCGGCTCTGCACGAAGAACATCCCGTCCAGGAGCACGAACAGCCCGACCAGGACCCCGACCGTGCGGCGCCGGAACAGGATCCGGCCCAGCAGGAACAGCACGCCGACGGTGAGGGCCCCGAAGATCACGCCCGGCAGACGCCAGGCGAACGGGTAGCTGCCCACGTCGACCGAGGCGGCCTCGCCCCCGGAGCCGAACGCGAGGATCGCACCCCGGCTGGTGGCGGGGTAGTCCCCGTTGTGGTCGAGGACCCACGCCGCGGATGAGAACGCGAGCCGGTGATCGGCAAAGACCGCCTTGCCGTGCGGCTCCACCACGTAGATGGTCTGCCCCGAACCGTCCGGGGCCGTGCCCAAAACTTCCACGAGCTCGGCGGCCGCATCGAAGACGAGCCGCGTCCCGGCGCCCGGCAGCTGGAAGGTGGTCGTGACAGTCGGCCCGTCCTTCGCCTGGTCGCCGGAGACCGCGACGACGGCCACCTGCGGGTCGCCGGTCCCGACGTCGGTGGTGGTGACGTAGAGCTGGTTGCCCTCGTCCACGCCTGTCACCAGCACCGACGACGTGGCGCCGCCTTCCAGGGGGATCGACCCGGCACGGGTCCCGCCTACAGTCACGAGCTCCACGCCGGCAGAGGCCGCTGCGGCAATGAGCGGCGTGCCGGCGACCTGGACGCCGGGGACCCGGCCGTCGTCGATCGCCGCCTGCAGGTCCGTCCGAAGCTGGTCCGTGAGCGTGATGTCCAGGACGACCGTCTCGGCGTCGACCTCCGAGAGGGCGCCGACGAAGCGAGCGGCGTCGGTGCCGGTGATCGTGGCCAGCTCGTCAGCCACGGCGGCCGGGTCCGTGACGTCGATCGGCGTGGCCACGACGGCGTCACCGTCGCCCATCGGGGCCATGTCGGCCACCCCGGCCACGACGAGCGAGCCGGTCACCGCTCCCGTCCCGCCGTCGAAGACGGTCACGGTGTCACCGGGCAGCATCGCCGCGAGGTGCTGGCCGTCGCCGAAGGACGCCAGCCGGCGGATCGGGCCGTCCGCCGTGGCCACGGGATCAACGGTCGCCGGCGGCTGCGATGCTTCATAGGAACCCGGGGCATCAAGGGCCGTCGCGTCCACCGCGAACAGCTCGCCGCCATCCGTGCCGGTGTAGACCTGGAGGCCGGTTTCGTCAAAGGCGACGGCGGATGCGCCGGGCACGGACCAGCGGGCGACGAGCTTGCGCGTGGCCAGGTCGAAGGCCACGAGCTCGGATCCGGTGGCGATCCAGACCCGGTCTCCGGCCCGGTCCGCCTCGCCAAAAGGGTCCTCGCGACGAGGCTCGATGACCGCATCCCGCACGGGGACCCCGAGGTTGCTGGCGGAGCTGGCGTCGTGGCCGGCGAAGGTGACGATACCGCCGGCCATCGCGTACTTCGCGAGGTGGGGGTGGGTCCACTCGTAGATGTTGTGCGAGATCCCGTATCGCCAGGCCTGGAGGAACTCCGTGGACGTGCGGGCGTGGTAGACCTCGTCGAAGTGCATGCGCGCAGGCTCGTCCAGCCGGAAGGTCCGCAGCCCGAGGGAGGCGACCACGAGCACCACCAGGATCCAGATGTCCAGGCGACCAAGGCGACCGCCGCCCTCGCGGGCCAGATCCCCGGAACGGTCGGGGCGAATGGGCGTCTCGCGCATCCGGGCACGGATCCAGCCGATCGGGCCCAGCTCACCCCAGCCTGGACGGTCGTACCAGGCAGGCACGCGGCGCACGACAGGCGAGGACGCATCGGCTGTCGGGGGAGGTGCCCCCGAGACCGCGAGCGATGCCGGCGCGGCGGCTGCGACGGCGGCGGGTGCCGGCGGCTGCGACCCCGGGGGCTCCGTGCCAGGTGCCTGCGCCTCGAGCTCGTCCGGGGTCGGTCGCGCTCGCTCGAGCCGCCCGTCCGCAAGCTCCAGGGCGAGGGTGCCGCGCGCCCGTGAACGCAGCTGCATGACGCCCCACGCGAAGGCGGCTGCGTGCATCACCGCCACCAGCGCCACCCCTGGGAACGAGCGGATCGCCGGTCCGATGCCCAGCCAGTCCGACACGCTCGGGTTGTCCGGGTAGATCGTGGTGAGGACCACGTACATGTTGAGGAACGTCGCCAGCCCGGCCACCACGTACGCGATCCGCCATCGCCACGAGAACGCGAACAGGATCGCGGCGAGCCCGAAGAACGGGAACAGGTATCGCTCATGGACCCGCGTGGGCACCGCGAAGAACGCCAGGGCGAGGACGCAGACGCCCACCAGGATGGTCAGCCGGTCCGGACGCCTCGCCACCACGAGCGATACGATCGCCGCCAGGCCCAGCAGGAGGACCGCACCAACCATGGCCGCCGGGACTGGCCCGAGCGCCGCCCAGGCAGTCGCATCCGGCACCGGCGCGTCATGGATCCAGAGGCCACTCGTGGCCAGGCTCGCGCCGTCCAGCGGGAACAGCGCCCACAGGTTGTAGGCGTTGACCGACACATACGAGTACTGGGCCGCGGTGCTGAACACCAGGCGCAGCAGGGACGACTCGAGGTAGGGGGCCGTCGCCGTGAAGGACACGACCGAGAGACCGAACGGTGCCGCCACCGCGATGGCGGTCACCAGGCCGGCGAACCCGGTGGTCAGGATCCGGACGGGGCCCAGGGTGCGCCGCTCCCAGGCGAGACCTCCTGGGCGTGGCGGGTCCTCGTCGCCCCAGCCTCCGGCCGGCCATAGCGCCCGGCGGATCGTGACCACAGCCACGATCGGGACCAGAATCGCCAGCTGCGGCTTGATGAGGGCCGCGACAACGGCCAGGATCGCCGATCGCTCGCTCCTGCCGCGCCACAGCTCCCGGACGGCGAGCAGCAGGAACACCGTGCCGAAGCTGTCCACCTGCCCCCAGACAACCGAATCGAACCATGTGATCGGGTTGAAGATGACCACGGCGCCGGCGATGGTCGCCCGTCGCTCGGTCACGCCCAGCTCGCGGACCATCGAGTACACGATGTAGCCGAGCGCGATGTCCGCGAGGATCGCCGGGAGCTTGATCAGGTCCCCGATCCCGCCGATCAGGTGGCCCACGACGCCGACGACCCACAGCGCGTACAGGTAGCCCGGGGTGTAGTCCGCGAACGAGGCATTCTCGTAGAAGCCGGGGGGGCCGTATGTCGCGAGCGTGTCGGCCCAGTACCTGAACAGGTCCAGATCGTTCCCGAACCCGGAGCCCCGGAGCGGTTCGTAGGCGTATGCCATGATGAGGCGGAAGACCAGCCCGATCAGCATGATCGTGGCGATCTGCCTGCCGATACCTCGCCGGGGGGTCTCGTCCGTCATCGTCTCCCGGCCGGGCATACCCGAACCAGAGCGGTCACGGGGAGCCTCCTACGCAGCGTTGAAGGTGGACCGGAGTATAGCCGAGGGCCCGGTGTCGGCCCCCCTCCCCGCCCCCGCGAACAGCCGCGCCGCGACGATCATCGTCGGGGCGCTGCTCGCGTCGGTCGCACTCCTCGTCTACTGGTGGTCCAACCCCGTCCACTCGAACCAGTACACCCACTTCGTATGGCAGGCGGACGCGTTCCTCAACGGCCGTGCGTGGTTCCCCTACCCGGTCCCGTCCGGCGCGGCGTTGCCCCAGAACGACTACTTCCAGGACGTCTACCCGCTGCGTGACGCGGCGGGTAACCCGGACGGCCGGGCTCTGCTCCCGTTCCCGCCCCTGCCCGCGGTCGTCCTGGCGCCGTTCGTGTTCATGTTCGGGCTGGCGACGGATCAGGAGACGCTCGCGATCGGCCTCGCCGCCCTGGGCGTGGCGCTCGCGTGGTGGATGCTCGGCAGCCTGGGCCTGCGGTCCTCCGTCCGCGCCGCCGGGACGATCATCTTCGCCACCGGCACGGCCTGGTGGTGGGCAGCCGCCGCGGGCAGCACGTGGTACCTGGCGCACCTTGTCGCAGTCGACCTGGCGCTGGTTGCCGTGGGCATCGCACTCCGGAACGATCCCGGGGCCGTCACGGAGCACCCCTGGGACGAGGACGAACGGGAGGCGGGGCGCCTGGAGGCGGAGGGCCGCGCCGGGACGATCATCGACCGCATCCGCGGGTCCCTCTGGCCGCTGGATCGCTCACAGGTCCTGGCCGGCTTCGTGCTGGGCCTCGCCGTGACTGCACGCCTGCCGCTGATCTTCGCGGCGCCCTTCTTCGTGTTCACGGGCGGTGGCGGCTCCCGGCTCCGGCGCACGGTGTCGGCGGCCGTCGGCGGGTTCCCTCCGGTGGCCGCGCTGCTGCTGTTCACGTTCCTCACGACCGGCTCACCGATGCACCCCGGCTACGAGTACCAATACCAGCTGGAGGCGAACGGCTACACCACGTTCGGCTACCACCCGGACTGGTCTGTGGAGGACACGCGCTACATCCCCCAGAACCTCGGGATCATGTTCGGCTCGCTGCCGGCCGTCGCACCGGTGATCAAGCCGGACACCCTTGGCTACGACAGCCCCGTGCGGCTGTGCACGGAGCCTGGGGCCGTCCGGTCCCTGTTCGATGCCGACTGTCCGCTGCTGATCCCGGTGGATATCGGGACGAGCATCCTGCTCAGCGCCCCTGGCCTCCTGCTGGCGCTGTTCGCGTTCCGCCGACATGCCCGTGCGCGCCTCTCGATCGGCACCGCGCTTGCGGTCGTGCTCATCGCCACGTTCAACCTGGCCCACTTCAGCCAGGGCTGGGTGCAGTGGGGCTACCGCTTCTCGCTGGACTTCGTCCCGTTCCTCCTGCCGATGGTGGCGCTGGGCGCGGCCCGCGACGACGGGCGCCTCCGGGTCGTGGCGGCCGTGCTCATCGCGGCCGGGGCGGCGATCAACCTGTGGGGCGTCGCCTGGGGCCAGATCCTTGGGTGGTAGTGGCCGCGTGGCGTCGGCCGTGATCCGGCGTCGGCCCGACGCGGCCGTCCTCGCCGCCCTGGTCACGGGCATGACGGCGATCGCCGTCTACCGGACCACCCTCCTGCCTGGGCTCGGTGCCTGGGACACCGGTGAGGCCCAGGTGGTGCTGCCCGTGATGGGCACCCTGCACCCGACCGGTTCCCCCGCCTACGTCCTTCTGGGCTGGTTCGCCTCGGTCGTCCTCGGGCCGCTCGGGTCGCCGGCATTCGTCATCAACCTCCTCTCGGCGATCCTCGCCGGCGTCGCGGTCGGCATGAGCGTCCTGGTGATGCGCCGCCTCGCCGTGCCGCTCCCGATCGCGGTCGCGGTCGCGGTCGGTTTCGCGCTCACGCCCATCGTCTGGAGGATCGGCTCCGCTGCCGATGCCCACGCCCTGCACCTGGCGTTGGTCGTCGCCGTCACGCTGTCGCTTCTCCGGTGGGGCGCCCTCGTGGCAGAGCGCCGCAGCCGTCCCGACGACCCGGCCGCGCGGGCCCGCGCGGATCGCGCCATCGTGCTCACGGCCGTCGTCTTTGGCGTCGCTGTTGCCAACCACGCCCTGTCGCTGCTGCTGGTGCCCGCCGTGGGCCTGTACGTGCTGGCGGTGGAGCCGGGGATCCTGCACAGGCCGCGGCTGGTGCTGGCCGCATTGGGTTCCTTCGCCGGCACGACCGCCCTGCTGTACCTGGAGATGCCGCTCCGCGGCGGACCGTTCCGCGCCCCGCTCGTCTACGGTCATCCCGAGACGTGGGACGGCTTCTGGGGGATCGTCCTGGCCCGCCAGTTCCTGGGCGACGTGGTCGAGCCGCGGCCGGACCTCGGGGGAGAGGTGGCCCGCCTTGTCGGGCAGGCGGGCCCGCTGCTTGGCCCGCTGCTCATCCTGGTCGCTGCAGGGCTCGTGGTGACCGCCGTCCGCCAGCCGCGTTACGCCCTCTTCTCCGTGACGGCCACCCTGGTCACGTGCGTGTTCGCGGCCTTCTACGCCAACGCCGCCATCGAGCGCTACTACCTGGGGCCGGCGTTCTTCGCCTGGACGTGGGTGGCGGTGCTGGCCGCGGCGGTGGCGGCCCGGCTGGCCGCGCTGCGCGGGCCGGACGGGGAGCCGGGGGAGGATGACGTAGCCGGGCCCCTGTTCAGGCATGCCCCGAGAGTCTCCGCGTCAGCGGCCGTTGCGACGATGATCGGTCTTGTGCTGCTGGTGCCCACGCTCCTCGACCTCGATGCCCGGTGGGGCGCCGCGGACCGCTCGCGGGAGGTCTGGGCGGCCGACTGGCTCGACCAGGTGTTCGACTCGGTGGCGCCCGGTGCCGTGATCGTGTCATGGTGGTCGTACTCCACGCCCCTGTGGTATGGCCAGCTCGTGGAGGGCCGGCGGCGCGACATCCTCGTCGTGGACGATCGGACGCGCGAGGACGAGGAGATGGGCGAGGTGGAAGACGTCATCGACAGGTTCCTGGGAGCGCGACCCGTGTACGTCATCCGCGCGCAAGGATCGAGCGTCAAGCTTCTCGCAGAGCAATACGCGATCGAGGCCGTCGATCGTCCGGACAACCTCTTCCGTGTGACGAACCGCCTGGAGGCCCAGCCGTGACCGTACCCGACGCCGGGGCGGGGACGCCCGTCAGGGTGGCCCGCCTGTCGTACTTCTTCCCGGCCCACAACGAGGAGGCCAACCTCGAGGGGCTCGTCGAGGAGGCGCTGGACGCCCTGCCCTCGATCGCCGAGACCTTCGAGATCATCGCCGTGAACGACGGCTCCAGGGACCGGACCCGGGAGATCGCAGACCGCCTGGCGGCCGCGCACCCGGGCGTCGTGCGTGCCATTCACCACGATGTCAACCGCGGGTACGGCGGCGCGCTCCGATCCGGCTTCGAGGCTTCGCAGTACGAGCTCCTGGCCTTCACGGACGGGGACCGCCAGTTCCGGGTCGCGGATCTCGGCCTCCTCACGGCACGCCTCGCGCAGGAAGACCGCCCCGACGTCGTGGTCGGGTACCGGATCAGGCGCGCGGATCCCATCATCCGGATCGTCTACGCCCGAAGCTACAAGCTGGCGAACCGCATCTTCTTCGGTCTCCGCGTCCGGGACGTCGACTGCGCCTGCAAGCTGTTCCGGCGCGAGGCCCTCGACGGCGTCCGCGTGGAGTCGGGCGGCGCGTTCTTCTCCGCGGAGCTCCTGATCAAGATCCTCAAGGCAGGCCGCTCCATCGCCGAGGTGGGCGTGCCCCATTACGCGCGCACGGCCGGCTCCCCCACCGGAGCGAAGCCGTCGGTCATCTGGCGGGCCGTGAAGGACTTCTGGGGCCTGCGCCTGCGGTTGTGGGCGAATCGAGCGCGGGCAATGCGACGGGGACGGCCGATCCTGGGTGACTGATCGGCGGCCGGCAGCGTCAGCGCTGCGAGCCGCCGCCCCGGGCATCGCCCTCCGGATCCAGCGAGTTCACGAACTCGCGGAAGATGTCCAGCCGCGTCATGTCGATGTGCTCGCCGGTCGTCTCGAGCGCCGCGGCAGCTGAGCGGCTCCGGCGCGTCCCGGATCCCGCCGGCGCGCCGGCCTCCTCGTCTTCCTCGTCTTCCTCGTCGTCCGCTCCGTCCGGGAGGGCCGCGGCCCTGTCCAGCACGTCGCCCGTGGCGAAGATCGGCGCGTCAAGGCGGATCGCAAGGGCGATCGCATCCGACGGTCGTGCGTCCACCTCGTGACGGGCATCGGCGGTCACCAGGAGCAGCGTGGCGTGGAAGGTCTCCTCGGACAGGCTGACGATCATGACCCGGTCGAGGCGCACGCCCGTCTCGCGCAGGACGCCGGCGAACAGGTCGTGGGTCAGGGGGCGTTCCGGCTCCACGCCCTGGAGATGCGCCGCGATCGCGCTGGCCTCCCAGGGGCCGATCCAGATGGGAAGGATCCGGCCGAGGCCGATCTCCTTGAGCAGCAGGACGTGGCGCCCTGTCGGCATGTGCACGCGCACGCTCTCGACGATCATGGCGATGTCCTGCTCTCGGTCCTCTGCCATGGGGGGATTATCCCACGCGGGCGCCACGCAGCCGGAACGGCAGGGCCAGCAGCGCGCCGGCGACGAAGCCGCCGATGTGGGCGAAGAACGCCACGCCGCCGTCCACGCCCGTTGTCGCCCCCAGCGCGCCGATCCCGTCCACCACCTGGAGCAGGAACCAGAAGCCGAGGACGATCACTGCCGGCACCGCGACCAGCTGGTAGAAGAAGCCCAGGAAGACGAGTGACTGGATCCGCGCCCGCGGGAACAGCACGAGGTAGGCGCCGAGCACCGCGGAGATGGCCCCCGACGCGCCGATCATCGGGACCTCGGACGCGGGGTCCACCAGGACCTGTGCGATGGCGGCGACCACCCCGCCCGCGAGGTACACGAGCAGGAACCTGGCGTGGCCCATCCGGCCTTCCACGTTGATCCCGAAGATCCAGAGGAAGAGCAGGTTCCCCAACAGGTGCAGCCACCCGGCGTGGAGGAACATGCCGGTGAACACGTCCAGCACGGGCTCGGACAGGATGTCGCCGCTGCCGAGCACGGCCACGAGATCCGCCGGCACAGAGCCGTGCTCCCGGAAGAGCTCCTCCAGGGCGGCGGCACCGCCCTGCGCCATCACCACCAGCTCCAGCCCGAACGCGGCGACGCAGATCACGACGATCGCCAGCGTGACGACGGGCGCGCGACGGGTGGGGTTGGCGTCCCGGAGGGGGATCACCGGAGCGGCATCAGCGGCGGACGCCCCGGATCACGACTTGGGCGTCTTGGAGGGCTTCGGGGTCTTGGAGGGCTTCGGGGTGGGAGACGGCTCGTCCGAGGGCGAGGCCGAGGGCGACGGCGACGCGGCCGATCCGTCCGGGGCCGCCTCGAGCGGCGCGGAATGGAGCCCCGTGCCGGAGATCCACCAGAGCGTGGCGGGGCTGGTCTCGTCGAGCGCCGGCAGCACCGTCATGCCCTTCAGGCCGGTCCAGGCGGCGTCGTCGCCGGCGAGCTGGTACTGGGCGACGTACGCGCCGTCCGCCTTGTTGAACGCGACGATGCGGTGGTTGGTGGCGTCGAACGCGTACAACGCGCCCTTCCGGCGGCTGGAGGAGCCATCCGACTGGTCGGGCGATGACAGCAGCGTGTAGCTCGAGGTCGGGCGCACGCGGGTGTCCTCCGGCAGCTGGGGCTTCCAGCCGGCGGCCGGGATAACCCGGGCCACCGCGCCGTCCTCCGCAACGTAGATGTCGCCGTCGATGAGCAGGTCGGTGATCCCGTCCACCGGCCGGTCCGTGGGGAGTCTCGGCAGCGGGTCGTTCAGGTAGCCGGATCCGTCGCTGGAGGGCGACATCACCATGATGTTCTGCTCGGACGGGATCCACGATGTAGAGCTTGTAGAGCGCGGCGTCGAAGTTGGCGACGAACGTGGCGATGTCGCGGATGTCGTCGCCCCATGAGGCCGAGCCCTTGGTCTTGATCTTGACCAGCGTGCCCTTGCCGTCGGCGTTGGCCGGGCTCCAGCGCCAGAGCACGTTCTTCGAATCGAGGATCAGGACGTGCGGCCCGCCAGTGGTGATGAGCTTCGGCTCGGCAACCTTTGTGCCCGAGGCCTTCTGGCCGGCCTTGGCGATCGCCTTGGCCGTCTTCTTGGCCAGGTCGATGCGCCAGACCGTCTGGCCGGCAGTGTCCAGGACATAGGGCGCGCCGTCGGAACCGCGGACCAGGCCTGCCAGGGCGACCGGCGCCTCCTCCTCCGGGAAGGTGAACAGGTCGGTCGTCGCCACGTTGACCACGCCGTACAGGCGGTCGAGGCCCTCGAGCGCGGTCTGGCGCAGCGGCGCAACCTGGGCCCGCGGGTAGCCCGCCTCCTCCGCCTTGGCCAGTTCGTCAAACGCGGTGGACAGCAGTTCGAGCGCGCGCTCCGGATCGTCGTTGATGAGGTCGATCCCCGGGCCGCTGACGGCATCGAGGGCCTCCTGGGCGGCCTGGAACGCCTCCTGGGCGGCCGTAATCGACCTGATGGCCTCGGTGGGCTGCCGCTGACCGCCGACGGCGTACACGCCCAGCGCGAGGGCGCCTCCGACGGCGACGAACGCGAGCAGCGCGACGGCGCCCCGCCGCTGCGTTTCCATGCGGGAGGAGGCGGTGCTCACGCGCCGCTCTCCGGGCCTTCGGTGCGGAAGGTGGTCCTGGATGCGCCAGACGAAGCGCTGGAAGCCATTGCCGGCGGCATCCCGGGCGCGGGTGGCGCCGGCACCAAGCGCCGCGGCCCCGGCGGTGACGGAGTCCGCGAGCGGGATCGGGGAGCGGTCCGGTGCTCCCGCGAGCGGCTCGGCCGGGCGGACCGGGACCAGCGTCCGTGCCTTCTGGGTGGCGCCAACCTCGGTGGCCTCGAAGGCGAAGGCGCCGTCGCTGCCGTGGCCGTCCGCGGCCACGAACCGCGCGTGGAGGTGCTCGATCGCCGATTGCGGGTGGAGCGTGACCAGGGCGTCCTTCAGGGTGTCCGTTCCGACCCGGGCGACCACGTTGGCCGACACGAGGCAGAGCGAATCGCCCACGGACAGCTCGCCTCGCCACACCTCGGGCTCCAGGTCCGCCACCGGGAGACCGCGCTCGCCGTTGGGGTCCGGGAGCGTCGACAGCCGCGCCTGGCGGATGAGGTATGCCTCGGCCGGGCCGACGGTCGCGACGTAGAGCTCGCGGCCCCGGACGACGGCGACCGCCACGCCGATCGGGCCCGCTCCGTCCGCCTGGTGGCCCAGCCCGTATCGTTCCCGCTGATGGGAGAGGCGCTTGTTGGCGACGCCGAGCACCTTGGTGAGGCACTGGCGGATGCCCGCGGACTCGTCGTAGTAGTACTCGTTGCGGATCGTGTCGGCGACGACCCGGGTCGCCTCCCGGGCGCGTGGACCGCTCAGCCGCGATGTGACGAGCAGGTACAGGTTGCCCTTGGTGCGCCCGACCGACCCAACCGACGGCTCCACGACCACGACCGAGTCGGGCGAATCCGGAAGCCGATCCTGCTCCGTAACGGCGCCGAGCTTCAGCTGGAGGCGGACGGCCAATGGGCGACCCTCGTGGGTGGAACGGCATGCGTCGGGGCCATCGGGTGGCGCGACAGCCTCCCCCTCCGCAGCGGGACCCGGATTATACCCGCGGTCACCGGCGGGACCCGGGATCCCGATCCGCACCCAGCAGCTGGAGGTGCCTGACCCGCGAGCCGCCGGGGGCCGCCGCGAACGCCTCGAGCAGCTCCAGCGCCCTCATGCGCAGCTCCGCCGCGACGATTGGCTCGTCCACGGCGACGACGACCGCGTCGGCCTCCAGGCGGACCAGGCGGCACGCACCGACGGCCGGCGGCACGCGCTCGGCGACCAGCGCGTCCCAGGTGGTGATCGCCCTGGCGAGGCGCAGCTCCGTCTCCAGCCCCAGCTGTCGGGCAGCATCGGGCAGCAGGTCGCCGATCCGGTCCGGGCGGCGTCGGCGGCCGGGGGACTCGGGGTCGTGGGTCATCGGGGCACCCTCAGCCCTCGCGCCGGAGGTGGGCGGTCCCGTCGGCGGCGGCGGTCACCGCCCAGGCCGTCCCGACCGAGCGCAGGGCGGGATCGAGGTCGTCCAGGGTCGTCGTGGTGACGAACGCCTGCGGCAGGTCCGCGATCCGGCGCACGAGGTGGGAGCGCCTCTCGGGGTCCAGCTCCGAGAAGACGTCGTCCAGGAGGAGGAGTGGCGGCCGGCCGTCGAGGATGGTGAGCAGGTCGAGCTCGGCCAGCTTGAACGCGAGGATCGCCGTGCGCTGCTGGCCGCGGGATGCGAACGACGCCAGGGGCCGCCCGCCCAGCTCGAACATGAGGTCGTCCCGGTGCGGCCCGATCAGGGTCGATCCGTTCCAAACCTCCTTGTCGGCGGTCTCCGCGAGGCGCCGGACGAGCGCATCCCGCACGGACTCGCCGGGCAGCTGGGGCGCATTGGTCGCGTAGGCCAGCGCCAGCGGCCCGGCCGCGGCCTCGTCGGGGGCAATCTCCGCGTGGGCGGCGGCCAGCGGGCCCGACAGGGCCTCGAGCACTCGTGCGCGCTCCTCGCGGACGGCCGCTCCGGCCTCGACGAGCGTGCCATCCCAGAACCGGAGCTCCGCGCGGGTCGCCTCCTCCTCGCGGATCCGGCGCAGCAGGCCGTTCCGCTGCTGGAGGGCTCGGCCGTACGTGGAGAGAGATCGGACATAGGCCGGTGATCGCTCGCCGGCGAGGCGATCCAGCGCCTCGCGCCGCAGTGACGGTGAGCCTGCGATCAGCAGCATGTCCTCGGGCGCGAACATCACGGTGCGCAGCACGCCCGCCAGTGACGCGGCCCGCCGAGCCACCCCGTTCACCCGGATCCGCTTTCGCGCTCCGCCACCGGCAGTCCTCACGAGCGCCACCTCGACAGCGTCCCGCGCCTCGGGCTGCGTCTCGGGGCGGCCGACCCGGGCTTCGGCGCGGGCCAGCTCCTGTCCCCACCGGACGAGCTCCCCGTCCGCGGACGTGCGGTGGGACCGCCCCCAGGCCAGGAGGACGATCGCCTCGAGCAGGCTGGTCTTCCCGGCGGCGTTGGGTCCCCAGACAAGCTGCGGGCCGGGATCGAATACGGCGTCGAGCGCCGCGTACCCGCGGAGGTCGCGGATCGACAGCGCGTGGAGAACCGGCGTCGACCGCCTCGCCGGGGTCGAATCGAGCAGCAGGTCCGCTGCCGCGTCCGTCAGGAGGTGGTCCGGACGGGCATCACGACGTGGACGTACGCGTCATCACCGACCGGGCGGAACACGCCCGGCGAGAGGGGTCCGTTGAGCTCCAGCGAGAAGCGGTCCGCGGTCACGTTGCTCAGGACGTCGTTGAGGTAGCGGGCGTTGAACGCGATCGTCGTCGGGTCACCCTCGATCGTGGCCTCCACGTCGCCGGTGTAGTCGCCCACCTCGGCGGTCGCCGTCACCGTGATGCCGGAACCCTCGTCGCCCACCTGGAGCTTGACGATGTTGGCCGACGAGCTGGCGATCAGCGCCGCCGGCCGCACCGCTCGCAGCAATTCCTCGCGATCGAACTCGGCTCGGCTTGCATGGCTCGCCGGCAGCACCTGCTGGTAGTTGGGGAACTGGCCATCGATCAGCCGCGACACCAGGTCGATTCCGTCCAGGTGGAACAGGACCTGGTTGCGGGTCGTGGCGAGGACCAGCTCCACGGGGTCGTCCGTGTCGGACAGGATCCGCCCCAGCTCGTTGAGCGCGCGGGCGGGGATCACGACCGAGGTGGCCTCGACCGCGTCAAGGATGTCGATCGTCCGCACGGCGATCCGGTAGTTGTCGGCCGCGGCGAGGGTCAGCCGGCTGCCCTCGAACTTGGCCATGACGCCGGTGAGGATCGGCCGGGCCTCGTCGCTTGCGGCGGCGAAGGCCGTCTCGTCCAACGCCCGCTTCAGGACCTTCTGGGAGACCCTGGTGGTCGGTCGCTCGCCGGCGGTCTGGATCGTGGGGAACTCGTCGGCATCGATCCCCTTGACGTGCGTTGCGAAGCGGCCGCAGCGAAGGTGAAGCGTGTCGGCCCCCTGGAGCTCCAGGTCCACCTTCTCTGACCCCGGTAGCGAGCCGACGAGGTCCGTGAGGAGGCGTGCCGGGACCGTGGTGGCGCCGTCCGTCTCGATCTTGCCCGGCACCCAGTAGGTGATACCGATCTCGAGGTTCGTGGCAGTCAGCTTGAGACCGGCGTCCTCAGTCCGAAGGAGAACGTTTGCGAGCACGGGCAGGGTGCTCCGGCTTGAGACTGCCCGGGAGACCACGGACAGGCCGCGAGCCAGGTTCTCCTGCATGACCGAGAGTTTCACGTTGGGTTGTCTCCAGCAGCACTATGGGCAGGCAATGCGGGCCACACTCCCGTGGGGCCGGGTGGGTGGATGATCGTCATATCTTCTCACTACATCATCATCATCATCATGCCGTGGATCCGGTGGACGGACACGCTCGCCCGTGCGGGATCACGGTGTGCACAGCAGGGGCCCGGCCGTGGACCCGGGCGGGCGAACCCGGGGATCGACCGGGGAAGGAGCGGTGGACGAAGCGGGAGAGCCACCGGAGATGTCCCCAGACCTCCCGCGACGGCCCCTGTTGTCCCCGCGGTCGTCCCCGGTACCGAGGCGGCGGACCCACCGGATCCGGGGCTTGTCCACGGGTTATCCCCGCAGAGTGGCGACGAGTGCCCGGGGCCCAGGGTGGCGCGGGTACTCGGGAGGCTGGGGCGCAAACAGCAGGAATGCCCCACGGCGAAGGAGCCCCAACGGCTCACTCGGAGTAGATCAACTCCCGGACGGCGGCGACCTCACGGCGCATCTCGTCGTTCACCTGCATCTCGCGATTGATCTTGCTGCAGGCGTGCAGGACCGTGGAGTGATCTCGCCCACCCAGCTCTGCGCCGATGCGCAGCAGCGAGACGTCGGTCTCCTCGCGCATCAGGTACATGGCGATCTGGCGCGGCACGACGATGCTTCGCTCGCGCTTCTGTCCCTGGAGCGCGTCCATGCCGACGCCGTAGTAGTCGGAGACGGCCAGGGCGATCCGCTCCGGGGTGACCTGGCGCTTCTTGGGGTTGTAGAGCACGTTCGAGAGCACGGCCTGGGCCAGCTCGATCGAGACGGGCATCGCGCCCATGGAGGCGTAGGCGACGATCCGGTTGAGTGCCCCCTCGAGCTCCCGGATGTTCGAGACCACCTTGCGAGCGACGAACTCGACGACGTCCGGGGTGATTGGCGTTCCCTGCTCCTCGGCCTTGGCGCGCAGGATCGCGATCCGGGTCTCGAGGTCTGGCGCCGTGAGATCCGCGATCAGGCCCCACTCGAAGCGGCTGCGGAGCCGTTCCTCGAGCGTGAGGATGCCCTTGGGCGGCCGGTCCGAGGACAGGACGATCTGCTTGCCGTCCTCGTGGATCGCGTTGAACGTGTGGAAGAACTCCTCCTGTGTCCGCTCCTTGTCCGCGATGAACTGGATGTCGTCGATCAGGAGCAGGTCGATCCGGCGATAGCGGGCGCGGAACTCGTCGATGCGGCCCTGCTGGATCGAGGTGATGAACTCGTTCGTGAACTTCTCGGACGTGGCGTAGACCACGCGCTTGCGCGGAAACTTCGCCACGACCGCATTCCCGATGGCATGCATCAGGTGTGTCTTGCCCAGGCCCACCCCGCCGTACAGGAACAGCGGGTTGTAGGCGTGCCCCGGGCGCTCCGCAACGGACAGCGAGGCCGCATGGGCCAGGCGATTGGCCGATCCGACGATGAAGTTGGAGAACGTGTAGCGCGCATTGAGGTACGTCGCGCCCCCGCCGGCGCCCTCCTGGGCCCCGACGCGCGTGGGCTCCACCCGCACGGGCTGCGCGGCGACGGTGGCGGCCTGCGCCTGCGCCTCGGTGCCCGCGGTCACGACGAACTCGACCTGGACGCTGTAGCCGACCACGCGCGCGAGCGTCTGGGAGATCAGCGATCGGTACCGCGACTCGAGCCAGTCCTTCGCAAAACCATTGGGAACCGCGATGCGGAACCGCTGGTCGTCGACGTCCACGAGATGGGTGTCACGAAGCCAGGTCTCGAAATTGGCGGGCGACAGGGAGACCTGCAGCTCTCCGAGCGCCGCGCGCCAGACCTGCTTCACGTCCATCTGCGATCGTGATCCTGGGCTGATAAGGCTTCGATGGGTAAAGACCGACCGCGGACGCGGACGATGAGACGGCTCCCGGCGCCGCGGACGAGATCTCGACACGGGCCCCTCGGTGCCCGGGAGCGATCCGTTCCCGGGACTCCGGCGGCGTCCCGACGCCTGAGGCTGCCGAACAATACACCGCCCCTCGGGGGCCCCGCAAGGCGATTCGCGCATACTCCCCATGGGTATCGTGCGGGCCACCGCAAAGGACGCATCGCGGCGGCGCCCCCTGTCCCGGACCGTGAGCCTCGCGCACGACGGCGGCCCCCCCGGGCGGCGGCCCCAGACCGGCGACCAGGAACGGCCCGGGACCACTGGCGCCCGTTTGACACCCCATCGGATTCGGCCATATCATCGGTCGGACGAACACGCGCCGCCGCGCTCCTGTGCGCTCGGCGCGTTTGCGTGCCTCTAGGGGTCGGAGCTTCCGGGTCCCAAGGCTGGATGGAGAGGATCACGGACAGTCCCGATGGGCAAGCCGACATTTCAGCCCAAGAAGCGACACCGCGCCAAGGAACACGGGTTCCGCGCCCGCATGAGAACGCCGGGCGGTCGACGCGTGCTCGCGACGCGGCGCGCGAAGCACCGGCAGAAGCTCTCGGCCTGACCGGCGAGCGCAGTCACAACACGCTGCGGCTCGTCATGCTCTCCCGTCCGGGAGATTTTGCCCGGCTTGCGGAGGAAGGCGTTGCCAAGACGCACCCCCTGCTGGTCGGACGTTTCGCCCGGACCGACCTTGACCAGACCCGGTTCGGGCTCGCCACCGGCAAGCGGCTCGGAGGAGCCGTGATCCGGAACCGCGCCCGGCGCCGGATCCGAGAGGTCCTCAGGGTGATGGCGCCCGCGTTCCAGCCCGGCTGGGACGTCCTCATCATCGCCCGGCCTGCGATCGTCGGGGCTGACCACGACGCGCTGGTCGGGGCATTGCGCCGGGTCCTCCGTTCGGGAGGCGTGCTCGGAGGTCGAACGGAGTCGTGAGACGGTTCGGGGTGTCGATCGGGGTAGGGCTTATCCGCCTGTACCGCATCGTCTTCGCCTGGCTGCCCTCGGGTTGCCGGTTCGAACCCTCGTGCTCGCGCTACACCGAGCAGGCGATCCAGAAATACGGGCTGCTGCGCGGATCCTGGATGGGCGCAAGACGCATCAGCCGGTGCCATCCCTGGAACCCGGGCGGCTATGACCCGGTCCGCTAACGGATACGAGAACAACCGAGTGACCCGCCTTCAGCAGCTCCTCGTCCGGCTGGCGCCGGTCCTGTTCCTCGTGGCCGTGTTGCTGGTCGTGGCGGCCTGCGTGCCGGGCACGGGCATCGGCGGCGACGGCACCCCGAACCCGTCCCCCAGCTACAGCCAGGCTCCGCTGGAGCCTGCCAGCCCAGGGGCCAACCCGATGGACCTCCTGGCCTGGCTGTTCACGCCAATCTTCCAGGCCCTGTTCATCGTGCTGGTGCTGCTCGACACGCTCGTGGGCGGCAACATCGCCATCGCGATCATCCTGCTCACGGTCGTCCTCAAGCTGGTCACGACCCCCTTCACCCGCAAGCAGCTCGTCTCCTCGCGGCAGGTGCAGATGCTCCAGCCCGAGGTCAAGGAGATCCAGCGCAAGTACAAGGGCGATCGCGCGAAGCAGCAGGCCGCCGTCTCCGAGTTCTACAAGCAGCGCGGCATCAACCCGGCCGGCGGCTGCCTGCCCACGATGCTCCAGATGTTCCTCCTCATCCCGATGTACTCGGTGATCAGCCAGGGCCTGACCAACTACGACATCACGCCGATGCTGCAGATCTTCGGCTTTGACCTTGCGGCGGCGCTCAAGATCACGTGCGATGCGGCGCCGGTCTTCAACGCAACCGGCCAGGTCATCAACCCCTGCCTCAACCCGATCGCCTTCGGGATCAACTGGAGCTATCCGGAGCCGGTGACCACCGGTCTCTACATCGCCGGCTTCGGCATCGCGATCCTGGCCCTCTTCTCATCGATGTTCCAGCTCGTGGCCTCGCGCCAGATGCTGCTGCCGGTCGATCCGCGGACGGCGGACGACTCCAACGTCAAGGTCCAGCGGCAGATGGCCTACTTCCTGCCCCTGATCTCCATCCTGTACGGCGGCGTGATGCCGGCAGGCCTGTTCCTCTACTGGATTGCCTCGACGATCATCCAGATCGGCCAGCAGTTCCTTGTCCTCGGCTTCGGCGGGTTGTTCCCCCTGTTCGGCTGGCAACCCGCCTTCGTGCGCGAACATGCACCGCGCTACCCGGTCAAGCTGCCCGAGCCGAAGCCCACAGCCCCCGGTCCAACCACGAGCGCGGCGGCGCGCTCGAAAGCCGTCGACCGTGACCTATCCGCACGATCGACGATCCGGCCCAACCGCTCACGCGGCGGCCGACGAGGGAGACGACGCTGACATGAGCGAATACCAGGAGTTCACCGGCAAGTCGGTCGAGGAGGCGATCAAGCTCGCCTGCGACGAGTTCTCAGTGGGACTGGGCGACCTCGACTTCGAGATCCTCACGCCCGGCAGCCGCGGCGTGCTGGGTATGGGCGCCGAGCCCGCCCGGATCGTCGCTGCGCCGCGCAGCGCACTCGGCGGGGCTGCGCCCAAGCGGGAGGCGGCCCAGTCCAAGCCGCTTCCGGCGCCACCCCCCAGCGAGGATCGCGGCGGCGCCGAGGGCGGCCCGCGGCCGCCCGATCGTGACCGCGGCCCCCGGCGCGACGACCGCGGCCCCCGGCGCGACGATCGCCCGGCCGGCGGCAGGCCCCCGCGCCGCGACGACCGTGGACCCCGCCGCGACGACCGGCCCCCGCGCCGCGACGATCGCCCGGCCGACGTTCCCGCTCGCGGCCCCTCGGAGCTGACCGCTGCCGAGGCCGCGCAGGTCGCTTCGGCTCGCGGCTCGCTCGCGATGGAGCGGGCGGAGCTTGAGGCCGCAGAGGCCACGCCCGAGGCTCTCGCAGCCGGTCGCGAGATCCTCGAGACGCTCATGGGCCACCTCGGCTTCGAGGGCGTCACGGTGGAGATCCGCGAGGGCGAGACCAGCCGACTCAACGTCGTCGGCGACGGCGCCGACCGTGAGGCCCTGGGCTCCCTCATCGGCCGCAAGGGGGAGCGCCTGTCGGCACTCCAGCACCTCGTGAACCTGATGCTTTCCCGTCGCACGGGCCAGTGGACCCGCGTGCTCGTGGATGTCGAGGACTACCGCGGCCGCCGTGAGCGGCAGCTGGCGGATCTCGCGGAGCGCGCCGCCCAGCGTGTGGTCGAGACCGGCAAGATGCTCCAGCTGGACCCCATGCCCGCCCTCGAGCGGCGCTGGATCCACCTCGCCCTGCGCGACAACGCGGACGTGTCCACCCAGTCGATCGGCGAGGAGCCGAACCGTCGCGTGGTGGTCCTCCCGCGCAACGTCTAGCTGCCACTGGGCGTCACAACGGGGTCGGCCGGAACCAGGGGGTCAACGCGCGTGCGTTGATTCGCGACGATAATCCCCCGAGCCGACCACCCGTCCCGGTGACGACCCGCCGCATTCGAGAGTATCGATGACCACAGAACCCACCCCTGCATCCCCCGGCCACGGCCGCTCCACTCGCCTCCGCTTCGCCGTCGCCTTCGTCCTGGGCGTGGCGCTCGTGGTCGGCGCCGGTGGTGGCGCCCTGTACGCCTATGGCCAGCAGTTCACCGGCAGGATCCTTCCCGGCGTCCATGTCGGCGACACGGATCTCTCCGGCCTCTCGCCGGAGGCGACGGTCGCGACCCTCGAGGCCGCCTACGGCTCGCTCGCGACGGGGCAGGTGCTGCTCGCCGGCCCGGACGGGGACCTCACGATCGGCTATGCCGAGCTGGGGCGGCGTCCCGATACCACCGCAATGGTGGAGGCCGCCCTCGCCGCGGGGCGCCGCGGGGAACCCGTCGCAGACCTGATCGGCGCACCGCAGACCGCCATCCGGGGCGTGACGCTCGAGCCCTCCGTCACCCACGATCCGGCGCGCCTCACCGAGGCGGTGGACGCCGTCGCGAAGGCCATCAACCGGACCCCGGTGAATGCGACCGTCGCCGTGGAGGATGACGGGACCTACACGACCACCCCGTCCGTGGAGGGCCGGGTCGTGGACCGCGCCGCCCTGACTGCCGCCATCGTCGCGGCGATCAGCACCCTCGGAGCCCCGGCTGCGCTCCGCCTCGAGGTGCCGCTCACGACCGGCGCACCCACCATCGAGACCGCTGAGGTGGAGGCTGCCACGGCCGCCGCCGACCGGATGGCCACCGATCTCGTGCTGACCCGCGGCGAGGAAGCCTGGACCATCCCGGCCGCCAGCATCCGCAAGCTCATCTCATTCGCCCCCACCTCCGACGGCGGCGTCGTCCCGGTGCTGGACGAGACCGGCATCGACCCTCTTCTCAAGCCCGTTGCCAAGACGGTCAACCAGAGCGCCAAGAGCGCCGGGTTGAAGGTCAGCGGCGACAAGATCGTCGCCGTCGGGTCGAGCCGGGAGGGCCGCAAGCTGGACACGGCGGCCACACGAGCGGTGGTCGTTGACGCGCTGGCGGCGCGTCAGGACGGTACGGAGGTGCCGGTGCTGGAGCCCGTCGTGGCAACCACGCAGCCCGGCTTGACCACCGCGGAGGCGAAGGCCGCTGCGCCGAAGATGAAGGTGGTCGGCCAGCACACGACCTGGTTCCAGATCTACGTCAACAATGGTTTCGGGGCCAACATCTGGATCCCGGCCAAGCTGATCAACGGGTACGTCGTCGAACCGGGCGAGACGTTCGACTTCTGGAAGGCCGTGGGCGACGTCACCCGGGCGCAGGGATTCAAGCAGGGCGGCGCGATCATCAACGGCAAGACGGAGCCCCAGGGCGCGCTCGCCGGCGGCATCTGCTCCTGCTCGACGACCCTGTTCAACGCGGCCCTCAAGGCCGGCATGAAGATGGGCGCTCGGCGAAACCACTATTACTACATCGACCGCTACCCGACCGGCCTCGATGCCACCGTGTTCAAGTCCGACGGCGGCTCGACGCAGACGATGAGCTTCACGAACGACACGAAGCACCCCGTCCTGATCCGCGGCATCAACACCCGCAGTGGCAGCAAGGGCTACGTCACCTTCAAGCTGTACAGCGTGCCGACCGGGCGCAGGGTCGTCATCTCCAAGCCCACCATCAAGAACCGGACCACCGCGACGGACACCCGCCAGCTCACGAGCAGCCTGCCGAGGGGGACCACCAAGCGCGTGGAGTACCCGGTCAACGGCATGGACGTGTGGCGCACGGTCACGGTCTACGAGGGCGGCAACGTCCTGCGCAAGAAGACCTACTACTCGCACTACGCGACCATCACCGGGATCCTCCAGGTCGGTACGGCCGGCCCGGCTCCCAAGCCGGCCCCTGCCCCGACACCGACACCGACACCGACACCGGCCCCCTGAACGCAGACCTCTTCGTCCGCGGTCTCGCGGTCGGCTTTGCCGTCGCGTTCGCACTCGGTCCGATCGGCCTGCTGGTCATCCGCCGGACCATCGATCGGGGCTGGGGGTACGGGTTCGTCTCGGGGCTCGGGGTCGCGACTGCCGACGCCGCGTACGGGGCGATCGCCGCGTTCGGGCTCACCGCGCTCACGGAGGCCCTGGTCGGGATCGACCGTGCGCTGGGGATCGTGGGCGGCGCGATCCTGGTCCTGATGGCCGTGCGCGCGCTCGGCTCGGCGTTGGGCAACCCGGCCGCTGAGGCGCAGCAGGACACCCACCGCCCCGGCGGCCCGGCGAGGGCCTTCGCGACGATGGTGGCCCTCACGCTCACCAACCCCGCGACGATCCTCTCGTTCGCGGCGCTGTTCGCGAGCATCGGGGCAGGCACGGGCGGCCCCACGGGGGCGCTCCTGGTCGTTGCCGGGGTCTTCATCGGGTCCGTGACCTGGTGGGCGATCCTCACGGGCGCTGTCGCCGGGCTGCGCGCCCGCCTCACGCCGGCCGTCGTCCGTGCGCTGAACGTGGGATCGGCGGTGATCATCGGGGCGTTCGGCGTTGCGGCCATGGCGTTCGGGATCGCCGGGTAGGGGACCCGCGCCGGCCCGGTCTCCCCTACGATCGGGAGGTGACGAAGCCGCACCTCCCCGATGCCGTCCTGTTCGACTGGGACGGCACGCTCGTCGACACGATGTCGATGATCTATCGCGCCAACGTCGTGGCCCTTCGCGCCTACGGCATCGAGATGAGCCGCAGCTGGTTCCGGGAGCGCTACACGCCGGATTGGCGCCGCTCCTACCAGGAGCTCGGGATCCCGGAGCACCTGTGGGACGAGATGGCGGCCCGCTGGGCGGTCGAGATGGCCGGCATGCGGCCGCGAGCCATGCCCTGGGCACGAGGGGCGCTCCGGAGGCTCCGGTCGCACGGGATCCGGGTGGGCCTGGTGACCGCGTCCACGCGTGGCGTCGTGGAGCCGAGCATCGCTCGACTGAACCTGGACGGGGTGTTCGAGGTGGCCCTCTACTCGGACGACGTCGCCCTGTCCAAGCCTCACCCTGAGGCGCTGCTCAGGGCCCTCGACGAGCTCGGGGTCGGACCCGCGGCCACGGTGTACGTGGGGGACACGCCGGTCGACCTGGAGATGACGCGTGCGGCTGGTGCGTCATTCGTGGCGGTCGGCACGACCACGCCGGAGGAGGTCTTCCGGGCCGCGGGCGTGGACCACGTGTGGGGCGGCGTCGGCGAATGGACGGACGACCTCCTGGGCCCTGGCAATTCGAGCCGGGCGAAGGGCCGCCGCGACCCGGCACCCAGTCCGAGCGGCACGGTCGTGGACGCCGAGGCCGGGGATAGCATCGTGCGATGACCCGGTTGCTCTCCGCTCTCGGCTCGCTGGCCGAGCGCGTCATGCTGCCCCTCACCCTCGGTGGGCTCATCCTCGGGCTGGTTGCGACGGCTGCCGGCCAGGACTCGCTGGCCTGGTGGGCATGGACGGTTCCGGCAGCCATCGTCGGTGTCTGGCTGGTCGCGTCGATCATCGCGGACCTGCTCCGGCACGAGGCGGGCGTGGACGTCATCGCCGTCCTGGCGATCGGGGGTGCCCTGCTGCTCGGGGAGTCCCTGGCGGCCGCGGTCATCGCGGTGATGCTCGCGACCGGGGACTGGCTGGAGCGATACGCCGCCGGCCGGGCGCATCGCGAGCTCTCGGCGCTGATCTCCCGCGCCCCGCGCATCGTCCACCGCCACGAGGGAGGGTCCATCGTGGACCACCCGATCGCGGCGGTCGAGGTTGGCGACCGGATCCTGGTCAAGCCGGGCGAGGTGGTCCCGGTGGACGGCAACGTGACGGGCAGCCCGGCCGTGCTGGACGAGGCCGCGCTGACCGGCGAGGCGCGCCTGGTCACGCGCGAGGCCGGCGACCCGGTCAGCTCCGGCACAGTCAACGCCGGCGCCCCGTTCGACCTCCATGCAACTGCGACCGCGGAGCACAGCACCTACGCCGGAATCGTCCGCCTGGTCGAGGAGGCGCAAGCATCGAAGGCTCCGTTCGTCCGGCTGGCAGACCGGTACGCCCTGCTGTTCGTCCCGCTTGCCCTCGGCATGGCGGGACTGGCCTGGCTCCTCTCCGGCGATCCCGTTCGAGCGCTGGCGGTCCTCGTGGTCGCGACGCCGTGCCCCCTGTTGCTCGCAGTGCCGATCGCGATCGTGGCCGGGATCAGCAGGGCGGCCCGCCGGGGGATCATCGTCAAGGGCGGTGGGGCGCTGGAGTCGCTCGCCCGGGCACGCGTCCTGCTGTTTGACAAGACCGGGACGCTGACGGCCGGCCGTCCTCACCTGACGGACGTGGTCACCGAGCCCGGCTGGACCCCGGACGAGGTGGTGGCCCTGGCCGCTTCCCTGGAACAGGTGTCGCCGCACGTGCTGGCCGCCTCGATCGTCGGGGGCGCCCGCGAGCGCGGCGTCGCCCTCGCCCTGCCCGAGGACGTCGTCGAGACACCCGGGTTCGGTGTCTCGGGTTGTGTCGGCGGCCGTGTGGTGATCGCCGGCACGTCCGACTTTGCCAGCGGGGGGGCCGGGCTGCCCGGCTGGGCGCGTGACATCCGGCGGCGCGTGAGCCTCGAGGGCGCCACCAGCGTGTTCGTGAGCGTGGACGGTGTGCTGGTGGGAGCACTCGTGCTCGAGGATCCGATCCGCCCCGAGTCGCCGAGGGTCATTCGCTCGCTCCGGCGCGCCGGTGTCCGGCGCACGGTCATGGTGACCGGGGATCACTACGGCGTCGCCGACATGGTCGCCGCGGCGATCGGCGTGGACGCCGTGCTGGCGGAGCGCACGCCGGCCGACAAGGTGGACGCGGTCGCCGATGAGCGCGCGGACGCCGACGGCATCCTGGTGATGGTCGGTGACGGGATCAACGATGCCCCGGCCCTGGCCGCGGCCGACGTCGGGGTGGCGATGGGCGCCCGGGGAGCGACGGCCAGCTCCGAGGCCGCGGACATCGTCATCACCGTGGACCGCCTGGACCGCCTCCCGGAGGCGATCCGGATCGCTCGTCGATCGAGGCTGATCGCCATTCAGAGCGTGGTCGTCGGCATGGGCCTGTCCATCGCCGCGATGCTGTTCGCGATGACCGGGGCCCTGCCGCCCGTGGCGGGTGCGCTGCTCCAGGAGGCGATCGATGTCATCGTGATCCTCAACGCCCTGCGGGCGCTCTCCGGCGGCCTCGAGAAGACCCCCAGGATCCCCGGCTGGACGGAGATCAGCATCCGCCTGCACAACGAGCACCGCGAGCTCGCTCCGTCCCTCGCCCGGATCCGCGCCCTCGCAGACGGGCTCGGATCCATGCCTCCGGCGCGCGCGCGCGATGAGCTGCAGCAGATCCGCTCATTCCTCACCGGGACGCTCATCCCGCACGAGGAGGACGAGGACCGCGAGATCTTCCCGCTCGTCGCGACCGCGATGGGAAACGATGATGCGACCTCCTCCCTGCACCGGACGCACACCGAGATCTTCCACCTGATCCGCTTCATGGACCGACTGGTGGCGGAGGTCCCGGAAGAGGGCCCCGGCCCCGAGGATCTCAACGACCTGCGCCGCGTGCTCTACGGCCTGGATGCCATCCTGCGACTCCACATGGCGCAGGAGGAGGAGCTGTACCTGGCACTCGGCGACGAGCATCCGCAGGCAGCCCCGGTCGCGGCCAAGGCCGCCTGAACTGGGCTGGGGGCGCCTCCGATCAGGATCGGCCTCCGCCAGCCTCCCGGATCGCACACGTCAGGCGGTGCGTGAGCAGCGCGTCCCCGTAGCTGCTGAACAGACGTCCCGCGTCGCCGTGCTCGATGGCGTCGAGGAACGCCCGATCCTCGTCACGGAACGGGTCGTTGCCGGTCGGCACGTAGCGGGTCGCCGTCACGCCCCACTGCCGGCTGCCGGTGAAGCCGTCGGTCGCGGTCACCGCCTTCGTGCGCGCGTCCTCGTACAGGACCCCCTGCTGGCGGATCGTTATCGCCAGGCCGTCCGCGAACAGGCGGACCTCCTGGGCGCTCGTTCCACCCAGGATGCACGTGGCGGTGAACGTGCCGACGGGACCGGCGTCGTAGCGGACGATGGCGGTGCTGACGTCGGCCACGGTGATGTCGGGGTGATCGGGGTGCTCGTGTCGATCCGCGGTGGCGCCGACCACCGTGGCCTCGCCCAGGAGCAGACGGGAGAGGTCGACGAGGTGGGTGGCCTGCTCCACCATCTGCCCTCCGCCGCGGCCCTCGTCACGCCACCACGCCGGGCCGGGCAGGCTGTCGTGCCAGTGGCCGTTGAGGAGCTTGACCGGGTTGGCAGCGATCAGGTCCTCGACCTCGCGCAGCGTGTCCATCGCCCGCCAGTGATAGGCCACTCCGGCGACAACACCGGCCTTCTCGATGGCTGCCGCGATCCGCTCGGGCGTCTCGGCATCTGCGGCAAGCGGCTTCTCCGTGAACAGGTGGACCCCGCGCTCGATCAGCACCAGCTCCAGCTCGCCGTGCTGGTCGGGCGGAAGGCAGATCCAGGCCGCCTCGGGGCGCTCCCGGTCGAGCATGGCCTCGAGGTTGTCGTACGGACGTCCGCCGAAGCGGTGCGCGGCGTCGTCCGCCTGTCCCGGTCGGCGGCCCAGGATTCCCACCAGCTCCACGTCCGGCTCAGAGCTCAGCACCTCGAGGTGGCGCTGCGCGATGAACCCGGGCCCGATGACGGCGACTCGCCGACGTCTTGTCATGCTTGGTCTCCAGTGCGTGGCGCCCAGCGTACCCGGGGACCCGGCAAGCGAGGGAGCCTGCCATGGCCAACGGATGTGGTCGCCGCGCGCCCTGCCCCCGGTTTCGCCACGCCCCGGATGCTCCACTCCACCGGGACGCCGCTCCACGCGATCGAGAACACGGGGGCGGACGAAATGGTGGTGATCTGCAGTGGGCACAAGCCGCCGGCCAACGGGGCTGACGGAGCCGGGCGGGCTGCGGGAGGCGCCGCGCCGGGGCAGACGTGTTGGTGGAGATGGGGGAGAGTCGAACTCCCCGTCCAGAACCCTTCGCCAGGACCCACTACGAGCGTGTCCGATGATTTTCGTCAGCCGGTCGGACGCCCATCGGCAGGCTGCCGTCCGGCCCATCTACGTGTCCCTAGATCGGGCTTCGCTCCGGAGTACGTAACCTCGTCCGGGCTGCACCTTCGCTAAGTGACGCTTCCACGGCCCGCGAAGGGGAGGCCGCTTCCACGCTCACCTTACCGCCTAAGCGGCGAGGGCGAGAGCAGGCTGCTTGTTGGCAGTTACTTCGTTTTGCCGCCGGTTTAACGAGGCCTGGCGGCACCTCGGCTCGCGTTCCCTGGCAACCAAGCCCTGTCGAAACCACGCATCCCCACAGGACCGAACCACCGTTCGGGGAGCGAATGGTAGCACCGGACTGTGGTGGAGGCGCCCGGGCGGGAGACCCCGGACCACAGCCCCGGGCCTGGGCCCGGAAGCGCGGAGCCGGGCCTCGTCGGCGCGTTCGGGATATCCTCGGCGACATTGTTCACGGGCTCAAGGAGTGAAGGGAGGTGGCCGTGGCGACGGACGTGCATCCCGGCGTTCCCGATGCGCCCGGCCCGGCGGCGCCGGCAGTGTGGCCCGGTCGGCCGTACCCGCTGGGCGCGACGTTCGACGGCGCAGGCACCTCCTTCACGCTGTTCTCCGAGGTTGCCGACCGCGTCGAGCTGTGCCTGTTCGATGCCGATGGTGTCGAGACCCGGCTCGACCTGCCCGAGACGACCGGCCATGTCTGGCACGGGTACGTCCCGAGCGTCACGCCTGGGCAGCGGTACGGCTTCCGCGTCCATGGCCCCTGGGATCCGGCGCGCGGCCTGCGGAGCAACCCGGCAAAGCTGCTCATGGACCCGTACGCGAAGGCGATCGAGGGGTCGGTCGACTGGCACGAGGCGGTGTACCCGTACCGGTTCGGCTCCCCCGACGAGCTCGATGACCGTGACAGCGCCCCATACGTTCCCCGATCGGTCGTCATCAACCCGTTCTTCGACTGGTCCGAGGACCGGTCCCCGCGTCGTGACCTGTACCAGGTCGTGATCTACGAGACGCACGTCCGCGGGTTCACGATGACGCACCCCGAGATCCCGGAGGCGCTCCGCGGCACGTACGCCGGGCTCGCCCACCCGGCCGCCATCCGGCACCTCACGTCGCTGGGGGTCACCGCGGTGGAGCTGATGCCGGTCCACCAGTTCATCCACGACCAGCACCTGGTGGATCGCGGCCTGCGCAACTACTGGGGCTACAACTCGATCGGCTTCCTGGCACCCCACAACGAGTACGCGAGCTCGGGCCAGGCGGGCGAGCAGGTGGGCGAGTTCAAGGCGATGGTCCGCTCTCTCCACCAGGCCGGGATCGAGGTGATCCTCGATGTCGTCTACAACCACACCGCCGAAGGCAACCACCTGGGCCCGATGCTTGCCTTCAAGGGCATCGACAACGTCGCCTTCTACCGGCTGATGAACGACGACCGGCGGCACTACATGGACTACACGGGGACCGGGAACTCCATCAACGTCCGCCACCCGCAGGTACTCCAGCTGATCATGGACAGCCTGCGGTACTGGGTGCTGGAGATGCACGTGGACGGGTTCCGATTCGACCTCGCCTCGACGCTTGCCAGGGAGCTCCACGACGTCGACCGCCTGTCTGCGTTCTTCGACCTCATCCACCAGGACCCGGTGATCAGCCAGGTCAAGCTGATCGCGGAGCCGTGGGACGTCGGCGAGGGCGGCTACCAGGTGGGCAACTTCCCCGTCCTGTGGTCGGAGTGGAACGGGCGCTACCGGGACACCGTGCGCGATTTCTGGCGCGGCGAGCCGGGCGCCATGAGCGACTTCGCCTACCGCCTGACGGGGAGCTCCGACCTGTACGAGGGCACCGGGCGGCGCCCGCATGCGAGCATCAACTTCGTCACCGCACACGACGGGTTCCCGCTGGCCGACCTCGTCGCCTACAACGAGAAGCACAACGACGCCAACGGTGAGGACGGCCGCGACGGGGAATCCCACAACCGTTCGTGGAACAGCGGTGTCGAGGGCCCGACGGATGACCACGGCGTGAACGCGCTGCGGCGTCGCCAGAGGCGCAACATGCTGGCGACCCTGTTCCTGTCGCAGGGCGTGCCGATGCTGCTTGGCGGCGATGAGCTGGGACGCAGCCAGGGCGGCAACAACAACGCGTATTGCCAGGACGGCCCCCTCTCGTGGTACGACTGGGAGCGGGCCGACGAGGACCACCTCGCCTTCACCACCCACCTCCTGGCGTTCCGCCGGGACCACCCGGTGTTCCGCCGCCGCCGCTTCTTCCAGGGCAGGCCGATCCACGGCCAGGGCTTGATGGATATCGAGTGGTTCACGACCGACGGTGCGGTGATGGAGGAGGAGTACTGGGGCCAGGACCACGCGCGCGACTTCGGGGTCCTGCTGTCCGGGGACGCGATCCCGACCCGCGACGAGCGGGGCGAGCCCGTCCGCGATGACACCTTCTACCTGCTGTTCAACGCGCGGAGCGAGGTGGTCCACGCGACACTCCCGCTCGGCAAGGGCCGGTGCTGGCGGGTGGTCCTGGACACCGGAGCCGACGAGCCCTTTCCGGCCGACGGCCCGTCATTCGCTCCCGGCGAGCGTTTGCGGTTGACGGACCGCTCGGTCGTCGTCCTGCAGAGGGTCGAGTAGGCGCCCATGCCCGATTCAGGCTCCCCCATCGAGGCGTTCGCAACCGGCCCCCGCCGGGTGGATCCGCGCGCCACCTATCGGATCCAGCTGACGCCGGCGTTCACCTTCGACGATGCTGCCGGGATCGCGCCGTACCTGCAGGCCCTGGGGATCAGCCACGTCTACGCCTCGCCCTACCTGCGGGCGATGCCGGGCAGCCTCCACGGTTACGACGTCGTGGACCCGCGGAGGGTCAACCCGGAGCTCGGCGGCGAGGAGGGCCACGCCCGGTTCAGCGCAACCCTGGGACGTCACGACCTGGGCCAGGTGCTCGACATCGTGCCCAACCACATGGCAATCGGGCCGGAGAACCCGTGGTGGTGGGACGTGCTCGAGAACGGGCCCGCCAGCCGCTGGGCGATGGCGTTCGACGTCGACTGGGCCCACCCGGAGCCACACCTCCGGGAGCGCGTCCTGCTGCCCGTTCTCGGCGACCACTACGGGCGGGTGCTCGAGGCCGGCGACCTGCGCCTCTCCTGGGATGGGCAGCGGTTCACCGTCCGGTACCACGAGCAGCGCTTCCCGGTGGCGCCCCGGAGCCTCGACGAGCTGCTCTCCCTCGCCGCCGAGCGGGCGGGCTCGGCCGAGCTCGCGTTCCTCGCCGACGCGTTCGGCGCGCTCCCGGCCTCGACCGTCGTCGAGCCGACGCTCCGCGAGCGCAGGCACCGCGACAAGGAGGTGCTCGAGGAGCGGCTCGAGGCCCTGGCCGTCGCCGAGCCCGGTGTCGCCGAGGCGATCGAGGCAGCCGTCGCCGCGACCAACGGCGACGTCGAGACCATGGACAGGATGCTCGAGCGCCAGAACTACCGCCTCTCCTGGTGGCGGGCGGCGCGCCGCGACCTCGGCTACCGCCGCTTCTTCGACGTGACGACCCTGGTCGGACTTCGGATCGAGGACCCGAGGGTGTTCGCCGAGACGCAGGCGCTGATCCTCGAGTGGCTCGCGGCCGGGGTCCTCGACGGCCTGCGGATCGACCACCCCGATGGTCTCCTCGATCCGGAGGGTTTCCTGCGGCGGCTTCGCTGGGCGAGCCCGCGGGCATGGATCGTCGTCGAGAAGATCCTGGAGCCCGGCGAGGAGCTGCGACGGAGCTGGCCGGTTGCCGGGACAAGCGGCTACGACTTCCTCCGCCGCGCAAACGGGCTGTTCGTGGACCCGGCCGGCGAGGGCCCGCTGACCGACCTGCAGACGCAGGTCACGGGCGAGGACCGTCCGTTCCGGGACATCGCCCAGGAGTCGAAGGTGGCCATCCTCGACGAGGTCCTCGGGTCGGAGCTCGGGCGGCTCACGGCGCTCCTGCTCGACGTGCTCGAGCGGCTCCGCCGCCACCGGGACCACACTCGGCACGACCTGCACGACGCGCTCCGGGCCCTCCTGGTCGCGTTCCCCGTGTACCGGACCTACGTGCGGGTGGAGATCGCGGACGATGGACGCCGCCTCACGCAGGTCGCCCCCGAAGACGAGGCGGTCGTGGGCGAGGCGGTCGAGGCCGCGAAGCTCCTCCGACCGGACCTGCCGCCCGACCTGTTCGACATCCTCGGCGATCTGCTCCTGCTCCGCCGGCCGGGCGACGAGCTGGAGGAGGAGCTTGCCCTGCGGTTCCAGCAGCTCACGGGACCCGTCATGGCAAAGGGCCTCGAGGACACGGCGTTCTACCGCGACCTGCGCCTCCTGGCGCTCAACGAGGTCGGCGGGGATCCGGGGACGTTCGGGACGAGCGTCGCCGACTTCCACGACGCGAACCGGATGGCGCAGGAGCGCTGGCCCCTCGGGATGCTCACGACCTCGACCCACGACACGAAGCGGAGCGAGGATGTCCGGACGCGGCTCGCGGTCCTGTCCGAGGTACCCGACGCGTGGGCGCGGACGGTCTCGGAGTGGCGCCGGATGGGCGACCCGTATCGCACCGACGCAGGCCCGGACGGTCACGCCGAGTACCTCCTCTACCAGACGCTGGTGGGCGCCTGGCCGATCGGCATGGACCGGCTCGGCCCCTACCTGTCAAAGGCCCTCCGCGAGGCCAAGCTCCGGACAACCTGGACCGCCCCAGATGCCGCCTACGAAGCCGCGGTGGTCTCGTTCGCGGAGGGCCTGCTGGGGGACGAGGAGTTCCGCACATCGCTCGAGGCGTTCATGGGCACGGTCCTCCGCCCGGGTCGCGTCAACTCGCTCGCCCAGCTCCTGGTCAAGCTCACGTCCCCCGGCGTCCCGGACGTCTACCAGGGGGCGGACCTGTGGGACATGAGCCTCGTCGATCCCGACAACCGGCGCCCGCTGGATGTCGGGATCCGGCATCGGATCCTCGCCGAGCTGACCGGCGATGGCGGACCCTCGCCCGAGGCACTGGCCGACCGGCTCGACGATCCGGCCGAGCCGGGATCGCCCAAGCTGGCTGTCCTCCGGGCGGCGCTCGCCGTCCGTGCCCGGGAGCCCGAGGCCTTCGGTCCGTCGGCGACCTACGAGCCGCTGACCGCCGACGGGACCGCGGCCGAGCACGTCATCGGGTTCGTCCGGACCGGCCGCGTCGCGACGATCGCTCCCCGCCTGACGGTCTCGCTCGGAGGTGACTGGTCCGACACGACGGTCGCCCTGGCCGCCGGTCGTTGGCGGAACGAGCTCACCGGTGAGGTCCACGAGGTAGGAGACACCCCGAAGTCCGGCCCCCTGCTGGTCGGCGACGTGCTCGGACGGTTCCCGGTCGCCCTGCTCGTCCGCGAGGAGGTGTCGTGACCGCGTTCCGCGTGTGGGCGCCGCGGCCGGAGCGCGTGGAACTGGCGATCGCACCCGCCGGAGACCAGGGCACCGGCGCCGGGACAGCGGGCGGCAGCGCCCGGAGCGCGTCGCCGGAGCGGCACGCCATGATCCGCGAGGAACGTGGCTGGTGGTCGGTCGACGTGCCTGAGGCGGGCCCGGGGTCGGACTACGGATACGTGCTCGACGGGGCCGGCCCGTTCCCCGATCCACGGTCGCCCTGGCAGCCCGGCGGCGTCCACGCCCTGTCGCGGACCGTGGACCACGCCGCGTTCCCCTGGTCCGACCGCGGCTGGGAGGCACCTCCGCTGTCGGACGGGGTGATCTACGAGCTCCACGTCGGGACGTTCACGCCCGCCGGGACGTTCGAGGGGGCGATCGAGCGGCTGGACGACCTGGTCGAGCTCGGCATCAGCCACGTCGAGCTGATGCCCGTCGCCGAGTTCCCGGGCGATCGCGGCTGGGGCTACGACGGGGTCGACCTGTTCGCCCCACACCACGCGTACGGCGGCCCGGAAGGCCTCAAGCGGCTCGTCGACGCATGCCACGCCCGCGGCCTTGCCGTGCTCGTCGACGTCGTCTGGAACCACCTCGGGCCGGACGGCAACTACCTCGGGCGCTTCGGGCCGTACTTCACGGATCGATACCACACCCCCTGGGGCGAGGCGGTCAACTTCGACGGACCGGGATCGGACGAGGTCCGCGACTTCGTCATCGACAACGCACGGACGTGGCTCGAGGACTACCACGCCGACGGTCTCCGGATCGACGCCGTGCACGCGATCTTCGACCAGTCCGCCACGACGATCCTGGAGGCGGTGGCCGCGGCGGTCCACGTGCTCGGCGATCGCCTCGGACGGCGGCTCGTCGCCATCGCAGAGAGCGACCTCAACGACCCCCGCCATGTGCGCGAGGTCGACCGGGGGGGCTACGGGCTCGACGCCCAGTGGAACGACGAGTTCCGCCATGCGCTTCACGTCGCGCTGACCGGCGAGTCGGACGGGTACCACGCGCAGTACACGGGCATCGAGGACGTGGCGACCGCCCTCCGGCAGGTGTTCGTCTTCGACGGGCGCTACTCCGCGTTCCGCGATCGATCCCACGGCCGGCCCGTCGGTGATCTGCCGGCGACCCGTTTCGTCGGGTTCCTGCAGAACCACGACCAGGTCGGGAACCGGGCCCTTGGGGATCGCATCGGTCACCTGGTGGTGCCGGAGGCGCAGCAGACCGCCGCGGCGCTGGTCCTGCTCGGGCCGTTCGTGCCGCTGCTGTTCGCAGGGGAGGAGTGGGCTGCGTCCAGCCCGTTCCAGTACTTCACCGATCACCGGGACGAGGTGCTCGGCTCCGCGGTGCGCGAGGGCCGTCGTCGGGAGTTTCCGGACTTCCTGCGCGACGGGATCGAGATCCCGGACCCCCAGGCGCCGGCGACATTCGAGCGCTCGCGACTCGACTGGGCAGAGCGGTCGCTCGAGCCCCACGCCTCGATGCTCGCCTGGTACCGCCGCCTGATCGCGTTCCGGGCAGAGCACGACGAGCTGCGCGACGGCAACCGCCCGATCGTGACCGTCAACGTCCAGGACAGCTGGATCGTCATGGCCCGGACGCGGCTGTGGGTCGTCGCCAACCTGGGTCCAGCCCCGCGAACCGTCCCGCTGGAGGACGGCCGGCCGTGGCGGATCGTGCTCGCGTCCGACGACGCGATCGCACTGGCCGGGGCCGCCGTGGCCCTGCCGGGGTGGTCGATGGCGGTGGTCGAGCCCGCGGGCTGACGGCGGCTGCCTTCATGCCAGCCTGCATCTTCGCCTGATGGCTCGCGATCCGGCCGGCGAACGGGACCGCACTGTCCGTCGCCCCCGGGGTCGCCGACGAGCGTTGGCCACGTCTGGTTCCCCGAGCACCGCTACCATCCGCTGATGCGCCTGATCCCCTGGGAAGAAGACCGCCTCGCGATCTTCGCCGCCGCCGAGCTGGCCCGCCGCCGCCGGGCAACCGGCCTGTCCCTCAATCACCCCGAGGCCGTCGCCGTCATCTGTGACGCGATGCTCGAGGCCGCCCGCGCAGGCGCGACGTACGCGGAGGTGGAGGCGGCTGGGTGCGCCGCGGTGGACCCGGATGACGTGCTGGGCGGAGTCCGCGAGCTGCTGGACGAGGTCCGTCTGGAGGTGCTCCTGGGCGACGGGTCGCGGCTGATCGTGCTCAGAGATCCGCTGGACCGGGGAGTGCCACCCGACGCTTACGGCCCGGGCGCCCTCGTGATCGGCGACCAGCGGGACGTGGAGGTGAACATGGGGCGCGAGACCGTCGAGCTGGCGGTCACCAGCCGCTCCCGGCGCCGCATCCGGATCTCCTCGCACTACCCGTTCCACCGCGTCAACCAGCGCCTGGAGTTCGATCGCACCGCCGCCGAAGGCTACCGTCTCGACATTCCGGCCGGGGGCCACGTGGGCTGGGAGCCGGGCGAGACGAAGACGGTTCTCCTCGTGCGCTACGCCGGCACACGCGGCCGGAGCCCCGGGGCCGCGCGATGATCCGCCTCTCCGCCGTGGAATACCGGGAGCGCTACGGGCCCACCACGGGCGACCGGATCCGGCTGGGAGACACGGACCTCTGGATCCGCGTGCAGGAGGACCGCACCGCGCCCGGCGACGAGCCGATCTGGGGCTATGCCAAGAACCTCCGGATGCGCATGGCGCAGACCGAGGGGCCCGCGGGACCGTCCGAGCTCGATTTCGTCATCGCCGGCGCGCTCGTCGTCGATCCCGTCATCGGCGCCGTCAAGGCGGACATCGGCATCAAGGACGGCAGGATCGCCGGTATCGGGCGCGCGGGAAGCCCCGAGATCAGCGATGGCATCGACCTGGTCGTCGGCCCGCACACCAAGCCGTACATGGCCTACGGGATGATCGTCACGCCGGGCGCGGTGGACTCGCACGTCCACACCATCAGCCCGGAGCTGCTCCCGGCGGCCCTCGCCGCGGGCGTGACCACGTTCATCACCGCCGGGTTCGAGGAGCCGCCGTACGCGATGGAGCGGGTGCTGGCGGGGCTCGAGAGCTGGCCGGTCAACGTCGCGATGCAGGCGGGCGCCCGGGCCATCGAGGACGGGCACCTGGACGCGCTGCTCGAGGCCGGTGCGGTGGGCTTCAAGATCCACGAGGACAACGGCGCCGACCCGGACCTCATCGACCACGTGCTGCGGTACGCGGACCTGCGCGACGTCTCCGTGAGCCTCCATACGGACGGCCTGCACGAGTCCGCCGAGCTGGAGGACACCGTCGCGGCCATCGCCGGGCGCACCGTCCACGCCTACCACGTGGAGGGGACGGGAGGCGGGCACGTGCCGGACCTGCTGGGACTGGTCCGCGAGCCGTCGATCCTGTGCTCGTCCACCACGCCCACGCTGCCGTTCGGCGTGCACGCGGCGGTGGAACACCTGCCGATGACGGTCCTGAACCACGGCCTGTCCTGGAACGTTCCGGGGGACGTGGCGCTCGTTCTGGAGCGCATCCTGGAGGCCCGGATGGCGGCGGAGGGGCCGCTGCACGAGCTGGGGGCGATCGGGATCATCAACAGCGACTCGCAGGGGATGGGGCGCATCGGCGAGACGGTGCGGCGGGCTTTCCAGCTGGCGCACGTGATGAAGGCCTGGCGCCGTTCCGGGGCTGCCGACGGGTTGCCGGGCCTGCCCGATGATGACGGCCTCCTGGACCCCGACGATCGGGACGACACGGCGCGCGTGCTGCGCTACCTGGCGAAGGTGACGATCGAGCCCGCGATCACGCACGGCATCTCGGACCATGTCGGGTCGCTACAGGTGGGGCGGCTGGCGGACCTCGTGATATGGAAGCCCGGGTTCTTCGGCGTGAAGCCCGAGTGGGTGTTCAAGGGCGGCTTTCCGGCCTGGGGACCGCTGGGCGATGGGAACGCGTCGCTGGAGCGCACGGAGCCAACCCGGTACCGGCCGGACTGGGCCGGGATCTCCACGGCCGCGCCAAAGGTCACGGTCACCTTCGTGGCACCCGGGATCGATCGCGTGGGACTGGCACGGCGGCTGGGAACCCGGCGGGCGCTGCTCCCGGTCCACGGCCTGCGCGGGCTGACGCGTTCCTCGCTGCACGCCAACCGGGCCACGGCGCCGGTGGAGATCGACGTGCGGACGGGGGCGGTGTCCCTGGGCGGGCGGACGCTGGCCGTGGACCCGGTGACGGAGGTCCCGCTCAGCCGTCGCTACCTGCTGCGGTAGCGTCCCGCCAGCGGGGACGGCGGCGTCGACGGGCCCGGAAGTCGCGACGCCTACCAGATGTCCCCGACCGTGAACCCCTCGGGGAACGGGTCCGTGGGATCCACGACGTATGACGCGAAGCCCGTGATCCACGCCGTGCCGGTGATGGACGGGACGATGGCGGCACGCTCACCCACGGCTGTCTCCGCCTCCACCCGTCCAGCGAACACCGTGTCCAGGATGCTCTCGTGGCGGAACTCCTCACCCAGGCGGAGGCGGCCCCGTGCGTGCAGCGTGGCCATCTTTGCGCATGTCCCGGTCCCGCACGGAGAGCGATCCAGGACGCCGGTCCACGTGGACGGATCAGACCAATCGAGCGTTCGCGTGGAGACCGTCGTGGCGTTGCGCCACGAGTTGCGTGGGTCGTGCGGTGGACCGGACAGCTGGCCGATGGTGATGCCGGCGAACCCGGGCTGCTCGGGGTGGACGACCGGGAGCTGCTCCGCTGCCGCCGCCTTGATCATCTCTGTGACGCGGGTGATGTCGCGACCCTCGTCAGGGACAAGCCGAAAGCCGAGCGCCTCCGCGTCCGCGATGACGTGGAACATGCCGCCGTACGCCACGTCCACGGTCACCGTGCCCAGCTCCGGCACCTCGATCGGCGCGTCCAGGTGTGTGGCGAACGCCGGGACGTTGCTGAACGTGACACCGGTGACCTTGCCTCCGGCGCAGGTGGCGCGGATCCGGATCAGGCCGGCGGGCGCCTCCAGGACGATCTCGGTCACGGGTTCGTGCATCGGCAGCATGCCCGTCTCGAGCAGCGCGGTGGCGACGCAGATCGTGTTGGACCCGGACATGCCCGGGTACTCGACGTGCTCCATGATCACGAACCCCGCATCGGCGTCCGGCTGCGTGGGCGGCAGGATCACGTTGGCGCACAGGGCGGGGTAGCCGCGCGGCTCGCGGAGCAGGAGGCGCCGGAGCGAGTCGCCGTGGTGCTCGAGGTGCTGCGCCTTGTCGAACATGGTGGCGCCGGGGACGTCCAGCACGCCCCCGACGACGACGCGCCCCGGCTCGCCTGCCGCATGCAGGTCGACCGCCTGGATCATCCGCGCGAGCCGCATCCGGCGTCCTCCTTGATCCCGTCGGGCGGCCCTAGCGCCTGCGCGCGTCGGCGACCTGGCGTTCCATGTCCCGCTTCGCGTCGCGCTCCGCGATCTCGCGCCGCCTGTCCCACGTCTGCTTGCCGCGCGCGAGGCCGAGCTCAACCTTCGCCCTGCCGCGGGAGATGTAGATCGAGAGGGGCACGATCGTCAGGCCCTTGGCCTTGGTCTTGCCCAGGAGCTCGTCGATCTCGCGCCGGTGGAGCAGCAGCTTCCGGGCACGCTTCGGCTCGTGGTTGAAGCGGACGTCGGTCGTCCCCCACGGGGCGATGTGGAGGCCGATGATCCAGGCCTCGTCGCGTTCGATGCGCGCGTAGGCGTCCGCGAGGCTCACCTTGTGGTCGCGGATGCTCTTGATCTCGGTGCCGCGCAGCACGATTCCGGCCTCGAAGGTGTCCTCGATGCTGTAGTCGTGGTGGGCTCTTCGGTTTCGGGCGATCGTGTCGCCCATGGCGGAGCTCCTCTCCTGGGGTGGAACGGCCAGTGTCGCACGGGCGACTCCGGACTCCGGACGCACGAACGCCGGCCCGTTGCCGGACCGGCGTTCATTTGCTACCGACCACCCGTCGGGATCGCAACTAGGCGGCGATCTCCAACGAGGTGGTGCAGCAACTACTACCGTCTATCACTGCACATCACCTCCTTTCGTTCGGGAGGACCGTAACCGATGATCCGGTTTGGTGCAACCCCGGTCCCGGCGAGGGATGCACAGCGGGCTCCTTCCGGGCCCGTCACGTACCAGCGTGGCTGGTGATCGGCGCGATGCCGCCGGGTCGTGCCGCGTCCGAACGGTGCGGCCCAGGCAACCGGAGCGCGCAGACGGGGCCCCACAGGTCCGATCGAGCGCCGCCCGCGTTCCGGCCCCGACGAGCACCAGCTTGGCTGGTAGGTGACCGGAGCGCAGGCCCCGCGCCCGGCCGGTACCAGCTCCAGTGGTGCGTGTCGGGAGGTGCCGCGCGGCCGCGGCAGCCGAGCGCGGGACTCAGGCGGCGGTACGGATGCCGAACCCCGTGACGGTCGCCCCCAGCTCCTCGAGCGCCGCGTCCAGGACCGGATCGTCGCCGGGCTTCGATGGAGCCGTGTCCACCACGACGTCCGGCGTCAGGCCCTTGCCGTGGATCCAGGTCTTGTTCGGGGTCAGCCACTTCGCGATCGTCAACCGGAAGCCGCCGCTGTCGCCCTCGAGCTGTGTCCACTGCTGGACCGTGCCCTTGCCGAAGGTCTGGGTGCCGATCAGCTTCGCGCGCCCGCGATCCTGCAGCGCGCCGGCCACGATCTCGGATGCCGACGCTGTGCCCCCATCGACGAGGACCACGAGCTGGATGGCAGGGTCCGCTGCCGCGCCGCCGGGCTGGGCCACGGTCTCGGTCAGGTTCCCGTCCGCGTCCTCCTGCCAGAAGACCGTGCCGTCCGCGAGGAACTGGCTGGCAACCTCGCGCGCCGCGGTCACGAACCCGCCGGGATTGCCCCGCAGGTCCAGGATCAGCTTCGTCCGCCCAGCCTTGACGTCCTCGGCCGCCGCCTCGTCCAGCGCCTCGGCCGAGTGGTCCGAGAACCCCGACAGGCGGATGTAGCCGACCGTCCCACCGGCGAGATCCCGCGTCTGGACCTCCGGCGTGACGATCACGTCGCGCACGATCTCGATGTCGAGCTTCTCCGACCCGCGCTCGACCGACAGCACCACGGCGCTGCCCTTCGGTCCGCGGATCTGCCCGAGGGCCGCGTCGGTCGTGAGCCCGTCCAGCGGCTTGCCGTCGACCCTCGTGATCACGTCGCCCGGACGGAGGCCCGCCTTGTCCGCCGGTGAGCCCGGGATGGGTGCCACGACCGCAAGCCGGCAGTCGGCGCCGAGGGTTGTGCACCCCGAGGTGTCGCCGGCGGCGTCCACCGTGCCGATCGTGGCCCCGATCCCCTCGAACTCGCCCGAGATGCTGCGGAGCGACTCCTTGTACTCGGCCGGGGTGAGGTACATGGAGTACGGGTCGCCAATGGCCGAGATCATCCCGTCGATCGCGCCCTGGATCAGGACGCGCCGGTCCACCTCGCCACCCGCGTAGCGCTCGGTCACCGCGCGGTACGCGTCCCAGAACGCCTGGAAGTCCTCGGCCTCGCTGGTCGGCGTGCCCGGGGTCAGCGCGGTCTGCCGGCCGAGGGTCCAGCCCGACAGGAACAGCGTTGCCCCGGCCATCACCGCGATCAGCGCGATGGCGACGACGAGCACGCCGCCGCGGCGACCGGGTGGGGTGGCGGTGGCGGGCGCAACTGGTGGCGCGGGGAGCGGCCCGGGATCCGGGGAGGCAGCGCTCGTCCGGCGCGCCGTCGGGTTCGCGGTCGGGTGCAGGAACCACCGGCGCTGCCTCGGCCGGGGTGTCCTGCGGGGTGGTCGGCTCAAGCTGCATGAACGGATCTCGATCGGGTTCGGGTGCCGCTGTGGCGCGGGCCGCCAGCGTACAGCCGGACCCGGATCCGGGTCTTGAACGAGGTTGCGCGGAGGTGCCGGGCCGGCGCACCTGGCCGGGGTCCGGGCCGCCGGCGCACCCGAGCCGGGATCCCGAGTGCCGGCAGGTATCAGCGGATCAGGTACGTCCGCACGGACACCCAGGAGCCCAGCACGCCCAGCCCCAGGCCCGTGGCGATCACGATCAGCGCCGTGTCCCGGCCGAGCGAGCCCAGCTGCAGCGGCAGCACGTTGAAGAAGCCGACCATCGCCGCCGAGAGAGGATCGGCCGCGGCGACGAGCAGTCCGATGGTGATCAGCGCGCCCAGCAGTCCCACGAGAGCTCCCTCGAACACGAACGGCCAGCGGATGAACGCATCCGACGCCCCCACCAGCCGCATGATCTCGATCTCCTCGGCGCGCGCGACCACCGCGAGCCGGATGGTGTTCACGATGATGAACAGCACGATCACCCCGACGACCGCCACCATCGCCACGCCAGCCGTGCGGACGAAGGACGTGATGGTGACCACGCGTTCGACCAGCGCCTCGATGTTCAGCACGCTGCGCACGATCGGCTCGTCGCGCAGTGCCGACGCCACCGCGTCCAGGTCGCGCGGTGTCCGGAGCCCGACGTTGATGCTGGCGTAGAGCGGATTGGCCTCGAGGTACTTCGTCAGGTCCTCGCGTCCCTGCGCCTCCTGCGCCTCACGGAACCTGCGGAGCGCCTCGTCACGCGACACGAACTCGACCGAGGTCGACTCCGGCATCGCGTCGACCGTGGTCACGAGCGCATCGACCTGCTCCTGCGTGGCCGTGTTCTCGACGTAGGCGACCACCTCGACCTTCTGCTCGACATACGAGAGGCTGGCGAGGAGCACGTTCTGAAGGATCAGGAAGCTGGCCAGCAGCAGGAGCATGAGCACCATCGTGAGCGTGGCCGCGAGGCTCATCAGCGCGTTCCGCCAGAACCCCTGCCAGGCTCTCCGGAGCGAGAAGGCGACGAAGGTGATCACGATCCGTCAGTCCTCGCGATGATAGGTCGCGCCGATCTCGTCGCGGATGACCCGGCCATCCTCCAGCGCCACGACGCGCTTTCGCAGCGCGGTGACCACGTCGGCCTGGTGGGTGGCCATCAGGATGGTGACCCCCATCCCGTTGATCCGGAGCAGGAGCTGGATGATCTCCCAGCTGATGACCGGGTCAAGGTTCCCGGTCGGCTCGTCCGCGATGATGAGGCGCGGGTCGTGCACGAGCGCACGCGCGATCGCCGTCCGCTGCTGCTCCCCGCCCGAGAGCTGGGTGGGGAGCTGGGCCGCCTGGCCCGTGAGGCCCACGAGCGCCAGGACGCGGTCAACGGACGGGCGCACGGCCTTCCGCGGCGAACCGGTGACCTCGAGCGCGAAGGCCACGTTCTCCCAGACGGTCTTGCGCGGCAGCAGCTTGAAGTCCTGGAAGACGATGCCGATCTTGCGGCGGACCTTCGGCACCATCCGGCGCGGGAGCCGGGCAAGGTCGTGGCCGTCCACCAGGACGTCGCCGCGCGTCGCCAGCTCATCGCGGATCAGCAGCTTCATCAGCGTGGACTTGCCGGCCCCGGATGGTCCGACCAGGAACACGAAGTCGCCCTCCGGCACCACGAGATCAACCTCGCGAAGTGCCTCATTGCCGTTGGGATAGCGCATCGTCACGTCGTGCAGGACGACGACGTTGTGATCCGCACGCTCCGGGCGACGGCGCCCGCGGAGGCGATCGAGGAGGGACGGCAGCGTGCCGGGGGAGGCGGTCATGGCTTGATCCCGAGGCTAGCACAGCGCGCCTCCACGTCCGTCCGGGTCGACGGGGCGACCCTCACACCAGCGCGAGCGAGATCGGCAGGTAACGCTCGAACGGGTGGGCCGCCGAGGACCAGCACAACAGCGCCGGAAAGCCGTCGAGCCGGAGGCCGGTCTCCAGCAGCGCCCGCGTTGCCTCCGCCGCGGTGCCCGGCACCCAGATCGCCACGGGGCCCAGGGCGGGCGTCTCGCGTACCACCGCGCCAAGGATCGCGGGGTGGAGCGCAGGATCCAGCGCGGCGACGGGCCCCAGCCGTCCCACGGAGCTCCCGTACCCATACCCGAGCGCCCGCCCGGTTCCCCGCTCGCGAACGAGAAAGCCGCTCCTCCCGTCCCGGCGGAGATACGCGTGGTCGGCGGGATGGGCCGCCCCCACGATCTCGCGGTCCAGCGTGTCGATGATGCCGGTCAGGCGCCGATGCCCGTCCCTGCCATCGGCGGCCATCGTCTCGAACGGCACGGACTCCAGCGTTGCGGGGAGGGGCGGGATGGCGGCCCAGCGCCGCGGCTCGCCGAACAGGCGCCAGACGGGCACCCGTGGCAGCATGCCGCGCCGTGCGTACATGCCGTTGGAGACGGGCTGCGCGGTGTCGGTGCCCACGCCCCAGGTGGTGATGCCGCTGTCAAGCGGCTGATCCGGGCCCGGCACCGCCGGTCCACCCGGGTCCACGTCCCGGCCCGCCTGTGCCCGATCCAGCAGCGCAGACCCGACGCCGCGGGCCTGGGCGTCCGGCTCCACGAACAGCATGCCCAGGAACCAGAGCCCTTCGCGGACCGTCGCGGACGAGAAGCCGATCAGTCGCTCCGGTACCCCGATCCCGCCATCCCCGGCAGGCGCCACGGCCACCCAGAACCGATCCGGATCCGTGGCCAGCACGTGGGCGAGCAGTCGCCGCAGGGGTCCGAGGTCGTTGGCGACCGGCGGCAGCCCGAACCCCGCCTGGTAGCCCTCGAGGCCGGCTCTCCAGATCCGGAGGCACGCGTCGAGGTCGTCGTCCCGCCCCGGCCTGTACGTGACGGCGGGGCCCGCAGCCACGGGCTCAGGCGTCCCCGTCGTCGTCCGCCGAGGGCGGGCGCCCGGTGGCCACCCGCTCCAGTTCGGCCTGCATGAAGGCGTCGAGGTCTCCGTCCAGCGTGGCACCCGTGTTGGACGTCTCGTGCCCGGACCGCAGGTCCTTGACCATCTGGTACGGATGCAGGACGTAGGAACGGATCTGGTTGCCCCAGCCGGCGGTCACGTGCTCGCCGCGGAGCTTGCGCAGGTCCTCCTCGCGCTTCTCCAGCTCCAGCTCCAGGAGCCGGGACTTGAGGACGCGGATCGCGATCTCGCGGTTCTGGGTGGCGGAGCGCTCGTTCTGGCACGCGACGACGATCCCGGTGGGGATGTGCGTCAGCCGGATGGCGGACTCCGTCTTCTGGACGTGCTGGCCGCCGGCGCCCGAGGAGCGGAACGTGTCAGTCCGGATCTCGTCCCAGTTGAGCTCGATCTCGACGTCCTCGTCCGCCTCCGGCATGACCTCGATCAGGGCGAACGTGGTCTGGCGCCGCTTCTGGGCGTCGTATGGGCTGATCCGCACGAGGCGGTGGACGCCGCGCTCCACGCGCAGCCAGCCATAGACGAACCGGCCGTTGATCTCGATCGTGGCGCTCTTGATACCGGCCTGCTCACCCTCAAGGGAGTCGATGATGGTGGTCCTGAAGCGGTGGCGCTCGGCCCAGCGGAGGTACATCCGGAGGAGCATCTCCGCCCAGTCCGTGGCCTCCGTCCCGCCCGCGCCGGCGCTGATCGTCAGCACCGCGTTCTTGGCGTCGTACTCGCCGGAGAACAGCAGGAGCGTGCGCTCACGCTCGAATTCGGCGCGGAGGGCGTCTGCCTCGCGCTCGACATCGCTCTCGGTCTCCGGATCGGGCGATTCCTGGAGCAGGTCCAGGAGCTCCTCCAGGTCGCCGGCGCGCTTCTCGAGCGAGCGCCACAGAGCGATCTCCTGGCGCAGCCACTCGGCCTCGCGGGTCACCTTCTGGGCGGCCCGCTGATCGTCCCAGAAGTCGGGCTCGGTCGCGCGAGCGTCGAGTTCCGCGACGCGTGCTTCCTTGGCGGCTAGGTCAAAGCCGCCCCGAGGTCGACCGAATCCGCTCCGCCAGGTCGCGCGTGGACGTGGCGTCCACTAGGCGCGCACCTGGAGATCCTGGAGCAGGATCGGACGGAGTTCGATCAACCGCAGGGCTGTCTTGCTCCGGGCGACGACGGGGTTCACGCAGGGGCAGTAGGAGTTGTGGGTGCAGACACCACAGTTGCCATCGCAGTCGAGGGCAGCGGCATAGCTGCAGGACCGGCAGTCCCGTTCGCAAGCGATGAGATCCACGAACTGGGCTTCTTCGGCCTGCTTCACGGCTCCCTCTCTCTGGTCCATCGGTTGTCGGTCGAGCGTGACGGATCGGGACGGAAACGCCGCGAGGAGCTCAGGGCAATGCTTGGGGCTCGGCGTCTATCCCTGGGTGTCGAAGGACTTGGCCCGAGTATAGGAGAGGGCTCCGTGCATTCCAAGAGGGGGAATCGGTTTCCGGCGGCCAAAATCGATCATTTGGGGTCGTTTGCCCGTGGATTCCGGTGTCCATCGCGAACGTTCACGGGATTCGACCCCACGAGAGAGTCTCCGGGCTCGCTCGAGGCGGCGGTTCGGCCGCGGTTGGGCCGGGACTCAGCCCCCCGTCTGTTCGACCGCCGGAGCCCCGGCCGAGAGGAAGTACAGGCCCAGGGCGCCGAGTTCGTGGAGCAGCGCGCTCGCCGTCCGGACCGGGTCACCGGCAATAGGCGACGTTGTCGTGGGCGACCCCCACGCTTCGATGCCCAGGTCATCCGCGATCCGGAGAGCCCGCAGCATGTGCGTCGGATCGGACACGACCACCGCCGTCCGCAGGTCGCGCGCCCGCATCTGCCCAGCAACGACCGCGAGGGAGTCGAGCGTGTTGTGGGCCTCGTCCTCGCCGAAGATGGCGCTCTCCGGGACCCCGTTGGCGATCGCGTACTCGCGGGCGACGGCGGCCTCCGTGGTCCGGTCGCCCGGCAGCTTGCCACCCGTCACCACGAACCAGGGGGCGACCCCCTCCTTCCAGAGCGCGACAGCATGCTCCAGCCGGGCCTCGAGCACGGGCGATGGCCGGCCGTCGTACTGGGCCGCACCGAGGACGATGACCGCATCGACCGATCGCCGCTCGTCCGTGCCTCCCTGCTGCCAGATACGGAGGGTGGCGAAGCCGGCCGCGAGCACGATCGCCAGGCCGCCGGCAAGGATCAGGCGCATCACATCCCGGGTCCGGGCGGGGGTCAGGCCCCGTGACACTTCTTGTACTTCTGGCCAGAAGCGCACCAGCAGGGATCGTTCCGGCCGATCCGCGCACCCGACGGCGTGTAGCCGGGGCGCGACGCACCTGAGACGGCCGCGTCGCCGGGCACCTCGCGCGCGGTGCGCATCGGGTCCGCCGGCAGGCCGCGGATGGGCGCGGCGGTCCCGCCGACCGTGGCGGCAGCCGAGCCGGGCTGTCGGAGTGCGGCCCCACCCGCCGCGAGGGGAGCGCGTGGGGCTCCCGAGACCGACCCGGATGCGCTCGTCGCCCCCGTCGTGCCGGAGCTCGAGCTGGGGCCGTGGTCATGGTTATGGCCGCCGGACGGCCGGGTCGGCTGGCCGGGACCGGACAGCGGCGTGGTCGCCGGCTCGCGCTTGACGCTGACTCGGAAGATCGTGGTGGCGACCCCTCGGCGGATGAGGTCCCGCAGCTCCTCGTAGAGGCGAAACGCCTCCTTGCGGAACTCGTTGAGCGGGTCCTGCTGTGCGTAGCCGCGCAGGCCGATACCCCGACGCATGTCGTCGATCTCGGTGAGGTGCTCAACCCACAGGCTGTCGATCGTGCGCAACAGCACGAACCGCTCGACCTGGGACCAGACCTCTTCCCCGTGCTCGGTCTCGCGGGCCTCCAGGCGGGCGTCGGCCAGGTCGAGGAGGTACGAGACCAGCGCCTCGTGGCTGCTGGCCTCCTCGTCGAGCGTGTCCTCGGAGGTCGGCTCGCCCTCCAGGCCCATCGCACGAAGCGCCGCCGAAAGGCCCTCGAGGTTCCAGTCGCTGGGCGATTGCCCGGCGAGGTACTGATCGGCCAGCGCTTCGATCTCGGCGTCGAGGAACTGGCGGACGGTCTCGGTCAGATCCTCGTTGCGGAGGACCTTGTCCCGCTCCGCGTAGATCGTCTCGCGCTGCCTGTTGATGACGTCGTCGAACTCGACCACGCGCTTCCGGATATCGAAGTTGAAGCCCTCGACGCGGGTCTGCGCGCTCTCGATGGTCTTGGACACGAGTCGGGATTCGATCGCGGTGTCGTCCTCGAGGCCCATGCGCTCCATCAGGCCCGCCACGCGTTCCGACGCGAAGCGCTTCATGAGGTCGTCCTCGAGCGACAGGTAGAAGCGGGACGAACCCGGGTCTCCCTGGCGCCCGGAGCGGCCGCGGAGCTGGTTGTCGATCCTGCGGCTGTCGTGGCGCTCGGTGCCGATGATGTGGAGCCCGCCCGCGGCGACCACGGCCTCGTGGTCGGCATCCGTGGAGAGCCTCGCCTCGGCCAGCGCGGCGTCGTACGTCTCCTTGTCCACCTCGGCGGGGTTGAGATCCCGCTTGTGGAGGATGTCGGAGGCCATGCCCGCGGGGTTGCCGCCCAGAACGATGTCCGTGCCACGGCCGGCCATGTTGGTGGCGATCGTCACGTTGCCGCTGCGACCGGCCTGCGCGATGATCCCTGCCTCCCGCTCGTGGAACTTCGCGTTCAGGACCTCGTGCCGGATGCCGCGCCGCTTGAGGAGCGCGCCCAGCACCTCGGACTTCTCGACCGAGACCGTGCCAACCAGGATCGGCCGGCCGGCCTTCGTCAGCTCCTCGATCTCGTCGATGACCGCGTTGAACTTGCTGATCTCGTTCCTGAACACGAGGTCCGCGTAGTCGTCGCGGATCATCGGGCGGTGGGTGGGGATCGCCACCACCTCGAGGGCGTAGATCTTGTGGAACTCCTCGGCCTCGGTCATCGCCGTGCCGGTCATGCCGGCCAGCTTGTCGTAGAGGCGGAAGTAGTTCTGGAAGGTGATCGTGGCCAGGGTCTGGGACTCGCGCTGGACGCGAAGTCCCTCCTTCGCCTCGACCGCCTGGTGCAGGCCCTCGCTCCAGCGGCGACCCGGCATCTTGCGACCGGTGAACTCGTCGACGATGACGATCTCGCCGTTGTCGACGATGTAGTCCCGGTCCCGCTTGTAGAGCGCGTGCGCCCTGAGCGCGGAGTCGAAGTGACGGGCGAGCCGCGGGTCCGCGTCGTACAGGTTCGGGATGCCCAGCAGCTGCTCGATCTTGTCGATCCCCTCCTCGGTCGGCGAGACGGCCTTGTCCTTGAGGTCGACGAAGTAGTCACCGCCCTCCTCGTCGCCCTCTGGGCGGCCCTTGAGGCGGGGGACGAGGCGCGCGAACGTGAAGTACAGGTCCGCGGACTCCTCGGCCTGGCCGGAGATGATCAGCGGCGTCCGCGCCTCGTCGATCAGGATGTTGTCGACCTCGTCGACGATCGCGTAGGCCCGCTCCCGCTGCACCCGGCCTTCGAGCTCGTCGACCATGTTGTCGCGCAGGTAGTCGAACCCGAACTCGTTGTTGGTGCCGTAGGTGATGTCCGCCGCGTAGGCCTCGGTGCGGGTGACGGGCCGCAGGTTGATCAGGCGCTCGTCGGTGGTCGGGTAGCCCGGCTCGAACAGGTACGAGGTGTCGTGCGTGATGACCCCGAGCGACAGCCCCAGGAAGTGGTAGACGGGCCCCATCCACTGCGCGTCGCGGCGGGCAAGGTAGTCGTTGACCGTGATCAGATGGGCGCCCCGCCCCGTCAGCCCATTGAGGGTGACGGCAAGCGTCGGGACGAGGGTCTTGCCCTCGCCGGTCTTCATCTCGGCGATCCTGCCCTGGTGCAGGACGATCCCACCCATCAGCTGGACGTCGAAGTGGCGCATCCCGAGGGTGCGCCTGCTCGCCTCGCGGGCGGCGGCGAAGACCTCCGGCAGGACGTCGTCGAGGGTCTTCTGGAGTCGTTCGTTCTCGCGCTTGCGGCGAGCCTTGGCGAGGTCCCGGCGGCGTTCCAGGTCGGATGCGGTGAGCTCGTCTTCGGAGGGCTCGTCCGGGGTGGCGGCGTCGGCGAGGTCGGCCCGGATGATGTCCACCCGCTCGCGGATCTCCGCGTCGGTGAGGGCCTCGTACTCGGGCTCGAGTTCGTTGATCCGGTCCACGATGGGCTGGACCCGGGAGATCTCGCGGTCGTTGCTGTCGAGGAAGCGGGAGAGGAAGCGCATGGCCGGCTGAGTATAGGGTGCGTGCGCGGGAGCCCCCTTCGGGGCGCTCGCCCGGGCCGTCTACTTCTCGGCGGGGACCTCGATCACCGCCGGCTCGGGCGCCGGAACGGCCATCCCGTCCTTGGCCCACACCGTGCCGCCGTTCCAGCCGGCGGACACGGTGGCGCCGTTGGGGAAGGCCAGGGAGACGAGGGCGGCAGCTGCGAAGACAAGCACGGTACCGAGGCCGAGGACTCCTGAGACGATGAAGCCGGCGCGCATCAGTGGGCCTCCTCCCGGGCGGGCAATGCGACGGGGACGCTGGCCTGCAGCCTGACCACCGGGACCGTCAGGATGTCTGGAGCGCCAGAGGCGAAGGCAGTCGCCTCGCCCAGGATGCCGGGGCAGATGAGGATCCGCTGCATGGTGGTCCCCGGACGCCGGGTGCCGCGATCGGGTTCCCGGTTCCTACAGGCTCCAGAAGCCAGAGCCGTAGCCGGCCACGATGACCACGAAGGTGATCAGCGCGAGCACACCCCAGAACGCGACCGAGCGCGTGGACGAGGTGGGGTTCATCTCCGGGTTCGCGAGGCCGGGCAGCATGCCGCCCTTGAGCGCCGCGCCCCAGCGCGAGGAGCGGAGCTCGCTCCGCCAGTCCTTGTCCGGCGCGTTCCGGACCTCGAGGCCGCCCTTGCCGTCCGGGCGGTGCAGCTGCAGGCTCATAGGTCTCCGTGTGGTGGCGGGCGCTCAGACGCCGGCCGGTGCGGGTGTGACTGATGGTACGCCGTCCGCGGCTGGCTCCGGGACGCTGGCCTGGTTGTCGTCCATGTCGTCCCACAGGAGCATCTCCTGGGTGAACGAGACCTCCGAGGAGAACAGCGCTCCCACGGACTCGCCGCGGTGGATGCGCCTGATCGCCTCCCCGATGAGGGGCGCCACAGAGAGCACCTTGATCTTGGGGATGCGTCGCTCGAGCGCAAGCGGGATCGTGTCGGTGATGACGACTTCGGCCACGTTCGCGTTCGCGATCCGCTCGATCGCCGGCTCGGACAGGACGCCGTGGGTGGCGCAGGCGTAGATCTCGTGAACACCCTCACGTTCGAGGGCGCGGGTGATCTCGATCAGGGTGCCGGCGGTGTCGATCTCGTCGTCCACGATGATCGCGCGACGCCCGCGGACCTCGCCGATGACGTTGATCACCTCCGCGCGGTCCATGTTGCCGTGGCGCCGCTTCTCCACGATCGCCAGCGGGGCGTCGAGAAGCTCGGCGAACGTCCGGGCGCGCTTGGCGAATCCGAGGTCCGTCACGACCACGCAATCCTCGATCTTGCGGTCGAGGAAATGCCGACTGAGCATGTGGACCGCGGTCAGCTCATCCACGGGGATGTTGAAGAACCCCTGGATCTGGCCCTGGTGGAGATCCATCGTCAGCATCCGGTCCGCGCCTGCCACCGAGATCATGTCGGCGACCAGGCGGGCGGTAATCGGGACCCGGGGCTGGTCCTTCTTGTCGGAGCGGCCGTAGGCGTAGTACGGGACCACGGCGGTGATCCGCCCGGCCGATGCCCTCTTGAAGGCGTCGATCATGATCAGGAGTTCCATGATCGACTGGTTGACGGGCCGCGACGTGGGCTGGACCACGAACACGTCCTTCTCGCGCACGTTGTCGATGATCCGGACGAAGATGTTCTCGTTCGCGAACTGGAACACCTCGGCCTTGCCCGGCGTGCCCCCCAGCCAGCGCGAGATCTTCCGGGCCAGCTCCGGGTTGGCGTTGCCGTGGTAGATCTCGAACTGATCCGCGTACACGCCAGCCTCCCGTGCGCCGAAGGCGGTCACGCCCGACTTTGGCCCGAGTCCGCCGGATCGCCACCGGTGGGCTGGGGCTCGTCATTGTCCTCGATCCCACCCCGCTCCGCCAGTCCCGCCCGGAAGGCCGCGATCGCGACCACCCTGTCGTCGTCGGCGAGCCGCATGACGATCACGCCGCGCGCCGCCGCGGAGTAGCGGTTGATGGAGTTGGTCTCGGTCCGGATGACCTGGCCGTAGGACGAGATCAGCAGCAGCTCCTCGTCCTCGGGGGTGACCTGCTGGACCGCCGCGACGAGCCCCGTCTTCCGACCCTCGAGTGCGATCAGCCGGACTCCCTGGCCGCCGCGATGCTTGCGCCGGAACTCCGGCAGCCCCACGCGCTTGCCGTAGCCGGTCTCGGTGAGGACCAGGAGATCGGTCTCCGGCTGCACGACGCTCATCGAGACCACCGCGTCGCCCTGCCGGGCCAGCCTGATCGCGATGACGCCGGCCGCGTCCCTCCCCATCGCCCGGACCTCCCCCTCTGAGAACCGCGCGAGCATGCCCTGCGCGGTGGCGATGATCACGTCATCCTCGCCGCTGGACACGTCGACCCACGCCAGCTCGTCGCCGTCGGCGATCGTGATGGCCCGGATGCCGGTCGATCGGACACGCTCGAACTGCTCGAGCGGGGTCTTCTTGATGATCCCGCTCCGGGTGGCCATGACCAGGTAGTGGCCCGGCCCGAAGTCAGGCAGGCAGATGGTCGCCACCGGCACCTCGCCGGACTCCACCTGGACGCCCGGCAGGTTGATGATCGCCATGCCCTTGGCCTGGCGGGACGCGTCCGGGATGGCGTGCACCTTGGCCGAGAACACGCGACCACGGTTGGTGAAGAACAGCGCCCAGTCGTGCGTGTTCGCCGCCAGGAGGTGCTCGACCGCGTCCTCCTCGCGAGTGACGTGTCCGATGATTCCCTTGCCACCACGGTGCTGGCGGCGATAGGTGGCGACCGGCTGGCGCTTGATGTACCCGCGGCGGCTGATCGTGACGACGACGTCCTCGTCGGCGATCAGGTCCTCGTCGGTCAGCTCGCGGTTGGAGTCCTCGACGACGCGCGTCCGCCGCTCGCCGGCGTACTTCCGCTTGAGCTCGGTGAGCTCGTCCTTGATGATGGCCAGGACGCGCTGCGGGTTGGCCAGGATGTCCTCCAGCTCCGCGATGAGCTGGATGACCGCGAGGTACTCGTCCTCGATCTTCTGGCGCTCGAGGGCCGCGAGGCGGGCGAGGCGCATGTCCAGGATCGCCTGCGCCTGCAGCTCCGAGAGCCCGAACCGGTCCATGAGGTTGTGGCGGGCCGTCTCGACGTCCGCGGACTCGCGAATGGTCTTGATGACCGCATCGAGGTTGTCCAGTGCGATCTTGAGGCCTTCGAGGATGTGGGCCCGTGCGCGCGCCTTCTCGAGGTCGAATTCGGTCCGGCGCCGGACGATCTCGCGCCGGTGATCCACGTAGTGGGTCAGGACGGCCTTGAGCGGGAGGGTCTGCGGCTGCCCATCCACCAGCGCGAGCATGTTCAGGTTGAAGGCCATCTGCAGCGACGTGTGCTTGAACAGGTTGTTCAGCACCTTGTGCGGGTTGGCGTCCCGCTTGATCTCGATGTAGATCCGCATCCCATCGCGGTCGGACTCGTCCCGGAGGTCAGCGATGCCGTCGATCTTCTTGTCCTTGACCAGGTCGGCGATCTTCTCGAGCAACGTCGCCTTGTTCACCTGGTACGGCAGCTCGGTGACGATGATCGCCGTCCGGTCGAGGCGGGTCTCCTCGAACGCGACCTGTGCCCGCATGACCACGCGCCCGTGCCCGTGCGCATACATCTCGCGGATGGCGTCGATGGTCTCGTGCTCACCGCTGAACGTGTTGCGCCGGGTCTCGAACCGGAAGATGGAGCCGCCGGTCGGGAAGTCCGGACCCCTGACGTACCGGCACAGGTCGTCGTTGGTGATGCCCGGGTCCTCGATGATGGCCATCGTGGCGTCCGCGATCTCGCCCAGGTGGTGAGGCGGGATGTTGGTGGCCATGCCCACCGCGATGCCCGAGGACCCGTTGATCAGCAGGTTCGGGAGCTTGGCCGGCAGGACCGTCGGCTGCTTCTGGGTGCCGTCGTAGTTGTCGACGTAATCGACGGTGTCCTTGTCGATGTCGGCCAGCATCTCCGCGGAGATCGCCGTGAGGCGGGCCTCCGTGTACCGCATCGCGGCGGCGGAATCGCCGTCGATGGAGCCGAAGTTGCCCTGGCCGTCCACGAGCGGGTAGCGGAGGGAGAAGTCCTGGGCCAGCCGGACCAGGGCGTCGTACAACGCCACGTCGCCGTGCGGGTGGTACTTGCCCATCACCTCGCCGACGATGGCCGCGCACTTGCGGTAGGAGCTCGTGGCGGAGAGCCCCATCTCGCCCATCGTGTACAGGATTCGCCGGTGGACGGGCTTGAGGCCGTCCCGGACGTCCGGAAGCGCGCGCGAGACGATGACGCTCATCGCGTAGTCGAGGTACGAGACGCGCATCTCGTCCTCGATGTGGATCGCTCGGACGTTGCCCAGGTCGTCGGTCACGTGGTGGAGCTCCTCCGGTCGGTCAGGTCAGGTCAGGATCGGACAACGATGGGGCGTTCGGACGGCGGGACGCCGACGCCGAGGCCCAGGAAGTCGGCGGCGGTCGCCGAGGCGCGGGATGTCGAAGGCGCGCCGGGCCGCTTGCGGATGCCGGCGAGGGTGGCACCGAGCTCGGCCGCCACATCGGGAGGGATCTTCTCGAACGTGTTGCGGATCACCCACGCGCTGTGACCGTCGGACGTGGCCGCGGCGCGCCTGGCCGCCGTGCGCAGGAACGCGACGGTGGCGGGCTGGTCGATCAGGGCCATGGAGCGGAGCGCCCATGCGAGGGCCTTCTGGACGTCCGGCTCTGCCTCGCCCAGCAGGTCGCCGACCAGGGACAGGCCGCGGCGCGCGACCTCCGGTGTACGGCCCGCGGTCCGGTCGGTGAACGGGATGGTGGCGACCGTCGAGCCGACGAGGCGGCGTTCCCAGCGGGACGGCGAGTAAACGAGCTGCTCGAGCTCGGCCCAGCGGTACGACTCGGCGAGGACTCCGCGGCCCGCGGCATGGGCGAGGGTGTCCACGGTGATCCAGTCTCCGGCCGTCCTCGCTTCTGCGCGCACGAGCTGCCAGGTCCGCTCGGGCTCGGCGGCGATCGTGCGCTCCAGGATCTCGAACGCGAGCCAGTGCATCTCGAGAGGCTCCTCACGAAGGAGCCGCTCGGCGAGGTCGAGCAGGACGGCACTGCGGTCCTGGCGCGTGGTGGAGCGGAGCCCGCGGCCGACGGCATGAAGCAGCGGGCCCCGGACGCCCAGGACGGTTCCGATGCCGGGAGCCACCCTGTCGATGCCCTGCCGGTACTCGGGGTCCGCGAGGTCCTCCAGGCCGCGGCGAACGATCTCCACCGCGGCGTCCGGATCCGGCGCGACATCGCCTGCTGCGCGGCCTATGGCCACGGCGTGGGGCGTCCGCTCGGCGACCAGGGAGCGGGCTCGCGCTGTGGTGGCGCTCGGCACACCGACGCCCGCCGGGGTGGGTGACGTCATCGGGCGGCGTCCACGGTCTCGGGCGTGCCGGTCTCGGGCGTCCCCTCCTGGGCGACGCTGAACCCGTATCGGGCCTTCAGCTCGCGTTTCTTCTCCTCTGACGCGCCCACGAACGTCGCCTCGGCGCGGGCGAGGACCGAACCGTCCGCAGGATCCAGGATGACGCCCTCCGCGTCCACGAGGCGGCGCCGGACTCGGGCGACACGGCCCTCGCCACGGATCAGGCGGCCGATGGGGACGGGACGCTTGAACTCGACGGTCATGCGGGCGGTGACGCCCCACATGTCGTGGTCGATCAACGCCCAGCCCATGACCTCGTCGAGGATCGTGCTGACGACCCCGCCGTGGGCGATACCCTCCCAGCCCTGGAAGCGCTCCGGCAGGATGAGCTCGGTCCAGCAGCGGTCGTCGGAGGCGTGCAGCTCCAGGCCCAGCCCGTGGACGTTGAGCGTCCCGCAGGCAAAGCAGTTGTGCGGCTCCAGGACGATCCTGGAACCTCCGATCAGCACGTCGGACACGTTGACCGGGGCCTCAGATGTCAAGGTTGCGCACCTTGCGGGCCTCGGTCTTGATGAAGTCCTTCCGAGGCTCCACGCGCTCGCCCATGAGCATCGTGAAGATCCCGTCCGCGACGATGCCGTCGTCGACCTCCACCTGGAGCAAGGTCCGCGTCTCGGGGTTCATGGTCGTGTCCCAGAGCTGGTCCGCGTTCATCTCGCCCAGGCCCTTGAAGCGCTGGACGCTCACGTTCCGGGTCGTGAACTCCTTGATCCTGACGTCCAGTTCCGCATCGGACTGGGCGTACTTCGTGACCTTGCCGGTAGAGATGCGGTACAAGGGCGGCTGGGCGATGTACAGGAAGCCCGCATCGATGACTTCCGCCATGTGCCGGTAGAAGAAGGTCAGCAGCAGGGTCCGGATGTGGGCGCCATCGACGTCGGCGTCGGTCATGATGATGATCCGGTGGTACCTGAGCTTGGCGATGTCGAAGCTCTCGCCGATCCCGCCGCCGAGAGCGATGATGAGCGGCTTGACGTTCTCCGAGCTCAGGATCTTGTCCAGGCGCGCCTTCTCGACGTTGAGGAGCTTGCCTCGCATCGGGAGGATCGCCTGGAAGCGGCGGTCCCGGCCCTGCTTGGCCGAGCCCCCGGCCGAGTCACCCTCCACGATGTAGATCTCGCTCTTGGCGGGATCGCGCTCCTGGCAGTCGGCGAGCTTGCCGGGGAGCGACATGCCGTCCAGGGCGCCCTTGCGGATCACGAGGTCTCGCGCCTTGCGTGCCGCATCGCGGGCACGCGCCGACATGAGGCACTTCTCGATGATGCGCCGGCCGTCGGCAGGGTTCTCCTCGAGGTGCTGGCTGATGGCGTCCGCCACCGCTCCTTCGACCTGGCCCGCCACCTCGGCGTTGCCGAGCTTGGCCTTGGTCTGACCCTCGAACTGGGGATCGACCAGCTTGACGCTCACCACGGCGGTGAGGCCCTCGCGCACGTCGTCGCCGGAGAGGTTGCTGTCGGCCTCCTTGAGCACACCCGCCCGCTTCGCCCAGTCGTTGAGCGAGCGGGTGAGCGCCCGGCGGAACCCGGTGATGTGCGTGCCGCCGTCGACGGTGTTGATGTTGTTCGCGAAGGCGAGGACGTTCTCCGTGTAGGAGTCGTTGTACTGGAGTGCGACCTCGACGGTCGTCGTGCCATCACGCCGCTCGCAGTAGATCGGCCTGCCGTGCAGGGCCTCCTTGTTCCGGTTCAGATGCCGGACGAAGGAGGTGAGGCCGCCCTCGAAGTAGAAGGACCGTTCGCGTTCGTTGCGCTCGTCGCGAAGGGTGATCCAGACTCCCTTGGTGAGGTATGCGGACTCCCGCAGGCGCTGCGAGACGGTGTCGAACGAGTATTCGGTGGTGTCGAACATCTCGTCATCGGCCTTGAAGATCGTCCTGGTGCCACGGCGCGTGCCCTGCGGCCCGACCCGCTCCACCTTCGTGATGGGCTTGCCTCGCGCGTACTCCTGCGACCAGACGCCGCCGTCCCGCGCAGTCTCCACGCGGAGCCAGGAGGACAGCGCGTTGACCACGGACACACCGACGCCATGGAGGCCGCCGGAGACCTTGTAGCCGCCGCCGCCGAACTTGCCTCCGGCGTGGAGGACGGTGTGGACGACTTCGAGCGCGTCCTTGCCGGTGGAGTGCCGGCCGACCGGCACGCCGCGGCCGTCGTCCTCGACGACCAGCATCCCATCGGCCTGAATGGTCACGTGCACGCTGGTGGCGTGGCCGGCCATGGCCTCGTCGATCGAGTTGTCAACGACCTCCCAGACCAGGTGATGCAGCCCCCGGGCGTCCGTGGATCCGATGTACATGCCGGGACGGCGCCGGACCGCCTCCAGGCCCTCAAGGACCTGGATGCTGCTGGCGCCGTAGTCGCCGCCCGCACCCGCCTTGCCCTTGCGTCCGCCGGCGGCGCGGCCGTTGCCCTCAGCGCTCCGCTGCCGATCCCCGACGTCCGTCACGCAGATCCTCCGATCAGGCGATCGTAGAGCCGTTCAAGCTCCTCGTCGCTGTAGTACTCGATCACGATTCGTCCGCCCTTGCGTGAACGGCTGAGGGTCACCTTGGTCCCCAGCCGCTGCCGAAGATCCTCCTCGACCCGCTCCAGCTCCGCGTCCAGGCGCGGCTTCGCAGCCGTTTCCCGCACCGGGCGCGGTTCCCGGAGGCGTCGCACCAGCTCCTCGGTCTGGCGCACAGAGAGGCCCTGGGCCACGATGGTCGCCAGCACGTGGCCCTGGCCCTCGATCGGCAGCCCGCCGAGCGCCCGACCGTGGCCTTCGGTGATCCGGCCCTCGCCTATTGCGGCCTGGACCGATGGATGCAGCTCCAGGAGGCGGAGCGTGTTGGCGACGGTCGTCCGCGCCTTGCCGACGCGCTCTGCGACCCGCTCCTGGGTCAGGCCGAACTCGTCGATCAGCTGCCGGTATGCGAGCGCCTCGTCGATCGGGTCGAGGTCCGCCCTCTGGACGTTCTCAACCAGCGCCACCTCGAGCTGATCGCGATCAGCCAGCTGGCGGACGAGGGCGGGTATCCGCTCCAGTCCAGCGAGCCGGGCTGCCCGCACGCGCCGTTCTCCGGCGATCAGCTGGTAGCCCTCGAGGGTCTCGGTGACCAGCACCGGCTGGAGCACCCCGTGCTCCTTGATGCTGGCTGCGAGATCGGCCAGGTCGGAGTCGTCCCACCGGTGGCGCGGCTGGTGAGGGTTGGGCGCCACGCGAGCGAGCGGCACGTCGAGGACGGAGGCCGCCGATTCCGTCCTCTGGGGGATCAGAGAGGCGAGGCCGCGACCCAATGCCGCGCCACCCCGGTCGGGTCGGACCGTCACGCGACGGCTCCGGCGACGACCGATGCCGGCACCTCGACCCGCTCGAACGCTCCACGGCGGGTGCGGATCTCCCTGGCAAGGCGCGCGTAGGCGTCGGCCCCCTTGGAATCCGGCCGGTAGAGCGCGATCGGGAGCCCGTGGCTCGGCGCCTCGGACAGCCGCACGCTGCGCGGGACGATCGTCTCGAAGACGGCCCCGTGCAGGTGGCGGCGGACCTCGGCAGCAACCTCGGAGGACAGGTTCGTGCGGGCATCGAACATCGTGAGCACAACGCCCGTGATCTCGAGATCGGGGTTCAGGTGGTCTCGGACGAGGTTGATGGTCGCGATGAGCTGCGTGAGCCCCTCGAGCGCGTAGTACTCGCACTGGATCGGGACGAGCACGGCGTCCGCGCCGGTCAACGCGTTGACCGTGAGCAGGCCCAGGGATGGCGGGCAGTCGATGAGGATCCAGTCCCAGGCAGCCCTCTCCTGCTCCACGGCCCGGCTGAGACGGCGCTCGCGTCCGGCGACGGGCGCCAACTCCACCTCGGCGCCGGCCAGCGAGATGGACGAGGGAACCAGCCGGAGACCGCCCACCGGCGTGGCGACGTGCAGTTCCGAGAGCGGGCGCCCGTCGATGAGCGCGTCGTAGACCGACCCCGCGACGGCGGCACGATCGATGCCAAAGCCGCTCGTGGCGTTGCCTTGGGGATCGAGATCGATGACGAGGACGCGGTCACCGAGGAGAGCGAGATAGGTTGCGAGATTGACCACCGTCGTGGTTTTCCCGACGCCGCCCTTCTGGTTCGTGCAGGCGATCGTCCGGCCCACTCAGCCTCCCGCTCCAATCATTCCCATGAAGGTCAATTCTAGCATCGGAGGCCCGATTCTCGATCGACCGAGCCCCTCCGCCGCGGTCCCCATGGTGCCGTCGTCCGCTTATCGTCCACTTACCCCGACCCCAGGCACCCGGTCGCGATGTTTCACGTGCAACAGTGGAACCGGGCGCCTGATTGCGGACGTCCCGTCGGGCGACCAGCCCGGTCGCGATGTTTCACGTGCAACATGCAGTGGGCGTGACGATTGCTGGTTCCGGGGTCGCGTGGGATACTCACCAAGCGCAAGCTGTCACCCCGTCGTCGCGGTCGCCACCCGCCTGCACCCGACCGTCGGCTCGTCAGCCGAGGATCGAACGCCCCCATGCATCTCATCATTGCCGCGGCTGCCGCGGTAGTCGCCGCGCTCGCCGAGTTCACGATCGTTCCCTACCTCCAGATCGGTGATGCCACCCTGCACCCGGTCCTCGTCTTCGGGGTCATCTGGGCTCTCGCCGGGGGACTCGAAGCCGGTCTTGTCTGGGCCTTCGTCGGAGGCCTGGCGCTCGACATCCTGGGCCAGCGACCGCTCGGCTCGTCCGCATTCTCGGCTCTCATCGCCATCGGGATCGCCTCCCTCGTCGGCGGCCTCCTCAGCCGCGCACGGATCATCGCCCCCGTCATCGTCACGCCGATCGCGAGCATCGTCTACTCCATGCTTCTCCTCCTGACCACCACAGCCCTGACCAACGTGCCGCTCTCGAGCGAGGCGCTCAACGTCGTGGTTCCGTCTGCCGTGTACGACACGGTGCTCGCCGCACTGGTTGGCCCGCTTGTCGTGGCCATCGTCTGGCGCCGCCGCGAGGCCGAACGGGTGGACTGGTGAACGACGCCTACCTGGTCCCACGCCCGGAGCGCGATCGTCGCCCGATCCGCTTCCTCGCGTTCGGGCTGGCGGCGATCGTGGTTTTCGGCCTCCTCACCACCCGGCTCGGATACCTGCAGCTGTCGAACGGGCGCGAGTACGCGGCGCAGGCGGAGGCGAACCGAACGGCGGAGGTGGCGGTGCCGGCACCTCGCGGCCTCATCTACGACCGAGCCGGCGAGCCGCTGGTCACCAATATCGCAACCTTCGCCGTGCGGATCACCCCGGCCAACCTCCCCTTCAGTCGCCGCGACGACGTCGCGAGCCGTCTCGGGGGCCTGCTGGGCATCGAGGCGTCGGACATCATCACGACGCTCGACGGCACGCCTGGCTCGAGGTTCGACCCCGTTCGGATTGCACAGGACGTCCCCGAGGACGTGGCACGCGTCGTCGCCGAATCGTCGGACGAGCTGCCCGGCGTCCGGGTCTCGGTCGAGACCCGACGGGAGTACCCGGACGGTCCGCTTCTCTCCCACATCCTCGGGTATACGGGACCCGTCGACGGTCCCACCCTCAAGAGGCTCGCTGACAGCGGGTACCTGCCCGACGACATGATCGGCAAGGCCGGGGTGGAGGCGAGCTTCGAGTCGGCACTGCGCGGGACGTACGGCATTGAGCTGGTGGAGCGCGATGCCACCGGACGGGACCTCCAGGTGCTGCGGACCGAACAGGATGCGAAGCCGGGCGCATCACTGACGCTGACGATCGACCGGACCGTCCAGAAGGAAGCCACGGCCGCGCTCAAGTGGGGCATCAAGGCAGCAGGCCTCAAGCGCGGCGTGTTCATCGTCATGAACCCGCAGACCGGCGAGGTGCTCGCGCTTGTCAGCCTCCCCTCGTACGACAACAACCTGTTTGCGAAGGGGATCTCCAACAAGGACTTCCAGGCGCTCGTCGCGAACAAGGAGAAGCCCCTGACCAACCATGCGGTGCAGGCGCATTACCCGCCGGGCTCCACCTACAAGCTGGTCACCGGCACCGGCGCCATCCAGGACCGCAAGATCACGGCCGCGACGAAGATCCGGACGAAGCCCTACCTGCTCCTGGGATCGACCCGCTTCTATGACTGGAACCGCCGCGGCTTCGGGGCCTGCAACATGAACTGCGGGTTCGGGCACTCGTCCGACACGTACTTCTACCAGCTCGCGGGCATGCTCGGGGCGGATCGCCTGGCCTACTGGGGCAAGATGTACGGCTTTGGCACACCCACCGGCATCGACCTGCCGGGCGAGGCGGCCGGCATCGTGCCATCCAACGAGTGGAAGATCGACGCCTTGGGCCAGCCGATGTTCGCCGGCGAGGTCTACCAGTCTGGCATCGGGCAGGGCTACGACGTCGTCACGCCGATCCAGCTGATCAACGCTTTTGCCGCGCTGGCCAACGGCGGCAAGCTGTACCGCCCGCAGCTCGTCCGCGAGATCGTCGGGCCCGACGGCGAGGTCGTCCAGTCGTTTGAGCCGGATCTGATCCGGAAGTTGCCGGTCTCGGCCAAGACGCTGCGGTCGATGCGGCTGGCGGCCCGCTCCACCGTCACCCTCCGCCACACGTACAACCTGGTGGACATGCCCGTGAAGGTGGCCGGCAAGTCCGGCACGGCGGAGTTCGGGAACCGTGACAGCAAGGGTCGCCTGCCGTTCCACTCCTGGTTCGTCGGGTTCGTGCCCAAGGACCCGTACAAAGCCGACTTCACCAAGGCCACTTCCGAGCTGGTGTTCCTCGCCTTCGCCTACGACTCCCGGACAAAGGGCAACGCGGCGACGGAGATCGCAAAGGCGTTCCTCCAGAACCACTTCCACATCAAGAAGGACTACCTGAACCGCGACCTGCTCAAGCGCGGCAACTTCTACCAGAGCAACTAGGGGATCGCGACCCGATGCGCGTGATGCGGGCGGAGCCAAACCGTTTCGCCGACATGACCTCGCGGTCGATCGGTGCGGCCTGGCGTTCCTATGACCTGCAGCTCACCACGTACGCGGCGTTGCTCGCGGCCATCGGCCTGGTCATGGCCTACACCAACAGCGTCGAGGCCGGCCAGTCGGTCCTCACGGGCGGAACGGTCTTCTCGCGAGCCCTCATGTGGTCCGCGCTGGCCATGATCGTGTTCGTGCTGGTCACCCTGTTCGACTACCGGTGGTTCAAGACGCTGGCCTGGCCGATCTACGGGATCAACGTCGGGCTGCTGATCCTGACCCTCGCCATCGGCGACGGTGTCGGCGGCTCGGCGCGCTGGGTGGCGGTCGGGCCGTTCACGTTCCAGTTCTCCGAGCTCGCGAAGATCCTGATGATGATCGTGCTGGCGACGTACCTCGGCAACCGGGAAGGCCACCTGGACTCGATTTCGGCGATCCTGGGCGCCTGCCTCCTCATGGGTCCGCCGTGGATCCTGGTCATGCTGCAGCCGGATCTGGGGACCTCCCTCGTCCTCGCCTCGATCCTCGCCGGGATGCTGTTCATGTCCGGGGCCAGCCTCCGCTGGCTCCTCGCGATGGCGGCCGGCGTGCTGGCGGCGATCCCATTGGCCTGGACGTACGTGCTGCGCGACTACCAGAAGGACCGGATCCTTTCGTTCCTGGATCCCTCCGCAGACGCGCAAGGGTCCGGCTGGCAGGTGATCCAGTCCCAGATCGCGGTCGGATCGGGCGGTTTCTTTGGCACCGGTCTCACCAACGGCACCCAGAGCCGAGGCGAGTTCCTGCCGGTCCAGGAGAGCGACTTCGTGTTCGCCGTGCTCGCCCAGGAGCTGGGGTTCATCGGCGCGCTCGTCGTGTTCGTGCTGTTCGCCGCGCTGCTGTGGCGGATCCTCGCCTGCGCCTGGCGGTCGCGGGATCCGTTCGGGACCCTGTTCGGGGCCGGGCTGGCCACCATGGTGCTGTTCCAGGTCTTCGTCAACGTCGGCATGGTGATCGGGATCCTGCCGGTCACCGGCATCCCGCTGCCGTTCATCACGCACGGCGGGGCATCGCTGGTGAGCATCGCCATCGGACTGGGGATCGTGCAGAGCGTCAACATCCGCCAGCATCGCGCGGAGTGGTGACGGCAGCGGCGCTGGCAGCCAGTCGCAATCAGCGCCGGCGGAAGAGCCCTCGCCGCTGAGGCTGGACGGGCGCCGTGGCCCGGCGTCCATGGGAGCGCAAGAGGCCGTCGATCTCGAATTGATACGTCCGGCCGACCGGCATTCGCTCCAGCCACTCCAGGTATTCGAGATCCGTCCGTGCTATCTCGCCCAGCGTCCAGCCGGAGTACCGACCGAAGTTGAGGAGGCTCCCGGACGGGTTGCCCGGTGGCGGTCCGGCGGACCCGGCGCCCTGGGCAGTCCCCATCGTCCGCGGGTCGTAGCCCCCGCCGGCTGCCGAGCGTCCGGCCGACCAGTCGGGTGAGACGGGGTTTGAGTGGTGGCTTGACTGGCCCCCCGCATCGTGTCCGCCCTGGAACGGTGGCGTTGGTCGCCGACCCGGCGTTGCGGCACCCGTCACGCCCGATCCGCGCTCCCCACCCGTCGCTCGAGACTGTCCTGGGTAGTCGGTGGTTCCCGGTTGCGACCGGACGTGCCTGTGTGCGTTGGCGGCGGCCACGCGTGCCGCAGAGTCGGCGGCACGCGCCTGAGCCCTGTCCACGGCTGCACGACGGACCGGGTCCCGCAGCATCTCCCAGGCCTGGTTGATCTGGACCATGCGCTGTTGCGCGTCGGGTCCGGTCGTGACGTCCGGGTGGTACTCGCGGGCCAGCCTCCGGTAGGCCGCCCGGATGACATCGTGATCGGCCTTGGGGTCAACCTGGAGGATCTTGTAGGGGTCGGGGCTGCTCATCGCAGCCCATCGGTGACCGCGCGGACCCGGCACCCGGACCCGCGGACGGAGCACGATCGCCCGGGCCGGATCGGTTGACCGGGATCCATCGGGACAGCAGGCCGCATCGGCGGCAGACTAGCACGCGTGACCGGCGACCCCGCACCCCCTCAGCCCACCCCTCTGCCGCCGCGGCAGCCTGTCCAGCGATGGCGGCTCGTCCTGGCTCGAGCCCCGCTTGCCCTGGGTGACGCCCAGCGATCGCAGCAGACGGCCTGGGAGACTGCGCTCGCGGGATCTGGGCTTCCCGTGGCCGGGCTGGACGGGCCGCGAGGCCGGCCTCGCTTCGCCGCCGCCGCGCCGCTGGCCGCTGCCATCCCCGGCGAGGCGGAGCTGCTGGACGTGTGGCTCACGCAGCGGCTCCCGCGCTGGCGGGTCCGCGAGGCGCTGGCGGCCGTCCTCCCGCCCGGGCATTCGATGGGGGACGTATACGACGTATGGCTCGGCGAGGCGCCGCTGCCGGGACGCGTCACGGCCTCGGTCTACCGGGCCGTCCTGCCGCCGGACGCCGACCCCGCGGCCGTCCGGGCTGCGGCCGAAGCGCTTCTCGCTGCGGGGGCGCTCCCGCGCGAGCGGCGGAAGGGTGAGGCCATGATCGCCTACGACCTGCGGCCGTTCGTGCAGGCGATCGAGGTCGCGGAGGTCGATGCCGTCCCCGGCGGCGGCATCCCGATCGTGGGCCCGACCCTCCGGATGACGCTCCGGCACGATCCCGAGAAGGGCATTGGCCGGCCCGAGGACCTCCTTGCCGCGCTCGAGGAGCAGGTGGGGTTCGCCCTGGAGATCCGCTCTCTCGTCCGCGAGCGGCTGGTCCTGGCGGCGTTGCCCGTCGCGGAGGAACCGGGGCCGCGACGTCGACGAACGCTCCCCGTCCGGGCGCCAGCGGGTCGCGCTTCGTAGCGGAGCCTTGACCCGCGGCGGCGACCCGGCTGCAGATGACGCACGGGCGCTTTGACGCACGTGGCCGTTCCGCTCTACACTCTCCGTTCGCGCCCGCGATGGTCGCAGGCGTATCTCCGTGTCCGCGCCGCGATCCCCCGCGGCCGCCATCGCTCTTTCCGAGGACCCATGTACGCAGTCATCGAGACCGGCGGGAAGCAGTACCGCGTCGAGGTCGGCACCGAGCTCGAGGTGGAGCTGCTCGACGTCGAGCCCGGCCAGTCGATCACGCTGGAGCGCGTGCTCCTTGTCGCCGACGGAGCCGAGGCCGCCATCGGCACCCCCATGGTGGACGGCGCGGCCGTCGAGGCCGAGGTCGTCGGCCAGACCCGCGGTGACAAGGTCATCGCGTTCAAGTACCGCCCGAAGGCCCGCCGCCGCGTGAAGAAGGGCCACCGCCAGGATCTGACGGTGCTCCGTATCGCGGACATCCGCTTCAACGGCAAGAGCGCCGCGGAGGGCGTCGAGAAGCCGGCGAGCAGCAAGGCTGCCGAGCGCCGGATGATCGAGGAGGCCGCGGCCCGCCAGGCGGCCGAGGACGCTGCCCTCGCCGCCAAGCTCGCGGCGACTGCTGCGCCCACCAAGGAGCCCACAGCACCAAAGCGCACCCGCACCAAGGCGGCCCCCGCCGAGACGCCCGCAGAGGCGGTGGCCCCCGAGGCCGGCGAAGCCGCGACAGCCGAGGCCGGCGAAGCCGTGACAGCCGAGGCTGCACCGGCGACCGAGAAGGCCCCGAAGGCAAAGAAGACCCCGGCAGCGGCGCCGCGCAAGCGGACCACCGCCGCGAAGAAGGACGAGTAAGCGATGGCCCACAAGAAGGCAGGCGGCAGCGTCAAGAACGGCCGCGACAGCGCTGGTCAGAGACTCGGCGTCAAGGCCGGCGACGGCCAGCTGGTCCGGTCCGGCTCGATCATCGTGCGCCAGCGCGGGATGACGTTCAAGGCGGGCGAGGGCACCGGGCTCGGCCATGACTACACGATCTTCGCCAAGGTTGACGGGCGCGTGCGCTTCGAGCACGAGACCCGCGACAAGAAGCGCGTCCGCGTGATCCCGGTTGCGGTCGAGCAGGCCGCGGCCGAGGCCTAGAACCTCTCCGCCCAGCCACAGCGGCGACCACCGGCGGGCCTGACCCGCACGGACGGCGCCTGAGGAGCCCCCGTGAAGCCCAATACGCACCCCAAGTACCACCTCGCGAAGATCCACTGCGGTTCGTGCGGCCTGGATTTCGAGCTCGGCTCCACGCGCGAGGAATTGCGCGTGGACGTCTGCAGCAACTGCCACCCGTTCTTCACCGGCAAGCAGAACATCATCGACACTGCCGGCCAGGTCGAGCGCTTCCAGCGCCGCATGGAGCGCCAGGCCCGCGCCTGACGCCGGGCGGGGATCTCCCCCGTCCCCCCGTGGCAACCCGAACGGCGCCCGCCAGGGCGCCGTTCCTGATTCGCGGTCCCGGACGACTCGGCTACAGCTCCCGGTGCCGGAACACCGCGATCGCTCCCCCCAGCGCGGCCGCGATCAGGACGAGGGACCCGATCACGGCGGTCGCGAGGCGTGCGCCATCCACCGCCGCACCGGTGCCCGCCGCCAGCTCGATCGCCGGGACCGTCAGCCCTGTTGGCAGGAACCGGTCGAGAGCGGGGGAGATGGCCAGCAGTCCGATGCCGACCAGGGCGACGAACCCGAGACCTGCAGCGGCCATGGTGGAGCCCGTGACCGCCGACGCGAGGAACGTCAGTGATGCCCAGGCGACAAGCGACAGCCATGACAGCGCGGCCATCGCGAGCCAGCCGCCGATGGGGAGAGGCTCGAACAGGATCGCCGTGTAGACCCAGGCCACGACGCATGCCAGCAGCGTCGCGATCCCGAGCACGATTGCGATCGCGAGCAGCTTCGCCGCCAGGAATGCGGGGCGCCCCACCGGCTGGGCGAGCACCATCGCGACCGTCCCCCGGTCCAGCTCTCCCGAGACGCTGCCCATCGCAAGCGCGATCGCGGCCAGCGCGCCGAGCTGTCCCATGTTCTTCTGGAGCTGCTCCAGGGCCATTGCGGCCGTGGGTTCAGGCAGGATCATGGGGAGCTGGTCGCCGAGCGCCAGGTCCAGGATCTCATTCAGGTACCGGGCGGTCAGCGGCGACAGGATGCCGATGACGAGGAACATCACCGCGAGAACGGGAAGGCGCCGTGTCCGCCACGACTCCATGAGTTCCTTGCGCAGGAGGATGCCAAACCCGCTCATGCGGCCGTCTCCCGCGTGCCGCCGGTCAACCGGAGGAAGACATCCTCCAGGGTGGGACGGGCCCGTGCAACGGAGATGACGGCCAGGTCCTGCGCCCCGACAAGCTGCAGGAGCTCGCGGGCAGCCACGCTGGGGTCACCCACGGCCACGGTCAGCAGACCGTGGTCCACGCCCACGGCGGTCACCCAGGTCAGCCCGCGCAGCCGCGCGGCCAGCGCCTCGACCGCCGCCTCCTGCCCGGGCTCGGCTTCGACCCTCCAGACTGGCAGCGCGTACCTGTCCAGCAGGTCCTCGAGGGGTCCCTCTACGACCAGCCTCCCGTGGTCCAGGATCCCGACGCGGTCGCAGATGCGCTCCACGTCCGCCAGCACGTGGGTGGAGAAGAGGACGGTGGTCTCGCCGCGCAGGGCGGCGATCAGGCCCAGCACGTCCCGCCGGCCCTCGGGATCCAGGGCGCTGACGGGCTCGTCCAGGATGACGATGGGCGGGTGGTGGACCATCGCCCCAGCGATCCCGAGCCGCTGGCGCATGCCGCCCGAGTACGTGGCGGCTCGCCGGTCCGCGGCGCCGACCAGATCCACGCGGGCCAGCGTGTCGTCGATCGCGGCCTCGAGGACCGAGCCCTCCATCCCGTGCAGGCGCCCGAGAAGGCGGATCTGTTCCCGGCCGGTCATCCAGCCGTAGGCTCGAGGATCCTGCTCGAGGTAGCCCAGGCCGCGGCGCGCGGCGAGCACATCCCCCTCGACGACCGTGCCGCCCACGATGGCACGCCCGCCGGTTGGTCGGGTAAGCCCGGCCAGCAGACGCAGGCAGGTGGTCTTGCCGGCGCCATTGGGTCCCAGGAGGCCGAACACCGACCCGGTCGGGACGGCCATCGACAGCGCGTCGAGCGCGATCACCCCGCCGGGAAAGCGCTTGGTGAGCCCCTCGACCCGGATCGCGGCGGGCGCGTCGGGCAGCGGCGCCCGCGGTGGCGGAGCGGGCGCGGCATCGACGGGAGCGACCGGGGACGCTTTGGTCCGCGCGACGTCGGCGGGCCCTCCCGGCGCAGCCACGCCCGCCTGCGGCCCGACCAGGATCGGCGGGTCGTGCGGGCTCCCCCAGCCAGGCACGGCGCCCGGACCCGGGCCACGTGTCTCTGATGGCCCCTCGTCCCGGCCGACCAGGAAGTACAGGATCGGGCCCAGGAGGTTGACGAACACGATGATGAGCGCCCAGACGCCCTTGTTCCCGCCGCGCACCCGGCGATCATCCCGCAGCAGGTCCACGACGGCCACGACCGTCAACCCGAGCTGGATCACCAGCAGCGGCACGACGAGCAACAGGATGCCCGGGTCGAAATTGCCCAGATCCGGGATGTTCACCATGCCCTCCAAGGTAGTACCTGGCAGCCGGTCCTGTCACGGCGCGCTGTAGACTCAGCAGTGCCTGCGACGCATCACGTCGCGGCAGTCCCGACACGTCCCCGGAGGAGCACCATGACCGACGACCGCGAGCGCTGGGCCCTGATCCTCGGGGCGTCCTCCGGGATGGGCCAGGCCACCGCGCTCGCGCTGGCCGCGAATGGCTACCGCATCGCCGGCATCCACCTCGACTTCCGCGCCGCCCTCGCGCACGTGGAGGAGGTCAAGGGCCAGATCACCGCACTCGGGTCCGAGGCGCTCTACATCAACATGAACGCGGCCGACGACGAGAAGCGCCGCGCGGCCCTCGTGACGCTCGGCGAGCGCTTCGATCGATCGCGTGCCGAAGGCCGGCATCCGTACGTGCGCGTCGTCATGCACTCTCTCGCCTTCGGGTCGCTGGTCCCGTACCTGGCCGAGGATCCGAAGGCCGCCGTGGACCGCAAGAAGATGGAGATGACCCAGGACGTCATGGCGAACAGCCTCGTCTACTGGGTGCAGGACCTCTGGCGGGGCGGGTTCCTGGAGCAGGGCTCCAAGATCTACGCGATGACGTCGGAGGGCTCGACCCGCGTGGTCCCGAGCTACGGCGTCGTCTCGTCCGCCAAGGCGGCGCTCGAGTCCCACACCCGGCAGCTGGCGATGGAGCTGGCGCGGCTGGGCACGGGGGTCACGGCCAACACGATCCGCGCGGGCGTCACGAAGACCCCGGCTCTGATGAAGATCCCGGAGCACGACGCCATCATCGAATCCGCCACGCGGCGGAACCCCACCGGACGGATGACGACGCCCCAGGACGTGGCCAGCACGATCCTCGCGCTGTCCGGCGAGGGAACGGAGTTCATCAACGGCGAGGTCATCGGCGTCGACGGTGGCGAGTACATCACCGGGTCGTAGCCGGACAGGAAGGGGCGTCACTCCGATGAGCGGTCGGGTCCTCGTCGTCGGATCGGTCAACGTGGATCTCGTGGTCCAGGCGGAGCGCCTGCCGCTGCCCGGCGAGACCGTCATGGGCGGCACGTTCAGCCGCTTCCACGGCGGCAAGGGAGGCAACCTGTCGGTGGCCGCGGCCAGGCTCGGCGTGCCGGTCATGCTGGTCGCCGCGCTCGGCGACGACGCGTTCGGCGACGAGGCGCGGGCCGCGCTGGCGCGCGAGGGCGTGGGCACAGACGTCCTGGTCACCCTGGAGCGCACCGCCACCGGCGTGGCCCTGATCATCGTGGACGCCAAGGCCGAGAACCAGATCACCGTGGCGCCGGGTGCGAACGCAGGGCTTACCGCAGCCCACGTCCGGGCGGCCCTCGGGCGGCTCGCGCCGCACCGCGGCGATGTCGTCATCACGAACCACGAGATCCCGGCCGAGGCGGCCCGTGAGGCGCTCCGGATTGGCCGCGAGGGCGGCGCCTGGACGATCCTCAACCCGGCTCCGGCCAGCGGCCTGGATCGCTCCGTCATTGGCCTGGCCGACGTGCTGACGCCAAATCGCGGGGAGCTGGCCAGGCTGGCAGCGGACGATGCACGTCGCTCCGGACGCGCCGCCACCGGTGCCGAGGAGACGATCAGGACCGCCCGGACCCTGCTCGAGACCACGAGCGAGGGACCCGGCGCCGGCGAGGCCATGCTGGTCAGCCTTGGCCCGGGCGGGGCGGTGCTCGTCAGGCGCGGCGGGCCGGCGATCGACATCAAGGCGCCCAGGGTGAAGGCGATCGACGCGACCGGGGCTGGCGACGCGCTGAACGGGGCGCTGGCCGCCGCGCTCGCGGGCGGGCTCAGCCTCGAGGCGGCCGCGCGCCGCGCGGTCGTGGCGGCGAGCCTATCGGTCACCCGCGCCGGCGCTCGCGAGGGCTACCCGACCCTGGACGAGCTGGCGGCGGCTCTCGGGGAGACGCCGGTGCCTGTAGTGCCGGTGGTGCCGGTGGTGCCGGCCGGGAACCCGGCTGACGCGCCCGACGAGGCGCCCCCGGCCTGACCCAGGACCACACCCGGGCCGGACCGCGGGCGGGCCTATCGCGACTCAGCCGACCCGACCCTCGGCAACCCACGCGCTGCACTGGCGCGCCTCAGGGGTCATTCCCAGGCGCGCGGCGTCGTCGACCCACCACGCCGCCAGCCCGCGCGCCCGTGCCTCCTCTCCGATGCCATCCCTGCCGGCCAGGAACAGGGCCTTGCTCCAGACCTCGGACCAGGCGGGATCGAGGCCGGCAACGGTGACGGCGATCAGGCCGGTCCTGGCAGGGGCACCGGTGTTCGGGTCCAGCAGGTGGTGGACCCGCGCGCCGTCCGGTCCCACCCAGTTGCGGACCCGGACGGAGGACGTCGCAACCGCGCCGCGCTCCATGGCCAGGACGGCCAGCGGCTCGGCGTCCGGTCCCGCGAGCACGGGGTCCTCGACCCCCACTCGCCAGCCGCCTGGCGGGGCCGCACCGGCGCTCACGATGTCGCCCCCGGAGTCGAGGAGCAGCCCGGCGCCGGCGGGGAGGCCCTCGATGGCCGCCGCGGCGGCCCACCGCAGCGCGAGGCCCTTGCCGATCCCCCCGCTGTCCACGGGCGCCGCGGGTGCCTGGACGAGGCTGGCGCCAGGCGTTCCGGCCGGGATGAGGCGGACGACCGCCTCGGTGTCCGCCCGGGCACGATCGAGCACCTCGAGCGCCGCACCGCGCTCCCCGATCCGCTCGAGGTCAGTCAGCACCGACGCGTCGAACCGGCCGCCGGTCAGGCGGCGCGCGCGGTCGATAGCCGCCAGCATCGTCCGGAGCCGCCACGAGACCGCGATGACGCGACCGGTCCCGGCGAGCCGGTTGAGCGCGGTCAGCTCGCTGTCGTCGCGGAACCGTGAGAGGGCGTGGTCGACCTGATCGAACTCCGTCCGGACCCGGTCCCAGGCGAGGGTTGGGGCGTCGAGGCCAACGGCTCCGGAGCGCCCCGGGGCATCGCCGGTGCCGGCGAGCCGAACGTGGAGCGTCAGCCTCGATCCCAGCGCACGCGACGAGAACTCGACGACATGCTCGGGATCGTCGGGTTCGGGATCGGATCCCGGTGGCCCCAGCGCCGTGACGTCCTTCCCGGCGCCGGCGGGCCGGCCCACGGGCGTCAGCCGCCCGAGGCGGCGGTGGTGGCCTTCGTGGCCGGTGCCCTGCTGCTGCTGCCGCCCCCGCTGCCGGCGCTCCGAACGGAGACCGTCGGGAGGCTGATGCGGGTCGGAAGGGCAGCAGCGGATCCCCGGACCTCGGCGACGAGCGCGGCCAGCTCGTCCAGCCGGGACTGGTACGAGGCGACGTCCCCACCCACGGCCGCATAGTCGCCGGCGAGCGCTCGAGCCGCATCGTCGGCCTTGACGACCGCGATTTCGAGCGCGTCGTTGGCGGAGCGGGCGGCCGCCACGGCCTCCAGGTACGGCTGGCGCCGGGCCACGATCGCGGCGTCTGAGTCCGCCTGCATGACCGAGACGCCCGCGAGGGTGACGGCGTAGATCGCCGCGGACGCGCCGATCAGCATGCCGGCCCGGGTCGGGGTGCTGAGAACCGCCTCTGTCCGCTGGACGGCCGGCCGCGCAGGCCGATCAGTGGGCCGTGCGGCGCCTTCCCGGAGGTAGCGGGGTCGCGCGGGCGACGGGAACGCGACGGCCGGCAGGACGCGCTCAGTCGTCATCGTCGTGCTCGCGCGGCGGGGCGGCGGCCTTGGTCGTGGTCGGGGTGCTCCTTCGCGCCGCCGCGTTGATGGCGGCCTGGCGAGCGGCGGCCTTGTTCAGGGCGGCAAGGCGCGCCTGCCCTGCCTTGAGCTGCGACTGCAGGCTGTCCAGCTTCACCTTTGCCTTGGCCAGGTCGGCCTGGAGCGACGTGGCGGTCGAGGCGTCGGCCACCACCGCGCCGTTGGCCGTCACGATGGCGCCCTCGAGCGTCGACAGCTGCCCGGCGACCAAGTCGATCTGACCGGAGAGGTCCTCGGTGCGGGCGACCTCGGCCTCGATGTCGGCGTCGATGCTGGACATCGAGACCGGCGCCGTATCCAGCGGAGCTGCCTCGGCCCGCCAGGCCGCGGCAACCTGCACGGTCACGACCGCGACCGCGATAACCGCGCCGGTGGCAGCGAGCACCATGGCTCGGCGCACGATGCGGTTGAGCAATTCTCTCGACATCAGGACTCCTCCACCAGGACGGGCACCGGCTGAGGCCGGTCAATTGGTGCCTCGGACGCACCGGTGGCAAGTGCGGGGCGCAGCGGGCGTGACCGGGCGGTCCACCAGCGGTGCCCAACACCCGCCAGAATCGGCAGGCCGGTGGCGAGATACAGGGGGGTCAGCGCGCCGCTGTCGGTGCCGGCGAGCACCGCATGCACCCAGGCGAGCAGGAAGGTCACGGCCGCGATGCGGTGCACCTTGAGCCACCACCCGGCGGGGAGGAGGCGGGTCCACTTGGCGGTGGCCGCGGTGAAGATCATCGCGTAGAGCGCCACCGTCCCAAGGCCCACGGCGACCGGGCGGAACGTCGAGAAGCCCGGCACGAGCGCCCCCATGATGCCGACGTTGGCGAAGGGATCGATGGCGAGCAGCACGATGTGGAGGACCAGGAAGGCGCCGGTGAACACCGTGACCATCTCGTGCCACGGGAGGACCTGCCTGGTCTTGCGCCACTCCGCGGTGTTGCGCGGATGGCTCAGGACCAGGCCGAGACCCACTTCCAGCGCGAGCAGCAGGTACGCCGTGATGCCCAGGGCACGCGCCGCGATCCAGGGCCGCATCTCCACCGTCCGCGGATCCGCAGCCGGGAGGATCTGGTCCGTCACGCCGATGGCGACGAGCGCGGCAACCGCGCACAGGATGACGAGGGTGACGGGGCTCAGGCGCACAAAGCCACCCCCGCCCGGTACGGCGGCTGGCACGTGATCTCGGATTGCGGCGGACGCTTGCGCATGAGGACTCCAAAAGTGTCAGGTACCGCTCCGAGTCCGTGCATCGCCCGAAGGTTTCAGCGGCCACGCCACCAATGGTCCCGGGTGGCCGCGGGTCGTCCGTCCGCGCCGCCCCGGTCAGGGGGCGGCAAGCACCTCCGCCACGCGGTCCACGTTCCAGCGCATGAGACCGGTGTACGTGTCCTGCGGCGCGTCTCCGGTGCTGTCGGTGTAGAGCCCCGAGACGACGGTCGCGCCGGTCTCGTCCGCGATGGTCCGGGCCAGGTCCTCGCTGAACTGGGCCTCGGCGAAGATGGCCTTGATGCCCTTCTCCCGCACGACGCGTACCAGTGCCGCGATCTGCGCCGCGCTGGGGTCCTGGCCGGGCGAATCCACGATCGTGCCGTCGATCGTCAGGCCGTACGCAGTGGCGAAGTACGGGAATGCGTCGTGGAACGAGAGCACGGTGCGATCGGACGGGGGAATCGCCTCCATCTTCGACCGCAGCTCCGCGTCCAGGTCCGCAAGCGTTCGCCCGTAGACCGCAGCCTGGTCTCGATAGGCTGCAGCGTTGGCGGGATCCACCTCGGCCAGCGACTCGCCGATCCGTTGCGCGTACTTGGCCGCATACGCGGCGTTGAGCCAGAGGTGCGGGTTGACGGCCGCCTGGTCCTGCCCGTCGCCGGCGAGGTAGGTCACCCCGGGCAGGTTCTCGCCCAGGTCCACGACCGGCGCATCCGTGCCGGCGTCGGTCACGAGGTTCCCGAGCCACCCGTCCAGGCCCAGGCCGTTCACAAACACGATGTCCGCCTCCGACACCCGCCGGACGTCGGAAGGTGTGGGATCGAACGTATGCACCTCCCCGCCCTTGGGCACCAGGCTGTCAACGTGCACGCGCTGGCCGCCCACCTGGGCAACGAGATCCGCCAGGATCGTGGTGGTGGTGACGACCCGGAGGGTTCCGGCAGGGACGTCGCCGGACGGGCTCCCACCGCCGCATGCGGCGGTGGCGAGCGCGATCAGCGCCACGAGCGCGATCAGCCGAGCGCCGCGCGATCGCGTGTTTCCGTCGAGGCGGGATCGGCGGCCGAGCGGCGGGATCATGCAGGCTCATCCTGTCTGGCCTGGCACGCCGAGCACAGGCCGAAGACCTCGAGTCGGTGGGCCGTGACGCGGAAGCCGGACCGTTGGCCGACCTCCGCGAGTGCCCGGGTCAGGCCGAAGTCATCGACGTCCAGCGACCGCCCGCAGCCGGTGCAGATCGCGTGATGGTGGTGCACCGGATCGCATGCCACGTAGGCGTGCTCGCCGTCCGGCAGGTCCACGCGCTCCACCAGCCCCAGGGACGCGAACAGGTCCAGCGCGCGGAAGATGGTTGCCCGCCCGATCCTTGGCTGGCGTCGGCCCGCGTCCGCCGCGAGGTCGGCTGCGGTGAAGTACCCGTCGCGACGCGCGACCAGCTCCGCCACCGTGAGGCGCGGGCCTGTGAGCCGGCGGCCTGCCTGGCCCAGGGCCTTGGCCAGGTGGTTCTCGGCTTGCGCCGCCGGCTCGCGTGTCCCGGTCATGCGGTCGCCGCCGTTTCATCGAGCGTGTCCGCGATGGCCTCACCGCCCCGCCGCCGCCCCAGCATTCCCCGTGGCCCGAACACGAGCGCGACGACGAACATGCCGGTCTGGACGAGGACGATCGTGGCACCGCTGGCGACGTCCAGCCAGTAGGAGAGGTACAGGCCGAGGATGGAGCTTGCGATCCCGACCAGCGCCGCCAGGACCATCAGGCGCGTGAACCGGACCGTGAGCATCTGGGCCGTCGCCGCTGGCGTGACCAGCATCGCCACGACCAGGATGATCCCGACCGCCTGCAGGCTGACGACGATCGTGAGCGCCACGAGGGCCAGGAACAGGTACTCGAGACGGTCGACCTTGATCCCTGATGCGGCGGCACCCAACGGGTCGAATGTTGCGTACAGCAGCTCCTTCCACAGCAGCGCGACGATCGCGAGCACGAGGAGGCCCAGCACCATCAGCCCGACGAGATCCTCGGCGCTGATCGCCAGGACGTTGCCCAGCAGGAAGCTGAACAGGTCGGCAACGTAACCGTCGATCGTGCTGAACAGGAACACGCCGAACGCGAACGTGCCCGCGAACAGGACTCCGATCGCCGTGTCCTGGCGGATGCCCGCCCGCTTCGTCACGAACCCGATCGCGAGGGCTGTTCCCACGGCTGCGATCGCGGCCCCGATGTAGAACGGGATCGACAGCATGAAGGCGGCGACCACGCCCGGAAACGCGGCGTGAGCGATGGCGTCCCCGATGAACGCGACCCCGCGCAGGACGACGTAGGTGCCGACGACAGCGCACACCACCCCGACCATCATCGAAGCGATCAGGGCGCGGACGAAGAACCCGAGCGCCAGCGGTTCCAGGACGAGATCCATCAGCGCTGATCCCCCTGGTCGTGGAAGTGGCGCTCGCCCGGGGCGGCGTCATCGTGATGGTGGGCGTCGTCCAGGACGACGGTGCTGCCCTCCAGCACCAGCAGGTGCCCGCCGTACGCCCGCTCGAGGACACCGGCGTCCAGGACGAGGTTGGACGGGCCGTAGGCGATGACGGTGCGGTTGATCGCCAGGACCTGCTGGAACCGATCGGCGGCGCAGGCGAGGTCGTGCGTGGTTGCCACCACGGTCTTGCCGCGGGCCGCCTGCGCCTCGAGGAGATCCATGAGGAGCTCCTGCGTCGTGGCGTCGATGCCGGTGACGGGCTCATCGAGCAGGAACAGGTCCGGTTCCGCGGCGAGCGCCCGGGCAAGGAACACCCGCCGGCGCTGTCCGCCTGACAGCCGTCCGACCTGGGTCCGGCGGTGCGGATCCATCCGCACCTGCTTCAGCGCCTCGGCGACCGCTCGCCTGTCGTCGGGGCCGGGCCGGCGGACGGACCCCAGGCGCGGGAAGCGGCCCATCATCACCACATCCTCGACCGTGACCGGGAACGCCCAGTCGACCAGCTCTGCCTGCGGGACGTAGGCGACGCGCCGGGACTCACGACCGGGGACCGCACCGAGGATCTCGATGCGCCCGGTCCAGGGGCGCGCAAGACCGGCCATGAGCTTGAGCAGCGTGCTCTTGCCGGCACCGTTGGGCCCGACCACGGCGAGCAGGCTGCCGGGCTCGACTGCCAGCGTCACGTGCTCCAGGGCCGCGCGCTCACCGTACCCGGCCGTCACGTCGCTCAGCCACACGTCCGCGTGCGCATGGGCGTGCGGTGCCGACAGCTCGTCCTCGTGCACGTGCGGCGGCCGGGCGCCGCGGCCGGAAGGCGCCAGCGTGGCGGTAGGGCTCTCTGGTTCCATATGAGACAGAGTATCATCTGGCGCAAGTTCAGCGCCAAGGTCGGCGGCAACGACAGCGGCAGGTACGGAGGCGGGCGGCCGTGGACACGGCACGACGCTCTTGGCCGATCCCGCCGATCTGCGCCACAATGCCTCGGCATCCCACCCGAGTACGACCCTTCCTCGAACACGAATTCGGAGGCACCCCCTGAGCGGCAAGCAGCCCACCACCCAGACCACGCGCCGGGAGCGTCGCGCCTCGGAGCGCCAGGACCGGTTCAGCAAGGATCGTGACGAGCGCCGCGGCCGGGCCCCCGGCGGCGAGGGCGCCGGTTCGTCGCTCATCAACACCCGGAACATGACCATCGCCGGCGTGATCGCCGGCGTGCTGATCGTCGTGGTCGTCGGCATCGGCCAGCTCGGCGGCAGGGTCACCGGGACTCTCCAGGATCCGGCAACGGCCTACCCGGCGGCGCTCCTCGACGGGACTGCGATCGGGAAGGCGGACGCGCCGGTCACCATGGAGGTCTACGAGGACTACCAGTGCCCGTACTGCGGGCAGTACTCGCTGGACGTCGAGCCCGTGCTGGTCAGCCAGTACGTGACGCCGGGCACGCTGCGGATCGTGCACAACGACATCGGGATCCTCGGCCGTGGCGGGCCGGACGACGAGTCGGTCCTCACGGCACGTGGTGCCTTCTGCGCCAACGAGCAGGGCAAGTACTGGGACTACGCGCACTGGGTGTACGCCAACCAGGACGGCGAGAACGCCGGCGGCTTCCGCAGGGAGCGGTTGACGGCGATTGCCGAGGCCGCGGGCATCGAGCCGGTGGCCTTCTCGGCCTGCCTCGATGGCGCCGCCGCGACGGCTGCGGTCGACCAGGCGAACGCCGAAGCGACCGCCCTGGGAATCAACTCCACACCGACGATGTACGTCAACGGCAAGAGGATCGAGGTGTCCCTCGATCCCAGCGCGATCGGGGCGGAGATCGAAGCCGCTGCCGCTGCCGCGGCCGGCGTGCCTGACGCCTCGGCGAGCACGGTCCCCTGACCGAGGCAACACCGGGGCAGGCTGTCCGCGGCCCGCTCGGCCTGCCCCTGATTGCGGTCGCCCTCTTCGGGCTCGCGGCCTCGGGCTATCTCGCGCTGGTGAGGCTTGCGGGGGAGACGGCAGTGTGCGGGCCGTCGAAGGGTTGCGAGACCGTCGCGGCCTCTGAGTACTCGGTGGTGCTCGGGGTGCCGGTCGCGTTCCTGGGCGTCCTGTTCTCCCTCGCCGTTCTTGCCTCTGCCATCGCCTGGTGGCGCCGCGCCGACCGACGTGCCCTGCTGCTCGCCTATCTGCTGCTGCTCGTTGGGACGCTGGCCGTCGCCTACCTCACCTACCTCGAGCTGTTCGTCATCCACGCGATCTGCCTGTGGTGCGTCTCGTACGCGGTGGCGGTCGTGGGCTCGCTCGGCATCGCTGCGCTGGCGTTGCGTCGGAGCTGACCCGGGCCCTACAGGTCCGGGCCGGCCAGGGTGACCCGCCTGGTCGTTCCGGCCATGCAGTGCGACTGCCTCGCGCCGGTACCAGCGAGCCCGGACCATCGTCGGGGTGCTGGCGGGCCAGGTCCCGGACTACGATGCCGGCACCGTTCGCGAACTGGAGTGGCAATGGCGCTCGACGGCCTGCGGTCCGTCGTCAGGCGGATCGCCGAAACGCTCACCGCGACCCCTGCGATCGTGCCTCCGTGGGCCGACGCTGCATCGCCGGGTGATGCCGCGGCCTCCGCGGCCTCCGCGCCAACGTACGCCGATGGCACCGAGGTCAGGCCAGCCGGTGAAGACGCGCAATTCCCCTGCCCCACCTGCGCGCGCCCACTCGGCCGGGGCACCGGCCGTTGCGACGGGTGCGGGACCAGGCTGGTCCTGGAGGTCCCGATGGCGCGGGCATCCATCCTGGCGGGCGCCGGGCTCGTGGTGGGCCTGCTCGTCGGCGGCCTGGGGATGGCGCTGCTCCTGCCGCGGGATAGCTCTCTGCCGGCCGTGTCTGCGGCGTCCGGTGGACCGGGTTCGACCGGCGCCGCAGCGATCGGCGTGACGGTGCCGGCGTCCGCCGGGGCGGCCCTCCGCGGTACGACGGCACTCAATGGCAGGCTTGCAGCCGAGGCCGAGCCACTGGCCCGGGCCGTGGCGGCCAAACCGTTTCACACGTCGGATGTCATCCGGGTTCTGAGGCGCATGGGCAACGACGTCCGTGCCGCGTCAAGGATGGTCGCCGCGCTGGGGGCGTGGTCGCAGGCCGCCGGGCAGCAGGCCGCACTCTCGGCGTTCTACGCTGAGCTCGGCGAGGAGATCGAAGGCGCCCTCGCCGCCTCGGTGAACAGCAAGGGCGCGTACAAGGCCGCGGCGAAGAAGGTGATCGCCACGCTGGCCGATGTGCCAGGACTCGACCTGGACGCGCGCGTCCTTGCCGACGCCGCCGGGTTGGCGCTGCCGGTCGTCACGATCCCGGAGGCGCTGCGCTGACCTACGGGCCCGCGGCGTACCCGGTCAACTCCACGTAGGCCTCGCCTCCGAGGGTCCTGCCGGCCCGGGTCGCGGATGTCAGCTGGGAACCTTCCCAGTAGACGACACCGGTCGTCGCGCGGGTATCCAGCTCCTGTTGCGCGACGGACGGCTCCAGGCGGATGACCAGGTCCTCGCTCGGGAGGGTCACGGTCCAGCCGGCGGGCCACGTCGTGCCGGTGGTCGGGCTTGCCCAGTCGCCCACCACCTCCACCGCGACATCGGTGCCGCCCAGGTGCCGGGTCACGCCCACCTCGTCGACCAGGGTCCCATACACCAGCGGGTACGACCCGTCTGCCGCCCGCACCAGCGAGATCGTGATATCCGTGCCGTCGTCGAGGTTGATCGCGAACCAGTCCCATCCGCCCGCGCCCACCGAGATGAAGTCGCCCCACTGGTGGTCGAACCAGGCACTTCCGTCCACGGCCAGCCTCCGATCCCCAACGCTGATCGTCCCCGTGGCGGTCATGGCCGTCCGGGAGTAGTAGTAGGAGCCCCCGGCGGCGCCGAAGTCGACGTAGCCGTCGCGGTCGTGGAGGGCCGGTGGCTTGGTGGCAGTCACGTCCAGCACCACGCCGAAGCCGCCGGACGGATCGCCCTCTGCCTCGGTCGCGGTCGCGGTGGCTTCAAGGCGGTCCGCGCCGTCCGCGCCGGTCATCGCCCAGGGGGTCCGGGTGAAGGTCGCCGGATCCGACGGGTCCAGACCCCGGACGCCGAGAGAGAACCCGGGCGCACCGGGCGCCGCCATGTTGACCTGCGGCCCGATATCTGCCCGTTCGGCGTAGTGAAACCGCCCTCCGGTCTCGTCCGTGAGCGCCAGGTGCGAGGCCCAGGTCACCGGGAAGCTGCCACGTTCGGCGCGGAAGACGACGAACTCGAAGCCCCAGCGACCGCCAGTCTCGTCGCGCAGGTGGCCCGTGTAGTACCACCATTCCGTGAGCCGGTCGTGGGGGGCGTCGTCGGCGGGGAGGGTGACCGGCTGAGGGTCTGCCGGGCGCGAGCTGGTCTCCGGCGCCGGCGTGACCTCCGGGCGGGCGACCGGCGGGTTGGCGAGGACGGGACCGCTACACGCCGCCAGGGCTGTGGCGAGGAGCACGAGCCCTGCGAGGGCTCCGTTGAGGCGCGATCGGGTGCTCATCGGACCGCTGCCTCCACTTCCGCCTCGGTCTGCGGCAGAATGCCCCGGAGCGCCCGGTCCAGCCGCACCGGGACCCACCAGTTCCAGCGGCCGAGGAGGCGCATCGTCGCGGGCACAAGCAGCGCCCGGACCACGGTCGCGTCGAGCGCCACCGCGATCGCCACGCCAAGGCCCAGCGCCTTGATCAGGACGATGTCCGCGAACGCGAAGCTGCCCGCTACCACCACCACGACCAGCGCCGCGGAGCTCACGATCCGTCCGCTCCGCTCCAGGCCGCGTGCCACCGCCTCGGTGTTGTCGCCGGTCCGGTCCCAGACCTCCTTCATTCTCGACAACAGGAAGACCTCGTAGTCCATCGACAGCCCGAACAGGACGCAGAACAGGATCACGGGCTGGGTGGTCTCCACGAACCCCAGCGGCTGGAACCCGAGCGGGGCGGACAGGTTGCCGTCCTGGAAGATCCAGACGAGCGCGCCGAAGCTGGCCACGATCGACAGGGTGTTCATGACCAGCGCCTTGACCGGGAGGACGACGGACCGGAGCAGGACGAACAGGACGAGGAACGTGCTGACGATGATGAACGCGGCCGTGCGCGGGAAGTCCGACCACACGCGCGAGACGACGTCGTCCACGTCCGCGGCGCCGCCGCCCACCTGCACAGAGAAGCCCGTGGGGGGCGCCAGGGGTCCGGCCGGATCACGCAGCTCGCGGACGAGCGCCCGACCCTCGTCCCGATTGGGCCCGTAGGGCGTGGTGACGGTGAACGCCGTCAGGTCGCCCTTCGTGGTGGCCGCCAGGGACTCGGCCACGAAGCGGTCCGGCGGACCGCCCTCGCCGCCGTAGAGCAGCCGGTACTGGTCCAGGGTGAGGCGCGGATCAACGTCCACGAGGCTTGACACGCGGCTCACGCGCGGATCCGCCGCCAGGCGCCGGGAGTAGTCGTAGAGCTTCGCCACGTTCTCCGGCGCGGTTGCATCGCCGCTGGTGCGCACGGCCAGGACGATGGGGGCGAAGTCGCCCTCGCCGAACTCGCGGGCGAGGATGTCGTACGTCTCGCGGGACGGCACCGACGACGGGAGGATCGTGGCATCCGGGGCGTTGAAACGCACCTGGAGGAACGGGACGCCAAGCAGGAGCAGCAGCGAGAGGGTCGGCACCAGGACGGCCACCGGATGGCGCATCACGCGCCGGGCGAGCCGTGCCCACGGGCCATCGGCGCCGGGCTCCACGGTGACTCCCCGGACTGCGAGGGCATCGATCCGCGTCCCGACGATCGCCAGGATCGCCGGCAGCAGCGTGAGGGCCGAGGCGACCGCCAGGCCGACGACGATCGCCCCCGCGATGCCGACCGAGCGCAGGATCATGAACTCGAACAGGACGAGGCCCAGCAGGCCGAGGAGCACCGTCAGGCCGGAGAAGAACACGGCCCGGCCGGCGGTCGCGACGGTGATGCGGACCGCCTCCGCGACGCGGTCCGGTCCCTCGCGATGGGCCAGCTCCTCGCGGAACCGGCTCGTCATGAGCAGCGAGTAGTCCACGCCCAGGCCCAGCCCGAGGAGCGTGGCCAGGTTGAGCACGAAGATGCTCATTGGAACGAACGAGGCGACGACGAAGATCCCGGCCAGCGCGACGAGGACGGCCGCGCCCCCGACGGCGAGCGGAATGCCGGCAGCGATGAGGCTTCCGAAGACGAGGAGCAGGACGAGCGCGGCCAGGGGGAACGAGATGAGCTCGGAGCGCTGGAGGTCCCGCTCCGTCACGGCTTGCACGTCGCCGTAGAACGCCGGGCCGCCACCGATGCGGACCGTCAGCCCGGGCACATCCCGGATGGCGGCGGCGACCGGGGGGATCGCGTCCGGGGAATCGTCCGGGGCGAGGTCCAGGAAGACGATGTCGTAGGCGGTGTGTCCGTCGGCCGAGACCTGGCGCGGGGCGAGGACGTGCGAGAGGACACGCGTGACATGTGGGGCGCTGGCGACATCCTTCGTGGCCTGAGACACGGCAGTGAGCCAGGCAGGGGTGCCGGCCTTGAGGTTGTCCGAGGTGTAGACGAGGACGAAGGCCGATGGCTCCAGGCCCAGCTCCTCCTGGAGGACCTGCTTGGCGCGGGCGGACTCCAGGTCATCCAGGATGAAGCCGCCCGCAGACAACGCCCCGGGCGCCTGCGGCGCGAACGGGAGCGCAACGAGGATGAGGACGGCCCATGCGGCGACGATCCACCAGCGGCGGCGGACCGTGAACCGACCGAGACGATCGAAGCTCATGCAGGAACGGGTTCGCCGGGGGGCCGGGTGCGAACAGGGGCCGGGAGCAACATGCAAGTCACAAGTAGCATGTTATCCGGGATCGGCACAGCGACTGTTCCGGACGCTCTGCCCGGGCACACGGCATGTTTCATCCGGGTGCGTCATTCTGCTAGCATCGTCCGGCCGCGCTGGAGCGCGGGTGTCAGTCGCCCAACTCCGCCTGTCCGAGGATCTCCCAACGTGACGATCTTCACGATCTGGTTCCAGGACTTCCCGAACAACTTCGTGATCCTCCTCCTCGCAACGGCGATGGCCGGAGGGTTCGTGTACACGTTCGCGCGCTCGGCGATGGTTGCCGAGGGAGGCCGCCAGACCTGGGCCCGCAAGATCACCGGCCCCAATTCCAGGCTCCTGTTCGCGACGTTGTTCGTGGTCTGGGCCATCGTGTTCGGGATCACGTTGCAGCTCGTCCCGCACGAGGGCGCGAACTCGCCCTACGGCGGCATCGGGCTCATCGCGATGTTCAGCGGGTTCTTCATCATGATGGGCCTGATCTGGAGCGTGATCGGCGACTAGCCCCCGCCTTTCGACTGACTGCCCAGGAGCCCGGCTCTCGCCGGGCTTCTCGATTCCCGGGTCCCGTCCCACCCAATCGTGGACGCGGGCACGGCGCGACGCCCGATCGTCAGCGCGGATGGGTTGGTCGTCCTGCGCTGGCCCGCCACCGGATGCCCGGCCCCGAAATGTCGAACCCGGCCGGGTCGTCCGGCCGGGTTCGTGATGTCTCCGCGGCCGGCAAGTCCGGCCCGTCAGGTCAGGGGAGCTGCTCGAAGATCGCGGTCGCGACCTCCTGGTCCGCGAGCAGCACCATGTACAGCACGTCGTCCTTGGGATAGGCGAAGATGCCGAAGCCGCCCGCCGCCTCGCCGTAGACGGTCTTGCCGCCGAGCGTGATCTCGGGCATGGAGCTCGTGTCCGCGTTCATGCTGTTGGCGAACTCGTCCGCCGGGACTCCCTCGACCTGGAGGGCGAAGATCATGGCCGTCGCACCGGTCGAGGTGGGCGAGGCGATCGCGAAGTTGACGTCGTTGAACGTCTTGCCGTTGGCTTTCAGGATCGGGTCGAGCTCATCGCTGTTGAAACCCGCCGCCGCCCCGAAGATGCCCAGCTGGTCGCCGTTGTAGCCGGCACGGTCGAACGTCACGCCTCCGGCCGACTCCGGGAGCTTGGAGGCGAGGTCGTTGAGGGAGCCGGTGCTGCCACCGTCGTCGGTGGCATCTTCCGTTGCCGCGGGAGTGTCCGTCGCCGCCGGCGTGGCGGCGGGCTCGGCGGGCTCGGCGGTGGGGGCGTCCGTGGCGGCAGCGGTGCCGGCCGGCGCCGTTGTTGCAGTGGAGGTGCCGCCGCAGGCGGCGAGCACCAGGGTGAGGCCGAGGGCGCCCGCGATCAGGCGTCGGTCAATCGTCATCGGATTGGTTCCCAGTACGCCGAGGGACACGGGCGCCGCGCGGACCCCCGGCTCCGAGGCGGCGGGCGCACTGTACGAAGCGCGGGCGGCCCGGTCAACCCCCCAGATTGCCGGAGCACCGGGGACTCACGGTGTCGGCATCCGTAGACGGTCCCGGGTGCCTCCGCTATGATCAAACCTCATACAGGATGCATAGGATTTATGCGTCCGAGCGGTGGCGGGACGCCCGCCGGGAAACGGGCATCGGGAGGTTCGGCTGGTGGATTCACAGGTGCAGGCGCAGGGTTCGGGCAGCGTGACGGCAGTGGAGGCGGCTCCCTTCGTGAACCTGCGTGATCCCGCCCAGCGCCTCGGACCCGACGGGAAGCCGGCCGTCAGCCGACGTGCTCCCATCTGGGAGGACGTCCCGGACGAGAAGTGGAACGACTGGCGCTGGCAGCTGTCCAACCGGGTCAACGACCTCGCGGACATCGAGAAGATCCTGGAGCTGACCGACGAGGAGCGCGAGGGCCTCTCCGCCCCCGACAAGTTCCGCGTGGACGTCACCCCGTACTTCATCAGCCTGATCGATCCGAAGGATCCCGAGGACCCGATCCGCCGCCAGATCATCCCGCTCGGCCGCGAGCTGCGGGCCTTCACCGGGATGATGGAGGACAGCCTGGCCGAAGACCGCCACTCGCCGGTGCCGGGACTGGTCCATCGGTACCCCGACCGCGTCCTGATGCTCATCACCACGCAGTGCGCGGTCTACTGCCGCTACTGCACCCGGAGCCGGATCGTCGGCGACGCGACCCAGAACTTCAACCGCAAGGAGCACGAGGCCCAGCTCGACTACATCCGGCGGACCCCCCAGATCCGCGACGTGCTGATCTCGGGCGGCGACGGCCTGACGCTGGCGCCGAAGCTGCTTGAATTGGCGCTCCGCAGCCTGCGCGAGATCCCTCACGTGGAGGTCATCCGGATCGGCTCGCGCGTGCCGGTGTTCCTGCCCCAGCGGATCGACGACGAGCTGTGCGAGATGCTCGCCAAGTACCACCCGCTGTGGCTGAACATCCACGTCAACCACCCCAACGAGATCACGCCGGAGCTGGCACGCGCCTGCGACAAGCTGAGCCGCGCCGGCGTACCGCTGGGCAACCAGTCCGTGCTCCTGGCCGGCATCAACGACTGCGTTCACACCCAGCGCGAGCTCGTCCAGCGGCTCGTCGAGAACCGGGTCCGCCCCTACTACCTCTACCAGTGCGACCTGGTCGAGGGTGCCGGGCACTTCCGGACGCCGGTGGGCAAGGGCCTCGAGATCATCGAGGGCCTCCGGGGGCACACCTCCGGCTATGCGGTTCCGCAGTACATCGTGGACGCTCCCGGTGGCGGCGGGAAGATCCCCGTCATGCCGAACTACGTCGTGTCCTACTCGGACCACAAGGTGATCGTCCGTAACTACGAGGGCTACATCACCACGTACGAGGAGCCCGCCGAGTACACGCCCCACGACTCGTCGAAGTGCCACTACTGCCAGAACCCTCGGCCGGAGCCCGGCCAGGAGGGCATCACGGGGCTGCTGGACGGCAAGAAGATGTGGATCGAGCCTGCGGGCTTCGGCCAGGTGCACGAGCGCGGCAACGTCGAGGCCCATCGCCTCAGCGACCCGTCGAAGTGGGTGCCGTACGGCGTCGGAGCGATCGAGGGGCAGTCGGCCGAGGGTGGCGCGCGCGCGTTGCCGGTCCTGGAGTCGGGGCCGGACACGGCCGAGTAGTGGGCGGGCGGCTCCGGCCGCAGGGGCCCGCGTCTTCGATCCTGATCCCGGCTGGGATGTAACGTCCCGGGGCTTCCCGCGTCATCCGTGCGGGAGGTGCATCGTGGCGACCCCGCTCGTGATCAGGCGCATCGAGGCGTGGCAGGCGTCCGGCCTCATCGATCCCGCGACGGCGGACCGGCTCCGCGAGGCTGAGGCGAACGCAGCGCCGGAGCCGGACCAGGCCGAGGCACGTGCCCCCGGCGCCGGGCGGGCGCTCGGTGTCACGGCAGTCGAGCTGTTCGTCTACCTCGGCGCCGCGTTCGTGCTGGGTGCCTGGTATGCGCTGGTCGCCTCGACGAACCCGACGTGGGACGATTCCTCATCCCGGTTCGCAGCGGCGGGCCTCATCGCCGCCATCGCACTCGGTCTCGTGGGCATGGCGATGGCCCGTCGGGATGCCCGATTCCGCCGGGCCGCGGGGATCGCGTTCCTGGCGGCGCTGCCGAACCTCGGGGTCGGGGTCTACCTGCTCGCCGACACACTGCATAACGAGAACTACCTCGATGCACCGACCAATGCGCTGGTCGCAGCGATCGTGGTGCTGGTCGCCGCGCTTGGGGCCCGCCATGCGGTGCCGGCGCTGACGACCCAGTTGGGGCTGGCCTTCGCGGCCGCGTCGGTCGGGGGGTTCGCGATGGGCTGGCTCGACGCGGTCCTCTTCCCGCGCGGCGGGGTGGAGTGGGAGCCTCGCCCGCTCGACGCGACGGCCTCGCTCGTCCGGGTGGTGCTGTCGATGGCATGGTGGTGGGCCGTGGCGGCTGTCATGGCCGTCCTGCTCATCGTCCTGGACCCCCAGCCGAGGACCGAGGGCCGGACACGCCTCGGGCGGATCGCTGTCGGGCTGACCGCCGTGCTCGGCACGACGTCGGCGGTGATGATCCGGCACGAGTGGAACGAGGGGTCCAGCCTCTCCGACCAGCCCGTCCTGGAGCCGTTGATCGGCGCGGCGATCATCGTTGCCGTGAGCGGGGTGCTGCTGGGACTCGCGGTGAAGCGCCAGTCGGTCGGCTACCTGTGGCCCGGCGGGCTGGGCCTGTTCATCGCGCTGAGCTGGCTCAACGCCGAGTACCTGGCCGTCGAGTCCGGGCTGTGGATCGCGCTGCTGGTCGAGGCGGCGGTCCTGTTCGGGGTCGCGTTCGGGGTCAACCGGATGGGCAGGCGGCTCCAGCCGGTGGAGATGGAGACCCCGGTCGGGTAGGCTCTGGGGGGATGACGAAGCCGAAGAAGACGAAGAAGAAGCCGCTGGGCCAGACGATCGGCGGCGTGCTGTTCGGGTTCGAGCAGCAGGTGCTTCGGACGATGCCGCCAACGCAGGAGCTGGTCCACCGGGCGCGACCTGATCATCCCCTGCCCGCGGGTGACGGCGGCATCGTGACGATCGCGATGCCGGCCGATGACGAGCCCCCGCTGCCATCCGCCACCGACCTCGACCCGGGGACCGCATCCGACCCGGAGCCGCCCAATCCCGCCCGCGAACCCGGAGCCGACGAACAGTGACCGCCGAACCCGGCGCCGTGGGCCGGCGGTCCGCCCCGGCCGGCCTTCCCGTCGCCCTCCCGCAGCCCCCGGTCCTCGCCGAGTCCGGCGACCCGTTCAGCGCGCTCCGCGTCATCGATCTCGTCGCCCGAATGGACCGGGGCCGCCCGATCCGCCTGGACGCCATGGTCGACCGTCTCAATGCCACATACCTGGACTGGCTGTTCACGCGCACCGTTGTGGCGGACGTGCTGGTGGCGCTCCAGGCGAACTGGATGGCCGATTACCGCAACGCATCGGGCATCGTCCTGGAGGATGGCCCGGCGGGACCGGTGGTCACGCTGGAGGACTCCAGTCGGGTGGACCCATGGATCACGGGCCAGGCGCAGCGCGAAGCGGCAGCGTGCGCTGAGGCGCTGGCCGAGTTCGCGCGCCGGGACCGCCCCGTGACCGGCGGCTGAGCCCGGTACCCCGGCAACGTCCCGCATCGCCATGCCCAGGACTCGCCCCGCCACACCGCCCGAAACCTCGCTCTATGCGCCGGTCAAGGCGCTGCTCGAAGACCAGGGCTACCTGGTCAAGGGCGAGATCAATGGTTGCGACGTGGTGGGCGTGCGCGGCGACGAGCCACCGGTGGTCGTGGAGCTGAAGCGGACGTTCGGCCTGGGGCTGGTGATGCAGGGGATCGACAGGCTGGCGATGACCGACGCCGTGTACGTTGCGGTTGGAGCCTGGCCGACTCGCCAGCCAGAGACGACACGGCTCTGCCGGCGGTTGGGCCTCGGGCTCATCGTGGTGACCCACGGCCGGGCGGAGGTCGTGCAGGACCCCGTGCCGTACCGGCCGCGCAGGGACCGACGGCGGGCGGGCGCCCTGCTGCGCGAGCACCAGCGACGGATCGGGGATCCGACGGAGGGTGGCGCGACCCGCCGACCGATCATGACGGCGTACCGCCAGGAGGCCATGCGGTGCGCCACGTTGCTCTCCGCCGGCCCGATGCAGCTGCGGGCGATGCGGTCGGCGGCGGACGTGCCGAACGCGGGCCGCATCGTGCGGGACAATGTCTACGGGTGGTTCGAACGGGTGGAACGGGGCGTGTACATGCTGACACCCCGGGGCTTTGCCGCGCTCGAACCGCGCGCCGGGGCCGCCACGGGAGCCGCCATCGGCACGGCCGCGGTGGCGAAGGGGTCCGGCTAGAGCATCCCCGGGTTCGGGACCAGGCGCGCCGGGTCAACCAGGCCGGGCTCGCTGGCCATGAACTGGTCCCGCTCCTCGACCATGAAGCCGGCGTCCAGCAGCGTCCGGATCACGGGGCTCGGGCCCTGGAGGAACGCCTGGACGCTGCCGCCCCGGGCGGCTCGCCGGAGAGCCGCCACCGTTGGCGCCACCGGGTCCGCGCCCGGCCGGACGAGCAGCCGGTCGATGAGACGAACCGGCGATGCCTGCCGGGCGCGCGCGTAGGCGAACGCCACGACCTCTCCCCGTTCCGCCACCACGAACGCGTCGGCGGCAGCCTGCGATCCCCAGAACGCGTGGTCGAGGGACCGATCCGCCCCCGTCCAATCCTCTTCCAGCGCCGCCAGCCGGGTCGGATTCGCGGAAACCGTCTCAAGTGGGCCTCGCGTCACGGGGAGCGATGCCGCGGCGCCCTCGACATAGAGACAGGCCCACCACGGGCGCATCCCCGCTCGCACGTAGAGGGGCAGGGCGCGCGGGTCGTTCGAGGCGAATGTGGTGCGCCGGGCGGCTCCGTTGAAGAGGGCGGCAAGGAGCGGCCGGCCGATCCCCTCGCCCAGCCGGTCGGGCAGCACGAACAGGTCCGCCAGGTGGATGGCAAACCCCACGTCCACGGTGGCGCCGAACGCGATGACCGCGCCGTCCTGCTCCGTCACCATCGCCCGGTGGTGCGTCACCAGGTGGCGCACGTACGGCCCGATGATGTCCGCGTACAGGGCCGGCCCGTCGTTGCCATGGGCAGTCAGGACCACCCGAATCGCCGGGATGTCGTCCGGCGTGGCAGCCCGGATCTCGCGGCCGGTGGTCATCGCACGCCCACCGATCAGCCCGTCTTCGCCTGCGGGCCGCGGCCATATCGGGCCATGACGTCCAGCAGCCGGTCGTGGTCCAGGGCATGCGCGGTGATCCCGTCCCGCCCGGTCAGCGTCCGGGCGGCCAGGAGAGCATTGACGATCGCGGCCTCAGTCGCCTCGATGGCGGCCTGGAACAGCGGGGAGATGGCACGGTCCACGACCATCCGTGTCTCCACGGTTCGGCGGGCGTCCCGCTCGCCGGCGGTCTGCGAAAGCCCGCGGTTGCCGGTTGCGAACGCGAGGAACAGGTCGCCAGAGCCATGCGACGCGATGCTGCCCATCCGGGCGAGGCCCAGGCCGGCGCGCTGGGCCAGCCGCGCGCACTGGTGGGGGAGCAGTGGTGCGTCCGTCGCCAGGATCACGATGATCGAGCCGCCGCCGGGTCCCGTCCGGGAGGACATGCCCGGGGCCGCGTCTGTCACCGCGGCGCCGACCAGTGCCTCCTCCTGGTCCCAGGCACTTGGCACGTCGCTCTTGGGGATTGCCTGACCCACCGGCACCCCGTCGATCCGCAGCAGCTCGCGCGATCCGTAGTTGGCCTGGACCAGCGCCCCCACCACCCAGCCGCCCTCTGCCTCCGGGAGAACGCGAGACGCAGTCCCGATGCCGCCCTTGAAGTCGTGACAGATCATGCCGGTGCCGCCGCCCACGTTGCCTTCGGCCACGGGTCCGCTCGCCGCGATCGCAATGGCGTCGTCCACGTGCGCGGGCTTCACGTGGAACCCGTTCATGTCATTGAGGGCGCCGTCATACGTCTCGCCGACGACGGGCAGGGACCAGAACACGGACTCGTCGGCGCGGTTGCGGGCGGCATGGACGACCAGCGCATCCCTGACGACGCCGACGCTGTGGGTGTTGGTGATGCCGATGACACCGCCCAGGAACCCGGACTCGCGGACCCACTCCAGGCCGGTGAGCTCGCCGTTGCCGTTGAGCCGGTGACAACCCGCGAATACGGGCTCGGTCCAGACGTCGTCCGAGTGGGGGATGACCACCGTCACCCCGGTGCGGACGGGGCCTCGGCCGACGACCAGCGGGCCCTCGCCGTCGATCAGGGTCGTATGGCCGACGAGGACACCCGGGACGTCCGTGATGGCGTCGTGCCTGCCGGGATCGAGCAGCCCGATTCGCAGGCCCAGCTCTCGCGCTCGCATGTGTGCCTCCAGGACCGGGACGCTGCCGCCGTTCGCGCGGCCCCTCTATGATCGCCCCGTGCCTTCGATCCCGAAAGCCCGTCCTGCAGCCCACGGTTCCGTCGCGCCCGTCGGGCACGTCGTGCCGCCCCGGCTGCTGCGCCTGGCGGCGCTCGATGGCGTCGCGCCGATGGACGTGGCGGAGGCGTTCCGGGACCTGCCCGGCCTGGCCCTCCTCGAGAGCGCGCGGCCGGGCCGCACGGGCCGCTGGACCTACCTGACCGCCGATCCGGTGGCGGTGCTGGATGCGCCTGCGGAGGGGCCCGACCCGTTCGCGGAGGCGCGATCGCTGCTCGAGCGCCTGGAGGGTGGCCATCCGGCGTCCGGCACCACCGCATCCGCGGGCAGCACCGCGTCCGTGGGCGCCGATGGCTCCAGCGGCCCGGTGCCTCCGTTCGCCGGTGGCCTCGTCGGCTACCTCGCCTATGACCTGGGCCGCCGGTTCGAGCGCCTGCCGAGCCTGGCGCGAGTGGATCAGCACCTGCCCCTGCTGCGCCTCGCACTGCACGACTGGGCGATCGCGTGGGACCGCCGCTCGGGCATCGCCTGGCTGGCGGTTCGCGCTCTGGACCGGGACACAGGGCGGCAGGGACGCCGGATCCGGGACGTCCTGGCCCGCCTCGATGCCCTGGAGCGGGGGGAGATCACCGGCCGCGAGGATGCTGCCCCGGTTCCGGCCCCCACGTCGTTCGTCTCCGGCACTCCACATGCCGCCTGGCTGGCCGGCGTAGAGGCCGTTCGCGAGGCCATCGGCCGTGGCGACATCTACCAGGCCAACCTGACCCGCCGCCTCGAGGCCCCGTTCGACGGCGACCCATGGCCGGTCTTCCGCCGCCTCCGCACCGGCGACCCCGCGCTCTTCGCCGGGTACCTGGACCTCGGCCCCTCGCCGGCGTCCGGCGCCCGGCGCGCCATCCTGTCCGCCTCGCCGGAGCCGTTCCTGGCAGTGGACGCCAGCGGGAACGTGGCCACGAACCCGATCAAGGGCACCCGTCCCCGAGGACGCAGCCGCGATGAGGACCGCTCCCTCGCCCGCGAGCTCATGGCCAGTGGCAAGGACCAGGCCGAGAACGTGATGATCGTCGACGTGTTGCGGAACGACCTCGGCCGCGTGTGTGTGCCCGGCTCCGTCTGCGTCCCGCGCCTGCTCCGACTGGAGCGGACTGCCGCGGTACAGCACCTGGTCACCACCGTGACCGGCCGGCTGCAGCCCGGCGTGGACGCCTTCGATCTCCTGGCTGCCTCCTTTCCCGGCGGCAGCATCACCGGCGCCCCCAAGATCCGGGCCATGGAGATCATCGAGGGACTGGAGCCCGTCCGCCGCGGCCCGTACTGCGGGACGATGCTGTGGCTGGGCCCGGACGGGCGCCTCGGATCGTCCATCCTGATCCGCACCTTCGTCGCGGACGGCGAGCGCCTGACGCTCCACGTCGGCGGCGGCATCACCTGGCGCAGCGACCCGCAGGAGGAGTGGGACGAGACGATCGCGAAGGCACGCGGTCCGCTCTCGTCCATCGGCGCAGTGGAGGTTCCCTCGTGAGCGGTCCCCGGCCCCGGTTCGTCTGGGTCGATGGCGACATCCGGCCGGCCGACGGGTTGCACCTGTCTGTTGCCGATCGCGGTTTCCAGCTGGGCGACGGCATCTTCGAGACGCTGCGCGCGAAGGGCGGCCGCTGCACGGAGCTGCCGGAGCACCTGGCGCGGCTCCGGCGCTCCGCGGACGGGCTGGCGATCGATCTCGAGCCGGGTGTCGAGACGCGGCTGGCGGCCGGGATCACGGAGTTGCTGGCGGCCGAGGGACTGGACGGGCTGGACGGCGATGCCTCCGTGCGCATCACCGTGTCCCGCGGGACCTGGGCGTCGCGGGGGTTGCTCCCCCCGGTCGGCGAGCTGCTGGTGCCCACGCTGGTGATCCAGGCCTGGCCCGTGGCGCCGGTCCCCGCCGGGCACCTGGAGGACGGGCTCGCGCTGGCGGTCTGCTCGATCCGGCGGGACCCGGCCAATCCGATCGTGTCGCTCAAGACCACGTCCCGCGCGGACTATGTCTACGCGCGGATCGAGGCACGGCAGGCGGGCGCGGAGGACGCGCTGTTCCTCACCACGTCCGGTCACCTGTCCGAGGCGACGACCGCGAACATCTTCCTGGTCCGGGATGCACCGGACGGCGTGACCGAGCTCGCGACGCCGGCCCTGGAGTGCGCGATCCTGCCCGGCACCACGCGATCCTGGCTGCTCCGGTGGGCCGCTTCCGTCGGCCTTCGCCCGGTGGAAGGCTGGTTGACCCCGGACGAGCTGACCGCCGCTCGCGAGGCGTTCATGTGCTCGTCGGTGGCGGGCATCCTCCCGGTGACCCGATTCAACGGGCACCCGATCGGGGACGGGCGGCCCGGGCCCTGGACCCGCCGGGCCCGTGCGGACCGCGAGGCGTTCATCGGCGAGGGGTGAAGGGCCACGTCTGCGATACCGACCCGCGACGCGCGCCATAGACTCAACCCGTGCAGCGTGACGAGCTCATCCTCCGCACCCGCCAGCTCATCGCCGAGGGTGAGCGCCTGGACGCCGATCCGACGCTGACCGCGCTCCAGACATGGCTCCAGCTGTCCGACGACCTGCTGGCGACCGCCTGGGGGACGATGGACCGCTACCACCTGGCCTGGCTGATGGTCGGCAAGCCGAAGGGGATCGTGCGCGGGCGGGAGATGACCCCGGACGAAGAGGCGGCGTACGTCCGAGGCGTCGCGGCCCAGAAGACCGCCGCCCTGCGGATGAGCCTGGACGCGGCAGAGCGCCAGGCGATGCCGTTCCGCGGTGAGACTGGCGGCGTGGGCACCGGCCAGGGCATGGGCGAGGTTCCCGCGGCGGCCGCCGGCACCCCATCGCCACCCGGGCGCACGATCCCTCTCGACCCGGAGCTGCAGCAGCGCCTGGACGAGGTGCGCCGCGCGGCCGCGGACCACGAGGGTCACGCCGCGGACAGCGAACCCTCAACACCCGCCCAGCGCCGCGCTCCCCGACCGGAGAAGCTCCAGCGCTGAGCGGCACCCGCTTCAGCGCGCGCGCAGCCCCGCCAGCAACGCCGCCGCCCCGATGTCCAGGAGGGCAGCCGGGCCGTACCGCTGGATGGTGTAGTCCAGGGGTCCGAGGACTCCGCCCTGGGCGATCGACCAGGCCCAGTCCAGCAGGATCGCCGTGAGGATCGCTCCGGCCGCAAGGCCGGCCGCCACCGCGATCCGTCGGGCGCCCGGTTTCAGGCCGGCGCCACCGCCCAGGTCCACCAGCGCGACGGCGGTCATCCAGCCGGTGAACGCGGCAAGCGCGAGCAGCCCCGGACCGAGGTCCAGCTGGCTCAGGACGAAGAAGGCGAGGCCCCCTGTCCCCGCCACGATGATCGCGACGACAAGGCGCCTGACCGAGACTCTCGGGGTTGACGCCGCGGCTCCCGGGGGCGCCACGACGAAGCGGTCGCCCGGCGGCCGGTCCAGGCGCCGCCGCTCGCCGCCGGACGGATCGGGGTTGGGGCGATTCGCGCTGCTCATGCCCCAGATGCTACGCGCACCGGCCCCGGGAGCGGTATCCTCCAGATCGTGAGTCACCCCACGCTTGGCCTTCCGCCCCGCAGCCTCGAAGCCGGGTATCCGGACGCCGCCGCGCGCCTCCGGTCACAGCGCGCCCGCCTGGCGGCGCGCGCCCTCGAGGTCGCCGTTGCCGAGGACGCAACGATCGGGACCCGCTACGACGAAGTCGGCCTCCGCAACCTGCTCGGTGACGCCGAGGTCCTGGTGGACCGTCTTGCGCTGTGCGTGGCCGGGAACGACGCCCACTGGCTGAAGGAGTTCGCGGACCAGACGGCCACGGTCCTCCGCCGCCGCGGCGTCCCGATGGACGACATCATCCGGATCTGCGAGGGCCTGCGCGCGGGTGCCGGGGGCGTCCTTGCCGAGGACGAGCTGGCCGTCGCAGAGAGCGCTCTCGATGAGGCCATCGGCGTGTATCGCAGGTACCGGGGTCTGTCCGGCGACGCGCGCAAGCGCAACCGGATCCTCGACGTGCTGTACCGCGGCGTCTAGGAGCACCGATGACGATCAAGTGGGTCCAGAGCGACCCGCTCGTGATGAACGGCGAGCCGTTCTGCTACGGCAGCCGTCTCACCGTCCGCCAGGTGCTGGAGCTCCGCCGGAACGGGTACACCGTCACGGACCTGCTCAAGGATCACCCTGAGCTGCGCCTCATGGGCATCGCCACGGCGTACGCCTACGCCGCACAGAACCGAGACCGGTATGGCGACTTCTTCGAGGCGGACGGCTCCCTGGCCGGACCCGGCTGCACGGACGCCGAAGCCGCCGTGCTGCCCCCGAGCCTCCGCATCGCGGGCGTCGTCGTGAAGGTCGCCACCCCGGCCTGACCGCCGCGCGGCCCGCCGTCAAGGACTCGACGTCAGGCGCCGGCCGTCCCGAAGCGAGTCTCGATCGTTTCCACGACCCTCACCAGCTTCTCGCGCGCCTCGGCGGCCACAGCGGTCATCTCGGCCGACTCGATCAGGCCCAGCGCCGCCCGTGGGTCCATCGCCTCGACGACGGTCTGGTCGCCGTCGGTCCGCACGACCACGTTGCACGGGAGGAGCGCCCCGACGGACGGATCGGCCGTGAGGGCGCGGTGGGCGAGCGGCGGGTTGCAGGCTCCGAGGATCACGTACGGGTCCTGCTCCAGGCCCAGCTTGGCGCGCATCGTTGCAGCGACGTCGATCTCCGTCAGGACGCCGAAGCCCTCGCCCTTGAGGGCGCGCTCCACGTCCGCCCGGACATCGTCGAAGGGCGCGGCGACGCGTGTGCCGAAGGTGTAGCGACTGATGAGCATGTGGGCCTCCAGGGGGTGGGGCGTCATGGTGCCACTACTTGCGTCTTTGCGCAACTGCGATACCATTAGGCCTCGGCCTCAGCCTTCCCGCGCCGCCCGCGGGCCATTCCCCAGCGCGATGGTAGGATTTCGCGACCATGAACGAGATCACGCCCGCCATCCCCGGCACGACCGACTCCCCCACCGGTGCCGCCGAAGCCTCAACCGGCTCCGGCGACGGCGCCGACACCTCCGCCTTCGATGCCCAGCGCCGCGCCACGGAGCTGGCCATCCTGGACGCGCTGCGGGCCGTGGTGGATCCCGAGATCGGTATGAACGTGGTCGAGCTGGCATTGATCCGGCAGGTCATCCTCGGCCCCGACTCCACCGAGGTCAAGATGATCCTGACCACGCCGTTCTGCCCCTACGCCGGCGCCATGATCCAGCAGGTCAAGGAGCAGGCCGAGACCGTGGTGGATCACGACGTGAAGGTCACCCTCCTCGCCGAGCGGTGGGACCCGCGCGATGCGGGCCTGATGTGGTGAGCGGGATCCCGGGGCAGGCGCCCGTTCGATGAGCCGTCTTCCGTTCGAGAGTGCCGTGGCCACGGGTCGTGGCGACGACGGCACCACCGGCCTCCTGTTCGGCGGGGACCGCGTTCGCAAGGACGACCTGCGCACCGAGGCGTTCGGTACCGTGGACGAGGCTGTCGCCGCCCTGGGCCTGGCCCGTGCCGAGCTCGGCGAGATGGACCCTGCGAGCACCCCCACGCCCGCGTTCGCCGGCCTCGCAGGCCTCGTGCTGCGGATCCAGAGGGAGCTGTTCGTCGTCGGTGCGGAGCTGGCCACGGCCCCCGGAGCGAAGGACCGCCAGCGGGACGGCGAGACCCGCGTATCGCAGGCGATGGTGGACGGCGTTGACACCACCCTCCGCGAGATGGAGGCGGCAATCGAGCTGCCGCGCGTGTTCGTGGTGCCGGGCGAGACCCGCGTGAGCGCCGCCCTCGAGCTGGCCCGCACGCTCCTCCGGCGTGCCGAGCGTCGCAGCGTGACCCTGGCCCTCCACGACGAGACGCTGGCCGCGGGCCGGCTTCTCCCGTATCTCAACCGCCTGGCAGACCTGCTCTGGATCCTCGCTCGTGTCGCGGAACAGGGCGAGGCCAGGGAGGCGACCGTCGCCCGTCCGGAGCGCGGCGCCACCGCCGGTTCCCGACCGAATTCGACTGAAAGGAGCGCACTGTGAACAACCCGTCCATCCCCGGTTCCCTGTCCCCGAGCCAGCTGGGCGTCCGCCCGGCGCCAGCCCTGGTCCAGCAGCTGCTGATCGGCGCGTTCGGGTGGATGTTCGCCGGCCTCCTTCTGACCGCTGGCGTGGCGTACCTCGTCACGACAAATGCGAGCCTCATGGAGACGGTCGGGTCGTACTGGTTCCTGCTCCTGATCGGCCAGTTCATCCTGGCGATGGCGATCCAGGGGACCATCAACAGGATCTCCCCGACGGCAAGCCTCGCCCTGTTCTTCGTCTACGCCGCCTCGATGGGTCTCACCATCGGCGTCATCGTCAGCTACTACACCGACCGCCTCGGTCGTGTCGGCGTTCATCTCCGCCGCCGGGATGTTCGGCGCCGCGGCCCTGTACGGTGCCGTGACGAAGCGGAACCTCTCGTCCATCGGCGGGATCGCGTTCATCGGCATCATCGGGGTCCTGATCGCCTCGGTCGTGAACATCTTCCTGGCCTCGTCGGCGATCGGCTGGGTCATCTCGCTCATCGGCGTGGCGCTGTTCACGGCCCTCACCGCGTGGGACGTCCAGAAGATCACCCGCGGCGACTACGCGGCGTTCGCGGGATCCCAGGAGCGCGCCTCGATCATCGCGGCGCTGCACCTGTACCTGGACTTCATCAACATCTTCCTGTTCCTGCTCCGCCTCCTCGGCAACAGGGGCTGACACCCGCGGCCGGCTCGGCACACGACGGGCCGGAGGTACCCCGTCCGGGCGTGACCCCGCCACCTCCGCGGCGGCCATCCGGCCCTGACGGGCGTCAGCCCCGTCCCGGAGCATGGCGGTGGACGGGCAGCTCCGACCCGCCGCCAGGGAGGCCGACGCAATGAAGGTGCTCGTGACCGCAGCTTCGCGGCACGGCGCCACCACGGAGGTGGCTGCGTCCATCGGTTCCGTCCTGGAGGCCGCCGGACTCGAGGTGCACGTCCTGCGGCCCGCCGATGTCTCGGGGATGGATGGCTTCGACGCCGCCGTCATCGGCAGCGCGGTCTATGTCGGCCGGTGGCTGGAGCCCGCGCGGGACCTGGTGGAGCGGGAGAAGACGGCCCTGTGCCGGATCCCGGTCTGGCTGTTCTCCAGCGGGCCGATCGGGGACCCGCCCAAGCCCGCGGATGAGCCAGTCGACGCCGCGCCCCTCGCGGAGCTGGTGGCGGCCCGCGGGCATCGGACCTTCGCCGGGCAGGTGGATCGCAAGCGCCTCGGCTTCGGGGAGAAGGCGATCATGGCGGCGGTTCGGGCGCCGGAGGGAGACTTCCGGTCGTGGCCCGAGATCGAGGCCTGGGCACGCGAGATCGCCGCGGCGCTCCTGGGGGTCGGGGCGGCTGTCTGAGACAGGCGCAGACGCGACCGCGTCCGCGGCCGGAGGAGCGCGGAGGAGCGCGGAGGAGCGCGGAGAAGCGCGGACGCGCCGACCCGTCGACGCTCAACCTGTGGCCGGGTGGCCCGCCGAGACGGGCCCAACGGCCGTTCGGCGGACGGCGGGTGGTGCGCAAGATGGACCCGCGTCCAACCTGTCGCCGCGCCTAGACGGCGATCGATCGAGGGTCCAGCAACCATGAGCTTCGACGCGACGGTTGGACGCCAGGCCGACCCGTTCCTCCCGCTGCCGCAGCTGACGGCGGGCGCCGCCCGGACGGAAGCGGAGCGCTGCCTCTACTGCTACGACGCCGCGTGCACGCGCGCCTGCCCGACCGGGATCGACGTCGCCTCGTTCATCCGCAAGATCGCGACCGACAACATCGAGGGCAGCGCGCGGACGATCCTCGCAGCCAACCCGCTCGGCGGGACGTGCGGCGCGGCCTGCCCCGTCGAGCGCCTGTGCGAGGGCGCCTGCGTCCGGACGGCCCTCGATCGGCCGATCGAGATTGGTCGCCTGCAGCGCTACGCCGTCGAGACGTTCGCCGCCGCCGGCGGCACCTTCTTCACCCCCGGCCCGGAGGCCGGTGTCAGTGCGGCGATCATCGGAGCCGGACCTGCGGGTCTCGCCTGTGCCGCCGAGCTGCGCCGGGCCGGGATCGGGGTCACGGTGTACGACGCGAACGAGCGGGCCGGCGGCCTGGGTGACCACGGGATCGTGCCCTGGCGCCTGCCGCGCGAGACGGTGGCGACCGAGGTCGCGCACGTGGAGCTGGCAGGGGCTCGGTTCGTGCTGGGCTCGGTCGTCGGGCGGGACGTCGAGGCCGAGGCCCTGCTCGCGGGCAACGACGCGGTCGTGGTCGCGGTCGGCCTCGGTCACGGCAAGCGGCTGGGCGTTCCCGGCGAGGACCTCGAGGGTGTCGTGGACGCGCTCGACCTCATCGGGCAGGCGATCGATGGACAGATCGAGGGCGCGCTGGTCGGTCGCCGGGTCGGCGTGATCGGTGGCGGCAGCACGGCGTTCGACGCCGCGGCCGCGGCCGTCCGCCTCGGCGCCTCGGAGGTCACGCTCTTCTATCGCCGAGGCGCCGTCGAGTGCCCCGCCTACCCGCACGCGATCGACCTCGCGCGTTCGCTGGGCGTCGTCATCCGCTGGCTCACGGCGCCCGTGGAGATCCACGGCAGCGGCGGCCACGTTCGGGGCGCCGGCTTCGAGGCGATGACGCTCGGCGAGCCCGACGCCTCCGGCCGTCGCCGCCCGCAGCCGGTCGAGGACTCCCGGTTCGAGATCGCGCTCGACACCGTCGTGCGGGCGGTGGGGCAGGAGGGCCCGACCGGCACCGCCTCGGTGCTCGGTGCGCTCGGCGTTCCCGTGCGGGATGGCGTTGCGGTCGCGGACCCCGCGACGGGGCAGACTGCCAACCCGAAGGTGTGGGCAATCGGCGACATCACGAGCGGCGGCGCTGAGGTCGTCAACGCGGTGCAGGCGGGCAAGATGGCGGCAGCGTCGATCGTGGACGCGCTCGGTATCGAGGGTCCGCACATCGTCCCCGTGCGGACAACCGATTCCACGGTTCCAGGCGTGGACCTGTCCACGGACATGGCCGGCATCCGGAGCCCGAACCCGTTCTGGTTGGCCAGCTGCCCGATCACAAACAACGCCGAGATGGTGATGCGTTCGTTTGACGCCGGCTGGGGCGGCGCGGTCTGGAAGACGATCGGAGAGCCGATCAGGAACGTCACCGCGCGCCTCGGCACGTTCGAGCACGCCGGCCGCCGCCTCGTGGGCATCAACAACATCGAGCTCATCAGCGACCGCCCGACCGACGTCAACATCGCCGAGATCCGCGAGGTGAAGAAGCGCTACCCCAACAACGCGGTCGTGATCAGCCTCATGGTCGAGGCGAAACGCGAGGCCTGGCACGAGATCCTGGCCAAGTGCAACGACACCGGCGCGGACGGCTACGAGCTGAACTTCGGCTGCCCGCACGGGATGAGCGAGCGCGGCATGGGCGCGGCGGTCGGCCAGGTCCCCGACTACGTCCAGATGATCACCGAGTGGGTGATGGAGAAGGCCGCGATGCCGGTCCTCGTCAAGCTCACTCCCAACGTCACCGACATCCGCTTCCCCGCGAGGGCGGCCCGGGCGGCCAAGGCCGATGGTGTTGCCCTGATCAACACGATCAGCAGCCTGGTCGGCGTCAATCTCGACACGTGGGCGCCGATGCCCGACGTCAGGGGCAAGGGCTCGCACGGCGGCTACGCCGGTCCGGCGGTCAAACCCATCGCGCTCAACATGGTCTCCCAGGTTGCGGCGGATCCGGAGGTCAGGCTCCCGGTCTCCGGCATCGGCGGCATCGAGACCTGGCGCGACGCCGTGGACTTCCTGCTCCTCGGCGCCACCACCGTCCAGGTCGGCACCAGCGTCATGCACTACGGGTTCCGGCTGATCGACGACCTGGTGGACGGCCTGTCGACCTACCTCGCGGCAAAGGGTCTCCACAGCCCCGCGGAGCTGGTGGGCAAGGCGCTGCCGACGATCACCGACTGGGGGCACCTGGACCAGGAGTTCCGGCTGCTCGCCCAGATCGATGAGTCGAAGTGCATCAAGTGCAACCTCTGCTACGCCGCCTGCAACGACGGCGCGCACCAGGCGATCCGCTTCGAGGGCACGAACGGGACGAAGCGCCTGGTGGTGGTGGACGACTACTGCGTGGGCTGCCGGCTGTGCCAGTACGTGTGCCCGGTCGAGGAGTGCATCACGTTCGAGGAGCTGGAGGGGGCGGCCTCGATCCACTGACCCGATCGCCGGCCTGCGCCCGAGGGGAGCGCTCCGATCGCGCTCCCCAGTGCCCCCGTGACTCCGTGACGCTCGGGTCCGGAGCCGCCGAGTCGCGGGACGCCGGGCCCGCACCAGCCGGGAGCGTCAGGTCGCCTCGACCGGGCGCCCCACCATCCGGGGCTCGGCGGGGATCTCGTACGACCCCTCGAGCGGCTGGTCCATCACCGGCACGCCGCCCGTCGACGGCATCGACATCCCGTGCGTGGCAAAGGTGCCCGGCACGGTGGCGACGAGGTGCATCCGGAGGTAGCGCCAGCCCATGTGGTCGAACGCACCGGCGACCTGCGGTGGAACCAGCCCTGCTTCTGCGACGGTGATCAGCTCCGGCCTGTCCAGCTCGTGGAGCATCTCGTGGAACTGCAGCCGCGCCCGCCCCCCGTCCAGGACGTTGCGCGCCCACTGCGAACCGACGCCCAGCGGCGCCGGGATCAGCACCTCCTCGTCCCGGATCGTCGGGTGCACCGGGGTGAAGAAGGTGGTGCCGGACTTGCGGCCGACGTGTTCCAGGCAGGCGATCTCGGCCGTCGCGCTGCCCGGGATGTTGTGTTCCATCAGCCACGGGTTGACGGTGTCGTTCATCCGCTGCCGGAGCCACGGGAACTGGTCCGGGGCGGGTTTCTGAAGCTCCTTCCAGATCCTGTTTGCCGTGATCCCGATCGCGCCACCTGCCACCAGAAGGGCGAGAGCCTTGCGTGCCATCGTGTGACCTCCTTGTCATGCGCAATGGTGGGCGGGCCCACCGTCGAGGCCAAGTGCCGAATGAACGCCCCGACCGGCGCAGCTTCAGGCTCCGCCCGGGTGCCACTCCAACTCCTCGTTGACGCGATTCGCGGAGAAGGTCTAGACTCAATCCCGAGGAAAACAGTCGGAATTCCCCGGCGCGGCGGCCTCCTCGCCGCGGGCGTCCCCCTGGGGAACTCCGGCAGCCTCCAGATCGACTCATCTGAGGACCGAGCCCTGACCAACCGCGCGAGCTTCCACGGATCCGGCGCCGTCTCCTTCAGCTCGAAGGGCGAGTACGGCGTGCGCCTGATGGTCCAGCTCGGGCGACGATTCGGCACCGGGCCTGCCAGCCTGGCCGAGATCGCGACCGACGAGGATCTGCCGCGCGCCTACCTGGAGCAGCTGGTGACCAGCCTCCGGGATGCCGGGCTCGTCGTGTCCACCCGGGGCGCCCGGGGCGGCTACGAGCTGGCCTCCGAGCCCGCGACCATCCGCATGAGCGAGATCCTCCGTGCCCTCGAGGGGCCCATCGCGCCCATGATGTGCGCTTCCGATGAGCCCGAGCACGAGGAGTGCCTTCGCTCGGCGCGCTGCACCGTGAACCTGCTCTGGATCAGGGTGCGGGACGCGATCACCGGGGAGCTCGAATCCATGACCCTCGCGGACTTCGTCCCGGCTCGCCACATCACCCTTGACGCGCGCAAGCCGGCCCCGGCCCCCGCCCCCAAGCCGGCCCCCTCGGCGGCCGTGGTCGCCTGACGCATGCCCCCGACACCGCCCTTTCCAGCCACCGCCCGATCCCGCCAAGCCAACCAGGAGCCAACCTCGTGACCGACGCGAACGACCGCGAGCTCGTCATCCGCGACCTGAGGGTCGCGCCCGCCGCCAAGCCGGACTTGGAGATCCTCCAGGGGATCAACCTCACCATCCGGAAGGGCGAGACGCACGCGATCATGGGCCCCAACGGCTCCGGCAAGACCACGCTCTCGTATGCACTGATGGGCCACCCGGCCTACCTGATCAAGGGCGGCGAGGTCCTCTGGAAGGGCCACAACCTCCTGACGATGTCGGCCGACAAGCGCTCCCGGCTGGGCCTGTTCCTCGCCTTCCAGTACCCGACGGCCATCCCAGGCCTGTCCGTGGCGAGCTTCGTCCGCAGCGCGCTCAACGCCAGGCTCCAGGGCCTCGACAAGGACCCGGACATCGACCCGACCGACATCACCCGCGGCGGCGTCTCGATGCTGGAGTTCCGGCGCAAGATGCGCGAGAAGATGGCCATGCTCAAGATGGAGGACGGCTTCGCCGCCCGCTACGTGAACGATGGCTTCTCGGGTGGCGAGAAGAAGCGCCTCGAGATGCTGCAGATGGCGATGCTGGAGCCGGAGTTCGCGGTCCTCGACGAGACGGACTCGGGGCTGGACATCGACGCCCTGCGGATCGTGGCCGAGGGCGTCAACGCGATGCTCAACCCCGACATGGGCGTCCTGCTGATCACCCACTACCAGCGGCTGCTCAACTACATCACGCCGGACTACGTCCACGTGCTGGCCGAGGGACGGATCGTGACCTCGGGCGGCAAGGACCTGGCGCTGCGCCTGGAGGAGGAGGGCTACGGCCCGATCCTGCGCGAGAACGGCCTGGACATCGACCTTCCGGACGAGGCCCTGGCGCTGCCGAAGGAGCCCGAGGCGGCCGGCGCCGGCCGGTAGGACGCCGAGCGCGACGACGACGATGACGACCGAGGTGCACCCGGACGTGGACACGACCCCGCTCGATCCGGTCGCACTCCGGGCGGACTTCCCGATCCTGGACCAGCAGGTACACGGGCACCCGCTTGTGTACCTCGACTCCGCGGCCACCTCCCAGAAGCCGCGAGCAGTCATCGAGGCGATCGACGCCTACTACCGCCGTGACAACGCGAACGTCCACCGCGGCATCTACCAGATGTCCGAGCGGGCCACGGCGGCGTACGAGGGCGCGCGGGAGAAGGTCGCGAAGCTGCTCGGGGTCTCGGACGCGCGCGAGATCATCTGGACCCGCAACGCCACCGAGGCGATCAACCTGGTCGCGTACTCGTGGGGACGGCGGAACATCGGCCGGGGGGACGTGATCGTCCTCACCGAGATGGAGCACCACGCGAACCTCGTCCCCTGGCAGATACTCGCCCAGGAGAAGGACGCGGACCTCGAGTTCATCCCGATCACGGACGACGGGGTCCTGCGCCAGGACGTGTACGACGTCCTGCTCCGCCTCAAGCCCAAGCTGGTCGCCTTCACCCACGTCTCGAACACGCTCGGGACGATCAACCCGGTGAAGGAGATGACCCGCCTCGCGCACGCGGCCGGGGCGCTGGTGCTCGTTGACGGGGCGCAGGCGGTCCCGCACCTGCCGGTGGACGTCGCCGAGATCGGCTGCGACTTCTACGTGTTCAGCGGCCACAAGACGCTGGCTCCCACCGGTTCGGGGGTCCTGTGGGGCCGCCGCGAGCTGCTGGAGGCGATGCCCCCGTTCATGGGCGGTGGCGACATGATCCGCGAGGTCCACCTCCGCCGTTCGGAGTGGAACGAGATCCCCTGGAAGTTCGAGGCGGGCACGCCGGACATCTCCGCGCAGATCGGCCTGGGCGTCGCCGCGGACTATCTCCTTGGCATCGGCATGGACCGGGTGATGGCGCACGAGCAGGAGCTGGTGGCGTACGCGCTGGACATGTTGCCGCGCGAGGTTCCCGGTATCGAGCTGTACGGACCGGCTGCCCAGCTCCGCGGCGGCGTCGTGCCGTTCAACCTGCCCGGTGTCCACCCCCACGACGTGGCGCAGGTGCTCGACCGGTTCGGTGTGGCCGTGCGGGCCGGGCACCACTGCACGATGCCGCTCCACGAGCGGCTGGACCTCGCGGCCACGGCCCGGGCCTCGTTCCAGGTCTACACGTCGAAGGCCGACATCGACGCCCTCGCCGCCGGGCTGCGCGAGGTGCAGAAGCTCTTCGGCGTCTGACCTCCGGCGCCCCCTCGTCGCCCGCCCGGATCGGCGACAATCCGGCCGTGAAGACGATTGCCGAGACCGTTGACGTCCTGGTCGCGGGCGGGGGCACGGCCGGGCACGTTGCCGCGATCCAGGCAGCCCGGGCGGGAGTGGTCACGTCGATCATCGAGGCGGGCCCGATGCTCGGCGGCGCAATGACCGAGGGCGGCGTCTACATGCCCAACCACTTCTTCGGCACCACGGGGCCAGTGGTCCAGGGGATCCCCTGGGAGCTGTACACGAAGTCGAAGGAGGCCGAGGGCCTGCCGATCCCCGACTGGCGCCGGCGCCGGCCCGTGGAGACTCCCGGCTACTACAGCTACATCAACGTCCCGGTGTATGCCGCCGTCGCCGAGGAGGAGGCCGTCCGGGCGGGCGTCACCCTCCATTTCCACGAGTTCATCGACGAGGTCCGGGCCGACGGCGACTGGTGGGAGGTCGTGTCCCGGGGCCGCGGCATCCGCCGGGTGACGCGTGCACGGGAGATCATCGACTGCACGGGCGACTCCGACGTGGTGCGCATCCTCGGCCTGAAGGTTCTCCGGTCCGAGGTCTCACAACCCGGAGCCCTGGAGTACCGGATCGAGGGCATCGACCTGGAGCAGGTCTGGAAGGAGGAGGTCCAGGCCATCTACGAGGAGGCCATGCGGGACGGCATCCTCCGCAAGGGCGACTGGGCCTACGCGAACATGGAGCCGTTCGTCTACTACCTGCGGCACGGCGGCCACAACGCGACCCACATCTACGACGCGGACACCTCGGATGCCGAGGGCCAGACGCGGGCGAACATCGAGGGCCGCGAGCGCATGCTCCGGATGTTCAGGTTCGTGCGCGAGAGCATCCCCGGCGCCGAGCGAGCCACGCTCAAGATGATGGCCCCGCGTGCGATGGCCCGCGAGACGTACCACTCGGTGGGCGAGTACCTGGTCGTCAAGGACGACTTCCTGAAGGCGACGGTCTTCGAGGACCGCGTCGCCAACGCGTTCAACTACGTGGACCTCCACAGCCAGGAAGTCGGCTGCGAGATCACCTTCGTCGAGGATCCCGACCGGATCCCGACCGTCCCGTTCAGGGCCCTCATCCCGAAGGGGAGCCGGCGGATCACCGTCGCCGGCCGGAACGTGTCGGCGAACCGCATCGCCTTCGCGGGGATCCGCGCCCAGTGCACCTGCATGGCCATGGGCCAGGCGATGGGCGCCGCGGCCGCGCTGGCCGTGCAGCGCGGCGTGGCCTCGCGGGACGTCTCCAGCCGGGACATCGTGGCGCTGACGGTCGAGCACGGGGCGGTGCGGGTCTAGGCTCCGCCGGCCGCCGAGCACCGAGCGCCGGCCGCCGGCCCGCAGCAGCCTGCAGCCGCCGCAGCCGCCGCCGTCCGGCTCAGTCGAGCCGGACGCCCTGGCGTGCAAGCTCCGTGCGCACGAGTCCGACGTCCAGCGTCCCGACGTCCTGCCCGGTGCGGATCGAGATCGCGGCCGCCACGCCCGCGCCCTGCCCGCTGACGGTGCAGCACATCATGCTGCGAACTGCCGCATGCGAAATCTTGTCGCCGCCGATGCTTCGACCGGCCACCAGCAGGTTCCCAACACCCTTTGGCACCAGCGACCGGTACGGCACGTGGAAGTACCGGCCGGTGGTCGGCAGGATCAGCAGGCCGTAGCCGTCGATGAACTCGGGAAAGATGCCGATGGAATCCTCGAACCGGGCCTGTCCCCGCACGTCATCGGCGGTCAGGTTGTAGACGGCGTCGATCTTGCGCGTGTCGCGGATCCCCAGCGTCATGCCGAAGTTGCGCAGCCGCGCGTCCTCGCACCCCGGCATGAACCCGCGGAGCGCCTCGATCGCGTGCATCGCCTGCTTGCGGCCCTCGATCTCGCCGCGGGTCAGGTCGTCCGCGTCGGTGCCGTCGATCTCGCCCATGTGGACGAGGTTCAGGTAGGTCAGGTCCCCGTCATCCGACACGGTCCCGTAGGTGCCGGCCATGGTGATCAGGTTGGGCGGGATCACCCCTGCTTCCACGGCCTTCCTGAACGGCCTGCGCAGGAAGGGCGAGAAGAGGTCTTCCTCCTTGCCGCCGGTCTCGATGTCCCATTCGAAGTTGCCGCCCCAGTCGCGGTACCTCGGCGGGTCGGCCTTGATCGTCTCGATGAACCTGCGCTTGTTGACGCCGGTCATCGAGAACGTGACCGACGCGGAGAGCATCTCTTCCCTGGGCGTCCTGTGGACCAGGGCTCCTGAGCGTGCCGCCACGTCGGCATCACCGGTTGCGTCCACGACCCGACTCGCCAGGATCGCCTCCCGGCCCGATTTGCTCTCGGTGATGACCCCGCGCAGGACGCCGTCCTCCACGATGGGCGCCACGAAGGTCCGGTGGAGCATCGGGTGGATGCCGTTCTCCTCGACCAGGGTGTCGGCCACCACCTTGAACCGCTCCGCGTCCAGGGCCTGGCTGACCGACTGCGACTCGTCCGAGCTTGCGCCCGCCGCCTTGGCCCGGGCCTCGAGCTCGCTCCCGACGCCGACGCTGTCCACCGTCTGCTCGTGGCGGTACCAGGCGAAGCTCTCGACGCCCACCGCCGTGATGTTGCCGCCGAAGCAGCCGAACCGCTCCAGGAGCGTCGTCCGGGCGCCGGCCCGCGCCGCACCGATGGCGGCGCCCAGGCCGCCCGGGCCGCTGCCCACGACCAGGACGTCGGTCTCGTGGATAACGTCGATGGAGCGGGCCGTCTCCGTGACCTGGAGGGGCAGCGTGGGACGGGCCATGGAGCGAGACCTCGCGATGGGACGAACGAACGTGGCGGCGCGCCGAGGGACGACCGTGGCGGCGCCCGGCGCCTCAGCCGGCGATTGCGAAGACGGGTGAGGGGCGGATGTCGAGGCGTACAGCTGCGCCGGGTTGAAGCTGGACGAACTCTGCGGCGGCCATCTGGGCCACGATGAGCTCGTCCGTCGGGAGCATGACCTGCACGCGGCAGACGGATCCCAGGAAGCTCACCGCCACCACGCGGGCGGCGGCACCGGGCTCGGGGATGAGCGTGACGGACTCCGGCCGCACGAGCGCCGTGACCCGCCCGGGTCCGGCCGATCCCTCCAGCAGCGGCACGCTGGCGCCGAGCAGCTCGACTCGGCCGTCGGCCGCGGTGCCGGCGATCCGGTTCGTCAGGCCCACGAACTCGGCGACGAACGGCGTCCGGGGCCGGTCGTACAGCTCCGTCGGCGCCGCGATCTGCTCGAGCCGGCCGGTGGACATGACGCCGACCCGATCACCCAGCGCCAGTGCCTCCTCCTGGTCGTGGGTCACGAACAGCGTCGTCGTGCCCACGGCGATCTGGATTCGGCGGATCTCGTCGCGCAGGACCCGGCGGACCTTCGCGTCGAGGGCCGAGAGGGGCTCGTCGAGCAGGAGGACCTGGGGTTCGATCGCCAGGGCCCGGGCGAGGGCGACGCGCTGCTGCTGCCCGCCCGAAAGCTGGTACGGGTAGCGGTTTCCCTGCTTCCCCAGGCCGACCAGTTCCAGCATCTCGTCCGCCCGCCGGCCGCGGCTCTGGCCGTCCTTCCCCCGCAGGCGCAGGCCGTAGGCCACGTTGTCCCGGGCGGTCATGTTCGGGAACAGGCTGTAGGCCTGGAAGACCATGCCCATGTCGCGCTTGTTCGCGGGGACGTCGGTGATGTCGCGCCCATCGACCACGATCCGTCCGTTGTCCGGCACGTCGAGCCCGGCCAGCGCCCGCAGCGCCGTGGTCTTGCCGCAGCCGGACGGGCCCAGGAGCGCGACCAGCTCCCCCGGCGCGATGTCGAGATCGAAACCGTCGAGGGCATGCACGGCGCCGTAGTAGCGGTGCAGGCCCTGGAACTGGACGGCGACACCGGTCCGGCCTTCGAGCGCCGAGATCGCGGGAGTGAGGGACATCAGGCGACCCCTTCTTCGATGGACTCTTCGACGTGCCGTCGCTGGCCTCCAGCCACGACGGCGATGCCGAAGATGAGCACGAAGCCGAACAGCAGGGCGGCCAGCGAGACGGCGACCGAGAGGTACGAGTCCCGCTTGCCGAGCAGGTTGATGACGACCTGGAGGGTGTCGTAGTTGAGGAGCGAGGAGATCGTGAACTCACCCAGCACGAGGGCCACGGAGATGACCGAGGCGGACAGGAGCGCGCCCCGGAGGTTGGGGACGATGATCTGGAGCATCACCCGGACCCAGCCGGCCCCGAGGCTCCGGGCGGCTTCTGCGAGCGTGATCACGTCGATCGACTTGAGACCGGCGTCGATCGCGCGGTGCGCGTACGGGAGGACCAGGATGATGTCGATGAACACCAGCACGAGCGGCGAGCCACGCGTGGCCCTGGTGAGCACCGAGTAGATCGGGACGATCCCGACGACGAGGACGACGGCCGGGATGGCGAGGGGCAGGAGGCACAGGAACTCGACCGGCCGCTTCAGCTGCGGAACCCTCAGGTAGGTCCAGGTCATCGTCGGCACGAGCAGCGTGAGCATGCCGACCGCGGTCAACGCCGCGATCGCGAGCGTCGTGATGATGGCCTCGACCAGGTTCGGGTCACCGCCGATGGCGATCCACGCGTCCATGGTCCGAGGGCCCTGGACGCCTCCCGTGATGTCGCCGCGCGTCGAGAATTCGAACATGGACACCAGCGGCAGGATCAGGTACCCGCCCACGAGGACGAGGACCGCCCACCGCGCGAGCGAGCCCGGGAAGCGACGGCGCCGCCTCACCGGAGCCACCGCGACGCGCGTCGCTGGATCAGCGCGTACAGGGTCATGACGACGGCCACGACGATGACCATGCCCAGGGCGAGTGCCTTGCCCACGTTCGCCTGGCCCAGGATGACCTCACTGGTCAGTGCTTCCCGGATCTGAAGGGGCACAATCGGGCTGCCCTGGCTGACCAGCGCGGCGGCCGTGGCGTAGGCCGAGAACGCGTTCGCAAACAGCAACAGGACGGCGCCGAGGAAGCTCGGAGCCAGGATCGGGCCGCCCACGTGCCGCCAGTAGGACCAGGCGGAGCCGCCGAGGCTGGTGGAGGCCTCCCGCCATTCCTTCCGCAGGCCGTCGAGCGCCGGCAGGAATACGATGACCATGAGTGGGATCTGGAAGTACGAGTAGACGACGGTGAGGCCGGTCATTCCGTACACCCAGGTGCTGTCCTTGGTCAGGTCGACCACGCCAAGGTCCTTGAGGGTGATCGTGGCAAAACCGTTCAACCCCCAGGTCGCCAGGAAGCCGAAGGCGAGCATGACGCCGCCGAACTGGGCGAGGACGCTGGAACCCGCGACGGCGACCTGTCGGAGGCGGCCGCCGGGTCCGCCGGACGCCACGGCCCATGCGAGCAGCCCGCCGAACACGGCTCCCAGGAGCGCGGACACGAGCGACAGCTGGATGGAGCGGATGAATGCCTGGTGGAAGGTGGACCCGGTCAGCACGGTCGTGATGACGTCGAGCGTCGGCAGGCCGTCCTGGGTCTGGAAGGCGCCCACGGTGACGATCAGCGTGGGCAGGATCAGGAACAGCGCGACATAGCCGAAGAACGGCAGGGTCGGCAGATAGGCGCTCCGGGTCCGGGAGCGACTGGAACTGGCCCCGCCCGAGGCGGAGCCAGTTCCCGGTTCACGTTCCGACGTTGGCACGGACGCCAAGGTGTCGGTGCTAAGCAAGCGAAGCCTGCACGGTTGTTACGGCAGCTCGATGTTCCAGTTGGTCGCGATGTAGTCCGTGACCGTCTTCACCTCGTCCTGGGTCAGGACGACGGGCGTGCCCTCGGCCTGCGCGACCGCGGCGAGCGCGGCCTGGTCGATCGTGCCGTCCCTGATCATCGCCTCCTGGAGGATCGGTCGAGCGAATCCCTTCAGCCACTCGTTCTGGGCCGCGGGCGAGTACAGGTACTCCATCCACAGGCGGGCGGCCGCCGGGTGCGGAGCGTCCTTGTTGATGGCCTGGATGTAGTACGCGGCGACCGGCGGTGCGTCGGACGGGATGACGACCTTCCAGTCGATCCCCTTGCTCACGAGGTCCGACGTGAGGCCCGCGTTGTTGTACTCCCAGTCGATGACGCACGGCGTCTGGCCGGCGGCGATGGTCGCCGGGGTCGGGTCGACGGGGAGAAGGTTGCCGGCCTCGTTGAGCTTGTTGAAGAAGTCAACGCCTGGGGCGATGTTGTCCGCGGCGCCTCCGTTGGCCAGCGAGGCCATGACCACGCCGTGCAGGGCGGCGCCAGCCGTCTTGGGGTTGCCGTTGAGGGCGATCGCGCCCTTGTATTCGGGCTTGAGGAGGTCCGCAACGGTGGCCGGAGCCGGGACCTTGGATGCGTCACAGCCGATGGACATGAAGCCCGCGTAGTCGCCCAACCACAGGCCGGTGGACTCCTTGAGGTTGTCCGGGACGTCCGCCCAAGCCGCGACCTTGTACGGCGCGAAGAGCGCGGTGTTGGCGAGCGCGACGTTGACCCCGAGGTCGAACACGTCGGGCGCCTTGTCGGTGTCCTTCAGGTTGTTGGCGGCGTCGATCTCTTCCTGGCTGTTGGCGTCAGGGTTCGCCTCATCGACCTTGATGTTCGGGTACAACGCCTTGAAGCCGGCGATGACGCCCTTGTAGTTGGCCCACTCGGGCGGCAGGGCGATGACGTTGAGCTGGCCCTCGGCCTCGGCGGCCTTGACGAGCTCTTCCATGCCGCCAACGTCGGCAGCCGAGGTGGCGGTCTTGGCTTTGCTCGCGCTGTCGCCGCCACAGGCGGCCAGCGCGATGGCGGTCACCGCCAACGCCACGACGATTCGGGGTTTCATCCTGTTCAAGATCTGTCTCCTCCACGGAATGTCGGGACCCCCACAGGGGTGCACCCGTAATGGGGTGAGTTTACGCGCTCGTGGGCGTCTACTGCGAACCGCATTCACGCTGCGGCTGGGTGGCTCGGTTCACTCGCCGTGAGGCGACCGCTCAATCCCCACCCACTCGGTCGGCAATTCGGACGACGCGTTACACTCGGCAGCGCCCATGGACGACCTGTATCGCGACTACATCCTCGAGCACTACCGGAAGCCCCACAACTTCGGGGTCCTCGATGAGCCGTCCGCCTCGTACGAAGGCGCCAACCCCCTGTGCGGTGACCGGATCACGATGCAGCTCACCGTGAAGGACGGCGTCGTCACCGAGGTCGGGTTCACCGGGCCGCGGCTGCGCGATCAGCCAGGCGTCCGCCTCCCTGCTGACCGACGAGGTCAAGGGCAGGCCCGTTGATGCCGTCGCCGGCTTCGGAGCGGACGACCTGCTGGAGTTGCTGGGCATCGAGATCAGCCCTGCCCGCCTCAAGTGCGCGATGCTCAGCTTCGAGTCCCTGCAGCACCTCCTGGACGAGACGGGCATCAAGCCGCTCACGAAGGACGCGGGCTGACAGCCGGAGCACCAGGGACCCCATGCCCAGGACCTATGCAGAGCTTCTCCGGGAGGCCCGCGCCGAGATCAGGGAGGTCACGCCTGCCCAGGCGGACGCGCTCCGCCGCGAGGGCGGCGTCGCGCTGATCGACGTCCGTGAGGCCCCCGAGTGGGACCAGGGCCACCTGCCCGGGGCCGTCCTGGTGGCCAAGAGCCACCTCGAGCAGGACATCGAGGCGGCCGTGCCGTCCCGGCAGACGCCGGTCATCCTCTATTGCGCCGGCGGGATCCGCTCCCTGTTCGTCGGCCAGACAATGGCAGCGATGGGCTACACGGACGTCGCGTCGATGAGCGGCGGCTTCCAGGCGTGGAAGGCATTGGGTCTCGAGTGGACGCAGCCCGCCCGCCTCACGGACCAGCAGCAGCTCCGGTACAGCCGCCACCTGCTGATCCCCGAGGTGGGGTCCTCCGGGCAGGCGAAGCTGCTGGGCTCGAGAGTCCTGCTGATCGGCGCCGGGGGCCTCGGGTCACCTGCCGCGCTCTACCTCGCCGCGGCGGGCGTGGGGACGCTCGGCCTCGTGGACTTCGACGTCGTCGACCTGTCCAACCTGCAGCGCCAGGTGATCCACGCCAGCGACCGGATCGGCGACAAGAAGGTCGAATCCGCGCGGAAGACAATCAACGCGCTCAACCCGGACGTGACCGTGGTTGCCCTGGACGAGATGCTCGTCGCGGGCAACGTGGATCGGATCATTGCCGGGTACGACGCCATCCTGGACGGCACCGACACCTTCGAGACGCGGTACCTCCTCAACGACGCGGCGGTCGCGGCCGGGATCCCGGTGGTGCACGCGTCCGTGTTCCGGTTCGAGGGCCAGCTGACCACGTTCGTCCCGTACGAGGGACCGTGCTACCGCTGCCTCTACCCGACGCCGCCTCCGCCCGAGCTGGCGCCCGGGTGCTCCGTGGCCGGGGTGCTGGGCGTGGTGCCCGGGATCATGGGGATCCTCCAGGCGAACGAGATCCTCAAGCTGCTGCTGGGGATCGGCACGACGCTCGCCGGCCGGCTGATCCTGTTCGATGCCCTCGAGACCGAGTTCACGGAGCTGACGCTGGGCCGGGATCCGGCCTGCCCCGTCTGCTCGGACGCGGCCCGGGCCGCCCGCGAGGCGGGTGCGCCGCTCGCCGTGCCCGATCCCGCGAGCGGGGTGTTCACGCTCGGCGGGGCTCGAGCGACCCCAGGTTGAGTCACCCCGGACCGGCCGCAGTCGTCCTGCCGGCGGCGATCGCTGCGTCGATCCGGTCGCAGGCGCGAGCCGAGAGTCCCAACGAGGCCTGCGGGCTCATCGTCGGGTCCGCCCCGGCAGCCTCGGGCGGGCGCGCTCTCCGGTACGAGGTGTGCCGAAACGCGGCCACCTCACCAGTCCTCTACGAGATCGACCCTCACGACCTCCTCCGCGTGGCCGTCGCCGCCGACGAGGCCGATGAGGTCTTCTGGGGGATCGTCCACTCTCACGTCGGGTCGCCGGCTGTCCCGTCGCCCACGGACATCGGGCTGGCGTTCTTCCCGGACGCGCTCTACATCCTCGTGTCGCTCGCAGCCGACCAGGCCGATCCCGTGACCGGAACGGCGTCGCTGCGCGCATGGCGGATCCTCGACGGTGCCGTCCACGAGGTCGGCCTGGAGGTCATCTGATGGACACCGATCGGGGGCGCCTCGCCTGGCTGGCCGCCGGCTCGCTCGCGCTGGTCGGCGGGACGCTGCTCGGGTGGAGCGGCGAGCTCCTGGACGCCATCGCGAACCCGCCGGACATCGTACGAGCGGCTCTCGTGGGCGTCAGCGTGGTGGCGGCGATGTGGTGCCTGGTGCAGGCGGTGCAGCGGCTGGAGGCAGGCCGGCACCTCCCCGCCGGGGCGATGAGCGGACGCGATATCGCGATCCTCGTCCGCGGCGTGCGCTTCGTGTTCCTGGCCGTGGCCGCCCTGTCCGCGGCAGCCGGGTGGCTCATCGGACACCCGTTGCCGATCGTCGTGGCGCTCGTCATCGCCGGCGTCGACGTCCTCGAGACCACGTTCCTCCTGATCGTCGTGGCGCTCCGCACCGACGGCTGAACGGACCCGACCGAACGGCTCGCGCGCGCGGCCGGCTGCTGGCGCGCGGCCGGACCTTGACAGGCGTGATCGAGGTACGCACCCTTGCTCCCGACCGGCCGCCGCCGGCTCGCGGGCCGCCGCCGCATCAGCCCATCGAGCTGGATGATCGGGGAGAGACAGTGGCCGCAGTCAGCGCCGGGATCGACGTGGCTGTTGGACCTAGGACCGTCCGACTCCGAGGCGCGTCCGCTGCTCGATCGCCTGTTCGGGCTGGCCGTCGCCGTCGGCCTCCTCGTCAGCCTGCTCGTCGTTGTCCCCGGCATCCACGGCCACGCGATCCTGCCCGCCCTGGACCTGGTGCTGGACACGATCGCGACGGTCGTCTGCATCGTCCTGACGACGCTCGCATGGGCCCGCTTCCGCGAGCGCCGCGTGATCGCCGCCGCCTACCACGCCGCCGCCTTCATGGCGCTGTCGGTCGCCTACGGCATCGCCGTGCTCGTCACCCTGCAGGAGGGCGGCGAGCCTGGCCGCGCCCGAGAGCACCCAGGTGCTTGTGTTCGCAGTCGCCCGGTTCGCCGCGGCGATCCTCTTCGTCGTCGCCGGCGTCTTCACGCGAACGGCCGACGTACGGCTGGAACCCCTCCTGGATCCTGGTTGCACCGACCCTCATCGTGCTCCTCGCCGCCCTCGTGGGCCGGTCGCTCGAGCCCGCCGCCGGATGTGCTGCAGATCGTCGCGTTCCCGGACGCGACCAGGGTTGCCGCACATCACCCCGCTGGGCGCGGTCATCCACTCCGTCACGGCCGTCCTGTTCTTCGCGGGGCATACGTGAGCCGGAGCCTGTGGCGCTGCCGGGCGCGCGGTGATCGACGCGTGGATCGCCATCGGCCTCGTGTGTCGCCGCCTTCGCGGAGCTGCAGTGGATCGCTCTACCCGAGCGCCCACCCCGGCCAGGTGTCGATCGCGGACCTGCTCCGGCTGGTGTGCTCCGCGTGCCTGCTCGCCGGGCTCGCGAGTGCGCTCCGCGCCGAGCCAGCGGGAGCTGCGAACGGCGAACATCGAGCTGGCCACGCTGCGCGACGTCGAGGTCGAGCGCGCAGCGATGGAGGAGCGCACGCGGCTGGCGCGCGAGCTGCACGACGGGCTGGCGCAGGACCTGTGGCTGGCCAAGCTCCGGATCGGCGAGCTGGTGAGCAGGGATGACCTGTCGGTCGAGGCCCGGCGGGCGGCCGAGAGCGGCCTCGCGGCCATCGACATCGGACTCGGCGGACGCGCGCGAGGCGGTCGCCACGCTGCGCAGCTCTGCGCACACCGACTCTGGCTTCTGCAGCCTGGTCCAGCGGACGGTCGAGGACTACGGCGACCGGTTCGGGCTTCGCGTCGAGTTCACCTTCGAAGGCGACCACACGACGCGGATTGCCGCCGCGGACCCAGGCCGAGATCCTGCGGATCACCCAGGAGGCCCTGACCAACGTCGCCCGGCATGCCGACGCCTCCCTGGTCGGCGTGCGTCTCGGGATCAACGACGAGCGGATCACGCTCCGCGTCGCCGACAACGGGCACGGGTTCGAGGTTGCGACGGCCGGGCCTGAGAGCTACGGGCTGACGTCGATGCGGGAGCGGGCGGCGCTCATCGGCGGGCAGCTCAGGATCGCTTCTGCGGCCGAGACGGGCACGCTGGTCGTCCTGACGGCGCCGTTCGTTCCCTCGGCGCCGCCCGTCGAGGCAGAGCCGGCATGACCGCGCCCGGCCCCGCGATCCGGGTGATGGTGGTCGACGACCATCCGCTCGTCCGAGCGGCCGTTGCGCGGGCGATCGCCGCCGACGGGATGGTCGTTGTCGCCGAGGCCTCGACGGCGGAGGAGGCGCTCGTGCTCGCGCCGCAGGTCGCGCCCGACATCCTGCTCCTGGACATCGCGCTGCCGGGCATGTCCGGGGTGGAGCTCGTCCGCGAGCTGGCGCCCCGGCTTCCCAACACCCGGATCGTGATGCTCACCGTGTCGTCCGCCGATCGCGACGTGGCGGCTGCGATGCGGTACGGCGCAAGCGGCTACCTGACCAAGGACCTCTCGCCGGAAGCACTCGTGCGATCGCTGCGGGCGACGCAGACCGGTGAGCTGGTCATCCCGCGGCGGCTCGCGGCCCGCCTCCTGGTCAAGGCCCTCCGGCGTCCTGCCCCGACCTCGACGGTCGAGGATGCGACCCTCGACCGGCTGACCGCCAGGGAGCGGGACATCCTCCGCCTCCTCGCGGACGGCCTCAGCGATCGCGACATTGCCACGGCGCTCACGATCTCGAGGCGCACCGTCGAGTCACACGTGAGCAGCATCCTGCGCAAGCTCGAGGTGGGGAACCGCACCGAGGCCGCGCGCCGCTACCGGGACGAGTCCTGACCGACCGCCCCTCAGGACTCGGTCGTGCCGGGTGCAGCGGCTTGGCGCACCTGGCCGCTGGGGGCGCGGACCGGCCGCCTGGCGGGCCGCCTCGCGGGCGGCCGAGATCTCGACGCGAAGCAGATACGGATCCCCGGTCCGGATCTCCACTCCGCGGCCGTCGCCGACGATCAGCCGGAGCGCACCGCCGGCCACGATCGCCTCGCTGATCTCGACGAGCGGGACGTCGACCGGAACCTGCCCCAGGCACACGAGGCGGGTGGTGGTCACGTAGAGGTCGCCGCGGAGAGCCAGCTCGGGGTCGCGAACGTCCTTGCGGCGCTCGATGGAGATGGCGTGGCGCACCGCGACGACGCGTTCTCCCGGGGCGAGCATCACGCCGATCCTCTCATCGGGTTCCACGGCCACGATCCCCTGCTCGCGGAGGCGACGACGAGCGTCGTCGACGGAGCCGTCCTCAGCGGAGGCGTTGTCGGCGTGCACCGGTTTGGAGTGTTCGAGGTCGGGCGGATGATCCACGAGCCCAGCATGCGCGCCCGATGGCGGCTCCACAATCGGGCATCTTGCGGATGCGGTACGGATTTGTCTCGTCCGTACCCCCGTCTCACGGAGCCCAAAGATCCGTGTTCGCCCCCGTGGCATCCCGGATGGCCCAATACGGCGATGCACCTAGGGTGGAGACCGTGCCGCCTTGTGCCGTCACTGAGACGGAGCTCGCGTGGGCGCGATCGAGGCCCTGACCCTGCCGGACGACCGCCGGGGGGCGGACCGGCTGAGGGAGAGAGGCATCGAATGAACCGCAAGCTGTTGGCCCTGTTGGCCGCATTCGTGATGCTGGTGTCTGCAGTGACACCCGGCATGGCGAGCGTGAGGACGCCCAGCCCTGACGCGAATGCCGCCCCGGCGCCGGCGTTGCCGGCGAGTCCGGTCGACGAGACCAAGGTCCCGCATTACTTCGGGCCCTACCCGAACTGGGCAAACAGCCAGTTCACCCTTCCCGACGTCGCCGTTGCGATCGACGGCGACGGTGCCGGCGCTGCCGCGACCGCAACGGTCGGCGCGAACGGCACCGTGACCGGCATCACGCTGACCGACCCCGGCAGCGGCTACACGGCCGCAACGGTCAGCTTCAGCGGCGCGGGCGGCACCTCGGCCAGCGCCACCGCCACGGTCGCCGCGTCCGGCGCGGTCACGAGCATCACGCTCGACGCGGCGGGCGCCGGCTACACAGCCCCCACCGTCTCGTTCAGCGGCGGCGGTGGCAAGGGAACGATGGTCCAGGTTGGCAACAGCCTCCAGGATCGCGCCTACGCGACGGACTTTCCCCCGGAGCCCGCCCCGAGGCCGGTGTTCGCGATTGTTCCCGGTGCTCTTCCGACGGGTACGCTCACCGACTTCCTCACGTGGAACCAGGCGACGGCTGGCGCAAGCCCCACGCCGTCAGCGGGCGAGACCTTCGTCGCCTATGTCCTGCGGCCGACGGTGCCGCCTGACCAGTACACGGTCGTCTTCGCCAGCGCCACTGCTGACCGTCCCGGCGTTGACCGATCCCGCCGTCTCCGAGATGGCGACGTTCCCGGTCGGAAGCGTCGCGGTCCAGGCCGGTGATGTCATCGCGTTCTATGGCGCGGGCATCCCGGTCGACACCGACGCCGGCGCCGACAAGGTCAGCTACCCGGCGGCCATCCAGCCGATCAGCGGGGCCACGGTCACCTTCGGCGGGACCGACTTCCCGGCCCTTGGCGGCACGCGCACCTACTCGTTCGCCGCGAGCGTCGTTGATGCTTCCGGCGTCCTGCCGCTGACCCCGGCCACGGCCACCGCGTACGGCAGCGTCGACGCGATCGACCTGGCCACCGCGGGGACGGGCTATTCGTTCCCGACGGTCGACATCGACTACCCGGATGGAGTCGACGGAGTCCAGGCGACTGCCCATGCCGACTGTGTGGAGGCGAACTGCGCCCCGGTCACCGACGGGGAGACGGTCACGATCACTGGGTCGTCGTGGACAACCCCGGGTCCGGCTACTCGGCCGCCCCGAACGTCGTGATCCGCAACGGGACGCTCTCCGATCCGATCAACGGCCTCCCGCAGGCTTTGCCCCTGCGACCGCGACGGCCACCCTCGCGATCAGCTCGATCGTCGTGGACGATCCCGGCGACGGCTACGTCTCGGCCCCCACCGTCACCATCGGCGGCGCGAACACCGCCCCCGCCTCCGCGACAGCGGCCGTGAACGCTGGCGCGGTCAACGGGCTCACCCTCACGGCCGGCGGCTCCGGCTACATCACGCCGGGCATCAAGAAGTTCGAGGACGCGCTGCCCGGCCTCTGCACGCCGCCGGCGTGCCCGACCACGGGCAAGTACATCCCGGTCGCGGTGCCCGAGCTCAAGAAGTACGAGGGCATCGAGGCCGACGAGTACGTGATCGGCCTGGTGCAGTACCGGACCAGCTTCTCGTCCAGCCTGCCGGACACCCTCGTCCGCGGCTACATCCAGCTGGAGACGCCGGCCAACGCCGACATCAGCCAGCACTTCCCGGTGACGAACGAGCTGCTCGACGGCACGAAGGTGCCGGTCATGCAGGCCGACGGCGTCACCCCGTGGCTCGCCGTCACGCCGCCGCAGTGGCTGGGGCCGACGATCGGCGCGACCAAGGACAAGCCAGTCCGGATCGTCTTCCACAACCTCCTGCCGACGGGCAACGATGGCGACCTGTTCCTGCCGGTCGACACCACGCTCATGGGTTCTGGCGCCAACCCGGACTCCATGTCCGATCTCACCGGTAACGGCACCGTCATCGACCCGATCCGCAACCCGCCCTGCACCATCAAGCGCGAGCCCGGGATCAACCCCAACGAGTGCTTCACGGAGAACCGCGCCACGCTGCACCTGCACGGCGGCATCACGCCGTGGATCAGCGACGGCACGCCGCACCAGTGGATCACGCCGGCCGGCGAGGACCACCCCCTGGCCGCAGGGCGTCAGCGTCGGCAACGTCCCCGACATGAACGTCTGCACGGCCACCGACGACGGCTGCCAGACCTTCTACTACACGAACCAGCAGAGCGCCCGGCTGATGTTCTACCACGATCATGCGTGGGGCATCACCCGGCTCAACGTGTACGCCGGCGAGGCCGCCGGGTACCTGATCACCGACGACACCGAGAAGGCACTGCTCGCGTCGGAAACCATCCCCGCCGACCAGATCCCGCTCGTCGTCCAGGACCGGACGTTCGTCCCCGACGCCGTCCAGCTTGCCCAGCAGGATCCCGACCTGGGACACCGACCGCTGGGGCGGCATGGGCAACTTCTGGTACCACCACGTCTACATGCCGGCCCAGAACCCCGGCGACCCGAGTGGCATGAGTGCCTACGGGCGCTGGATGTACGGGCCCTGGTTCTGGCCGCCGGCGACCCCGCCGAACGGACCGATCGCCAACCCGTACTACAACATGGATCCATTGGGCCCGGACGGGACGCGCGGCACCGCCGATGACTTCTCAACCGAGCTCCTCATTGCCTGCAACCTCGACGACCCGGCCACCTGGCAGTACGACACCGACCCGTTCTGCGAGCCCAAGGAGATCCCCGGTACGCCGAACATCTCGGTCGGCATGGAGCAGTTCAACGACACGCCGATCGTCAACGGCGTCGCCTACCCGACGCTCACCCTCGATCCCAAGGCGTACCGGCTCCGCGTCCTGAACGCGGCCAACGACCGCTTCTTCAACTTCCAGTGGTACGTCGGCGAGGACGCCACGGCCAGCACTGACCTGAACGCTGCCGGCGAGTTGATCGGCCCGACCGAGGTCGCCCTCAACCAGGCAGAGGTCGCAGCCGCCCAGACCGACCCGGTCGTCTTCCCGACCCCGGCCGCGGGTGGCACCGGACCGGACTGGGTCGTGATCGGCACCGAGGGCGGCTTCCTGCCGGCCCCGGTCGTCAAGGACGGCCAGCAGCCCACCACCTGGATCACCGACCCGACGCGGTTCGACGTCGGCCTCGTGGACAAGTTCTCGCTCCTGCTGGCCCCGGCCGAGCGGGCCGACGTGATCGTCGACTTCAGCAAGTTCGCCGGCCAGACGCTGATCCTCTACAACGACGCGCCCGCCGCGTTCCCGGCCCGCGTCCCGTCCTACGACTACTACACCGGCGCTCCGGACCAGTTCCCGAACGCCGCCCCGGGCATCCTGCCCGGCTACGGCCCGAACACCCGGACCATCATGCAGGTCAAGATCGCCGACACGGCATCCGCCACGGCGTTCGACCTTCCGAACCGACCAACGACGGCCTCGGCAGCTCCAGGCGGCCTTCCGCCACAAGGCCGACGGCAGCGGCGTCTTCGAGTCCGGCCAGCACCCGATCATCGTCGGGCAGGCCGCCTACAACTCCGCCTACGGCACCAGCTTCGCCGCCAGCAGCGACTGCAACTCCCCCGGCAGCACCCTCACCCGGTGCGACGGGTACGTCCGGATCAACGACGGCACGCAACTCAACTCGACCTGGGGCTTCAATACGCTCAAGGCGCCCAACGCCAAGATGTCGATGAAGCTCGAGCCGAAGGCCATCCACGACGAGATGAACTCGACGGCGTTCGACGAGTTCGGCCGGATGACGGCAAACCTGGGCATCGAGGCCCAGCCGCCGACGGTCGGGCAGCAGAACGTCACGCTCTACCCGTACACCAACCCGGCAACTGAGCTCATCGACGCCACGAACCTCCCGAAGAACCACGTCGTCTACGACGCGGACGGCCTGCCCGTGAGCGACTTGAAGATCCTGCCGATCTCGACGGCCGCCGACGGGTCCCAGATCTGGCGGATCACGCACAACGGCGTCGACACGCACCCCATCCACTTCCACCTGTACGACGTTCAGGTCCTCAACCGGGTCGCCTGGGACAACAACCTCAAGCAGGTCGATGCCACGGAGCTCGGCTGGAAGGACACCGTCCGGATCAGCCCGCTCGAGGACACGATCGTCGCCCTGCGGCCGATCATCCCCGAGCTGCCGTGGGAGCTGCCGAACGCCATCCGGCTGCTCAACCCGATGATGCCGTCGGGCTTCACGAACCCCGACGCGAACTTCCCGATCCCGTTCAACAACACCGACCCGCAGGGCGTCCCGACGCAGGCGATCGTCAACGAGCTCGTCAACTTCGGGTGGGAGTACGTCTACCACTGCCACATCCTCTCCCACGAGGAGATGGACATGATGCGGCCGGTCTCGGTGGCGATGCCGCCGGTGCCGCCGGACGGGCTCACCGCGACGTTCCTTGGGGTTGGCGCCACGCGTCGCGTGGAGCTGACCTGGAACGACAACTCGATCACGGAGACGGCGTTCCTGGTGGAGCGGTCGACGAACGGCGGTGCCTGGACCACCGTTGGCAAGATCCTGTCACCACTGGACCTGCCGAACATCCACGAACTGCGCAGGTTTGACGACTTCACCATCCTGCCGTCCAGGACCTACCGGTACCGCATCGTGGCCGAGAACAAGATCGGCTACCTCGTTCCCTCGGCGCCTTCCCGAGCATGACGTCACGTCGTCTCGGCTGCGGCGACCGGAGTTCCCGTCGATCCACCGGTGACCGTCGTGACGCCGGCGTCGCTCGACTTCGGAACCGCGCCGGCCGCGCCGACCAGCGCTCACGGCGACGCTGCGAGGCCACGGCCCGCAGGTCAGCCTGAGCCGTGGACGTGACAACGCGACCAGCGAGACGCGGCTTCGTCATCGAGCGCTCCGACCAACGGCGGGGACACCTTCACGCAGATCGCCCGCGCGCCGGCCCGCAACATCACCGGCAACGTCGACCTCGCCGACACGCACGGTCGCCCCCTGGGTCACGCCGTACGGGTACCGGCGTGGCCGCCGTCAACGTCGCAGCGGACTCGCACCTACTCGAACTCTGCGACACGGTCGACCGGCTGCCGCCCACACCGCAGCGGGAACGCCCTCCAGCGTCACGCTGATCGGACACGGGGGTCGCCCCGGCCGCCGCTGACACAACCGTTCCGTCGTGCCGATCACCCAGGACCTTGGCACCAAGAAGGTCGGCGCCACTACCCTCAAGACCGTGCTGGTGACCAACGACGGTCCCAACCCGCTCATCATCACCTCGGCCACCGCGGCCGCGCCCTTCAGCAACGTCACGCTCGGGACTTGCTCCACGCCGGTCGCCGTCGGGAAGACCTGCAAGCTCAACGTCACCTTCGCCCCAACTTCGGTGGGGAACTTCTCGGTGCCGCTGGTGGTGGTGAGTTCCAACGCCACCAACAGCCCGCAGTCGACCCTCCTCACGGCAACCGGGCGGTAGGGGAGTCCGCCCCTCCGCACCCTTCACGGCGATGGGATGCGTTCCAGCGTCCCATCGCCAAACCCAGCCAGGTGAGTCCCGATCACCGCCAATCCACAACCGCAGCTAGCAGTTCCCCGGCTCTGGCCTCCGGTCGGCGCCATGATTGGTCAGATCGTCGCCGGCCCCCAATCGAGGGGGTCTGGAGCCCCCATCCACAGGCTCGCCCGGCTTGTGGGGGCGATGGATAATAGGTACGTTCGCCCGTTGGCCACGCGGCGGGCCAGGAGGAGCAGGCAATCGTGCGTCGGAACCGCCGGATCGCGATCCGGGGCAGTCGCTGGCAGATGGCCGCCGTCCGCATCATGCGGTTCGAGCTGCGGGCTGTCGTGGTCACGATCCTCGCCTCCGCGCTCATCCTCGGCGCCTATCCGCTCGCGACACCGACGGTCAATGCGGCGGAGCCGAAGGTGGTGATCATCGTCGGACCGGTCGGCTCCCTGACCGATGCCTACCGGGCCGATGGCGACAAGGCCGCCAAGGCCGCTCGCGCCGCCGGCGCGGTGGTCGAGAAGATCTACTCGCCGGACGCGACATGGCCCCGGGTCAGGGATGCCCTGCAGGGCGCATCACTCGTCGTGTACCTGGGTCACGGCAACGGCTGGCCGAGCCCGTACCGGAAGTCGCCCTCGCCCAAGACGCAGAACGGTCTCGGGCTGAACCCGGCGGCCGGCGTCGACGACAAGGCACACCAGTACTTCGGCGAGGCGTATCTCGCCCGTGACGTTCGGCTGGCACCCCACGCCGTCGTCCTGCTCGTTCACCTGTGCTACGCGTCGGGCAACTCCGAGCCCGGCCTGCCCGAGGGCGATCTCGCCACTGGGCAGCAGCGGGTCGACAACTTCGCGGCCGGCTGGCTCGCCGCCGGTGCCGAGGCGGTCCTGGCCGAGGGCCACGGCGGTCCTGCCTACTACGTCAGCCGGATCCTCGCCGGCGAAGGGACGATCGAGTCGATCTGGCGCAAGGCGCCAACCGCACACGGCCACGTGCTTGCGTTCCCGAGCGTGCGGACCCCCGGCATGACCGCGCTGATGGATCCGACGAAGGAATCGAGCGGCTTCTACCGCTCGCTGGTGGCACGCGCCGAGATGCGCGCAAACGAGGTCGCACGCGGCGCCACGGGCGTGAGGTCCGGTGGCGGCAATGCGACGACACCGGAAGCGACATCGGCCGGACCGACCGTCACGGCCGTGACGGTCGACGGTGTCCCGACGGTCGGCTCCGCCCTCCGCGTCACGCTGACGCTCGACAAGGCCGGCAAGAAGCCGGCCCCTGGCCTGGGTCTCGGCATCCGCTGGGATCCGCTGTCACTCGACCCGTCACCGGTCATCCCCGCGGTTCCCGGCGCGGCGGCCGATGCCGGAACCGACTGCCGACGCCGACCAGACAGCGTCCGCCCCGCCTCGCCGCACCGTCCGCCGACGCCGGCCCGGCCGCGTCCGATGAGCCCGCCCCTCCGGCCTCGATCGCGCCCCCGGCCGCCGTCGCAGATGAACCGCCGACGGAACAGGCACCGGCCTCGCCCGACGAGGCGGCGCCGACCAACGCCGTCGATCCCTCGACCGCGGAGGCTGCGTCTCCGATCGTGGAGACCGACGGACTCCCGGGCGCCCCGCCCATCGTGCTCATCAGCCCGGAGGTCCCGGGCGCCGTCGTCAGCCTGAGCGATGTCAGCGTGAAGAAGTCCAGCATCTCCGCCGAGCTGGTCACCCCGACGGAGCCGGGCCTGTACCGGCTGGCCGTGTCCATCCACGACGCCGATGGTGTCGCCTTCGACGCGAGGACCCAGGAGCGCATCCCGGCCCTCACCGTCAGGGTCACCGGAGAGCTCTCGGCGGTCGTCTCCGCCACCGATCGGCTGAGCGTGGCGGCGGGAGCCACGGTCGACCTGCCCGTCTCGGTCGCGAACACGGGCCACCTCTCGTGGGTTTCCGGCGTGCTCTGGCAGTCCGTCGACGGCCCCCTCACCACCCCGGCGCTCGGCGAGTGGTATTCCACGCTGGTGGGCCAGTGGGTTCGCCTGGATGGGTCGGGCTCGGGCTCGGAGACCGTCGCCGCGCGCGCCACGATCCGGCCGCTGCCGGGTGCCACGGAAGAGGTGTCGCTCGCGCTCACCGCCCCGCCGGAACCGGGTACCTACCTGCTCGTCCTCGATGTGGTCAGCCCACTCTACGGATCGCTGACGGCCGTCGGCGGTTCCCCCATGGTGGTCAGGGTCGATGTCACCCCGCCCGAGGCCGGGGGCGCAGGACTGCAGCCGATCGAACAACCCCGGAGGCCGGCAGACCTCGCGCCAGACTGAGTCGCCGAGGGAGCATGGAGATGACGGGACCGTGAACCTGTGACCGGGGATGTGCTGGCGCCCGTCCTGACCACGTTCCTCGTCGTGAACGCGATCCTGCTCATCCGCGCCGGAGCATTGGGTCGACTCAGGCGCCTGGGCCGCGCTGAAGCAGGTCGGCCGCCGGAGCCTCAGCCTGCCGCCGGTCCGTCCGGGTACCTGGTGGCCGCGGAAGCGGCTGCGCTCGACGCACCCTTCACCCTGGTGGCTGCGGAAGCGGAGGCGCCCGACGGACCCGAGGTCCAGCGGGCTCAACCATCGACCGGCGGTGACTCGCTCGCGGAGCTCGACGACGAGGCGGCCTGGGACCGGCGCGTCGCCGACGAGACAGCACGAATGCGGCGGTATCCGCGCCCGGTGACGATCGTCCGCCTCGAGCTCGATGGACTGGAGCGCCTCACGGGACTTCTTGGTGAGGAGGCCGGTGACCGACTCCTCCGGGCAATGGCGGATACGGTGCGGCGGCTTGCTCGCGACACCGACCACGTGGCCCGCCTCGGACCAGGAGGCTTTGGGGTTCTCATGCCGGAGACGTCCGAGGAAGCGGCCGCAGGCTATGTCGAGCGTGTCAGCCGGGCGTGCGAGCTGTGGCTCGAGGCGGGTGCGATCGCGGTCCGCCTGGTCGTAGGCTGGGCGGCGACGTCGGGCGACGTCGGTCTCCCCGAGATCCAGCGAATCGCGACGGAGCGGATGAACGGAGGCCAGTTGCGCGACCGGCGTCAGGCGGGCGCTGTCGCCGCGCAGGGTTCCGCACTGAGTCCTTCGGAGCGTCCGCCCTTGGCGGTCGTGCCGGCTGTTCCCTTGGCGGTCGTGCCGGCTGCTCCCGTAGCGGACGTGCCGCCTGCTCCCGAAGCGGACGTGCCGCCTGCAGCAATCCCGCGATTCGACCCGGACAAGTGTCGTGTCCCCAACTGCGACCATCGGCGAGATCATCGGCGGAACCGCCAGGGCTGAGCCGGGAGCCAGGGGTGCCGTCGCCGGGGATCCTGGGGCCGGGACTGGGCGGTGCCGGTTGCTCAGGGGCCGGCGCGGACGATCAGCACTGAGCAGGGGGCGTGGACCAGCACGTTCCGGGCCACGCTGCCCAGGAACAGGCGGGCGAGACCGGTGTGGCCACGCGTTCCCATCACGATGGTGCCGGTGCCCCGTTCATGCGCGAAGCGGACGATCTCCGTGGCCGGGTCGCCCTCGAGCACGATGGGCGTTGCGGTGAGTCCGGCGTCCGCCAGTCGGTGGGCGGCCGTCTCCGACTCCTCCGCCACCTCTTTCCGGGTCTCGTCCACTGACCTCGTGTAGGACTCCAGCACCTGGTCGTAGAGTCCGGGCGTGAAGCCCGCCGCCACCGGCACCGCGACCTCGGCGACGGTGAGCACGCTGATCTCTCGATTGGCAAACAGCGGCCACGCGGCAATGACGGCCTCGGCGGTGCGGGCCGAGTTCGAGCCGTCGTCCGCGAAGGTGATCGCGCCGAGCGTGTCGCCGCGTGCGACGAGCACCGGGCACGGGGCGTGGTCCACGACCTCCGATGCCGTGCTGCCGAGGACCATTGTTGCGATCGTGCCGTGGCCGCGGCTCCCGACAACGACCAGGTCCGCCTCCATCGCGCCGGCTTCGTCCACGATCGCGCTTGCCGGCCGACCCCGCACAAGGAAGCCCTCGAGGTTCAGGCCCGGGCGCTTGAGGGTGGCCTCTGCCCGCTCGATGGCCTCGCGCAGGTGGCGGCCGTCGCGCTGCGCCTCCGTCTCGTTGTCGGCTGCGGTGTCGCCCATGGACGCCCACGACATGGAGAGCATGTCGACGAACGGTTGCTGGACCGCGATCACACGGACAACGGATTCGGGGGGGAGCGGGAGCGTGGAGACGATCTGGGTGGCCCGGTCGCTGGAGACCGAGCCATCGACGGCAAGCAGGATACGCATCTGGCACCTCCGAACGGGCCAATCGTCCTTCGACGGTGATGAAGATGGATCGGCCGAACGGCCCCAAGGCCGCGGCCCGTCGGCCCGGCCGGAACCGGCACTCGGCCGCGTCGGAACCCACTGTCGGCCGGGCCGGAACCAGTCGCTAGGTCGCCTCGGCGGCCAGCGAGCCCACGCGCTCGATGAGGCGTCGCAGGAACTCGTCCGCGTCCACCTCGACAGCCACGTCCGCATTCGGCGTCCGGCCCCAGAGCCGACGCCAGTCCGCAATCGTCTGTCCATCCGCGACGCCACCGGACGTGTCCACGTCTACGGTCGCAGGAACGGATCGGACGAGATCCGGGTCCATGGCCACGGCCGTCACCAGCGGATCGTGGATGAAGGCGCCGTAGAAGCCGTCGCTCCGGGAATGGAATTCGAAGTAGTAGCGGAGCGCGTCCGCCAAGAACGCGATGATCGGATTGCCGGCTGTGGACCGGACGGCTGGGTCCGGCATCCGGTCCGGGTCCAGGCCCAGGTCCCCCGAGATCCCGGCGCGGGCCGCCATTGCAGCGACATCAGCGGGCAGGATCCGTGCCCGCTCCGTCACGTCCAGGCCCAGCACCAGGGCCCGTGGTACCCGGGGATCCGCGTCCACCGCGGACTGCCAGCCGGCGAAGGCGATCTTCGCGGCCTCCGGGTCGCAATGGACGTTCCACTCCGTGGTGGGTGTCGTGTTGCCCGGGACGCGGAAGGCGCCGCCCATCGCGACCCAGCGCCGGAGGAGGCGCGGCAGCTGCGGCTCCACGAGCAGGGCGATCGCGAGGTTGGTGAGGGGGCCGAGGGTGACGAGCGTGATCTCGCCTGGCCGCCGGCGCGCCTCGGCGACGATCAGGTCCGGGGCGTAGCGGCGCGAGAGTGCCACCGTCGGCTCCGCCAGCTCCGCGTAGCCGATGCCGTGGGGCCCGTGCGTCTCGGGCGTGATCTCGAGGGGGCGGAGGAGTGGCACTTCGCGCCCGACGGCCACCTCCACGTCGGCCCGGCCGGCGAGCTCCAGCAGAGCCCGGGTGTTCCGCTGGACGTCCCCTGCGGTGGCGTTGCCCGACAGGCAGGTCACCGCCACGATCTCCGCCTCGGGGCTCGCGCAGGCGTACAGGAGGGCCAGCGAATCGTCGATCCCGGTATCGACGTCGAGGATCAGGGGCACGCGATCGGCGGTGCTCAACGCTCAGGGTGCCTTCGGGCTCACGGCGCGGCAGCGCTCCCGGAGCGGGCAGATCTCGTGGGTGGGGTTCTGCGCGTGGCACATCTTCCGGCCGTGATGGATCAGCAGGACGTGCGCGGCGTACATCTCGTCCGGCTCCAGGATCCCCAGGAACAGGTCGTGGGCCTGGTCCGCGGAAGCCTTCTCCGGGATCAGCCCGATCCGCTTCGACACGCGCTCCACGTGCCGGTCCACGGCCATCACGGGAGCGCCGAAGCAGAACGCGAGCACGATCGAGGCCGTCTTCTTGCCGATCCCGTCGATGGCGGTCAGCCAGTCCCGGGCCTCCAGGGCCGGCATGTCACCCAGGAACTCCAGCGAGTAGTCCCCACGCTGCTCGCGGATGTAGCGGAGCGTGGCCTGCAGGCGGGGTGCCTTCTGCGGCGCGAGGCCGCCGGGCCGGATGACGTCGACCAGCTGGGGCAGCGGGGCGTGCTCCACGGCGGTCCAGTCGGGCGGCGGTGCAACAGACAGGCCGTCCCCGCCCCAGCCGATGCCGTGGGCGTGGATCTCGGGCGCCAGGTCGCTGGGGTAGGCCGCGCGCAGCGCCTCGTAGGCCTTCTCCGCGTTCACGTCCGCGGTGTTCTGGGTGAGGATCGTGAGGATCAGCTCGCTCGTGGGATCCAGGCGCGAGCTCCAGCGCTGCTCGCCGTATGTGGCCGTGAGCCCGTCCAGCACGAAGCGCTGGAGCCCCGGGCGGTAGCGGCGCAGGTAGCTCGCCCAGTGCCTGACCGGGTCCGCGGGTTTCCGGGCGGGCGACCTTCTGGCGGGCTTCTTCCCGGCGGGTTTCGTCCCGCCGGGCCGTGTCGAGGTCACCAGATCGTCTCGACGTCGTAGAGGTTCAGCAGCGGGTCCGCGGTGATGATGGGCACATCCTCGACCTGTCCCTGGGCGACGAGCAGCCGATCGAATGGGTCGCCGTGATGACGGGGCAGCGCACCGGCCCGGAGGGCGTGGTCGAGTTCAACCGACAGCACGGCGAATCCGTGGTCCCGGATCCGCTCTGGGACGTAGGTCTCCGCCGGTCCCTCCAGCTCCAGGCGTCCCGTCGCGCTCTTGATGGCGATCTCCCACGCCGACGCGACGCTCACGAGCACCTCGGAATCCCGATCCGCGATCACCGCGCGGGCGCGGGACGTGAGCCGGTCCGCGCCCGAGATCCACCAGAGGAAGGCCTGTGTGTCGAGCAGGACCCTCACCGCGAGACCTCGGGCGACAGGTCGGCGGCCCCGAGGTACTCCGCGAACTCCGGCAGCGGATCGTCGAAGTCATCGTGGATGATGACCCGGTCGTGCCCCGGCGTACGCGGCGGCGGCGCGTCGATCGCCTGGAGGACGGCGATGGGCCGACCAGCCCGTGCGATCACGATCCGTTCGCCTCGTTCGGCTCGCTCGAGGAGGCGCGAGAGGTGGGTCTTTGCCTCGTGGACGTTCACAACCGTCATGCCGCCATTGTGACTTAGTCCAATTGACTTAGTCAATACGCACCCTCAACCGCCGCGGTCCTCCCCAGCGACACCAGCCGCGCGATCCGTTCCCCGCAGCGCTCGAGCGGCGCGCCGCCGGCGGCCATTGCCTGCTCCACGGTCTGCGGCCCTTCGCTCACCGGTACCACCGTCACGCCGATGGAGCCGAGCGCCTCGATCCCCTCCTGGGTCACGCCGCCGCCGACGGCGATGCACGGAACTCCCGCCGCCCGCGCGCGCATCGCCACTCCCTTGGCGGTCTTGCCGAACGCGGTCTGCGCGTCGATCCGCCCCTCGCCGGTGATGACGAGATCGGCGATCCCCAGGGCAAGGTCGAAGCCGGCCTCCGCCATGACCAGGTCGATGCCGGGTTCCAGGCTGAGCGAGGCGAGGCGATCGGCCAGGCACAGGAGCCCGAACCCGAGCCCGCCCGCGGCCCCGGCGCCGGGGGTCTCGCGCTCGCGGCGGCCGGCGGCGGCCTCCAGGGCGTCGGCGAAACGGGCGAGACGGGCGTCCAGGGCGGCGACCAGCTCGGGCGTCGCGCCCTTCTGCGGCCCGTAGACCGCCGCCGCCCCATCCGGCCCGAGGAGGGGGTTGGAGACGTCGCAGGCGATTCGCAGGCTCGTCTCCGCCAGGCGCGGGTCCAGGCCGGCCAGGTCGATGGCCTGCAGGTCATCATCGACCGTGGCACCCAGCGCGCGGAGGAGTCCTGCGCCGCCGTCCGTGGTGGCGCTGCCGCCGATGCCGAGGGCGATCGCCCGGATCCCCGCGTCCAGGGCGGCGAGGACCAGGTCGCCGGTGCCGATCGTCGTGGCGTTCCCGGCGTCGCGCTCCGCGGCGGTCAACCGCGACAGGCCGGATGCGGCGGCCATCTCGATCACGGCGGCACGGCCGTCGTCCCGCGCCAGCCACCGGGCGCGGATCGGACGGCCGAGGGCATCGCGGGCGATCGTCTCGCGCCACTGCCAGCCGCCAGCCGCCTCGACCGCCACGAGCGTCCCTTCACCACCGTCCGCCAGCGGGGCCAGGCGAACCTCATCGCCCGGGCGGGCGCGGTTCCAGCCCGCCGCAAGGGCGCGCGCGACCTCCACGCTGGTCAGGCTGCCCTTGAACGAGTCAGGCGCGACGAGGACGCGCAGCGGTTCATCCCTCATGCCTGCACCACGCACGCTTGGCGAGTCCTAGCTGTCCGAGAGCGGATCCGGCTCCGGCACGAGCTGCGTGCGACGCCTCTCCGCGTACTCCGGGATGCGGATCATCGGCGGGCGCTCGTTGTCGGCCACCTCCTGGACCTCCAGCGAGAGGCGGCCACGCCCGGAGCGAGGCAGCTTCATCGTGGAGCCCAGCTCTGCGAACAGGCGCACGCGGCGACGCTCCTCCAGCCGCTTCATGACCGCCTGGAGGATCACGAACGACATCCGCGACAGGCCCTCGAGCTCCTGGTTCCGGTGGATCCGGCGCTCCAGGTCCACCTGTCCCAGCCCGGCCAGGCCGACGCGCTCGGCGGCATCGATCAGGTGGCCCATCTCGACCGCGTACCCGGTGAAGAACGGGATCTGCTCCAGCAGGGATCGCCGTCCCGCGTACTCGCCGGCAAGCGGCTGGATCACCCCGGACAGTTCCGGGAAGAACAGGTTGATGAGCGGCCGCGCGACCAGTTCCGTGACGCGTCCGCCGCCGCCCTCCTTGAGGACGCCACGCTCGACGATCGGGCGCTGGTAGTAGCCCTTCACATACTGGAGCCGCGGTTCCACCAGGAGGGGTCCGAGCGTCCCGTACACCATCCGGTGATGCCAGTTGCGCACGTCGGTGTCCGCCCAGACCACGATGTCGCCGGACGTCTCGAAGAGGGACTTCCAGAGCGCCTCGCCCTTGCCCTGATAGGAGCCGTACCGGGCGAGGACGTCAGGGTGCTGAACCACGCGCGCGCCCTCGGCCTCGGCGATGGCGCGGGTGTCGTCGGAGGAGGCGGAGTCGATGACGAGGATCTCGTCCAGCAGCGGGTACCGCTCCTGCATCTCGCGGATGGCCCGGCGGACGATGGGGCCGATCGTCTCGGCCTCGTCGAGGGTCGGCAGCACGAGGCTGATCGTGATGCCCTGCTTCTCCTTGAGCGCCGTCAGGCGGGCCAGGTCAGCAAATTCGCTGTGGTGGAAGTTGGCCTCAGCGAACCAGCGCTCGACGCGGGCGGGGATGGCCCGCGATTCCTCGGCGGCGCGGTCGGCCGCGGCGAGGGTCTCGGCGCGCTGGGCCAGCTGCTCGAACGTCTGGCGTCCGATCGACTCCCTCGTCTTGACGACGATGACCGTCGACTTCGCGCGCTGGGCAATGGCCTCCGGCAGGGCCCCGAACAGCGATGTGCCCGGCTCACCCGGTGGTGCCGACGCGCCCATGACCACCAGGTCCGCGTCGTCCGCCTCGCGGAGGATCGCGGTCCGGACGTTCCGGGTCTCGCGCAGGATCGGCTCGGAGCGGGCGGTCACGTGCTGGCGGGCGAACGCGGCGAGCGCGTGCTCCGCCTGGGCGCGGACGGGTTCGGTCACGCCAGCCGGCACCAGGTGCATGACAACGACCGTGGCACCGTGCCGGTTCGCCAGGGCGTCCGCGAACCGCAGCGCCAGCTCCGCGTGGGGGCCGCCCCGGACGGGCACCAGGATCCGGCGGATCTGCCCGGCTCCCCGCTGCTTGACGACGGCGACGTCGCACGGGGACTCGCGGACCACCTCGTCGATGGTTGGCGAGATGGCCGGCGTGCCGCTCTCCCGGCCGGATCCGGACTTGCCGCCCCAGCCGAAGATCATGAGGTCGGCTTCCTGCTCGGCCGCCGCCTCCACGATCCCCGCGGACGCGTGGCGCCCGATCCGCACCAGGGGGTGGATGATGGTCCCCTCGGGGACGTAGTCCAGGACCTTCTGAAGGAGGCGGCGCGCCTGCCGCGCCCGCGTGGCGCCCTCGGAGAGCGGCATCCCCTCCGGCACCTCCACGATGCCGAGCGCCGTGAGTTCGCCGGTCTTCGATTCCAGCAGGGACGCGCCGATCCGGATCAGCTCCTCCGCGGTGAGCGGGTTGGCGACCGGGATGAGGATTCGTGCCGGCAGCGGCGGACCGCTCATTGGAGCTTCTCCTCGTGCGCTGCCGTCTCCTCGGCCACGAGCGCGGCCCATCGCTCCACGAGATACGGCTTGAGCAGCTCGAACTCGCGTGCCTGGTGCTCCACACGCTCCTCGGCGTCGGTCGTCGTCAGGTTGCGGTTCTCGATCACGAAGCTGCCGACGCGGCCGAAGTAGATCGGAACGAGCGCCGCCACGAGCTGCGCGGTGCCAAGGATCCCGCGCCGCGTCGCGAGCACCAGGTCGTAGACCACCCGCGCCCACAGGTCGTCGGGGAAGTGGAAGCTCGCCAGCGCCTCGGCCATCTCCAGCGTGCTCGGATGCGCCGTGGCGCCCTCGCCGCCCAGACCCAGGCGCCGCGAGGCCAGGTCGACCAGCGTGCCGGCCTCCTCCGCCAGCGCCAGCACGGCCTCCGCGTTCAGCGGGTCCAGCATGCGCCGCCAGGTATCGGCCAGGACAAGTGAGCCGGCCTCCAGCTCCGAGAGCAGGCGGATCGCGTTCACCTCGAGCGGCGGCGGATCGATGATCCGCTCGAAGCCGTAGGCGGGCACCTCGTGGCTGCCGCGCACGTGGAACCACGAGTCGGGGTGGTCGGAGGCGAGGCGCAGGATCGTGCCCACCACCTGGCGGAACATCGGCCCCAGGTCGGAGCCCGGGTCCTTGGGATCGTGGATCTTTGCCCCGAGCCGCGCCTGGCAGACCGCATAGCCTCCGGTGAGGGCGGACGTGGTCATCCAGATGTCGATGCCGAACTTGCTGATGTCCTCGGTCCAGTCATCCAGCTCGAGGTAGTGACGGACGAGGTCCCCGCTGACGCCGAAGTCACCGCCGATCGGCTGGCGGATACGGTGTCCATAGAGGGCGCGGGTCAGCGGATACGTGACCGTGTTGGTGATCGTGCCGTCGTACTTGTAGCGGGCGTAGAGCGGGGTGACGTAGTCGTAGCCGCCCTTGAGGATCGGGCCGGCCAGCAACTCGATCCACTCGGGGACGATGCTGCGCAGGTCGCTATCAACCACGACCAGCGCCTTGACCTCCAGCGCGGCCGCGATCTCGAAGATCGTCCTGAGCGCGGCGCCCTTGCCGCCGACCCCGCCGATCTCCGGGTAGGTGAGCGTGACGCGGTCGAGGCGGTTGACCGGCCGGACGAGGAGGATCGACTCCACGTAGTCGGGCGGCTCCGTCTCGATGACGACGCGCTGGGTGCCGTCGGACGAGCCTGCGTCCGAGTTCACCAGAACCGGCTTGAGATCCGGGAAGTACTGGACCAGCCCTGCGTGCGCCGCGCGGACCACGTAGCCGATGGTCGCGGCGTTCTTGAAGCTCGGGATGCCGACCATGATGTCGGCACGGCCGAGGCGGGCGATCTCGTTCCGGATTGCGGGCGTCAGGGTGGATTCGGGCACACCGCGACCCTACCACCATCGGGAAGGCCCGGCCCGTTGCACCCCCGATGCGAAGTGCCGGCCCAGCGCGTCGCGCGCCTCCGTGCCGAACCGCCCGATCCAGGGCCCGTCTACCGCCTATGATCCCGCGCATCGCGGGCCGGCTCCGGACCCGGGGATATCCGAACGTGAGGCACTGCTGATGGCGGCGATCCCGCAGGCCGATCCCAACCTCAGGAAGGTCGCCCAGGGCTCCTGGACGCTCTACGACTTTGCGAACACCATCTTCTCGTTCGCGGTCGTGTCCGGCGCGATCGGGCTGTACCTGATCAAGGACAGCCAGTTCGGCGAGCGTGACGGCAACGTCGCGCTGTCGATCGCGATCGTCATCAGCGTCGGGATCAACGCGCTGGTGTCGCCGATCCTGGGGGCATTCTCCGATCGCGGCGGGCGGCGGATGCCGTTCCTCCTGTTCTTCACCGCCCTGTGCATCGGCGGCACGTTCTTCATCGCGGACGTGCCGCCGATCGTCGGCCTCGATCCTGTTCATCGTCGCCAACTTCGCCTACCAGGCAGCCCTCATCTACTACGACGCGACCCTGAAGACCGTGAGCACGCCGAGCACCCGCGGCAGGCTGTCGGGTATCGGGACCGGGATCGGCTACTGCGGGACGGTCTTCGTGGGGTTGCTCATCTTCTTCCTGGACATCCCGGTCGAGGACCGCTTCCGGTGGACCGCAATCCTGTTCCTGGTGTTCGCCATCCCGATCTTCCTGTTCGTGAAGGAGCCTCACCGGCCGGACGAGCAGCCGCTGACCCGCGCCGACGTTGCCGACTCCTTCGGCCAGCTCAAGCGCTCGATCGCGGACGCGCGCGAGGTGCCGGGCCTGTGGCGGTTCCTGATCGGGCGCTTCTTCTACTCGGACGCGGTCAACACGGTCATCGTCGTCATGAGCGTCGTGGTCGTGAAGACGATGGGCCTGACCGATGCCAACGCCAACATGGTGCTGCTGATGCTCACGTTCGTCGCGATCGGAATGAGCTTCGTGTGGGGCTGGCTGGCCGACCGAAAAGGCCCGAAGCGGACGCTTGTCTGGGTGCTCATCTCGTGGGCGATCGGCCTCGTGCTCGGCGGCGTCGCGATCGGTTTCGGCAAGGACGGGCTGGTGCCATTCCTCATCGCGGGGGCCATTCTCGGCAGCGGGCTGGGCGGGGTGCAGGTCGCGGACCGGGTCCTGATGGTCCGCCTGTCGCCCCCCGACAAGATCGGTGAGTTCTTCGGGATCTACGGGCTGGTCGGCAAGGGGTCGCAGGTCATCGGGCAATTGGTGTACGGGGCGCTCATCTTCCTGCTGGTGGACACCATCGGCAACGGCGCCTACCAGGTCGCCGTCCTGAGCCTCCTGGTCACGATGCTGATCGGCCTGTGGCTGGTCTGGCCGGTGAGCGACCGCTGGGCGGGCTCGGGCGAGGTGGACGGCGGCGAGGGCGGCGGTGCCTCGGGCGCGCCCCCTCCGCGCCTGGCACCGGACCGCGCCCCGCTGGAGGACCGGGGCTAGTCTCCGTAGCCGTCCGGGTGTGCTCGGCGCCACGCCCAGGCTGACGAGAGCATCTCGTTCAGGGTGGAGCGCCGTGGCTGCCAGCCAAGGATCTCGGCCGCCCGCGCGTTGGACGCGACCAGAACCGGCGGGTCTCCGGCCCGGCGTGGGCCGACGGTGTGTGGGATCGGCCGGCCGACGACCATCTCCGCGGCCTGGAGGACATCGCGAACCGAGAAGCCGCTGGCCGTGCCCAGGTTGCAGATGAGCGGCGATGCGGGCGCGCCGCCGCCGACGGGACCGGTCCGCGGATCGTCGGGCGCCGTCGCCTCCAGGGCCGCGAGGTGGGCATCAGCCAGGTCCGATACGTGTATGTAGTCGCGGATCGGGGTGCCGTCCGGGGTGGGGTAGTCCTCGCCGAACAGCGTCAGTGCGGGCCCACCATCTGCCGCACGCAGCATGTTGGGGATCAGGTGCGTCTCGGGCCGGTGGATCTCGCCCAGGCGCCCCGTGGCCCCCGCCACGTTGAAGTAGCGCAGGATCACGGACCGGAACCCGTACGCACCTCCATACCAGTGGAGCGCGCCCTCGAACGTGCGCTTGGTCTCGCCGTAGGTGTTGATCGGGCGAAGGGCCGCGTCCTCGGGGATGGGTGTGGACTCCGGGGTGCCGTAGACGGCGGCGGTGGACGAGAAGACGATGCGCCGCACGCCGGCCGCCCGGGCTGCCTCCAGGAGAGCCACGCCACCGGCGACGTTGTCGCGGTAGTACCTGGCCGGGTCCTGCACGCTCTCCCCGACGAGGGAACGGGCGGCGCAATGGAGGATCGCGTCCACGCCTTCCGTCTCCAGCAGGGTTCGGGTGGCGGCATCGTCTCCATACGAGCCTGTCACCAGGCGGGCGGCAGGGTTGACGATCGCGGCGTGGCCGGTGGACAGGTCGTCCAGGACGACGACGTCGTGGCCGGCGGCGAGGATGGCGTCCACGGAGACTCCGCCGACGTAGCCGGCGCCGCCGGTGACCAGGATCTTCAAGGGCTTCTCCTTCGAAACAGGCGGTCGAGGACGCCGCGGCCGGGCGTCGGGAGTTCGGCGTCGGTTGTCTCGGCTGCGGTCGTCTCGGCTGCGGTTGTCACGGCGTCGGTTGCCGCCCCCTCGGGATCGGCCCCGCCGGGATCAGCCTCCTCGGGGTCGGCTCCCTCGGGAGCAGCATCGACCGTCCTGGCGTCATGGATCGACCGGTCGGCCGTCGGGGGCAGCGCCTCACCGCGGTAGGTGAGCACCTCCTCCAGGCGGACGGCCAGCCGGGATGCCGCCACGTTCTCCGGGTCGATCGCGAGGGCACGCCGCGCCTCCCGGAGCGCGCCGGCGTCGTCCGCTCGTTCGAGCGCCACCCGCGCCAGCCCGACGACCGCGATGGAGTTCCGCGGGTCGGCATCTGACGCCTGCCGGTACAGCCGCTCGGCCTGGTCCACCATTCCCATCGTCAGGGCCCGCTCCGCCTGGAGCAGCAGCTCGATCACTCGTCCCCCGTGTCCGTATACATGTCCGCAAGCATGCCCTGCGCGAGGAGCAGGAGCGAGCCGCGCTCGTTGAGGGCAGGGTCCGCGATCACCGCGTCCACCAGCGCGTCGATGACCCGGCCGAGACGAGGTCCGGGGACGAGATCCAGCTCGCGGATGAGGTCCTTGCCGTCGATCGCCAGGGCGTAGCGGTCCAGCGCGGCCTCCGCCGCGAGCTCCGCGTCGATGCGGACCCGGAACGCGGTGATGTCCGGATCGTCCGGGGCCATCCCGCTGCCGATGTCGTCGGCCCGGCGGAGGGCGAACAGCGCGTCGAGGTCCGCCTTGCCGATCCGCTTGATGAACCGGCGGACGGCGGCGTCTGTCGCATGCGGGTCCACGGTGAACATGTGGTGACGGACGAGATGGGTGACCTCCTCGGCCGCCGTGCGCGGGAAGCGGAGGCGGCGGAGCAGCTCGCCCGCGAGGCGCGCGCCCACCACGTCGTGGTGGTGGAAGTGCCCGTCCGAGAGGGTGGCGGGCTTGCCGATGTCGTGGACAAGGGCAGCGATGCGGACGACAGGCCGGTCCGCGGGGCTTGCGTCCACCGTCCGCAGCGTGTGGTCCCACAGGTCCTCCCCCGGGACCTTGTTCTGGGAGATGCCCCGCTGGGCCGCCAGCTCCGTCGAGATCACCGCCAGCAGGCCGGTCTCCTCCGCCAGGCGCAGCCCGATGGACGGCTGCGGGGCCGCCAGCAGCTTGGCCAGCTCCGCGCCCACCCGCTCACCCGAGAGGTGTCCCGCGAGCGCGGCGCTGCGCGCAATGGATGCCAGGGTCGCAGCGTCTATCGCAAAGCCCAGGGTGGCCGCGAGCCGCACGGCCCGGACCATGCGCAGGGCGTCCTCCCCGAACCGCGCGTCCGGGTCACCCACCGCGCGGAGCCGGCCGGCAGCCAGGTCCGCCAGGCCTCCGAACGGGTCCACGAGGGTGTTGGGACCCTCCTCGCCGACGGCGCGGCCCCAGGCCATCGCGTTCACGGTGAAGTCGCGCCGGGCGAGGTCCGTCTCGATCTGGTCGCCGAACTCCACCCGGTGCGGGCGCCGGAAATCGGCGTAGTCGTGCTCCGTGCGGAAGGTCGTGATCTCGAACACGTCCTCGTCGCGGCGGACGGCGACGGTGCCGAAGCGGTTCTCGTAGACGGCGCCCGGGAACAGGGTGACCAGGCGGTCTGGACGAGCGTCGGTGGCCATGTCCCAGTCAGCCGGCGTCCGGCCGAGCAGGGCGTCCCTCAGGCTGCCGCCGACGATGAAGGCGGCGTGCCCCGCATCGTGGAGGATGCCGAGGACGGCAAGGGCGGGTTCCGGAACCGCGGCGGCGAGGCGTGCCGAGGCATCGGCCCGCGCACCGGGATCCGGGGAGGCCACGCGGCTAGTTCCGACCGAGGAAGAGGTAGGTCCGCCAGGCCTCGTTCCGGTCGTCCTCGAGGTATGGGGTGAACAGCGAATACACGTCGCTGCGGGGCTCGAACGGCGGGCGCCGGAGCCGGAGGCGCGCCTCGTCCGGCGTCTGGCCGCCCTTCCGGTGGTTGCAGGTCTTGCAGGCGGCGACGAGGTTCTCCCAGGTGTGGGACCCGCCGCGGTGGCGCGGGACCACGTGGTCCAGCGTGAGGTCGTGCGCCACCCTCCCGCAGTACTGGCAGGTGTGGCGGTCGCGGGCGAAGACCTCGCGCCGGGTCAGCTTCACGCGCGGCCGCGGCCGGCGGATATGGTGCTGGAGGCGGATCACCGATGGAGCCCGGTAGACGGTCCGAACCGTCCGGATCTCGGCATGGTCGTACTCGATGACCTCGGCCTTGGAGCCGAAGACCAGCCGAAACGCCCGCGGGATGTTGCAGACGTTCAGCGGCTCGTAGTTCTGGTTCAGCACGAGCACGACGCCGTCCATCGCGCGAACGATAACAGCGCTCTCGGTCGCGCGCCCCGTCGGGGCTGAGGTCGCTTCCGATGACCCTCCCGGGTCTGCCGGAGTGCCATACCGGCCCGTCAGACCAGCCCGTCAGATGAGAGGCGGATCCATGTCCCGTTCGATGCGGGCGATCTCGATCTCGAGGCGGCCGACCTCGGCGGAGGCGTGCTCCCACTCCTCGCCGCCGGGCTCGGCAGCGTTGCGGCGATGGCGTGCCTCGGCGTGCTGGACGAGGATCTCTTCGCGGGTCGTGGCCTGGGCGATGGCGCCTGGCTTCTCGGGTGCGGACATGGTTCCTCCGGGCGGTTCTGTCGAAGGGTAGCGCGCCGTCGGGGCCGCCGGGTGGGTGGCGAGGCGTCGACAACCGCGTCTGCCGTACGCGTGCCGCACGCCGCCGTTGAGTCGCGCGCGTTCAGGATAGAGGCGCGCATGGCTCTGGAGCGGCCGTCGGTCGGCGACAGGGCAGGGCGATCCGGTCTTGCGCCTGGGAGCCGGAGGCAGCAGATTGGGGACATGACAGCACCCTTCACGCACAAGGCCCGACCCCGGGTCTACCTGATTCGCCATGGCGAGACCGACTGGAACGCCCAGGGCAGACTCCTGTCGAGGACCGACGCGCCGCTCAATGGCGTCGGCGAGGCGCAGGCTGCGGCCGTGGCGGTCGAGCTGGCCGACCTGCGCTGGGACCGTGCGTTCACCTCGCCCCTGGTCCGCGCCCACCGGACCGCCGAGGTGGTCCTGGCCGGACGGGCGGATGCACCCCGGCTGACGGTGGACGAGCGCCTCGTCGAGATGGACTTCGGGCCGTACGAGGGCTGGACGGACGCGGAGCTTGAGGCGGACGCGGTAGCCGTGACGCGACGCCGGGACGGCGCCGAGCTCCAGGGGGTGGAGACCGAGGCCGCTGTCGAAGCCCGCGTGCGGTCGTTCTACGAGGAGCTCATCGGGCTGCCGGGGCGCACGCTCGTGGTGGGGCATGGACGAGCCCTCCGCATCCTGATCGCCGCGTGCGTGCTGGGCGTGCCTGCCTCGGTGGCCGCGAACCTGCGAATGCGCAACTGCCGGCCAGCGATCGTGGAGCCCGGCGCGCCGTCGCTGTTGCTCGGGTTCAACATGGGCGCACCGGCGATCGACTTCACTCGTTGAGGCGCCGGCTGGTCGTGCGGCGGCATCTGACCGGCGCTCAGCCCTGCTTGGCGGCCGTCCTCGTCCGGCGTGTCCGCGGCTTCGTCCGGGCGGTGGCCGGCTCAACCTTTGGTTTCGGCTGCGCCCCTGGCTTCGGTCCCGCGTGCGCCGCCGGCCCATCCACCGCATCCACGATCCCAACCACGACCGCGCGCAAGGGCCCGTACGGCGCCCCGACGATCTGGCGTGCGGACGTGCCTTCGTCCAGGATCAGAACCAGCTCGCCCGCTCCGGCCCCCACCGTGTCCACGGCGATCAGGTAGCCACCGGAGTCCTCACCGGACGGTTCCACCAGGTCGCACAGCAGCAGCGTCCGGTCTTCGAAGATCGGGGAGTTGATCGTGGACACGACGGTGGCCACCACCCGCGCCAGCTTCACCGCCTGCCTCCGCGGATCGACTCGACGGCGTCCACGATCCCCACGATCGCGTGGTCCACCGGCGCGAAGCGGTCCTCCATCGCCTCCGCCGCCTCGCGGGATCCGACGATGTACACCAGCTCTCCGGGTCCCGCCATGTGCACCGCATCGGCCGCCACGACCGGCTGTCCGATTGGCGCCAGCTTCCGGGTGAGCGGCTGCACGATCAGCAGCCGGACGCCCTCGAGCGAGGGCGACTTGACCGTTGCCACGACGGTCCCGATCACGCGTGCGAGCTGCATCGGCTACGCCCCTGTGCCCTTGACCCGGGCGCGGAACCGCGGGTCCGCCTCGAGCTCCTGGCGCATCTCCCCGTGGAGCTGCGCAATCACCCTCCAGGTCGGCATCCGCGTGCCGGGCAGGGCTCCCGCAGCCACGTCCGTGACCCGCTCGCAGGCGATGGCCACCGCTGCCTCAACCTCCGACACCGCGCCGTCGAACAGCAGGTAGCCCTTGCCGCCGATGCCGTCACCCAGGCGCAGGTCCAGCAGCCGCACCCGTGCGCCCTTCACGCCCGCGTCGGCAGCGCAGATCACCGAGGCCACGGTCTCGGTCTCGATGATGCCGAGCGCCTCGCCCGTGCCAACGAGCCGTTCCCCGCGAAGCGCCGCGACGACCTGGTCGTGGACGTTGGGCAGGAACACCGTGTCCAGGAGGCACGGCCCGCCGACCTCGCGACCCGCCGCGAACGCCTCCTCCACGTCGCCCACGGCCCCGCCCACCAGCACCAGGTAGCGACCCGGGTGGATCGTCCCGCTGCGGAGCACGTCGATCGGGGCGCGCTTGGCCATGGCATCGCCCGCCTCGATCCCGACCGCGATGGAGTCGAACTCCAGCAGGGCGATCGCGGGCTGCAGCGGGTCGCGCGCGGGCAAGTCATTCGGATCGCGCGCGGGACGGGCCATCAGACGATCCTCAGCGCGCCGACGACGGTGACACGTCGCTCGCGGGAGAACGTCCGGGGGCGTGTCATGCCGTCTCCCGAGGGGCTGGCGATGGACACCGTCGCGAACCCCTCGCCGCCCTCACCGAGACCCGTGAAGTTGGGCCCGTTGGCGACGAAGATCGAGCAGTTCATCGCCCGCGCCATCCGCGTGATCGTGTCCACGTTGGTGGAGTGGATCGAGGCCGTGTGGCGGAACCCGTGCTCCGCACGCACCGCCAGGTCGATCGCCGCGTCGACATCCGCAACCCGGACAACCGGCAGCACCGGCATCATCTGCTCGGTCCAGACCAGGCCGTGCTCCGCGGGCACCTCGGCGACCAGCAGCCGGGGCTCCACGGCTGGGCGGACCCCGATCTCGGCCAGGATCCGCGCCGCGTCGCGCCCGATCCAGGCGGGGTTCACGTGCCACGGCTTGCCGGGCGCACCGAGCTCGGTGAAGATCACCCGCTCGAGACGCCGCAGCTCGTGCTCCGCCAGGACGTAGGCGCCGTTCTGGCCCATGGAGCGGACCAGCCGGTCCGCGATCGACGACACCGCGATGACCAGCTTCTCGTCCGTGCACACGATGTTGTTGTCGAAGGACGCGCCCTTGACGATATCGGCACCGGCCTTCTCGACGTCCGCGGTCTCGTCCACGACCGCCGGCGGGTTGCCGGGGCCCGCGGTGATCGCGCGTTTGTCGGTGCGCAGCGCCTCACGGACGACGCCGGGGCCGCCGGTGACCAGCAGCACGCGTACGTCGGGGTGGGCCATCAGCGCGCGGGCGCTCTCGATCGTGGGCTCCGCGACGGCGGTGACCAGGTTCGGCGGCCCGCCGGCCGCGATGATCGCGCGGTTGACCAGGCGGACGGCCGCGTTGGACGTGCGGCGCGCGGACGGGTGGGCGTTGAACACCACCGCGTTCCCCGCGGACACGATGCTGATCGCATTGTTGATGACCGTGGCCACCGGGTTGGTGACCGGCGTGATCGCGCCGACGACGCCGAACGGCGCGAACTCCGTGATCATCATCCCCCGCGCCCCGGAGACGGCCTGGACCTCGAGGTCCTCCGGTCCGGGTGCCTTGGTGGCGACGAGCCGGTTCTTGACCGTCTTGTCGTCGATGCGCCCGAGGCCCGTCTCCTCGACTGCCATGCGGGCCATCGGCTCCGCCTGCTCGACGGCGGCACGGCGGACCGCATCGATGATCACCTTCCGCTGGTCCAGCTCCAGGCGGGTGGAGCGGAAGGCCGCGGTGGCGGCTGCCACGGCCTCGTCGAGGCGCGCGAAGACGCCGTCCCCGACCGCGCCGGTCGTCGGAGCGGCGAGCTCCGCCTGGACGGCCATGCGGCGGCCAGCGCCGGGATCGGGTGAGCCGACACGCCGGCGCACCCGGTCGATGATGTCTGCGATCTCGCGTTCGTCGAGCACGTGATCCGTTCCTTCAGGCTCGCGGGTCGGGCCCCCGTCGGAGGCCCGTGACTACTTGTGGTAGATCTCCGTGCCGCCGACCTCGAAGGTGTCGACGATGGCCATGATCACGGCGTCGCACGGGCGGTCCTTCGTGACCTCCGTCTGGCGCGCCGAGGAGCCGCTCGCGTAGAGCACCACCTCGCCCACGCCGGCGCCGACGGTGTCCACGCCCACGACGTAGCCGCCGGTCGGCTGGTTGTCCGCGCCGAGCTGCTGCACGATCAGGAGCCGCCACCCCTCCATCAGGGGTTCCTTGCGGGTCGAGACGACCGTGCCGGCGATTCGTCCGAGAAGCATCGGGTTCCTCTCCGGCCTGTCCAGGCCTTCAGCTGCGGGGGCGGCCGATCACGACCGCCCCCGGAGGGTCCTCCAGACGCGATCAGCCGAGCTCGGCCGTCGCCTCGTCCAGACGGCCCAGTGGCAGCACCGTGTCCACGTTGGCGTGCGGCCGGGCGATCACGTGGGTCGCGACGACCTCGCCGACCTTGGCCGCGCTGCGGGCGCCGGCCTCGACGGCGGCCTTGACCGCCGCGACGTCGCCTCGCACGACGGCGGTCACGTACCCGCCGCCGGTCTTCTCGTAGTTCACCAGCTCCACCTTGGCGGCCTTGACCATCGCGTCCGCCGCCTCGACGACCGCGGCGAACCCGCGAGCCTCGATCATTCCCAGTGCGTCTGCCATCGGACCCTCTCCCGTATCGGTGCTTGCTCCGGTCGGCCGGTCGGCCGCCGGATCGGTTGGTGGTTGTCGGTTCTGGGGTTGCCCCTTCGCCGTGATCGCCCGGCGATCGCTACGCCTTCGCGTCGCGCCCGTCGATGCCTTCGATCGCGGCCACGGCCGCGCGCCAGCCGACGTCGATGTCGGCCTCCTCGCCGCCCAGGTAGACGCGGCCCATCGAGCCGAAGGACCGGACCTCGAGGATGTTGATCTTCGCCGCCTTCTCGGCCTCGTTGGCGGCCAGCGGCGCGTAGGCGGCCGGCTCCATCTCGAGCACGTACAGCGTCTGGCCGCCGATGATCATGTGACCGTGCCGCGTCCGGTTGATCAGCTGGGCCTGGTGATCATCGATCCGGCGGATGATCTGGCTGGACAGGATGCGCGGCTTGATCCGGTCCGTCTCGGACAGGCCGAGCTCGGCAAGGATCGCGGCGCCGGCTGCCCGGACCTCCGCCTGCGAGGGTGAGTGGATCTCCAGCAGGCCGAAGTACCGCTCGATGATCTGCATGCCCGGCTTGACCGAGGTGGACTTGAGCGCGATGTCGGTCAGCCGGTTGATCTCGATGCCCGGCGAGACTTCGATGTAGAGCGAGGCATCGTTGGGCAACGGCAGGAAGCCTTGTGCCACGGTTCCCAGGAACGCGGCGTACTGGGCCTGGAGGCTGTCCAGGAAGACGTATGCGCGCAGGTCAATACTTGCCACTGGTCCCACCTACTCCCGTCACGATCTTGACCCCGGCCGACGCCCCGATCCGGGTCGCCCCCGCGGCGATCATCTCCTCGACATCGTCCTTGGTCCTGATCCCTCCCGCGGCCTTGACCCCGATCCGCGGCCCCACCGCCTCGCGCATGAGCGCGACGTCGAACACGGTGGCGCCACCCGAGGCATAGCCGGTTGAGGTCTTGACGAAGTCCGCCTTGGCGTCCTTCGCCAGCCGGCACGCGACCACCTTCTCGGCGTCCGTCAGGAGCGCGGCCTCGATGATCACCTTGTTGATGGCGCCCGACTCGTGGCACGCGTCCGAGACCTTGGCGATGTCCTCGCGGACCAGGTCGTGCAGGCCGGACTTGAGCGCCCCGACGTTGATCACCATGTCGATCTCGCGAGCGCCGTCCCGGATGACCTGGCGTGTCTCGTGGGCTTTGACTTCCGAGATCGTGGCACCGAACGGGAAGCCGACGACCGAGGCCACAGCGACGCCGCTGCCCCTGAGGATCCTCGCCGCGCGGGCGACCCAGACCGGGTTGATGCACACCGACGCGAAGCCGTGCTTCATGGCCTCCGCGCACAGCCTGTCGATGTCGGCATCGGTGGCATCCGGCTTGAGCAGCGTGTGGTCGATGTACTTCGCGAGGTTGACCGGGACGTAGCCGGCCTCTCCGCTGTAGCTGACGCGCGACGCGCCGCCGGCGACCACCTCCGCCACCTTCGGAGCGCACCGGGCCGCGCACCCGCCAGAGCAGGTGGCGCAGTTGATCCCGTCGGGTCCGGAGCCGGGGGCGCCCGCGAGCGTCGCCATGACCTGGCGCGTGATCGCCTCGATGAGCTGGAGACGTTCCTCGGGCGGTGCGGTCATCGGGGTTCCTCTGGCTGGGGCCTGCTGTAACGCTGCTCGATGTCGGTGATCTTCGCGACGCGCTTGCCATGCCGCTCCGCGCCCCAGGGGGTGGCGAGGAACGTGTCGACGATCTCGAGGGCCATGCCCTCGCCGATCATCCGGGCGCCGAGCGTCAGCACGTTGGCGTAGTTGTGCTCGCGCGCGTTGCGGGCCATCGAGGTGTCGTGGGCATTCGCCGCGCGCACGCCCGGGACCTTGTTCGCGGTCATCGCGGAACCGATCCCGGCGCCGTCGATGACGATGCCGTTGGCGCACGCGCCGCTCGCCACGAGGCGTGCGACGACATGCGCGAAATCCGGGTAGTCCACGGCGTCGGGGCCGTTGGTGCCGCAATCGGTGACGCCGAAGCCATTGTCGGCGAGGTGCTTCGCGAGCACGGACTTGAGGGCGAAACCGCCGTGGTCCGCGCCGATGGCAACGGTTGTCGCAGCAGCGGAGAGGACCGGGGCGATGGCCGCAACCGGGGCGATTTCCGCAACCGGGGCGATGGCCGCAACCGGCACCGGGGGCGTCTGCGCGGGTACGTTTGCTGCCGCCCGTCCGGCCTCCAGACCCTCGAGCGCGCGCTCCACCAGCTGGCGCACGACCTCCTCGTTCGGTATCCCTCGCTCAGCCATGGGCCAGCACCCAGGCGGCGGTGGCGTCGTCGCAGGCGAGGACGTTGACGAGGCCCGCCCGGATCGACGCGAGGGCGATCGGCCCTCGTTCCGCACCGGCTGCCACACCCATCCGGAACGGCTTCCGAGCGAGCTGGTTCAGCGACAGGCCCACCGTCCGCCGGTCCAGCTTGGGCCAGGCCACCTCACCGTCAGCATCCAGGAAGTGCCCGATGACGTCGCCCACGGCACCCCGCGCACGGAGGCGTGCCTGCTCGTCCTCGTCCACGAACCCGGAAGCGAGGTGCGGGCTATCCGGGGCCGGGATGCCCAGGCCGAAGACCGCGGCAGGCGCGGCACGGGCAGCGTCCACCGTCTCGCGAATTGCCGGGTCCTTCATCAGGGCGTCGCGCAGATCCGCGCTGCCCACGATGGCAGGCGCCGCCAAACCACGGAAGGTCGCGCCGGACGTCGCGGCGAACCGCTCGAGGATCTCGTTCGCGCGTGTCGGTTGCGTGGAACGTGACGCCGCCCCGTTGAGCTGCACGATCTCGGTAGCCTGGGTCCAGCCGTCAGGGAGACGCTGCGCGAGGGCGAGCATCGTGCGACCCCACGAGACGCCGATGGTGCCGGTGGGGCGCCGCGCATGGAGATAGTCAACGACCGCGTTCGCGACCGCGTCCCGCGCGAGGTCGTCGGCCTCCCGGCCGGCGCCGGTCGCCGCGGGAACGTCTGCGACCACGGCGGCTTCAAGTCCGAAGCGTTGCGCCAGCTGCACCTCGAGGTCCACCAGCCGCGCGTCGGGGTGGACGACCTCGATCCGCACGATGTCCTCGCGAAGGGCGCGGTCAAGCAGACGACCAACCCTGAAGCGGCTCAACCCGAGCCGTTCGCCGATCTGCTCCTGGCTCAGGTGCATCCGGTAGTACATCTGCGCGATGCGCACCATCAGCCGCGTGTCGCTCGCCCCCCGACTCCGCGCTGCGTGCACTGATCCTCCGGGCTCCAGTTACTGCACATATGAGCGAACAGCATCACATATGAGCAACTTGAACGGTAATCTACGCTTCTGCGGGGCCAGATGTCAAGAAGGACGGCCCAAGACTCGACGACGCGGGCCGATTTGTGACGAGGGGGGCCGAATTCGGAGCGAGGATGGCGTTCCGGTGGCCCGGCCGCAGGCGGCTCCTGCGGAATACGTGACCGCCATGAGGCCGATGGTCTTGTCGGGAGGGGCGCTGGGGCGGGGCGTTACGCAGGAGAGGGGGCGACGCTCCGGGGCGGGCGTGGAGCAGCGCCGCTCAGCGGTCCACGGCGAAAGAGGCCCTTGTCGTCACCGGTTGACGGATCTCAGCGGACTGCCGCGTACACCGCGTTCAGCGCCGCATCGATCGGGTCGGACGGCAGGCCCCAGACGCCGGTGAGATAGACGAACACCAGGTCATGGGCGGGATCGATCCAGAGGCGCGTCCCGGACATTCCGCCATGCCCGAACGCCGTGGTTGTTGCCGGCGACGTCGTGCCTCTCCTGCCCCAGCCGATGGCGTAGTGCTCGTCCGCCAGCCGGTCCTCGGCGGCACCCAGGCCATTGATGGTGACCTCGCGGGTGGCGAGGTCCGCGAAGGCGGGCGCCAGCACGCGCTCGCCTTCCAGCTCCCCGCGGCCGAGCATCGCGCGTCCGAACCGCAGCAGGTCCGACGCCGTGCTCCACAGGCCGCCACCGGCCATGCGCAACCCGATGTAGCCCTCGAGGAGAAGCTCCGCCATGGCCGGGTCGGCTACTTCCGCCAGCGGTCCGCTGTCCCAGCCGCCCACCCGGACGGGTGCCATGCGCGCAGCACGGTCGGGCCGCGGGTCAAAGCTCGTGTCCCCCATGCCCAGCGGGTCGAGGACCTCGTCGCGCAGCACCCGGTCAAGCGGCTTCCCGGTCGCACGCTCGACGGCCTCGGCCACCAGCTCCCAGGTGCAGGTCACGTATGCAAACCGGGAGCCCGGCACCGCATCCTGCGGGAGCGCGATCGTGCGGCGCAGGAGTTCGGCGCGGTCACCGCCCTGGAGCAGCAGCTGCTCGATGTCGACCTCGCCCAGGCCCGTGGTGTGGGTCAGGACGTGCCAGGCCGTGAGAGGCGGGTGACCAGCCTCGGCCAGTTCCGGCAGCCACCCGGAGAGCGGCGCGGTCAGGGAGAAGCGCCCGTCCTGGACAAGCCGCATGACGGCGGTGGTGACGATCGGCTTCGTGATCGATGCCAGCAGGCAGACCGCAGCAGATCCGATCGGGGCGCCGTCGCGGGGTGGCACGGCCTCGAGGCGGATCGTCCCTGCGGCATTGGCCACGCCGAGGATGACGAAGGGCACGGTGCCGTCCACCACTTGGCGGGCGGCGAGCGCGAAGGCGCGATCAAGCGCGGCAGCGTCAAGGCGATGGGCAGGCATGCCGGAACGATACGCCTCGTTGGACCGCCCGCGGCAGGATCGCCCGCCGCTCGGTGTCACCCGTTCAGCGGGCGTTGAAATCGGCTAATTGGCAGGGACATGTTTCAGTCTGCCGAGTATCCTCTCCTCGTGACCGATGCCGCCCGCGCCCCTATCGCCCAAGCGACTTCGCGCCCGGCCTCGCCCATTGCGGAGGAGATCCGTCTCGAGCTGGCCAATGCCTGGGGCGAGATGGGTGCCGCGTGGGGCGTCGCGCCGGCGATCGCCCGTGTGCACGCGTACCTGATGGCCCGCCAGGAGCCCCTCACGGAGCGCGAGGTCCGCGAGGCCCTGGGCCTGAGCCATCGCGCCGCCAGCCTGGCCCTCGCCGAGGCCGAGGCCTGGGGTCTCGTCGAGCGGGTCGCGGAGCCGCGCCGGGTGGGAAGGCGCGGACCCGCCGGCACCGCCTACATGGCCATCGGCGATCACTGGCGCTGGTTCGGCCGCGTCGTTGCGGAGCGCAAGGTCCGCGAGGGCGACCCCATCGTCATCGTGCTTGAGCGCACGCTGGCGGACACAACCACCGCCCTTGCCCTGCACCCTGGCGAGCCGGAGCTGGTGCGTCTCCGCGAGTGGCTGGCAACGTTCCTGGTCTTCGTTCGCCTGTTCGACCGCGCGGTGGGCCTGGTCTCACGCCTCGAGCCCACGGAGCTGGAGCGCGCGCTCCGCCTCCTGGGCGAGGTCCCGGACGACACGGTCCTGCGCCTGATCCGACTCCTCGATGGCCTTCCCGACGACGACGTCCTGGGCCTGGTCGAGGCGCTGAGCCGCCTCTCGCCAACGTCCGCGCGCCGCGCCACGACGCTGATGTCAGGAGTGGTCAGGACCCTGGTGCGGTAAGGCGCGTTTCCCCGGTCGGGCTGGGACGAATCCCGGCCGGACGACGCTGGGGGAGCCTTCGTGAGTCGCGAATCCGCGTGACGACGGCTGCGGTCAGGCGCCGGCCGAGCACACCCGCGAAGCCAGCATCAGCCGCCGTGCGATAATCGGGGAGTGACGCCGGACGGACCCGGTTCGAACGGGCGAGGACCCCGCGGCAAGCTGGACGCCCGACCACTCACGCGTCTCTCGGAGATCCCAATCATCATGACCGAAACCTCCACCTGGGCCACCAAGAAGGGCCTCGCCCAGATGCTCAAGGGCGGCGTCATCATGGACGTCGTCACCCCGGAGCACGCCCGCATCGCAGAGGACGCCGGCGCCGTCGCCGTGATGGCGCTGGAGCGCGTGCCGTCCGACATCCGCGCAACCGGGGGTGTTGCCCGCATGTCCGACCCGGAGATGATCTCCGGGATCATGGCGGCGGTGTCGATCCCGGTCATGGCCAAGGCCCGGATCGGGCACTTCGTCGAGGCGCAGGTCCTCGAAGCCCTGGGGGTGGACTACATCGACGAGTCCGAGGTCCTCACCCCGGCCGACGAGCGGAACCACATCGACAAGCACGCCTTCAAGGTCCCGTTCGTGTGCGGCTGCCGGAACCTCGGCGAGGCCCTGCGCCGGATCAACGAGGGCGCGGCGATGATGCGGACGAAGGGCGAGGCCGGTACCGGCAACATCGTCGAGGCCGTCCACCAGCTGCGCGACGTGCTGGCCGAGATCCGCCGGCTCGAGTTCATGCGCGAGGACGAGCTGTTCGTCGCCGCCAAGGAGCTCGGGGCGCCGTACGACCTGGTCAAGCAGGTGGCGGCCGACGGCCGGATGCCGGTGGTCAACTTCGTCGCCGGCGGCATCAGCACCCCATCGGATGCAGCCCTCGTGATGCAGCTGGGCGCCGAGGGCGTGTTCGTCGGCTCCGGCATCTTCAAGAGCGAGGACCCGGCGCGCATGGCCAACGCAATCGTCCAGGCCACCACGCATTTCCAGGACGCCAAGATCATCGCGGAGGTCTCGAGGGGCCTGGGAGCGCCGATGCGCGGCATCGCGATGGAGGCCATCCCGGACAACGAGCGCCTCGCGGTCCGGGGCTGGTAGGCGGATCGCTCGGCTCCGAGCCGGCACCATGAAGATCGGGGTCCTCGCCCTCCAGGGGGCGTTCGCCGAGCATGTCGTCACCCTGCGCGCCATCGGCGTGGAGGCTGTGGAGGTGCGCCTGCCGGAGCAGACGCTCGATCTCGATGGCCTGATCCTGCCCGGTGGCGAGAGCACGACGATGCGCCGCCTCATCGACCGCTGGGGCATGCGGCAGCCGCTCCTGGATCTGGCCGCGAGCGGCGCTCCGCTGTTCGGGACATGCGCCGGCATGATCGTGCTTGCCCGCGAGATCACCGGCGAGGAGGATCCGATCCTGCCGCTCCTGGACGCGACGGTCACGCGCAACGCCTTCGGGCGCCAGCTGGACTCGTTCGAGACGGAGCTCCCCGTGCCTCTCCTCGGTGACAAGCCGGTGCACGCGGTGTTCATCCGGGCGCCGGTGATCGAGCGCGTCGGTCCGGACGTGGATGTCCTGGCGCGTCTCCCGGATGGAAGGATCGTCGCCGTGCGGGAGCGGAACATCATCGCGACGTCGTTCCACCCGGAGCTCGCGGGCGAGACGCGGTTCCACCGGCTGGTCGCGATGCTGGCTTCCGAGCACGCGGATCCAGGCGAGGGCAGCGGCCGGCGCCCGCACCCGATCCGCCGCAGCCTGCAGAATCGGTAGGGACGCATGGCGCGAAGCACCGGCAAGGTTCGAGCGGCCCGGTTGACGGACCTCGCCGCGCTCGGAGAGCTGAGCAGGCTTGCCCAGGGCGACGGCGAAGGAACCCGATCCCTGGGCCTCCCCGTGTCGGGTCCGCCGATCGGCATGTTCAGCCTGTTCCGGTTGCCGCTTGGCGCCTTCCAGCCGCACGACCTGCTCTACGTCTTCGAGCGCGACGGTCACATCGCGGGCCTGCTGCGCGTGGAGCGCGAGAGCCAGCGCGACGAGTGGACGGTGGTGGAGTTGGACGCCGTCGGCGGCCTGGATGCAGGCGATGTGCGATTCCGGCTCATCCAATCCCTGATGCGCGACGGACCGAAGCGCGGCGCGGCGCGCTTCCACGTGGCATGCGCGGACGCCGACGACAACGTGGAGCTGTTCATGCAGGCCGGCTTCGCGCGGTATGGCGATGAGCGCGTGCTGTTCCGTCCGCCCGGCCGGCCATCGACATCCCCGCTGACCGACGAGGCCGCCCACGGGGTCGGGATCCGACCCGCGGTGGCCCAGGATGCGGTGGCGCTCTCGCGTTTGTACGCATCCGTGACACCCGCGCCCGTCCAGCGGCTGGAGGCCGTCCGGATTGCCGACTGGGAACGGCAGGGTCGCGAGCTGCGGGTGCCCCGATCGTCGCTGGCGCCGATATTGCGGTTCGCGGACGTGGAGGCGTACGTGCAGGAGGCACCGGACGGCGGTCGTGACGGAACGCAGCTGGACGCCCTGGTCCACGTGGGCGTTGCCAAGGAAGACCAGCCGCACTACCTCAAGCTGCTCGCGCGGCCGGAGGCGGACGTGGTGCCGCTGCTCCGGTACGCGCTCGGCGTCATCGGGACCCGGGCGGATTCGTCCTCGCTCGGTGGCCGGGGCGTCATCGCGCCCGTGCGAACCTATGAATCGCCGATCGACCGGCGCCTGGAGGAGGAGGGCTTCGAGGCCATCGCCACCGTCACGCTCCTCATGAAGGAAACCCTGGTCCGCGTTGCTGAGCCGCGCCTCGTGCCGGCCGGCGTCCGGTAGCGGGTCGCAAGGAGGGCAGGCCAGCGTGGGATCCGTGGACCCGCACCGCGAGACGATCGACGACCTGGACGTCCTGCTGGCCGCCCTGCCGCCCGAGATTGTCGCCGCCGTCAACGCCCTCCCCGATCGCGAGACGCTGATCGAGGTCGTCCTGGACCTGGGCCGCCGGCCCGAGGCGCGCTACCCATCGAGCGAGGTCACCCTGCTCGAGCGCGAGGTGGAGGAGGCGGATCTCCAGTACGTCGTGGACCACATCGGCACGTTCGGCGAGGACAACCGCGCTGGCATCGAGCGCACGCTCCACCGAATCAGCGCGATCCGCAACCGCAACGGCAAGGTCGTGGGGTTGACGTGCCGCATCGGGCGCGCGGTCTACGGGACGATCGAGATCATCACGGACTTCGTGGAGAGCGGGAAGTCGATCCTGATCATGGGCCGGCCGGGCATCGGCAAGACCACGATGCTCCGGGAGGCCGCCCGCGTGCTGGCCGACGAGCAGCGCAAGCGCGTGGTGGTGGTCGATACCAGCAACGAGATCGCCGGCGACGGCGACATCCCGCATCCGGCGATCGGCAAGGCGCGGCGGATGCAGGTTCGCATCCCCAGCCTCCAGCACGAGGTGATGATCGAGGCGGTGGAGAACCACATGCCCCAGGTCATCGTCATCGATGAGATCGGGACCGAGCTCGAGGCGCAGGCCGCCCGCACGATCGCCGAGCGCGGGGTCCAGCTGATCGGCACCGCTCACGGCAACAACCTCGACAACCTCCTGCTGAACCCGACCCTGTCGGACCTGATCGGCGGGATCCAGAGCGTGACCCTCGGCGACGACGAGGCGCGCCGGCGACGCTCACAGAAGAGCGTCCTGGAGCGGAAGCAGCCGCCGACATTCGACGTGATCGTGGAGATCCAGGATCGCGAGAAGGTGCTGGCGCACGCTGACGTTGCGGCCACCGTGGACGCGATGCTGCTGGGTGACCCGGTCGCGGCGGAGCTCCGCTGGCGAGACGAGGAGGGGGTGCACCGATCCCAGTCGCGTCCCAAGCCGTCCGCACGCGAGACGGCCGGGGGCGGGGACCGGTTCAGCGGTTTGACCGGGTCCAGCGCGGGCGCGTGGGGACGCGAGCCCGGGTGGCGAGGGGCGTCCACCTACCGGACCGGCGGCTATGCGGGCGAGGAGCGCGGACCGGCCGGGGCACGTCCCGGGTACCGGCCCGGCGGGTCCGGCGGCTGGCGGGGGACAAGGGGCGGCGCCTCCGACCGAGGCGCGGACCGCGGTGGTGATCGCGGGGCGCGCAGCCCGGAGGGGGACCGATCGGGCTCCCTGAGCGTCCTGCCGGGCGAGCGGTTTGCCGCGCGCCACGGTTCACCTTCGGGATCCGGTTCGTCGTTCGCCCCCGGACTGCCGTTCGTGACCGCGGAGATCGCCGATCGCGGGCCGCTGGAGCGGGCCGAGGCAGCCGCAGCCGCAGCCGCAGAGGTCCGGGCCCGGGACGCGCGGGAGCTGGCTCGCCAGAAGGCGTGGCGCGACCAGGCCGCGCGGGCCCTCGACGCGCTGCACGAGGAAGAGGGCACGCGGCCGGTCAATGCCGCGGAGCTCGAGGCGGCGGAGGAGCAGCGGATCGCCCTGATGGTGCCGGGGGAGACGGGGTCCACGTTCGATGACGGCGCCGTCGGCGAGATCGCGGGCGAGGAGGAGGATGACGATGCCTCCTTCGGGTCCGGGGCGCTCTCCGTCGAAGGCGGGCTCCTGCCGACGCTCCGCGTCTTCCCGCACGGGATCAGCCGCAAGCGCCTGGAGCAGGCGATCCGCGACCTCCAGCTGCCGGTGGTGATCGCGCGCGAGCCCGACGAGGCCGACGTGGCGATGACGCTCCGCAGCGAGTACCGCCAGAAGCCGCCGGCCCTGCGTGAGGCAGAGGACCGGGGCATCCCGATCTATGTCCTCAAGGCGAACACCATCGCCCAGATGCAGGCATCGCTCACGTCCGTGTTCGCGCTGGAGGTGGATCCACGAGAGGCCGCCCTGCGCGAGACGGAGCAGGCGATCGGCCTGGTCGTCAAGGAGCAGGAGCCGGTGGAGCTCGCGCCGCAGAACGCCTACATCCGCCGGCTGCAGCACCAGATGGCGGAGCGCGCGAACCTCGTCTCGCGGTCCCGCGGCCGGGAGCCGTATCGGCGGGTGCGGCTGTATCCCGATGCCGCGAGGACCGCCTGGCGGTAGGTCCGGCGACGGCGACCTGGGCGGCGGTCAGTCTGGCGCGGCGACGTAGGCCGCCACCACCTCGCTCAGGCGCCTGCTCTTCACGGGCTCCACGATCAGCTCGATGTCCGTGAGCGCGAAGTCGGCGCCCTTGAACAGGAGCGGCTCGCCGAGGTCCCGCGCCAGCGCGTACGAGAAGCAGTCGCCCATGTTGAGCCGGGCCGGGTGCCCGGAGCCGCGCCCGAACTGCTGGTAGGCGATCCGTGCGATCCGTGCCTGCTCGAAGGTGAACGGCACGACCTCGATGTGGAGCGCCCTCAGGACGCTATCGATGGAGCCCGAGATCACGGGGTCCCGCCGGCCGTCGACGACGGCGCCGAGTTCGACGTAGCTGGCGGCCGACAGTCGCCTGGCCGGTGCAGAAGCCATCGCTGTTGCGAAGGCAGGGCCGTCGGGTTCGCGGTGCAGGATCGCCACCACGACGGACGTGTCGATGATCACTTCGGCAGCCCCATCTCGTCGTACAGGAGCGCGTCGAAGTCCTGGCTCAGGTAGTCGTGGCCCAAGCGATCTCCGAGCTCGCCCACCATCTCGAGCACCTCTTCGACATCGAACGCAGGTTCCACACGCTCGGCCCGCGCCTGCTCCAGCCGGACGCGGACCGCGTCGGTGATGGCGGCGGTGAGGGAGACATCCAGCTCGGAGGCGAGCTCCCGGACGAGCCGGACCGTCTCTTCGTTCTTGATGTTGAGGCTCATGGATAGAAGTCTACCCTTGATACGGTAGATGTCTACCTTGACCCGCGCGACTGGGAGTGCCCGGAGGCGGCCCGCGGGGGCGCCGAGCGCCGCTCGTGCCGACACGCCACGATGTCGCCATGAGCGGCAACGCCGACCGGCCACTCCCGCGTCCCTTCCGGCGCCTCGAGCGGATCTCGACCGGGCGCTCGGGCCTCGCGCTGGTGGGGGCATGGGCATTCGCGGAGGCGATCGCCTGGCCGATCATTCCGGACGTCGCGATCGGCCTGCTCGCGATCGTCGTTCCGCGCCGCACCCTCCCGCTGTTCGCAGTCCTGATCGCCGGCGCGCTCGCCGGGACGGCGGTCCTGTACGCCCTCACGCTCGCCGCCCCGGATGCCATCGAGGCGATGCTCCTGGCGCTGCCCGGCATCCACGAGACCACGATGGCAACAGCTCGCGAGACGGTCGCCGCCGGCAACCCCACCTCGATTGCCCTCGTGGGTCCCGGCACGCCGCTCAAGGTGTACACGTTCGCCTGGGCGATCGGACCGGCGACGCCGGTTGCGCTCGCAGTTGGCGCAGTCCTGAACCGGATCACGCGGATCGGGCCCGGGCTCCTGGCGCTCGCGGCCCTGGGGTGGTTCGCGCCGGAGTTCCTGCGCCGTCACGACCGCCTGGTGCTTGCCACGTACGCCACGGCGTACGTGGTGGGCTACGCGCTCTACTGGCGGTAGAGGTCCACGCGCTCGCACAGAGCGGTCCACCGTTCAGAGTGCCCGAACGATGGCCTCGAGCCGGGCGGTGAATTCGCGGGCGCGCTCGCCCGGGAGTGCCCGCATCGGCGCCCCGAACCGCACCTCCACCGGGGCCCGGTGCGGCCGTCGCGCGCCCTTGGGCAGGACGGCAGCGATCCCGATGATCTTCACCGGCAGCACCTGGTGCCCGGTGCGAACGGCCAGCAGCCCGGCGCCCGGGCGGAAGGATGCGATCTGGCCGGTCATGCTCCGTGTCCCCTCGGGGAAGATCAGCACGTTCCAGCCCGCATCCAGGAGGCCTGCGGCCGTCGCGAACGAATTGTCGCCCTGACCGGCCCGCTTGAACGCGAACGAGCCGAGCCAGGCGGCGAAGAACCAGCGCTTGCGGCTCGCCGTGAAGTAGTCGGCCGCTGCCGCCGCCGACAGTCGCCGCCGGTAGCGCGGGCCGAGGGCCAGCCGCATCGCCGAGAAGTCGAAGTGGCTGGCATGGGTCGGGCAGATGATCGACGGCGGCTCCAGCTCCGCCAAGTGCTCGGCGCCGATCACTTTCGGACCGCGCAGGTAGTACGCGAGGAACGGTCCGACGATCCGCGCGGTGACCTCCCGCGCGAGGCAGGCGGCCGGCGAGAACTGCCAGCCATGCGGACGAATGGTCTTGCCGCCCGCGCGCGCCGGCTTCGGGGTGGCGGCCGGCGCCGTGGCGTCCCTCGCCGTCGCGTCCCTCGTCTCGGGTTCCGGCATCTCGACCATCAGCCGGCACCCCACAGCCGTGCGATCCAGTAACCCAACGCCACCGTCACCAGCAGCGAGTCAATCCGGTCCAGGATCCCGCCGAACCCGGGCAGCCAGCGCCCGGCGTCCTTGACGCCCGCCTCGCGCTTCGCCGCGCTTTCGAGGAGGTCTCCCCAGAGCGCACCGCCGGCCACCAGGGGCACCAGCGCGAGGACGAACGGGAGGCCGAAGGTGGGCACGAGCGCCGGCAGGAACAGGACCAGCCCAACCGCCGCGCCGAGGACGTTGCCGACGACGCCCTCCCGGGTCTTGTTCGGCGAGAGGCGGGGCGCCAGCTTTGTCCGGCCGAACGTGCGTCCGACGACGAAGGCGCCCACGTCCGAGAACGCGCAGGCGACGGCGAGCGCGACGACGAGCGCTGTCCCGGCCTCGCCATCCTCAACGGAGAGCGCCACGGCGTGCACGAGCAGCACGGAGATCAGCACCATGCCCACGGCTGCCATCCCCATGTCGCGGATCGCACGGCCCGTGTCCGCACGGATCACCGGCCATGCGGCGCCTGCCAGCACGACGCCGCCGACAAGCCAGTCCGCGGCGCCCACGCCGCCCACTGCGACGGCCCAGAAGATCACCGCGTTCGCAATGACCATCGCGATCCGGTGGTGGGCGGGGAGGTCGAACATCCGCGCCCACTCGACCAGGCCGAGGGTCGCGATGGCCCCGAACAAGAGGGCGATCCCGGGGATGCCCGCCCGGGCCGCCACCAGGAGCACGACCGCCAGGACCGCGTACGAACCCGCCCGCTGGAGCGCCATGCGCGGCGTCAGGCCGGTGGTCCGCCCGCGGCGCGCCAGCGCGTAGATCGAGGCGCCGGCCAGCCCCAGCACGGCCCCCGCCAGCAGGACGAGCGAGGCGGCATCGACCGGGGACAGCGTTGCGAGATCGGGGAGCGGCGGCATTGCCGGTGCCTACGCGAGCCGCCGGATGGCCACCAGGATCCGCTCGAGCAGCGTGAGCACCGTTCCGATGAGCAGGATCGGTCCGAAGGCCACCCATGCCGTGGTGTCCGCGGGTCCTGCGATGAACGCCCACAGGCAGCAGGCCACGAGCAGGGTCATCCGGCCCGGTTTGGACAGGATGCCGCGGTAGATCCGTTCGCCTCCCGCGGCCCTGGCCGTGATCCCCACGTACGACGCCATCACGCCCATCAAGACGCCGAGCAGGACGATCTGTGGCGAGGCACCCGGCAGGAAGGCAACCGGGGCCAGGAACGCGATGTCCGCCAGCCGGTCACCCAGCTCGTTGTAGAGCTCGCCCCGCGGGTGGATCTTCCCGGTCCGGCGCGCCATGTTGCCGTCGATGAGGTTCAGGACGAGCCGCAGGATGACCAGCAGGGGAATGATGAGGAGGAGTGCCGGCACCGACGGGGAGATGAGCAGGCAGACGCCGCCGAGCACGGCCACGGGTACGGCGGCGAGCGTGACCATGTCCGGCGTGATGCCTGCCTTCGCCAACCGGTCAACGAGGGGAACCAGGCGCGCGTTAACGGCTCCCTTGGTCGCGTAGAGGTCCACGACTCGCTCCCTGGCTCGAGTGTCGAGCACCCACCCCCCCGTGATCGTGGATGACGGCATGGGGCGGCGTCAACGGCCGATCCGCCCTCACACCGCCCTGGCGGTCGAGCTTTCTGGCGCTGTCGCCCGGTGCGCCTTCCGGCGCGCCACCGACGCGTGTTCGAGGTCAGGAATCCGGCTCTCCAGGGGCGTGTCGCCGCCCTCCCAGAGCCATCGCCCCGGTCGGCTCAGCTCTTCAGGTGGGCGATGACGGCGCGCGCCGCATGGAGCCCGCTCATGCCGTGGACCCCACCACCCGGCGGCGTGGACGAGGAGCAGAGGTAGATGCCCGGGTCCGGGGTGGTGTACGGGTTCCAGCGGACAACCGGCCGGAACAGGAGCTGGCGCCAGTCGCCGATGCCGCCGTTGATGTCGCCGCCGACGTAGTTCGCGTCGTACGCCTCCATCGCCGCAGCGTCCTTCGCCGCGCGGGCGAGGACCAGGTCCCGGAATCCCGGCGCGAACCGCTCCACCTGCGACTCGATCGCGGCGGTCATGTCCACCGTGGAACCGTTGGGGACGTGGCAGTACGCCCATGCGACGTGCTTGCCTTCGGGGGCGCGCGACGGGTCGGCGGTCGTGGGCTGGACGAGGATCACGAAGGGCTGTTCCGCGTGACGCCCCCGACCGACGGCCTCCTCTGAAGCCGCGACCTCTCGGTAGGTTCCGCCGAGGTGAACGGTGGCGGCCCGCGCCGTGGCCGGATCGCGCCAGGGGATCGGGCCATCGAGTGCCCAGTCGATCTTGAACACGCCCGGTCCGTACCGGAAGCCTTCGAGCTGGCGCCGGTAACCAGCGGGCAGCCGATCCCCGGCGACGGCCAGCACCTGGCGAGGCGTGAGATCGAGGAGCACGGCGCGAGCCGGCGGCAGATCGGCCAGGGAGTCGACCCGGTGCCCGGCGACGATCTCCACGCCCAGCGATCGTGCCTCGGCCTCCAGGGCGTCGGCGATCGCCCCACTGCCACCCCGGGCCACCGGCCAGCCGACAGCGTGCGCCAGGAGCCCGAGCACGAGTCCGAAGGAGCCGCTCAGCGGCTGGGAGAGCCGGAGCATCGAGTGGGCGGCCATCCCGGCGAACAGGGCACGAGCCCCCGGTTCGCGGAACGCCAGGCGGGCGAGGGAGGTGGCGGGCAGCAGCGCCGGGAGGCCGAACCGCGCCATGAGGATCGGGTGGCGCGGCGGACGCACGACCGGTCCGAGGATCGCCGGAACAAGCCGCTCCCACTCGCGGACGTAGGGGCCGAGCAGGCGACGCCAGGCATCCGCGTCCCGGCCCAGCGCCTCGTCGATCGAGGCCAGGTCACGTTCCAGCACGATGCTCCGGCCGGGCGCCAGGGCGTGGGCGACCGGTGCTTCGGGCTGCACCCACTCGAGCCCGTGCCGCGCGAGGTCGAGGGACCGGAAGAATGGTGACGCGACTCCCAGTGGGTGGACGGACGCGCATGGATCGTGGATGAAGCCGGGCAGCGTCAGCGCCGCGGAGCGCGACCCGCCGCCGACGGTCTCTGCCGCCTCGTAGACGCGGACGGACCGGCCGGCGCGGGCGAGCTCGATCGCGGCGGCGAGCCCGTTCGGCCCCGCGCCGACGACGATGGCGTCCAGGTCACTGGGGCGGTTCATGATTCGAGGCTAGCGCCTCGACGGGCCAGGCGCCTCAGCTTCCCGTTGCACGACCGCCCGCCGCGCGGCGCCGCACCCACCGAACCGGCGCCGTCACGGTGCCGATCGCCGTGGATACGACGATGCTGCCCCGGACGTTGCGCGCGTAGCGCCACTGGCGCCGCTTGTCCACGCAGACCTTGGCCGTCACGACGTTGGGGTCCGCGACACCCACGGAGCGGGCGAGGTTGTCGAGGGTCTGCTCCCAGAACCTGTCGTTCTGCCGGTTCGCGCCAAGCACGTAGCTCAGCTCGACGAACGGGTCGCTTGCCCGCTCGAGGGCCTGCACCTGGGCGACCGTGATGTCGCCGTCCCGGTGCGAGGAGAACGTGATCCAGGCCGAGAGCATGTGACCTTCAGGGGTCATGAAGGTGAACGATTCGGCGTCCGCGTAGATGACCATCACGCCCGTCGACATCGTCAGTGGCGCGCCGGGCATCGCCTGGACCTCGAGCAGCGCGACCTCGCCGGGGCTGATGCCCGACAGCGGGGCGTAGAACTTGGCGCCCTTGGGCCAGAAGGTCGGGAAGTTGGCCTTCCAGTGGGCGACGAGCTCATGCGGCGTCAGCTCGCAGCCCTCGAGGCGGACGGAGAAGGTCTTCTGCCACATCTGGCCGAAGCCCTGGACGGGCCCGGTGACGCGCTTGCCGGTGACCCGGTCGCTGCCGGCGCCGCTCGCGGTCGTGCTCAACTTGTCGACGGGACGGGCCCACGACTCCTGGTCGCGGGGGGTGCGGGGCTCGGGTGTGGTCATGGCATGCCTCCGAAGGCAACGGGGAACCAGGGACGGGTTCCGGCGGGGCGGGACGCGGATGACGGTGGGCGGCGCTGCCGCCAGGGCTCTCAGGCGGATGCGGCAGCGAGCGCCGCGGTCTCGTCGTCGTGGATCGCGATCGCCTCGTCGAGGCGGGTGAGCTCAAGGATCTGCTTGTAGTGGTCGGACAACCCCACGGCGAGGAGCTTCTGGTTCGCGCGCTGGGTCCGGACGAGCAGGGTGACCAGGAGACCGATCCCACCCGAGTTCATGTAGTCAAGCTGGCTGAAGTCCAGGACGATCGATCGGGCGTCGCCGGCTTCGGCATAGGCGGCCATGATCGGCGGCTCGCTGCCCCCGGTGATCTCGCCATGGATCCGCAGGATCGCGGTCGATCCATCACGGGTCACGTCAACGGTGGTGTCGGTCATCGGGCTGCCTCCTCGGGGACGGGCGTCGCCGGCTGGCCGTCGGCGATCGTGAGGTAGTCGGACAGGCGCGTGATCCGGAAGATCTCGCGGTAGTGGTCAGAGAGGCCTTCGGCGATCACCTCGCGATGGTCGCGACGCGCCTCGGCCAGGAGCCGGACGATCAGGGCGATGCCCGTCGAATTGATGTAGTCGACCTGCGTGAAGTCGAGGACGACACGGGTCGCGCCAGCCTCGGCAGCCTCGGCATAGGCTGCGGCGAGGGCATCGTCTGCGGCGATGTCCACGTCCCCCCGCATCGCCAGGCGGGCCTCGCCGGGGATCGTTGTGACGACCTCCACGGCCAGTCGGTTGTCGTTCATGGCTGCTCCTTCGATCCTGCGGGTCAGCGCCCGTCGCGGGCGATGGTGAGGGTCACGGTCTGCAGGCCGTCCGCGGCGTGCACGTCCATCCCGTCCACCATGTGGCGGATCAGGAACAGGCCCCAGCCGCGCGGCTTCTGGCGGCCCTCGAGCTTGGCGTCGAGGTCCGGCATCTCGGCCTCCGGGACCGGCCCGGACAGCGCCCGATCCGTGACGCGGATGTGGATGGCCTCGTCGTCGGCGTCAACGCGGACATCGACCGGGACCGCGGGATCGCCCTGGGAGCCGTACTCGATCGCGTTCATCACGGCTTCCGCGACCGCCGTCTTGAGACGCTCCAGGCGCGCGGGTTCGAGGCCCAGCGGCGCCACTGCCTCGGCGACGCGCTGCATGGCCGCGCGCTCGTTCCCGATGGCGCCCTCGATGGTGAAGGCGATGAGCGGCTCGGCGTCGGCGATGCCTCCGGCGGCCGTCACGACCGGCTTCCGGTCGCGGGTCACAGGCACCTCGGGACGCTCCTCGGCCCATGCGTCCGCGGTTCCGTGCGAGCGGCGCAACGTGACGAGCGTGATGTCGTCCTCCTGCTCCATGCCGGGCCCGGTGAAGGCACGCAGCTCGTCGAGCAGTCGGTCCAGGAGAACGCTCCCGGCGTCGTCGGTGACCATCGCCTCGCGCAGGCGGGGGAAGCCGTACATCTCCCGGCCGGGTCCGTGCTGCTCCACCAGGCCGTCCGAATAGAGCAGCATGGCGTCGCCCTGGCCCACGAAGCCCTCGGTCTCCTCGTAGACGATGCCCGGCATCAGGCCGAGCGGCAGGCCGGTCGCCCGCAGCTCGATGACGCCGTCCGTCGTGCGCACGTAGGGCAGGTTGTGGCCGGCGTTCGCGAACACGAAGCGGCCGGTCTCGGGCTCCAGGACGCCGTAGAGGCAGGTGACGAACATCCGCGCCGGCATCTCGGGGGCGAGCAGCTCGTTCGCCCGGGCAAGGACCTTGCCGGGCTCGATGAGCCGCGGGGCCTCCGCCCGGAGGATCGAGTGGGTGCGGGCCATGACGAGGGCCGCCGGGACGCCCTTGTCGGTGACGTCGCCGACGACGACACCGATGCGGCCCTCGCCAAGGTCGATGAAATCGTAGAAGTCTCCGCCGACGACGCGTGCCGGTCCGTAGTACGCGGCGATCTGCCATTCGGGGAGGTTCGGGAGCTCGCGCGGGAGGAACTGCTGCTGGATCAGCTGGGCGACCTTGAGCTCCTGCTCGTACCGCTCGCGCTCGGCCGCTTCCGCGGCCTGCTCGCGGACGAGCTGCGCGACGCGGATCGCGGGCGCGGCCTGCGCCGCCAGGGTCGCGAGCAGCCGGCGGTCGTCAGTCGAGTAGTCCTGCTCGGAGAGGCGTGGCCCGAGGTTGAGCGTCCCGATGAGTTCGCCCTGGGTCACCAACGGCACGACGAGCGCGACGCCCGCTCCCCGCAGCTCCTCGAGAGCGGGCGAGGCGAGCTCCAGGCGGGTGAGGTCAACGGGTCCCGGTGCCGACTGGAGGTACGCGAACAGCGGGTCGGTCTCGGGGATGTCCACGGCGACGCCGGGCCGCTCAGCCGTCGGCACGGCGGGCGCGGGCATGACGACGGCCGCCGACTCGGGCTTGGGCCGGCCCATCAGGCGACGGAACGGGCGAGAGATCGCTGTCATGGGCGCCATCCTCAAGGTTGTGTGTTCGGACATCGTTACGAAGGCTGGGCAGAGCTGTCACTGCTTGCGTTACGAAGCCATATGCCGGCGGCAGCCGGTTTGACCGCAGCGCTGGTCGTCGCGACGAGGGCGTCATGCACGGAATTGACGTCGATCTCGTTCCGAAGCCGCTCAGCGAAGGCGTCCGCCGTTCGCTGCCCGTCGTACCGCGCCCGGTCGAACCGGCGGTCCACGACGCGCTGGACCCGCCGCCGCAGCGGCTGGAACAGCGCGAACGCGACGAGGGTGGACGCCGCCACCGCGAGCGTGTTCTCGTTCGTGACCGGTGCGAGCACCGTCTGCAGCGCGACGACGAGGCCCGCGAACACCGCCACCAGGATCCCCGTCACGATCGCCCAGCCGATCGTGCGGCTGACGATCCGGTCGATCTCATACAGGCGGTACCGGGTGATGGCGATCGCGATCGCGATCGGGATCAGTGGGTAGGCGATGACGGCCGGCCACCACATCCAGGTGCCCGTCGTGTCGACCAGCAGGATCACCGCGAAGGCGAAGACCACCGTGCCCAGGGTGACGGCGAGGGCCGCCAGGAGCCACTTGTACTGCTCGCGTTCCGCCCCTTCGGCTCGCCGGAACCGGACGATGAGGGTCCCGATGGCTGCGGCGAGGGCGATGAGCACCGCCACGAACACGCCCGTCTGGATGACCGGCCATCCGGGCCAGTCGGGCGCGATGCCGAACGGCAGTCGGACGGCGACCGCGATCCCATCGGTGAAGTTGACGGTGGCATCCGGCGCGAAGGCCAGGACGATGGCGAAGACGATCGGGACCGCGACGGCGAGCCGGCCGACGGTACCCAATCGGCCCGCCGGGAACCGCCCGGCTGGGAACAGGACGGCCAGCGCGACAAACACCCCGAACGCCAGGCCGCTGCCCCACGAGTTGGTCCACGCCATGAGCGTGATCCCCGCGTCGGCATGACCATCGACGACCTGGGACGAGGGGCCCGGCACAACGGTGCCGAGCGTCTCGAAGGCCAGGGCGAACGCGACGAGCAGCCAGCCGACGACCTCTCGCGGCCGGCGCCAGGCCAGGAACAGGCCGACCGCGCAGTACGACCCGATGATCCAGGCGCCCGAGATGTCCTGCCCGGACCACACGGCGATGCCGACGACCAGCATCACCACGCCGGCATATGGCACGGCGCGCAGGTGCTCCAGCCTCATCCCCCCGCCTCCGTCCGCACCCAGACCGCGACCGAGCCCGGCCGGAGGGCCTCGTGCACGGTGACCGCGATGTCGGTCTCCACTCCGGCGAGGTCGACCCGGTCGCGCAACCGCTCGCCGAATGCGGTCACCACCCGCTCCCCGTCGTACCGGGCCCGGTCGAACCGGCGATCCACGGCCCGCTGGACCCGCCGGCGCAGCGGCTGGAACAGGGCGAACGCGACGAGCGTGGACGCCGCGACCGCGAGGGTGTCGTTGTCCGTCACGGGCGCAAGGATCGCCTGGAGGCCAACGATCATCGCCGCAAAGAGGCCCGCCAGCAGCGCGGTGACGATGAGCCAGCCCAGCGTCCGGCTGATGACCCGGTCGATCTCGTACAGGCGGTAGCGGGTGATGGCGACGTAGATCGCGGCCGGGATCATCGGGTAGGCGAAGATCGCGGGGAGCCAGGCGAGGCCGCCGATCCCCTCCCCGAACACGATGATCGAGCTGAGCCCGGCGATCACCGCGAAGACCATGAACGCGAGCGCGGCGACGAGCCATCGAAGCTGGAGCCGCTCGACGCCGGTCGCACGGCGGTACCTGATGAGCATCGAGATCACGCCGATCATCAGCAGGACGACGACCGGCGCAATGAGCGAATCGAGCGGGATCACCGACCAGATCGCAAGGTCCGGCAGGATGGCGAACCGATTGGGGACCACCACCGTCTCATTGCCGGCTAGGTTGAAGCCGACGACTGGCGCAGCGGCGGCGACGATGGGGATCATGGCGCACACCCCCAGCATGGCGATCGCAGGTCGTCGCCAGGGTCCTCTCGGCAACCGGCCGGACGGGAACAGGAGCATCAGGGCCACGAATCCGCCGAAGGTCGCGTAGCCGCTCCACGAGGAGGCCCACGCCGCGAGGAACTGATCCAGGGGTGCGGTTCCGTCCTGCAACGCCGTCGCATCGAGTTGGAGCTCCGTCGTGGTGCCGATGAACCCGAACGCGATCGCGACGAGGAGCCAGCCAATGCTGTTGCCAGGTCGTCGGATGACCAGGACGGCCCCGATGGCGGCATAGCTCGTGTAGAAGAACAGGGTGAACGGATCCAGGCGGGCGAGGAACAGCCCGAACACGAGCAGTGTCAGGAGCAGGATGCGGCCCACGACTCCGAGCGGGCGCGGCGCCGTGGTCGTCGTCATCGAGCCTTTCTGAGCCACACGGACGCGGCTGCCGGCGCCACGGCATCGTCGACGGTTTGCACGATCGCTGAGCGCAGCCGGTCCAGGTCCACCTGGTCCCGCAGCTCCCCTGCGAACGATGCCACGACGCGTTCGCCGTTGACCCGGGTCCGATTGAACCGCCGGTCGATCGGCGCCTGCACGCGACGCCGGAGCGGCTGGAACAGGCCCGCGACAACGAGCGTTGCAGCCGCGGTGACCAGGGTCGAGCTGCCGGCGACATCCGCGAGGACCGCCTGGAGCGCGAGGTTCGTCGCGACGAAGGCGATCGCGAGGAGTGCCGTGAGGAGCGCGTACGTGATCGTTCGCCCGACGATGCGGTCGATCTCGTACAGGCGGTAGCGAAGGACCGCGATCGCGATCGAGACGGGCACGAGGCCCAGCGCGATCGTGGTGACGATGAACGCGGCAACGCTCAGCGGATCGGGCAGCACCGTGGCCCCGAGAATACCCAGGAGAGCAAGCCCGGCCGTGGCGCCGAACCACTTCAGCTGCTGGCGCTCGATCGGCGTCCCCCGCCGATAGCGGATGAACGGCGCCGCGAGGATGACCGGGAGGCAGACGATGAGCACCAGGCTCCCGACCTCGGACATCGCCGCCGCCAGGTCCGTCAGGCCACCCAGGGCGGCGAAGCCGGGTGGCAGCGGGACTCCCGGCGCCACATCGACCGAGGTGGGCAGGATGATGGCGGTGACGATCTGGGAGAGCAACGCGGCCGCGATCAGCAGCGCGACGATGCGCCAGCGAGAGGACGGCAGGTGGCCGTCCGGGAAGCACAGCGGCAGGCCGGCCAGCGCGAAGGCGAGCGCCGGAGTGAACAGGAGGCTGCCCCACCACCCTGCGTACGGCAACGGCAGTGACCCGCCGTAGACCTCGGCGTTGAGAAACCCCCACATCTGGCCGATCAGCGCCACGCCGAACCAGACGCCCGTCCCCCATACGACCCAGCCGACGAGATGCCCCGGACGGCGGGTCGCGATCACGCTTCCGACGAGTGACCACGACATCACGACGAACGTGTAGACGGGTATCGCCCAGCCGTCCGACTCCTGTGGAGGGAGCACGGCGACGAGGACGCCCAGGGTGATGGGCACGCCGAGCCCCAGCAGCCACACGAAGCCGGCGACTGGGCGGGCGAGGCTTCGCTGTTGGACCATCACGGTTGCTCGGCCCCTCCCACCGCGATCGGACGCTCAGACCGGAGCCAGATCGTGGCACCCGCTGGCCGAACCGCCTCCACGACCACCTCCACGACCGCGGTACGAAGACGTCCGAGGTCGACCTCATCCCGAGCCTGACGCGCGAACACGCCAACCAGCTGCTCGGCATTGTGGTGCGCCCGGTTGAAGCGGCGGTCGATGGGCGCCTGAACCCGGCGCCGGATCGGCTGGAACAGCGTTGCGACGATCAGCGTGGAGACTGCGACCGCAATGGGTGGCAGCTCTCCCGCGCCGGCGACCAGTGCCTGCAGCAGGAGGTTCGTGCCGACGAAGACCGCGGCCAGGAGCGCCGTCACGATCGCGTACGACAGCGTCCGGCCGATGATCCGGTCGATGTCGTACAGGCGGTACCGCAGGATCGCGATGCCGATGGCGATCGGCAGCAGGGCGAGGGACAGTTGCCAGGCGCTCCACAGCCACGCCGGCCCGATGAACAGGCCCGGGAAGAGCACGACCGGCAAGGCGCCTGCGGCAGCAACCCACCGGATCTGGGCGCGGACGACGGGCCCGGCCCGCCGATAGCGGCGCGCAAGCACAACCGCGGTCACGGCCAGCCCGGCAACGTACAGGAGCAGGGCTGCGTTGGCGATCGACTCCGCGGTCCCGCGGCCAAGCGCGCTCATGCCGAGCGGGTTGCTCGTCCGTTCGATCCAGCCGGCCTGCACCTGGCCCGGTGCGAAGGTGGCAATTGCCGTGCAGGTGAGCGCAACGATGAACATGCCGTTGGCGATCGCGGACAGTCGGTCCCGCTCGAGCCCGGCCGGGAACCGGACGAGGAGGAGGCCCGCGGACATCAGGACCGCGCCCCAGAGCTGCGACGAGACGACTGCGGCGGCGGCGCCGACCGGCGGGATCGGGCCCGGCGCCCCGTCGAGGGCGACGGCCAGGATCTTGAGCCCGGTTGTGGTGATCGCGATGATCCCGATGAGGAGCGCCATCCTCCCGACGGGCTCCCGGGGGCGACGGGTGACGAGGATCGCGCCGACGGTGGTGAACCCGAACCCGAACCCGAACACGACGACGACCTCCTCCCACGTGGTTGCCGCACGGGGATCGGTCAGCGCCGCCCACGACGCGACGATGGTCACGAGCAGCGCGAGCAGCCAGGTGACGGAGACGAGCCGGACGCGGGTCGAGGTCATGGCACCGGAAGTTGCAGGGACGTCGTTCGGGAAACGTTACGGGATTGCGGCCCGACGCTGTACCGTACGCTCGATGCCGCTCGATATTCGCGTTCTCGGTCCCCTCGAGGTCCAGGTGGACGGCGAGCCGATCCGCGTCGACACCCGCAAGGCCGTCGCGATCCTCGCGCTCCTGGCGGTGGAGCGGCGGCCGTACGCGCGTGATGAGCTCGCGGCGATCTTCTGGCCGGAGTCCGACGATGGATCCGCCCGGGGCGCGCTGCGCCGGACGCTGTCGGTGCTCAGGGCGGCGCTCGGCGATCGCTGGCTGCACGTCGACCGCTCGACGGTCTCCCTCGCGGCCCACGGCGCAGGGGTCTGGCTGGACCTCGCTGCGCTCGAAGCGGGCGCCGCCGGTGGCGACCAGGGTGCGCTCGCGGAGGCTGCGGCCCTGGCCCGAGGCCCCTTCCTCGCCGGGTTCTCGCTCCGCGACAGCCCGGACTTCGACGACTGGCGTGCCACCCGTGCCGTCACCGTCGAGCGGCGCGTCGTCGAGGTGCTGGAGGGCCTCGTCACGGCGGCGGAGGCTGGTGGCGACCCAATGGCCGCGATCGCGGCCGCGGCGCGGCTCGTGGAGCTGGATCCGCTCGACGAGCCCGCACGCCAGCGGCTGATGGCGGCGCTTGCCCGCGGCGGCGACCGGGCCGGAGCGATCCGCGAGTACCGCACCACCGTGGCCATGCTGGAGCGGGAGCTGGGCGTGGTGCCATTGGCGACGACCACGGAGCTGTACGAGGCGATCCGGGATGGGCGGCTCGCGCCGGTCGTGCACGTGCCACCGGCGCATGTGATGAGCGGTGCACCGGCGGCAACCGTCGTCGAGCCGAGGACCAGGCTGCCGATGCTGGGCCGGCGGCTGGAGTTGGAGTCGCTCCTCGATGCGTACCGTCGATCGTCGGCGGACGGGCGCGTCGCCAGCGTCACCGGCGAGGCTGGGATCGGGAAGTCCCGCCTCGTTGAGGCGCTGCTCGCACGGGCGGCGGCCGATGGCGCCACGGTGCTCCTGGCCCGCGCCTTCCCGGCCGAGGGGTCCATCGCCTATGCGCCGATCGTGGAGCTGCTCCGGGCGGGGTTCGCGGTGCCCGGAGCCGCCCAGCGCCTCGCAGAGCTCGCGCCAGCCACCCTGGCGGAGGTCGAGCGTCTCGTGCCGCTGCCCGACGGCGTGGCGACGGACAGCGCGGCACCGGGCGCGGCCGAGTCGCCCGCTGCGCGCGCGAGGCTGCTCGAGGCGATCGCGGCGGCGCTCGCGGCGATCGGCCATGGCGCCACGCCGGGCATCGTTGCCGTGGACGATCTGCAGTGGGCGGATGACGCATCGCGGGAGGCGCTCCTCTACATCGCCCGGAGGCTGACCGGTCGGCCGATGCTCCTCCTCCTCACATGGCGCCCCGGGGACCTGGAGGAGGGAACCCAGCTGTTCGCGGAGGCCATCCACGGGCTCCCGGGCGCGACGTCGGTGCGGCTGGAGCGGCTGGACGACGTGGTGGTCGGGGCGCTTGTCGATGCGGCTGCCGCGGCCGGTCTGCCGGCCTGGGACGCGGCGGCACTCGCCTCGGAGTCCGAGGGGCTGCCGCTGTACGTGGTCGAGGCCCTGATGGCCGGTCCCGGCGCAGCCGGCCAGGCGCCGCCGCGTGGCGTCCGCGCGCTGCTGCGAGAGCGCCTCGCGAGCGTCTCGGAGACGGCGAGCCAGGTGCTCGCGACGGCCGCGGTGATCGGTCGCTCATTCGATTTCCCGACGGTCCGGGTGGCCAGCGGCCGCTCTGACGACGAGACCGTCACGGCCCTCGAGGAGCTCGTCCACCGGGGGATCGTCCGCGAGCTTGCGAGCGGGCGGGAGACTGCCTTCGACTTCGGGCACGCCCGGCTCCGGGACGCGGCGTACGAGGAGATCGGGCTGGCGCGCCGGCGGCTTCTTCACCGGCGGATCGCGGAGGTGCTGCGGGCCGACCCGGCCGGGCGCCACGACCCGGGACGGCTGGCGCAGATCGCTGGCCACGAACAGGCCGCCGGACGGGACGCCGCCGCCGCCGAGGCCTACCGCGAGGCGGGGCTCGGGTCGCGGCGGATCTACGCCCATCGCGAGGCACTCGAGCTTCTCGAGACGGCCCTGGCCCTCGGGCACCCGGACGTCGTGGGACTCCAGGTCGCGATCGGCGAGATCCGCACGGCCCAGGGGGACTACGCGGCGGCGATCGCCTCGCTCGAGGCCGCGGCGGCGATCGGCGACGAGGCCGCCCTGTCGGGCGTCGAGCTGCGCCTGGGGCAGGTCCACGCCCGGCGCGGTGATGTGGCCACGGCCGCGAGCCATCTCGACGCGGCGCTGGCCGGGGCAGACGAGCGACTCCGGCCAGGGGTGCTGGTCGAGCGCGGCGCCGTGGCGATGCGAGCCGGCGACCTGGACCTGGCGACCTCGCTTGCGGACCAGGCACTGGCCGCCGTGGCGGGCACCACCGATGACAGGACGACCGGGGCCGCCCGCCGGCTGCTGGGCCTGGTCGCCCTGCGGCGTGGCGATCTTGATGCGGCGCGCGCCTCGCTCCGGACGGCCGTCGACGCGGCTGGGCCCGGGCTGCACGGCGACCCGGCGGCCGCGATCGCCGCGCGGAACGGCCTGGCACTCGTCGAGGCGGCGGCAGGTGACCACGCCGCAGCGATCGTCCTTCTCCAAGAGGCGTTGGCCGAATGCCGGCGGACCGGCGAGACGCATCTCGAGGCTGCGGTCGAGAACAACCTCGCCGACCAGCTCCGCGCCGCCGGTCGCAGCGACGAGGCCATGGCCCATCTCAAGCGTGCCGTGGCGCTGTTCGCGGAGGTCGGCGGGCGCCCGGGCGAGCTGGAGCCGGAGATCTGGAAGCTGGTCTCCTGGTAGGGACGATCAGTCGGCGAGGGTGAACGAGCCCCCGTCCGTGAAGCTGAGGTTCGGCCAGTCGCCGGTGGCGCACATCACGCCGATCAGGCCTGACGGCAGCTCGCCCAGCACGACCGCGTCCTGTCCTGCCTCCGCGAAGGGGCCCTGGCCCTCGATCTCGATGATCCAGTCCGGGGGAGCCAAAGCGCTCTCGTCGGACAAGTCGAGCGTCGAGACCCATGCAAGGGCATCCGCCCACGTCCTTGGCTGCACGACCCCGGCGGCAACCAGGCCGGCGCCCGTCGTCCCCCTGTTGGCGAAGGAGATCTGCAGGAGCCCTCCCGTCGTCGGCGGATCGCCGTCCATGCGGCAGTTCGTGCCATCCCAGGTCATGCGGAGCGTGCCCGCGGGCGTGAAGGGCTCCGGGCGCGGCGCGCCGCGGCGGAGGCCGGCGAGGACGGCTTCGCGAACTTTGGCGCCGTCGGCACCCATCGCCGCACGGACCGGGCGGCCGGCTGTGTCCCGGTTGATGCGGCCCGCGGCCGAGGACCCGTCCGTCACCGTCACGTTCATCTCCTCCCACGTGAGGAGGCCGGGGTCGGCAAGGCCGACGGCCGCGACCGAGTCCCACCAGTAGTTGCCCTCCGCGGCGAGGTACGGGTTGCGGGCATAGGTCTCGTAGGCGATGTCCGCCCCTGCCGCGCCATGGTCCGTATCGAGGACCGCGAGGATGTCGACGGGCACGGGCGCATCGTTGGTCGCGTCCAGTGGCACGAGGGTGACCGGGACGTCGAGCGCCATCACGGCTGCGAACGCCTCCGGGTCCGCGCCGACGTTCCATTCGACCCGATCTGCGGGCGTCGTGGCCCCGAGCTCGATGTTGCCCGGCGCATCGATCGTGCCGGCCATCGCGTGGATCCCCGTGACGGCAGCCAGGTCGTCCGGGTGCGCCGCGAACAGGTCCTGGAGGTTGGTCCACGTCCCGACGGCAAGGACGGTGACCGGCTCCGGTGACATCGCGAGCGCTTCGTGGAGGATCGTGACGGCGTCCGGCGGGAACTCCGAGGCGGCGACCGGCGGGAGCACCACGCCGTACATCGCATCGCTCGATGCGCGCCACTCGTCGGGGAAGGAGCGGCCGTTCGGTCCGGGCTCCTCCCGGCCGCATCCGAACGGGATGTCGAGCCGGTCGAAGGCGCCCAGGATCCGGCGCAGGTTCCGGATCCCTGCGCCGCAGTGGACCAGCCCCGTCCCGTCGATGGCGATGGCGCGGACATCCATCGAGGGGTCCCGGAGGATCACGTACAGGGCGAGGAGGTCGTCCATGCCCATGTCGGTGTCGAACACGATCGGCCGCACGACCGAGGCCGAGGATGCCGACGGAGACACCGACGGAGACGCCGATTCGAGCGTCGTCGGCACGGCCTCGGATGGGGGGGTGCTCCCGCACGCGGCGAGGGCGACGGCGAGGAGCACGAGGGTGAGCGTGGTAGCGGCAGGACGCTTCATGGCCGCAGCGTGGTGCGTGACCGGTACGGCTTCGTTACGCGCCCGGCGTCAGCCTTCGTCGCGGACGACGGTCAGCCCGCGGGCGTGGGCCAGCGCCAGCACCCAGCCGGCGGCGCCCATCGCCGGGTCGCTCTCGAGCTCCGGCGCCTCGTCGCCGTCGTCCGCCCGGCCGGTGCCGCCCAGCAGGCGCAGGGTCCCGCCGTCGGCCGCCAGGCGGTCCAGGATCCGCTCGAGGTCCTCGCCGCCCACGGCCACGAACCGCGCTCCGGTGTCCACGGACACGGAGCCGTCGGTCTCGGCGTAGAGCGTCAAGTCGGCGGACGCCCGGTCGCTGATGCCCATCGCCCGGTCCTACCCGGCCGCCGTGGCGCCGGTGAACGAGAACGAGGAGAGCCGCAGCGACGGCACCACGCTCCCGCCCAGCATCCCGCGGATGCAGCGGCGCTCCCGGCTCACGGCCTCCACGTTCGCGAGCGCGTCCAGGTACGACATCGTGAAGCGGAGGTTCCGGACCGGCCCGACGATCCTGCCGCCCTCAACCAGGAAGGTCCCGTCGCGGGTCATGCCCGTGATGATCACCTTCTTGGAGTGGACCGGGTTCGTGTAGTGGAACCGGGTGACCAGCAGCCCGCGATCCAGCCCGCCGACCAGGTCCTCCATGGATGCGTCGCCCGCGCTCATCACCATGTTGGTCGGGAACGGGCCCCACGGGTTCGGGGCGGGGAGGCCATGGCCGGTGGAGGCGTGGCCGGCTCTCGCGCCGGTCTGCTGGTCGAACGCGAGATCCCGGCAGACGCCCGCGTCCAGGAGGGCCAGGCGCTGCTTCGGGACGCCCTCGGCATCGAAGCCCATCGGCGTGCCGGCGGGATCCCGGCCATCGTCCGTGATGGTGACGAGCGGCGAGGCCACGCGCCGGCCGGCCTCCCAGAACGAGCGGTCCTCCTGGACCGCAAGAGCCGAGAACCCGAGGTACCCGAGCATGTCGAGCAGGTCCACCACCGCGTAGTGGTGGAGGACGACGGGGTAGTCGCCGGGGTCGATGGCGACGGGGTTGGCGCTGGCGCGGGCGCGCTCGGCAGACTCCCGACCGATCGTCGCGGCGTCGATCGTGGTGGCGTCGGTCGCGCACTGCTCCGCATAGCCGGTCCCATCGTCCGGGCCCATCGACACGGTCAGAAGCTGGCTCGTGGTCCGGCGCTCTGCGGCCCGGATGCCCCTGGAGTTCGCGACCGCGATCGCCTCCGCATCCGTGGAGAACGAGCCGAAGGCGGTGACCCCGGCCGCGTCCGCTGCCGCGATGACAGCCCGAGCGCCGTCGGCGCGCAGCTCCGGGGTGGCGTTGGCGGTCCCGTCGGACCACGCGATGGCAAGGGGCTCCGCGGCGCCGGCCTCGGGCAGTCCTGCCCAGTCTTCCAGCTCCTCGACGTTGGCGGCGATGGCCACGGCGCGCTCGACCAGCGCCCGCACGCCCTCGGCGTCGACGCGACCCGTCGATGCCACACCCACCCGCCGTCCCTTGACGACGCGCAGGCTGACGAGGACCTCGGCGCTGGCGACGTTCTGGTGGATCTCGCTGTTGGCAAAGCGGGTCAGGGACGACTCGCCGGCCACGACCAGGGCTTCGGCCTCGGTGGCGCCCGCCGCCCCGGCCAGCCGGACGGCGTCCTCCGCGAGGCGAAGCGCCGCCTCCGGGTCCGACCCGGTGCCGTCTCGCACGGTCATGCCACCACCCCCACGCGCACGTTGCGGAATCGGGCGCCCGAGACGCCGTGGCCCACGTGGCCGGACTGGGGCGGTTCGCCCTTGCCGCAGTTCGGTGTGCCCCACATCTGCCACGAAGACGCGTCGCCAACAGCGTCCATCGACCGCCACAGCTCGTAGGTGATGCCGGTGTACGTCCCGTTGCGGAACAGCCGGCCCACCTTGCCTCCCTTGACCTCGCGGCAGATCTCGGTTCCGAACTGGAAGTTGAGGCGCCGGTCGTCGATCGACCAGCTGCGGTTCGTCTCGAACAGGAGGCCGTCGTCCGTGTCCGCGACGATGTCCTCGAAGCTCATCCCCGGCTTCGGCAGCAGGTTCACGTTGGTCATCCGGATCAGGGGAATGCGGTTCCAGCCGTCGGCGCGCATCGCCCCGCCGGACCGGCGCCCGATGCGGGGTGCGGTCTCGCGAGAGCTGAGGTAGCCGACGAACATGCCCTCCTTCACGAGCGCGACCTGTTGCGCCGCGACGCCCTCGTCGTCCCAGCCGAAGGTTCCCAGGCCGCCCGGGACCGTGGCGTCGGCCACGATGTCGCACAGGTCCGAGCCGTAGCGGAAGCCGTCGAGCATGTCCGGCGTGAGGAAGCTGGTGCCCGCGTAGCTCGCCTCGCTGCCGAAGGCCCGATCGAGCTCCGTCGGGTGTCCGCAGCTCTCGTGCACCTGCATGTAGAGCTGGCTGGGGTGCAGGAGGATGGTCCGCGTCCCGGCGGGGAGAGGCGGCGCGGTCAGCAGCTCAACGGCCTCCGACGCGATGCGCTCAGCGTTGCCGGCAAGGTCCAGGCCACGAACCCACTCGTAGCCGGCCGAGGCCCAGGCGCCGCCGTTGTCGGGGTAGCTCCGGCGCTGGTGCTCGTCGCCGTCGATGGCATTGGCTTCCAGGCCGCTGCCGACGTGGGTGATGACCTGCTCCGTGTAGCTGCCGTCCGAGGCGGCGAAGGTCTTCCACTCCCGCTGCGCGGCGTAGAGCGATTCCGTCCAGGCGACCCCCTTGACGGCATTCAGGGCGCGGTCGGCGGCGAGCAGGTCCGCGATCTTGCGCTCCAGCGGGACCGCGAACGGGTCTTCCGCCACGGGCGTCTCGAAGAGGCCGTTGGCGGGCGGGCGGTCGTCCAGCAGGACGGGGTGGCGGAGAGCGGTGGCAGAGGCCTTCGCGATGCGGATGGCCTGCGCTGCGACGCGGTCCGCCTCCGTGTTGGTCAGGTCGTGGCTGGAGGCGAACCCCCAGGCGCCGTCCACGAGGACACGGACACCGAAGCCCTCGCTCTCACCGGACTGGACGCCCTCCACGCGGGTGGACTTGATGTTGATCGATTCCTCGAGCCGCCGGACAACGCGCACATCCGCGTACGTGGCGCCCAGGGCGTTGGCCGTGTCGAGGGCACGGCTTGTCAGATCTCGCATTGGGACCGAGGGTAGCGCGTGGGGCGCCGGTTGGCGCTAGGGCGAATCTCGTACTCGCGGGCGCCGGGGCTCGCGGGCGCCGGGGCTCGCGCGCTTCGTCGCCGGAGCTCCCCGGGACCTTTGGCCCCCGAGGCCGGCCCCCATCGGCCCTGTGTGCCCGGGCCGCCGGGTCCCGAAATTACCCCAACCCGACGACCTTCGGCTCCCAGCGCCTGGAGCTGGTGACCGACCAGGGCGTCGCGCACGTCCCGGGGTGTTCGCGCATCGGCCCGACACCTGCAAGCTGACCTGGAGGAGTACGAGATGGGCGATGCCGGAGGGCTCCCTGCGAGTCCCGTCCTGCCTGCGAGCGCGAGCGCCGCGCCGCCTCCGGTCGCCGACCAGTCAGGGAACTGGCTGCAGGCGGCCCTCGAGTACCAGGGCATCAGTCGCCGCCGGTTCCTGGGCTTCGCGTCCGCGATGACCGCGCTGCTGGCGCTGCCGGCGTCGATGACCCCGAGGATCGTCAACGCCCTCGAGACGAAGCCGAAGCCCACCGTCATCTGGATGGAGTTCCAGGACTGCGCCGGCAACACCGAGTCGATGCTCCGCAGCAGCCACCCGGCGATCGCCGACATCGTCCTGGACGCCATCTCGCTCGAGTACCACGAGACGATCATGGCGGGAGCCGGCTCGGCTGCCGAGAAGGTCCGCGAGGACATCGTCAAGAGCGGCCAGCCCTACGTCCTGATTGTCGAGGGTTCGATCCCCACGGCCGAGAACGGCATCTACTGCACCATCGGCGGGCGCACGGCGTTGGACCTGCTCAGGGAGACGGCCGCAGGCGCAGCCCTCGTGATCGCGGTTGGTGCGTGTGCCTGGGACGGCGGCTTCCCGCGGCTCGGCCCCACCGGCGCGGTGGGCGTCGGCGACGTCATCGGCGACAAGGCGCTGGTGAACCTCGGCGGCTGCCCGCACAACGCGGCCAACACCACCGCCACGCTCGTCCACTACCTGACGTTCGGCTCGGCGCCCGCGCTGGACCAGTACAACCGACCCCTGTTCGCCTACGGCCACCTCATCCACGACCAATGCGAGCGCAGGGCGCACTTCGACGCCGGCCGCTTCGTGGAGGAGTGGGGCGACGAGGGTCACCGCAACGGCTGGTGCCTCTACAAGACCGGCTGCAAGGGGCCACAGGCGACCTACAACTGTCCGATCGTGCGCTGGAACGACGGCGTGAACTGGCCGATCGGTGCCGGGCACGGCTGCGTTGCCTGCGCTTCGCCCCGGTTCTGGGAGCGAATGAGCCCGTTCTACGAGCGGCTCCCGGGCGTGCAGATGTTCGGCGGTGACGTGGACGCCCAGACCATCGGCCTGGCCGCCGTCGGGTTCGTCGGCATCGCCACGGTCGCCCACGGTGCGGGCGTCGCCGCTCGACGGGCGAGAGAGCGGAAACGAGCGACGGTCGCCCCGGATGGGACCGTCGTGCCCGAGACCACGCCCACCCCCGCCGAGGCGTCGGACGACGCCGGCACCAACGCGTAGGAGCGGACGATGGCCGATCGAATCGTCATCGATCCCGTCACACGGATCGAAGGTCACCTCCGGATCGAAGCGCAGGTCGAGGGTGGCAAGGTCAGCGCCGCCTACTCGTCCGGCACGATGTTCCGGGGCATGGAGCTCATCCTCAAGGGCCGCGATCCGCGCGAGGCATGGATCTGGGCACAGCGCATCTGCGGCGTCTGCACCACGGTCCACGCGCACACGTCGGTCTACGCGGTCGAGGACGCGCTGGGCGTGGAGATCCCGCCCAACGCCCGCCTGATCCGCAACCTGATCGCCGGCGCCCAGCACATCCAGGACCACGTCATCCACTTCTACCACCTGCACGCCCTGGACTGGGTGGACGTGGCCAGCTCCCTCGCCGCCAACCCGGCCGCGACCTCCAGGCTCGCCCAGTCGATCTCCCCCTGGGGCCTGAGCTCCGAGCAGTACTTCGCCGGTGTCCAGGCCCGGGTGAAGAAGCTTGTGGACTCAGGCCAGCTCAGCCTCTTCGCCAGCGGGTACTGGGGCCACCCGGCCTACAGGCTGCCGCCAGAGGCCAACCTCATGGCAGTCGCGCACTACCTCGAGGCCCTCACCTGGCAGCGCGAGGTCATCCAGATCCACGCTGTTCTCGGTGGCAAGAACCCTCATCCGCAGACGTACCTCGTCGGCGGCATGGCCTCGGCAGTGGACCCGAACTCGCCCAACGTCATCAACTGGGAGCGACTCACCTTCCTCAAGTCGCGCATCGACCAGATGCGGGAGTTCGTCACCCAGGTCTACGTGCCCGACGTGAAGGCCGTGGCCGCGTTCTACCCGGAGTGGTGGGAGCTGGGTGCAGGCCACAAGAACTACCTCTCCTACGGTGGCCTGCAGGGCGGCAACCGGGACGACGAGGCAAAGTTCGGCTTCAACCGCGGGATCATCGTCGGCGGCGACATCGGCAACCTCGTCCCGCTCGACCAGGCCAAGATCACCGAGGCGATCGCCCACTCCTACTACGAGTACGGCGGCGGCGATCAGGCCGCGCTGCACCCGTGGGATGGCGAGACGAAGCCGAAGTACACGGGCCCGACGCCCCCGTTCGAGAGCCTCGACGTCGAGGCCAAGTACTCGTGGCTGAAGTCGCCGCGCTACGACGGCATGCCGATGGAGGTGGGCCCGCTGGCCCGCATGCTCGTTGGCTACGCGGCCGGCAACCCGCGGATCCAGGAGATCGTGAACGGTGCGCTCACGGAGCTCAAGCTGCCCGCGACGGCGCTGTTCTCGACGCTCGGCCGGGTCGCCGCCCGCGCGCTCGAGACCGTCTACCTCCTGGACATGATGGACGGCTGGCTCGCCGAGCTCACGAACAACATGGAGTCCGGCGACCTGCGCATCCACGAAGGCGGCAAGTGGGATCCGTCAACCTGGCCCGACGAGGCCGAGGGCTGGGGCTTCCACGAGGCGCCGCGCGGCGCCCTGGGGCACTGGATCAAGATCAAGGACAAGAAGATCGAGAACTACCAGGCGGTCGTCCCCTCGACCTGGAACGCCGGACCGCGCGACGCGGGCGGCGTGCCCGGACCCTACGAGGCGTCGCTCGAGGGCACGCCCGTCGCCGTCCCCGAGCAGCCGCTGGAGCTGCTGCGCACCATCCACTCGTTCGACCCGTGCCTCGCCTGCGCGGTCCACGTCGTGGACGCCACCGGCAAGGAGCGGGTGCGCGTCGAGGTGCGGTGATGGCCGCCGTCACCCAACCCCGGCCCACCGTCCCGAGCGACGACGAAAGGATCGGCTCGCAGCCGATCTACGTATGGGAGGTCCCGGTCCGGGTCACCCACTGGCTGATCGTCATCTCGATCGTCGTGCTCAGCGTGACCGGGATGTACATCCACGGGCCGTTCCTCGTGCCGTCGTCGCCGCTCGAGGCAAGCTCCCAGATGGCGAGCGTGCGCTTCTGGCACGAGATCTTCGCGATCGTGTTCAGCCTGTCGGTCGCCGTCCGCTTCTACTGGGGCTTCGTGGGCAACAGCTTCTCGAGCTGGAGCCAGATCATCCCCCACCGTCGAGACCAGTTCTACTGGCTCAAGGAGATGGGCAGGTACTACTCGTTCCGGCGCCGGCACCCGGTGCCGTACACGGGCCACAACCATCTCGCGGGCCTCGCCTACACGGTCGTCTCCGTGGGCCTGTTCGCACAGGTGCTGACGGGGTTGCTCCTGTTCGGCTGGATCATGCCCGCGGGTCCGTTCCACGTGCTCTTCGGGTGGGGGAACGCGGTCCCCGGCGGCATCCAGTTCGTCCGGTTCCTGCACAACCTGCTCACGTTCCTGTTCCTCGCCTTCGCGATCCACCACGTGTACAGCGCGATCCTGGTGGACATCGAGGAGCGCATCGGCGTCATGTCATCGATGTTCAGTGGCTACAAGAACATCCGGACCGAGCAGACCGTCGAGGCCCTCGGTCTCGTCGGTCACGCCCCGGAGGAGAAGGCGCGCGCCCAGGCCGAGGAACGGGCCAACGGCAACCGGGCCAACGGCAAGGGCAGCGGCACGGGCAACGGCGCCGATGCATGAAGCCGGCCTCCTGGCCGCGGCGGTGGCCGATGCCCTCGCTGCGGCCGGACCGGGCCGACCGCGTCCCGTCGCGGTGGAGATCCGCATCCACGACCCCGTCCATGTCGCCCCGGAGTCTGCGCGCCTGCACGCGGAGCTCGCCCTCCGGGCACGTGGCCTGGACGACGTCGCCATCGAGGTGACCGCGGACCCCGTCGTCTGCGTGCTGTGCGACACGTCAAACGAGGCGCGGGCGGAACACCCCTTCTGCGCCGAGTGCGGCTGGCCCCTGCCCGACAAGGGCGGCCACGCCGTCGAGGCAACCCTGCGCTGGGCGTCGGCGTGAGCCGCTACGCGGTCCTCGGGCTGGGCAACCGGCTCGAGACGGACGAGGCGCTGGGCGCGCTGGTGGTCGAGCAGCTCCTGTCGGAGCCCCATCACCTGGCCGGGCTGCCGGATCGGGACTCGGTGGAGCTGATCGATGGCGGGACGGTCGGTCTCGCGCTGCTGCCGTACCTGATGGACCTGGACGGCCTGCTGGTGGTGGACGTCATCAACGCCGACCGTGCGCCGGGCACGCTGATCGACATGGACGGAGCGTCGCTCATCCGCCACGAGCAGGTGATGAGCGTCCATGACCTTGGGGCCGGGGAGCTCCTCGGCGCGCTGCACGTGCTGGAGGCCTGGCCAAGACGCGTGCGGGTCATCGGGCTGGAGCCGCACACGATTGAGCTGGGGCTGGAGCTCACGCCGCCCGTTGCCGCCGGGGTCCCGGGTCTGCTTGACGCGATCACCGGCCACCTTGGGGACTGGCAGCGCGCGGACGCATAGGCCGGTGGCCGGCGTGGCGCCGCAGTTCCGGGCCTGCGCGCGGGACCGCGGTCCCGGCCGGCGGTCGGACGCCAGGGCCGCGGCGCCATCCTCTACACTCGACAGCGTGTCCGCGACCATTGCCCGGCGAGGCGTCTTCATCACCCTCGAGGGCCCGGATGGGTCCGGCAAGTCCAGCCTGATGCCCCGGCTGGCAGGGGTTCTGCGGGCGCGCGGCTGCGACGTGGTCGCGACGCGAGAGCCCGGTTCCACCCCCTTGGGCGAGCAGATGCGCCGGCTGGTGCTGGACACGGAGCCCCGCATCGACCGCACGGGCCGCGCGGACGCGCTGCTGTTCGCCGCCTCGCGGGCCCAGCACGTTGCGGAGATCATCGAGCCCGCCATCGCGCGCGGTGCCGTGGTCCTCTGCGACAGGTACGCAGACTCCTCGCTCGCCTATCAGGGGGCCGGCTCCGGGGTGCCGATGGACGAGCTGCGCGCGGTCCAGCACTTCGCCACGGGTGGCCTCGCCCCCGACCTGACGATCCTCCTGGACCTGCCCGTGGAGGCCGGTCTGAGCCGCAAGGCGGACGAGGTCACGCGGTTCGAGGCGTACCAGGATCTCGCCTATCACGAGCGCGTGCGCGCGGCCTTCCTGGGGTTCGCGGCCGCGGAGCCTGACCGCTACGCAATCGTGGACGCGAGCGGGGACGCGGACACCGTCCTCGAAGGCGCAGTGGCTGCGCTGGCCCGCATCGCGGACAGGCTGCCGTGCCCCGGAGGGCCAACCCGCCTCGCCTGACCTGCCCGGCGGGCAGCCCGATCGTGCCCGGCGCCTCGCCTGACCTACCCGGCTGCCTCGATGATCGCCGCCGGCTCCCCTGCGCCCTTGACCGCAGCTCGCGCCGCGGCCAGCACCGTCTCGGCATCCACGCCGTCCTGCGGGAACCGGGCGACGCCCGCGCTGACCGTTACGGTCCGACCGTCAACGGCGTCCAGCCGGGCGATCCCGTCCAGCACCCGCCGCGCGACCGTGACGCCCGCGGAGCCCGGGGCGACCAGCACGAACTCGTCGGCGCCGGTGCGGGCGATCGTGTCCACGAGACGCACGGTCTCGGCGAGGATCGTCGCGACCTGGCGCAGGACCTGGTCCCCGGCCGGGGCGCCCGCGGCGACGTTGAGGGCCGTGAAGGCATCGATGTCGAAGACGGCAACGGAGACCTCGCTGCCCTGCCGCTGGGCCCGGGCCACCTCGAGCTCCAGGACGCGTGCCAGGGTCCGGTCGTTGGCAAGACCCGTCAGGCCATCGGTGTGGGTGATCCGCTGCAGCCACTCCGCCCGCTCGGACACCATTGACGCCAGCCGGAACGCGGAGATCGTCGCCGCGGCCAGGTCCGCGGTCCCGACCAGCAGCGCCTCCTCGTCCGTGTCCACGTGGTGGGTGCCTGGCCAGCCGAACGACAGGACGCCCACGCAGTACTCCGCCCCGCCGCCACTCGCGACGACCAGGGGCAGATCCGCGAACGTCATCGGCAGCCCATCGGGCGCCGTGCCGTCCCGGCCCAGGGATCCCGTGCGATCCAGCGCAGCGCGGCGGATCGGATGATCCGGGTCTCCGGAGACTTCCGCCGCGATGGCAGTGGCCCCCGCATCGTCGATGCCCAGCGTCACCAGCATCTCCAGCCCGTCGCGGTCCGGGTCATGGCCAAAGACGGCAGCGACGGGCGCCCCGACGGCTGTTGCCCCGGCCTGGACGATCACAGCCAGGGCGGTATCCAGGTCGGCTGCCCGCGCGAGCGCCGCGGCGCCGGCGGAGAGGACGGCGAGGGGGCCGCGATCGGGGACGGTGGGTTCGGACACGTGTGCCTCCGCGTGCTGCTCGCTCGAGACCGGTCGCGGGATCGACCCGGGGCGTCCATCGCACCCGAGCGGCGCGATTGGGATCGTACACCGGGCATCCATCCGGGTTCGGGTCAACGGGTGCATCGGGGTTGCGTCGGTGGGCTATCCTCCGCCTCGTGAAGCTCGTCGTGGCCATCGTGCACAATGAAGACGCCCGCGCCCTTGTGGATGCCCTGCTCGAACGCGAGTTCCGGGCAACCCGCCTCAACAGCTCCGGCGGGTTCCTCAAGCAGTCCAACGCCACGGTCATGCTGGGCGTCGAGGACGACGAGGTGGACGAGGTCATGGGGATCGTCCGTGAGGCGTGCCATGCGCGTACCCAGATCGTGAACCCGATGCCGCCGATCATGGAGCCGGGCGAGTTCTTCATGCCGTACCCGCTCGAGGTCGAGGTGGGCGGCGCCACCGTCTTCGTCCTTCCGGTGGAGCGCTTCGAGCGCCTGTGAGGTTCTGAGTGAACCGCCTGATGCGCAAGGTCCTGCTCTGGTGCGCCCGCAGCCCCTGGCTGGGCGAGCGCCTCCCGAACCTTCCCTTCATGAAGCGGGCCGTCCACCGGTTCATGCCGGGCGAGGCGATCGAGGACGCTCTGGGCGTGGCGGTGGAACTCCAGGTGCTGGGGATCGGCACGCTGTACACGAAGCTCGGCGAGGCGATCACGGACGCGGTGGGGGCCCAGGCCGTGGCCGACCACTACCAGGAGCTCCTCGAGAGGATCAAGGCCGCGGAGATCGACGGTGAGATCAGCGTCAAGCCCACGCAGCTTGGCCTGGACATCGACGAGGATGTCTGCTTCGGGCACCTGCGCGTGCTGGCCGCGGCGGCCGAGGCCCAGGGGACCTGGCTCTGGATCGACATGGAAGACAGCACCTACGTGGACCGGACGCTGGACCTGTACCAGCGGCTCCGGGCCTCGCACGCGAACACGGGCATCTGTCTCCAGGCCTACCTCCGGCGCACGGCGAAGGACGTGGAGCGGCTGCTGCCGCTCGGCCCGGCCATCCGCCTGGTCAAGGGCGCCTACGACGAGCCGCCGGCGGTGGCGTTCAAGACGAAGAAGGAGGTCGACGCCAACTTCCTCGGCCTTGCGGTCACCATGATCCGGGAGAGCCGGACCAGGCCGATGCGGGTGGGCCTGGGTACGCACGACGTGGAGCTGATCGAGCAGATCGCGACGCATGCGGCGGCGGCCGGGGTGCCGAAGGACGGGTTCGAGATCCAGATGCTCTACGGGATCCGGGCCAGGGAGCAGCGACGCCTGGCGCGTTCCGGGTACAAGGTGCAGACCCTGATCGCCTACGGCGCCGCGTGGTATCGCTGGTACATGCGCCGCCTGGCCGAGCGGCCCGCGAACGTGCTGTTCGCGCTGCGGCAGCTGCTCCCGGGCTGATCGCTCCAGCGCCGCAGGATCCGCGACCTGCGCGCGGTGGCGTGTCGGCTCACCGGTGGGTACGCTCCCGCCCCGGCGCGGTACGCTCCGCGGCGATGGTCTCCCGGTTCGGCATCCTGGCCTCCGACGCGCCCGACGTCGTTGCGGCGTGGCGCGGCATCAACGCGGGCACTCCGATCAGCGTCCGCCGCGAGGTCCGACGGCGGGCCGGCGCGGGCAGCACAGAGCTGATCGTCCCGCAGCTGGCGGCGGTGGCGGCGGCGCTTGCGAGCGTCGTTGCGGCGCTGCCGGAGAGGGCGTTCGCCCTGCCGGGCGGCGAGGAGGACTGGAACGTCGCCCAGGCGATCGGGCACACGGCGAGCGCCCGGGCGGGGCTCGTGACGGCGGCATCGCTGGCGGCTTCCGCCCGCTGGCCGGCAGATGCGCCGGTCGTCGTGCCCGGGGTGCCAGGCCCCGGCGGGGCCGGGCGTGAGGATCTCGTGCGGAGGCTGGCAACGAGCCAGCGGATCATCGAGCGCGCAGCCCGGAGCATCGCCGGTCACGAGACCGAGCCGTGCCCTCTGGACCATCCGCTCGTCGGGCGGCTCCGGTGCGGGGAGTGGCTTCTGTTCTCGGGCGTCCATGACCTGATGCACCTCGAGCAGCTCGAGGACCTGGAGGCCTCCCTGGCATGAGCGTCCGCCCCGATCTCGTCGAGTGCTGGGTGTTCCGGGTCCTGCCGCCGGCGGATCCGTCGGATGCGCGCCCCGCCGCCGAACGCCTGGAGATCCTCCTGATCCGCCGGGCGCCTCACCGGATCTTCCCCGGCCTGTGGCAGTGCGTCACCGGTGGCGTGGAGCCGGGCGAGCGGATCCCGGCCGCGGCGATGCGCGAGGTGGTGGAGGAGACGGGCCTTGGCGCGGCCGACATCGAGGCCTTCTACGACCTGGACCAGGCCGCACCGTTCTACGACGAGGGCTCGGACGCCGTCGTCGTGAGCGCGATCTTCGCCGCCCGGGTTCGTCCGGATGCGGCCGCCCGTCCGTCCCACGAGCATGACGACATGCGCTGGGTGCCTGCGGCCGCGGCGCCGGGCCTCGCTGTCTGGCCGTCCTATGCGGAATCCGTGCGGCGCGTGCGGGACCTGCTGCTGGACCCGGAGCTCGCTCGCTGGTTCCTGCTGGACGCTGGCGGGCGGCGTGTCGCGCGGCGCCCGATGGCCTGACCGCTCAGTAGACCTCGGGGATGAACGTCTGCTCGTCCATCGGCGGGCGGACGTAGCCGCGGTCCGGCTCCCGCGGCGGCAGGACAATCGGTTCCGGCGTCAGGTCCTCGTACGGGATCAGCGACAGCAGGTGGTGGATGACGTTGAGGCGGGCGCGCCTCTTGTCGTCGCCGGTGACCACGTACCAGGGCGCCTGCTTGATGTCCGTGTGGCGGAACATCTCGTCTTTCGCGATCGAATACTCCACCCAGCGCGTCCGCGACATCAGGTCCATCGGCGAGAGCTTCCAGCGCTTGGTCGGATCCTTGATGCGGGCCTGGAACCGGCGCTCCTGCTCCGCGTCGCTGACGGAGAACCAGTACTTGATGAGGATGATCCCGGAGCGGACGAGCATCCGCTCGAACTCGGGACAGGAGCGGTAGAACTCCTCTATCTCGGCCGCCGTGGCAAAGCCCATGACCCGCTCCACGCCGGCACGGTTGTACCAGCTGCGGTCCAGCAGGACGATCTCGCCGGCCGCGGGCAGGTGGGCCGCATAGCGCTGGAAGTACCACTGGGTCCGCTGGCGCTCGGTTGGCGCCGGCAGGGCCACGATCCGGGCGACGCGGGGATTGAGGCCGAGGGTGATCGTCTTGATCGCCCCGCCCTTCCCGGCGGCATCCCTCCCCTCGAAGATCACGACCACCTTGAGGCTGCGCGCCTTGACCCACTCCTGCAGCTTCGAGAGCTCCACCTGGAGCTTCTGGAGCTCCCCCTCGTACACCTTTGCCGAGAGCTTTGGCCGCCCGGCATCGCCACGCTCGGCTGCCGCCTCTCCGGCTCGCTCCCCCTTCGCCCCGTCCCTGGCCATCACGTCGTACCTCACCGCTGGTTTCGGGCCCACGTCACAGGATGCCCACCAGTATGGCGCGTGCCGCGCGCCGGGTAGACTGTGCCGACCCGCCGGAGGGCCCGCTGATGCGTGAGAGGAAGTGGCGATGACCGAGACGCTGGCGAACCGCCGGATCTTCCGCTCCAAGGTGGATTCGATCCGCCCGACGTACGGGTTCGAGGATGTTTCGCTGGCCCCGGGCACCGATACGGTGGATCCCGCGGACGTCGTTCTCGCGCAGGACTTCTGCGGCATCCGCCTCGAGATCCCGGTCCTCGCGGCTGCCATGGACGCCGTCGCCGACGTGCGGTTCTCGGCCGAGCTGGCGAGGCTCGGCGGCCTCTCGGTCATCAACCTCGAGGGCGTGCAGGCCCGCTACGAGGACCCGGCTGAGGTCCTGGACCGGATCATCGCCGCGCCGGACGACCGAGTGCAGGACGTCCTGGCGGAGGTGTACGCGACCCCGATCCGTGAGGACCTGATCGCCCGCCGCATCGGGGAGCTCCACGCTGCGGGCTCAAAGGCGGCGGTCTCGGCCACGCCCGGCGTCGCCCGCAGGTACGGGCCGCTGTGCGCGGAGCAGGGCGCAGACCTGTTCCTCCTCCAGTCGCAGGTCTCCTCCGCCCGGCACCTGGCCACGGGCTACGAGCCGCTCGCCCTCGCGGATTTCACGCGGTCCATGCCCATCCCCGTCGCGGTCGGCAACACCACCAACGCGGAGGCGGCGTTCATGCTCATGGAGCAGGGAGCGGCGGCGATCTTCGTGGGCGTCGGCCCGGGTGCCGCGTGCACGACGCGCGAGGTCCTTGGGATCGGCATCCCGCAGGTCACGGCCATCGCGGACGTCGCCGCGGCCCGCGACGTATACCTCGCGGAGACTGGGCGGTACGTGCCCGTCGTCGCGGACGGCGGCATGAAGAAGGGCGGGGACCTCGCCAAGGCGCTCGCGTCGGGCGCGGACGTCGTGATGCTGGGCTCTCCCCTGGCGCGTGCGTCCGAGGCGCCGGGTCGCGGCACGAACTGGGGCATGGCGGCGCCGTCGCCGGTCCTCCCGCGCGGCACGCGGATCCGGGTGGGCACCTCCGGGCCGCTGGACCAGATCCTCAACGGCCCCTCCCACGTCACCGACGGGACCCAGAACCTGGTCGGCGCGGTGCGCCAGTCGATGGCGGCCCTGGGTGCGCGGACGATCGCGGACATGCATGGGGTTGAGATCGTCTATGCGCCCTCCGTGGTGACCGAGGGCAAGTCCTGGCAGCTGCGCGGCAGGTAGCGCCGAAGGGCCTGCGGGCGCATGCCGCGCCAGTAGACTCCGGGTACACGTTCGCACCACCCGCGGGAGGGGTCATTGGCCGAACCGGACGAGGATCAGGAGCCCGCGCACGAGCCCGTGCGCGACCGCGGCAAGACCGTCCACGGGAATGCAGCCAACGCGGGCCACCGCGTGCTCGCGCCGGACGACGCCGAGGTCGAGGCCTATCTCGAGGTGGCGCTCGACGCGCCCGCACCGGAGCGAACCCCGCAGGACCGCCCGCCGGCCGCGGCGACCACGCCGGAGCCCGGCGTCGTCGCCGTCCTCGACTTCGGCAGCCAGTTCGCCCAGCTGATCGCCCGCCGCGTGCGAGAGCTGCACGTCTACTCGGAGCTGCTGCCCCACGACACGCCGCTTGCGGAGCTCGAGGCTCGCGGGGTGCGCGCGATCATCCTGTCCGGCGGCCCCAACTCCGTCTACGACGAAGCCGCCCCCAGGGCGGACGCCTCGATCTGGAGTGGCCGGCTCCCGGTCCTCGGCATCTGCTATGGCGCCCAGCTGATGGCGCTGGAGCTGGGCGGGGACGTGATGCCGGCCGCCAGGCGGGAGTACGGGCCGGCCACCGTCCAGGTCACGAACGACGACGGCCTGTTTGCCGGCATCGATCGCGAGCAACCGGTCTGGATGAGCCACGGCGACTCGATCACGCGCCTCCCCGAGGGCTTCCACGCCACGGCCCAGACCGATTCCACGCCCTACGCGGGTCTGGCTGCCCCGGAGCGCAACCTGTTCGGCATCCAGTTCCATCCGGAGGTCGTCCACACGCCGCGCGGCAAGGACGTGCTGCGCAACTTCGTGACGGAGATCGCGGGGATCGCGCCAGCCTGGACGCCGTCGAATTTCATCGAGACGACGGTCAACGAGATCCGTGACCGAGTGGACCGCCACGCCGCCAGGACCGGATCGGCCGGACAGGTCATCTGCGCCCTCTCGGGCGGGGTGGACTCCGCGGTGGCGGCGGCCCTCGTCCATCGCGCCGTCGGCGACCGCCTCACCTGCATCTACGTGGACCACGGGCTGATGCGCAAGAAGGAGTCGGAGCTCCTGCGCGTGACGTTCGAGGCCAACCTGGGCATGCGGCTGATCATGGTTGACGCGCGTGAGCGCTTCCTCGCCCGCCTGGCCGGCGTCACGGACCCGGAGCAGAAGCGCCGGATCATCGGCGATGAGTTCATCCGCGTGTTTGAGGAGGAGGCGGCGAGGATCGGCCAGATCGACTTCCTCACGCAGGGAACCCTGTATCCGGATGTCATCGAGAGCACGGCTCCCGAGACCAAGACCGCCCAGAAGATCAAGACGCATCACAACGTGGGCGGGCTGCCGGCGGACCTGCGGTTCCAGCTGATCGAGCCCCTGCGCTACCTGTTCAAGGATGAGGTACGGGTGGTGGGCGCGGAGATGGGCCTGCCGGATGCGATGGTCCAGCGCCAGCCCTTCCCCGGCCCGGGCCTGGCGATCCGCATCATCGGAGAGGTCACCGCGGAGCGGCTCGACACGCTGCGCGACGCGGACTGGATCGTCATCGACGAGATCAAGGCTGCGGGCCTGTATCGCAGCGTGTGGCAGTCGTTCGCCATCCTGACGCCGGTCCGCTCGGTGGGCGTCATGGGCGACAACAGGACCTACGCCAATGTCGTGGCCATTCGCGCCGTGACCTCGGAGGACGGTATGACCGCCGATTGGGCCAAGCTGCCCTACGACGTCCTGGGCAAGATCAGCAGCAGGATCGTGAACGAGGTCCCTGGTGTGAACCGGGTCGTCTACGACATCAGCAGCAAGCCGCCCGCGACGATCGAATGGGAGTAGCGCGTAGGTGTATCGGGGGATAGCAATGGGAGACCCGAGGCCGACAATGCGCACATGGCTGATCCGATGACCGGCCCGATCACCAGCTGCCCGTGGTGCTCGGCCGAGCTGTCCATTCCGGGCGTGGAGCTCTGCCCCGCCTGCGGGGCGGCATTGATCAGCAAGTCGGGCGTGGCCGACCCCGAGATCAAGGGGGTGACCACCCTGGACACGGAGGCCATCCTTCGAGCCCGGGCCGAGGTCGCCCGACCGAGGAGCCGGTTCCTGTCATTCATCACGGGTGAGGCGCCTGCCGAGACGGCCGCTCCGGCCAGCTCGGAGTCACTGGCCCGTCCTTCGGCAGATGTGCGCCGCGAGATGCTGCGGCTGGAGCTGGAGGCGCGGCAGACCGAGCTCGACGCGGAGACGATCGCTCTCAAGTCGGACGTCCTCGCCCGCGAGGGGATCAACGTGTCGGAGTTGGGCGGCGTGCCCGAGGAAGCGCCCGCGACCGAGGCCCCGCAGGCGAGTGAGGCTGCGGCGGCCACCGAACTGGCGCCCGCCACCGAGAGTGCGCCGGCGCCGGAGGACGCACCCAAGGCCGAGGTCCCGCCCGAGACCTGATCAGGTCGCGCCCCGGTATCCTCCCCTGCGTGCCCGAACGCCTGCCGCATCCCGGTCCCTCGTTCCTGCGTGAGCAGGAGGTTCGCGTCGGTGACCGCCGTCTTGCGGCGGGCATGGCCAAGCCCGCGGATGGCCCCGACGACTGGTGGCTCGCCGTGCTCTGGGTGGCCGACGCCGAGGGCATCGTCAGCTTCCGCGAAGTCGCGCCGCTCTCCGGACCGCCGCCCGAGCCACCCCTTCAGCGACTGGGTCCGGTGCTTGCAGGCTCCCTCTCGGGGCTCATCCGCGAGGAGGATGGGCGCCTGGCGATCCGCCTGACCCCGCTCGTCCCGCCCGAGGACGACACCCGTCCGTGGCGATGCCCGCTCGCGATCCGCACCGCATTCCGCTGGGAGCCGGCCCTCGCGACCACGATGCGCCCGAACCAGATCGCGGACCAGGTGCTGACCGGGTTCCGGCGCGCGGTGGAGTCGCTCCACCGACCCTGAGCGTGCGGTTCAGGAGGCCAGTGGACAGGCCCGGTGGGCCGAATTCAGCCACAGTCGACGAAGGACGACCGGGCCCCACGACGGGTTCGCGGGGGTCTGCCCGCCGCACCCGGCTGGCCCATGACGCCCAAAGCGCCTAGACTCGACATGATGAGCAACATGTTCGATGACTTCCTTCGGGAGCTGGAGCGCCGCCGGTCCGAGGCCGAGGGCCGCACCCCAGGCCAAACCCACGACGATGACGAGGCCGGCGCCGAGAGTGACGGCGAGGCCGAGATCCTGGACGACGCGGCCGACGGCGAAGTCGCCGACGATGCCGACGCACGTGCCGGGGACGACGCCGGTGATGACGAGCCCGTCCCCCTGCGGCCGCGTGGCCAGGGAGCCGGTGGCCCGCCTCGTGGCTCCGGGCCGGGTCGCCCGGTCGGAGGTCCCGACGACGGTGCCGGCTCCCTCACTTTCGGTGGGATCATGCGCCGGATGGGCGTGGCCGCATTCATCGTCGTGGCTGCGGTGGTCGTCCTTCTCGTGGGGTTCGGCGTCGATCTCTGGACGGACGCCATCTGGTACAAGAGCGTCGGCTTTGACGGCGTGTTCTGGACGCGTATTGGCGCCCAGGCGCTGCTGTTCGTCGGGGGCCTGCTCTTCGCGCTGGTGTTCCTGCTGGCAAACCTGTGGCTCGCCGGGCGACTGATCCCGCCCGTGGACCCGGAGCGGCCCGGCCGTCTCCGCGAGATGGCCGACCGGCTCACGGAGGCCCAGCGCCAGTCCGAACGCGGCGCCCGCATGGGTGGTGGCCAGGGCGGGCTCGGCGGCCCGTTCGGCTCAGGTCTCCGCACCGGACGCAGCGAGGGGGGCACCTTCAGCTTCGAGGTCGACGACATCCCGGACCTCACGCCGCTTGCGGCGTGGGCCATCGGCGGCTTCGCTCTCCTCCTCGCACTCGGCATCGGTGGTGCGATCTCGGGCGCCTGGGACACTCTCCTGCTGTGGGTGAACCGGGTCCCGTTCTCCGCGACGGAGGTCGTGACGGACCCGGTGTTCGGCAGGGACATCGGCTTCTTCCTGTTCGAGCTGCCCTTCTTCCGCCTGGTCCAGGCGTTGCTCAACGGGCTCCTGCTCGCCGCGCTGGCCGTGGCCGGGGCGCGCTACATCATTGCCGCCACCCGCGGCGGCGAGGTGTTCGTCACCCGCGTCCGCGTCCACCTGGCAGTGATCGCGGGGCTGTACCTGCTCTCCGTCGCGTTCGGCTACCAGCTGGACAAGTACGAGCTCGTCTACAGCCAGGCTGGCGTCGCGACCGGCGTCTCCTACACGGATGCGAACGCCCGCTTCATGGCCTATGACGTCCTGACGTTCCTGTCCGGGATCGCGGGCGCGCTGCTGATCGGTGCCGCGTTCACGCGCTGGGTCTGGCCCCTCGGCCTCGTGGCGGGCGTGTGGTTCGCGGCGTCACTGGTGCTCGGCACCCTGTACCCGGAGTTTGTCCAGCGGTTCTCGGTTGATCCCAACACGTACGCGCAGGAAGAGCGCTACATCGGGAACAACATCGCGATGACCCGTCTCGCCTACGGCCTGAACGCATGGGAGGCACGGGACTACTCCGGCAACCAGCCGTTGACCGAGGCCGCGATCCGGGCGGAGTCGGACACGTTCACCAACGCCCGGCTGTGGGACTACCGCCCCCTCGAGAGCACGCTGGACCAGCTCCAGGTCGTGCGCCAGTACTACGACTTCGTGGACGTGGACACGGATCGGTACATGGTGGATGACACGCTGCGGCAGGTGATGCTGTCGGGCCGCGAGCTGGCCATCGAGAAGAACACCGAAGCCTCGAGCTGGGTCAACGCGCGGATCATCTACACGCACGGAATCGGCCTCGCCATGGTCCCGGTGAACGAGGTGACACGGGAGGGCCAGCCGAAGCTCTGGGTCCGGGACCTGCCCCCCATCTCGTCCGACGGCGCTCCCGAGATCTCCCAGCCGCGCATCTACTTCGGCGAATTGGACGACCACTACGTCGTGGTCCGCGCCCGCCAGTCCGAGTTCGACTACCCGCGCGGATCCGGCGAGGGCAGCATCGACGAGACCACCAGCTGGACCGGGACGACCGGCGTGCCGATGGACTCCACCCTCAACCGGCTGCTGTTCGCCCTGCGGTTCAAGGACCTGGACCTCCTCATCTCGGACCAGCTCCTGGCCGAGAGCCAGCTGCTGTTCCACCGCACGCTGTCGGCGCGGTTGAGTCGCATCGCACCCTTCCTGCTCTACGACAAGGACCCGTACCTCGTCATCGACGACGCCGGGAACCTCGTCTATGTCCAGGACGCCTACACCTTCAGCAACCAGTTCCCGAATGCGTCCGGGTTCAGCACCGGCGACCTTGGGTCGGGATCCGGCCTCGCCGGCGTCAACCTCAACTACATCCGGAACAGCGTGAAGATCACCATGAACGCGTACGACGGCTCGCTCACGTTCTACGTCGCCGATCCGTCCGACCCGATGGTGCGCGCCTGGCAGGGCATCTTCCCGACGCTGTTCCGGCCGATGGCGGACGTACCGGCCGAGATCATCGGTCACGTCCGCGTCCCCGAGGAGATGTTCAACGTCCAGACGCGGATGTATGGCCAGTACCACGTGACCCAGCCGCTGACGTTCTTCAACAACACGGACCGCTGGACCGTCCCGGAAACCCAGACCAACGAGCAGAGCCTTCCGTCGGAGGCCTACTACGTGGTCATGCGCATGCCGGGCGAGCCAACAGCGGAATTCCTCCTCCTCCAGCCGATGATCGCCAGGAGCCGGCCGAACATGATCGCCTGGGTGGCCGCCCGCAACGACGCGCCCAACTACGGCACGGTCCGCGCCTACCAGTTCCCGTCCGACACCACGATCTTCGGACCCGCCCAGATCGAGGCGCGGATCGACCAGGACCCCATCATCAGCGCCCAGGTCACGCTCTGGAACACGAGCGGCAGCCGGGTCATCAGGGGCAACCTGATCGTTGTCCCCGTGGGCGACGCGCTGCTGTACCTGCAGCCGGTCTACCTCCAGTCCACGTCCTCGGCCTTCCCCGAGTTCCAGAAGATCGTCGTGGCCAGCCCCACGACCGTGGTCTGGGGCGACTCCCTGGGTGAGGCGCTGACCGCTCTCCTCGTCGCCCAGGGCGCTATGGAGCCAGGCACGACGCCGGGTCCGGGCCCGACCGCCACCCCGGCCCCGAACGCCACCCCTGGTCCCACGCTGGCGCCCGACGGCGATCTGCCGACGGACGTCGAAGGACTGATCGCCTACGCGAGCACGCACTACGAGCTGGCCCAGGCGGCACTCACGAGGGGCGACCTCGCGGCCTACGAGGTCGAGATGGACAAGGTCGGCGTTGCCCTCCAGCGACTGCGGGAGATCACTGCGCCAGGAGCCGGCTAGCAGCCGTGACGGCGGCCACGGCCGTGGAGCCGGACCCCGCAGGTCACGCCCGGACCCATCTGCCGTGGCGATCGGCCATGGCCGCAGCGTTCGTCGTCACGCTCGTGCGACCGGCTTCCTGGGCGCTCGGCTTGGCCGGGTTCCTGGCCGGGGGCGGGATCATCGTGTTCGCGTGGTCGATCGTGGTGTTGCCCACGCCCACCGGACTGCAGAACGCGCTCGGCACGCCAATGAGCAAGCTGGTGCTTGGAACCCCCTCGCCGGAGCTGATGGTGCTGATCGGTCTCGTGGTGGCGGGGGTCGTGGTGCTTGTTGCCTGCGGGCTCGTGGTGGGTGCGTGGGCAGAGCGCCAGGGAATCGAGGTGGCGCTGGAGTCGGCCGAGGACGAGGGCCTGGTCGCCTGGCGTCCGGACCTGCGGGGAGCGCCGGGCACCGTCCGGGTGGCGCTCGTCCGCCTCGCCTCTCTGGCGCCGGTCGCGATTGCCGCCGCCCTGGCCTGGCAGCCGTTGTACGACGTCACCTACCGGGAGCTGATTCTGCCGACGGAGCTGGTGACACCCCTGCCGATCCGGGTGATCCGCGCGGTGCCCTGGCCGCTTGCTGGGGTCCTCGTCACCTGGTTCCTCAGCGACGCCGCGGCGGCTGCGGGCGTGCGCCGGCTCGTCATGGAGCGGAGGTCCACGGTGGTGGCCTGGGCCCTGGGCTGGGGAGACCTCGTGAGGCGCCCGTTCCGGGTCCTCGGCACCGCTCTGGTGGGCATCGGCCTGCTGGTGCTCATGGTGGGGCCGTCCCTGCTGGCAGTGGTCGTTGGCTGGGCGCGTGTTCGGGACCTCGTGGTGACCGGGAGGGAGCCGGTCCTGGTGCTGGCAGCGGTCCTGGTCTGGGTGTCCATCTGGCTGGGCGGGCTGGTGCTGGCTGCCGTCGCCGCCGCGTTCCGAACCGCCGCCCCGACCCTTGAGGCGGCTCGTCGGTCCTGATCGTCGACAATTGAGGCTGGCCGTCGGGCGGCTGCGTCACCTCCCGGCGAGCCGGCGCGTCCCCATCCCTGGCCCGGTCCTGCCGGGGTCCCCTGTTACACTGCCGCTCGCCGCGTGCCCGCGGGCCCGCTCAGCCCCGATGGGAGGCCTCACGCCACCACATGGAAGACATCTTCAAGACGATCACGGACGCGATCGGTGGCTTCTTCGAGAACCCCATCGTGCAGCTGTCGATCCAGATGGTTGCCGTGTACTTCGTCATCCTCTGGCTCGCCTCGGCCTACTGGGCGTTCCGCGACATGCAGCAGCGGAGCGAGAACCCGGTCCTGCCGTACGTCGCGTCGGCCCTGATCGTGCTGTTCACGCCGGTGTTCTTCGTGTTCGGGGTCATCGTCTACCGGATCGTGCGGCCGCACGAGAAGATCGGCGAGGTCTACGAGCGAAACCTGGCCGAGGAGGCGCTCCTGGCCGAGGTTGAGGCGATCCATACCTGCCCTGCCTGCCACCGGCTGATCAACGATGAGTGGATCATCTGTCCCGGCTGTCGGACCCGCCTCAGCCGCGTCTGCGCCAACTGTGGGCGCCTGGTCGGTCTCGACTGGTCGCTCTGCGCGTGGTGCGGCAAGGACTTCGAAAGGACGGACCTGGCCGCCTACGAGCCGATCTCGGGCGGGCTGGCGGACGTCGATCGGCTGGAGGCACCCACCAGGGCCGCGTCAACGACCCGCCCGTCGGCTCGTTCGGGATCTCCGCGGCGGGCACCGCGGTCGACGTCCCGGCAGCAGGGCGCCTCGGGCCAGACCTCGGAGCCTTGACGGATCCGTCCGACGCCGTCGCCCCCGGCGCCGGCGGCCGTGATGAAGCAGGCGACACCACACCCGAGCAAGGGGACACCGTCACACCTGCGCCGGGCGCCGCGCCGACAAGCGTCGCTCCGGACGGACCCGCGCCTGTCCGGCCGTCCACGTTCAGCCTCGAGGGACGCGCCGTCCCCGGCCTGTACCTCGTCGGCTGGGTCGCCTCGGTCATGGGCCTGGCCATCCTGCTCGCCTCGGTTCTTGGCTCCGGCTCGTCCGCGGCGCCGTGGGTGTTCCTCGCTGGCCTGCTCCTGCTCACGCTGGGCGTGTTCGCCGCGACGGGGGCGCAGGCCGTGGAGCGCGGCCGGCGCACGGACCTCGCCTACCGCGGTCCGTCGCCCGTGCTCGCGTTCATCCTGGTCATCCTGCTCACGCTCATCGGGATCCTCGTCGTCCTGGCGCCGTTGTCGGCGATTGGCCTCGATGCCCGTTCGCCGCTCGCCACCACCCTCTCGCTCGTCCTGACCACGCTCGTGTACGTGGGTGTCGTCCGGCTGCTCGTGGTTGGCCCGGGGGCTCTCGCCTGGCACGACATGGGGCTCGGGCGGCGCGCCCGGGACGCTGCGCGGGACCTCCTGGTGGGCGCGGCGTTCGCGCTCCCGATCCTGGTGATCACGCTCGTCCTGGGAGCGGTGCTGAGCCGATTCATCGAGCCGTCCCCGAGCCCGCTCCCGGAGGCCGGCAGCGTGCCGGGACTCATCCTCAACCTGCTCTCGGCCGCCGTGCTCGCGCCGATCGGCGAGGAGCTGTTCTTCCGCGGCTTCGTCACGACCGCCTGGGCGAAGGCGTACGGCGCCCGGTCGGCCATCATCCGCGGCGCGATCTTCTTCGCGATCGCCCATGTCGTCACGCTGCTCGACTCATCGTTCGCGGAGGGTGCCCAGCGTGCGCTGTTCTCGTTCGTGGCGTTGCTGCCGGTGAGCATCGCGCTGGGATGGCTGTTCCTGCGCCGCGGCTCGCTGTACGCGGCAATCGGGCTGCACGGGACGTTCAACGGGATCCAGGCGGTGCTGCTGTTCCTTGCCGTCTCGGCGTCCTGACGGCGCCCGCGCCGCCGCTGGCGCGCCCATTCCCGGGCAGCAAGTCCGGGGGAAGCCACAGGTGAGCCCTCGATAAGGGCGGCTGCGTAGTCTTCGTCGCGTTCCCGGGTCCGGACGGCGGGGGAAATCGGCGGGCTTCCGTCGTCCGGGCCCCGGGGACGCCACGCACATGGCCCGCCCGCTCCACCGGTCACGCGTCCGCCGCCAGCAGCAGGTGGGACATGACCGAGGGCGATACCCCCGCCGCGGCAGCGCCGGAGCAGCGGCCGGCGACCCGATCCATGAGAGACCTCCCGGTCGCGGAGCGTCCCCGCGAGCGCCTCGCCCATCGCGGGCCCGGCGGCCTCTCGGCGACCGAGCTGATCGCCGTCGTCTGGGGCACAGGCGGCGGCGGCCGCAGCGCGATGGACCTGGCCGAGGAGGCCCTTGCCCGGCACGCCAGCGTGAGCGCACTGGCCCGTGCGAGCGATGCGGAACTGGCGGCCATCCCGGGGATCGGCGCGGCGAAGGCGGCGCGGCTGTCCGCGGCCTTCGAGCTTGGACGCCGCTCCGTGGCGGACTGGCCGGCCGGGAGCTGGACGATTCGCTCGCCGCGCGATGTGGCCGACCGGCTGATGACCGAGATGGGCCGCCTGGAACGCGAGGAGCTGCGGGTCCTGAGCCTCAACGCGAAGAACGTCGTCCAGCGGGTGTCGACGGTGTACGTCGGGAACGTGTCCGCGTCCCTGGTGCGTGTGGGCGAGCTGTTCCGGGACGCGGTCCGGCTGGACGCGAGCGGCGTCGTGCTCGTCCACAACCACCCATCGGGAGACCCGACGCCGAGCCCGGACGACCTCCATCTCACGGCCGAGGCCATCGCCGCCGGCCGGCTGCTGGACGTGGACGTGCTGGACCACGTGGTGATCGGGCACGATGCCTGGGTCTCGCTCCGGGACCGCGGCGTGACCTTCGACCGGCTGGGCCCCGTCCGGGCGGCGTAGGGGGACGGCGTAGGCAGTCGGGACCGTCACCCGTCGTGGTGTTCCGGCCGACATTCCGCTCCTGGGCGGGCACCACGCGTATCGGCACCTCGCTTCGGTCCGGGGTTCTTCCACGGCCGAACAGACTTGACCTCGACCCGCCGTTTGAGCATCGCCGCTCGATCACCCAGGCCGGTGTCCCGCCGAACCGAACGTCAGGCGCGCATGCGGGAGGTGCCGGGCAACGAGCAACGATGCAGCCTCGGCCGTGGCGGCCGTGAGACCGCGTCGATGGCGAGAAGATCCGATTGCGGGCTGATGTACGTCGCAGGGGATTTGGCAGTTCCTCGCCGGGACCACCTATATTTGCCGCGTGAGCACTGACATGTCACCCCTGGAGCCCGTCCCAGCAGCGGGCGGACCTCTCGAGCGAGCTCGTGCAGCGATGGCCCAGCAGGGCTGGTCGGATGCCATCGAGGGCTTCGCGGCCGCCGACGTCATGGAACCGCTCGCCGCCGGCGACCTCACCTCCTACGCTGACGCGATGTGGTGGACCGGCAGGCTCACCGATGCGATGACGCTCCGCGAGCGGGCGTTCGGCGCGCATACGGTCGCCGGCGACCCAAGCGCCGCAGCGCGGGTGGCCCTCCGGCTGGCGAGCGACCACGGTCACCGCCACGAGGGCCCCATTGCGACCGCCTGGATCAAGCGAGCGGAGAAGCTCCTGGCCGGGCTGCCGCCGGCCAACGTCCACGGCTGGCTGGAACGCACGCGGATCAATGCCGCGCTCCATCGTGGCGCAGTCGACGACGCACTCGCTCATGCTGACCGCATCCTCGAGCTCGCCGAGCTTCTCGGAGACGCGGATCTCGAGGCTCTTGGGCTCCACGACCGTGGGCGCGTGCTCATCGTCATGGGTCGCGTGGACGAGGGGCTCGACCTCCTCGACGAGGCGGTCGTGGCGGCGGTCAGCGGTACGGTGAGTCCCTACCCCACGGCCACCGTCTACTGCAACGCGGTCATCGTGGCCGAGGACCTCTCTGACTACGGGCGCGCCCGGGAGTTCTCCGATGCGGCGCAGCGCTGGTGCGATCGCCAGGCGATCTCGGGGTTCCCGGGGATGTGTCGGGTGCGGAAGGTGGAGTTGATCCGTCTCCGCGGGGCCTGGGCGGAGGCGGAGAGCGAAGCTCGGAGGGCCTGCACGGAGCTCATGGACTTCAGCCTCGAGTTCGCGGGCGAAGGCTTCTACCAGATCGGCGAGATCCGACTGCGAATGAGCGATCTCGAGGGTGCAGAGTCCGCCTTCGCCGAGGCGCATCGGCTCGGTCGCGAGCCACTCCCCGGGCTCGCTCGTCTCCGGGTCCACCAGGGTCGAGGGGAGGCGGCCGCGGGATTGATGGCACGCGCTCTCAGGGATCATGGCTTGACCCCATTGGCTCGCGCGCGATTGCTGCCGGCCGAGGTCGAGGCGGCGCTCGCGGTCGGTGATCTCGGACGCGCTGAGATGGCCGCTGCCGCGCTTGAGACCGCCGCCGATGCCTTTCGTACTGACATCATCCAGGCTGAGGCCGCGACAGCCCGAGGTCTGGTCGCCCTCGCGGCCGGCGAGAGCGACCGCGCGATCGAGAGCCTGCGACAGGCAACTCGGTTGTGGTACAGCGCCGAGGCGCCATACGAAACCGCTCGCGCGCGAACGCTGCTGGCCGAGGCATACCTCGTCGCTGGCGAGGACGATGCGGCAGCCGGCGAGCTGGAGCCTGCGATTGCGGCGTTCACGTCTCTTGGAGCCGCCGCGGACATCATCCGGGCCGTGGCCCTCCGTGACGGGACCACCGAGGTGGGCCGTAGACACGGAGGTCACCGCCGGGAGCTCGCGACCTTCATGTTCACCGATATCGTGGGGTCCACCTCGCTCATCGACGCGGTCGGTGACGAGGCGTGGGGCCAGCTTCTTTCCTGGCACGACACAGGCATCAGGACGCTACTCCGCGAGCATCGAGGCCACGAAGTCCACCACGCGGGCGACGGCTTCTTCGCGACCTTCGAGACACCCGACGATGCACTCGCCTGTGCCCGTGCCATCCGACGTACGTTCCGCGACCATCGAGATCGCAACGGGTTCGCCCCATCGGTGCGGATCGGCGTCCATACAGGCGAGGCGCTTCGGACCGCGTCTGGCTTCGAAGGAGCCGAGGTTCACGCGGCGGCGAGAATCGGGGCCCTCGCGGGCGGCGAGGAGATCCTGGCCAGTCGAGTGACGATCGAGACAGCATCGATCGCCGGGCCGCATTCGACCTGGCGGTCCGTAACCCTCAAGGGCTTCAGTTCGCCGGTCGAGATCGCCGCGGTCGACTAGGTCGGAGCGGACCCCGAACGCCACGCTCGGCTCCGGGCCGCACGGGTCAACAAGCCTGCGGATCCAGCGCGCTGATGCGACTCGCCAGGACATCGAAGACGGCTGTTCGGACCGACGGCATCTCATCCATCAACGAGCGGAACTCCCGGTTTGAAAGCAGGAAGAGCCGCGTTGGTTCGAGCGCGGTGACGGTCGCGGTCCTCGGCATCTCGGCGAGGAGCGCGATCTCGCCGACCACGGCCCCCGAGCCACGCTCGGCAAGCGCCTTGCCATCACGTTCCACCGCCAGCTTGCCGCTGACGATGACGAACATCTCGGACCCGCGGTCGCCCTGCCGCATCAGGACGTGCCCTGTCGGGACATCGATCTCGTCGGCCAACTGGCCAAGGCGTTGGATCTCCTTCTTCCCAAGGCCCGAGAAGAGCGGGATCGAGCGAAGCAGGTCGAGCTTGGCGTCGGATGTCATCAATCCCTCACGTCGTACCGACGCGGGCCGCGCCGCATCTCCGGCGAGGATAACGTGCGCTGCAAGGGGTGGTCGGGTGGCTGAGGCGCGAGAGAGTGGGCCTCCGTGGTGGTTCGATACCCGTGCTTCCGCATGAGGGGAGCAAGACGCGGGCCGACGACATCCTCGCAGCGCTCGGGTCGTCGGATGAGGCGCCCGTCGAGCTCACGCAGGCGCGCAGCCTCCACGAACGCCTCCACCCACGAGCCCGGCATGTCGGGCCACAGGCGCCCTGCGATGAACCGGGCCCGACCGCCGTTGTCGGTGATGCCCGCGCCGTCGATCGCGGCCCACAGGCGCTGCGCCGTGACCCATCGCTCATACGCACTCCGGGCCGCCCGCGCCTCGGGGTCCTCGTGGACGATGCGCTCGAGCAGATCGCGCTCGCCGGGGGACTCAGCCGGCACGGGCCAGGACCTCGTCGAGCAACCGTGAGAGCCCCAGGGAGGCGGCGTGGACCTGGAGATAGACAAGATCGAGCATCAGGATCGCCTGCACGATCCTGATGCAGTCGCGGCCCTGGAGGCCGTCCAGGTTGCCATCCGTGAACTCGAGCTTGGCGATCAGGAGATCCTCGGGTGTCGTGATCCAGACGCCGCCGAGTGCGGGATCCTCGATCCGGCGCCGCCGCGCGAACGCGCTCGTCCCCCAGTCGTCCGGCTCCCGCAGGATCAGGTCCGCCTTGCCGACCGCCTCGACATGGATGACGCTGCCGAGCCACTTGCCGGGGACACGGATCAGGTCGTTCACGAGGTAGTCCGGCTCGAACAGCGGCCGGAGCCGGGACTCGTACCCGGCTGGATCGAGATCGGCCACGAGGTCGATGTCGTTCGTCGCCCGATAGGCCACCCCCAGCGCGGCGAGCGCCTCCGAACCGGTGACGAAGTAGTCGACTCCGGCAGCCTCGAGCCGTTCGATCACGTCCCGGCGCACGTCCATGGCTGGATTGTGCGTCGCCATGACCGATCACGTCGAGCGCGCGCCCCGACGAGACGCGCATCATGGTCCCGTGCGACTGCTTGAATTGGCCGACTCCGTCCTGATCGTCATCGATGTGCAGCCGGGCTTCGGTCCGCCCGGGCCGGTCGTGGCGCGCATCGCCTGGTTGACGGGCGTGGCGGCGGCGCTTGGCGTTCCCGTCGTGGTCACGGAGGAGGATCCGGAGCGAAACGGCCCGACCGCGCCGGAGATCCTCGCCCGGGCCCCTGTCGGCACGACCGCCTTCGTGAAGCCGCTGTTCGGGCTCGCGGACACGCCGGCGATCCTGGCTGCCGTCGAGGCGCTCGGCCGGCGGACCGCTGTCCTGGCCGGCTTCGAGACCGACGTGTGCGTGACGCATTCGGCCCTCGGCCTGCTCGACCGCGGCTACCGCGTGGCCGTGGTCACGGACGCGACCGGCTCGCCGGGCGATATGCACGAGCTGGGCCTGCGGCGGATCCGCGACGCCGGAGCGACGCTCGTCCATGCGAAGGGCGTGTACTACGAGTGGGTGCGGACGCTCGAAGCCGCGCGCGCGTTCGAGGCCGCGAACCCGGGCCTTGCCGACCCGCCGGGCTTCTCGCTGTAGACGCGGGCGCGCCGCGAGTCCGCCGCGAGCCCGCCGCGAGCCGGACCGTCCGGCCTCAGATCGCCGACGCGACCTTCAGCCCATCGAACACGGCCTCCTCCACGGTGCGCGGCGCCTGGCAGTCGCCGATGCCGTGCACCTCGATCGGCCGGCCGGCCGCGGAACGCAGGTCATCCCGCGCCATGAGCTCGTCGTACAGGGTGGCGTCGGAGACGTGGCCGGCGGCGAGGACCAGGGCCACGGCGTCCTCGATGATCACCGCCTCCTCCGTCAGCGTGTGCTGGAGGAACACCGCCTGGCCGTCGTAGCCGAACGGGCGGGTCAGCGGCAGGAGCTCGACATGCGCCCGGTTGAGCGCCGAGATCGTCGCGTCCCGCACGTACTGCTGGATCCGGAACCCCGCCGTGTAGCCGTTGGAGGCGAGGGTGACGGCATGCCCGCTCCCCGCCAGCATCAGGGCGACGCCGGGTCCGATCCAGTCGCATCGCCAGTCCACGACGACCACGCGACCCGCCGGCACCTCCGCGCCGCGGATGACCTCCCAGGCGTCGAAGACGGGCGGCTCGTTGACGAGCTCCAGTGGCGGGCGGTACGGCACCCCGCCCGTCGCCACGATCACCACGTCCGGCGCCTCGCGCTCGACCATCGCCGCGTCCACGCGAGACCCGGTCATGATCCTGACGCCCGCGCGCTCGGCCTCGCCCTGGAGATTCGTCACGACGCCGCCGAACTCCGCCCGACCGGGCAGCTTCTGGGCGAGCAGCACCTGGCCGCCGACCCAGCGTCCCGCCTCGTGGAGCGTGACCTCGTGACCGCGCTCCGCCGCCACGGCCGCGGCCTTGAGCCCGGCCGGCCCGCCGCCCACGACGAGAACCCGCCGCCGGGCATCCGGTGCCACCACCGATCGCTGCCCGTACCACAGCTCGCGCCCGCTCTCCGGGTACTGGATGCACGAGATCGGGTAGCCCGCATGGAAGTGCCCGATACAGGCCTGGTTGCAGGCGACGCAGGCGCGGATCTCGTCCAGGCGACCCGCCGCCGCCTTCTGCGGCAGCAGTGGGTCGGAGATCATGGCGCGGGTCATGGCCACGGCATCGGCCTGGCCCAGCTCCAGGATGTGCTCCGCCTCCTGCGGCTGGTTGATCCGACCCGCCACCAGGATGGGCACCCGCACCAGCGCCCGGGCCGCCGCGGCGAGCGGTGCCGTGTAGGCGTTGTCCATCGTCATCGGCGGCACGATGTGGTCCGAGCCGGCCAGCGTTGCGGAGGTCCCGGTGGCCACGTTGAAGTAGTCCGGCCCTCCCTCCCGGTCCAGCAGCTCCAGCGCGGCCAGCGATTCGTCTCCAGTGAGGCCATCCGGCGACCGCTCGTCGATGGAGATCCGCAGCCCGACGACCGCGCCCGGGTCCATCGCCGCCCGGATCTGGGCGATCGTCTCGCGCAGGAAGCGGACCCGGTTCTCCAGGGAGCCCCCGTACTCGTCCGTCCGGAGGTTGACCCTTGGGCTGAGGAACTGCTGGGGCAGGTACCCGAAGGCGGCCAGAATCTCAACGCCGTCGAGGCCCGCCGTTCGGAGGCGTCGGGCGGCGTCCGCGAACCCCGCCTCGATCATCCGGATCTCCGCGACCGACATCGCCCGGGGCATCACGTGGAACCGCTCGTTGGGGACCGCGGACGGCCCGAGCGGCACGGGCAGGGTGCCGTCGTCGGAATCCATGATCTCGCGGCCACCATGGAAGACCTGGCCGATGACGGCAGCGCCTTCCGCGTGGACGGCCTCGGCGAGGCGCCGGTAGCCGGGGATGCACGTGTCGTCCATGGCGCTCAGCGCGTGTGAGGTGTACTCGGCGCTCTCGTGGACCGACGCCACCTGCACGATCACCAGGCCCGCGCCACCGGCCGCGCGCGCCCGCTGGTAGGCGACCAGCCGATCGCCGATGAGCCCGTTCTCACCCATGACCGTGTCGTGGCCGGACGAGAAGATCCGGTTCCGGATTTCCAGCGGCCCCAGGCGGAGCGGCGAGAACAGAAGCGGGAACGGGGTGGGGCCGGCGGCTCCGGCGAGATCGTCCTGATCGCTCATGACGCGGATCCTAGTGGCGGCGGGTCCCGTCCGTCGCTCGCGCCCGTACCGCGCAACCCGCTGGCCGTGCCGGATACTGGCCGCTCCACCGGGACCATCGCCACCGGAGCCGCCATCTCCACCAGGGGACCACGAATGACCGAAACGGCCGACGTCATCGTCATCGGCGCGGGCGTCCAGGGCGCCAGCCTCGCGTTCCACCTCGCGGCGCGGGGCGCGAGCGTCATCGTCCTCGAACGATCCACCGTTGCCGCCGGCGCGTCCGGGCGATCCAGCGGCCTGGTCCGCATGCACTACCACCTGCTGGCGGAGACGCGCCTGGCGTGGGCGTCCTTCCCCTACTACCGGGACTGGGCGGAGCGCGTGGGCGGCGAGTGCGGCTTCACGAAGACGGGCTTCCTGTGGATCGAACCCGCCACGAATGGCGACCGGCTGCGCGCGAGCGTCGCAGACCACCGCGCCCTCGGGATCGGGACGTCCGTGGTGGACGCCCGGGAGATGCGGCGGATCGCCCCAGGGCTGGAGGTGGCCGACGACGAGGTGGCGGCCTTCGAGCCCGAATCCGGGTATGCGGATCCGTCCGGCACGACGGCCGGCTTCATCCGTGCTGCGCGGGACCGGGGCGCGAGGCTTGTCCAGGGAGCGGAGGTCACGGCGATCACCGTCCACGGGGGCGGCGTCACCGGCGTCACGACGACCCGCGGGTCCTTTGCCGCGCCGGTGGTCGTGAACGCGGCCGGAGGGTGGGCCGGCCGGGTGGCGGAGCTCGTCGGGCTGGAGATCCCGATCACGGTCTGGCGCCATGACACCGGGTATCTCGGGGTGCCACAGGAGGTCGCGCGGCCGATCCCCATGGTCATCGACAGTGCGCACGACATGTACTTCCGGCCCGAGGGTTCCGAGATGGTCCTCGTCGGCCTGGAGGATCACAGCGGCATGGGCGGCTCACCGGACCGCGACACGTCCGAGGCGGACCCCGACTTTCGCGACCGGGCCACCGAGCGGATCATCCGCCGGGTCCCCGGCCTCATCGACGGGACGTTCCGCACCTCGCACAGCGGACAGGACGGTCTCACGCCGGACCAGCGCCCGATCCTCGGGCCGGCCGGGCCCTCGGGTCTCTACCTCGACTGCGGGCACAGTGGTACCGGGTTCAAGACGGCACCCGCGGTGGGCCTCGGGATGAGCGAGCTGATCCTCGACGGCGCGGCGACATCGGTGGACATCGCGCCGTTCGCGTTCGAGCGGTTCGCCGAGGGGCGACTCCTCGCCGGCGAGCACGGTGGCGACCTGATCTGGAGCTGAGCGACCGCGAGGGCGGACCCGCTCGGGAGGCGTGTCAGCCGAGGACGTGCGCGAGCCTCGCGACGAGCAGCGTTGCGAGCGTGACCCCGGAGATGAGCGTGCCTCCCATGATCAACGCCCCGATCCAGGGCTGGCAGGGGGATCCTGGGTCGGCGCAGCCTCGAGCTCGCTCACCCGGGCCCGGGCTCCGGCGCGGCGATCCCGGTAGAAGGTCACCGGACCGCCGGCACGGCTCCCCTTCTGCTTCACCTTCTGGGCCTGCATGGCGCCGTCGGCCATGTCCCAGAGGACCTCGCGACTCGGAATGTCCGGCGACGGAGGGACGATGACGGCTCCGATCGAGACGCCGACGCTGACCGTGCCTCGTGATGTCGCGACGGGCTGGGTGACCGCGGTCTGGATGCGTCCGGCGACTCGAACGGCATCGCGACGGTCCACGAGACCCGTGAAGAACATCGCAAACTCGTCTCCGCCACGGCGGCTGACCAGGTCCGTCGCTCGCGGCACAGACCCAAGTCGCTTGCCGATCTGGGCCAGCACCTCGTCGCCGCCGATCTCGAGGAACCGCCGGTCCTTGTTGATGGCGCCGAACCCGACGAGGTCCAGCGATAGCAGCAGTCCGCCCGGCGCAAGCCCCCGGCGGGACCGGTTGAGCAGGCTGTCCAGGTCGCGCTCGAAGGCCGACCGGAGGGGCAGGCCCGTCAGGGCGTCGATGGACAGATCTTCGGGCCAGACGAGCAGTACGCCGGTCGCGATGACCAGCGGAGCCCACCAGCCGATCGCAACGTACGCAACCACGAGCAACCAGGCGAGACCCATCTCGGCCAGGTTGACCCGACCGAACAAGCGGATGAAGATGTCCGCCAGGGCGACCCGCGCGAGATGCTCGCGGAGCATGATCGTGCCGGCGGCGATGCCGTTCGTGACGACCGCGAGAACGAGCGTCCCCAGCACGACGGCAACGAGGCGGGCAACCGGCAGATCGACGAGAGCTCCGGCGAGCACCCGGTCGACGGCGATCACCGTCAGGCCGCCGATCACGGCGCCCAGCGCCATGACGGCGTGGTTCGCCAGCGTGCCGTACCAGGGCTGCGACTCCAGCTCGCGCCGCTCGATGGTGGCGACGAAGCCCACCCACGCGCCCGCGGTCGGGCCCCCCAGCACCATCGCGGCAGCCACGAACGGGAGGTGGAACGTCCAGACGGCGGAGCTGCCCGGGATCGGCAGGACCCGGAGCGACCCGATCAGGCCGAAGGCGATCCACAGCAGCACGCCGCCGTTCGGGTCGCCGAGGATGGTTCCCTTCAGGCCCGTGTCGATCGCGGGCAGGACGGGGACATTGAGCGTGGTCCAGGCCAGGGCGCCGATGCCGGCGACAATCGAGGCCGCGGTGTAGGCCAGCAGCAGGCTGCGGCGGTCCGCGATGCCACCTGCGCGACCACCGCCACGTCCGCCGGCGGGAGGGGGGGCCGGCCTGCCGGGGAGTGCGGGCGTCCTCGGCAGACGCAGGGATCCGATGCTCACGTCGAGCGTCTGGACGTCCATCAGGGGGCACACCTGTGTACGACCGTGGTCGGATGGGGGACCGATCCGATTTCTGCGAGCCTCCGCTCGCCACCAGGTCGCCGGCCGGGATGGGGGCGCATCTCGAGCTGCCGGACGTCTGTCGTCCCACCGGGCGGGTGAGGAGGCCTGCGTTGCGGCTGGTTCACCCCACCGCACTCATCCTCCCCGACACGACCGAAACGGGCAGGGACCCCACCGTACTTCCGGGCCCGCCATTAGTACCAATGGGTCTCCGGGGGCACGCCGATCAGGCCACCCGTCCGTGGTCAGGATGCCGGAGTGCCAGCCCGGCCCGGGCTCGCGAGAGCGGGTTCGCGGGACGGAGTGCGGGCACGGGTATACTGCTCGGGCTCGCACGCCCCGTCTTCGTGTGCGGCCCCACAGACGCACCACCCCGCGGCGTCAGCCGCCCCGCGCCCGCCCCCGCGGCGTCGGCCCCCGCAGCAAGGATCTGCTCGCTCTGATGCTCGACCGCCTGTTCGGCCTCTTCTCCCGCGACATCGGGATCGACCTCGGCACCGCGAACACGCTCGTGCATGTGCGCGACCGCGGAATCGTGATCTCCGAGCCGTCGGTCGTGGCGATCGACGCGAAGACCAAGCGCGTCCTCGCGATCGGCGCGGAGGCGAAGCGCATGGTGGGCCGGACGCCCGCGTCGATCATCGCCGTGCGCCCGCTCCGCGACGGGGTCATCAGCGACTTCGACGTCACCGAGCAGATGATCAAGTACTTCGTGAACAAGGTGCATGACCGGGTCGGGCTGATCCCGCGCCCGCGGATGCTGCTCGGCATCCCGTCCGGCGTGACCGAGGTGGAGAAGCGCGCGGTCCGCGACGCGGCACTCAATGCCGGGGCCCGCTGGGCCCGGCTGATCGAGGAGCCGATGGCGGCAGCGATCGGGGCCGGGCTGCCGGTATCCGAGCCGTCCGGCTCGCTCATCGTGGACATCGGGGGCGGCACCACCGAGGTCGCGGTCATCTCGCTCGGCGGCATCGTCGTGAGCCGCTCGATCCGCATCGGCGGCGACGAGATGGACATGGACATCGTTGCCTACGCCCGACGCGAGTACAACCTGCTCCTCGGTGAGCGCACGGCCGAGGACATCAAGGTCGCCATCGGGTCCGCCTTCCCGGGCGAGTGGGACGCCCAGCGCGTGACGCTCCGCGGCCGGGACCTGCTCACGGGCCTGCCTCGCTCGGTCGAGGTGGGCGCGGACCAGATCCGCGACGCGATCGAGGTCTCCGTCACGCAGATCGTGGACACGATCAAGGACACGATCGAGGAGACACCCCCGGAGCTGGTCGCCGACATCATGGACCAGGGCATCGTCCTCGCCGGCGGCGGCGCGTTGCTTGCCGGGCTGGACCGCCGCGTCGCCGAGGCTACGCAGATGCCGGTCCACATCGCCGACGATCCCCTGACCTGCGTTGCCCGCGGCACGGGCGTCGTGCTCCAGGAGCTCACGAACCCGTCGATGGGCCGCGTCCTCGTCGCCGAGACCTACAGCCGTCCGCCGCGCTGATCGCCGGTCCGGAGCCCGCCGCCCGCCGGCGGTGCGCCCCGGCCGCCGGCTCCAGGAGCCAGTGCCATGACCACGCTCCTCGCCAACCGACAGGCCCGACGCCGGGGGATCGCGTTCACCGTCCTGATCGCGCTCACGCTCCTGATGATGGCGTTCTCCTCCAACCCGTTCGTCAAGGAGGCGCAGAGCGGCCTCTTCTTCGCGCTCCGCCCGTTCCAGGGTGCCCTGGCGTCGGTCGCTGAGGGCATCTCCAGCGTGGCAGCCGCGGTGTCCGAGATCGACGCGCTCCGCTTCGACAACGGTGCCCTGCGGGACGAGAACGAGCGCCTGGCCAACGAGAACGCCCGCCTCCGTGGGGCCAGGGTGGAGAACGACCAGCTGACGGCCCTCCTCCAGCTGCAGAGCGGTCTCGAGCACGAGACCGTGGCGGTGCGGGTCATTGGCCGCGAGATGCTCGAGACACGTCGGCTGATCACCCTGGACAAGGGGACGGATGACGGCATTGCACAGGGGGATGTCGTCATCGTCCAGGGCGGCGCCCTCGCGGGGCGGGTGACGGATGTGGGGCCGACCTTCGCCAAGGTGATCCTCATCAGCGACAGCTCGTCCACCGTGATCGGTCAGCTGCTGGGTTCCGGGGCGACCGGCGAGATCGTCGGCCAGGCCGGCGACGTGCTGATCATGCGGAACATCGATTCCGCCGTGCAGATCGGCGTGGACGAGGAGGTCTTCACGGCCGGGATCGAGCTGGTCGGCGGGATCCGCTCGCCCTACCCGAGAGGGCTGATCGTGGGCACCGTGGTGGACCTGCAGCGTGACGCGAATGACGTCGTCCAGACCGCGTACCTGGCACCGGCCGCGAACCTCGACTCGTTCGAGCTGGCCCTCGTGATCACCGACTACGAGGGCGGGCTGCCGGCGGCTGACGATCAGCCGGTCCCGTGCGGCGAGGACGGGACGCTGCCCGAGGGCGAGGTCCCGTGCTACACGCCCACGCCGCCCCCGTCGCCGACGCTGCGGCCGACGGCCAAGCCCTAGGCGGGGTTCCGGCGGCCCGGCACGCCAGCACGCCGGCACGGACCGGCCGCCTGCTACTCTCACGCCGATGAAGGGCCTCGTACTTGCCGGCGGCACGGCCACGCGCCTGTTTCCGCTCACCATCGTCACCAACAAGCACCTGCTGCCGATCTACGACCGGCCGATGATCTACTACCCGCTTGACACCCTGGCGGGCATGGGGATTCGCGAAACGATGGTGATCGTCGGCGGCAAGAGCGTGGGCGACATCGTGGAGCTGCTCGGCGACGGGCGCCATTTCGGGCTGGACCTCACCTACCGCTACCAGAGAGGCGCGCTGGGGATCGCGCACGCGATCGGCTTGGCCCGGGACTTCATCGGGGACGACTCGTTCTGCGTGGTGCTGGGCGACAACATCCTCCGCGGCCCCGCTCTCGCCGAGACCGCCCAGGCCTTCGACGCGGGGCCGTGGGGCGCCGGCACCCTCCTCTACCGGGTCCCGGACCCCCGGCAGTTCGGTGTGGCGGAGCTGGATGCGGATGGCAAGGTGGTTGCGTTCGAGGAGAAGCCCGAGCAGCCCAAGAGCGACCTGATCCCGATCGGCGTCTACTTCCTGCGACCCGATGCGTTCGACGTCATCGAGACCCTTGCCCCCTCCGGGCGCGGCGAGTTCGAGATCACCGACGTCCTGAACCACTACATTCCGGGCGGCGGCCTGTTCGCGCCGGTCTACGAGGGCCACTGGGCGGACGCCGGCACCGTGCCGTCGCTGCTGCGTGCCGCCGAGCTGTCGGAGGCCGACGACCGGGCGGGCAAGCTCGGGGCTCCGCCCCCGCACCCGCAGAACGACTCCAAGTGACGCCCGATCCCTTCGCCCCCGGCGCTCACCTCCTGGTCACCGGCGGCGCGGGCTTCATTGGCAGCGAGCTGGTCAGGACGATCCTCGCGCGCCGGGACGGCACCCGCATCACGGTTCTCGACAAGCTCACCTACGCGGGCAACCTCGCGAACCTCGCGGCCGTCGAGCAGGACCCGGAACAGGCGTCCCGTTTCAGCTTCGTCCTGGGTGACATCGCGGATCCGGCAGCCGTGGCCCCGCTGGCCGAGCGAGCGGACGCCGTCCTGAACGTGGCCGCCGAGACGCACGTCGACCGCTCCATCCTGGACCCGGAGGCGTTCCTCCGTACCGGCGTCATCGGCGTGCACGTGCTGCTCGAGGCGGTCCTGCGCGAGGCGAACCGTGCCCGCGCCGGCGAGCGCCGGACCGCCCCTCGCTTCCTCCAGGTGAGCACGGACGAGGTCTACGGCGACATACCCGACGGCCGCAGCACGGAGACGGACGGTCTCGCCCCGCGCAGCCCCTACGCCGCCGCCAAGGCCGCAGGCGAGCTGCTGGTCCGCGCCTACCACGTCACGTACGGGCTCGACGTCGTCATCACGCGCGGCTCCAACACGTACGGTCCGCACCAGCACCCCGAGAAGCTCATCCCGCTGTTCACGACGAACGCCCTCGCGGGCGAGCGCCTGCCCATGTACGGCGACGGAATGCAGATCCGCGACTGGCTCCACGTGGCGGACCATGCCGCGGCAATCGAGTTCGTCCTGCGGCACGGAGTCTCGGGCGAGGCCTACAACGTCGCCGGTGGCACGGAGCTCCCCAACCGCGAGGTGATCGGCCGGCTGCTGGCCGCTGCCGGTCGTGACTGGTCCCTGGTGCGAACTGTCCCGGACCGTCCGGGCCACGACCGCCGGTACGCGATGGACGGGGAGAAGCTGGCGGCGCTCGGCTGGCAGCCGCGCATGGCGTTCGACGAGGGGCTGCCGGCAACGGTCGCCTGGTACCGCGATCACCCGGATTGGGTTGCGAGTGCCCGAAGCGGCGACTGGGACAGCTACTACGCGCGCCAGTACGGCGATCGGCTGGCCGCGGGCCGGGCCATCGCGGCGATCGACGACGACTCAGGCTCCGGCGGGGCCGGCTGACCGATGCGCGTTGCGGTCATCGGCGTGATCGGGCGGCTGGGGCGCGCGCTGGTGGGGGCGCTCGAGGACGCGCCCTTCACCGGAACGCGCGGTCCGATCGGGTGGGACCAGCCGGAGGTCGAGCTCGACACGTTGACGGAGACGTCGGTTGGCGCTCTGCTCGACGCCGAGCGGCCCGAGGTCGTGATCCATACCGCCGCCTGGACCGACGTGGACGGGTGCGCGCGCGACCCAGGGCTTGCCATGCGCCGCAACGGGACGGCCGTTGGCGAGCTGGCCGCCGCCTGCGCACGGCGCGGCATCGACCTGGTGATCATCTCGACCAACGAGGTCTTCGACGGCCGTCGAACCGACGGCATCGGCTACGCGCCCGATGACCGTCGGAACCCGATCAACCCGTACGGCGCCGCCAAGGCTGAGGCCGAGCGGCTGGCGAGGGCGGCATTCGAGGCCGACGGTGCCCGTGGACGACTCGGCATCGTGCGGACGTCCTGGCTGTACGGCCCGCCCGGCAACGACTTCCCGGCCAAGATCGCGGACGCCGCTCTCCGGGCACGTGCCACCGGGGCACCGCTGCAGGTGGTCGGCGACGAGATCGGCTGTCCGACCTACACTCCGGATCTCGCCGAGGCGATCGTCGAGCTGATCGCGGAGGACGGGATCGCCGGGGCACCGGCACGCACGGCGATCCACCATCTCGTGAACGCCGGCCGCGCGTCGCGCGCGGACTGGGCCCGCGAGATCCTCCGCGTGACCGGGATCGACACCGAGGTCGTGGACGTCCCGGGCTCCACCTGGCAGCGCGCCTCAGTGCCGCCGTCCTGGGCCGTCCTGGAGCCCACGCCGCTCCCCTCGGGCGAGCCCATGCGCCATTGGCGCGAAGCCTTCGCAGACGCGGCCCCCACCCTTGTCCGGAGCCTCCGCGAGTCCTGACCCGTGTCGCGTGGTGCACCGCTGCAACTCCACCGGACAGCACCGGCCCATACTGGACCGCACACGAGGGGACCATAGGACCATCGTGCGCGGGACCATCCCGCGATGTGTTTGGTGGGCGCGGGCGTACAGGCTGACGGGGCATTCATCCGGTGTTCCCGTGTTTCCTGCGGGACGTGCCGATCCGACGGGAGCTCAATCCATTGCGCAAGCTGGCCCTCATCGTCGCCGCCGTCCTCCTCGCCGGGCTCGGCCTGGTAGCCCCGGCCACCGCCCCTGCCGCCTCGGCCGCCACCGGCCCCAAGGTCGCGATCATCGTGGGCGCGACTCATAGCGCCACCGCGCAGTACCGGTCATATGCGGACCAGATCTACGCCGAGGCGATCAAGTACACGCCCAACATCATCAAGGTCTACAGCCCAAACGCGACCTGGACCAAGGTCAAGGCCGCGGTCGACGGTGCCTCGATCATCGTGTACCTCGGACATGGCAACGGATGGCCAAGCCCCTACACGTACGACCCGAACTACACGACCAAGGATGGCTTCGGGCTCAACTACGACGTCAACAAGGACGGCAAGCTGAGCGACAACGAGCTCAAGTACTACGGCGAGCCGAAGATCGAGACGCTGACCCCGGCCCCGAACGCCGTCGTCCTCCTGTTCCACCTGTGCTACGCCTCGGGCAACCCCGAGTCGGGCCCGGAGTCCGACATCACCAAGGCGCAGCAGCGCGTGGACAACTACGCCGCAGCGTTCATCAAGGCGGGCGCGCGTGCCGTGATCGCGAACGGGCACAGTCATGACCCGTACTACATCCGCGCGCTGTTCACGACCAACCAGACCATCGACGAGTACTGGCGCAACGCCCCGGATGCCAACGACAACGTCGCGACCTACGCGTCGGTCCGCAACCCCGGCTCCACGTTCCAGATGGACCCGGAGCGCACGGGTTACTACTACCGGTCCGTCGCCGGCGACATGGCGCTCACGACCGAGCAGGTCACCGGCGCCAGCGCGTGGAGCATCCCCGCCGATCCGGCGACGTTCGTTCTCCCGAATGCCGAGATCCCGCTGGCCCGGCTGCTCGACACCCGGGTCGACAACGGCCTGTCGGGCGCGTTCAAGTCCGGGGTCGCCCGCACCTTCCAGGTCGCGGGCCGGGGCGGGGTGCCCGAGGACGCGGTCGCCGTGACCGGCAACCTCACGGTCACCCGCCAGACGAGCTCGGGCTACATCTCGCTCACCCCGGTCCCCACCAACAGCCCCAAGACCTCCACCCTCAACTTCCCGCTCACCGACACCCGTGCCAACGGGATCACGGTCCCGCTCGGCGCGGACGGCACCCTCTCGGCCACGTTCAAGGGGGCGTCGGGCGCCACCACCGCGCTCGTGTTCGACGTCACCGGCTACTTCCTGGCCGGCACGGACGGCGCCAGCTACGTCCCCCTGTCACCGTCCCGGCTGCTCGACACCCGGGTCGACAACGGCCTGTCGGGCGCGTTCAAGTCCGGGGTCGCCCGCACCTTCCAGGTCGCGGGCCGGGGCGGGGTGCCCGAGGACGCGGTCGCCGTGACCGGCAACCTCACGGTCACCCGCCAGACGAGCTCGGGCTACATCTCGCTCACCCCGGTCCCCACCAACAGCCCCAAGACCTCCACCCTCAACTTCCCGCTCACCGACACCCGTGCCAACGGGATCACGGTCCCGCTCGGCGCGGACGGCACCCTCTCGGCCACGTTCAAGGGGGCGTCGGGGGCCACCACCGCGCTCGTGTTCGACGTCACCGGCTACTTCCTGGCCGGCACGGACGGCGCCAGCTACGTCCCCCTGTCACCGTCCCGGCTGCTCGACACCCGGGTCGACAACGGCCTGTCGGGCGCGTTCAAGTCCGGGGTCGCCCGCACCTTCCAGGTCGCGGGCCGGGGCGGGGTGCCCGAGGACGCGGTCGCCGTGACCGGCAACCTCACGGTCACCCGCCAGACGAGCTCGGGCTACATCTCGCTCACCCCGGTCCCCACCAACAGCCCCAAGACCTCCACCCTCAACTTCCCGCTCACCGACACCCGTGCCAACGGGATCACGGTCCCGCTCGGCGCGGACGGCACCCTCTCGGCCACGTTCAAGGGGGCGTCGGGCGCCACCACCGCGCTCGTGTTCGACGTCACCGGCTACTTCCTGCCCTGACACCCCCGGGTGCCATCATCGACCGCCTCCTGGCCGGCCGGCCAGGAGGGTTGAGTCCGGTCCTGCCGACGAGGACACCCGACCGGTCGCGACCGCACTCCGCCACCCACCACGGCACCAGACTGCCCCACACCCCACCGTACCGGGTACCCCGGGACCATGGTCCACTTGGCTATGGTGACTCGCAAGGGCTAGTCTCAGGTCGTCGTCAGGACTAGGCTTCTGGTCCTGGCAGGCAGCTCCCGTCGAGGCGTGGAGCTGGCAAGCACCCATCGGGCTCCCACCAGGCAGTCGGATGGACATCCCTCGCCGCTGAGGAAGACTGTGACCCGGTCGCGCCCCACGCCTTCTTTCGTTCGCCCCCTCGTCTCGGCCCTGCTTGTCTGGGTACTCGCCGCATCCGCGTTTCCCGTGCCGCCGCCAGTCCTCGCGGCTCACGCTCCGCAACCGCCGCAGGCGGCCAGCAGCATGGACGCCCCTTCGGTGTCGCCTGCCGATGCGGCTGCCGCTGACGACACGGTGGGTCAGCGCCCCTCGATCGCATACGAGGAGGCGATGGCCCACGCGGACGACGAGATCGCGTTCGAGCCCGGCGGCAAGGTCACGCTGGGATTCACGCCGCGCGCCGGCGATCGATGGCCTGTGGACGGCCGCGCTCCCGCGGCGCTGCCCTCGGGCCGCGCCACGGGCGACCAGATGGCCGACAGCGAGCAGGGAACCGCCTGGGTTGACCTCGATGGCGCGGGCCACGAGCCCGCGGCTGGAGACGTGCCATCCTCGCGGGTCGATCCCGGCTCTCCGGTGACCGACGCGTCGACGCCGCTCCCGGAACCGAGCGCCGGACCCGATGTCTCCTCCTCCCAGACAACCGCCCCCTCGGCGACCCCGGGCGAGATTCCCGTGGATGTTCCCGTGGACGCCCCCCCGGACGGTGGCCTGGCCGTTCCCGCGACGGGTGCCGTCTACACGGCACCGGAGCCGGCACCTGTGTTCGATATGGCCGCGGCCGCCGGACTCAAGCGCCAGGTCTTCGGCTTCCTGCCGTACTGGGAGCTCTCGGGCGCCTCGACCAAGCTCAACTACGACGTGCTGTCCACCATCGCGTACTTCTCGGTCGGGGCCGATTCCAAGGGCAACCTGCGCAAGAAGAACGCCGACGGGACCACGACCACCGGCTGGGGCGGCTGGACCAGCTCGTCCCTGACCTCGGTCATCAACGACGCGCATTCGCACGGCACGCGCGTCGTGCTGACGATCAGCGTCTTCGCCTGGACCACCTCGCAGGCGACGGTCCAGAAGGCGCTGCTCGGCTCGTCCACCGCGCGGCTCAACCTTGCGAAGCAGGCCGCCGCCGCCGTCCGCGACCGTGGCGCCGACGGCGTGAACCTGGACTTCGAGCCGCTGGCGAGCACCTACGCGGACGAGTTCGTCCTGCTTCTCAAGACGATGCGATCGGAGCTCAACAAGGTGCGCTCCGGCTATCAGCTGACCTACGACACCACCGGCTACATCGGCAACTACCCACTGGAAGCCTCCGTGGCGGCCGGTGCGGCCGATGCGATCTTCATCATGGGCTACGACTACCGCACATCCGGATCCGCCACCGCCGGGTCCATCGACCCGCTGTCCGGCACCGGCTACGACCTCGCCGACACCGTCCGGGCGTACACGGCACGGGTCAGCCCGTCGCGGATCATCCTGGGCCTGCCGTGGTACGGCCGCGCCTGGTCGACGGTTTCGGACGCCGTCCGATCCAAGAACCAGAGCGGCGAGAAGTACGGCTACAGCACCGCGGTCAACTACGAGTCCCTCGTGGACCTCGTGGCCAAGTACGGCCGCCGCTGGGATGCCGCGGAGCAGAGCCCGTACTTCGTGTACCGGCGCGAGAACTGCTCCACGACGTATGGATGCGTCACCAGCTGGCGGCAGGTCTACTACGACGATGCCGCGTCGATGAAGCTGCGCTATGCCCTGGTGAACACCTACAACCTCCGCGGTTCCGGCCTGTGGGCGCTGGGCTACGACGGAGGCAACCAGGAGCTCTACCGGGCGATCTCGGAGTCATTCCTGGTGGACAAGGCCGCGCCGCAGGCCGGCGTGAAGACCCTGACCGCCGCACAGACCGACGAGGGTTTCGTCGTGAACTGGACGGCCAGCGACGCGACGGCAGTGGCGACGTTCGACGTCCAGGTGTCCATCGACGGGGGCGGGTGGGCGGCGTGGATCACCGGGACTCGTGCCACGAGCGACGTCTGGCTGGGCGACGACGGGCACGGCTATGCGTTCCGCGTGCGGGCCACGGACACCAAGGGCAACGCGGGAACCTGGAACGTCGTCTCCGTGTACAACGCGAAACCGGCGATCACCGTGGGCGGGTTTGGGCGCGTTGTCGCGGACGGACTCTCGTACCGCACGGGACCCGACACGGCGGCCGGCAAGCTGGGCACCCTGCCCGCGGGCACGATCGTCGCGTTCACCCGTGGACCGGTCTCGGCCGACGGCTACACCTGGTACGAGGTCACCCAGCCCGTCGCTGAGTGGTCGCCGGTCTCGTTCGTTGAGCGCGGCGTCTGGCTGGCGATCGGATCGTCCACGACCACGTACGTCACCGCATACCGCGCCCCGAACAGCACCATCGTGGATGCCGGCCTGACCGACATGGACTTCGGCACCGGCCCATCGGCCGTCGGGACGGCGCCCGGCGCGGTCTCACGGCGACTGCTCTCGCCCGACGGCGACGGCTTCGAGGACAGCCTCCGCCTGCGATGGTCGAACATGCTTGGCTTCGACGCGATGCAGCTCAACGTGTACCGCACCGACGGCACGCTTGTCGGATCCCGGACGGTGACAGGCCTCTCTGCCGGGGCGAGGACGTGGGATTGGGACGGCCGGGTCGGCACTTCGTTCGTGGCCGACGGCCGCTACATGCTTCAACTGGTCGGGACGGCCGCGGGCAGGACCTACCAGGCGCCATCGAGTCGCCCCGTGACGACCGCCCAGGTCGCGGCCTACGCTGTCACCGTCGATACCAGCCACCCCCACTCCAGCTACGTCCCGCTCGCCCCGGCCCGGGTGCTCGACACGCGGTCCGGCAACGGCCTGTCGGGCGCGTTCAAGTCCGGGGTCGCCCGCACCTTCCAGGTCGCGGGCCAGGGCGGGGTGCCCGATGACGCGGTCGCCGTGACCGGCAACCTCACGGTCACCCGCCAGACGAGCAGCGGCTACGTCGCGCTGACCACGAGCCCCACCAACAGCCCCAAGACCTCCACCCTCAACTTCCCCAAGGGCGACACCCGGGCCAACGGCGTCACGGTCCAGCTCGACACGAAGGGCAGGCTCTCGGCCACGTTCCGGGGAGCGTCGGGGGCCACCACCGCGCTCGTGTTCGACGTCACCGGCTACTTCCTGGCCGGCACGTCGGGCGCCAGCTACGTCCCGCTCGCCCCGGCCCGGGTGCTCGACACGCGGTCCGGCAACGGCCTGTCGGGCGCGTTCAAGTCCGGGGTCGCCCGCACCTTCCAGGTCGCGGGCCAGGGCGGGGTGCCCGATGACGCGGTCGCCGTGACCGGCAACCTCACGGTCACCCGCCAGACGAGCAGCGGCTACGTCGCGCTGACCACGAGCCCCACCAACAGCCCCAAGACCTCCACCCTCAACTTCCCCAAGGGCGACACCCGGGCCAACGGCGTCACGGTCCAGCTCGACACGAAGGGCAGGCTCTCGGCCACGTTCCGGGGAGCGTCGGGGGCCACCACCGCGCTCGTGTTCGACGTCACCGGCTACTTCCTGGCCGGCACGTCGGGCGCCAGCTACGTCCCGCTCGCCCCGGCCCGGGTGCTCGACACGCGGTCCGGCAACGGCCTGTCGGGCGCGTTCAAGTCCGGGGTCGCCCGCACCTTCCAGGTCGCGGGCCAGGGCGGGGTGCCCGATGACGCGGTCGCCGTGACCGGCAACCTCACGGTCACCCGCCAGACGAGCAGCGGCTACGTCGCGCTGACCACGAGCCCCACCAACAGCCCCAAGACCTCCACCCTCAACTTCCCCAAGGGCGACACCCGGGCCAACGGCGTCACGGTCCAGCTCGACACGAAGGGCAGGCTCTCGGCCACGTTCCGGGGAGCGTCGGGGGCCACCACCGCGCTCGTGTTCGACGTCACCGGCTACTTCCTGCCCTGATACCCCGGGGGCCATCATCGACCGCCTCCGGGCCGGCCAGTACACTCAGCCGACATGACGATCGATCACGCCTCGCCTGATCCCGCCTCGGCCGAGCGCGCCGTCCGCACGATCGGTGCCGGCACCTGGGTGGTCCTGCCCACGTACAACGAGGCGGGCAACCTCCCCGACATCTCGGTGGCGATCCTCGAGGCGCTGCCGGGTGCGGTCCTGCTGGTGGTGGACGACGCGTCACCGGACGGGACGGGCGACCTGGCCGACGGGCTGGCCGCGGCCGACGCGCGGATCCGCGTCCGCCACCGAGCAGCCAAGGAGGGGCTCGGCCGCGCCTATCTCGACGGCTTCGGCATCGCGCTGGCCGCCAGTGCCGCATCCGTTGTCCAGATGGACGCCGACTGGTCGCACGACCCGGCGGCGCTCCCGGGCCTGGTGGCGCCCCTGATGGACGGGCGGGCCGACCTGGTGATCGGGTCACGGTACGTGAGCGGCGGAGGCGTGACCGACTGGGGTCTGTTCCGGCGGCTGGTCTCGCGCGGCGGGTCCATCTTCGCGCGGACCGTCCTGGGGCTGCGTCCGCACGATCTGACGGGAGGCTTCAAGGCCTGGCGCGCGAGCACCCTCGCGGCCGTCCCCTTCGATGGCGTGCGTGCCGGCGGCTACGTGTTCCAGATCGAGATGACCTACCGCGCGTCCCGCCTCGGCGCCCGTGTGGTCGAGGTCCCGATCACCTTCCGGGACCGCCGGATCGGCCAGTCGAAGATGAGCCGGCGGATCATCGTGGAAGCACTGCTGGTCGTCATCACGCTGCGCTGGGACGAGCTGCGTCGCCGTCGACCGCGCCGGCCCGGCCGGTGACCTCACCCGGCGGTCGGCACGGCTGGCGCCCGGGATCGGCTCCGGTCGAGCACGCCGCGTCCCCCGGCGTCCGCATCGTCATCGACGTCCGGCCGCTGCAGGATCCGGAGCGCGCGCCGCTGACGGCCGCCTACCTCGATGGCCTGCTGGGCGCGCTGGATGCCGATCCCCGCGACGGCGAGTCGTTCGCCTTCATGCTGGCGATGGGACGCGAGGACCCGACGACCCGCTGGTCGAACCTGGACGTCGTGGGCAGGCGGCTGCTGCCGCCCACGCGCCTGCTCCGATCAGGGGCGCTGACCGTGGATCCCCTGATGCTCCGCGGGGCGTCCGTCGGGGCGGGCTGGAACGCCGAGCTGGGCGGTGCGTCCGGAACCGTCTACCACGCTGCCGCGGGGGCGCTGCCGATCGGTTCCCGGATTCCGGTGGTGGCGACGCTCCTGGACCTGGCTCCCTGGGCGATGCCGGACGAGTACCAGCGCGGGATCGCGGCGCGGTTCGGCCAGCGGCTGCGGGCCCGGATCCTGAAGGACGCCGCCGCCGTCATCGTCCCGGGCAAGGCGACCGCAGCGGAGGCCAAGCGCCTGCTCCACGTCCGATCGGCCCGGCTGCGGGTGGTTCCGCTCGCCGCCCGGCCGGCGTTCCGCCCCGAGGCCGCCGCCGGGGCGCCGGCCGAGCGGTCCCGGCTGGGTCTGGGCGATCGATATGCGGTCTACGCGGGCCGGTACGACGCCCGCCAGGATCTGCCGACCCTGCTCGATGCCCTTGCTCGCCTCGCCGCAGAGCCCGCGCCGCTCGGGGTGGCATCCGGGGACTGGCCTCCACGCGTGTGCCTCGTGGGGGCGTCGCCGGCCGACCGCGCGTCACTCTCCCGCGCGGCGGTGAAGACCGGGATGGCCGACGCGATCGTCTATGCCCAGGGAATGGATGACGACCGCCTTGCCGCCCTGGTGGCCGGGTCGCGGCTCCTGGTGCTGCCGGTTCGGTCAGAGGCATCGGGCTTCTCGGCGCTGGACGCGCTGGCAGCGGGTGTGCCGGTCGTCGCGAGTGCCGTCGGCGTGCTGCCGGAGATCGTGGGCGCAGCCGGGATCCTCGTGGATCCGGGTGATCCGGCCCGCCTGGCAACCGCGATCCGCGCCGCCTGGGGGGACGATGACCTGCACGCGTCGTTGGTGGCGGCCGCGGCCGAACGGCCCGCGGCCCGGCGAAGCTGGGCTGACGTGGCGCGGGAGACCCGCGCGATCTGGTCCGAGGTGGCCCGGCGGGCGCCGCTGATCTAGGGATCCAGGCCGGCAGCCACCGCCTGCGGCGCCGGCCGGACCGGCACCTTGCCGTTCTTGATGGTGATCTTCGTTCCCGCGGGCACCACCTGCACGAAGGTCTGGCCCATCGTCAGGGTCACCGGCTTCCCGTCCTTCGTGAAGAAGCGGGTGGCACCGGTGAGGGAGCTCTTCTTCCACGTTCCCTTGACGGTCTTGCCGTTCGTGGCGATCCAGGCCGTGCCGGTGCCCGTGAACTGTGCTTCCAGGCGGTGCTTCGTGGACCCGTCGTTGAGTGGCCCGAACCGCATGAGCATGATCACGACGTTCTTCGGACCGATCCGCTCCTTGGTGCCGGCGTCCACCTGCTTGCCCTCGCGCGTGACCGTGCGGAGCCACCGGTTCGATTTTCGGTCGTACGCGTAGGTGATCTTGTTCGCGAGGTACGGGACGACGAGCTTGCTGCCCTCGGGCCGTCTGTCGAGCTGGGCGTCGGGGGCGAATTCCCAGGCCGCCTTGTAGTCCATCGACTTGGCGCCCACGGCCTTGGCGAGGGCGCGGAGCTTCTTGGCGTCCGAGTACACGTTGTGCGGTGCCCACCGCTCCTTGATCCGGTACAGGTAGCGGCCGCCCCAGCGAAACTCGTCGGCGTCGTACACGACCTTGCCCTTGCCCTGGGAGGACCGGAGCAGCGCGAGCGCCTGCGGCGAGCCGCCGGCGTGGACGTAGACCGACCGCCACTCAGCCGCCCAGGCGATGAAGTAGAGGCGCGAGCTGCGGACCGGGCCGACGGACGGCGGGTCCGTGTCCTGGAACAGGGCCATGTAGCGCGGGATCCCACCCTCCGCTGGGGCCTGCCAGACGACGCCCGCCCTGCTGAGGCCGGACTGCGGCCGGGCGGCGGACTGGTCGTCGATCATCACCGCGATGACGTGGCGTTTCGCCACCGCCTCGGTGACCGGCAGGCCGGTGAGGGGAGCGGCGACGATTCGAGGGGTGGGCTCCGGGGTTGGGGTGGGCTCGGGTGTCGGCGATGGAGTCGGGGTCGGCTCGGGGGTGGGCGTTGGCTGTGGTGTTGGCGTCGGTTCCCGCGTGGGGGCCTGGGCCACTGACGGCGATGCCCCAGGGCTCACGATGGCCTGGGCGGGAGCAGGGGAGCTGGCGGGCCCGAGCGCCAGGTTGCCCGCGACCACGCCGACGACAACGCCCAGGGTGAGGGTGGCGGCGGCCAGCAGGACCACGATCCGACGATTCATCGGGTTCGGGTGCCCTGGATGTGGCAGATCAAGATGCTGGTCCCCGGTCACAGCCTACGGAGATGCAACCACCGGGCGGACCACACGGCCCGCCGGTCCGGCCGGAGGATATCCCAAGAAGCGGGGGATCACCCGCGACGGCTCATGGGCGATGCGGACGTCACGCCGGCGGCCGGCCCCGGGTCGATACGTCGATTGGGACCTCCGGCCGTGGGCGGGCGGGCGCCGCTGGGGTAGGCTCCATGCCACCGGCCCACCCGTGCACCGCGAGGATCCCCATGACAGAAGAGACACCCAGCCCTACGAAGCCCTCCCGCCGGCGAACGCCCAAGGGCGACGTGCCGCCCGCGGTCGCGGCCCCGGTCGACCAGCCTGGCGTGGAGCAGGGAGCCGCCCCCGCGGTGGATGCCGACGCCCCGGCCCCCGCCGAGCCGGCCCCCGTCACCGCGGCCGAGCCGGCCCCCGCGCCCGTCACCGCCATCTCGAGCCTCCGCCTCGAGCGTGGCGGTATCGGTGAGGCAACCGCCGAGACCGTCGAGGTCCGGATAGGCGGCATCGGCGCGCTGGATGCCGACGACGTCTTCGTCCAGCTCGGAGGCGTGGGTGCCGCGAAGGCCGAGCGCGTGAGCGTGGAGTTCGGGTCGGTTGGCGCCGCGATGACCGGCGAGCTTCGTGTCACCCAGGGGTACGCCGGGAGCGTCCTCGCCCGCGAGGCAACAATCGAGCAGAGCTTCGTCCGGATGCTTGTCGCCCAGCGGGTGCACATCGCGCGTCCAAGCGCCGTGTTCGTGATCATCGCCAAGCAGGTCTCGGGCGAGATCCGGCCGCTCCTGGATTGGCGGGGTGCGCTCGCCTTCGGTGCGGCGTTCGGGCTGGTCTCAGGCCTGGCGGGCCTGGCGCGTCGCAGAGGCTAGACCAGGCCTGGTGGGCCAGGCGCGTCGCAGAGGCTAGACCAGGGCTGGCGGGCCCGATCACCGTCCCAACCGACACCAGGCCGGGCCTGGCGATACCGCATGCAGGCGTCCAGGGCGTCCCGGACCACCCGGCTCAAGGTGTCCGGCGGGCCTTGCCTGGCTGGACCTTCGCCGCGGAGAAGACTCCCGCCGCGATCTGCTCGGCTCGACGCTGCGCGGAGCGCTCCTGGTGGAGGGCGACAACGTCCACGGGCGCGCCCTCCAGGATGAGGTGGCCCTTTTCGATCAGCATCGCCCGGTTGCAGTACTCCGTGACCCAGTTCATGTCGTGGGTCACCAGGACGATGGCCTTGGCCTCCCGCACGAGCTCGCCGACCCGCTCCTTGGACTTCTCGCGGAAGGCGGCGTCGCCGGTGGCCAGGACCTCGTCCAGGAGCAGGATGTCCGGTTCCACCGAAGTCGCGATCGAGAAGCCCAGGCGGGCGCGCATGCCGGACGAGTAGGTCTTGAGAGGTGCGTCGATGAAGTCGCCCAGGTCCGCGTAGTCCACGATCCCCGGTAGCTTCTGCTCCACCAGTCGGTGGTCCAGGCCCATGAACGCGCCGGCCAGGCGGATGTTGTCCGTGCCGCTCAGGTCCTGGTCGAAGCCGACGCCGAGGGTGAGCAGGCTGGAGATGTGGCCGTCCACCGCCACGTCGCCTTCGGACGGCGTGATGATCCCCGCGAGGACCTGCAGGAGGGTGCTCTTGCCCGCGCCGTTGGGCCCGATGACGCCAAGCGACTCGCCCTGGCGGACGGCGAAGGAGACCTCGCGCAGGGCCCAGAACGAGGTGTCACCCTCGCGCCGGACGCGCCGGACGACCGTCTGCTTGAGGGTCTGCTTCTTGGTCAGGCGCAGGTTGTACTTGACGCCCAGGTTCCGGGCCTCGATCGCGGTTGTTTCCGAGGCGAAGGCGGGCATGGAGAGCGTCATAGGACCTTCGCGAAGGACGGCTCGAGCCGCTTGAACAGGAGGATGGCGAGGGCGAGCAGGACCAGCGACACGAGCAGGACGACCAGCAGCGGCCCCCATTCCGGCGCCCGACCATAGTAGATGAGGTCCCGGTAGCCGCCCAGCAGGTAGGTCCAGGGATTGATGGCGTACCAGAACGCGACGCCCTCGTGGTTCTTGGCGAGCTTGGTCACCTCCTCGAGACCGTACAGGGCAGGCGACAGGTAGAACCAGAAGCGCAGGAGGTGCCGGGACAGGTTGCCGATGTCCCGGTAGAAGACGTTGACCGCGGCCAGCGCGGTCGCCACCGCCAGCGAGAACACCAGCTGGACGACAGCCACCACCGGGATGAGCAGGACCCACAGCGACGCACGCTCCGGGTAGGCGATCACCATCAGCGCGGTCAGCGGGATGAGGCCGAATGCGAAGTGGACGATGCCGGAGACGGTGGTCGCGAACGGCAGCACGAGCTTCGGGAAGTAGATCTGCTTGACCAGGCGCTCCTGGGTCGCAACGGAGCCCACGCCGTCGCGGACGGTCGACTCGAACCATTTCCAGGGCAGGATCGCGGCCAGGATGAACAGCGGATAGTCGGGCCCGCCCCGCTGCAGGATGACGCCCACCAGCACGTAGTAGACGAGCATCTGGAGCAGGGGATCGATGATCCACCAGACGTTGCCCAGCAACGTGTCCGCGCCGCTCTTCTTGAGGTCGGCACGTACCAGGTATGCGATAAGCCGCCGGCGGGACAGCGTCTCCCTGATGCCGAGGCGGATGAGCGCGAGCGATCCGGGCCGTACCGACGACGACCGGAACGAGGCGGGGACCTCGGAACGGGCAGTCACGGCCGGGAGGGTAGCACACGGGCCGCCCTGCCCAGACACGCGTGAGCATGGGGTACCATCGCGCCGCGCCGACCATCGCACGCATTCGTCGCGGCGACGGCCACCACCAACGAGGATCCTCCGGCCCCATGACCCAACGCGCCCGGCCGGGTACGAACCGTCCCCGCATGCGGGACGACCGGACCCGTCGCTCGATGCTCATGAACATCGGCTTCGGCCTGACGGTCGTTGTCGCCCTCCTGCTGCTGGCAATTGCCGGTGGCGCAGCCTGGTATGGCGACCACCTTGCCCCGGTGGCTGAGGTGAACGGCCAGACCATCACCAAGGACTCCTACGCCCGGCAGCTGGATGTCAACGCGTTCCGGATCGACTACCAGCAGCGGCGCATCCGCACCCTTCTCACGGCCGGCCAGATCCGCACCGCGGACGCAACGGCCCGTCAGGGAGTCCTCGACCAGCGCCTGCAGCAGGCGGACACCATCGCGCTCGAGCAGCTCATTGATGGGGCGATCCAGGCGGACCTGGCCACCCAGCAGGGCGTGACGATCACGGACGCCGACGTCGATGCCAGGCTCGTCGAGGAAGCCACGACGCCCGAGATGCGCCACGCGTGGATGATCGAGGTCGCGCCCGAGATCCCCACCGGCGCGAGCGTCGCCTCGGATGCGACGAAGGCTGCCGCGAAGGCGACGGCCGACAAGGCTCTCGCGGAGCTCAAGGCCGGCAAGGAGTGGTCCGAGGTCGCGAAGGCCGTTTCGACGGACGCCTCCAGCGAACAGGGCGGGGACCTCGGGTTCGTGGACGAGAACGCCGCGCTGGACGCGGCCTACTCGGAGGCGATCCAGGCCGCGGCCCTGGACACGCCCACGGATGTCATCGAGGGTGCGGACGGGTCTTACCGGATCGGTCTGGTCACCGACATCGTGGCGCCCGTCGTGGACGCGACCCTCGAGCAGCAGGTCGCGGACGCCGGCATCTCCACGGACGACTTCCGCGCCGCGCTCCGGCGTGACGTCACCCGGGCCAAGCTCAGCGACGCCATCCTCGCGCAGTATCTCGCCCCCGGGCCCCAGCGCAAGGTCGCGGAGATCTACATGGCGGAAGGCACCAGCGAGAGCGAGGATGGCGCCATCAAGACGCGCCACATCCTGTACTCGCCCAACGACGACGCCCAGAACGCGGCCAACGTCGCCGCGGACGATCCCGCATGGACTGCCGCCGAGACCGCCGCCAGGGCCACGTACGAGAAGCTCAAGGCCGATCCCAGCCTGTTCGACTCGATCGCCCGCGCCGAGAGCGACGAGGGAGCGGCCCGCACCAGCGGTGGCAAGCTGCCGTACTTCGCGCCCATCGATTCCATCGACGCCGCGTTCGCGGAGGCGATCTTCAAGGGCGGCTTTGCGCCCGGCCAGCTGCTGGAGCCGGTCAGGTCGGCGTTCGGCTGGCACGTGATCCAGGTGATGCACTACCCCACGGATGCCGAGTGGGCGGCGCAGCTCACGGCCGACATCGATGCCGGCACGCTCCCGTTCGCCGACGCCGCCCGGGACAACTCGGACAATGCCGAGGCCGCCCAGGGCGGGGACATCGGGTGGGTCGGCAAGGGCCAGCTTCCCAAGGATGTCGAGCAGGCCGTCTTCGCGGCGCCGGTCGGCAAGGTCAGCGACCCGCTCGTGATCGCGGGTGACGGGTTGTACCTGTTCCTCGTGAGCGCGGAGGAGACGCGGGCGCCGGACGCCGAGCAGAAGGCTTCCCTCGAGTCTTCCGCATTCCCGACGTGGTACTCGGAGCAGAAGGCCGGCTTCGAGATCACCCGGAACACCGACCTCACCGGCTCAGCGACGGGCTGACGCAGGTCGAGGGCCGCTGAACGATGCTGGACCCGCTCCTCGCCGAGGCCCGGCTCCGGTGGCGGCTGGACCCGGCGGCTGGCCTGTCGGTGGTCGTCGCTGAGCGGCTGATCGCCACGCCGATCGAGCCGTCGGTTCCCGTGCTGGTGGTGCCCGCGGCCTGGATGCAGGTCCCGACCGAGGCTGAGGCCGAGCCCTCGCCCCTGCCCGGACGTCACGGTCCGCGCGGCCTCGAGCCCCTGGCCGTGCTGCGCCGTCTCTACCCGGTTGATCACCCGGTGGGCCGGTTCGGCGCACCGGACGGGATGACGGTTGGCGAGCTGACGGCCGGGGATCTCGCCTCTCCCCTGTACCTGGCCCCGGTGGCGCCCGTGGCTGACGCCGCCTCGCCCTGGGGCATGCCCTGGATCTCGAACCGGCTCCGGGCGCCTGACGGCTGCCCGTGGGACCGGGAGCAGACCCACGATTCGCTCCGCAGCCATCTCCTGGAGGAGGCGTACGAGGTCTACGACGCGCTCGAGCACGGCGCCACGCCGGAGCTGGCGGGCGAGCTCGGGGACCTGCTTCTCCAGGTGGTGCTCCACGCGCAGCTGGCCGCCGAAGCCGGCGTGTTCGACATGACCGACGTGTGGGCCGCCATCGCCACCAAGATCGTGCGCCGCCACCCGCATGTCTTCGGAGACTCGGAGGCGCGCACCGCGGCGGACGTCAACCGCCAGTGGGAGAAGATCAAGGCCACCGAGCGAGCCGCCGCCGCCGATGCGACCGGCGCCGAGACGTCGAAGAGCGCGCTCGACGGGATCAGCCGATCCCTGCCGGCGCTAGCCGCCAGCCAGGAGATGCAGGAGCGGGCGGCCCATATCGGCTACGACTGGCCGTCGATCGACGGCGTCCTGGACAAGGTGCACGAGGAGGTCGTGGAGCTGGCGGAGGCCGAGGACCAGGCCCACCGCGCCGAGGAGCTGGGGGACCTGCTGTTCGTCCTGGTCAACGTCGGGCGCAAGACCGGCATCGAGGTCGAGGGCGCCCTGCGCGCGGCCAACGAGAAGTTTCGCCGGCGGTTCCGGCACGTGGAGCTGGCGGCCGCCGCGCGCGGCGTCGCCCTCCGAGAACTCTCCTTCGAGGAGCTTGACGCGCTCTGGGATGCCGCAAAGGCGTTCGAGCGTGGGGAGGCATCGGCATGAGCATCGGCAATCGCCCCTACCAGCGCGCAGACGGGCGGGGACCCAACGACATACGCCCGATCTCGATCGAGCTGGGTGTCCAGAAGTGGGCCGAGGGATCGGCCATGATCCGCTTCGGGGACACGCAGGTCCTGTGCGCAGCCACGATCGAGGACCGCGTCCCGCCGCACCTGCGCGGCAAGGGCACGGGCTGGGTCACCGGTACCTACGAGATGCTGCCCCGGGCCACGGCAGAGCGCTCCGAGCGCGAGAGCGCCAGGGGCAAGATCGGCGGCCGGACGCACGAGATCCAGCGACTCGTCGGACGCTCGCTGCGCGGCGTCGTGGACCTCGCCCGGCTGGGCGAGCGGACCGTGACCGTGGACTGTGACGTGATCGTGGCGGACGGTGGCACGCGTACGGCGTCCATCACGGGTGGCTACGTCGCCCTCGCGGCAGCGCTCATCACCTACGGTATGGAGCGGCACCTCGTGGGCCATGTGGCCGCCGTGTCCGTGGGGATCATCGACGGTGTGCACCTCCTTGACCTTGACTACAGCGAGGACTCGCGCGCGGAGGTGGACTTCAACGTGGTGGGCACCGACGCCGGTGCCTACGTGGAGCTGCAGGGGACCGCCGAGGGCAAGCCGTTCGACCGCGCGTCCCTGGACGAGCTGCTGGACCTGGCGAACGTCGGCCTGGGCCAGCTGTTCGCGGCGCAGGCGGCTGCCCTCGCCACGGTGCGGCGCTAGTGGTGGAGGGCGGCCCTGCGTCCCGCGTACCAGCCGCCCGCTCGACTCTCCTGGGAATCGTCCGGCGGATGTCCACGCACGGCTCGACGCGCCAAGCCGGCGTTCAGGCGTCGATCCCTGAACGGGGCACCGCGACATGACCCACGTGCGAGTCAGCCACACCGCCGCTCCCAGCCCGGAGCGGCCCCGGCGCCAACTGCTCGTCGCGACCCGCTCGCGCCACAAGCTGCGCGAGCTCCAGGAGCTCCTCTCGCTGGGCGAGGGCTTGGAGCTGGTGTCGCCCGGACGACCTGGGCATCCCGGACGAGCCCGAGGAGACCGGCGAGACCTTCGAGACGAATGCCCGGATCAAGGCGCGGTTCTACGCGCTCCGCTCCGGTCTGCCGACGCTCGCCGACGACTCCGGTCTCGAGGTGGATGCGCTGGGGGGCGGCCCGGGCGTGCGGACGCGGCGGTACTCAGGACCCGATGCCACTGACGCCTCCAACAACGAGCTGCTCCTGCGCGAGCTGGGCTCGTTGCCGGCCGAGCGGCGTGGCGCGCGCTACGTGTGCGTGCTTGCCCTCGCGCTCCCCGGGCAGGCGGGACCACGCGGCGGGCTCGAGATCCTCGTGCGGCGGGGCACGTGCCGGGGCCGGATCGCCACGCAGCTGCGTGGGGACGGCGGTTTCGGATATGACCCGCTATTCGAGCCCTGGTCGGAGCCGCCCGGCGGCCAGACCCTGGGCCAGTGGTCCGCGGAGGCGAAGAACGCGATCTCGCACCGGTCCCGCGCCGCCGCGCGGATGGCGCCTGTCCTGCGCTCGCTGGGGTTCTAGCGTCCGCCGGGGTTGCCCGCCTCCGGCGCCTCAGGCGGAGGCGCCCTCGAACTCCTTCTCGTCGGCCGGCTCCGAGGTGATCTCCCAGCCGCCGAACATCGCCGTGCCCTCGAGGCGAAGCGCGGGCGCATCGGCCGGGCGCTCGACCTTCGAGCGGCCATCGCCAACGCCGCCGATTCCCGTGACCTTCGTCTGCACGTCCCACGTCTCGGGCACGACGAGGTTGCCGCCGCCGAACAGCGCGTTGACCCGGAGCGTGGCGCCGTCCGGATCCAGGGTCGCGCCCCGCAGGTCAAGCGTCCCGCCCCCGAACCACGTCGTGACGGAGCCGCCCCGGAAGGCACTGGCCTCGCTGCTGAACTCCAGCGGCCCAAACGCGGCGACCAGGTCCACCTCGTCGGCCGCCGGATCCTGGGGCACGCTCTCGCGCCGTTTGACGGCCGCGAACACCATCGCCGCCGCCATGAATGCGAACCAGCCCAGCAGAAACACGCTGATCGCCTTGAAGATCATCTTGACCATGACCGTCCCCTGTGCTCCGCGGATCTCCTTCCGCGCCTGCAGGAAGGATGCGCCTGTTTGCCCTCGATGGCCAGCACCGAGCGCCCGAACCAGGCCCGGATACGCCCGATGGCACGACTCAGCGGCCGCCGACCGCGTATGAACCTCGTCGAAGCCGTTGCGCCAGCGTGCAAGGAACATGAGCGTGGTATCCTTCAACACACCATGTACACCATCAAAGAAGCGGCGGCACGGACCGGTGTCGGCGCACCCCTCATCCGAGCGTGGGAGCGGCGCTACGGCGTGGTCGAGCCCACCCGGACGGCCTCGGGCTACCGACTCTACGACGACAAGACGCTCAACATTCTCGTGGCGATGCGATCGATGGTCGAGGCCGGCTGGACAGCCTCGGAGGCCGCACGCGCGATCAAGGCCGGCGAGGTGGCGATCGAGGAGGCAACCGCAGTCCACGAGGCAGGCGGACCCGCCCGGGCGGAGTCCTCGCACCGCGCCCGCCTGATTGCAGACTTCGTCGCCGCCGCCCAATCGGCGTCGTCGACGGCGACAGAGGCCGCCCTCGACGAGATGCTCGTGTCGAGGTCGTTCGAGGCCGTGGCTGACGACCTCCTGCTTCCCGCGGCGGCCGCGCTCGGCGATGCCTGGGCGGCAGGTCGCATGAGCGTCGCCGCGGAGCACGCCGCGAGCGCCGCCGTCGCCCGACGCCTGTCGGCTGTCTTCCAGGCGGCCGGAGTCCCGTCCGGACCTGCTGTCGTCGTCGGCCTGCCGTCCGGATCGCGCCATGAGCTGGGGGCGTTCGCCTTCGCGGCCGTGCTTCGCCGGCGTGGTCTCAAGGTTCTCTACCTGGGGTCGGACGTGACCGTCGATGGCTGGGTCGATGCTGTCACGCGCACGCGTGCTCGCGCCGCCGTGATCGGTGTCGTCACCCCGGACGATCGCCCGGCCGCAGCCGCGGTCGTGGACGCTCTCCACGCGGCGGGGGTCGCCCTCATCGCAGTGGGAGGGGACGCCGCCGCGCCGGACCCGGCGCCGGGGCATGGAGTCCTGGTGCTGCCGCCGCGCATCGTGGAGGCGGCCGAGGTCCTGGCAAGGGCGCTCGGTCGTCGCGGCTGACCCGCCGAGGATCGGAATCGGGACCGGCGGGCCGGATGCCCGCCGCCCGGGATGTCGAAGGTCCGGTCAGGCTGCGGGCGCCGGGTCGGCCTCCCCCGACAGTTCAACCACCTGGTCCCACAGCCGGCGCCGATCGCTGGCCGACAACCGCGTCGCCGGTAGCCGATCGAACGGCCGTGGCCGGCGATCGAGGAACAGCCCGCCGCTGGTGGATGCCGGGTTCGCCTGCGTGGCGAGCCACACGATCGTGTCCACGCCCTCCGCGGCTGTCCGCAGCAGCGGCCGCATCAGCCGGTAGAAGGCGGGGAGTTGATCCGCGAGGCCCGGGGTATCGGCCCAGCCCGGGTGCATCGCGGAGACCGAGATGCCGGCGGAACGAAGCCTGCGAGCCCATTCGCGCACCAGCGCAACCTGGGCTCGCTTTGCCCGTGCGTACGCGCGAGGTCCGGAGTAGGGGACGGACCGGATCTGGAGGTCGTCCAGATCGAGACGCTGGGTGTACATGCCGCCCGACGTGACCGCGATGACCCGTGAGCCCGGCGTCCGGCGCAGGAGCGGCAGCAGCCCGGCGACCATCGCGAAGGGCCCGACGACGAGCACCGCGAGCGTCGCCTCGATGCCGTCCGGTCCATCGACCCGCTCGGGGTAGATCGCGCCGGCGTTGTCCACCACGATGTCGAGGCGCTCCTCCGTCTCCAGGACTCGCGCCGCGGCGGCCCGGACGGACGCGAGCGAGCCCATGTCCGCGACCACGACAGGAAACCGGTCCTCGCCGTGGGTGCGCACGAGCTCGTCGCGCAGACGCCCGAGCTTCTCCTCGCTGCGCCCGACGAGGACGATCCTCGCCCCGAGCGCGGCCAGCTGATCGGTCGTGGCACGGCCCAGCCCTGAGGTCGGCCCGGTCACGAGGGCCGTGCGCCCGGTGAGAGCGCCCGCTGGCGGGGCATCCCATCCGAAGAGCCGGCTCCGGACCGATGGGCCAATTCGCGTGAAGCTCCCGATCCAGGTGATCTCGAGGGTCGTATCGATGAGACGCCTGATCACGGGGCCAGCGTCCCGGCGAAGACCTGCCAGGCGAGGATCGTCTTCGCGAACAGGCTCAGCAGCATGTACACGCGCTCGCCGTACAGGTAGTCGGCCCAGCGGCCGGTCTTCCGGTACTGGAGGATCATGTTGAAGGCGAAGACGTTGAAGGTGATGAACAGCGACACGAAGATCGCGATCACAAAGCCGGGGATCGGGGCGGCGCCGGGCTCGGTGGCGGCGGTCCAGAGCGCGATGGTGATCACGATCCAGGGCACGATGCCCGCGATGCAGCCAAAGATGTAGTGAGACCACTGCGTCTTGGTGCGGCCCTCGTTCGCGAGCTCCATGCTCCAGCCGAACAGGTTCATCGCAGCGTTGATGCCGAAGATCGCGATCAGCGCCCCGAGCTCCTGGATCCCCGACAACGTGGCGATGACAACGATCATCACGCTCGAGGAGAGCCCGTACTCGATCCAGCGGGCGGGGTTCATGCCGCGGGCCAGGCTGCGCTCGTACCAGCTGCGCGCGGGGAAGGCCACGGCGAAGTGGGCGATTGCGCTGAGGAAGAAGAACAGGGCGACGGCCGGCCCGATCGGGAGCTCGAACATCGCTCTCTGGGCGGGGACCAGCGTGTTCGTCGCGGTGTCGAAGCTCAGGAAGCTGCTCACGACGGGCGCCGTCACCACCGGGTCCTTGGCGAACGAGAGCGCGAGGATGATCACACCCTGGAGAGCGTGGAGTCCCGCCAGCGACAGGTTCCAGCGGTGCAGGCTGCGCGCCTGCGGCTCCGCGATGGTGCCGGTGGATTGCATCGTGTGTGTTCCTCTCAGGCTGATCGATCGCTCCCTCACGCCCTTGACGTAGCGATCGGGCGTGGGGTACCTTGCAACTGACATTGTACAAAGGCTCTACAAGGAATGCAAGCCATGGCAGTTCTCAGGGAACAGATCAGCACCACGCTCCCCCTCGACGAGTCGTTCGCCTTCATCGCGGACTTCGCCAACGCCGAGAAGTGGGACCCGGGTGTCGCGACATCGGAGCGGGTGAACCCCGGCCCGGTTGAGGTCGGCGCCCGCTACCGTCTGGGGATTCGCATGCGCGGCAAGGTCTCGCCCATGGATTACGAGATCACGACCTACGAGCCGCTGCGCCGCGTCGTCCTCACGGGAACGGGGTCCGGCGTGGATGCCATCGACGACATCCGGTTCGAAGCCACCGAGACAGGGACGCGGATCGACTACATTGCCGACATCCGGCTCACGGGGCTGATGCGCCTCGCCGCCCCGTTCGCCGGCGGGGCATTGACGCGGTTGGTTCGCGCCGGGCGGGACGGCATGCAGCGCACGCTCGACCAGCTCGCGGCCACAGCCTGAGGAAGATCATGAAGATCGCGATCGTCGGGTCGGGGGTCAGCGGACTCACGGCGGCCTGGGCGCTGAACCGAGACGGCCACCGGGTCACCCTGTTCGAGCAGGACAGCGTGCCCGGGGGGCACGTGGCCACGGTGACCGTGGACGCCGCCGACGGCCCTGTGAACGTGGACACGGGCTTCATCGTCTACAACGAACGCACCTATCCTCGCTTCCTGGGGCTGCTGGCCGAGCTGGGCGTCGAGACGCAGCCCAGCGACATGTCGTTCGCCTCGGCGTGCGACGCCTGCGGCATCGCCTACAGCTCGCGCGGCCTCCGGGGCTTCTTCCCCGACCTGGCCACGCTCGCCCGGCCCTCGCAATGGCGGATGCTGAACGACATCCGGCGCTTCTACGGGCACGCGCGCCAGATGCTCGACGCCCCCGGGCGAAGTCAGGCCACCCTCGGCGAGTGGCTGGACGAGCACCGGTACGGGCGCGGCTTCCGAGAGCACTTCATCGTGCCGATCACATCCGCGGTGTGGTCCACGGCGGCCGAGCGCGTGCTCGACTTTCCGGTGGACTACCTGCTGCACTTCCTCGACAACCACGGCCTGATCGGCTATGGCAACGCCCCCCAGTGGCGGGTGGTCACGGGCGGGTCGAAGGCATACGTGGAACGGCTCATCGCGACCCTGCCGACGGGCGCCGTTCGAACCGGCAGCCCGGTCACCGAGGTGGTCCGCGACGCATCCGGGGTCTCGATCCGCACGCCGGGGAGGGACCCGGAGCGGTTCGACGCCGTCGTGATGGCCACGCACGCGGACGACGCGCTACGGCTCCTGGGCGACGCGGACGAGGTCGAGCGCGAGGTCCTCGGCAGCTTCGAGTACTCGCGCAACCAGGTCGTCCTGCACACGGACCGCCGCCTGCTGCCGGCCAACCCCCGCGCGTGGGGGTCCTGGAACGTGCACACGCCAGACTGCCGGATGCCGGGCGACGCCCTGACGATGACGTACGACATGAACCGCCTGCAATCCATCCCGGGACCGGTCGAGTACCTCGTGTCGCTCAACCCCGGCGACAAGGTCGCCGACGAGCGCACCATCCTGGCGCGCACCTTCAGCCACCCGATGTACACGTTCCGGACCGTCGAGGCGCAGGGTGGCGTCGGCGACCTGCAGGGCCGCCGCCGGACGTGGTTCGCCGGCGCCCACCTGGGCTACGGCTTCCACGAGGATGGCTGCAGGTCCGGGTTCGAGGCCGCGGAGGCGATCGGGCGGTCCGCAGGGGCGATCGGCCAGCCCGAGCAGCAAGCCGGGCGCTCCATGGCGGAGCTCGCGTTGTGAGGTCGCACCTGCTCGAGGGCAAGGTCCGCCACCGCCGGTCGCGCCCGTTCACATATGGGATCGAGCACGATGTCTGGTACGCGGCGCTGGACCTCGCCGAGCTGGACGACGTGGACCGGGGACTGCGCCTGTTCGGGCGCAACCGCCGCGCGGTCACCGCGTTCCGCGACGCCGACCACCTGCCCGTCCCCGCCACCGACATCGCCGCGGATGTCCGGGCGCACCTCAGGGCCGAGGGCGAGGATCCGACGGGCTGGCGGATCATGCTGGTGACCAACCTGCGCGTGCTTGGGTACGTGTTCAACCCGGCCAGCTTCTTCCTCTGCCGGGACGGGGCCGGCATCCTGCGGGTCGTGGTGGTCGAGGTCCACAACACGTTCGGCGAGCGGCACCAGTACACGCTGCGTCCCGGCGACGGTGAGGTTGCGCCGGGCGGCCCGTTCACCGCCGGCATGGACAAGGACTTCTTCGTGTCCCCGTTCATCACCATCGACGGCCGGTATTCGGTGCACGTCAGGGACGAGCCGCAAGCGCTCCGCCTGGCGATCAACCTCCGCCAGGACGGCGAGCCGCTGCTGAGCACCAGCCTGGTCATGCGCCGCCGCCGGCTGACGGATCGGAACCTGCTCCGGATGATGCTCCGGCACCCGCTCGTGACCCAGAAGACAATCGCGCTGATCCACTACCACGCCCTGCGGCTGTGGATCCGTGGCGCCCCGTTCTTCCGCCACGGGGAGGTCATGCGCGCACGGGAGTCGACGCGGTGAGCGGCGGGATCCCTGCAGGTCGGACCAGCCTCCATCCGGGACGGATCATCGACGAGGCGGCACGTCGGGTCATGCTCGGCGCGGCCCGGCGGATCCGGGTGGGCCGCCTGGCGGTCGTGCTGCCGGACGGCTCCCGCCGCGTCTACGGGGACCGGACATCGCCCGATGCCGCCGAGATCCACGTCCACGACACTTCAGCCGCGGCGCGGATGCTTCTGGGCGGCGACATCGGGGCCGGCGAGGCGTACATGGACGGGCTGTGGTCCAGTCCGGACCTGCCGGCGCTGCTCCGCCTGGCTGCGCTCAACCGGGAGGGCCTGGCGCTGCCGACGGGCTGGTGGCGCCTCCCGCTCAGGCTCCAGAAGACGCTCGCGCACCGGGCGCGGCGCAACACCCTCGACGGGAGCCGCCGCAACATCGAGGCCCACTACGACCTGGGCAACGACTTCTACCGCCTGTTCCTCGACGAGACCATGGCGTACTCCAGCGCTGTCTTTGCGTCGCCGGACCAGTCCCTCGCCGACGCCCAGCGCAACAAGTTCAGGGTCATGGCGGAGCGGGCCGGCCTCCGCGGCGGGGAGCACGTCCTTGAGATCGGCACCGGCTGGGGCGGCTTCGCCCTGTATGCCGCGGGCGAGCTGGGCTGCCGGGTCACGACGATCACGATCTCCCCGGCCCAGCACCAGCTGGCGACCGAACGGATCGCGGAGGCCGGGCTTGCCGATCGCGTCAGCGTGGAGCTGCGTGACTATCGCGACATCGACGGCACCTACGACGCGATCGTCTCCATCGAGATGCTGGAGGCCGTCGGCGCCGAGTACTACCCGACGTTCTTCGATGCCTGCGACCGTGCCCTGGTGCCGGGGGGCCGGCTGAGCCTCCAGGTGATCACGTTCCCGGACGTTGCCTATGAGCCCCAGCGGCGGAGCGCAAACTGGATCCAGACCTACATCTTCCCGGGCGGGCTCCTGCCGTCGCTGGCGGTCATCGAGCGCTCGCTCCACGGGACGCGCCTGCTGATCCGGGACGTGGAGGACGTCGCGTCGAGCTACGTCCTCACGCTGCAGGCCTGGCGAGCCGCCTTCCTCGGGCAGCGGGACGCGGTCCGGGCAATGGGGTTCGACGAGCGCTTCATCCGGATGTGGGACTTCTACCTCGCGATCAGCGAAGCCGGCTTTGCGACCGGCGTGACCCAGGATCTCCAGATCGTGCTCCAGAAGGGCCGCGGGCTCGGCTGAGCCGTCGACGGCCTCGCCTGCGGGGTCGATCCGGGCACACGCCGCGACGCCCGGATTCGCCCGATCCCGTTCCGTCCAGTAGTCTTGCGCCTCCTCGTGCTCGATGGGCGCTCCGGTCAGCGCCCCGGTCCATACGGCCGTCCGACCCCGAACCACCTATCACCAGCGCCCTGACCGGGCCCCGCAGAACGTGCGGGAAGGGCCCTCAGGAGCGTTACTCCCCATGTCCTTCGATGCCCTCGGGCTTGCGCCCGAGCTCCTCCGTGCCGTGTCCGATGAGGGCTACACGGAGCCCACCCCCGTCCAGCGCGAGGCGATCCCCCTCGTCCTCGCCCGCCGCGACATCCTCGCCGGCGCGCAGACGGGCACCGGCAAGACCGCCGCCTTCGTCCTGCCGATCATCCAGATCCTCCACGAGACCCGCGTCGCGCCGCCGGCCGGCGCCCCCGCCCCGGCCTCGCCCGCCCTCAACCAGCGCGGCCGCTTCCACCCGTCGCAGCAGGCGTCGCGGTCCACGCCGGCCACCTCGCGGCCGCCGATCCGCGTCCTCGTCGTGGTCCCGACCCGCGAGCTGTGCATCCAGGTCGAGGAGAGCGTGCGGACCTACGGCGCCCGTCGCCCGATCAAGTCCACGACCGTCTACGGCGGCGTCGGCTTCGAGCCCCAGGCGGCCAAGCTCCGCGGCGGGCCCGAGATCGTGGTGGCCACGCCCGGCCGCCTCCTGGACCATGTCAGCCAGCGGACCATCGACCTGTCGCGGGTCGAGATCCTCGTCCTGGACGAGGCGGACCGCCTGCTGGACATGGGCTTCATCCGCGACATCCGCAAGATCATCGCCCTGCTCCCGCCCAAGCGGCAGAGCCTGCTGTTCAGCGCGACGTTCTCCGATGACGTCCGCCAGCTGGCGGACACCATCCTCCACGACCCGGCGCGCGTCCAGGTCACGCCGCGGAACACCACCGCGGAGCTGATCGACCAGCTCGTGATCCCCGTGGACCGCGAGCGCAAGCGCGACCTGCTGCGCGAGCTCGTCGCCCTCGGCCGCATCGACCAGGCGCTCGTCTTCACCCGCACCAAGCACGGCGCGAACCGCCTGGCGGAGCAGCTGGGCAAGGACGGGATCAGCGCGTCCGCGATCCACGGCAACAAGAGCCAGTCCCAGCGCGTGAAGGCCCTCACCGACTTCAAGGAGGGCCGCGTCGCGATCCTCGTTGCGACCGATGTCGCGGCCCGCGGCCTGGACATCGAGCAGCTGCCGCACGTCATCAACTACGAGCTGCCCATGGTTCCCGAGGACTACATCCACCGAATCGGTCGGACCGGGCGTGCGGGCACGGACGGCCAGGCGATCTCGCTCGTGTGCGTCGACGAGACGCCGCTCCTCCGGGACATCCAGTCGCTGCTGCGTCGCACGATCCCGTCCGAGGTGATCGCGGGCTTCGAGCCGGACCGCTCCGTACGCGCCGAGCCGATCCGCCTCCGGTCCACGCCCGCAGAGCGGGCCATGCACGCGGCGGCGCGCGGCGGTGGTCGCGGCGGGGTGCGCGTGGATCGCGGCGGCGCGACGCAGAACCGTGGCGGGTTTGGCTCTCGCGGCCCGGCGCGTGGCGTGGGCGCGGGTTCCGGTGGCTCCTTCGAGGCCGCCGGTACGCGCGGCTCGGGCAGCTCCTTCGGCAACCAGGGTGGATCGCCCTCGCGCGGCGGCGGCTCCGGTGCGCCTCGCGGCCGGCGCCGGCCCGACGCGCGCGGCAACGGTGCATCGACCCCCGGCAGCAGCATCGGCCGCGTGGTCCCGGGCACGGGCTCCCTGCTTCGGGGGGACGCACGACACGGGTTCGCAGGCGGCCACGGCGGCCACAACGGTGCGGGCGGCGGTCACGCGGGCGGCGGCCACAACGCCGCGGGCGGCGGCCACACATCCTCCGGCCAGGCTCGCGCCCTCCCGGGCGAGCGCCTGCGCAGGCTCGAACCGCGAGGCTGACCCCGGGCCTCATCGCCCGAGCCAGGGACGCGCGTCGTGGACGTGACCGACGTCGCCGCGATCGTTTATGCGATCGCAACGACGGGCGTGATCGCGTCCGCGTGGCCTTGGTCCTCAACGCGGCCAGTCGGAGCGCTGGGGAGCGCCGGGTCCGGGTCCCTGTCGGGCTCGTGCTGCTGGTCAGCAGCCTGGCGGTGGCGCTCACGGCGGGGTGATCGCCGGGGAGCCGGAGCACCGACCGATTGCCACGCGGCTCGCGTCTGATCTGCTCGCCCCGTGCCCGGGGACGAGGCGCTTTCCCCTGTAACTTCTCCGGCCCCGTCGCGTCAACGTCTGTGTACGTCGTTGCGCATCCGGAGTGGTCGATCATGACAACCGAGGCGAGATCCCGGGGCTTGAGCTCTGGGCTGGCCCTGTCCGTGGCACTGGCAATCGCTGCCTGCACGTCCGGCGGCTCGGGCAGCAATCCCCCGTCCGCGCCCCCGTCCGCGCCCTTGTCCGCGCCCTCGTCCGCGCCCACCGCCGTCCCGACCGCCGATCCCTTCGCCGGACTCCCGTACCGGATGAACCTGCCGGCCGACTGGATTGTCCTCGGCTCGCCCGGGTACGACGCGTCGCTGGACACCTCGCCCGACGTGGTGGCCTGGCTGAAGGGCCTCGACCTCGACGGCCAGTACGCGTTCCGCGCGTACGAGCCCCTGCCGGGTGCCGCCGGCCTGCGGGTTGCCATCAACCCCCTGCAGGCCTGGAACCCGTCGCCCCTCCAGGACGAGGGAGCGGTCGCGGCGCTCCCCGGCGTGACCGGCACGGTCTCCAGCGACGTGCTGGCGACCGGCGCCAACTGGAAGGCGTTCGGCTACCGGTGGGAGGAGACGATCGACTGGGGCGACGGATCCCCGTCCGCCCGCACCTGCATCGGCTACTTCGTGATGGTGGACAACCCGGTCAACGTGGTCTTCTGCCATCCCGCTGGGGCTGACCGCCAGGCTGAGATCGATGCCCTCGTGAGCACCTTCGAGGTGCTCGGCAGCCCGGTCTTCAGCCTGCCCCCGGGCGAGACGCCCACGCCTTCGCCCACCCCGTACGACAAGTACGGTTCACCCGAGCCGGTGCCAACGTTCCACGCCGACCTCCAGATGGAGGCGCTCCTGCCGGATACCCTCGGCGGGCGGCCCGTCGACAAGGAGTCGCGAACGGGTGTCGACCTGGGCATGGGCGGCGAGGATCCCATCCTGAAGGCATTCGGCAAGAGCCCTGCCGACTTCGCGAGCGCCACCGGCAACGTCATGCCGACCGAGGACCAGCCCGCGGCGACCCTCAGTGTCATTCGGCTCCGCGGCGTCCCGGGCGACCAGCTCCTGGCCTTCCAGCTCGAGCAGATGCCCGACGCCAAGGTGTCCACGGTATCCCTGGGGGGCCACGATGTGACGTACGTGGAGTACGGGGCATGGCCCTTCTGGATGTACGCGACCGGAGACCTCATGTACGGCGTCGGGCTCGCGGGCGAGGCGGCGGCCGCGGAGGTCTTCGCCGCGCTTCCCTAGCGCTCGGGCGTGGCCGCGAGGCTGTCCTGGATCCGGTGGCGCAGCTCGATGCAGGCCCGCAGCTCCTCGGTAGACAGCACGCTCGTCCAGGTAGTCTCTATGCGACGGACGATCGTGCGGACCCGGTGGACCACATCGAGCCCGGCCGTCGAGGGTCCCTCCTCGGCGCCCGTTTCGGTTCCCCGGCCATCCTCGGGGAGCTGGAACGCCGCCTCTGGCAGCCGTCGCCGGTCGGACGGCACGACGTAGGATTGTGTGCGTGCCCACCTCGTACCTGTATCGGAGGACGGCGACGTGACGCTGCCGCTCGAGACCCCTCGATGGGACCGCATGGCCCCGGCCACGGCGGCTCGCCTGGAGGAAGCCGCATTCGGGATCCTCGAGCGGACCGGGGTGGAGATCCCGGTTCCTGAGGCGCTCGACCTCCTGCGCCGCGGTGGCGCCGCCGTCGATGGGTCGCGCGTGCGCTTCCCGGAGCGCCTCGTCAGGTGGGCCATCGACACGACGCCCAAGCAGGTCACCCTCCACGACCGCGAGGGTCGTCCCGCTATCCGCCTCGGTGGGCGCAGCCACTTCTTCGGGACTGGTTCTGACTGCCTGAACGTCCTCGACCACCGGACGGGCGAGCACCGCCGCGCCACGTCCGCAGACCTGCTGGAGGGCCTGACGCTCGCCGACGCCCTGCCCAACATCGACTTCGTGATGTCGATGTTCCTCCCCGAGGACGTTGACCAGACCCTCGCCGACCGGCACCAGGCCGCGGAGCTGCTCGCCCGCACGCGCAAGCCCATCGTGCTGGTGACCTACAACGTTGCCGGCATGCTCGATGGGCTCGAGATGGCCGAGATCGTGGCCGGTGGCCGCGAGGCCCTTGCGGCGCGGCCCCAGCTCGGCGTCTACATCAACGTCACCCGAGGCCTCCTGTTCAACGAGGATTCGGTCCACAAGCTCTTCGCCTGCGCCGAGCGCGGCGTCCCCGCCCTGTGGATTCCGGTCACCTCGGGTGGGACGACCGGCCCCATCACCCTCGCCGGCACGATGGCGATCAACACCGCGGGCGTCCTGGCCGGCCTCGTGATCGCGCAGCTGGTCCGCGAGGGCACCCCCGTCATCGTGCCGGCCATGGGCGGCGATTCGCTCGACCTTCGGACGATGGTCGACCCGTACGCCGGCCCGGAGCCGCGTGGCGTTGCGGCCTCGCTGGCGCACCGCTGGGGCCTTCCCATGTTCAGCCTTGCCGGCAGCGATTCGAAGACTGTCGACGAGCAGTCGGCGGCCGAGGCGGGCATGAGCATGCTCACCGAAGCCCTGGCGGGCGGGCACCTGATCCACGATTGCGGGTACCTCGAGTCGGGTCTCACGGGTTCCCTGGTCCAGCTCGCGATCTGCGACGAGCTGGCCGGCTGGATCAACGCCGTCATCCGCCCGGTGGACGTCTCGGACGAGGAGCTGGCGCTGGACCTTGTCGAGGCCCACGGCGTCGATGGCTCCTATCTGGACGTCGACCACACGTTCGCCCACTACCGTGAGCGGTGGTACCCAACCCTCATCGACCGCCGCGCGTACCCGGCGTGGCGTGCCGGCGGCTCGACGACGATGGCCCAGCGGGCCGCGGATCGCGTGGAGAAGCTGCTGGCGAGCCACGCCCCGACCCCGCTCCCCGCCGACGTGGAGGCGGCAGTGCGCGCCGTCGTCGATCGCGCCGGGACTGCCGCTGCCGAGGGGTCGGGCAGCTCCTAGCGGAGCGTCGGGACGGCGCCCGTGGAGCCCGGAGCCCCGTCACTCCGGGATGCGGACAAGCCGCCCGGGGGTCCCGAGCGGCTTGTCGATTGCCGGTGCAGTGCAGGCCAGGGCGCGGCCGCCGGTTCGCTCAGTCCTTGAACTTGAGGGCGCCTCCGTCAAAGGTGCTGACCATCGAGACCATCAGGCCATCGTCGGTGATGTAGGCGTCCGAGCCCTGGTAGGGCTCAGCCAGGAACTCGGCATCGGCCTCCCACGTCACGGCCAGGGTGCCTCCGGTCACCTGTCGCGAGATCTCCGTGAACGTGATCCCGCACAGCCCGCCGTCGTCGGGCGGCAGGACGAACCCGGCGAACAGCGCCGCAGTGTCTTCGCGGCCTGTGACGACCGTTCCGCCCGGCAAGCGGATCTCGTAGCTGTCCGGGTACTGCTGCATCAGGCCCTTCCAGTCACAGCTGTTGAGGGCTTTGATGTGCTGGTCGAGCACAGCGTCCGGCGTCTTCTCACGCACCAGCTTGTCCGACAACTCCGCGGGATTGTTGGGGTTCGCGACCGTCATCGCCGTGTACTTGGCCGAGTTGGAGTTCCATCCCGGTACGGCCTTGCCGTTTCCGGCGTACGTCATCGCCGCGCCGGCGAGAAGCACGATGGTGACGAGCGCCACGAATCCGATCCTGCGCATGTCGCTTCCTCCATGGGGTGGCCAGGCGGGTCGGTCTCGCCAGTGGCTCGGCGCGGTCCCGGCGGCCGGGGTTTGGACCGCGTGTCATCGCCTCCCGCAGCGCGGTCAGCATGACAGGGTAGGTGCCCGTTGACAAGGATCACCGATTCTCGATTCTCGATTATTCGTGGTTCGCACGCCGGCGGCCGGGCTCCGGCCCGCTCTCTTGGCGAACCTGGGCGGCTCTCAACCTGGCGGGGCGGGCGGAGCGGGCTGCAGGCCCGTATCCGGACCGGGGGGCAGGACCAGCAGCGTGATCGTCGCCAGGATGAGCACGACCAGCAGGCCAATCGGCAACCGGTGGGCCTACGGGCCGATGGGGATCCCCGGGCACGGGGCCACCGAAGCCGGCCGGTGCGGTGCCATCTCGGCGAATGCCTCGAGAAAGGCCCGCCATGCGTCGAGCCCGCCGGCGGCCTCGAACGCCGCCTGCGCATCGGGCGCGTCGGGCACGCCCTTGGCGACGTCGACGTGGGCGAGCATCTTGGTCTCCACGGCGACGAAGATGCGGTCCATCTCGGCCATCGTGCGGGCGGCCGGCGGCCAGCCGGCGGCGTAGGCGATCTGCTGGCGCGCGGTCTCGAGCTCGTTGTTGATCTTGCCCTGGAGCCCCGCGGCCGTCGCGTCGTCGCCGGCGTCGGCCGCCGCCTGGAGCTGCTGCACGGCGTCGGTCAAGTCGGCGGTTTCCAGGTTGCCGACGACGCGGAACATCGTCCCCCAAGCGGAGCAGAACGCCGTCGCGTATTCGTCGAAGCTGGTCGCCCCCGCCGGGCTCGGGCTGGCCGCCGGGCTCGGGCTGGCAGCCGAGGCGCCACAGGCGACCGCCGATGTGGCTATCACGATCGAGAGGATGGTCCCCGCCAGACGGTGGTGCATCTCGTGCCTCCTGCCCACGTCAACTCCGAGCTCGACTGGGAGACGCGCCAAGCCCGCGGGTGTGACACGACGCCCCGGCACGTCGCGGCCGCGTCTACGGGGGCGCCAGGATCGACGGGTCAAGGAGCTCCGCCCGAGTCAGCGTCTCTCCAGCTCCGAAGCCGCCGATGAGCAGGATCCGGCCGTCCGGGAGCTGGGTCGCGGTGTGCACGTTCCGGGGGTCAATCGGGGATCCAGCCCTGCTGAACGCGCCCTCCCCCGGATCGAAGACCTGCGTCCCCGTGTCCTCCTCGTCGAAGATGCTGCCGATCAGCAGGACCCGGCCGTCGGCGAGCATCGCTGCCGTGTGGCTACCGAGCTGGCTCGCCGACAAGCCGACAACGGCGAAGGATCGAGAGCCCGGATCCCACACCTCCGCGGCCCGCACCGGCTGCCCGTCACCGCCGACGCCGCCGACCACCAGGACGCGCCCGTCTCGCAGCACGGTTGCCGTGTGCCCCGTGCGCGCATTGAACGCCACACCGGCCGGCTCGAACGCCAGGGTGCGGGGGTTCCAGAGCTCGGCTGTGGGCGCGTTGCTGCGGTGGCCCACCCCATTCGGCGTGTACCCGCCGATCACGAGGACGCGACCGTCGGGCAGCAGGGTCGAGGTGTGGACGGACCGCGGAGCGATGAGCGTCCCGGCGCCGCTGAACGCGCCAGTGGCGGGGTTCCAGACCTCGGCACCGGACTCGCCGATGATGAGCACATCGCCGCTGTCGAGCAGCGTCGCCGTGTGATGGCTACGGCCCTCCGACATCGCCCCTGCGCGACTGAATGTCCGGCTGGCGGGATCCCAGATCTCGACGCTTGGCTGGGCCTCCGGCGCGGAATTCGATGGCCCCAGCACCACCCGGCCGCCGGTCACCAGGACCCGCCCGTCCGCCAGCGCCGTTGCGGTGTGAGACAGCCGTCCCCGGATCAGCTCGCCAGCCGGCTGGAAGCATCGACAGGCTGGGTCCCAGAGCTCGGCAGAGGGGAAGCTGAAGGCGTCAGGAGGCCTCGGATCCATTCCCCCGACGACGAGCACACAGCCTCCCGGCAGGAGCGAGGCGGTGTGCCATATCCGCCCCTGTGCGAGCGCACCGGCCGGGACCGCCGCGGCGCCGCCGGGCGCCGGCTCGTCGGGCGGGGAACCGAGGGGACATCCCAGCGCCGGGACGACGGCCGGGAGCTTCCCCTCCGGCTGCGAGCCGACGACCAGCATCCCGGCGACGAGTGCGGTGAGCAGGGCGGTTAGCAGCAGCACCCAGGCGACGCGGGGGACGGCAACCGGGCGCCAGCCGACGATCGCGCCAGGCCCGTGCCGGCGTGGCTTCGCCGCGGCGATCCGGTGGGCGAGCTGCGCCGGGTCGAGATCGGACGAGACACGTCCGACGTAGCCGTGGACGGCGGTGTGGAGCTGGGCCTCGAAAGCGTCGCGCTCAGTCATCGCCGAGCTCCTTCCGGAGGCCGTCGAGCAGCCGGGACAGACGCGTCCGCACGCCCGACGGGGAGATACCGAGGATCGGCGCCAGCTCCGACGAGTCGAGGTCGGCCGCGTAGCGCATAGCGACGAGCGCCCGCTCATCCGGCTTCAGGCGAGCGAGCGCGTTCGCGAGGTCCACAGAGTCGATCCCGATCGCGGTGTCGGCCCCGGTGGACCGGTCGGTGGCGACCTTCAGCTCCACGACCCCGTGCCGATGCTCGCGCCTGACGAGCTTGCGGGCCTCGTTGGCGGCGACCGCCACCAGCCAGGCCTTGAGCCGGTCGGGGTCGCGCAGCGATCTGAGCTTGCGCCAGGCGATCCACCAGGCGGCCTGCGCGGCGTCCTCGGCGAGGCCCTCGTCGCCACAGATGACGTAGGCGACCCGGACCAGGTCCAGGTGGTAGGCGGCGACGATCCGGGCGAAGGCGAGCTCGTCACCCGCGATGGCACGCTCCACCGTGGTCGCGATCGCAGCGCTGTCGAGGGCGAGGCTCGTCATGGCGTCCGGGAGCTGGGTCGCGGTGTGCACGTTCCGTGGGTCAAGCAAGGATCCAGCCCGGCTGAACGCCCCCGTCAGCGGATCGAAGACCTGCGTCCCGTGTCCTCCTCGTCGAAGATGCTGCCGATCAGCAGGACCCGGCCGTCGGCGAGCATCGTTGCCGTGTGGCTGCCGAGCTGGCTCGCCGACGGGCCAACAACGGCGAAGGATCGAGAGCCCGGCTCCCACACCTCCGCGACCCGCACCGGCTGCCCGTCACCGCCGACGCCGCCGACCACCAGGACGCGCCCGTCTCGGAGCACGGTGGCCGTGTGTCCTGTGCGCGCGTTGAATGCCACACCGGCCGGCTCGAACGCCAGTGTGCGGGGGTTCCAGAGCTCGGCTGTGGGCGCGTTGCTGCGGTGACCCACCCCATTCGGCGTGTACCCGCCGACCACGAGGACGCGACCGTCGGGCAGCAGGGTCGAGGTGTGGCCAGACCGCGGAGCGATGAGCGTCACGGCGCCGCTGAACGCGCCGGTGGTGGGGTTCGAGACCTCGGCACCGGACTCGCCGATGATGAGCACATCGCCGCTTTCCAGCAGCGTCGCCGTGTGACGGCTACGGCCCTCCGACATCGCCCCTGCGCGACTGAATGTCCTGCTGGCGGGATCCCAGATCTCGACGCTTGGCTGGGCCTCCGGCGCAGAATTCGATGGTCCCAGCACCACTCGGCCGCCGGTCACCAGGACCCGCCCGTCCGCCAGTGCCGTTGCGGTGTGATACTGCCGTCCCCGGATCAGCTCGCCGGCCGGTTGGAAGCAACGACAGGCTGGGTCCCAGAGCTCGGCAGCGGGGAAGCTGAAGGCGTCAGGAGGCATCGGATCCATTCCCCCGACGACGAGCACGCAGCCTCCCGGCAGGAGCGAGGCGGTGTGCCATATCCGCCCCTGTGCAAGCGCACCGGCCGGCACCGCCGCGGCGCCGCCGGGCGCCGGCTCGTCGGGCGGGGATCCGAGGGGACATCCCAGCGCCGGGACGACGGCCGGGAGCTTCCCCTCCGGCTGCGAGCCGACGACCAGCATCCCGGCGACGATCGCGGTGAGCAGGGCGGCCAGCAGCAGCACCCAGGCGACGCGGGGGACGGCAACCGGGCGCCAGCCGACGATCGCCGCGCGCCAGTGACCGCGTGGCTTCGCCGCGGCGATCCGGTGGGCGAGCTGCGCCGGGTCGAGATCGGACGAGACACGTCCGACGTAGCCGTGGACGGCGGTGTGAAACTGGGCCTCGAAAGCGTCGCGCTCAGTCATCGCCGAGCTCCTTCCGGAGGCCGTCGAGCAGCCGGGACAGACGCGTCCGCACGCCCGACGGGGAGATACCGAGGATCGGCGCCAGCTCCGACGAGTCGAGGTCGGCCGCGTAGCGCATGGCGACGAGCGCCCGGTCATCCGGCTTCAGGCGAGCGAGCGCGTTCGCGAGGTCCACGTGGTCGATCCCGAACGCGGTGTCGGCCCCGGTGGACCGGTCGGCGGCGACCTTCAGCTCCACGATCCCGTGCCGGTGCTCGCGCCGGAGGACCTTGCGGGCCTCGTTCGCGGCGACCGCCACGAGCCAGGCCTTGAGCCGATCGGGGTCGCGGAGCGATCCGAGCTTGCGCCAGGCGATCCACCAGGCGGCCTGCGCGGCGTCCTCGGCGAGGTCCTCGTCGCCACAGATGACGTAGGCGACCCGGACCAGGTCCAGGTGGTAGGCGGCGACGATCCGGGCGAAGGCGACCTCGTCACCCGCGATGGCACGCTCCACCGTGGTCGCGATCGCAGCGCTGTCGAGGGCGAGGCTCGTCATGGCATAGAGATACCGGCGGGGTGCCCGAGTGTCCCAGCTGGGCGGGTGATGGCCGACGCCGACCGGCGGGAAATCATCATGCGCCCGACTGCGCTCCATGCAAGAGCCGTTCGTCAGCGGCGCATGCCGTGCTCCGACGCCAGCCCGGACGAGGCCGGAGGTCGGCCGCGACCAGTGGCCGTCCTATCGGTGGGGCGTCCTATCGGTCTCGCGCGTTTTCCCGGGCAAGGGAACCGGCCCAGCGCTCGTCTTCCAGCGCGAAGGCTTTGCCCAGGATGCTCAGGTCGATCCTCGGTAGCTCTGCGGCGGCGACGGCCCGCTGCCGGAGCGTCGGGCCGGTAGCACCTACGGCAACGGGCGAAGGCGGGGGTGTGTCCCTCGGAGGAAGTCGGAGCCGGCGGCGGAGGCGAGGCCGGTCCCGTCGGCATTCATGGTCGCCATGGTCCAGCCGGGCCACTCCGTCCCGACCGTCTGGACGAAGACGATCGAGCGGCCGTCGGGTGACCATGTCGGCTGGGACGAGAGCGGGCCGCTCGCCGTGCCATTCCGGGTGAGCTGCGTCCCGCTCGGGTTGTGGGTGAGCTCGGTCATCCCTGTCCCGTCGGGCCGGATCGTGTACAGGTCCGAGGGCGGTGACGGATCCTCGAAGCTGCCGCCGTCGCGCTGGCCCAGGTCATAGGTGCTGAACACGATGAGGTCCTCCGTCGGGCTCCAGTCCGGGTAGGCGGCGAACATCGTCCAGTCCGTCAGACGACGAGGCTCCGGCACCTTGGCGGTCAGGTCGACGACGGCGATGGCGGATCCGTTGACCCGGCTGGTGTCGTTGCCGGTGTCGAGATACCGATCCATCTGCACCACGAGCGACCGGCCGTCTGCCGACCAGCGGGCGCCGTTGGCGTACTCGGCGCCCGTGGTGTGCACGAGGTCCCGGATCGCGCCGGTGGCGACGTCGACGGCCTGGACAACCGAGCCCGGGTTCTGGCCGTCGACGAGGTCGATCCGGGTGAAGGCGACCTCGGAGCCGTCGGGCGACCATGCCGGCTGGTTGAGGTCGCGGCAGGGCGCCACGCAACTCGCGAGACGGCTGGGGTCCGTCCCGTCGGCGGTAGCAACCCAGATCTCACCCTCCATCTCGAAGGCGATCCGTGCGCCGTCAGGGGACCAGTCCGGATGCCACTGCTCCCGGCTCTCGTCCGGGAGGAGCAGATGCATGTCCGTGCCGTCAGGGCGGACAAGCCGCAGGCGGGCCTGCTGGTCCCAGTACTGGTAGACGAGCCACGGCTCACCGGGCATGACGGCGATCGACGCAGATGCAGGCGTGGCCGTAGCCGCAACGGCCGGCGCGGTCGTCGCAGGAGCAGGCGTCGGGATCGTTGTCGCGATGACGGTCGAGGACGCCGGTGCAGGCGAGGCCAGCGGTGAAGGCGAGGCCACCGAGGCCGAACCCGGCGAACTGGAGCACGCCGCGAGCAGGCCCACGATGGCCAGGCAGGCGAGACGGGACGCAAGACGAAGCACGGGTCCTCCTATGGATTCGAGTGAGAGGGAGCCGGCACGCCGCAACATGCGGAACCGGCAGGACCGTGGCGGGATGCAAGGGCGGCGCGACCCACGTGGCGTCGACCCCTCCCTCGGCCGCTCATCGGAACCGCTCCGCGCTCTGGACGGGCCCGAGCGCGCCGGGGCCGTTCCACCCGCCAACGACCAGGATCGATCCGTCGGCGAGCGTCTCGACGGCAGGCGAGACCCGGGCGTCCGTCATCGCGGGTCCAGGCTCGAACCGGCCCGTCACCGGGTCGTAGATCTCGGTTGTGCGCTCGGCCTGGAGGTCCGGCGCCACCGGCATGTCCCCAGCAATCGCCTTGCTGCTGCCACCGGCGATCAGCACCCGACCGTCGGCCATGAGGGCGGCGCCGTGCATCCAGCGGGGCCGGAGCATCGGCCCGGTCGAAGTGAACGCGCCGGTGGCTGGGTCGAACCGCCAGGCCATGGATGACGGCGTAGCGTCGCTCGCGGTCGGGTCAGCGGCGGCGCCACCGGCGACGAGGACGGTTCCGTCCGGCAGGAGGGTCGTCGACACCCCCATTCGAGCCGCTGGGAGCGGCGCGACCGACGTGTAGCGGAGGGTCGCCGGGTCGAAGATCGCAACGGCCTGGTGCACGGGCAGCGCCGGAGTCCGCAACCCCTCGTTGAAGTCCTGGATGAGCAGCACGCGCCCGTCGGCGAGCTCGAGAGAGGTGCCGACATACCCGTCAAACGGGGGGTGCTCAGCCCGAACCTCGGACCCGTCTGCGGGGTTGACGATCGACACCCGGTCCAGCCCGTCCGCGAAGATGACGAACCGCCCGTCCGGGAGCGGGACCGGCGCGACGAGCGATCCGCCGGGCCTGGCGACCAGCGAGGACCGACCGGTCCCCGGGTCGAAGATCTCGGCCGCCCCCCGGGGGCCGCCGAGGCCGCCCTGACCAAGCACGAGCACGCGGCCGTCCGGCAGTGCCGCAACCTGGTCCAGTGAGACGATCGTCGAGCCCGCCTCGAGGATCCGCCCGGTTGTCGGGTCAACCACGCCGACCCGGAGGCTGGACCCGCCATCGCCCATCCTGAACACGAAGGTCCGCCCATCCGGCAGGCGCACAAGCCGGGTCCCGGGGTCTGCCGCCGCCGGTACCGGCGGGTCGAAGACTCCGAGCACCAGCCTGGCAGGCGGCGGGCGCGACCCTGCCAGGAGGGCCGCCGCGATCATGCCGACGACCAGGAGGCCGAGGAGGAGGACGAGCCGCACGCGGTGTCCCCGTTGGCTGGAGATCGGTCGGGCGGGGTGCGTGACGAGGAGCCGCCAGCGCGGACGCTGCGAGGTGCGCGCGGTCTGCCGGAGGATGCCCTCGAGGTAGTCGGGCCGGCGCGGCGCGGCGATCTCGCCGATCGCGGCCGTGATGCGCTGCTCGAACGGGTCGAACCGGTCGATCGAGGTCATGCCGTCCTCCCTCCGTGCGGGCTGGGGACGGGGGGCACGTCCGTGATCAACGTCCGGCGCAGGCCTTGCATCGCCCGGTGCAGCCGCGACTTCGCAGCCGGGAGGGAGATCCCGAGCGAAGCCGCCGCCTCGGGCAGCGGGTAGCCGAGGTAGTAGTGGAGGACGACGAGCGCCCGGTGCTCCGCGTCGAGGCGGGCCAGGGCCCGCTCGACGAGGTCGCGGTCCGCGAGGCTGCGTGCGGCGTCACCGCCCGCAACCGGCTCGTCGATGGGGAGGATCTCGACCTCGATGGGACGGCGCCGGCGCCGGCGGGCCTCGTCGAGGCAGCTGTTGACGAGGAGACGGTGGAGCCAGGCATCGAACCTCTCCGGGTCACGTAGTCCCGGGAGGTCACGCCAGGCGCGCACCAGGGCGTTCTGGACCGCGTCGCGCGCGAGCTCGCGGTCCCGCAGGATGAGGCGTGCGGCCGCGTCGAGGCGGGTGGCGGACGCCGTGGCGAGCACGGAGAAGGCGTCGTGATCGCCTCGCCCGGCCCGCTCGACGAGCTCCCGTCGGTCCACGGTCCCTCGATCCCTCCGTCCGGACCGGCATCGCTGCGGGCCCCCTGCCCGGCGCACTCGGCCGGGTCTGCAGGGTATGGCGTCGGCGCAAGGGGAATTGTTTGCGGGTTTCCGGCGTGGAGGACCTCCGTCCGCCGGCTCCCGGCATGGGCGGCCCGCTTTGGGGCTCGAACAGGCTCGTACGCGGCGCCCAAACACCCTTCGCTGACAACGACGGCCAGGGGAGACCCGAACGGACTCGCCGCATGAACCGACCAGCGCCGCAGGCTACTCTTCGGACTGGCGCTCACGAAGCACATGCGCTTCCTGAGCACGAATCTCGTCGGGGCGTGGCGCAACGGTGGCGCACGTGCTCTGGGAGTCTCCGGGGCCTATTCGGTGCAGGGTCGGCCCGTCCACGCACGAACCGCTGAGCAGCGTAGGCGTCGATCATTAGGGGCTTCCCGTGCGCGGGCGACCCCGGCACGGCGACAGACTCTCAGCCCGACGGTGCGGTTGGCGCCGGCTGGGGCCCCGTGTCTGGGCCGGGTGGAAGGACCAGCAGCGTCACCGTTGCCACGATCAGGGCGCCCAGCAGGCCCAACAGCACCCGGCGGGCCCATTGGGGCGAGACGACGGCCACGACGACCCGGGTTACGCCGCTGGCCAGGAGGAGCGCCCCTCCGGCGTACGCGGCCATCACCAGGTACGAGGTGCCGATCCAGAAGGCATTGCCGGCCGTCGTGAGGGAGTGGCTCAAGTACAGCGGTACGACTGGCATCAGGGCGATGAGCGCACCGAGCCACGCGGCGAGGAGCCCTCGCCAGTCCGGGCGGATCATGACGGCCGCGAGGGAGCACGTTGCCAACCAGCCCATGCGGGCGAGCGAGATCTGGCTGGAGTACGCGGGGTTGTCCAAGCCCAGGTCCGGCGAGATCAAGAGGCTGCCGACACCGAGCGCCCCCAGCAGGCCGGCCGCGGTGATGCGAGCGCAGCCATGGGACCACTGGCGTGTCATCGGTTCCTTGGTGTCCACCTCAATCACCTCACTCCATCGGTTCGGCAAATTGGGCCAGTTCGACCGCGGCATCGGCGGTCGAGGTTCCGGCACGGATCGGTCGCTCCTGTCACCGAGTTGGCGAGCATCGCGCCGAACGTCGTGCTGTCGATCTCCTCGTCGTGACCTCCGACGTCGCCGATACGAAGCGGATGTCGCCCCACCTGAGTCACCCGCCCGGGTAGGCGAGAAAGGCGCCGAGATCTGTCTCCCACATCCGCGCTGCGTCCGGGCCCCCGTAGGGCAGTGATCCGAACAGGATGAGGCGCCCGCCATGCGCGACCACGGCCGTCGGGCCCTGACTGAACGCGGAGCTGGCCCCGAGCTCGAGGGTGGGGTCGTCAGGGAGACACGTCCAGCTCTCACCTGTCGCGGAGGTCCAGACAATCAGGCGCCACGGCGGGATCTCCTCCCCGCCACCGCCCGCGGGCACCGTCGTCGCAGCACCCGTCGCCACGAGGCCGTCGTCGACCACCAGCAGCTCGCCGGCCAGCGCCATTGGGGCTCGCTGCTCGCCGGTCGGGTCACCCGGCCCGCCCGCGGACACGTCCGAGAGACCGGCGGCCTCGACCCGTTCCCAGGATTGACCGTCGCTCGACCGCCATTGGGCGGGCAGGATCCCCTGTGCCTGGATTGCCGAGCCGATGGCGAGGAACCCCGACGCCGTGGCAGCGAGCGCCGCCGGCTCCGCCCCGTGGAAGTCGACCATGTCCGGGGCCAGGGTCCAGGTCCGGCCGTCGGGCGACCACCAGAAGGCCGCCCGCATCCCCTCGTTTGCCGTTGCGTCTGCGGCACCCGCGGCGATGTACCCGGCATCCGTCGCGATGATCACCCGGGTGCCGTTCCCGCCCGTCGCGGACGGCGCGCGCGTCCAAGTGCTCCCGTCGGGCGAGAACCAGGCAGACCCGTGCTGCCCGCAGTCGCCCCATTCGACGCCCACTGCCACGAACCCATCGGGCCCCGCCGCCACATCCTCGAGCGAAGTCGAGGCGCACCCCTGCGCGGGCTCGAAGGCGGTCGAACCGGGGACTTTGGTCCAGGAGCGGCCGTCGTCCGAAGTCCAGACCACGGGCCGGTTGCCGGAGGCGTCGTCGTTGCCCACGGCCACGAAGCTCCGAGGGCCGCGTGCGACAGCCATCATCCGCGATGCCGATCCGTCCACCGGGGCCGCGTCCCAGGTCTTTCCGTCGAGTGATGTCCAGGCTGCCGCCACCCCGATGGGGGATGCCTCCGTGGGCGCCGTGGACCCCACCGCCACGATGGCGCCGTCCACCGAGGTCGCGTCGTTGACGATCCCGGGCGCCGCTCCCACCTCCCAGGCAGGTCCACTCGCGGAGGGAGAGCCGGACGGGCTGCTGGTGGCTGGACTGCCGGCAGCTCCACAGCCGGCAACCATCCACACGCTCATGACCAAGACGGCTGCTCGCGCCGCCGCCGGCCAGGTGCCGGCGCGGCGCCGCGCGGTCGCCCCGGTGGGAATGGCGGGCAGGAGCAGCACGCAGCCGCCAAGGATGAGCCCCCCGCCGATCCGTCCGGCAAACTGGCGCACGGTGTGCTCCCCGGGACGCTATCCGCGGATCGGCCTCACGAGTGGCGGCGCGAGGGCCCGACCATCAATCGGTTGACGCGTGAGCCCGCGAACTGTGGCAGTCGCCGAGCTCCCGCCACAGGACACCTTCGGTGGCCGCCGGGCTCCAGGCGGGAGAAGATCGGCCCCGTATGCGGTGTAGGGTCGGGGGACCTGAGCGAGGCGGGCCGAGCGGCATGGGCACCGATTGTTGTGCGGTTGGCGTGCGCGATCCCCGGCTCTCCCGTTGCCCGGCCGGCCGCCCCCTTCCGGTTCGGTTCTCGGCCCCCTATGCTTCGCGGCCATGATCCAGTGCGCGTCCTGCGGAACCGAGAACCCTGGCGGGTCGCGGTTCTGTAATGCCTGCGGCACGTCGCTCTCGGCCCCGGCTCCCTCGCTCCCCGAGGAGCGCAAGGTCGTGTCGGCGTTGTTCTGCGACCTCGTCGGTTTCACCGGCACGTCGGAGAGCGCCGACCCGGAAGACATCGACCGCATGCTCACGGCGTATTCCGCGATGGCCCGCCGCCATGTCGAGGCGCACGGCGGGGTGGTCGAGAAGTTCATCGGCGACGCGATCCTGGGCGTGTTCGGGGTGCCGGCGGCCCACGAGGACGACCCCGAGCGTGCGGTCCGGGCCGCGCTCCGGATCTGTGAGGACGCAGCCGACATGTCGGCCCTGGGCGAGGCACCGCTCCAGCTCCGGATCGGGATCAACACGGGCGAGGTCCTCGTCCGTCTCGGCGTTGCGCCTGGGTCGGGTGAGCGCTTCCTCGCCGGCGACACGATCAACACGGCGGCGCGGATCCAGGCGGTCGCCCCCGATTCCGCCGTCGCGGTCGGCCTCGCCACTTACGAGGCGACCAAGGCGGTGTTCGAGTACGTCGAGCTCCCGCCCGCGGCCCTCAAGGGCAAGGCCGAACTCGTCCGGGTGTTCCAACCCACGGCGTCGCGGGCCCGGCTCGGCACCGACATCACCCGGACCCATCGCGGCCCGTTTGTCGGCCGCGAGATCGACCTCGCGCTCCTGCGAGGCCTGTTCGACAAGAGCATCGCGGCCGAGGCGGTGGGCCTCGTCACCGTCGTCGGGGGTCCGGGTCTCGGCAAGAGCCGGCTCGTGGCCGAGCTCGCAACGTTTGCCGACGACAGGCCGGAGTCGATCACCTGGCGGCAGGGCCACTGCCTGCCCTACGGCGAGGGGATCACGTTCTGGGCCCTGGGCGAGATCGTCAAGGCGCACGCGGGCATCGTGGAGACCGATCCGGCGTCGATCGCCGCCGACAAGCTCGAGGCGGTCCTGCCCGAGGGCGATGACCGCCCGTGGTTCCGCCAGCGTCTGCTCCCTCTGCTGGGCATTGAAGCGCCGAGCGGCGGCGCAGGAGGAGAACTGTTCGCCGGCCTGGCTGCCGCTTCCTCGAGCACCTCGCCGAGCGGAACCCGACCGTGCTCGTGTTCGAGGACCTGCACTGGGCCGATGCAGGGCTCATCGCGTTCGTCGAGCACGTGGCGAGCCGCACCGAGGGCGTGCCGCTCCTGCTCATCGGGACGGCCCGCCCGGAGCTTCTCGAGCGTCACCCCCTGTTCCCCGGCAACAAGATCAGCCTGGCGCCGCTGTCCCCGGCCGAGACCTCCCGTCTCGTCGCGGGGCTCCTGGGGGCGGCCGTGCCATCCGAGCTCGCCGGCCCGATCCTCGAACGAGCCGAGGGCAACCCCCTCTACGCGGAGGAGTTCGTCCGCCTCCTCCGCGACCGTGACCTGCTCGACGAGTCCAAGGGCACGATCTCGCTGCGCCCGGGCGCCGCCGTCCCGCTGCCCGACTCGATCGGGGCGCTGCTCGCGGCCCGCCTCGACACCCTGCCCCCCGACCGCAAGTCGCTGCTCGCGGACGCCGCGGTCGTGGGCAAGGTCTTCTGGGCAGGGGCGGTCGCGGCGATGGGCGGCCGGGACCTCGATGCCGTCACCGATGTCCTCCGCGAGCTGTCGCGCAAGGAGCTCGTGCGGCCCGCTCGCCGCTCCTCATTCGAAGGCGAGGCCGAGTACGCGTTCTGGCATGTGCTCGCTCGCGACGTCGCCTACAACGCCCTCCCGCGGGCATCGCGAGCGGCTCGCCACGTGGCCGCCGCCCGCTGGATCGAGTCGAAGACACCAGCCCGGGTCGAGGACCTCGCCGACGTCCTCGCCTACCACTACGGGACCGCACTCGAGCTGGCCCGGGCCGACGGCCAGGCCGACGAGGCCGCCGAGCTCGCCGTTCCTGCGTTCCGGTTCCTGTCGCTCGCGGGAGAGCGGGCACTCGGGCTCGACACCGATGCCGCCGTCGCCAACCTCGACCGGGCGCTTGCCCTCGCACCTGCGGGGCATCCCGAGCGGCCGGCGGCTCTGCTGCGGTTCGGGGAGGCGGCCTGGCACGCCGGACGATACCCGGAGGCCACGGCGGCGCTCGAGGAGGCGGTCACCCTGTTTCGAACAGGAGGCGACCTCCAGGCCGCCGGGCTGGCGATGAACGTGCTTGGCCGGGTGATGAACGATCTGGGTGACCCGCGCGCGTTCACCCTTCCCGGCGAGGCGGTCGTCCTCCTCGAACCGCTTGGGCCGTCGCCCGAGCTCGTCACACTGCTGGCCGCGTGCGCGAGCGCGGCGTCCAACCAGGCCAGGAACCTCGACGCCATCCGGTATGCCGACCGGGCGCTCGCCCTCGCCGCAGACCTCGGCCTTCCCGAGCCCGCGTTGGCCCTCGCGTGGCGGGGCTTCGCGAGGGCCGTGCTCGGTGACGCAAGGGGCATCGATGAGGTCCGTCGCGCGACCGTGATCGCCACTGCGGCCGAGGATGGGCCCACGATGGCCTGGGTCAGCCAGCTGCTCGGGTACCTGCTCTGGGTGTTCGAGGGTCCAGCCGCGTCTCTCGTGGTCATACGGGAGACGCTTGCCTTTGCCCGCGGGCGGGGTCTCGTCGGCGCCGCCGACGCGAGCCTTGTGAACGCACTGGACGCACTCGTGGACACGGGGGAGTTCGACGAGGCGCTCCGGGTCGCGTCCGATCTCGAGACGCGCCTCCACGATGCCGTCTTCGCGCTGATCGGTGCTCACGCCGCACGGGCCGAGATCGCCGCCGTCCGCGGACGCGGCGGCGACCGGGTCGCCTCGCTGGACCGGCTCGTCGCCCACGCCCGCAAAGGGGGTTCGCTGGACTGGCTCGTCATCGGCCTGGCATCAGCCGCGCTCGCCCACGTGTCGGTCGGCGATCCCGAGGCGGCGGTGCGCCTGCTGCATGAGATCGAGAGCACGCCCGCGACTCGCGAGAACTCCAATTACGCCGCGTTTCTCCCGGCGATGGTCCGCGCCGCCCTGGCCGCGGGCGAGCCTGACTTGGCGAACCGCCTGGTCACAGGCCTCGAGGCACGGCATCCGTACGGGGCGCACGCGCTCGATCGCCGCAAACGCGACCCTCGCCGAGGCTCGCGGCGACCTTGCCGGTGCCGCAGAGGCATACTCGGACGCGGCGGGTCGATGGGAGCGGTTCGGGGTCGTCCCGGAACAGGCGTTCGCGCTCCTCGGTCAGGGCCGGTGCCTCATCGACCTCCGCCGGCCGGCCGAGGCGTCACCCGTGCTCCACGAGGCCCGTGAGCTCTTCGCCCGGCTCGGTGCGGCCCCCGCCCTTGCAGAGACCGACGCGCTGCTCGAGACGATCGACTGACGGCCGCTTCGCGGCTGGGGCGAAGTCAGCGCCGGGCCGGCAACGATGGATCCATGCTCGGTGGAAGCAGTCCTCCGGCTGCGTGATTGGAGCGGTGGAGGCTGATCCGGAATGGCAGTGCGCACGGGCAATATGCGGTTCCTGAGCACGAATCTCGTCGGGGGTGTGGCGCAACGGTGGCGCACGTGCTTTGGGAGTCCCCGGGGCCTATGCGGTGTAGGGTCGGTGCTCCTGAGCGTGGCGGCCCGAGCGGCGTAGGCACCGATCATTGGGGGCTACGCGACCACGGCTCCGGTCCCAACACCAGCCGGTCGGTGGCCCGGTCGTAGAGGGCGATTGAGGCGGCTTCGGCCTCGAACACCGCTGCAGTGACATCCACCACCGAGTGCAGGACGGCACGCGCTGCCCGCCTCGAGGCGCCGCGCAGTTTCGGCGCGCATGGCGATCTCCCGCAGCAGCTGGAGCGTCTCCGGGCCAAGGGTCCTCATTTCGGGATCACTCCCGGCCGGTCACCGTTCCGCTGCTCGCTCCAGGCGGGCGACATCCGGGATGATCAGCGTGTCTCGTTCGATCAGCAGCAGGCCGCGCGCTGTCATGTCCGCGAGCAGGCGGTTCACCGACTGGCGCGTCCCGCCGATCATGGCCGCGAGGTCGCTCTGCGTGTACGGCCAATCCAGACGGACTCCCAGCGAGCTGTCGGGTTGGGCCTCGTGGGCGAGCCGGACGATGCGGCTGGCCAGCCGCCCCGGCAGGTCGAGGAAGAGCAGCTCCTCAACGTGGGTGGTCAGCCGCCGCAACTCCGTCACGAGTGCTGCGAACAGGGCCTTCCTCAGCAGCGGATTGGTTGCCACCAGGTCCTCGAAGCGGCGGCGGCTCAGAACCAGGGCTTCGGTTGGCTCCATGGCGACGGCCGTCGCCGAGTGTGGCGCGCCGTCGAGCAGCGCGAGCTCTCCGAAGAAGTCACCGCGCGAGAGCGTGGCGATGATGGCGTCGTCCTCGGAATCCGGGTTGGACAGTACGATCTTCACCGAGCCTGACTCGACGATGTAGAGCGATTCGCCGGGGTCGCCCTGGTGGAAGATGGTCTCGTGCTTCCGGTAGCGGCGCACGCGGAGCGTTCCGGCGCACAGCGCCAGGGTCTCCTCGTCGACCCGGTCGAACAGCGCACAGCTTCGGAGCGCCTCGATCGCGACGCTGGCCTCGGTCATCGGTCCTTCTCCTCGCGACGGCCCGGCGTGAACGCATGGTCCATCGTAGTGCGCCGGCCGGGCGCCGGGGAGGAGAAGCGAGAGGCGGCGCCGATCTGGCGCCGCCTCCTGTTCAACTGGTGGGGTGGGACGTGATGACGCCCGTCGTGCCTCCCAGACCCATGCGCGGACGATCAGGAAATGGCTTTCTTCATGTGGGCCTCGACGTCGTCCTCGGTCGCCGACGGGGCCTTCTTCATGCCCTCGGGCTGGACGGGCTTGTCCTCGAACCCGATGGCCTTCTTCATGTGGGCCTCGACGTCGTCCTCGGTCGCCGACGGGGCCTTCTTCATGCCCTCGGGCTGGACGGGCTTGTCCTCGAACCCGATGGCCTTCTTCATGTGGGCCTCGACGTCGTCCTCGGTCGCCGACGGGGCCTTCTTCATGCCCTCGGGCTGGACGGGCTTGTCCTCTGACATCTTCTTGCTCCTGTGCTTCCATGGCCTGGTCCATCGCCTTGACCGGACCCGTCCTGATCCCCGCGGCGACCTGAGTCCAGCACCGCGGACGCCGCCTCCAGTGTCGTCATGACAACATCAGAAACCAACTCTGGAGGGCCCGCTGGAGCACCGGCTCATGCTTCGAGGCTGAACCCTGACGACGGATCAACTGCCTGCTTGACGGCCTGCTTCTCGTACGGCGCTTCGCCCCGAACCCCGGCTCAGGTGCCTGGAGCTCGAACTACCTTGAACGGGCCAGCTTGACGCTGAGCTTCGGGTTCCGACGCTGAGCTTTGGGTTCCTGGGCATCGAGCTCGCTTTGACGGGCCTGCTGCGCCTCGAACTCCTGCGCGCGCGCCCGGAGGTCGCGCCGGAGTTCGGCTTCCCGCACCCGGCCCAGGTCCTGGACGACCCCCGGGTGCGGGAACATGGAGCTACCTTCGGTGTCCTTCTGATCTTCGTTCGTGCGCGTGGCCCTCTCGCGTCCCAGTTCGTCGTCCTTCGGATCGCCCATCATCCTTCTCCCGTCCGAAACCCTTGCGGCTGATCGGACCTGCGTTGCGATCGAACTGGGATCATCCTGGGCCGCGGACCCCGCGGCGTCTAGTGCTCGAGGTGACATTGATGGGGTCATTCGGTGGACATGCCTCCCGGGCCGCGGGCATCTTCAGGGTCCCCGACGAGGCTCGCTGGACGGCGCTCAGGGTCGGCACGCCGCAGCCGGGGAGCCGTTCGCAGGGAACGCGGGAGCCGTTCGACGCTGGCACACCCGCAGGCCGCCCCGTATCCTCAGGCACCGCTCCCGCTGGGCGAACCGCGACCCGGAGGTCCTCGCCGTCATGACCTGCTCGAGTTGCGGCACCGAGAACGAGGCGGGTCGCAAGTTCTGCACCGAGTGCGCCACCCCGCTCTCGGCCTCGTGCCCGGCGTGCGGCACCGCCAACCCGCCCGGCGCCAAGTTCTGCGGCGAGTGCGCGACGCCGCTCGTCCGCGCCCGTCCGGCGCGCGGCCGACCGTGCCGCGGGACCCGGCGGCCCGGGGCGCACGCCATCCGGCAGCCCCGTGCCCGTCGCCGAGCGCCGGCTGGTGTCGCGTCCTGTTCGCCGACCTCGTGGGCTTCACGCCGTTCGCCGAGGAGCGCGACGCGGAGGAGGTGCGCGAGACGCTGACGCGGTACTTCGACCTCGCGAGCGGACGTGATCGGCCGGTACGGCGGCACGGTCGAGAAGTTCATCGGCGACGCCGTCATGGCCGTCTGGGGAGCGCCCATCGCGCACGAGGACGATGCCGAGCGGGCCGTGCGCGCCGCGCTGGAGCTGCGTGGACGCCGTCCGCGCGCTGGGCCCCGGGATCGCAGGCCCGTGCCGGGGTCCTCACCGGCGAGGCGGCGGTCACCCTCGGGCGCCACCAACCAGGGGATGGTCGCGGGCGACATCGTCAACACCGCCTCCCGGCTCCAGTCGGTCGCGGCGCCGGGCACCGTGCTCGTGGGCGAGGCGACGGAGCGGGCCGCGTCGCGCGCGATCGCCTTCGAGCCGGCCGGCGAGCACGCGCTCAAGGGGAAGGCGGCACCCGTCCCCGCCTGGCGCGCCCTGCGCGTCGTCGCCGAGCGCGGTGGCCGCAACCGGAGCGACGCCCTCGAGGCGCCGTTCGTCGGCCGGGACGAGGAGCTCCGCCTGCTCAAGGACCTGTTCCATGCCACCGGGCGGGAGCGCCGTCCGCGCCTGGTGAGCGTCATCGGGCCGGGCGGCATCGGCAAGAGCCGCCTCGCCTGGGAGTTCGCGAAGTACCTCGACGGCCTCGTGGAGCCGGTCTGGTGGCACGCGGGGCGCTCGCCCGCCTATGGCGACGGGATCACCTTCTGGGCGCTGGGCGAGATGGTCCGGGGCGGGCCGGGCTGGCCGAGGCCGACGACGAGGCGACCACGCGGGCACGGATCGCCGAGACCGTGCGGACCACGTGCAGCGATCCTGCCGAGCGGCGCTGGATCGAGCCCGCGCTGCTGGCGCTGCTGGGGGTCGACGACCGGGTTCGGGCCGGACGAGCTGTTCGCCGCCTGGCGCACGTTCTTCGAGCGGCTGGCGGCGAACGCCCCCGTGGTCATGGTGTTCGAGGACCTCCAGCACGCGGATCACGGGCTGCTCGACTTCATCGACCACCTGATGGAGTGGAGCCGGGGGGTGCCGATCATGATGGTCACGCCTCGCCCGGCCGGAGCTGCTCGACCGGCGCCCCGACTGGGGCGCGGGCAAGCGCTCGTTCACCTCGATCCACCTCGAGCCCCTCTCGCCGGCCGACATGGAGCGCCTGCTCGCGGGCCTGGTGCCCGGCCTGCCGGCCAGGCCGCCGCGGCCATCGTGGCGCGAGCGGACGGCGTGCCGCTGTACGCGGTCGAGACCGTCCGGATGCTCCTCGCCCAGGGACGCCTGGTGCTCGAGGACGGGGTGTGCCGGCCCGTTGGGACCCTCGACGAGGTCGCGGTGCCCGAGACGCTCACCGCCCTCATCGCGGCGCGCCTCGACGGCCTGGACCCGGCCGACCGGGCGCTGGTCTCCGATGCCGCGGTCCTGGGCCAGGCGTTCAGCGTGCCGGGCCTCGCGGCGGTCGCAAACCAGGCGAGGCCGAGCTCGAGCCCAGGCTCCGGGAGCTCGTCCGGCGCGAGCTGCTCACGCTCGACGTCGACCCCCGCTCGCCCGAGCGCGGCCAGTACGCGTTCGTGCAGGCGCTCATCCGGGAGGTCGCGTACCACACGCTCGCGCGGCGGGACCGCACGCTCCGCCACCTCGCGGCGGCCCGCTACTTCGAGAGCCTCGGAGCAGACGAGCTCGCGGGCGCCCTCGCGGGCCACTACCTCTCGGCGTACCGGAACACCCAGCCCGGTCCCGAGGCCGATGCGCTCGCCGCCCAGGCCCGGGTCGCGCTCCGGGCCGCCGCCGACCGGGCCACCGCGCTCGGCTCGCACGCGCAGGCGGTCGGCTTCCTCGAGCAGGCCCTGGAGATCACGACCGATCCCGCCGACCGGGCACAGCTCCACGCGAGCGCGCTCGCCGCCGCGGGCGAGGACCTCGACCTCGCGGCCGTGGAGCGCCACGCGGAGGCCGCGGTCGCGGAGCGGCGGCGAACCGAGGACCGGGAGACCATCGCCCAGGCGATCGCCGACCGGGCGTACCTGATCAACGTCTCGCTCTGGGACCCGGCGCGCTCGCTCGCGATCGCCTCCGAGGCCTGGGAGGAGTTCTCGGACCTCGAGCAGACCCCGGCCGGTGTCGCGCTGATGGCGGCGCTCGCGTGGTCGTACCTGGTTCTCGACGACATCGCCCAAGCGATGTCCTGGTTCGACCGACTCCTGCCGATCGCGGAGCGGCTCGGGCTCCTCGAGGCGACGGCGGGGGGCATCCTCGGGCGGGGCGAGTCACTGCTCGTCGCGGGCCGACCTCGGGAGGGCATGGTCCTGCTGCGCGGGGCCCACCAGCTCGCCCTCGCGTACGACCTGCGCGACCGCGAGCTCGAGGGCCCGGATCCTCATGACCGCCAATGAGCAGTGGGGCGAGCCCGCTGTGGGCCTCGCGCTTGCCCGCGAGGGGCTCGAGATCGGCCGGCGCCGCGGGTCCCGCCTGTACGGATCCTGGATGGTCGGGAACGGCTGCGCCTGCGCGCTGCGCACCGGCGACTGGGACTGGGCCGCGGGGCTGCTCGATGAGTGGCTGGTCATCGAGTCCACCGAGATCAGACGGGCCGAGTTCTTCGTTGACCGCGCGATCCTCCGCTCGCACCGGGGCGAGGACCCGACCGGGGACCTCGCGGAGGCGGCCCGGATCCTGGGCGAGGGCCGAAACACCTGGACAGAGCTCGGGTCCTGGGAACTCCTGGCCGGGGCATGGGCCGCGTTCGCCGGCGGCCGTCCCGACGAGGTCCGCCGGCTCGTGGAGCGCGCGGCCGAGCTGACGAGAACCCTCGCCCCGATCGCATACCCGCTCCTCGTCCGGAGTGCGCTGTGGGCCGGTGACGCCGAGGGGGCCGCCTCCGCGCTCGCCTCGATGGAGGCCTCGGGATACCTCGGCGCGGCCCTCGCGGCCGACCGTCTCGTCGCCCGGGCCGGGATCGATGCCCTCGAGGGCCGCGGCCCGGCCGCGCTGGCCGGGTACCGCGAGGCGCTCCGCGCCTACCGCAAGCTCGGGCTCGCCTTCGACGAGGCGGCGGCAGCCGTGGACATGGCGGTCCTCCTGCCGTCCCCGGAGCGCGGCGCCTCCGACTTCGGGACGGCGATCGGGGCCGCCCGCGACACGCTCGAGCGTCTCGGCGCGCGCCCTTTCCTCGCCCGGCTCGACGCGGCTCGCACGAAGCAACCGACCGGGTGAGCGACAGGCTCCCCGGCCGGGGGCAAGGCCGCGACGGTCTGTCAATGCTGGTGGTCGTGCGCCGCGAGCGCCGCAGGGTAGGCTTCCGGGTGTCGCTCGCGAAGCAGATGCGCTTCCTGAGCACGAGCTTCGTCGGGGCGTGGCGCAACGGTGGCGCACGTGCTTTGGGAGTCCCCGGGGCCTATGCGGTGTAGGGTCGGCCCGTGCCGAGCACGAACCGCCGAGCGGCGTAGGCGCCGATTATTAGGGGCTACGCGAGTTCAAATTGTGCCCAGTCGGTCCACCGAAACGGCCCGGACCGGGATGGACGTCGAGTCGTCCTGGGCGCCCGAGAGTTGCCCCCTACAGGCTGGAGAGGACGACCATCAGGGCAAGGACGAAGACAATTCCTGACAGTTCGAGTGCGAACCCCAGGCGCAGCCGACGGACCGTGTCGGCGCGCCCAGCGGCGACCCGTGCCTCTGTCGGGACTGCCCACAGGGCATCGTCGCCGGCCAGCCGCCGGGCTGCCGGGCTCGTGATGAGCCCCCCAACGGCGAAGATGGCGACCGTGACAGCGATCGCAGCGAGCCAAACGATCCCGTACTGGCTGCTAAGCGCGTCGATAGATCGTATCGGTCCGAAGACCGTTCCCCGCACGACCCCCAAGACGACGGCGAGCAGGGCCGCACCGATCAGAAGCCGTTCCGGGCCGAGGATCACGGTTCGGACGAGGTCGCGCTGGCGTTCGATCGGCTGCCCGAAGACGAACGGCAGCAAGACGAGGCTGGCGAACACGGATGCGCCCAGCCACGCGGCTCCGCCGAGGATGTGGAGGAACTGGACGAGCGCGAGCCCGTAGTCCATGTGGCTCTCCGATGCGGACCGGTAGTTCGGCATTCGTATGTATGAGGCGGTCAGGCTGCCACGTCAACAGGAGGGCGGCTTTCAGGACGAACCAGGCTCGGCGGAGCCCGGGAGCGCTGTAGGCTAGTCTTCTGATCGTCGTTCGGAGGCAGCACATGCGCTTCCTGAGCACGAAACCAGTCGGGGCGTGGCGCAACGGTGGCGCACGTGCTTTGGGAGTCCCCGGGGCGTATGCGGGGTAGGGTCGGCCCTGCCGAGCACGAGCGGACGAGCGGCGTAGGCACCGATTATTAGGGGCTACGCCAGCACGGACCGGTGACCTGGCCGTTCCGGCCGTCGAGGGCTCTGACGCTCGAACGGCCCGTCCCATTGGCGGCTTGGCCGAGGCTGGACCCGGATCGGGACGCCACCGAGCGCCTCACGCTGACTCGGCTGTGGCGGTGGGGGATCAGGTTCCGGTCGGTGACGATGACGTAGACCGCTCGCTGACTCTGGTTCGACGATGGAAGAGTTCAGCTCAACGCAAGGTCCGCGGCTCGGTCACGGGCATGCGTCGTCGGCAGGCTGGTTCGGGGCGGTGGGTTGGGTGCAGCCCATCAGGGCCGCGTGGTACCCATCCGCTTGGCTGACGAGAAGGATGGCGTCGGGCATTCCAGTCCCGGATGCCAGCAGCGCCGGCTGGCCCTGCGCGTTCACGTGCTCGGCGGCATGCATGGTCCAGGACGATACCGGTCCGCCGGTCGATGCGGCATAGGCCACCGCCCGCCGTTGCAGCGCTTGACAGCGTTCGAGCGGCAGCGACAGACCGGCGCAATCGATCTCCGGTCCGATCCTCCAGCCCTCGACCGCGGCGGGTCGCCCGATCGTGGAACAGGCCAGAACGGCCGCCGTCGCAAGCGTGAGGCCCGCGATGCGGGCCGAGGATCGCCTCACCCGTGTCATGACGCGATGCTCGCACGGCTCGATCACGGAGACAAGGCTTGCAGGCCCACGCGGCGCCCGGAACTCCAGCCTGGCGTTCTTGGCCGCCCAAGCACCTCGGAGTCTACGTGTCAGGACCCCACGGGACCCTGGGGACGCTCCGTCGCCGACCGCCTCTCGCGTGGCTCCGGCCTTCACCGGGCTCACGGATCCTCGCCGGTCTTGGCGTGTAAGAACCGCCGATCTCCCGTGTCGTGAAGACAGGGACACGGGACGGGCTCCGGAGAGTGAGCCGCCGGGACCCCGGAGGACCAGAGATGAAGCGGACTCGGAAGTTCGGCGGGCGAGTCGTTACGATGGGTCTCACGGCAGGGTTCGCCCTGATCGTCACGGCGGGAACGGCACTGGCCGCGAGCGCGACCGTCTCGTTCGCGTCGAGCCAGCCGTTTGCGCCGGTTACCACGGGCTATGACGTCAACTGGTCGAATGGCGGTGGCGCAAACTCCGTCTGGATCAAGGGATTGACCGGGGTGAATGTCACGAGCCCGCAGGGGGCGAGGGCCGGGCGGGCTCAACAGCACGACGATGACGTACAACGGGCTGAGCGGACGCACGATCACCGTGTCGCTCAAGGGCAAGTTCGACTACGCGTGGACCTGCAGCGCGAACTACCCGGCCCAGGCGACCGGTGGCACATCCGTGGTCCTCGGCCTGTTCGACGTAACTGCCAACCGCCTGGTCAGCAACCAGACCGTCTACCAGCGCGCGTTGCCGGCGTGTCACACCGGCAACATCAGCATCTTCCCGCCCTTCTACACCACGTCCGACAGCCAGCAGACCGGAACAGTCGCCCTCCCTGCACGACGCCGCGAAGTTCGGAGGCGGCCAGATCGTCTGCGGGTCATCGCTACGGGTGATCGGCGGGGCTGGAGCCTGATCTGCCTCCTCCGGGATCGTCACCACGACCCTGCTAGTCCGGGGATCGGGCCTCTCGGCGACCCTCACCTACTAGCCCATCGCCCGCGCCTGCGGAGTCGAACGATGGCCCGTCCGGCAGACGCCCGGGCGGGCCGTCCCGCATGTGACGTTCGGCTCTGGCCGGACGGTGCCAACTTGCGATGCTGCGCCAGTCGTGCCCGTGATCCGGGTCACGGTGCAGCGGAGCGTCCCGGTGCTCGAGCAGCCGCGTGCTGATGGCCGCGCGGTCCGACTCGGTGGAGGGACGGGATGGGTCTGGACGCGAGTGCGTTCGAGGCGGCGTACGCCGCGAACGCCGACCGCCTGTACGCGACGAGCCTGCGGATCGTGCGCGAGCCGGCCGCGGCGCAGGACATCGTCGCCGACGCGTTCGTCAAGGCCTGGACACGGCCAGAGGCGATCGACAATGTGGGCGCTTGGCTGGGCACCGTCGTCCGCAACGCGAGCCTCAACGCGGTCCGCGACGAGCGCCGGACCGTCCCCCTCGAGCCGAACGACGGCGAGGAGCCGACGGCCGGCCAGCTCGCCTACGCCGAGCGCGACCCGTTCGCCGACCCGGCCCAAGCAGCTGCCGCCGGCGACTCCCTGCGCACCGTCTGGAACCTCATCGAGGACCTGCCCGCCGAGCAGCGCGCCGTGCTCGTGCTGCGGGTCGGCGAGGAGCAGCCGCTCGAGGACGTGGCCGCCGCCCTGGGCAAGACCCCCAACGCCACTTACGTCCTGCTTCACCGGGCGCGGGCCGCCCTCCGCCGCCGGTACGCCGAGCGGGTGGTCGGACGGGCCGGGGTCCCGGAGGCGTGTCGGGCCTGGTTGCCCGACCTCGTCGCCCGGGCCGAGGGCAAGCCCGTCAGTGACGCGTTCGAGGCCCACCTCGCGACCTGCCCATCCTGTGCCCAGAGCGAGGACGAGGTCCGGCGGATGCCGCTCGCCTGGGTGTCGCACCCCTCGTCATCGCGCCGGCCGGTCTGGAGTCCACCGTCAAGGCCTCGCTGGCAGCAAAGGGGGTCGCGGTATCGGGCGGAGCGGCATCGGGCAAGGCGGCCGTTGTCGCGTCAGACCACCACCACCGGCACCGGCGGCCTGTCGGCCGTGGTCATCCTGCCCCTCATCGCGATCGCAACCGTCCTGGTCGTCGGCGCCGCGGTCCTCGTGACCGGCACGCTACAGCTGCCCGGGGCGGATCCCACCCTGAGCCCGAAGCCGGTGGCAGTGGTCGTAGCACCGACGCCGGCCTCGACCGCTGCTGTCGGGATATTCGTTGCGACACCGACGCCGTCGCCCGTATGGTCGGCCGTGCCGGCGAACACGGCCACAACGTCACCGACAGCCGTTCCCATCGTCCGCGTCGAGGTACCCGTCGCTGCATGTGCCAGTGACTTCGGCGGGACAGGCGCGGAGGGGGAGACCATGCCGCCGACAGCAACAATCGAGATCCCTGTCGACTTCCGGTCCCGCGTCTCCGCCTACTTCGACGGCTTTAGGTCGCATGTCGGACCATCGGACTGGGATTGCTCGGCAGGCGTCGGGGTGAACGCCTCATGGATGGCGATCTCGAATCCCGCCGACGCTGCCCAAGTCGTGTCCTACGACATGCCGGGGGATATCGGAGCAGTCTGGGACCTTGCGTGCCCGCTGTTCGAGAATGCGAGGACCTCCTACGAGGGCGACTTCGGGGAATGCACCCTGGCGGCTCCGCCACGAGAGGAACGTGTGACGCGCCTGTCGCCGACTGCCCAGCAGTTCCTTGATCCCGCCCATGTCAAGGGGACCGGTGAAGGGTCTGGGGGTCGGTACCAAGCCCTCGGGGTGCTGGTGTATGACGGCAACTTCGCCGCCAAGAGCACCTGTCTGATGCCGGAGGGCCAGCAGCTGCTGTGTGAGGCGATCGTTCATGCGTTCGTCGCGGGGTTCAAGTAGCGGCTGGGCAATGCGCGACGAGTTGTATGAATCGCCGCCACTCGCGGGTCATGAGAGCAGGAGCGGATCACGAGATCCGCCTTCGGTGGGAGGTCAAGATCATGGAGTCGCAGGAACGCGGCGCATCGATCGCCGCATCGTGTTCGGCGTCGCAGGCGCCACTCTCGTAGTCGTCCTTCTCGGCGTAGTGGCCGCGAACACCGTGCTGAAGGATTTGGGCCGGCTCAGATCCAGGCCATCATCGACAGTATGGCCGGACGGAACGAGACGCCCGTGCTTGCCCAGTGGCAGGAGTTGGGCCGGGAAGTTGGGCGTCGCCACAGCCCCCGGCGACGTGACCTTCACCGCCAGCGATGTGCTGGTCGAGGCAGTCAAGGACTCGGACGGCATGTACACGGCGTCATGGACCCTCGACGCCGAACGCGACGGAGCGAATTTTGGGTCGACGGTCTACACGGCAACCTTCCAGCGAGGTCCGAAGGACGGCGAGTGGGGAGCGCTGTTCGTCGACGGCGAGCCGACGCCCCTTGCCCAGCTGCTGCCATCCGTCACCAGTGAGGCCGCGGCAGCGGCGCTCGTCGCGGGGATCCAGCCGTTCGCCGAGCGGTTCGGGGCGGAGGTCAGGCTGGACACGGCCGAGGTCCCCGGCGATCCCGCGCCTGCCGACCAAGTCATCAACGAAGAGGCTTGGCTGCAAAGCGAGGAGGAGACTGAGCGGAACGGAGAGGACGGGCGCAAGACCCACTTCGCCCTCGATGCCGAAAGCACCCAGATCGACCTGTTCGACCGAGTGGACGCCGCGCCTGTCCAGGGGATCGTCCATCGAGGGAGGCTTGCAGAGGCAGAAATCCAGCAGGGGCAGCCGCCACCCTCGCGTTGTTCGTGGGAGGCCGTGCGTACCGGGAATGTCACTCAGGTCAAGGCCATCCTCAGCGGGGCCGACACGCTGGAGAAGTCGGGCCTCGATTTCATGACCGCCGACAAGAACATGACCGGGTGGTTGGACACGCTTGCGGGCATTGATCCCGACCGGCTCGCGGTCACGGGTACTCGCGGCCACTATGAGGTCGCTCCCCACGACACCGGCGTCACGCTGCGCAATGACGCGGCAGCCGGCGGGCCGGGTCATTGGTGCCCCAGGGCTGTGGCTGCGAGATGCCCAGCCGAACGCAACGGCCACGATCCGCGATACGGAGCCGTGCAAGGGCAAGCCCGCCGCGAGCATCCGTGTTGTCGCGGACCGCGTCATGTACAGGCTCGACGCGGGCCCGCTGCTGTTCATCTCCTCGAAAGCCATGTCCGACGGGGAAGACTGCTACTGGGCGCAGTCCCTGTGGGTCACAGAGGTGAACGGTGATGCGCGTGACAGCCTCTCATCTGGAGCCGACGGCGGATCGATCGCGATAGGGCTCTCCGGGTTGTCGGCCGGCGACAAGGTCGATCTCAAGCTCGGCACGGGCTACTTCAACGAGAAGGGCAAACCGGTCGACACAGCCCATCTGAAGTTCACCTTGCCCGAGTAGGACGGGTCTCCGAAGGGTGGATCGGGCTCCTGCGGACGTCATACGACGCGTCGCAGGACCCCGTTTGAGCTCGGATGGTCGCCGCGGAACTCCAATGGGCTCAGGCCGGACGCGGTCGCGACCACCGAGCGTTGATCCCCCATGACTGCCCGCGCCAAGGCGAGGAAGCCAGTTCGACGGGCCCCACGGCGCCCCGGCTTCGTCCAGGCGGCATGCTCCGACGCGTCCACCATTGGCAAGCCATATGGTCTCAGGGAGACCATATGGCTGCCCGTTCCGCCTGTGTCGGGCACCAGGGGACGGACCCGTCCATTGCGTCGAGCGATCCGCCCGCCACGAGCACGCGGCCTGACGATAGGCCAATCGCCGCGCCACGCGACCGAGCCTTCGGCATTGGCGCCAACTCGGTCGACAGACCCGTGGCCGGGTCGAAGAGTTCGACCGACGTCAACGCCGTGGCGTCCGGCTGTCCGAGGTGGCGTTCGCCGCCCGCGAGCAGCACCCGGCCGTCGGTCCGTACCGCAATCGCGGCCGCGGAGCGGTCGGCGAGCGTTCGCCCGATCACTGACCAGCCCGTATCGGGGCTGTAGCGAAGCACGTCGCGCGACCCGCCAACGAACAATGCCGACGAGCCGAAGAACAAGGCTGATCCGTCGGGCAACGCGACGGCGCTGCCGAGCGCTCCCGGCGGGGTCAGGTTCTTCCACGCGCGGCTGCCGGGCGACCAGGCGGCGGCGAGCACCGTCTCCCCGTCGGTAGCCCGCGACCCGCCGAACACCAATGCCCCGCCGCTCCCGAGGGCGACGCCACCCGTGAGATCCCCGTCCCAGGGGAGTTCGCCGGCAGTCTTCCAGCGGTCGGCAGCCGGGTCGTAGACCTCGGTTGAGCGGGTCGAGTCGCTTGACACAGTGCTACCGCCGGCGACGAGGACGCGGCCGTCGGAAAGGGTCACGGCCACCGGCGCCCGGCGCCCAAGGCTCATCGTGGCGACCTCGGCCCATTGTCCGGTATCGCTGCTCCAGATCCGGGTGCTCGACTTGGGCACGAGTCCTGCGTTGAGGCCGCCGGTCACGAGCACGCGGCCGTCAGGGAGTGCCGCGACGGCGTAGTAGGCCCGCGCGTTGTCGAGGCTGCCCGACCTGATGAACCGGGCGGTGTTGGGACTCCAGACGCGCGCCAAGGGCACCGGCATTCTGTCATCGCCTGGATAGGTGCAGGGGCCAGTCGTATCCATGAGCACGACCAGGTCACCCGGTCCTGGCACGAGCACGGGGCTGTCGGCCATGGCGGGGCCCTGGACGTCTGTCCACGTCCCCCCCACGGACTCGAGGGAGGGGGCAGGTGTCGGCGTGGGCGCTGGCGTCGGCGCCCGGGTGGGCGAGGGGGAGGCCCGACGGCGTCGGCTCGGGCTCGGTGCCATCGGAGTGGGTGTGGCGGACCCCGAAGGTTGTGACGTCGGCGTTGGTGACGGCGTTGAGGAGCACGGTCACGAAGTAGGCACCCGTCTGCTCAAGGAGGCTCCAGAGCAGCTGGCGGGCCTTGATCCTCTGGACATCGTCCGGCCCCGGAAGGTAGTGCGGGAGCACGAGGTCGGGCAGCAGGTCGTTGACCATGTTGATGACCCCGCCCCAATCCTGCTTCACGGCCGCAGCCCGCACCTCGGGGTAGTGCCAGAAGATGTAGCTTGCGACCGTACCCGTCGCCTCCCCCGGGAAGCCGGCGAGGCCCAGGAACGTAGTCACGATGATGAGGATGGCCTCGTAGATTGCCGTCTCCTGGGTGACGCCCGCGGTGATGACGATCTCGCCCCGCGGCTCGTCCTCATGGATGTCGAGGGCGAATTTGCCCCCTGGCGGGAGGAACCCCCACAGGTAGCTGTTGCCGTCACCCCAGCACGACCCCTCGATCGCGCACGCAGCGCCCAAGCCCTGCTCACCGCCGCCCCCAACGTAGAAGGCGAGGGCCAGCGAGCCGTTGAGCCGGAACGCGTCGAGGACCTTGGAGAGGGCGACGGTGTGCACCTGGGTCATGTCGTCGATGATGGCCGTTTCGTTCTTCAGCACGACCCGCACGGTGCGCGGCGTCTCCTGGTCGCGGGTGAGGCTCACGCTCGAGCCGGCGCCGTCCACGCTCCACCGCCCATGGTCGGGCCAGTCGGGCATGCGGATTGGGTACTCGTAGGCCGCCACCGGGGCAGCGCCGAGGGGTAGGGCGAGGACGACGGCCGCCATCGCCGCAGCGAGTGCTCGCAGCATCGTCACTGCCCCCGCCAGATGACGCCGACGTCGAGGTCGCCGTCGGCACGGGTGGTGATGAGGGCCGCGTGGTCGTCGTCGAGCGCGACCATCGTGGTGGTGCCGTCGCGGCTCACAACTGTCTCGGGGGCCTGGCCCCCGACCTTGCTGATCGCCGCCTGGTAGAAGGCGATGGCTGCCGCGGCGGTCATGCCCGGCACCCGGAAGGTGACCGAGGTGATTGCGTCGTACTCACTGCCGGCGACGACCTGGCTGCCGGGCGCAACGAGCGCTGCTGGCAGGCTGGGGGGAGGCGTGACGCCCTCAGCGACTGGCAGGTTGAGCACGACGGGCGCGCCGGGCGTCCCGAGAAGGCCGGGCGGCAGCGGCGGCCGGCTCGCCTCCGCTCCCGATGTGGGCAGGGGAGGAAACGAGTGGGCGCTAATGGAGACTGGAGAGCCGGCGGGCGCCCCGGTCGGGCTGTCTGCGCCGCATGCACCGAGCAGGCACGCGAGGGCTCCGACGGCCAGGACTCCAGCTAGCCGATGCGCTTGACGCATAGGACCACCCCATGAGGCCTGATACCTAATGTCCGTAGCGTGTCCGCGGCGAGCCCTACGCACACCACGCCCTTCTTCCCGTGTCCTGGAACCGAGCTCATCGTCCGAGGTCGTGGCGCGATGGCTCTCATCATCGGCTCAGTCCACGTCCACCTGTGGGTTACTACTTCAGCGTCACAGACTGCGCGATCCCCGCGCAAAGGTCGTCGCTCAGGCCCTCGCACGCGAGCTCGAACGCCACCCCGCCCTTGACGATCAGATACACGATTGTCCGGGTCCTGCTCCGTGCCCCCCGAGACCTCGATCGCCTCTCCGGTCGGGAGGTTGACGGACTGCTTTGCAGTGTTGGTCATGCCATAGTCCTTCAGCTTCCAAGCGACGTCGTCGGCCACGGTGTCCAGGGACTCAAATGAGCCATATTTCCTGAATTGGAAGGTCCCCAGCGACGAGACCCACTTGTCCCATTCGCCACCGGACGAGGCCTGCCACGACCCGGCTGCAGGCACGATGAGACTGTATGTCGCGCCATCGTGGCGCTCGCCGGCTGGAAGCGACTGACTCGCCTCGCCCCCACAGCCGACCATCACCGCCGTCACCGCTGCCAGCGCGAGCTGGGCAGCCCAGCGCCTTGTCATAGCAGGCTCCCTTCACGAGACTCACACCAGCCGGAACCGTGCGGCTGCACTCTGGGACCGGTGGCGACCCCACGCAGGCAGGCTGGGTGCCGGGCGCTCGAGACGCCACGTGCCGGAGCGACCGTCATGCAGGGCCGAAGGTAGCCGTATCGTCTGTGGTCGGATCGTCCCTGCCGGTACAGGGTCGGCCGCGCCCGCCAATGGCTATCCACTCGTAGAAGGGAGGGGGCCGATGACGAGGATCGGTTTCCAGGGCGCCATCAGGGATCGTTCCGGCCGCGTCAGGGGTCGAGCGGACGCCCGAGATATGCTCCTCAAGCGGTGTAGCCTAGGCGTCCGCTTCTCGAACGAGGAAGCACATGCGCTTCCTGAGAGTCCCCGGGGCCTATGCGGTGCAGGTTCGAGGGTCCTGAGCGTGGCTGGCCGAGCGGCGTAGGCACCGATTAATAGGGGCTACGCGAGTTCAGATTGTGCCCAGTCGGTCCACCGAAACGGCCCGGACCGGGATGGACGTCGCGTCGTCCTGGGCGCCCGAGAGTTGCCCCCAATAGGCTGGAGAGGACGACCATCAGGGCAAGGACGAAGACAATTCCTGACAGTTCGAGTGCGAACCCCAGGCGCAGCCGACGGACCGTGTCGGCGCGCCCAGCGGCGACCCGTGCCTCTGTCGGGACTGCCCACAGGGCATCGTCGCCGGCCAGCCGTCGGGCTGCCGGGCTCGTGATGAGCCCCCCAACGGCGAAGATGGCGACCGTGACAGCGATCGCAGCGAGCCATACGATCCCGTACTGGCTGCTAAGCGCGTCGATAGATCGTATGGGTCCGAAGACCGTTCCCCGCACGACCCCCAAGACGACGGCGAGCAGGGCCGCACCGATCAGAAGCCGTTCCGGGCCGAGGATCACGGTTCGGACGAGGTCGCGCTGGCGTTCGATCGGCTGCCCGAAGACGAACGGCAGCAAGACGAGGCTGGCGAACACGGATGCGCCCAGCCACGCGGCTCCGCCGAGGATGTGGAGGAACTGGACGAGCGCGAGCCCGTAATCCATGGGGCTCTCCGATGCGGACCGGTAGTTCGGCATTCGTATGTATGAGGCGGTCAGGCTGCCACGTCAACAGGAGGGCGGCTTTCAGGGCCAACCAGGCTCGGCGGAGCCCGGGAGCGCTGTAGGCTACTCTTCTGGTCATCGCTCGGGGCGCACATGCGCTTCCTGAGCGTGAAGCTCGCCGGGGCGTGGCGCAACGGTGGCGCACGTGCTTTGGGAGTCCCAGGGCCTATGCGGGGTAGGGTCGGGGGCCCGAGCACGACCGGGCGAGCGGCGTAGGCACCGATTATTAGGGGCTACGCGAGCACGACAGACAGCCTCGTTGCCGACCGCGCTGACGGGTGGGCTTTGCGTCACTTGCTGATGAGGGTCGACCGCCAGGCCACCTCGCTGTCCGGCGTGATCGCGAGAAGCGTGATCGCCGACCCGGCCCCGGCAGGCTCGACCGCCGTTGCGTAGACCGTCCCGTCGGCGCCGGCCACCACGACATCCCAGCGCCCGGCCGGGTTCGTGAGCTTGACCGGCCAGCCGTCAACGACCCGGCCGTCCGGCCCGACCGCGACGACTCGCCTGCTGCTCTTCGCATCAGCCGGCGCCAGAAGGACCAGAAGCACATGCTCACCGGGGCCGAGGGCCGGCACCGTCCGCCACACGCCGCATCCTGTATCGCCCAGCGGCATTCGCCCTGCTCCCCGATGGGCGCACCGGCCGACCACGGCCACCCGTCGCGGACGGTGCCGTCGGGTCCGAGCGCGTGGACGACGACGCGGTCGCGGTCGTCGACGCCCAGGACCCACGCGGATCCGCCTGGCTCGAGCACGGGCCTGATCGGCGCGTACCCGCCCGCAAAGGTCGCCTCGGAGATGCGCGGCGCGACTCCGGCCCGGGGGAGGCCGTGTGACCGGCGCAATGCTCGGCAGCGCGCGTCACCCGAATTCCAGGAGGGGGAGACCCGGATCCGTCCGTCACAGGCGTCACGCTGCCGCTCGCGGGCGGCAAGCGGCAGCTGCGACGACCGGCGATGGGATGCGATGCAGCCAGACGCACGATCGGGCTCGCGCAGGCACGGGCGTGGGGGCATCGGGCGGCCAGGATCGGATCCGCGGCGCTCGGGCAGGGTGACCCGCGGCAGGTGCTCGAGGGCCAGGGCATCGCCCCGGAACGCATGCGCCCTGCGGGCACAGGCCGGGCACGCGGCGAGGTGCGCCTCGAGGCGGCCGCGCTCGTACGCCGCAAGCGGGTAGTCGATCGCGGTGGCGGCGAGTGCGAGGAACGTGTCGTGCGTGGTCATTGGGACGCCTCCGCCGACTCGAGCCGGCTGCGGACCCGGATGCGGGTCCGGCAGAGCAGGGTGCGGGTGGCTGCCTCGGAGCGCCCGATCGCGGCGGCGATCTCGGCCCCGCTGAAGCCTTCGGATGACAGGAGCAGCGCCGCCCGGGCTCCGGGGTCGAGGTCCGCGAGGATGCCCACGATCGCGGCCCGGCCCTCGCGCGCGAGGTAGCTGGCCTCGGGGGTGACGGTCGTCACCGGCGGCGCGGTGCGGTGGTCTGGATCCTGACCAGCCCGCGCAGCGCGGTGGAGAGGCGCCGGCCGCGGCTGACCGCGAGGTTGGCACCCACCCGGTACAGCCAGGCCCGGATGTTGTCGGGGGTCCGCCCCGCCCGCACCTCGCGGGTCAGGCGCAGGTAGGCCTCCGAGAGCAGGTCCTCGGCGACCCCGGGGTCGCGCGCGGTCCGGACCAGGAACGCGTACACCTCCGCGTGGTGGTCGGTCCAGGCGGCCACGACCAGCGCGTCCGCCTGCGCGGCGCGGGTGGCGCCCGCGGCGTCCACCGATTCGAGAGGAGAGGTCACCGGTTCCACGCCGATGAGACGCTATGCCCCGCCTGGTGTTTCAGGGCAGGGGCAAGAGGGCGACGACGGGCGGGTGCGAATGACCGCGGGCAGGGTGTCCCGGAAGGGCGACCAAGCGGTGAGGCCGCGGGCGGGGAGTCGCGCCGGACAGGGCAGGTCAGCGCAACAGCCAGGCGACCTGCTGGCCTTCCGCCGTGGATCCGCTGATGCCGACGACACCGGCCGGCCCGTCCGCGACGAGCCGCGGGCCGTAGTCGAACTGCGGCCGCTCGGCCTGCGGCAGCTGCGTCCAGGAGACGCCGTCGTCGCTCACCCAGGTCTCGTGCCTCACCCCGCCCCCTTCCCTGCTCTCGGCGCCGACGGCCACATAGCCGCGATCCGAGAGGACGAGATCCGTCACGGCGGTCACGCTCACCGTGTCTTCGGGGTCCTCCGCGACGGCGGGCGGCCCGGCCGGGAGCTCCTGCGACTTCCAGCTGGTGCCGTCGGAGGACGACCAGATCGTCGGCGCGCCGGCGCGTCCCGCGTCGACGTCCCAGCCATTCCGCCCGGCGAGCACCCAGGGGTTGCGGTCGCCCGCCGGGGCCGTGCCCGCGAACACCTCGGCTCCCTGGCCCGGGAAGCCGTCGAGGACGCTCCACGACGCTCCGTCGGCCGTGATCGCGAGTGTCGTGTTGAGCTCGTAGCCGCTGGCCGCGAGGAGATAGGGCCCGGACGGGTTCGCGACGCCCACGGGAGCGCGGTCGTAGCCCTCCCAGCCGGCCGGGGGCACCTGCTCGGTGGCTGCCCATGACGTGCCGTCGGCGGAGTGCCACAGCATCCTGCCTCCCAGGCTCTCGCCGGACCAGTCAGAGAGCGCCGCCGCCCAGCCGCCCTCCGCCACCGGCCATGCCGCGACGAGCTCGCTCAGCTCACCCTTCCCGTTCCCCGTGTAGGCGCGGCGCCAGGCGACGCCGTCGTCCGAGATCCAGGCGATGGGCGAAATCGAGCAGTCAGGCCCGCCGCCCGTGCTGCCGGGTTCGGTGAGACTGCACGGCGTGTGGCTGTAGCCGCCGACGACGAGCACCTCGCGCCCGTTGGTCGCGATCGCCCGGCCGAGCAGGCCGTTCGCATCGGTCGCTTCCGAGCGGTCGCCCTTCAGCGGGAGCTTCACGTTCTTCCAGGACGCGCCGTCAGCCGAGAACCAGACGCTGCCGGTGGTCCCTTCGAGGGCGACGTAGCCCTCGTCGAACCCGATGATGCCGTTGACGCGAGTCACCGGGATGACCCCCAGGCGGTGCCAGGCGAGCGTGTCGGCTGAGCCCGTCCAGGACGACGCCGACGGGCCGGGAGACCCCGGCGAGGGTGCCGCCGTCGGTGGGATCGGGGCGGAAGTCGCAGTCGGCGACGCGGTCGGAACTGCTGTTGACGGAACTGGGTCCGGCGTTGTCGAGGCTGCCGGCGCAACGCAACCCGCGACGACAAACAGCACGGCCAGCGCCCCGAGGGCTCGAGTCATGACCCACCTCTCACAGCTGCGAACGATGATGAGACGCGCAACACGAGCAGGCGTTACCGCGCGCCGGCCGCGAGCCGGTGTCCTCGCATCTGAGGAGGGATCTCCGTGCCCAGGATGGATGCCGGGGAGTCCCGGCGGCTGGCCCACCGCGCCGTCGACATCGTCGCCGACATCTCGCCGGCACCCAGGGCGACCCCTCGCAGCCGGCCGCGCTCCCGGTCGGCCCGGACCGCGCTGGCCGCTCCTGGCGGGATCGCTGGGTGAGCGGCCAGATATTGGGGCCACCCCAGTCGAAGACCGGTAACAGACAGGGGCGTCCGGGCGTCCCGTGGTCGTAGATGTGCCCTTCACCTCGCTCGAGGAGAGCAGATGACCACCCATCGCCAGCTAGTCGGCCGGATCACCGTGGCGCTGCTCCTCATCGTGATGGCAGCCGGGTGCAGCCGGTTTGGTCCTCAGCTGACCATCGGCGTCGACCTCACCGGCGGTCCGAAGGAAGCGACGCTGACCGTCGACTCGTCCGGCCCGGGCATGACCGGTGGCGAGGACGTAGTGATCCTCAATGGGGAGCGGTTTGGGATGAGCATGCCGCTCCCGTCCACGTGGGAAGTCAAGGTCGACGGCAAACACATCATCGGCTCGGGCGATCGGACCGGCGCGCTCCCGTCACCGGGCCAGGGGCAGGACGTGACGATCTGTATCCGGGTCGCCGCGGATGGCACCGTGAAGCTCGTTGACGCCTGCTAGGTCGCTGCGGCGAGGCAGCCAGGCCCGAGCGGCTGACCAGCTCGAGTCAGCGACAGCGACAGCCGGGAACGAGGACTCGACTTCGCCCCGGTCGGCCAGGGCCGCTGGCGGCTCGTGGCGGGATCGCAGGACCGGGGCACCGGCGAGGACATCGACAGGGACCGCCTCGGAGGTGATCGTGGCGGCGAAGCCGCGTCCCTCGCTGATCGTGGCCGGAGGTCCGAACAGGATCTGGAGCCGGTCGATCAGGAGCGCGAGATGACGAAACAACTAGCGGGGGTCGGGCACCATCACCGGACGCAGCGCGAGACCCTCGATCCCCGCGAAGTCGTCCGGGTTGCACGTGTAGAGCGGGAGGCCATTGGCGATCGCCGTGGCCGCGATCAACGCGTCGAGCGCCCGGGCGGCCGGCTTCCGGCCGGACCGGCGGAGCGACGACGCGACCTGGCCGAACGCGCGGGCGGCGGCCGCGTCGAACGGGAGGGGGTCGAAGTCCGCCTCGGCCTGCTGGACATGAGCCAGACGACGGGCTCGCTCGGCCTCGTCATTCGTCACGAGTGGCCCGACCGAGAGTTCGGCGAGGGTGATCGCCGAGATGAGCGGGACGTCGGGCAGGACGGACGGAACGTCGATCCGCGGCAGCAGCAGCAGGGTGCTAGTGTCGAGCAGGCCCTCCGGGTCGCTCACAGGCCGGGTTCGATCACCGTGTCGACCTCGTGGCGCAGCCTCGTCGCATCGACTTCCGGCAGGCGACGCCAGCGCTCGAGGAGCGCGGCCGCCGACAGACCCCGCGGGCGGATGGGCCGCAGCTCGGCGACCGGTCGCCCGTCGCGCGTCACCGTCACGTGCCCGCCGGTCTCGACGCGGTCGACGACCTCACCTCCGCGGTTGCGCAACTCCCGGATCGTCACGGTGTCCACGCCAAGAACCGTATCACCGGTGATACACTTGTCAAGTGCCACCATGAGCCCCGGGATTGACCGCCAGCGCGATGCCATACAGCCCGCTGCCGGCGTTGTCGCCGGCGACGATGATGGTCATAGCGACCATGCATGCCACGCAACCGCCGATCACGAGCCCGCCGCCGATCCTTCCCATCCGCATCTCAGGCTCTCGGTCGATGACAAGGTCGCACGAGGCTGCTTCGAGCAGCCCGCGGCCAACCTTGGCGGCGGTCAGGCGATCCGGCGAGATCCGAACGGCTCCGGCCGCCGATCGCGGCGCAGGCGCATGAGCGCTGTAGGCTAGTCTTCTGGTCGTCGCTCGGGACGCACATGCGCTTCCTGAGCACGAAACCTGTCGGGGCGTGGCGCAACGGTGGCGCACGTGCTTTGGGAGCACGAGGGTGTGGGTTCGAATCCCACCGCCCCGACCATTCGCTTGAGCAACAGCGGGCCTGTCAGCCCGCCTCGGACCCCGGAGTGACGCGGCGGGCGCCTGCTAGCCGGAGATCCCCTCGAGAAGGGCCTCTGCCTGGAACAGGTTGATCCCGCTGTCGATGAGGTCCAGGAGCGCCGCCATGGTCCGCTCCTCCTCCACCTGCTCCTCGATGAACCACTGGACGAACTGGAGGGTCCGGTTGTCCTTCGCGTCGCGGGCGGCGTTGGCCAGCGCCTCGAACTGCTTGGTGACGTGGGCCTCGCTTGCCTGGGCAACCTCGACCGCCGCCCGTGCGGACGCGTAGACGGTGGGCGCGCCGCCGATCTGCGGGAGGCTGAAGTCGACGTCGTTGTCGATGAGGAACTCGATGATCTTGCCGCCGTGCTCGGCTTCCTCGGTCGACTGGTCATGGAAGAACTTCGCCCAGCCGTTGAGGCTTTGCCGGGTGAAGTAGAGCGAGATGCCCATGTAGGTCTGGTGGGCAGAGAACTCGCTGGCGATCTGCGCGATAAGGAGCTTGGCGGGCTGGTCGGCGATCATCTCGGGTACCTCATGGTGTGACGCCAGTTCATCATAGCCCCGCGCCCTTGACCAGATCTTGAGGAAGCCTTTGTGCTTCCTGCCTTGGACTGGCGCTCCGCGTCAGGCACGCTGTCGCCATCGACCGGCGTCCTTCCGGCCGGGCACAGGAGCCAGCGTCCCATGACGGATCCCGAGGAGCTGCATCGACTCGCCGTCGAGCGGCGGAACCAGCGGATGGGCAAGAGCGTCCCCCTGCCCGCTGGCGATGCGCCCCTGGGCGCGGCGACCGGGCCGACCACCACGGTGATACCGGTCAAGGGCATGACCTGTCGCGCGTGCGAGGTCCGCATTGCCAGGTACGTCGGTCGGCTCCCGAACGTCGAGAAGGTCACCGCCTCAGCCGTCCAGGGGCGGGTCGTCGTCGAGAGCTCGGCTCCGGTGCCCCCGGAGGAGATCGAGAGGGCCCTCAACAAGGCCGGCTACGAGATCGGCCACACCCCGTGGCTGGTGGGAGACCCCAGGATCTGGGCGACGGCCGGTGCCGGCGTCCTGCTCGTCGCGGCCCTCGCCGTCATTGCACAGGTCACCGGGCTCGGCGAACTGGCGTCCGGGGCCGGCGACCTCGCCCAGGGCGGCATCCTTGTCGCCCTGCTGCTCGGGCTCGCCGCCGGCGTGTCGACGTGCATGGCGCTCGTCGGCGGTCTCGTGCTCGGGCTGTCCGCGGCCTTCCAGGCCGGCCGGCCGGCCGCGGTTGGCGGCGCCGCTGCGATGCGCCCGGCGCTCGTCTTCGTGGCTGGCCGCGTTGCCGGCTACGCGATGTTCGGGGCCGCCCTGGGGGCCGTCGGCGCCTCCATCACGATGCCGCCGCAGCTCACCGCCGTCCTCATGTTCACGGTTGCGGGCGTGATGATCGTGCTGGGCACCCGCCTGACGGAGCTGTCGCCGCGGATCGCCGGCTGGTCGCCGACCCTCCCGATGGGCTTGGGACGCAGCCTCGGGCTGGGCGACGGCAACGCCAACGCCTACTCGGACACGCGGGCCGCGACCCTCGGCGCACTCTCGTTCTTCCTGCCCTGCGGCTTCACCCAGGCGATCCAGATCTACGCGCTCTCGACGGGCTCGCCGCTGTTCGCGGCGGCCCTGCTCGGGGTGTTCGCCATCGGCACGGCACCGGGCCTTCTGGTCCTGGCCGGCCTCCCGGTCGTGGTCCCCAGTCGGGCGAGGCCAACCCTCCTGCGCCTCGTCGGCGTCGTGGTGATCGGCTTCGCGGTCATGAACGGAAGCGCGGGCCTGCGGCTCTCGGGTATCACCTTCCCGTCGCTCGTCGGCTTCGCCAGCGCGGCGCCGCTGCCCGGGACGCTCGGTCCTGACGGCATCCAGGCGATCACCACCTACCAGGACGCAGGCGGCTACAGCCCCGAGAACATCGTGATCTACGCGGGGTATCCCACACGCTGGACCGTCGAGTCCTCGGACACGAGCTCGTGTGCATCCTCCCTCTGGGCGCCCGGCGTGAACATCCGGGCGCGTCTCAGCATGGGAGCCAACTCATTCGAGTTGCCCGCCCTCCCGGCGGGGGTTCTCGACTACACCTGTGCGATGGGCATGTACAGCGCCAGGATCACGGTGGTCGACCGACCGGCAGACGAGACGGGTGCGATCCCTGCTGCGCCGGCTGGGCCCTCGGTCGTCGCGGTCGAATCGACACCACCGGCCGCCGCTGCCGGTAACGCAGCGGCAGACGCTGTCACCGCCACCCCTCCCGGGAGCGAGCCCGCAGCCGCCGTGCAGGAGCTGCGCACCTACCAGGATGAAGGTGGCTACGGACCGGCCGACGCGCGGATCGTCTCGGGAATTCCAACCCGGTGGACGATCGACTCCCGGTCGTCCGGGAGCTGCGCGGTGTATGTCGTCGTCCCGTCCCTCGATATCGACGTCGTCCTCCAGCCGGGCGAGAACGTGATCGAGCTCCCCGCGCTCAAGACCGGCACCCTCGACTACACCTGCGGGATGGGGATGTACTGGGGCTCGATCATGATCGAGGACCCGCCGACGACTTGACCCGTCCCTCGCGGTGGCCCCCACCCCGACGATGGAGTGCCTCGGCGGTGGGGCTGGCCGGGGGCGGCCGAGGACACCGGGCCGGACGTCGTTGACCGAATCTTGAGGAAGCCCTGAGCGGGGCTGCATCGACGCGGGGCCTCCTCGGCGGGACGATAGGTGCGTACCCAACGGGCACATCCTGAAGAGCGAAGCCACCCGCGTCCCGCCAGAATCTGGAGCACGTCGTGTCCACCCCTCGCGTCCCCTCCCGCCGCCCGTGGAGCCGCCGGCTCTGGGCGCTCATCCCCGTGTTCATCGTCTCGCTCGCGCTCGGCGGCAGCGTCGCCGGCTGTTCGAACGCGACCCAGTCGGATATGCCAGCCGCATCGGCGGTTGCGGGCGCGGATACGGCAGCAGTTGTCGTGCCGATGGGCTCGATGCATATGCCGACGGCCGACGAGGTCAGCTCCACCTGGAAGGCGCGGCCGGCGTACGTCAAGGATCTGTCCGCCGAGTGGCAGCAGGCCTATGCCTTCGCCCTCGCCCGTCCCGATGTCCTCCAGTGGCTCCCCTGCTACTGCGGGTGTGAGGGGATTGGCCATCGGAGCAACCTCGACTGCTTCTTCCAGCGCCGCGAGGTCAAGGGCACCTACCAATACGAGGAGCACGCCTCCTTCTGCGACATCTGCGTCAAGACCGCGAACATGGCAAGCGACATGCTCCAGCAGGGCAAGACCATGGTCCAGATCCGGGCCGCCGTGGACTCGACCTACGGCGGCGGAGCGGCGCCCGGCATGGACACGCCCCTGCCGCCGGCCTGACGCACCGATGAGCTGCGCCGCAGGGTTGCGCCGCTCCGCCCGCCGAGATGCGGACCTCAGCCGGCCGGCGGACGCCGTACCATCGACTGCGTGCATGACCTGCCGGCGCCCGTGATGACCTTCCCCACCCTCGATCAGGCCGAATCCGCCCTCGACTGGATCGGCCTCGACTTCGCGGACGGCGACGGCTGCTTCGAGGGGGACCTGGCCGAGGATGACGCGGACCTGCTGGAGGCGGCACTGGAGGACCCGGAGACACCCGAACCGGTGCGCGCGCTGGCGGCGGCGCTGCGGGACGTGCTCACCGCAGCCGGCGCCGATGACGCGCAGGACGATGTGGTTGCCATCAGCTGGCGGGTCGACTTCACCGCCTGAGCGGTGCTCTGGGGCCCGGGTACACCCGTGACCCGCCCCTCGCCTCGCGTCCGACCCACCGGCGTCCGGCGCCCCGTCACTGCGACAGCCGCGCCCATCGACAGGCCTTGGGTCGCGGCGTACGATTCTGACCATGGGCACGAACGGCGACCGCCGGATCGGCATCATCTCGACCCGGCTGGCGGGTACGGACGGGGTCTCGCTCGAGGTGGCCAAGTGGGCCGACGTGCTGGCCCGTCTCGGCTACGACTGCTTCTACCTGGCGGGCCAGCTCGACAGGCCTCCCGAGGTGAGCCGCCTGGTGCCGGAGGCATTCGACCGCCACCCCGACGTCGAGGCGATCAACGCGGCCGCGTACTCGGGTAGTGGGGCTGCGACCGCCGCCGCGGACTCCGAGCACCCTGCCATTCGGCGGCGCGACTACTTCTCCCCGTACGTGCGCCCGGACGCCGTGACGCGCCGGATCCACGAGCTCCGGGCGCACCTCAAGCGCGAGCTATACCTCTTCATCCGCGATTTCGATCTCGGCCTCCTGATCGTGGAAAACGCCTTCTCGATCCCCCTCAACCTCCCGATGGGGCTGGCGATCGCCGAGGTCGTGGCCGAGACCGGCATCCCGGTCATCGCCCACCACCACGACTTCTCGTGGGAGCGCCAGCGGTTCGCAGTGAACAGCGTGGGCGACTACCTGGCCGCCGCCTTCCCGCCTGCCCTGCCGTCCATCCGGCACGTCGTCATCAACACGGTCCAGGCACACCAGCTGGCGAGCCGGACGGGGCTCAGCGCGCAGGTGATCCCCAACGTCATGGACTTCGATCGGCCGCCCGCGCCCCCGGACGAGTACGCGGGTGGCGTGCGCGAGGCGCTCGGGGTCGTGGACGGTGACTACTTCATCCTGCAGCCGACGCGGATCATCCAGCGGAAGGGGATCGAGCACGCGATCGAGCTGACGCGACGGCTCGACGTGCCGGCCACCCTGGTGATCTCGCACGCCGGTGGTGACGAGGGCGACGCGTACGCGGAGCGGGTCCGGGAGTTCGCCCACCTGCTGGATGTCCACATCCGGTTCGAGTCGGACCTGGTGGACGTGGCCCGGGGCCTGACGGCCGACGGGCGCCACGTCTACACGCTGGACGACGTGTACCCGCAGGCGGACCTGGTGACCTACCCATCGAGCATCGAGGGCTTCGGCAACGCATTCCTGGAGGCCGTCTACCACCGCCGGCCCATCGTCGTGAACCGCTACTCGATCTACGAGATCGACATCAGGCCGCACGGTTTCCGGGTGGTGGAGTTCGACAACTACATCAGCCGCGCCACCATCGAGGAGACCTGCCGGCTGCTGACGAACCCGACTCTCGGGGCGGAGTGGGCCGAGACGAACTACGCGCTGGCCCGCCGGCACTTCTCGTTCGACGTGCTGGAACGGCGCCTGACGGCCGTGCTGGCAGAGTGCTTCGGAGAACGTCGGTGACTGCGAGGTCCGGCCGGCCCGGCCGCGCTCCACCCGGCCCCGCTCCACCCGGTTTCGCCCCGCCGAGCCTTGCTCCACCCGGCCCCGCTCCACCCGGTTTCGCCCCGCCGAGCCTTGCTCCACCCGGCCCTGCCCCGCCGGGCTCGATCCGGTCGATTGCGCTGATCCACTACGCCGCACCTCCGGTGATCGGTGGGGTCGAGCAAGTGCTCGCCCGGCATGCGGTGCTGATGGCAGACGCGGGCCACGAGGTGCGCGTGATCGCCGGCCGCGGCCGGGCGCCGGACCCTCGCGTGCGCTTCATCCGGCTGCCGCTCCTGGACTCCCGCCACCCCGTCATCGAGCGGATCCAGGCGGACCTCGACGCGGGCCATGTTCCGGCGGAGTTTGCGGACGTCACCGGGACGATCGCCTTGGAGTTGGGCGCCGCCCTGGACGGGTCCGACGTTGTGATCGCCCACAACGTCTGCTCGCTTGGGCTGAACCTGGCGCTCACCGCGGCGATGCGTGGGTTCGCGGGACGGCCCGGCGGCCCCCGGCTGATCCTGTGGCATCACGATCTCGCCTGGGCCATGCCGGCGTACGAGGCGGTGCTCCATCCCGGTCCGCCCTGGGACCTGCTCCGGACCGCCTGGCCGGGTGCTGAGCAGGTCGTCGTGTCGGCCGCACGCGGCGAGCAGCTGGCGGACATCGCCGGAATCCCTCCCGCCACCATCACCGTGGTTCCCAACGGAGTGGATCTCGAGGCGCTCTGGCGACTCGACCGGGGGACTGTCGCGCTGATCGCCCGGACCGGGGTCCTCCGGGCGTCGCCCCTTCTCCTGATGCCGATCCGCGTCACGCGGCGCAAGAACGTGGAGCTCGCGCTGCGCGTGGTCGCCGCCATGCGGGCGGCCGGGCGGCCGGCAGGGCTGGTCGTCACGGGCCCCGCGGACCCCCACCAGGCCGGCGGCGAAGACTACCTCCGGGACCTGCAGGTGCTGCGTCGGGAGCTGGGCCTCGAGGACGCCGCGCGGTTCCTGTCCGTTGAGCTCGGCGGACCGCCGTCGGAGGCCGCCATGGGCGACCTGTACCGCCTGGCCGACCTGCTCTTCCTGCCCAGCCGCGACGAGGGGTTCGGGCTGCCGATCCTGGAAGCCGCGGCCCACCGGCTCCCGATCGTCTGCTCGGACCTGGCCACGTGCCGCTCGCTGGCGGGCGAGGGGGCGCTCTACATCGGACCGGACGACGACCCGGCGCGGGTCGCGGCGCGGATCCTCGAGCGCCTTGACCGCGATCCGGTGGCGCGCCTGGCCATGGAGGTCCGGACGCGCTACACGTGGGACGCGATGTACCGGGAGCGGATCGCCCCACTCCTCTCGAACGACGTCTCGCCGGCACCGAGCGGTGCCGGCGGAGCGGTGTAGGCTAGTCCTCCGTATCCAAGCGTCCACCGCGACGAGCGGATCGCGCCGCCGGAGGATTGAGGCCGATGAACCGAAGCGGATCGCAGGGGGTTTGGCTCATCGGAGCCGTGGTCCTTCTGTTCATCTTCATCGGGGCCGGCCTGTTCGGGCTGATCGGCGGGGGCGACGAAGGCGGAGGGAATGGCGGCACCGGCGGCGTCGCCGGGTCCCCGACCGCGCCTGCCCCGGAGAACGCGGTCCGCGTCTCCATTGCCAGCTCCAACACCAAGGAGAAGTGGCTCCACGCGGCGGTGGACGCCTTCAATGAGGCATCGCTCACGGACTCGTCCCTCCAGGTCGGTGGCCGGCCCGTGTTCGTCGAGATCCTCCAGGAGACGATCGACGGCAAGCAGGTGGACTACCGCTCCGGCACGATGATCTCCAACACCCTCGCCGGCAAGATCGAGCCCACGGTGGTCTCGCCCGGCGAGGAGTCGTGGGTTGCGAAGCTGGAGCGCGAGTACGGGGCCGCCAACAACGGCGCCAAGCCGATCAAGGCGTCGAGCAACCCGCTCGTCGTCCGCACGCCGCTCGTCGTCGCGATGTGGGAGTCCCGCGCCAAGGCGCTGGGCTGCTGGCCCACGCCAGGACCCGACTGCACCTGGGAGACGCTCCGCGCCCTGTCGGCCAACCCGGACGGCTGGGGCGCCTACGGGCACCCCGAATGGCGCAAGTTCCGGTTCGGCTACGGCTACTTCGGCGAGTCGAACTCGGGCACCCTCGCGGTGCTCGCGATGTGCCTCTCGGGCCTCGACAAGACCGGGGACCTGACGGTCGCGGACGTCGAGCCCGCCAACGGATGCGGCCAGTTCATCTCGGACATCGAGAAGGCCAAGGTGCACAGCGGGAAGTCGGACACCTGGCTGATCGAGAAGATGATCACCGGCGGTCCCGAGTACCTGGACGCGGTGGTGACCTACGAATCCAACGTCATCGCGACCAACCTGAAGAATGCGGATGACATGCGGGAGCCGCTCGTCTCCGTCTATCCCCAGGACGGCACCATCGTCGTGGGCCACCCCTACGCGATCCTCGACGGCACGCCCTGGGTCAGCGCCGACCAGGCCGAGGGAGCCGGCCTCCTGCGCGACTACCTGCTCTCCTCCGACCAGCAGGGCAAGCTTGCCGACTTCGGCCTCCGGCCCTCGGACGTGGCGGCCAAGCCGGGCCCCCCGATCGACGCCTCGCACGGCGCCAACCCGGACGCCAACATCGTTGCGCTCACCGTGCCCGAGACGCTGGTGATCGACCGCGTCGGCGAGGTCTGGCACCAGGTGCGCAAGCACGCCGCCATCGTCATCGTGTTCGACAAGTCGGGCTCGATGGGGGGCTCCAAGATCACGTCCTCCATCAAGGGCGCCCAGGCATTCGTCAACAAGATGGAGTCGGCCGACTACCTGCGCTGGCTGCCCTTCGACAACGAGATCTACCCGGGTGCGTCCGGACGGAAGTCCGACATCGGAGAGGAGCTGCTGAGCGAGATCGGCTCGACCTCCGCCGACGGCGGGACCGCCCTGTATGACGCCGTGCGGCAGGCGTACGAGGAGCTCACGGCTCTGCGCGCGACCAACGGGGACGCGATGCGGTACGGCATCGTGGTCCTGTCCGATGGCGCCGATACCGGCAGCGAGACGAGCCTCTCCCAGCTCGAGACGCAGCTCGCCCCGGCCGAGAACGATCCCTTCGGCATCCAGATCCACACCATCGCAATTGGCGAGGACGCCGACCAGGGCGTGCTCCAGAAGATCGCCGCGGCGTCGAACGGGCGCTTCTGGGCGCCGAAGAACGACCAGGACGTGGTCACCGTCTACAGGGACATCGCGGCCCACTACTAGGGGGCTGCGGACCGAGCGAGACCCAGGGAGATCAGGGAGACCCATTGCCCAGCGGCACCCCGGCACCGAACCCGACGAACCTGTCTCGATGCATCCTGTGCGACGCGGTGGACATCCGTCACGTCTGCCCGTACGCCACGGGTGCGCCCGTGCCGCCCCTGGTCGCCGCCGCGTCGGCCTGGAGCGAGCGCTTCGCGATGTTCGCCGTGGTCGGGTTCGTGGGGGCGCTGATCAGCGCCGTCGTGGTGCCCGCACTCGTCGGGTTCCTCGCCCCGTTCGCCGTCCTGTCCCTGGTGGCCGCCGGGGTGTTCCGCGCCATCCCGACCCTGTACGTCGGCAGCACGCCCATCGCCAAGGTAGACACGGCCGCTGCGGAGGCCGATCCGCGCCTTGCCCTGCGGGCATCCCTGGTGCGGGCCCGGGGCAGGGTCTCGCCGGCGCTCGCCGAGCGGCTGCGCCGGGTCCGGGCAACCATCGATGCCGGGCTGGCCCACGCCGACAAGACATCGACCGGCGACCTCGACACGCACATCCTCCGCGAGTCCGCGCTCCACTACGTGCCCGAGGCCATCGACTACTACCTCAGCCTGCCCGCCAACGCGCCCCGTACCCTGGAGGGCCGGACGCCAGAGCAGGAGCTGGACTACCAGCTGGGGCTGATCGAGGGACGGGTCCAGAAGGTCCTCGACGGCAAGGCACGCGAGCTGGTCGACGACTTCGAGGCCCATGGCCGCTTCCTGCGAGAGCGGCTGGATGCCGGCGCCGGCTCGCTGGACATCGCGAAGGCCACCGAGGCCGCGAAGGCCGCCGAGGCCGAGAGGGAGCGCGTGCGCGCACAATAGCCATCCTGGGTCGACGCGGGGCCACTCGCAGGCCGCCCGACCCGAACCTCGTGGGAGCGCCTTGATGACCGACTCATCCCTGAACCTCGGGGCACCGATCGCCCCCGACCCCGTGATCGCCCCGACGGAGGCGACCACGACCGTGTCCGTGGAGCTTTCCCCGCCCGAGCCGGTCGCAGCCGTGCCCGCCGTGCAGGCGAGCGAGATGGTCAAGCTCGACGCTGCCACGGTCACCCGCCTGGACGCCATGGTCGAGGCGTACCTGACGGCGATCACGTCGCTCGACGTCCACGGTGGTGAGTTCGCCGCCAAGGTCAAGGACATCCAGAAGCTGGGCGACGAGGACATCAAGGCCTCGTCGGGCGTGTCCAACCGGATGCTGGACAAGCCGATGGCCGCGATGACCAACGGCGGGCTGACCCAGGCATCGGTGGTCTCGCGCTCCCTCCTGGACCTGCGCAACACGGTGGAGGATCTCGATCCCGGCCGCCAGGGCGACCTCCTGAGCCCGCGCAAGCTGCTCGGGATCATCCCTTTCGGCGATCGCCTGCGCGACTACTTCGACAAGTACCGCTCAAGCCAGGTCCACCTCGACGCGATCATCAAGGCCCTGTTCTCGGGGCAGGACGAGCTGGTCCGCGACAACGCCGCCATCGAGCAGGAGAAGGCGAACCTGTGGGCGGTCATGGGTCGCCTGCGCCAGTACATCTACCTGGGCCAGAAGCTCGACGCGGCCCTCGTGGCGCGGATCGCGGAGATCGAGGTCTCGGATCCGGACAGGGCGCGGGTCCTCCGCGAGGACATGCTGTTCTACGTGCGCCAGAAGGTGCAGGACCTGCTCGTCCAGCTGGCCGTGAGCGTCCAGGGCTACCTCGCCCTCGACGTCATCCGCAAGAACAACGTCGAGCTGATCAAGGGCGTGGACCGCGCGACCACCACCACCGTGTCCGCCCTGCGGACCGCCGTCATCGTGGCCCAGGCCCTGGCCGACCAGAAGCTGGTCCTGGACCAGATCACGGCCCTCAACACCACGACGGGCAACCTGATCGAGAGCACGTCGCGCATGCTCAAGGACCAGTCCGGCAAGATCAGCGAGCAGGCGGCAAGCGCCACGATCGACCTCGCCAAGCTGCAGGCGGCGTTCGCGAACATCTACGCGACGATGGACGAGATCGACGCCTTCAAGCTCCGTGCGCTCGACAACATGGCGAAGACGGTGGACGCGCTCTCGACCGAGGTCACCAAGTCCCAGGCGTACCTCGATCGCGTTCGCCAGGGCGAGAACAACGCCGCGCTCGGCGGCGGCGGGGAGGTCGAGCTCTAGCCCTGGATCCCGTCATCGGTGACGTCGGCCGGCTCCACGAGGACCGGCCGGCCGTCGCGGACCTCGGCCGCGAGGTTCGTGGCGCCGGACGGCATGGACGCCACCAGCGCGGGGACCAGGACGCGGTCCAGCCAGGTCAGGCCGGCCTCGCCGTCTCCGGGGTCCTGTGATGCCACCCAGGCCGCGAACCCGGGGTCGAACGTCACCGCAACGCCGGTGCGGGCGAAGCGCTCGGCGAGGGGTCCCAGGAGCATCCGCTGCACGTCGGCCGCACCCGACCCGGTCGGTGTGGTGGTCTCGATGACCAGGTCGCACGCGGCCAGCAGCCCCGGGTCGAGGAGGACGCCGACGGTCGTCGGGCTCGTCATCAGCACCACGGCTCCGCCCAGCGGCAGCCGCCGGCCCATGGCATCGGTGAAGGCGCCGGCCTCGAGGGCGGCCACGATTGCCTGGCGGACGGCCTCCGAACAGCGATCGACATTCCGCAGCACGACCACCGAGAACGGCGAGCGCGTCAGCTCGTGGAGGGGAAGCGGACGTTCCGAGCCGATCAGCCCCGGTGCCGAGCCGAGCAGCGTCGAGACCGCCGAGTCGTCGCTCATGCCGGCCAGCTCGATGTCGATGCGCGCGGTCGCCCGCCCGTAGATGCTGGTGGCGACGGCGGACGCCAGACCATCGACCGCGGCCGCGGCCGTGCCGGTCAGCAGGACCGATGCGTTGGGGCGCTCCGGTCGCGCATCGACGCCGCGCAGGGCGGACCCGATGCGCCCCACGAGGCCGTCGATCTGGGCTGCATCGAGCGTGCCGGCAGAGCCCAGCGCAGCGCGCAGCGAGGCCAGGGCGGCCCCCGGGTCGAGCGGCATCCCGACCATCCGCGCCACGACCGTGCGCACGACCGCCGGATCGACGGCCGTCAACCCGTGGGTGAGGGCGTAGGCGACAGACTGCTCGATCAGGTCGACGCCCTTGTCCGGGAAGGCGCGGTTGGGGATCCACTGGGTGGCCAGCGTCGTGATCTCCGCGAGAGCGGCATCGTCCAGCGCCACCCCGCGCCCGCCGGCCAGCTTGTCGCGCACGCCGCGCAGCACCGCAGCCACCGCGGTCTCGTCCATCGGGGTGACGGTGATCGGCGAGAAGCGCCGGGCGATGGCGGCCTCCCGCTCGATGGACTGCTGGTATTCCGGTCCGGTCGTGGCGCCCACGCAGGCGATCTCGCCCCGCGCCAGGGCCGGCTTGAGCGCCTCCGCCAGCTTGCGGACACCCGGGCTGGTGAGCAGGTGGATCTCGTCGAAGAACACGATGACCCGCGGGTGCGCGGCCTCGGTCAGGAACGCCGAGAGGAGGTCGGGTTCTGCCTCGATGGCATCGGCGAGGCCGGTCAGCGGCACGTCGAACAGGTGCTGGTCCCGGAGCGACCCGGGCACCGCCCCGGATTCGAGACGGATGGCGAACCCCTCCACGATCGCCGTCTTGCCGGAGCCCGCCGGCCCGAGCAGGAGCGGATTGCGCTTGGTGCTGCGCAGGACCGTCTCGATCATGAGGTCGATCTCTGGCTCGCGGCCGATCACGGGCCCGATCCGCCCATCGCGCGCCAGCGCCCGCAGGTCGCGCCCGAAGCGGGTCAGCGTTGGCGTGGCCGAGACGCGCCGCTCGTACAGCTCCGTGACCCGGACCGCGGCGGTGCGGTCCACGCGCCTGCGCCCCGCCACGAGCGCGTTGGCGACCGCGGCCTCGAGCAGGTCGAGCGCCTTGTCCGGGAAGCGACGATTGGCGATCCGCTTGTCGGCGAACTCGAGCAGGACGTCGATCGCGGGGTCCGACACGCGAACGTCGCGGGACCCGGCCAGCGCATCCCGGACGCCGAGCATGATCCGGCGGGTGAGGTCCCGGCTGATCTCCCGGATCGTGACAGCCATGAACTGGCCCGCCAGCGACGGGCTGCGCGCGATGCGCCGCCGATTCTGGTCCGGTGTCGTCGTGCCGATGACCGTGATCGCGCCGCGCGAGAGGGAGGGACCCAGGATGGCGTCGGCGCTGATCGCGCTGCTCTCGGTGGCGCCGGCGCCGGCGAGGAGGTGGATATCGGGGAAGAAGAGGATGACCTCAGGGCCCGCCGCCTCTGCCGCGAACTGCGCGAGGCGCTCCTCGAGCTGGCCGCGATACTGCGTGCCCGCGGTCAGGTCGCCCACCGACACCTCGATGATCCGCCGGCCCCGGAGGAGCGCGGGAACGTCGTCGGCCGCGATCCTCGTCGCCAGCCCCTCGACGATGGAGGTGCGACCCGTGCCGTCCGGCGCGACGAGCAGGGGGTTGTGCCGCCTGCTTCTGACGAGGATCTCGATGACCGCGTCGATCTCGGCCTCACGCCCCAGGACGACCTGGAGCTGGCCGGCGCGGGCGAGGGCCGTCAGGTCGCGGCCAACCGCGTCGAGCAGCGGGGTGGGTGAGCCCGCCGCGGGGAGGGGCGATGCGGGCCGGGCGCCGGCCGGCGCGGACGCGGGGGCGCCGGGCGCCAGGTGTTGCCACGGCCCGGGTGCCTGGATGCGGGGTTGCCGCGGACGCGGGCGTGGCCGCGGGGCGGGCGTGGGCGTGGCCGTCGGCGTGGACTCGGGCCGTCGCCCGGTCCGGGGCCTGCGATCGTGCCCCGGGACTGCGACGCAGGTCCTGACGGCCGGTCCGGGGCCTGCGACCGGTTTCGGGTCCGGGCTGCCGGACCAGGGCGGGACCGACAGCTCGGACAGACGACTGGAGAGCCAGTCGAACGCGAGGCTGATGTCGCGCGGGGCGGGATCGTCCTTGGCCATGCCGCAGATGGTAGGCGGTCCCGCGTCCGACCGGCGGCGCGTCTCCGACGCGAACCGGCGACGTGCCGGGGTCAGGCTTGCGACACCGCCAGCGACGCCAGAACCGTTCCGTCTCGCTCCTCGAACGAGAACCCCTCGTCGGCCAGGAGCTCGCGTACGCCGACGTTGTCGGGCGCCAGCTCGGCGATCAGGTTGGCGACGCCCTCGCCGCGGGCGACCGCCACGGCGCCCTGCACGAGCCGGGCACCGATCCCGCGGCGCTGCCAGGCGTCCGCGATGACCATGGTGAGCGTCCGGTCGTCGCTGGCGTGCACGCGCGAGATGCGCGCCACCCCGGCGATCTCCGGGCCGTCACGACCGACCACCTCGGCGACCAGGCCGAACTGCCGGTCGTAGTCCACGAAACAGATGCGGGTCAGACGCTCGTGGGCGGTCCGCTCGGAGAGTGACCTGACCTTGCCGTAGCGGGCGAGGACGGTGGCCTCCGACAGGCGCGAATGGAAGCGTGCCACGCCGGGTTCGTCCTCCGGGCGGATCGGACGGACGGTGAGCGCCACGCCGTCATCGGTGGTGGTCGCGCGCAGGTACTCGTGCGGGTACGGACGGATGGCCAGGCGCGGCAGGTCCTCGTCCGCGATCTCCGCCGGGTGGAGGACCACGCGCGCATCGAGGGCGATGATGCGCTCCGGCGATGCCAGCAGCGGGTTGATGTCGATCTCCGCGATGCGCGGCTGCTCGGCGACCAGCTGGCTGAACCTCACGAGGAGCGCGGCCAGGACGTCCCCGTCCACGGGCTGGCGACCTCGCACGCCCGCCAGCGCGCGAGAGATGATCGTCTCGTTGATGAGGCGCCGGGCGAGGGTCGAGTTGAGCGGCGGCAGGGCCAGCGAGTGGTCCGAGATGACCTCCACCAGGGAGCCGCCCATGCCGAACAGCAGGACCGGGCCGAACTGCGGGTCGTTGCTGCTGCCGACGATCAGCTCGTAACCGCTCCAGTTGATCATCGGCTGGATCGTGACGCCCTCGAAGTGCTCAGCCCCGACCTTGTCGGCGACGGTGTCGCGGATATTCTCGAAGGCCTCGCGGACGTCGTCCGCATTGCGCAGGTTGAGGACGACGCCGCCCACGTCGGTCTTGTGCGTGACCGTGCGTGACAGCAGCTTGGCGACCACGGGGTACCCGATCTCCTCGGCAGCGGCGACCGCCTCCTCCGGCGTGTGGGCGAGCTCGGTGTCCGTGATCGGGATGCCGTATGCCGCCAGGACCTTCTTGGACTCGTACTCGGTGAGGAGCGTCCGACCCTCGGCGGTCACGTCCGCGATGATGCGGTCCACCTCCTCGCGGAACTCACCCCGCTCGGGCGCGACGGGAAGCCGGGGGGTCTCGTACATGTCCAGCAGGTTCGCGTGATGCCGCCACAGGTGGTTGAACAGGATGCACGCGGTATCGGGGTAGTCGAACGTGGGAATGCCGGCCTTGCGCAGGATCCGGATGCCCTCCGCGACCTCCTCGCCGCCCATCCAGGACGCGAGCACCGGCTTGCCCTCGATGCGGGCATGCTTGGCCAGACCGATCGCGGTGGCCGTCGGGTCGGTCATCGCCTGCGGCGTGAGAATCACCAGCAGCCCGTCCGTCTCGGGATCGGCGGCGGCGATCTCGAGGGCCTTCTCATACCGCTCGGGCGGCGCGTCGCCGATGATGTCGATCGGGTTGTTGTGGCTCCAGACCGAGGGCAGAACCGCGTTCAGGGCCTCCATCGTCTCGTCCGAGATCGCGGACAGCTCGCCGCCGCCGCCGATGAGCGCGTCCGTGGCGATGACGCCCGGTCCTCCGGCGTTGGTCACGATCGAGAGGCGCGGGCCGCGCGGACGCGGCTGCTTGGCGAGGATGTCGGAGACCTCGAACAGCTCGCTGATGGAGTCCACGCGCAGGACACCCGCGCGGCGGAAGGCCGCGTCGAGGACGTCGTCGGAGCCCGTGAGGGAGCCCGTGTGCGATGCGGCAGCCTTCGCGGCCGCGGCCGTGCGCCCGGGCTTGATGACGATGATCGGCTTCGACAGGGCCACCTCGCGCGCGGCGGACAGGAAGTCCCGTGCGTCGCCGATGGTCTCCATGTAGATGACGATGCTGTCGGTGTTGGGGTCGTTGCCCAGGTAGTCGATGATGTCGCCCCAGCCGACGTCCAGCATCGATCCCAGGCTCACGATGGAGCTGAACCCCACCTGCTCGTGGGCCGCCCAGTCCAGGATCGCGGTCAGGAGCGCGCCCGACTGCGAGATGAACCCGACGCGCCCGGGTTGGGCGATGCCGGCGGCGAAGGTGGCGTTCATCCCGTTGATGGGGTTCATGACGCCGAGGCAGTTGGGGCCGACCACCCGGATGCCGTACCTGTGAGCGGCCTCAAGGACCTGGCGCTCGAGCTCCACGCCCTCGGGTCCGACCTCCTTGAACCCCGCGCTGATGATGATCACGCCCTTGATGCCCGCCTCACCGCACTCGGCCACGAGCTCCGGGACGCCCTTGGCGGGGGTCACCAGGACCGCCAGGTCCACCGGCTCGCCGATGGCGCTGATGGACGGATACGCCTTCACGCCCAGGATGGCCGGGCGGGTTGGGTTGACCGGGTACACGACCCCGCCGAACGGAGAGGAGAGCAGGTTCCACAGGATCGTCCTGCCGACGGAACCATCCTTCTCGGTGGCGCCGACGACGGCGATCGAGCGAGGGTGGAAGATGGCATCGAGGGGCTCGCGCTCGCGGCGAAGCACATCGGTTGTGGGATCGTGGGGTGTGACGCGGGTCATCGGGGCCTCGGTGGGATCGCGGTCTTGGGGAGCCGGGTGCGGAAGGTGCACGCCTACAGGGTGCGGCACCCGCGTCACGTTGTGACGGGCCGATCGGCGTGCCGGATCGGCTGGGGGGTCGCCTTGCCGGGGGCCACTGGCACGACCATGGTGGGCCACATGGGGCGATCGCGCACGGACGCCTCCAGTCGGCGGAGGCCCTAGACTCTCCCCTGCGCCCGTCCGCGCATCGCGCCCCACCGCATGAAGGTCACCACCACATGAGCAGCGCCGTCGCCCGGCTCCGCCGGATCCACCCGGGCGTCATCCTCGCCGTCCTCGATGTCATCGGCCTCCTTATCGCGCTCTACCTCTCGACGGTGGAGCTGGGTGGAGGCGTGCCGTACTGCGGTCCGCTGCACGGCTGCGAGACGGTGGCCGCCAGCGAGTACTCGAAGATCCTGGGGATCCCCGTGGCCGTGTACGGCGTGGTCCTGTCGCTGGTCCTGCTGACGCTCGCCATCGCGTGGATCCGGACAGACAAGCCTGCCCTGCTGGACGTGCACTACGGGCTCTCGCTGATCGGCGTGATCTTCGAGGTGTACTTCCTGACGCTCCAGGTGTTCGTGATCCACGCGCTCTGCATCTGGTGCACCCTGTACGGGATCTCGCTGGTCGCGCGGTTCGTGGTGGTGATGGTGATCTGGGTCAGGCAGGGGCGGCTGGCGGTTCACCTGGGGAAGTGAAGCGAGGGGTCGCGGCGCCCGGCGCCTGAGCGCCACCGGCGACCCCGTCCGGCCTCGTCTCGTCGGCGGGGCCCCAGGCGCCGCGTGTCTCTCAGCCGCGCGGCGGACCGGCCAGGATCCGGGCCCGGAGGGCATCCGGTGCCGTGTTCTCCCAGTCAGCCTCAAGCCACCACGTGGCGCCGGCATCGGCGTGCGCCCGGGCGATCCCGGCCGCCGCCACGGGGTCATCCGCCGGCGTGATTCCATCCACGACGACCTCGAACGGCCGGTCGCGAAGCGCGTCGGGTCGCTCCCGGCGGCACCACGCGGCGATCTCCGGCAGCACGGCCGCGTTGCCGGGCGCCGACTGGCCACCGGCGTCGGTCGTCTGGACCACGACCCCGTCCCAGCGGACCGCGCGCCGCATCGACCGCTCGTGCGGCCACGCGCCGACGACCCAGACGGGGATCCGCGGTCGCTGGATGGGGGTCGGCTGGAGGGTCATCGGACCGAAGCGATAGTGCTCGCCCTCGAACGCGAACGGCTCGCCGGAGCCCAGGCCCTCGACGATCGCCAGCGTCTCGTCCAGCAGTCGGGCGCGGCTCCTCGCCTCGGTGGCTTCGCCCACGTTGCCAAAGCCGTTGTCCTCCAGCGCACCGAGACCCACGGGGAGCACCAGGCGCCCGTTCGAGAGGATGTCGAGGGAGGCCGCCTCCTTGGCGAACAGCCACGGCCGGCGGCGCGTGGGCGCGAACACGAGCGCGCCGAGGCGGACCCGTTCGGTGCGCATGGCCATGGCAGCGAGGGTGACCCACGGGTCATACAGGTCCGAGCCGGGGATGGCGAGCGCGTCGTAGGTGAAGACGCCGTCCCAGCCCGCGTCCTCGGCCTCGCGGGCGAGTCCGGCGGCGGTGCGGGGGTCGCCGCTGGTGAGGATCGCGCCGTACTGCATGGCGCCATTGTCACCCACCCCGGAGCCCATCCCGCGCCGCGATCCGCGGATGTGCGGCACACTTGCGTCTCGGCTCGATCGCCCATGGCGGTCGGCGCCCGCACTCATTCGGAGGCTCTCATGCTCTCGCGCGCGGCCGTCTCGGCCCTCGCCCTCCTGCTCGCGCTGTCCGCCGTGGCCTGCGGGTCGAGCGCCAGGACGACGACCCAGCCCGCCGGAGGGTTTGTCTCGGTCAGCGGTGCGTGGGTCCGGGAGGCCGCGTCGGGCGGCGTGACGGCTGCCTACCTCACGATCACGAACGGCAGGCTCGATGACGAGACGCTGGTCGGGGTGTCCACGCCCGCCGCCCAGGCCGCGAGCCTCCACCAGACCACCACCACGGACGGCGTCACCGGCATGGAGCCCGTGGACGGCATCGCGATCCCCGCCGGCGGGACCGTGAGGCTGGAGCCGGGCAGCTACCACATCATGCTCGAGGGCCTGACCGCGGATCTGGCGGCCGGGCAGGTCGTGCAGCTCACCCTGACGTTCGAAGGAGCCGGCGCCATCGACGTGCCGGCCGAGGTCCGTGCAAACTGAGCCCCCTGTGACAACCCAGCCCGCCGACCGGAACCCCGCTCCTGCTCCCGCGCCGATCGATCGCCGCGCTGCCATCGCGGGCTTGGTCATGCTCGGCCTCATCGGACTCCTCGTGGTCGGGCTGGTCACGCTCGTGCTGGGGGGCGACGCCGTCGCACCCGGAGGGAGTGCCCAGGCCACCCCGGACCCCGCGTCCGCCGCCTACGCCGAGGTACGCCCGGCGCCTGCGCTGGAGTTGACGGATCAGGAGGGCAATCCGTTCACGCTTGAATTGCTGCGTGGCGAGCCCGTGCTGGTCTTCTTCGGCTACACCCACTGCCCGGACGTGTGTCCGGCCACGGTGGGGATCGTCAACCAGGCGCTCAGCATGACCGGCGAGGGGCCGCGCGCCGTGTTCGTCTCCATCGATCCGGAGCGGGACGACGTCGCTGCCATGAGCCAGTACCTGCGATACCTCCCCAAGGCCTACGTCGGGCTGTCCGGCACGCCCGAGGACATCAGGCGCAACGCCGATGCCTGGGGTGTGAAGTACGCGCGGATCGAGACCGACTCCGCGAACGGCTACGCGATGGCCCATACGGCCGACATCTTCCTGGTCGATGGCGAGGGCATGCTCCGGGCACACTTCCCCTTCGGCACGCAGGCGGATCCGATCGCGGCCGCGCTCCAGGAGCTGATGGCGGAGACGGCGGCGGGTACGCCGGCACCCGTCCCGGCGTCGTCGGACGCTGTGGCGGCCACCACCCCGGGCCCGGCGACCCCACCGCCGGCGGCAACCCCGGTCCCGGCCCCAGGCACCGCCACCGCCCTGCCCGTTGCCGGGACCCTCGACCCGCTCGTCGTGTCGTCCAGCATCTGGTCCGGCGGCGGCAGCCCGATCATCCTGACCGCGCGCGATGCATCGGGAACCGCGCTGGATGGTGCCGTGCCGGTGAGCGTCCGGGTCGTGAGCACGGATGGCGGTACCGCCACGCCCCAGGTTCCAGCCACGGCCGTGCGGCCGGAGGGCTCGGACGAGACGTCGTTCGTCGCGATCGTGGACATCCCGAGCCCCGGATCCTGGCGTCTCGAGGTGCTGGCCGCGGACGGGCGGTCCGGATCCACGGTCATCTCCGCCATGGACCCGGGCAGCACCGCGCCCCTCGGCAAGCCGGCTCCATCCGTCGACACGCCCACCCTGGACGACGTCGGCGGCGTGGCGCGCGCCGTCACCACCCAGCCGAACCCCGACCTGCGGCTCTCGCAGACCTCCACTGCCGATGCGCGGGCCGCCGGCAGGCCGTACGTGCTGGTCGTCGATTCCGCGCGCTTCAAGGTAACCGAGGCCTGCGGAAGGGCGTTGACGATGATCCGCTACCTGCTGGACCGCTGGCACGACGTGACGTTCGTCCACCTGGAGCCGTTCGAGTACCAGGTGATCACGGAGGAGCCGGTCCTCAGCGGCACGCTCGAGGATCCGCCGCTGAACCGCCATGCGCGGGCGTTCGGGCTGGGTCCGGAGCCGTGGACGGCAGTCTGGATGCCCTGGATCTTCGTCGTGGACGGGCAGGGGATCGTCCGCGCCAAGTACACCGACATCGTCGGCAGCGCGGACTTGGACGTGATCCTGAGCCTGATTCGGAACGAGAGCGCCACCGGCGGCTGACGCTGCAGCGCGCTCAGGCGCCCCGGTCGCCGATCACGCGCCCCCCGTCGTCGCGTTGCCTGCCGCCTCGACAGACGGCTCCCTCACCCCCACCGCGGGCCGTCAGGCCCAGGAGCGCCACCAGGGCCACCACCATCGCCCCCGCGGCCAGCGCGAATGCCGCGACCGGCGATACCAGCGTCCACACCAGACCCACGACCGCCGAGGCAACGAGGTCCCCGACGGCCTGGATCGCGGCCAGCAGCCCGAACGCCGAGCCGCGTACCGCGTCCGGTGCCGCCAGTGCAACGGTCGCGCGCTCGGCCGTCTCCACGCTTCCGATGCCGACGCCCGCCGCCACGAACGCCACTCCCAGGACCAGCACGTTCGGGCCGGTCACCGCGAGCAGCGCGTACGCGACGGCGAACAGGGCCACCCCCCCGCCCAGCACCCGCGGCGCGCCGATCCGGTCCGCGAGGTGCCCGGCCGGGAGGGACGACAGCGTCGCCGCGGCCGTGTACGCGATGTACAGCCCGATCCCGGCCATCGCCGCCTTGTCCGTGCCCAGGCTCGGGATGAACAGCTCCGTTGCGCGCAGGATCAGGAGGCTCGTCGCCACGTTGCCCATCTCGAACGCCGTCATTGCGCCGAGCAGGCGCCCCAGCCGGCCCTTCATCAGCGGCCGGATGACGATCTTGAACGGACGATGCTCGCGGACCTCGTCGGTCCGCAGGTGGCGGATCGCGTACGCGATTGCCGCGGCCGCCATCAGCCCCGGGATCACCGACAGGAGGATCGCACCCCGGATCCCGACCGCCGCCACCAGGACCAGTGCCACCACGGGTCCGATGACGGCCCCCAGGTTGTCCATCGCCCGCTCGAAACCGTAGGCGCGGCCGAAGGCGGACGGATCGACGGCATCGGCGAGCAGGGCGTTCCGGGCGGGGCCACGGATCCCGCGCGCGGTCCAGGCGGCGGTCCGGAGCACGCCAACCTGCCAGGCCGTGGTGGCGAGGCCCGTCGCGGCTGACAGGAGCGCGGTCATCACGTACCCGCCCAGGGCCACGTTGCGACGCCGGGCCGGGTCGTCGGCGAGCGCGCCCCCGGCCACCTTGGCGACCCCAGACGCCGCGTCCGCCAGGCCCTCGATCAGGCCCAGCACCGCGGCGGGTGCCCCCAGCACGGACGTCATGAACGAGGCCATGAGCGCGGTCGGGATCTCGTGCCCCAGGTCCGCGAACAGGCTGGCGAGGCCGATCCCCCTGACGCCCGGGGTGAGCCACGCGTCCCGGCCCGCGCGCGCTCCGTCGGGGTCGGGGGAGGGCGCGGCGAGGAGGCTGGATGCGGGCGCCTCCTGGTCGCCAGGGTCGGGGCTCATCGCGCAAGACTACGCTCGTCCTCCCTCGGCTTGCCCTGCGCGACCGGGACCCGCCGGTCGCACCGGCAGCGCTACGCTTCGGGCGCCGCTCGGGACCAATCCAGGCCGCCCCGGGCGTGCCGACCGGCCGCGGTCACCGTCACTCGTCGGAGGACACACATGCCCCGCGACCCCCGGTTCGACGTCCTCTTCGAACCCGTTCGCATCGGACCCGTGACGGCGCCGAACCGCTTCTACCAGGTGCCGCATTGCACGGGCATGGGCGCCCGACGGCCCCGGACCCTGGCCGCGATGCGCGGCGTCAAGGCCGAGGGGGGCTGGGGCACCGTGTGCACCGAGTACTGCTCGATCCACCCGTCTTCGGACGACGAGCCGTTCGTGTCCGCCTCGCTCTGGGACGACCGGGACGTGCGGGCAATGGCCCTCACCGTGGACGCCATCCACGCACACGGCGCGCTCGCGGGCGTCGAGCTGTGGCACGGCGGCCCACGGAGCGCCAATCACTACTCACGAGAGGCTCCACTCGGAGTCAACTCGCTGCCGGCAGGAGTCAACGACCCGGTCCAGACCCGGGCGATGGACAAGTCCGATATCAGGCAGCTCAAGCAGTGGCACCGCGACGCGGCGAAGCGCGCCCAGCGCGCCGGGTTCGACATCATCTATGTCTACGCGGCGCACTGGTACCTGGTCCACCAGTTCCTGCTGCCCTCCAACCAGCGAAGCGATGAGTACGGCGGTTCGCTCGAGAACCGGGCGCGCCTGCTGAAGGAGCTGATCGAGGAGACCAGGGAAGCCGTCGGCGACACGTGTGCCGTGGCCGTGCGCTTCTCCGCCAGCTCCGGGGGTGACGCCGGCGATCTCGAGACGGCCGAGCCGAGGGCGGTGATCGAGCTGCTGGCCGATCTCCCCGACCTGTGGGACATCACCGTCCACGACTACTCGCTCGAGATGGGCACGTCACGGTTCGTCAAGGAGGCGGCTCTCGAGAAGACGATGTCGTGGGTCAAGCAGGTGACCGCGGAAGCCGGTGGTGAGCGTGGGACGGTTCACGTCCCCGGAGACGATGCTGCGCCTGGTTCGCAAGGGCGTCATCGACCTCGTGGGCGCGGCCCGCCCGTCGATCGCCGATCCATTCCTGCCCCAGAAGATCGCCGAAGGCCGCGAGGACGAGATCCGGGAATGCATCGGCTGCAACATCTGCTACAGCGGAGATCAGACGAGCACCCCGGTCCGATGCACGCAGAACCCCACGATGGGCGAGGAGTGGCGCAAGGGCTGGCACCCGGAACGGATCCCGGCCAGGGGCTCGGACGCCTCCGTGCTGATCGTGGGCGGCGGCCCCTCGGGGCTTGAGGCCGCGGTTTCGCTGGGCAAGCGCGGCTACCGGGTCACGCTGGCGGAGGCTCGGACCCAGCTCGGGGGCCGCGTCGCCCTCGAATCGACGCTACCCGGGCTCGCCGAGTGGGGTCGCGTCAGGGACTGGCGCCTCGGCCAGATCGCCAGGCTCCGCAACGTCGAGTTCGTCCTCGGCAGCGTGGTGGACGAGGAGCAGATCCTGGAGTTCGGGGCGGATCGCGTCGCCATCGCCACTGGTTCCCGGTGGCGCCGGGACGGGGTCGGGCGCCACCTGGATGACCCGGTGCCCGGCTGGGATCTCCCCTCTGTGCTCACGCCCGACGACATCATGGCCGGTGCCCGGCCCTCCGGACCGGTCGTGGTCTTCGACGACGACCACTACTACATGGGTGGCGTGGTTGCCGAGGCTCTCCGGCTGGCGGGGTGCACCGTCACGCTGGTGACCCCGGCCAACGAGATCTCCACCTGGACCTGGCGTACCGACGAGCAGCCCCGAATCCAGAAGCGGCTGCTCGAGCTCGACGTGACGCTCGTCACCGGGACGTCCCTCGCCCGTGTGACCGACGACTCGGTGCTCCTCGAATGCGTCTACACCGGGCGCGTACGCGAAGTCGCCGCCACCAGCGTGGTGATGACGACCTCTCGGATCCCGGAGGACGCGCTGTATCGATCGCTGATCGGACGCATCACGATCCAGCGGATCGGTGACTGCGACGCTCCCGGCACCATCGCCACCGCCGTCTACTCGGGCCATCGGTACGCGCGCGAGATGGACGCGGCAGCGTCGAGCAACCTCGGCTTTGAGCGTGAGTAGCAGCGGGCCGATGCGCGGAGTCGGATGCGCTACGGTGGCGGCATGATTCCTCGCCGACCCGGCCGACCCCTCGGGGTTGGCGTCCAGCTGCCGGAGGTGGAGCGCGAGGTCCGCTGGCCGGAGCTCCGCGCCATCGCCCGGACGGCCGAGCAGGCCGGGTTCGACTCGATCTGGTTCGGCGACCACCTTCTCTACCGCTTCTCGTCTGGCGAGACCCGCGGGCCGTGGGAGGCCTGGACCACGCTGGCGGGCCTGGCCGAGGCCACCGAGCGCGTCGTGCTTGGACCGCTCGTCGCCGCGACCGCGTTCCACAGCCCGTTCATGCTGGCCAAGCAGGCAGCCACCGTGGACGAGATCTCCGGCGGGCGCCTGGTCCTGGGTCTCGGCGCCGGCTGGAACGACACCGAGTTCGCCGCGCTCGGAGCGCCGTTCGACCACCGGGTCAGCCGGTTCGAGGAAGCGTTCACGATCGTCCGTACGCTCCTCGCAACGGGCTACATCGACTTCGAGGGGGCGTTCTTCACCGCCCGCGAGGCCGAGCTGCTGCCGCGCCCTGCCCGTCCCGGCGGACCGCCCCTCCTGATCGGCTCCAGCGGCCCGCGGATGCTCGCCGCCACGCTCCCGTACGCGGACGCGTGGAACGCCTGGTACGCGGACACGGACAACCGGCCCGGGGGCGTGGCACGCCTGCGCGCGATCGTGGACGAGGCTGCCGTGGCCGCCGGCCGGGACCCGGCAGACATCGAGCGAACGGTGGCCGTCCAGGTCCGGATGCCCGGCGGCACCGGCCGGATCATGGGCGACGAGGACCCGCGGATGGCGGTGACGCCTCTCGAGGGCTCACCGGAGGTCATCGCTGAGGCCCTGCGCGCCTACGCCCGGGAGGGCATCGGGCACGTGCAGCTGGTGGTCGACCCGATCACGGAGGCGTCCGTCGCCGCGCTGGCGCCCGTCCTGGAGCTCCTCGACCGCGGGTGATCGGCCCCCGATTCGTGCCTGGGACGGCAGTTCGTCCCGGGCTGCGGGACCTTGTGCCACTGGCTCCTGCAGGTGCTAGGATCGGCGCCCGATGAGGCTTCTCCCCCGCCCTGCCCACCCTGCCGGTCGTCCGGCGTGAGCGACCGATCGCGCGACCGATCCGATACTGTGTCCGAGCTGGACAAGCGGATCATCGAGCACCTGCAGCAGGACGGACGACGTCCCTTCACCCAGATCGCCACTGATCTCGGGGTATCCGAGGCCGCGGTCCGGGCCCGCACCAACCGCATGGTCGAGAAGGGGATCCTCCAGGTCGTCGGCGTCACGGATCCACTCAAGCTGGGATTCCAGCAGATGGCCATGATCGGCATCAGGGTGGAGGCCTCGCGGCTGATCGAGGTGGCCGAGGAGATCGCTGCGTTCCCGGAGACGGCCTACGTGGTCGTCACCGCCGGCAGCTACGACATCCTCGTGGAGTGCGTGGCGGAGGACAACGAGGCGCTCCTCCAGTTCCTCTCCGACCGCCTGCGCAAGATCAAGGGCGTGCGCGAGACGGAGACCTTCGTCTACCTGCGGCTGATCAAGCAGAGCTACCAGTGGGGCACTCGCTGACGCCGGTGTAGGATCGGCCGCGTGAGCAGCGAGCGACCCCGTCCCGGCCCGTCCCCACGCGTGATCCAAGCCGCGGCCCGCATCCCCGACGTGAGCCAGGCGCCCGGCCCCTCACGGGCAGCGTCCCGGTCCGTCGCGTCCGCGTAGGAGTCCGTCATCGCGACCGTGGCCGCGCGCCGTCCCGCCACGCGCCCCGCGGGGGGGATCCCATCACGCATCGCAGACGGCGTCTGGGGCCTGCTGACCTCGGTTGACTTCGCCGTCCTCCAGATCATCGTCCTCGCCCTGTTCGCGGTCGTTGGCATGGTCCTGCGCCAGCTGCCCGGTTTCGCGTTCCGCTCGCCCACGGACTATGCGAACGAGATGGACAAGCTCCACGCGATCTACGACCCGGTGATGGGCACGGGCCTGGTGACCGCGCTGGAGCGGCTCCAGCTGTTCCAGGTGTTCAGCTCGGTGTGGTTCAGCGTGGGCCTCGTGGTGCTGATCCTCTCGATCATCGCCTGCACCATCGACCGCACGCCGAGGCTCTGGAGACAGAGCGCGGAGATCCGCGTTGTCCAGCCGGATGCCTACTATGACCCCAAGCTCCCGGACCGGGCGCTCCTCGCAGGGGTGTCCGCCCCCGACGTCGTGCGTGTCCTGCGACGTCGCCGCTTCGGCGTGCGGCAGGAGGTCGAGGGCGGGGTGACATACCTGTACGGCGACCGGAACCGCTGGACGAAGCTGGCGACCCTGTTCAGCCACGCGGGCCTCGTGCTGTTCCTGGTCGCGGCCGCGGTGACATCGCGCCTCGGCGATGAGCAGGGCCTTGTCGTTGCCGAGGGCGAATCGATGACCGTCCAGCCGATCGGGACCCCGGGGCTGCTCCTCGTGCGCAACCTGGCTTTCGAGGCACCGGGGTTCGAGACGGGCATGCCCACGGACTTCACCACGCACCTCGCGGTCTTCCAGGACGGGCAGCAGATCGCGGAGAAGGTCATCCGCGTCAACGACCCGCTGGAGGCGGGTGGCTACTCGTTCCACCAGAACGGCTTCGGGCCGGCGCCGGACGTGGCCATCCGGGACGCCGAGGGGCGGACGCTCTGGAGCGGCCCCATCCCGATGTCGGACGAGGCGGCCGGGTTCCCGTTCACGGAGTTCGCGGTGCCGGGTCGGGACGTGGTGTTGCAGCTGCTGCTCCAGCGGGGCGCGGATGGGGCCGGAGTCCTGCTGGCGCTCCCGTTCCGGGCCGCCGGAACCAACGCCGATGGCACGCCGGCGGTCATCGGCCTTGAGCCGCTCGCGCTGACCCGCGGCGAGTCGGGCACGTCGGCGGGAACGGACTTCTCCGTGGAATTGCGCGGGTTCTCGGAGTTCACGCTGCTGATCGCGAAGAAGGACCCGGGACAGGGGCTGGTGTGGATCGCCTTCGGGCTCCTGATCACCGGGCTGCTCATCACGTTCTGGATGCCGCGACGTCGCATCTGGGGGCGCCTGGACGCGGACGGGAGGCTGGCGCTGGCGGTGCGCGCCGACCGGTACGTGGACGTGAGCCGGGAGTTCGGCCGGGTGCTGGACGACCTGGTGGCCGTTCGGCGGACGGGCGGTCAGGCGGACGGGGCTCCGGTGGGGCAGGACGCTGTCGGGAGAGCCGGTGAGGGAGCTGCCGGGGGAGCTGCCGGCAGGGAGTGACGTCCCGGGGATGGGCCGCCGTCTTGCGGGACGGGTTCGAGTCCGATACGGGAGGGTGCAGATTCGTCGCCGCACTCGACACTGCCCGGTCCATCGGATAGGTTCGGCGATACTTGGTCCCGAATCATCCCGCGGCCGGCCCAGGCCGCTACGTCGGCAGGAGTCACATGTCCGCCCGTCAGACCGCCATCGAGACGATCTCCAACCACCGGGTCGCCTCGACCCAGAACTACTTGGAGCACGCGGGCCAGGTCATCTACGGCCAGTACGTGTTCCACGAGGGCGCGCAGCGGCAGTACCTCGCCAAGCCGATCTTCCGGCGGCTGCGGCGCACCATCGACGGCCTGGAGCCCTTCGACCCGGTCATCGCCGACGCTGTCGCCCACGGCGTGAAGGAGTGGGCGCTGGCACGCGGGGCGACCCACTACACGCACTGGTTCGTGCCCATGACCGGCTCCACGGCCGAGAAGCACGACTCGTTCCTGAACCCGACCGGTGACGGCCTGACCGTCGCCGAGTTCTCCGGGGAGAACCTGCTCCAGGGCGAGCCGGACGCGAGCTCGTTTCCGTCTGGCGGGATCCGCGCCACGTTCGAGGCCCGCGGCTACACCGCGTGGGACGTCACGAGCCCGATCTTCCTCCAGGTCGAGGCCAACGGCGTCACCCTCACGATCCCGACGGCGTACATCTCGTACACGGGTGAGGCCCTCGACCACAAGATCCCGATGCTCCGCTCCCAGGAGGCCCTGGGGATGCACGCCCTGCGCGTCCTGCGCTGGTTCGGCAACACGACCGCGAGCCGGGTGTTCACCAACATCGGACCGGAGCAGGAGTACTTCCTGGTCGACCGGCGGCTGGCCGAGCAGCGCCCCGACCTCGTCCTGGCCGGGCGCACGCTGTTCGGTGCCCCGTCGTCCAAGGGCCAGGAGCTGGAGGACCAGTATTTCGGCACGATCCGCGAGCGGATCATCGCGTTCATGATGGACCTCGACCGGGAGCTGTGGCGCCTTGGGATCCCGGCCAAGACGCGCCACAACGAGGTCGCACCGGGCCAGTTCGAGATGGCGCCGGTCTACGAGCCGACGTCGGTCGGGTCCGATCACAACATGCTCGTGATGAGCACGATGCGCCGCCTTGCGCCGCAGCACGGCCTGATGCTCCTCGTCCACGAGAAGCCGTTCGCGGGGATCAACGGGTCGGGCAAGCACAACAACTGGTCGATGGCCACCGACGACGGGGAGAACCTGCTCGAGCCGGGCAACGATCCGCATGCGAACGCCCAGTTCCTCGCGTTCCTGATCGCGATCATCCGGGGCGTCAACGAGCACGCGGACATCCTGCGCGCGAGCATCGCGGACGCCGGCCAGGACCACCGCCTGGGCGCCAACGAGGCGCCGCCCGCGATCATGTCGATCTTCCTCGGCTCGCAGCTCGAGGACGTCATCGCCCAGCTGGAGCAGGGAGCGGCGTCCGCGTCCAAGAGGGGCGCCCACGTGAGGCTGGGGGTGACCTCGCTGCCGGACCTGCCCGCGGACGCCACGGACCGGAACCGGACGTCGCCGTTCGCGTTCACCGGCAACAAGTTCGAGTTCCGCGCCGTCGGCTCGTCCGCCCCGGTCTACTGGCCGCAGACGGTCCTCAACACCGCGGTTGCCGACGCGCTCGCGCAGCTCGCCGATGAGCTCGACAAGCTGCAGCCGGGCGACTTCGCGGGCCTCACGACCATCCTGTCGCGGATGGTCCGCGAGAACAAGCGGGTCCTGTTCGAGGGCAACGGCTACTCGGAGGAATGGCACGCCGAGGCCGAACGACGCGGCCTTCCCAACAACAGGACCACGGTGGACGCGCTGCCCGCCCTGACCACCGCGAAGGCCGTGACCTTGTTCTCCCGGCACGGAGTCCTCTCGCAGCGCGAGCTGGCGTCCCGCGTGGACATCAACTGGGAGCGCTACGTCAAGGTCGGCAACATTGAGGCCAACTGCGCGCTGGACATGGCGAAGACGATGATCCTGCCGGCCACCGCCCGGTACCTGGGTGAGCTGGTGGCGGCGTCGGCGGCAGGATCACGCGGCATCGCCGCGGTCTCGGACAAGGTGGCCTCCCTCGCCGATGCGCTTGTCGATGCGATCCATGCCCTCGAGGACGCGCGGCACGCAGCCCACCAGGCGGGATCCGTCCAGGACACGGCCCGCGCGTTCTGCGACGACGTGATCCCGGCCCAGAACGCGCTCCGCGCAGTTGCGGACGAGCTGGAGACGCTGGTGTCCGACGAGCTCTGGCCGCTGCCGAAGTACCGGGAGCTTCTCTTCCAGTACTGAGGTCTGGGGCCGCGGGGGGCGGGGGCCGCAGCGTCCCCGTTCTGCGCGCGCTCCGCGCCGGTGCCCTCCGCACCTCGGTGGGCTCACCCGGGTGGGCCGCTCCGCGCCGGTGCTCCGCTCCGCGCCGGTGCCCTCCGCCCCGCACCGGTGCCCTCCGCGCCGGTGCTCCGTGCTGCGGTGGGCCGCTCCGCATCACCAGCGGTGCTATCCGCGCCCGAAACCCGGACCCTGGCCTCGCGCCCCGCCTCCGGAGGTCACCTGCGGACGCTCTGATCACGAGCCGTGATCAAACGCCTCACATCGACGCCGCGGAGGGTCGTCGCACCACGGATGCCCCGCGGACAGCATCAGTGGTGATGCCGCTGACGTAATCCGGCGGTGAGCAGCTCGCGCGACACTGCGGGCCATGAGCAGTCAATCGGCCAACCGCGCAACGAGCCACGTGATGGCGGGCCGGGCGCGGGCCGCGACCGTCGCGAAGCGGTTGGGCGTCGGACTCCGGGAGGCTCGCCTTGGCGCCGGTCTTCTCCAGCGCGAGGTGGCGGTACAGAGCTGGCGTCTCCCAGCCGGAGGTCGCGAAGCTCGAGGGTGGCGCCGGCACGGACACAGGGATCGACACCTGGGCGGCCTGCGGCGCCGCGCTCGGGCTGCAGCTGGCTGCCTTCTTTGAGGCCGTTCCAGGCGCGGATCTGCCCCGGGACATCCAGCATCTCAAACGTCAGAACCTCGTGGTCGCGACCTCGGCACCCGGCGGCTGGGCGTCGGAGCCGGAGTCCGTCGTCGCCGGGGACGGCTCGCGGCCGCGATCCATCGACGTCCTCCTGACACGAGCCGTCCGGCGCGAGGTGGCCGTGGTGGAGATCTGGGACCTCATCCTCGACGGCGGAGCGGTCATGCGCGGCCTCGAGGCGAAGGTCCACGCCACCCGGCAGCGACGAGGCCCGGACTGGCACGTACAGGGACTGCTCATCGTGCGGGGCACCCAGCGCAACCGGCGCCTCATCGGCTCCCTCGCCGCGCTCTTTGCGGCGCGCTATCCGGCGTCGTCCCAAGCCTGGCTCCGCGCCCTTCGGGATCCGGCCGTTCCGATGCCCGGCTCGGCTGGGTTGGCGTGGACGGATGTGGCCGGGACCCACCTCATCGCAGCACGCCTCGTGACGGCTGGCTAGCGGCAGGGTGTTGTCCCCCCTCGCGGCTGGCCTGTCATTCGATGCCCTACCGATCATGGGGTATCATGCGGCGGCCCCTCAGCGGGCATTTTCGGTCGGGGCGTGGCGCAGCTTGGTAGCGCGCATCGTTCGGGACGATGAGGTCGGAGGTTCAAATCCTCTCGCCCCGACCAGTCTTACGCACTTCCACCCTGAACTCGCCGGTCATTGCGGCTGCCCAGCCGCGAGCCTCGGCTTCGACGCTCGGGTGAAGGCAGACCTCGCTCCAACCGAGTCGGGTTGCCCCAATCGGTCGACGCACCCTTGGTCGAGTTGCACGACCGACACAGCACCGCGCAGTTGCGCGATGTCAAACGGCGCACCGCCGGCGGCGAGCGGCACGACGTGATCGACGGTCAGGTCGGCGGCCGGATGGGCTGCTCGCTGGTAGCCAGGGCACCGGTTGCCGTGCTCACCACGCCAGGCACTGAGCACGCGTGCGCTGAGTCGCTGCCAGGCGCGCGTGCTGTAGAGGGCGTTGTGACGGCTGCGGTTGGAGTCGCGGGCGTGCTCGGTACAGCGGCTACCAGCGCGGCTGGTGACGACACCACAGACCGTGCACAGCTTCACACCCGAATCGTCGGCGGGGCGACTGGCGCGGTCTATTCGCCTGCGGTGCTACGCCTGCGCGACCATGGCCGGCGGAGCAGGGTCTGCGCGGCTTCTGACCGCGGGGCTGCAGCTTCGCTCTGTGCCGGGCTGACCAGGACCCAGACCCGCAGCCCGCCATCAAGCGCAGTCGGTCGACGGCGGTCCGAAAGCCCAGGCGCTCGTCGGCAGCGAACGCAGGTGTGTTGACGGCCGCCTTACGGATACGAGGTCCAGGCGTACCAGGCCGTGACCGCGTTCCACCCCAAGCCGACGATGATCAGGAACTTGTCGTACAGCCCGGAGTACGTCGGCAGGCCGACGACGTTGAAGACGAAGAGACCGACCGCGGCGATGACGCTGATCCAACGAAGCGTCTGCCCGGTCAACGTCACGGACACGACGACCATGACGATCGGAACAAGCATCAGGACGGCAACGAACATCAGCGCCGCCGGGACCATCTCCTGCTTGAGGCCGCCGAACTGGCCCGGGGTGGCGTCACCGCTCCAGAACCGCAAGACATCCCCCAGCAGGTAGGTGAGCATCAGGGCTACCCACAGCGCTGACAGCTTGATCTGCACCTCTGGCATCGATCGGCTCCGTTCTGGATCTAGTGAGCTTTGGAGTTGAACGTCATTCCTCCGGTCGATCCACCGGCTCGGTGAGCGATGAGCGGATCTGCCATCGGCATCGGCTCGTTCATGCGGCCGCTGCTCAGGCCGCTGCCCGCTCGATCGCGATGACCACGGTCCCTCGCGCGTGTCCTGCAGCGACATGCCCGATCGCCCTGGGCGTCTCGGGCAGCGGGTACGTGCCGTCGATCACCGGTGTGACCTTCCCGGCCTCGACGAGCTCCTTGAGGACCAGCAGGTCGGCTCGGTTCTCGGACTTGGGGGCGGGCTTGCCTTGCTGGCCCACGAACAGCGACACGATCGCGAGCCGGATCATGCGGCCGAGCGCGCCGCCGGCGTGGCCACCACCGTTGGAGATCAGCATCCCGTTCGGGGCGAGTGCTCGCCTCGTCGCCGACATCGAGTGATCCCCCACGTTGTCGAGGATGAGGTCGTAGCGCGGTCCGCCCTTCCGAAAATCCTCCTTGGTGTAGTCGATGACGTGATCGGCCCCGATCGAGCGGACCAGCTCCAGGTTCTTGGTGCTGCAAACGCCGGTCACCTCGGCACCGAACGCCTTGGCGATCTGCACGGCGAACGTGCCCACGCCGCCGGACGCGCCATTGATGAGGACCTTCTGCCCGGGCTGGACATGTCCGTTATCGCGCAGGAGCTGGAGGGCGGTGGTGGCGGACACGCCGACGGCGGCGGCCTGCTCGAAGGTGAGGTTGGCCGGTTTCAGTACGAAGTGGTCCTCGCTCGCTGAGGCGTACTCGGCGAAGGCGCCCGTGCACCACCCGAACACGTCGTCACCGGGGCGCAGGCCCTTCACGTCCTTGCCGACCGCATCGACCGTGCCCGCGATGTCTGTGCCCGGGACGCTGGTTCTTCGGCGTGCGGAGTCCGGTCGCCAGCCGCACGAGGAATGGCGAGCCTGTCATGACGATCACGTCACCGACGTGGATCGACGCGGCACGGACACGGACCAGGACCTCGCCTTCGCCGATCTCGGGACGATCGATGTCCCGTGACTCCAGGACCTCGGCCGCGCCGTACCTGTCTTGAACGATTGCCTGCATCGATGGGGTCTCCGGTCGCTTTACGATGTAAAGTTGGCAGATCGGACTTTACGGTGTAAAGTCGCTGATGTCAACCCCGGAATCGTTCGGTTGACCGAGTCCCAGGAGGAGGCCGATTGACGCAGACGAGCAAACGAGCACAGGGACGCGTGCCGCTGAGCCGGGAGCTGGTGCTCGACACCGCGGTCAAGCTCGCCGATCGGGGTGGGCTCGAGTCCCTCAGCATGCGGAAGCTCGGCCAGGAGCTCGGTGTCGAGGCGATGGCCCTCTACTACCACTTCGCCAACAAGGACGAGGTGATCGACGGGATCGTCGATCTCGTCTTCAGCGAGATCGATCTGCCTGCCAGCGGAGCCGACTGGAAGACCGCCATGCGTCAACGGGCGATCTCGCTCCGGGACGTGTTGCTGCGCCACCGATGGGCGATTGGCCTGATGGAGTCGCGGCGGAAGCCGGGGCCGGCGAACCTGCGCCACCACGACGCGGTGATCGGCAGTCTGCGGTCGGCAGGCCTCGACCTGCCGACGATCGCGCATGCGTACTCGCTCTTGGACAGCTACATCTACGGTTTCGCCCTGTTCATGGCGAACCTCCCATTCGAGCCCTCGGAGGAGGTCGCGGAGTTGGGCCAGGTCACGCTCCGGGCGTTCCCCATCGACGCCTACCCGAACCTCGTCGCCTACGTCGCCGCGATGAGGCCCGACTACGACTACGGGGACGAATTCGAGTACGGACTCGACCTGGTCCTTGACGGCCTCGAGAGGGCGGCGGGATCTTCACGATCAGTGCTCGGCTCCAGCTCTGCGACGACCAGCCAGCCGTCGGCCCGTCCGCGGTAGATCAGCTGCTCGGTCGTGAGGCCCGACCGAGCTCGCAGGTCCGCGAGATGGCGCTTCGCGGTGCTGGGCCGGACGCCGACGCGTGCCGCCGCCTCGGCAACGGATCCGCCGCCGGCGACGAAAGCGGCGAGGACGTCGACCTGGCGCGCAGTTGGCGACCGCGGGAGAGTGCCTCGCAGATACCCGTCTCTCACACCGGGCTCACCCGGCTGCGCGTGATGAGTCCGAGGATGACGGCCGTGACGGCGAGGATCGCACCGATCTGGTCGGGCGCGAGGCTGAGACCGAACGCCACGACCAGGGCGATCACCGCCTGGACGAGGGCGAGGACCATGGCGGGCTCGCGGCCCCAGATCGTGCCGGGCTGGTTATCCGTCATCGTCACGCTCCGTACGCGGCGGCGGCGCGGTCGGCGGCCGCCTTGACCGCCGCGGCCGCCGTCTTCTCGGCAGCGTCGAGCTGCGCCTGGCTGAACGGCGTGGGGTCAGGTGCCGGGCGGATGGTGGTGACCTCGGACGCCTTCGCGAACATCGCCCGTCCGGTGTGGACGCCCTTCGCATCGACGTACTCGACGATGCGGACCGTGCTCGCCGGCTGACCGAGATAGGGCATGTCGCGCCCCGGGTCGACCCGGATGTTGTCGGGCGAGGGTTGGAGCGCCGACGTCGCGTACAGCCAGGTGCCCGCGGGCACGGTGGTGACCGACGGGACCTTGGGCACGGGGTAGCTGTTCACGGTCTCCTCGGGAGCGGGCGGCGCTGGCGCCAGGGCGGCGAGGTAGCGGGCCTGCGGGAAGCCCGTCGGGTCGTCGGCCCACGGCCGCCAGCAGTAGGGCTTGAGCCGCCCGGCGATGTAGTGGTGGTCGATGAGGTGGTGGCGGTCGATCGGGATCGCCCGGAGCTCGCGGGTGATCGCGGTCTCGGTGCCGGCGCGGAACCGGATCCCGGCGGCCCGCAGCTCGGCGAGGTCGCCGCGCAGCAGCAGGGCATCGAGCGCGATCGAGGCCGCGATGACCGCCTCGGGCACGACGCCCTTGCCGGAGCCTGCCGTGCGGCCGCCGTTGTCGTGGTGCTCGATGCTGACCGTGCGGCTGTTGACGAGCGTCGTCGGGTAGCGGTCGTCCCAGGCGCCCGAGGGGTCCCAGTTGCCGTTGCCCCACGCCTGGTCGCCGAGCCGGACGTACTGGTGGACGTGGGCCGTCGTCGGATGGCCCGTGCGGCCGCAGCCGTAGCCGACGCCGAAGTGGGTCGAGGCCTCACGTCCGTCGGTCGAGGTGAACGCCGCGTCGGTCGAGCGGAGCGTGCCGACCATGCGGTGATGGACGAGCGCGATGAGCGGCGCCGGGTGGCCGGCCGTGAACTTCGGTGAGCCGACCCAGTAGATCGTCATCTCACGCCTCGCCAGACCGCCGAGGCCTCGAGCCCCAGGAGCGCGAGGATCGCGCCCAGGAGGGGCAGGAGGATCCCGGGGCTGATGTCGTAGTCGGGGACGGCGACGTCGAGGACGAGGAGCACGACGAGGACGAGCGTGAGCGCGGCAGCGGCGCCGATCCGGGCCGAGGAGTAGACGTCGGCCCGGCGGCGGTCCGGCGCATCGTCGCGACGCTCATCGCCCATGCCGGCGCAGTCGGTCGATCCAGGCGTCGACGAGGAGCGGCAGCACGAAGCGGTCGAGGGCGCCGCCCATGACGACGCCGGCGAGGAAGGCGAGGACGAGCTCGACCCCGCTCATCGGGCCGCCGAGGGAGTTGACGGCGCGGACGTACCGGCTATGAAGATGGGCACTCGGCTCGCTTGTCGACGGGGTACGCTCCGTGGACCGGGACAGGGGTCGAGCGGGACACCAGCTGATGGGCAGGCCGCACCGGATATGGACCGCGAGTCCGCCGACGTAAGTGGCCGCCCCTGCGACTCGCCCGGTTGTGCCTCGAGCACGGATCCGTAGGTGTCGTGTCGCCCACAGCCGTCCCTCCAGAGAGCAGCGGGGGTGAAAGGGGACACGCCGATGATGCGCACGATCGGCCTCGACGTCGGACGCTACTGGGCAACGGTGGCGATCAAGGAGCCCGGAGCGCCCGTCCGGGCAGCGGACCGGATCGCGGTCAGCCCTGAGGGGCTCCGCCGGTTCGCGGCCACGCTCGGACCGGACGACCAGGTCGTCCTGGAGGCGTCGACCAACACCTGGGCGATCGCCGGGCTCCTGGCCGCCCATGCCGGCCGGGTGGTGGTCAGCAACCCGCTCCGGACGCGGGCCATCGCCGATGCGAAGACCAAGACCGACCAGATCGATGCCGCGGTGCTCGCCGAGCTGCTGGCCGCCGACTACATCCCCGAGGTCTGGCAGCCGGACGAGCGGACGAGGGAGTTGCGGGCGCTGGTCGCCCAGCGGGCCGCCCTCGTCCGGAGTCGCACCGCCCAGCGCAACCGGGTGGCGGCGGTCCTCGCCCGGGCGCTGCTGGCGCCGCCCGTGGCCGACACGTTCAGCGTCGCGGGGCGCGCATGGCTGGCCACGCTCGCGCTGCCGGCCCACGAGTCGCTGGCCATGGGCACCGCGCTCCGCCTGCACGACGCGATCGAGACCGAGGTCGCCGCCGTCGAGCAGGCGATCGCCGTCGCGGTGGCTGACGACCGGGGTGTCCGCCACCTGCTCACGGTGCCCGGCCTGGCGCCACCACGTGCGCCTGTCTCGTGGCCGTGATCGGCGACGTGACGCGCTTCCCGCGGCCGAACAAGCTCGTGTCGTACCTCGGGCTCGACCCGCGGGTCCGCCAGTCGGGTGCCCGCAGCTTCACCGGGCACATCAGCCGGGCGGGCCAGGCCCATGCCCGGTCGCTGCTCATCGAGGCCGCCCACGCGGCGGTCCGGACACCCGGCCCACTGCGGGCGTTCCACGACCGGGTCCGCCGGCGCCGCGGGTCCGGCGTCGCGATCGTGGCCGTGGCCCGCAAGCTCGCGGTGCTGGCCTGGCACCTGCTGACCAAGGACACGGACTACCTCTGGAGCCCGGCCACGCTCACCGCTGACAAGGTCCGGCGGCTCGAGCTGCTGGCCGGAGCGCCCAGGCGGTTCGAGCTTCGCGGCACCTTCCGGGACGCCCGGGCGGAGCGGTCCAGGGCGCGATCCCTCGAGCGGGCGGCGCTCGAGACGGCCGAGCAGGCGTACCGGGAGCTGGTCGGGAGCCGGACGAGGCCAATTGCACGCCTGGCTGCGGACGCGGCGGCCGCAGCGGGGAGCGACTGAGCGGCCGGCCAGCGCCGGCACGGGCTGCGCGACGGGGCCATGATCCCCGGACACCCGTCCTTCGCCACGCGGTCGCGCCGCGTCCGTCGGCATCCTACGCCACCACGGGATCGCGGTCCGGGGTTGACATCTTCATCCGTACCCGGTGGGGGGAACCGGGAGTCGACCTGGATCGGACCAGCGCGCCGTCATGGCCTAAGCGTGCGGGCGGCGGGCCGCGGTTACTAGTTGGCCGATTGGGCCATGGCCCGACGTCGGACCCTACGAGTCAGGCGATGGCGAGGGCGCGGGCTGGAAGGTGCACGCCTGGTTACCGGCCGGGAGGCTTCGACGAGGGGGGCGGCGGCGGCGACTCATGCCCGGTGACCCGGTACACGTCGAGGTCGTGCGCGCTCGGGACCTGAAGAGGCCCGCCCCTGGCGGGACGGGCCTTCGGAGTCGGTTCGATCGGGTCTGTGTGACCGCAAGCGTACAGATCGATCGGGCTACAGGCCGGCGGTCGTGCAGAGCCTGTTCTCGATGTAGGTGTTCGCCGCGCCCGGACCGTCGACCTGGAGGAAGTCGACGTCCCCGTTCTTGCAGGCCCGGTTCTCCTTGAATGTGCTATTGACTGACCCCGCGTCCAGTCCGAAGCCGATCTCACCGTTCCTGCTCGCGATGTTCTCGGACAAGGCACTGCCATCGAAGTCGATCAGGACGAAGCCGGTACCGGCGTTCCCGGTGGCCGTGTTCTCCTTCAGGATGCTCATATTGCTTCGGTTGAACACGAACCCATTCATCTTGTTGCCCGTGACGGAGTTCCCCTTGAACGTGCTGCCGTCCGATCGTTGATCTCGAAGCCCTGGCCGTAGTTGCCCGCCGCCGAGTTCCCGACGACCGTCGACGCGGTCGTGTTGAACACGGCGATTTCGGACCGTGTGCGGCTGTTGTCGGCCGCGTTGTCCTTGTGAGATGGTCTCGTCGAGCACCAGCCTGGCAGCAGGGCGCCCCGGCCGGCCGGCTGCGCGTCCTGAGTGGACTGTCGAGCCGGTGCCGGGGCGGATGGTGCTGGCGGTGCCGCCAGCTTGCGGTCAGCTAGTGGACTCAGCCTGGGCAGGTCTGCGTTGGGATGCCATCGGCGGTGCCGAAGCAGTTGCCTTCCCAGGTGTTGTCGATGCTCGAGGCGTCTTGCAGCGCATCCCAACCGGCCGTGTTCCCGTACGCCGTGTTGAGACGAATGATGTTGTCACTTGAGCCGTTGATGACGAGGAATCCATGCTCGGCGTTGTCGCTACCGTCGTTGCCGGTCAGCGTGTTGGCAGCCACCCCGACGAGCGCGAAGCCGTAATTGCCGTTCCGGCTGGCGATGTTGCCGACCAAAGTCGCCCTGGTCGTGCCGTTGACCAGCAGGAAGCCGACCTCACCGTTGTCGGTGGAGGTGTTGCCCTCGAGGTAGCGACCACCGGAAGGGTCGACGCTGTCGCCGAGCACGACGCCGTAGTGGGTGTTGCCCTGGGCGGTGTTGTCGACAAGCTCGGTGCCCGGGGCTCCGATGGCGAAGCCGGACCCATTGCCGGTCGCCTGGTTGCCGGTGAGGCGATTGCCTAGGGAACCCTCGCCGACAATTCGGTAGCCATCACCATCGTTATCCGCGGCGAGGTTGCGCCTGAAGGTATTGCCCGACGATCCAGCCTCGAGGCTGAACCCAGACCAGCCACTCGACGTCGCGGTGTTGTCCTTCAGCACGTTCCCCGACGATCCGTACAGCTCGAAGCCCCAGGCCCAGTTGCCGTCGGCCGAATTGCCGTCGAACGTGTTGGCGTCGCTCCCCTCGGCAATGAAGAACCCGGCGGCGTTGCCGCGCGAGATGTTCCCGGCGAAGACGTTGTTGGACGAGTCCCGGAGGCCGAAGCCGTCGTTGTCGTTCCTGTCCGCCGTGTTCCCAGTGAACCTATTGTTATCTGCCTCGTCGAGGTTGAACCCGAACCCCACGCCGCTACTCGAGGTCGCGGTGTTGTTCTTCAGCACGTTGCCCGACGATTGCCGAATGCTGAAGCCCACGTCGTTGTCGGCCGCTGTGTTGCCGGTGAGGCGGTTACCCGAGGACTCCTCGCCCACAATCAGATATCCGCTTCCATGGTTCTGTGTGGCGACATTGTTGCGGAGCTCGTTGCTGGAGGAACCGTTGCCGAGGATGAAGCCGTCCGACCCGCTTGCGGTCGCGGTGTTGTCCTGAAGCGTGTTTCCCGAAGACATGTTCACAACATAGCCGTGAGCCGAGTTGTCCCGGGAGTCGTTGCCGACGAGCACGTTATCCGCCGCGCCATCATTGACCAGAAAGCCTGCGTAGGCGCTTCCTTCCGCCACGTTCCCTTGGAGCAGGTTGTTGCTTGCGCCCTTGCCCCAGACCGTGAAACCAGATGGGTTGTCGATACCGATGTTGTCACGGAGCGTGTTGCCGGCCGAGTTGTTGATAACAACGAAGCCATCCCAGTCATTAGCGCGCGCATCGTTGTTGGTCAGCGTGTTGTGGTCGCTGTTGTTGCCGATGAAGAAGCCTGCAGCCCCGTTGTCCCGACTCGTGTTCCTATCGAAGAGATTGTTCGACGAGCCACGGACGTCGAAGCCCATGTCGGTGTTGCCATAGGACACATTGCCCACAAAGGCGCTGTCAGTCGTCTGGGCGACGAAGACGCCGGCTTTGAAGCTGTGGACGACACAGCCCCGGACGGTAACTCTCGCTCGCTTCTCAGCGATGATGCCGAGGTCGTTTCCTTTGCCGATGACCTCGTGGCCGGCACAGTCGAGGGTCACCCCGTCACGAGCGATCTTGATGGTGCCGTGGAAGTCCTCGGTGAGCGTCGTGTCCTCGCGGATCTGCCAGTCAGCGGCCGTCGCTAGGACTGGCGGCGGCAGGGTCGCCGCCAGGATCAGGAGTCCCGGCAGCACGGCCAGGGGCCGCGTGTGCGGCGGGTGACGCCTTGGGGCATGGTCTGCCTCCCCAGGGACGCCTGCTCCCCCGGGCGGGTCGGTCTCGCCAGTGGCTCGGCGCGGTCCCGGCGGCCAGGGTGTGGGCCGCGCGTCGTCGCCTCCCGCTACGTGGGAGACGCTAGTGCTCGTCGGCCGTGACATGCCAGAGTCAAAGGGCCCCATCCGCCTCACTGGTGCGGCGCGTCACCGGCTTGCGGGGCACCTCCTCGTGTTCGG
>CAVYBU010000004.1:0-304174 GCA_963766735.1 uncultured Chloroflexia bacterium
CACCGGAACCGGTGATTCCGCCGCACCGTTCGCGAACACGTGCGGGCAGATGTCGGCCGGAGTCAGGCAGCCGCAGTGGAGGGCCGCCCTGACCGCGTCCGACCGCCCGCGGCAGCCGAGCTTCGCATAGACGTGCGTGAGGTGCGTCTTCACGGTGTTGGGCGACAGGAAGAGCCGGCCGGCCATCTCGTCGACCGTGATCCCGGTGGCCGCCAGGCGAAGGACCTCGAGTTCGCGGGCCGTCAGCGGTTCGGTGGGGCCCGGCCCCCGGACGGCGCCGGACAGAGCCGGGGCCGGTTTGGCCGGCTGCCGGCGAGCGCGGAGAGCGATGGGGACCAGGACGATGAACGCAGCCCCCACCAGCAGGTACGTCAACAATTGGACGTACGCGACGGGCGTGTCGAAGACGTTGTCGACGGTGACCATCGAGGCGGCGGTCGAGATCTCACCACCGGTGCGCAAGGGCGGTGGTGGCAGGCCCGGGACCGAACAGCAACGCGGTGCCAATGATCAGGGTCAGGACGACCAGGAGGTGCGTGCCGTGGTCGAGGCCCACGATGTAGAACTCGAGAAAGGCGGCGATCGCGCCGACGGCCAGGAGCGCACCGGCATACCCGACCGTGCGACGTCGCCGGTCCATCGTCAGTCGGTCGATCGAAGGGGGGTTCACCACACCACGCCCACACGCGACTCCCAGTCTGGGCGTCAACTCTCCGCCACTCGCGCATGGCACACAAGGACCAAAGGTCCCAGCCGGAGACCGTTCGGTCGGCGTTTCCCACCACGGCTCAACTGCCGGGTCCGGCGGTCAACCGGCTCAACTTCCGGGTCCGGCGGTCAACCGGGCCCGGACACACCCCCACGGCGCAGAGCCGGCAACAGGGTCCGATGGGGCCTCTCCGGTCGCCCCCTCCGGAGACAGGCACCCGCAGGGGTCATCGCGCCCGCGGCCGCGAGGGGCAGGAGCGCCACGAGGATCGCCGGGGAGTTGAGCCAGATGGTGGGCAGCGCGAGACAGATGCCCACGGGGAGGACCCATCGCCGGTCGGTCCGCGCTCCCCACGCCACCAGCAGCGCGGCCAGCGGGAGCCGCACCCAGAGCGGGACCGGCAGGTAGATGAGGCCCCCCGCCAGCTCCGGGAACTCCCCCCGGCGCAGCAGGGCGATCCAGTCCTCCCATCCCTGGGGATCGGCCGCGAACGAGACCCCGACGATCACCCCGGTCACGCCCAGGGCGATCGCCAGGGATCGCCACTCCCCGCGGACGAGGAACCAGACGAGCCCGACGCCCGGCGTCACCTTCGTGAGCAGCGGCAGCGCCCACACGATCGGCCACCGCAGGCCGACGAGCGCCACTGCCGCGAACGCGAGGTCCAGCTGGCCGAGGAGGATGGAGAGCGCGACCGGCGGCAGGAGCAGCACCAGGAGGGCGTGGCGTCCGCCCAGCCACAGCAGCAGCGCGAGCTCGAGGGCGGTCCAGAGCGCGGCGAACACCGGCCACGGCAGCGCGACGAGCGGCGCGATCGCCTGCGCGAACGCCGGCGAGTAGAGGTAGGCGCCGGTATCGCCCGGGTGGAGCTGCGCGTAGTCCAGGCCATCCCGCGTCAGCCAGTAGGCCCACACGTCGTACGCGGGTGCCGTCCATGGGTAGACGTCGAGCAGCCGCGCCGCGACGAACGTCCCCGCGACCACGAGGAAGGCCGGGACGGCCAAGTCCGTGGCCATCCTGTGCCTGGCGGGAACCGGATCGGTGCTCATGGCGGGGCCCTGTCAGGCGAGCATCGTCGGCCGCGACCCGAACGGGCAAGTAGCCATCGGCACGTAATCGCCGATTCGCGACGCAGTGTCGGCCCGTCAGCGGCCCGGCTGGATCACCGCCGCCGGGTCTCCGCGCGCGCTTCAGCCTTCCCGGTCGCTCCCTGGCTCGCTCCCCGGCTCCGTCTGCCCGTCCCGGGAGACCTTCTCGCCGACCAGTCGCCGACCGTCGCGCGTCCTCCCCCACCTGGCCGTCAGCTCCACCGCGACGGCCTCGGCCACCTCGGTCTGCGGTGCCGGGCCGCTCGGTCTCCACGGACCACGCGAACGCCTCCAGGTAGTCGTCCGTGCCCGCGAGGCCCTCCCGCATCGTGATCCGGCTGACCTCCTGCATGAACCACTTCGGCATCGCCAGCTTCACCCGGGCTCCGGACTCGTCCGATGCCTGGATCTGCGTCGGGATGTCGCGCCAGGCGAGGACACGGTAGCGGGCCATGCGAAGCTCCTCGGTGCGGTGGCAGACCACGAGACGCGGCGTCGATTGTGGCATCCCTTGCGTTGTTGCGCAATTGCTGAAGTACTCGCTGGGACTCGAACCGGGAGCGCCGCGCAGTGCTGCGCCGCGGCCGTGCGCGCCACCAATGGCGCGGGTACTCTCCCCCTACCCTTCATCCCCACCGGCCCGGCGCTGGCGCTCGTCCCTCGCTCGTCAACCTGGCTGTGCACAATGCGACGTGACCCCCGGAGTGCCCCCTGCCGTGACCTCGCGCGACCGCACCCTCGCCGCGATCGTCGACACGTTCGTGCCCGCGGCCGAGGGGCTGCCGTCCGCGAGCGAGCTGGGCGTCCACACGCGCCTGCTGGAAGAGGTGGCGGCGCTGGGCCGGCCCTCCCTGCAGGGCGAGCTGGACCTGCTGCTGAAGGTGGCCGGGACGCCGCTCGGTGGCCTGATCCTGGCGGGGCGGCCGAAGGGGTTCGCGTCGCTGGACCAGGCGACGCGGGAGGCGGCGATGCGGCGCCTGGCCGCCAGCCCGATCCCGCTCAAGCGGACCGCGTTCCAGGACCTCAAGCGCCTGACGCTGCTGCTGGCGTACGGCATGGAGGACTCGCCGTGGCGCGCGCGGACGGGTTTCGTGGCCCCGGTGCCGGACGCCCCCAACCGCAGCGCCGTGACCGTACGCACACCGCGGGCGGGCGAGGTCATCGAGGCGGATGTCGTGGTGATCGGGTCCGGTGCCGGCGGGGGCGTGGCCGCATCGATCCTGGCCGCGGCCGGGAAGCGCGTCGTGGTGCTCGAAAGGGCCGCGATGGTGACCGAGGACCGGTTCGGCGGGCCGGAGCTGGAGGGGCTGGGCGCCCTGTTCCTGGACCGCGGGCTGGCCGCGACCACGGACCGCTGGATCTCGATCCGGGCGGGTTCCGCGGTGGGCGGCGGGACCGTCGTCAACTGGTCGTCGTCCCTGCGCGCGCCGGACGCCGTCCGGGACGAGTGGCGGGCCGCGGGCATCGGCGAGGACCTGGACGAGCACTACGCGGCGATCGAGGCGGAGATCAGCGTCACCAGCGAGGAGAGCGTCCGCAACGGGCCGAACGCGAAGCTGGCCGCGGGGCTCGATGCCCTGGGGCTACCGCACGCCGTGATCCCTCGGGGCGTCCGCGGCTGCACGGACTGCGGGCCCTGCGCGGTGGGCTGCCGGAGCGGGGCGAAGCAGTCGTCCCTGCGCACGACGCTCGCATCGGCCTGCGCCAACGGGGCGGAGATCCTGGACCGGTCCGAGGTGCGGCGCGTGCTGCTGGAGGGCGGCCGCGCGGCCGGCGTGACGGCAAGCGTGCCCGGTGGCGAGATCACCGTCAGGGCGCCGATGGTGGCGCTGGCCGGGGGCTCGATCCTCTCCCCCGCCGTGCTGCTGCGCTCCGGGATCGCGACCGCGACGGCCGGGCGCGGGCTCCACCTCCACCCGGTCTCGGCGGTGGCGGGCGTGTACGACGAGTCGCTGGCGCCCTGGTCAGGCGTGCCGCAGAGCGTGATGAGCGACGCATTCGGGGAGATCGACGGGCGCTGGGGCTTCCGCATGGAGGCGGCGCCGACGCACCCCGGGCTGATCGCCACGGGCTTCCCCTGGTGGAGCAGCAAGGCCCACCGCGAGACCCTGACGCAGTGCGACGGGATCGCGGCGTTCCTGTCGCTGGTCCGCGACCGCTCCGAGGGGCGCATCACGCTGGCGAAGGACGGGGGCATCGACGTCCGGTACGCGCCCGGAGCCGCCGACCAGGCGCTGCTGCGGCGGGCGTCGCTCGAGATGGCGAGGATCCACCGCGCGGCGGGCGCGAAGCGGATCATCCCGCTGGTCACGCCACCGCACGACTGGCTGGACGGCCAGGCCTTCGAGCCGTGGCTGGACTCGCTGGCGGCGCGGCCGATCGCGCCCAACCGGATCCTGCTGTTCACGGCCCACCAGATGTCGTCGTGCCGGATCGGAGCGGACCCGAAGTCCAGTGTGGCCGGCCCGGACGGGCAGGTGCACGGGGTGCCCGGCCTCTACGTCACCGATGCCTCCGCCCTGCCGACGGCGACGGGCGTGAACCCGGTTCTGTCGCTGATGGCGCTGGCCCGGCGGACCGCGCTGGGGATGGCGGCCCAGTAGCGCCTCGGCGCGCGGGCGGCCCTGGCCGCGCGGACCGCGTTGCCGATCGTCCCCGACCGGCTCCGCGTGACCTACCGGGCGACGGGTGCGGACGCCGACGCGGCGACCGCGGGATCTCCCGCGAAGTAGCGCCGGCCGAGCCAGAACGCGACGTTCACAAGCGCGATCATCACCGGCACCTCGACGAGCGGGCCGATGACGGCTGCGAACGCCGCCCCACTGGAGATCCCGAACGTCGCAACTGCCACGGCGATCGCGAGCTCGAAGTTGTTCGAGGCTGCCGTGAACGAGAGCGACACCGTCTGGCCGTAGGTCGCCCTCGCCCGGACGCCCATCGCGAACGTGACGAGGAACATGACGACGAAGTAGATGAGCAGCGGGATCGCGATCCGCATCACGTCCAGCGGCAGCGCGACGATGTTCTCGCCCTTGATCGAGAACATCACGACGATCGTGAACAGCAGGGCGATCAGCGTGATCGGGCTGATGCGCGGAATGAAGGTGCCCTCGTACCATTCGCGGCCCCGCCGCCGGATCAGCACGACCCGCGTGAGGAACCCCGCGATGAACGGGATGCCCAGGTAGATGAAGACGCTCTGCGCGATCTGGCCGATGGTGATGTCCACCACGACACCTTCGAGGCCGATCCAGGTGGGCAGGACGGTGATGAAGACGTAGGCAAAGACCGCGTAGAACAGGACCTGGAAGATCGAGTTGAAGGCCACCAGACCGGCGGCGTACTCGGGGTCCCCGCGCGCGAGGTCGTTCCAGACGATGACCATCGCGATGCAGCGAGCGAGGCCGATCAGGATCAGCCCGGCCATGTACTCGGGGTAGTCGCGCAGGAAGATGACCGCCAGCGCGAACATCAGCAGCGGCCCGACGATCCAGTTCTGGACAAGCGACAGGGCGAGGATCTTCACATCCCGGAAGACCCGGCCGATCTCCTCGTAGCGGACCTTCGCGAGCGGCGGGTACATCATCAGGATCAGGCCGAGCGCGATGGGAATCGACGTCGTGCCGACGCTGAGCCGGTCGAGCAGCGGGACCACGTCCGGCACCAGGAACCCGAGCACGATGCCGCCGGCCATCGCGGCGAAGATCCAGACCGTCAGGTACCGGTCGAGGAGCTTGAGGCGCCGGGGCGGTTCCGCGGCGACGACTGGCAAGGAACCGGCGCTCAACTTGATCCCTCAGGCTGCGTGACAATCGGGAGCGACCCTGAGCCTACCCCGCTGGCTCGCAGGTGGTGGGTGCCGTCGGTCATGACGCGGCTACCCGCCGATCACGGATGCAGCCCGCCGAACGGCCGCGCCAGGGGTGCCTCCGACGAGCGGCCGCGGCCGGGTCGCGGGAGGCCATCGGGCGTGCTCTCTGCAGCCACCCCGGACGTGGCATCCTGACGGCGATGGAATCGCCCCTGTCCTCCCTGCGCACCACGAGCGAGGAGCACCACGCTCGCCTCGTTCCCCACGTGGACCGGCTGCTGACCCTGGCCGAGATGATCGGCCACGTGGAGTGCTCCTCGATCCACACTGCGTTCGAGGAGGAGTACGCCTTCATCGTCGGCCACCTCGTGCCGCACATGGAGGCGATCGAACACGCGCTCTACGACCGGCTGGAGGCGCTGATGGACGGCCGCCACTCGATGGCGCCGATGCGCCAGGAGCACCGGACGGTCGCCCGCCTGATCAGGGATCTCGGGCGCTACCGGCGCCATGCGGACGACTGCAGCTGGGGTGCGGTCGAGGGAATGGCGCTCCGGCGCGCGCTGTACCGCCTGCACGCGATCCTCAAGGTGCACCTGGCCGAGGAGGAGCTGTACCTGGGGGTGCTGGAGCGCAACCTGACCGACGAGGAGAAGGACCTGCTCGCGCGCAGCCTGGACCACGCGGTGCACGAGCCGCTCTAGTCCGTCGGAGCGCCCTTGGCGCCCACGTCGGTGAGCGCGACCGGCCCACGTGGCAGGGCAACCCACTCCAGGTAGCGCGCCTCGAACTCCGCCACCAGGCGCGATCGCTCCTTCATGACGGCCGCCCATTCGTCCAGGGCGGCGAACCCGGACTCGGTCAGCTCGTAGTCCCGCCGGGCGGGTCCTGTTCCGGTCATCCACGTGGAGCGGACCTGGCCCGCCTCCTCGAGGTCCCGCAGCGTCCGGTACACCTGGCCGACGTCCACGGCGCCCGTCGTGATCCCCAGCTGCGAGAGCTCGCCCACGATGGCGTACCCGTGCGCGGCACCGCCGGCCAGGAGCGCCAGCACGAACGGCTCCATCCAGCGGTGGCGGGCGCCCAGCGGAGACCAGCCACGGTGGAGCGGCACGCCCGCTGCGTCCCGCTCGGAGGCGATGGCGAGCGGCGGGGCGGTGGTGGTCACGACGGCCACGTCCGTGTCGGGGGCTTCATCGGGGGAAGCGTCGGTGCCGATCGGATCGGGCGCGTCAGCCATGTCACCGGCGGGGTCGGGGCGCTGGGCACTCATGTGCCGGGAGCATAGGACCTCACCGGATCGGCTGTCGCGCGAGCCAACCGTTCGGCCGACGGCTCAGCCGATACCCACCGGGTGCGCCATCGCCGCGGCCATGACATCTGCCGCCTCCGTATCCATTCCGTGCTCGACGATCCGCAGGTACGCCTCCTCCTCCGCGAGATGGACCTTGAGCAGCGCGTACAGCTGGAACATGACCCGCCGCAGGCCGAGCGTCCGGCCGATCGTGACCTGGCCCTCGCCGATCTGCCTGGTCAGGCCACCGAGGACGGTGACGTGCTTCCGGATCTCCTCGTGCTCGCGGCGCATCGGCGCCATCGAGTGGCGGTTCTGGAACATGCGCTCCAGCTCCGGGTACACGGTGCGCTCGGCGGCATCGATGTGCGGGAGGAGGGTCTCGGACAGGAATGCGCTCATCTCCGCGAGACCCGCCTTCACCTCGGCGGAGCTGGCGGTCAGCATGGAATCGGCCAGCGCGGGCATCTGGTCGACGTGGTTGAGCAGGCGCTCGTGGTGCTCGTGCGCCACCTGGGGCAGGGACTGCGTCATGGTCGGGGCTCCTTCACGTGGTGAGCGGTCAGTGGACCAAGAGGTGAACGGCGGGACGCCGGGGCGGATGACACTAGGCGGCCTCCCTCCCCTGGTCGCGGGTCAACTCGACGAAGAACAGGGCGACCGGCCGGTACACCGCGTGGGCCAGCTTCATGAACGGCGCCAGGAGCACCAGCTCCATCGCGATCGCGACGTGGACCAGGAACAGCCAGTAGCCCCACGCCGGCACCCCTGGGAGGTACAGGGCGAGCTCGATGGCGAACCCGGTCACGCCGGTCGCCCAGAGCAGGCCCAGGAGCATCCAGTCGGCGCTGGTGGACGAGCGGACGGAGCGGTTGGCGGCCCGGTAGCGATCGATGATCAGGACGGTGGTCCCGTAGACGAGGGCGAACCCGGCCACGGTACCCAGAAGGCGAACGGGATACCAGAGCGGCACGGGGGTGCCGGTCTCCTTGATCCCCGCCAGCGCCAGGCCCCAGTCGAGACCGGTGGCGGCCAGCAGGCCCAGGAAGCCCCAGACGGTCACGGCGTGCACGAACCCGCGCCGCCGGAACCACGGCACCGCGGCCACGTCCGCGTCGCACTCCTTGCGGAACTGGACCTGGCCCACGGCCTCGCGTCCGATGGCCCCCCAGGCGGCCCGACCGGACCGGGCCAGGGCGGCGCGGCCGCCGAAGACATCGGCGAGGCCAACGCCCTCCCGTTTCCCGATGCGGCGGGCCATGCTCACGATGCCGGCCAAGCCGGCGATGACCACGACGATCATCACGGCGATGCCGAGGTCATGGATCAGCTCTGCCGGGATGAACTCGAAGAGCGCGAGGGACTCGGAGCCCTGGGGGCCGCGCGCCGTCATCATGAACAGGGCGAACAGCACGGCCAGCGCGACCGCGATCACCGTGGCCAGGATGGGCTGGGTGTACATGGTCCGGGCGACGTGCGTCCGGTCGTAGCTGGCGATGGCGTACCGGCGGGTCGCCGCCATGAACTCGGACGGATCCGCCTGCGTCGGGCAGGTCTCGGCGCACTCCCCGCACTGGTAGCAGGACCAGAGCTCCTTGCTGGACAGCAGGGCGTCCTTCATGCCCAGCTGTGCGTACCGGATGATCCGGCGCGGGAACGCTCCGTCATCCTGGGACAGCGGACAGCTGGCGGTGCAGGTCCCGCACGAGAAGCAGGCGGACACGTCCCCGGCGCCGAAGCGCCGGATGTCCGGGTAGAGGCCCAGGTCCACGGGCAGGGCGGCCGGCACGGCGGCGGGTGCGGTGATTGCGGTCATCAGGACACCCGCCCGGTGGGCTCGTACTGGAAGTAGCCGTCGATGGTGTTGCCCTTGATCTCGGCCACCCAGCCGTAGCGGCGCATGCCCATGACCCAGAAGACGACCTCGTGGGCAGGGGCGCCGACGGCGACGGCGATCTCGGGGACGGTGAGGGGCCCCTCGCGGAGCGCCTCGAGGATGCGGACGCGCATGACGGGCTCCTCGCGGATCACCTCGCGCACGTCCCGGATGGGCGCAGACATCAGGCGGGTACCTCCACGAGGCTCTCGATCATCGCGGTGATCTGCGCGTCCGTGTAGCCGAGCAGGTCGATCGCGTTCTCGGGGCAGATCGGCACGCAGCCGCCACACCCCTTGCAGCCGGTGGGGCTGATGACCGCCCAGTGGCGGTCGCTCTCCTCCGCCATCGAGATCGCGTCGTAGGGGCAGGCCGTCAGGCAGTCTCCACAGGCCGTGCACGCGTCCTCGCGGACGATGGCGACCAGCGGGTCCAGCTCCGTGTAGCCCTTCTTGAGGATCGCGGCGCTCTGGGTGACCGCGGCCAGCCCGGACGCCACGCTCTCGGACGAGGTCTTGGGACCCTGGCAGGCACCGGCGATCAGCACGCCGTCCACCACCGTCTCGACGGGCCGCAGCTTGGGGTGGATCTCGTTGAAGAAGCCGTCGCTGCCCGCGGGGAGCTTGAGCACGCCCACCAGCTCCTCGTTGGCGCGGGGGACCATGGCGGTGACGAGGACCACGAGGTCCACCGGGATGGCCAGCTCGACGTTCTCCGTCAGCATGTCCCGCACGGTGACGGTCAGGCCGCCGCCGGCTGCGGGCTCCACGGTCGGTGGCGCCTCGCCGTCGAACTTGAGGAAGACCGATCCGGTCTTGCGCGCCTCCGTGTAGAGCGGCTCGAACTTGCCGTAGGTCCGCATGTCCCGGTAGAGGTGGAACTGGCGGATGGACGGGTCGAGGCCGGATACCTGCACCGCGGTCTGGGTCGTGGCCGCGCAGCAGTAGCGCGAGCAGGCCTGGTTGGCCGTCCCGGCGGTGCCGCGGCTCCCGACGCAATAGACGTAGGCGACGCTGCGGACCGGCCGCCCGCGCCAGGCGAGCGGACCCGTGGCGCCGTCCACGAGCTCCTTGAACTCCGCCAGGTCGATGACACCCTCGGTGCCGAACCCGACCTCGCCCTCATCGGGGCGGTACGTGTCGAACCCGGTGGCGACGACGACCGACCCGACCGCGATCTCGATCGTGCCGGCGCCCTCCCCGCCCACGCGGACGGTCATCCGGTAGTTGCCGAAGCTGCCGGCCTTGCCGACGACCTCGGCCCCGGTGAGCACGGTGATCGCCGGGCGTCGCTTGACCTCCGCGACCAGGCTCTCCACGAGCTCCCGGCCAGCCCTGTCGTGCGGGTACATGGTGCCGAACTGCCCGACCCAGCCACCGAGGCTGATCTCGCGCTCAACGAGCGTGACCTGCAGCCCGATGTCCGCGAGCCCGACCGCCGCGCGCAGGCCCGCGATCCCGCCGCCGATCACCAGGGTGTGCGGCAGCGTCTCGACGACCATCGGCTCCAGCGGCGTGGTGAACCGCGTCCGCGCGATGCCGGCCCGGACCAGGTCCGTGGCCTTGCCCGTTGCGCCGTCGGGGTCGTCGGTGTGGACCCAGGAGCACTGCTCCCGGATGTTGACCTGGGTGTACTCGTACGGGTTCAGGCCCGCCCGAGCCGCCACTCCCCGGAACGTGTACGTGTGGAGCTTGGGCGAGCACGAGGCAACGACAAGGCCGTCGAGGCCCTGCTCGGTGATGTCGGCAACGATCTCCTGCTGTGTGGCCTCGGAGCAGGTGAACATCGCGGTCTTGGCGACCACGACGTCGCCGGCATCCCTGATGTCGTCGATCACCTTGTCGACATCGACGTAGTCGCTGATGTTGCCGCCGCAGTGGCAGACGTAGACGCCGATGCGGCGTGCTGCGGGACCGTCCAGGCCTGCGTTGTCCCCTGCGCGCGCTCGCTCACGCACGACATCGGTGCGCTCGCTCGCGTGCTCGGCTCCGCCTTGACCTGAACGGTCCGCCAGCACGCCGGGGTCCTCGATCTCGCTCATGCGGGCACCATCTCGATCTGCGGGGCCTTCGTCCGCTCGAGGTGGGCCGCGACCTGCGCCGCCGCCGCACCCGCGTGCAGGATCGAGTCCGCGATGTCCTTGGCGCCCGAGGCGGCGCCCGCCACGAAGACGCCGGGGATGCTGGTCGCCCCCGGATTGAGGTCCTCCTCCGGTTCTCCCACGTAGCCCCATTCGTCCGTGGCCAGCTCCTCCACCTCGAACAGCTGCTCGGCATCATGGTTCGGCAGCACGCCCACCGCCAGCACGACGATGTCGTACTCCGCTTCGACGATGCCGCCTCCGTTCTCGATGTCCTCGTACCTGAGCACCAGGTCGCCGTTCGGCTGTTCGCGGACGTCCGCGACCCGACCCTTCACGTAGTTGGCCCCCATCGCCTTGGCCTGTTCGTAGAACTCGTCGTAGCGCTTGCCGGGAGCCCGGATGTCCATGTAGTGGACGGTGACGTCCGCGAGGGGCAGGGCGCCCATCAGCAGCTGGTTCTGCTTGATCGAGTACATGCAGCAGAACCGCGAGCAGAGCGGGTTGTTGACCGTCTCGTCGCGGGAGCCCGTGCACAGGATGTAGGCGATCCGCTCGGGAACCTTGCCGTCGCCCGGACGCAGGATCGTGTTGAACGGTCGGGTGGGCGCCAGGAGGCGGTCCATCTGCATCCCGGTGATGACGTTGGTGAAACGTCCGAACCCGTATTCCGGCTTGAGATCCGCGGGAAACAGCTTGAAGCCGGTCGAGACCACGACCGACTTGACCCGGGCCTCGAACTGCTCGTCGCGGGCCTGGAGGTCGATGCATCCGTCCACCGGGCAGGCCTCCACGCACTCGTTGCACTCGGAGCAGACCGCGCAGTCGATGCACCGGCCGGCACCCCGGCGGGCCTCGACCTCGGAGAGCGGTGCCTCCACCTCGTGGAAGTCGGTTGGGGCGGCCTCCAGCCTCATGCCGTCCGGCGTCGGGGCGTGGAGGGCATAGGCCTTCTGGCGGGCCAGCACCTGCGCCTTGTCGACGACCGGCAGCCGGTTGTCGAACCCGTCGAGCGTCCCCCCGGTGAGCGCCCTGTCGATCATGTGGGCGGCCAGGCGACCCTCGCCGACGGCTCGCGTGATGTCGGTGGGACCGTTGACCGCGTCACCCGCCGCAAACACGAAGGGCTGGTCGGTCAGGCGGGAGACCGCGTCGGCGCGGAGGTGGCCGCGGTCGTCCGTGGCCATGCGACCCGCGAACGCGGTGGTGTCCGGGCGCATGCCGATCGCTGCGATCACGAGATCCGCCGGGATGGTCACCTCGCTGCCGGGCACGGGCTCTGGCCGGCGGCGGCCGGATCCATCGGGCTCACCCAGGCGCATCCGCGTGCAGCGGAGGCCGCTGACCTCGCCCTGCTCGTTGCCCAGCACCTCGAGCGGCGCGACCTGCAGGGTGAAGGTGACGCCCTCCTTCTCCGTGTCGCCGACCTCAACGTGGTGGGCGGGCATCTCGTCGCGGCCACGCCGGTACGCCACGGTGACGGAGGCGGCGCCAAGGCGTCGGGCGGTCCGCGCGGCGTCCATCGCCACGTTCCCGCCGCCGACCACCACGACCCGCTTGCCGGCCACGTCCAGCGGCTCATCGAGCTTGACCTTGCGCAGGAAGTCCGTCCCGCCGAGCACGCCCAGGCGATCCTCTCCGGGGACGCCAAGCCCCAGGGACCGGTGGGTTCCGATGGCCACGAGCACCGCGTCGAAGCCGTCCTCGCGGAGGGCGGCCGGGTCACCGACCGGGTGGTTGACCTCGATCTCCACGCCCAGGTCCCGGAGGTTGTCGATATCCCGCTCCACGACCTCGTCGGGCAGGCGGTAGGACGGGATGCCCAGGCGCAGGAAGCCCCCGGCGACCGGCGCCGCCTCGAGGACCTTGACGGCGTAGCCCAGGCGGGCCAGCTGCCACGCGGCGGTCAGGCCGGTGGGCCCGGAACCGACCACCGCGACGCGCTTCCCGTTGGCCGGGGCGGTCTCGATGCCGGGACCCGCGCCGGACGCCTGTGCGCGTCTGCGATGAACCGCTTGATGCGGCGGATGGGAAGCGTGCCCTCCAGCGAGCCGCGGGTGCACTCGCCCTCGCACGGGGCGTAGCAGGCGCGCCCGAGCGTGCCGACGAGCGGCGTCGCGTCGAGGACCAGGTGGAAGGCCTTCTCGTCCTCGCCGCTGCGGACCAGCGAGACGTAGCCGTGGGCCTGGATGCCGGCGGGACACGCGTACGAGCAGGGGGAGCTGCCCGCGCGGTCGATGACGGCCTTCTTGGGCACGGCCTGGGGGAACGTGATGTGTGCGGCTCGCCGGGCCACGAGATCCGCGTTGAACTGGTCGGGGACGGCCACGGTGCAGGCGGTCTCGCACTTCTGGCAGCCCGTGCACGTGTCCTCGTCCACGAACCGGGCCTTGCGCGTGACCGTGGCCCGGAACCGGCCGTCGGGCGACTTCCGGATCCCGTCCACCCGGCTGTAGGTCATCGCCGTGATGTTCGGGTGGTGGATCGTGGACGCCATCTTCGGCGTCGAGATGCAGCTGGCGCAGTCCAGCGTGGGGAAGACCTTCGACAGCAGGATCATCTTGCCGCCGACGCTGGCCTCCTTCTCGACCAGCAGGACCTTGTAGCCCATGTCGCCGAGCTTGAGGGCGGACTCCATGCCGCCGATGCCACTGCCGACGACCAGGACGTCGTAGTCCGTTTCGGTCGCACCGGGGGCGGCGCAGGTCTCGATCATCTCGCTCACCTCGCCACCGCCGGGCCCATGGGTCCGAGCGCGGCCGAGAACTGCAGCACGTGCTTCGTGAATGGCTCGGAGCAGACCGAGCAGATTGCCGCCAGCCGAAGCCGGTTGGCGTCGATCCCCCGCTCGCGCATCGCGGTCTGTGCCTTCGCGACGATGGAGGACGAGCGCTCGGAGCAATCGGGGAGGTAGGCGCACTCGTCGCCGTCGGAGGCGACGAACACGCCGTCGAACCCCGTCTCGAGCGCGTGCAGCACCCAGGACGGCCGAATCCCGCTGGTGCAGGGCAGCCCGATGACCTTGACGCCAGGTGAGTAGTGCATGTGGGCACTGCCGGCCAGGTCGATCCCCGGGTCGGAGATGTTGTTCGTGGAGAACACGAGGATCTGGGGCACGAATGTGTCGCCCGGAGCCCGCGGCTCGGTCGCGACGGCGGAGGTCATCGGACGCTTGCTCCTGTGGTCGGCTACTTGCCGCGGATCACGAAGACGCGGTCGTAACCGTCGGCCGCGAGCGTGCCCAGGAAGGTGTGCCCGACCTTGCCGGACCAGGCACTGATGTCCGACTTCGTGCCGGGATCCGTGGACCAGATTTCGATCAGGGAGCCCACGGGCACGCCCGGCATGCCCTTCTTGGCCTCGAGGAGCGGGCCCGGGCATGCCGCCCCGCGGGCGTCGATGACCTTGGCCGCGGTCATCGCGGCGAGTTCGGTGTCGGTTGCGGTCACGAGAAGGTCCTCCTGGTTGACGGGTGGGTCCTGAATCGACCCTAGATGAACAGGAGCTGGCCGCCTTCGGCCGCCAGCAGGAATGTCGCGATCCCGCCCGAGTCATCCACGAGCGGATCGAGCGTGGTGACGTCCAGGCCCAGCACGTCCAGTGACCCGGAGCACGCGAGGATGGAAACCTCGCCCAGCTCCTTGGCCATCCGGAACGTGTCCAGCCACGGGATGGAACCGGGTCCCTTCACGGGGCTGGAGGTCCCCGGAGCGCCGGCGTCGAACGCCAGACCCAGGTCACCGTCGATGCGGTTGGCACGGAACGCGTCCAGGGCCCAGTACTGGAGCAGGATGTTCACGGGCCGGTCCATGGCCGCGGCGCCGGCGGCGAGCGTGGCGGCGGCATGGAGCTTGTCCGCCGTGCCGGAGAACAGGACGATCGAGAGGCTGTCGTTCATGTGCTGGGTCACCTGGGCAGGGGATGGCGCGAGCCAAAGATCTCAGTGCCTTTATATGCTGCTGACATATAGAGGACCGGAGCCAACTGGCCCTGGAAACGAGGGACCACCGGCCCGTCGGGACCGGATCCGCGGGCACGTTTGACGGGACGCCCGATCACGGGCATCGTTCGCACGTGGCGTCCTACCGGCTTTCCTGCGCGTGTCCCTGGCGGCGATGACGCCGCCGGTGCTCGCCGCGCCTCGCGCCCGCCGCGCCTGAGGTCGCTCGAGCCCACCACCGTGCATCCGGTTCCCGTTCGCACCTCGCGGACCGCCGGTTGCCCAGCGCCCGAAGCCGCCACCCCGCCCCGACCGCCCGCCGGTCCCCTCCCCGCCTTACCGGGTACCGCCCAATGTCCTCACATCCGCGCACCGATGCGGGGCCACCCGCCACGCTCGCAGACCTCGCCGCGCATATCGCCGCCGACCAGGCGGCCGCCTTCGACAACCTCCCCGAGCGCGACCTCGTCGCCGGCCTCGTCGACCGGATCGTGACGCTCCTGTTCCCGGATGGGAGTGGGGGGCCGCGGACGGCCGCGCAGGTGCAGGACGAGTTCGACGCCCTGCATGCGGCATTCGTCCCCGTCCTCCGGCCGCTCGCAGGAAGGTTGCCGGTCACCCCGCACACCCTGTGCGACCGGTTCCTGGCCCAGCTGCCGGCGATCCACGAGGCCCTGAACCTCGATGTCGAGGCCATCGAGACCGGCGACCCGGCCGCCCACAGCACCGCCGAGATCGTGCTGGCCTACCCGGGCTTCGCGGCGCTGGCGTTCCACAGGATCGCCCACGCCCTGCACCTGGAGAACGTCCCGCTTGTCCCTCGCATGATCGCGGAGATCGCACACGGGAGGACCGGCATCGACATCCACCCTGGCGCGACGATCGGGCGCTCGTGCTGCATCGATCACGGCACCGGCCTGGTCATCGGCGAGACCGCGGTCATCGGCGACGACGTGAAGCTCTACCAGGGCGTGACCCTGGGTGCCCTGTCGGTGACCAAGGGGGGCGCCGGGACCAAGCGCCACCCGACCATCGGGGACCGCGTGGTGATCTACGCCAACGCCACCGTCCTCGGCGGTGACACCGTGGTCGGCCATGATTCCGTCATCGGCGGCAACGTCTGGTTGACCAACTCGGTCCAGCCCTACTCCCTCGTCTACCACCAGAGCCAGGTCCGCGTCCGCAGCGTCGCGGATGCGCTCGAACCCCTCGACTTCGTCATCTAGGAGCGTCCCCAATGATCTACTCGTCCATCCTCGAGACCATCGGCAACACCCCGCACGTCCGGATCAACCGCCTGTACGACCCGCGCGTCAGCGTCTGGGCCAAGCTGGAGCGCGCGAACCCGGGTGGCAGCATCAAGGACCGGATCGGCCTCGCCATGATCGAGGACGCCGAGGCCCGCGGGATCATCGGCCCGGGCTCGGTCATCGTGGAGCCCACGTCGGGCAACACCGGCATCGGCCTCGCGCTCGCGGCCGCCGTCAAGGGCTACCGCCTGATCCTCGTCATGCCCGACTCGTTCAGCGTCGAGCGTCGCAAGCTGATGCTGGCGTACGGCGCCGAGCTGGATCTCACGCCCCGGGAGATCGGCATGAACGGCTCCATCGCCCGCGCCCGGGAGATCGTGGAGCAGACGCCGGGCGCCTGGATGCCGATGCAGTTCGAGAACCCGGCCAACCCGGACGTGCACCGCCGCACGACGGCGGAGGAGATCGCACGGGACTTCCCGGACGGCCTGGACTACATCGTCACGGGCGTTGGCACGGGCGGGCACATCACGGGCGTGGCGGAGGTGCTCAAGCCCCGCTGGCCCGGGCTGAAGGTCTACGCGGTGGAGCCCACGCTCTCCCCGGTGCTCTCCGGCGGGACGCACTCGCCGCACCCGATCCAGGGCATCGGCGCCGGGTTCATCCCGGGGGTCATGCGACCGGAGCTCCTGGACGGCATCCTGCAGGTCGCGCCGCCGGACGCCATGGAGTACGCGCGCCGGTCTGCCCGCGAGGAGGGCATCCTGGTCGGAGTCTCGTCCGGGGCATCGCTGGCTGCGGTGGCGCAGCTGCTGCCGCAGGTCGCGGACGGCTCGCGGATCCTCGTCTTCACGTACGACACGGGCGAGCGGTACCTCTCGGTGGAGGCGCTGTTCGGGTAGGTCCCGCGGGATGGGCGGCCGGACCGCGCGGCTGAGGACCGCGCCGCCTCTACCCCAATCGCCGCCCGCGCCGGACCGCGCGCCGTGGCGGCCGCACCTCCGGCGAGCAACGGTCGAACTGGGACCATCGGCGTGCGCAGACCCTACGACGGTCGCGTGGCGCGGCCGTGCACCACCGGCCACGATGGCGACACCTCGAGCGGCGAGACGCCGCTCACGCGGTCCCGGTATGGCTGCGCCCGTCCAGTGGGAGTTGATCGTTTGGTGGTGACCGGCATTCCCGAGCCCGTCGGCTGGGATGACCCGCTGACAGGCCTCGAAGGCCCCGACCTGTTCCGGCGCGTGCTCGTGAGCGAGGTCTCGCGCTCCCTCCGGTATGCCCGCCCGCTCACGGTCGTCGTGGCCGAGGTCGAAGGCGTGCTGGAGATGGGAGACCAGTTGGGCATCGAGATCGCCCGGCACGGTCTCCGCGAGCTTGCCCAATGCCTGCGCCGGCTGACGCGGACCAGCGACTACTGCACACGAATCGGGCTGACGCGGTTCGGCGTCGTGCTCACGGAGACGAACGAGATCGAGGCAATCAACTTCGTGGAGCGGGTTCGCGAAGAGGCGCCCGCCACGCTGCCACGCGGCGGCGAGGGACTGAGGCTGGCGTTCGGGTGGGCAAGCCCGAAGGCGGGAGACGCCGCGGGCACGCTGGTGCGGCGCGCCGACCATCGCCTGATGCAGGAGCTGCTCCACCGGTAGCGGCACCGGCATCGGCGCAGACCGGCCGGCGACCAGTTCGCGCAAACCTGGGACTGCCGGTCATCGCCGCAGCGGATCGCGACGGTGTCCTGTGCCTCCGCGGCATAGGTGCGGCCCATCTCCGGCCGAATCGGGGCCACCCCGATGACCACCAGTCACAGGCGACGACCCGGGCAAGGCGTAGCGATGACTGGCAGTCCCACCGCCGCCGGATCAAACGAGCGAGCGTGAGGGCCGCTGCCCGGTCTCGCTTGCCGGTCCGGGTGCGCCTACGCCTCGATCGTCACGTACAGCTTGCGGACCGTCTCGATGATGTCCCAGCGCCCGGACCAGCCGACCGGCAGCACCACGACGGACCCAGCGACCAGCTCGCGCACCGCGCCGTCCGAATCGGTGATGTGCGCAACGCCGCGAAGGATGCGCACGACCTCCGTGTTCGGGCGGTCCTCGATGGACCAGCCACCGGGGGTGCATTCCCAGACCCCCACCTGGACGGGGCCAACGTCCGACAGCACCCGGATCGCGGTCATCGGCTCCCCACGGTCGGCACCGACGCGCGGCCCGGTGGGCTCGAGGGGACCGAGCAGGTCGGCCTCGGAGGCGGCGATCGAGGCCGGAAGGGCGGTGATGTCGGTCATTCGGAACCTCCTGCGGGACGGGCTCGGTTGGCGGTCAATGCGACGCGATGCGCTCGGCCAGGCTGCGCCCGGACGGGGGCTGCCCGGTTCGCTCGGCCTTCTCGTCCACCCGGCCGATGGCCCACTGCGAGTAGCGCACCCCCAGCCATCGGAACGGCTCGATCTCCCAGTTGCGGGATTGGTGGTTGACCAGGGGCAGTTCCGTGATCGGACTGCGGGTCCCCGTGATCAGGTCGGCCAGGACGCGGCCGCCCAGGTTGGTCGTGGACACGCCGTGGCCGATGTACCCGCGCGAGGTGGCGATGCCCGAGGCCTCGTCGAACGCCATCGTCGGGTGCCAGTCGCGCGGCATCCCCAGGGGTCCGCCCCACTCGTGCGTGAAGCCCACGTCCCGCAGCACCGGGAACCACTCGCGCACGAACCCCTTGAGCTTCTCGTGGGTGGGCCCGTGCTGATCGTATGCGCGGCGGATCGGAGACCCGAAGCGGTACGGCGCCCCCCGGCCGCCGAACAGGATCCGGCCATCCTCGGTCCGCGACAGGTAGTCCACCGACATTCGCGTCGACGCCACCACCTCCCTGTTCTCCCAGCCGATCTCCGCCCACTGGGCGTCGGTGACCGGTTCCGTGAGCACGATCAGCGACCAGAGCGGGAGCAGCTGACGGTGCAGACCGGGCAACTCGGAGAGGTACGCCTCTCCCGCAAGCACGACAACCGGAGCCCGGACCTCGCCACGGGGCGTGACGAGCGCGGCGCGGCCGCTCGAGTCCTTCGGACGGAAGCTCGTGACGGCCGTCCCCTCCGCGATCCGGACGCCATCCTGCTCCACGTGCCGCGCGAGCCCGCGAACGGCGCGGCCCGGGTGGATGACGGCGGCGTCCTCCGACGCGATGGCCTGCACCGCGCCCGCAACGCGGATCCGCTCCGAGAGCTGCGCCGCATCGAGCATCCGGTAGCGGTCCCCGAAGCCGAAATGCTCGTACTCCGCGAGCGAGGACTCGAGTGCCGGGATGCCCTGCGGCCCGCGCGCGAGGATCAACTCGCCACCCTTGTGGAAGCCGGCGTCGATGCCGGCCTCCGCGCACGCCCGTCCCATCTCGTCCACGGCGTCGTAGGTCGCCTGCTGCATGGCGCGGGCGGCATCCCTCCCGTGGACCTTCGCCAGGCGGGTCATCGAGATGTTCAGGTCCGGCGCGCACCAGGCGCCGTTCCGGCCGGATGCGCCGAACCCGGCGATCTCGCGTTCCACCACCACGATCTTCAGCGACGGGTCCCGGCGCTTCAGGTAGAAGGCAGTCCAGAGCCCGGTCATGCCGGCGCCCAGGATGGCCACGTCGGCGTCGGTGGTGCCGTCGATGCCCGGGCGCGGGGCGAGGTCGTCGCCGGAGGTTTCGAGCCAGAAGGAGACGGATGCAGGGTTGGTCATGCCGTGGATCCTACGCGCTGACCGCGCCCGTCGGGCGGCCGTTGCGGGCCGGGCAACAGGACGCGCTCCGAGATGTCGGGGCACGACCAGGTGCCGTGACGCACCGCGGCGTGGTGCGCGATGGCGCCGTGCGGTGCGGTGACGCACCGCGGCGCGATGAGGCCGGCCGGGGTAGGGTTGTCGTGACCACCCAGCCCGAGGTACGCCGCCATGTCCGCACCGACCACCCTCGCCGAGCTGTTCCGCTCGCTCGGGCTCATCCTCACGGTCCGCGTCGCCGAGGACGAGGACGAGGCGTGGGCGTGCACGCTCACCAGGCCGGATGGCGCCATCCACGAGGTCGAGTCCGTCACCTTCTTCGACGTTGACCCCGACACGGGCGAGGAGTGGGTCGTGGAGCCGACACCGTCACGCGTCCTGAGCGTGCTCGCGGGCGGGGACGCCGAGCTCGAGGACGGGGCGGAAGCGGACGAGGCCGCCGCTCTCGCCGACACCGAGGCAGCCGCCCGGGCGTTCCTCGGTGACGAGGCCTACGAGACGCTGCTCCGCCTGGACGCTGAGGGGCTGGAGTAGTCGCTCCGGCCTGCCAGGTTCAGACGACAACGCCGATCGCCGCGGCCAGCTCATCGTTCGACGGCTCCACCAGCACGGCTCCGCCCGGGATCAGCACGACCGGGATGGCGAGGTAGCCCGCTGCCTTGAGCATTGCCCTGACGCCCGCCTCGGCTGCCGTGTCCACCCACACGTATGGCGTACCGGTCTGGTCGAGGAACCGCTTCGCGCGGCGGCAGTCTCCGCACCAGTCGGCGCCGTAGACGGTGAGCCGCTCGACGAGTGGGAGGGCGGCGGGAACGGGCTGGGGCACATCCGCGCTCATCGGCACATTGTCAGGCAGGCTGGGGTGTCCGTGCGGCGGGCTGTGCGCGTCTCGCCGGGGCGACTGCTCGCGGGCGGGAGGTAGCCCGGGTTCCGGGGGCCAGCCCCCCGGCAAGCGCCCCGAACCGGGCCACCGCATCAGGGCTCAGGCTGTAGTGGACCCAGCTGCCCCGGCGCTCGGAGGTCACCCACCCCGCCTCGCGGAGCACCCGGAGGTGGTGCGAGACGGTGGGCTGCGCAACGTTGCAGCACGCGGTGAACTCGCAGGCACAGACGGCAGCCTTGCCGCTCAACTGGCGCAGGATCGCCAGGCGCGTCGGATCCGCGGCGGCCTGGAGCAGCCGGATGTCCGGGTCAGGGGCAGGCTTCTCCGGGTCGAGGGCACGCTTCATGACCGACAGCATATTGACAACCATCGATATCGGCAAGTATCAATACCAACAGCACGCCGACGTCCGCCGCGCACACCACGACCCAGGGGCAACCGATGACCGACCGGATCCACGAGACCGTCCGCGACTACTACGCGGCCGCCGCGCGCCAGGTGCTGGACACCCCCGTTCCCGAAGACTCGTGCGGGTCCGGCTGCGGGTGCGGCGAGACCGCGGAGCCCCTCGACCCCGATCGCATCGGGTTGTGGGGCCCGGAGCGCTACGCCACGCTGGAGCTGGCGGATCTGCCCGACGCGGCGGTCCTCGCCTCCCTGGGCTGCGGCAACCCCACGGCAGTCGCGGAGCTGCGCGAGGGCGAAACCGTCCTGGACCTGGGCGCGGGCGGCGGGATCGATGTCCTCCTCTCCGCCAGGCGCGTCGGGGCGAGCGGGCGCGCGATCGGCGTGGACATGACGGACGAGATGCTCGAGCTTGCCCGGCGCAACGCTGCGCAGGCCGGCGCGACCAACGTGGAGTTCCTCAAGGGCACCATCGAGTCCCTCCCCGTGCCCGACGCGAGCATCGACGTCGTCATCAGCAACTGCGTCATCAACCTCGCGGCCGACAAGTCCGCCGTGTTCATGGAGATCGCGCGTGTCCTGCGGCCCGGCGGCCGGATGGGCGTGAGCGACGTCGTCGCCGACGACGCCCTGACCGTCGTCGATCGACAGGAGCGAGGCTCGTACGCGAACTGCATCGCCGGCGCGCTCTCCTTCCGCGAGTATGCAGACGGCCTGGCCGGTGCCGGGCTCACCGGCATCGAGATCGAGGCCACGCATGCCGTGACCGACGGCATGTACGGGGCGATCATCCGCGCCCGGCGCCCTGGCCTCGACGAGGCGTCTGAAGGCGGGACCGCGCCTCGCATCACGGCGGTCCCCGTCGCCGGCAAGGTCGCGCTCCCGATCGTCGAAGGTGACGGCAGCTGCTGTGGCGGAACCGGCTGCGGCTGAGCCGCGCTTGGATCGATCGCCAGGACCGGCCGTCGATGGGCCGACCGTGATGATCCGCGCGGCCACGGCCGCAGACGTGCCGGCCGTGGCCGCGCTGCTCCGGGACGCCGGCCTGCCGCTGGAAGGCGTGGACGATGCCTTCGCGCACGGCGTGGTCGCCGAGGCCGGTGGCGTGGTCCTGGGCGGGGCCGCCGTGGAGCGGTACGGGACCGATGGGCTGCTTCGCTCCGTGGTGGTCTCGCCGGCCTTGCGCGGCACCGGGGTGGGACGCGCCCTCGTGGCGGCGGCCGAGGCAACGGCCCGGGACCTGGACCTCGGGGACCTGTACCTGCTCACCGAGACCGCTGAGACGTGGTTCCCGCGCCTGGGCTACCAGGTCCTGGAACGCGCCGCGGCACCGGAGGGGATCGCCGGCTCCTGGGAGTTCCGGTTCGCCTGCGTGGAGCGCGGCATCCTGATGCGCCGGTCGCTCGCCCGCTGATCTCGTGTCCTGTAGCCGCGCGGCCCTCGTCCTCGCACGCCGCCGGCAGCCCGAAACCCGGCTGGGCGTGTAGAGTCGCGCTGGCGTCTCCCACCGTCCACCGACGAGGTCCAGTCCCGTGCCCCTGCCGTCGCTCGCCCGCATCCCCGCCCCGCCCGATCCGATCCTCGGCCTGGCCGAGACGTTCCGGAACGACACCCGCGAGGGCAAGATCAACCTCTCCTCGGGCGTCTTCGTGGACGAGACCGGCAGGACGCCGGTGCTCGGGACCGTCATCGAGGCCGAGCGCCGGCTCGCCGCGGCCGCCGGGACGAAGCTCTACCGGCCCATCGATGGCGAGGTTGCCTACCGGGATCTCGTTCGGAACCTCGTCCTGGGCGCCGACCACGAGGCGGTGACCTCCGGACGAGCGCTGGTGACCCAGACCCCGGGCGGTACGGGCGGCCTGCGAGTCGCGGCGGACCTGCTCCGCCAGACCGGCGCCGGCGAGACGCTCTGGATGAGCGAGCCCACCTGGCCCAACCACCCGCAGCTGTTCCAGGCGGCGGGGTTCAGGATCCGGCCCTACCCGTACACGGACGCGACAGGGCGCCGGATCGACGAGAACGCGATGCTCGGGGCCCTGGGCCAGGCGTCGCCGGGCGACATCGTCCTGCTCCATGGCGCCTGCCACAACCCGACCGGCGTCGACCCGTCTCCGGGACTCTGGAAGCAGATCGGCGACCTGGTGGAGGAACGCCGCCTGCTGCCGCTGGTGGATCTCGCCTACCAGGGCTTTGGCGACGGCCTGCGCGAGGACGCAGAGGGCCTGATGGAGCTCGTGCGACCGGGCGCGGAGCTGCTCGTCTCGACGTCGTTCAGCAAGACCTTCTCGCTCTACGCCGAGCGCGTGGGCGCGATGATGGTCATCGCCGGCTCCGCCGCGGACGCCGCATCGATCCAGAGCCACGTCAAGATCGCGATCCGGGTCAACTACTCCAACCCGCCCGCCCACGGCGCCGACATCGTCCGCACGATCCTCGCCGACGCGGAGCTCAGGCCCCGCTGGGAGGTGGAGCTGGCCACGATGCGCAACCGGATCAAGGACAACCGGCGGGCGCTCGTGGCAGCCCTCGAGGCACGGGCCATTCCCGGCGACTGGGGCGGCATCGCGACGCAGCGAGGGATGTTCGCGCTGCTCGGTCTCACCCTGGCCCAGGTCGCGCGTCTCCGGGACGAGCACGGCGTCTACGTGGTGGGCAAGGGCCGCATCAACGTGGCCGGCTTCACGTCCGCGAACCTGGACCCATTCGCAGACGCGCTGGCGGCGGTGGTCGCCTCCTCGTAGGGCGGGGCGACGGTCGAGATCGAGAACTTCGGGCTATCGCCGCCGCAGCGGATCCGTCACCCGCGCCCACGCCCGCGATCGCTCGTCGGGCGTCGTGAGCGGGATCACGCCCAGCAGCATCGACAGCGATCCATACCAGAGGGCCGGCAGGCAGAGCATCGTGCCCACGGGCACGGTCCAGCGCTGGTTCCGGAACGCGCCCCAGGCGATCAGCGCCACGCCGATCGGTCCGCGCACGATCAGCGGGATCGGGACCGCCGCCCAGGTCCCGCCCTTGCCGGTGTTCGCCTGGAGGAGATCGATCCAGGCCCGCCAGGCATCGGGCAGCACCAGGAACGACACGACCACCACGCCGGCCGTCGTCCCCAGCGCGATCGCCAGCTGCCGCCACTCCCGGCGCAGCGCGAACCACAGGAGTCCCACCCCGGGCGTGATCTTCGTCAGCAGCACGAACGCCCAGGTCCAGGGCCAGCGGAACCCGGCCACGATCGCCAGGGTCAGAAGCAGCGAGATGTTGCCGCCGGCGATCTCCATCGCCCCCACCACCATGCCCACGAGGAACAGCTCCGGGCCGGTCAGCAGGTACACGGCCCCGATCAGCAGCGCCGTCCACACCGCCACGAACGCCGGCCACGGGAGCTGGTTGAGCGGGTAGACGAGCTGCGCGAAGGCGGGCGAGTACGGGTAGGCACCGATGGTGTTCCAGTCGGACCGGCCTGCATACAGGTCCGAGAGGTTGAGCCCGAAATAGGACCGGGCGTCCTGCGCCGTGACCCAGCCCGCGAGCGGCTCCTTGACGTCCACCGTCGGGATCCGCCATGGCGATGGTCACGACCCAGAACAGGACCGCGACCGCGATCCCCGCGATGTGGCGGAGTCGGGGGCGAGGCGTGTGCCGGACGACGGGCGCGTTCACGCCATCCATTGTCGAGGATGGTGTCCCTGCCCGCGCCACCCCCGGCCACGCGACACGATCGACCGCGCACCGCCGGCGTCGCACCGCGTCCGACCGGGCCCCGGGCTGCCGTACCATCCGGGCCATGATGAAGATCGGCATGCTGCTCCCGATGAACGACGCCGACGGACCCGGCGCGTCCACGTGGTCACAGGTCCGGAGCCTCGCGCGCATGGCCGAGGATGGCGGCCTGGACAGCGTCTGGGTCTACGACCACCTGATCTTCCGCTTCCCGGAGCAACCCGAGGACGGCATCCTCGAGGCCTGGACGCTGCTGACGGCCACAGCCGCCGTCACCGAGCGCGTGGAGCTGGGGACGATCGTGCTGGGCACGGGCTTCCGGCCGCCTGCCCTCCTCGCCAAGATGGCCGCCACGCTGGACGAGGTTGCGAACGGACGCCTGATCCTGGGCCTGGGCACGGGCTGGCACGAGCCGGAGTACGACGCGTTCGGCTACCCGTTCGACCATCGGGTCGGCCGGTTCGAGGAGGCCCTGGCCATCATCGGACCGCTGCTCCGCGGCGAGCGGGTCACGTTCCACGGACGGTGGCACGACGTCGAAGACGCGGTGCTGATCCCGCCCCCGCCGCGCCCGGCGCGCCTTCCGGGCCGGATGCCCGTCCTGATCGCGGCCAAGGGCGAACGTGCCCTGCGGCTGGTGGCCCGGCATGCCGACGCGTGGAACGCCGCCTGGTTCGGACTCCCGAACGAGCGGTTCGAGCAGCGGCGCGCGGACCTGCTCACCGCCTGTGCGGCGGAGGGGCGCGACCCGGCCACGCTGGAGGTGACGGTGGGCCTGACGATCGACAGTGAGACGGGTGACTCCGGGCGGCCCACGTCGGCCGATGCCCTCCCCGCAGACGTGGACGCGGTGGCGCAGGCGTTTGACGCCTGGCGCGACCTCGGAGTCGGGCACCTGCAGGTGGACCTGCGACCGGCCGACGAGCGGATGGTCGGCGTCCTGATCGCAGCCCGGGCGAAGCACCTCGGCGGGCGCTGAGTTGGCCGGGAACGACAGCGTCGACGCCGAGGACCTGCCGGAGCACGTTGCCGCCAACCGCGCGGCGTGGGACGGGTTCGCTCACGAGTACGTTGCAGCGGGCGAGCGCGAGTGGGCACGAGCGCCGGGCGAAGAGACCTGGGGCCTGTTCGGCATCCCGGAGGCACAGCTGGGCATGCTCCCCGACGACCTGGCCGGTCTCGACGCGATCGAGCTCGGGTGCGGGACGGGCTACGTCTCCGCGTGGATGGCCCGCCGCGGCGCCCGCGTTGTCGGCGTCGACAACTCACCCCGGCAGCTGGAGACGGCCGCGCGCCTCCAGCAGGAGCACGCCATCTCGTTTCCCCTCCACCTCGGCAACGCGGAGCGCATGCCCTTCGCCGATGCGTCGTTCGATTTCGCGATCAGCGAATACGGTGCGGTCCTGTGGGCCGATCCGGAGGCATGGATCCCGGAGGCCGCGCGCATCCTTCGCCCGGGCGGCCGGCTGCACGTCCTGACCAATCACGTCCTGACCTATCTCGCCAGCCCTGACGACCCGGATGCACCCGTGGAGGATCGCCTCCTGCGCCCCCAGTTCGGCATGGGCCGCACGAGCTGGGCAGGCGAGACCAGCATCGAGTTCCACCCGACGCACGGCGACTGGATCCGCCTCTTCACCGCGAACGGGTTCGCGATCCGGGAGCTGCTGGAACCGCAGGCGCCGGAGGGGCTGTCCACCACCTACGCGTGGATGACGTACGCGTGGGCCCGCCGGTGGCCGTGCGAGGAGATCTGGAAGGTCCGCAAGAGCGGGTAGCCGGGCAGGCCGCCTGGGATCGTGTCCGGAGCGGCAGCCAGGCGCGTAGCGTCCATGGCCGCGATTCATGTGGGCCTTGCATCGGGGACCCTCGGGCGGTCATCATGTGCTGCCTCACGCCCTCGCCGACCCGTGGAGGATCGCCCGCATGCCCGAGGAGCCCAACGCGCCGGTGGTCCTCGCCGCGCACGACCTGTGGAAGCGCTACGGCACCATCGAGGCCGTGCGGGGCGTCAGCCTCGAGATCCATGAGGGCGAGACCTACGGCCTCCTGGGCCCCAACGGTGCGGGCAAGACCACGACCATCTCGATGATCTGCGGGCTCCTCGCCCGGGATGGCGGGGAGGTCACGCTCGACGGGACGCCGGTCGATGTCGGCGCAGTAGCGGCCAAGGCCGCGATCGGGTTCGTGCCCCAGGACCTGGCGATCTACCCGGACCTGAGCGGCCGCGAGAACCTCGAGTTCTTCGGTCGCCTGTACGGCCTCTCCGGCGCCCGCCTCAAGACCCGAATCGGCGAGGTGCTCGAGATTGTCGGCCTGTCGGCCCGAGCGGGTGACCGGACCGACAAGTACAGCGGCGGCATGCAGCGGCGCCTCAACATCGGCATCGGCCTGCTCCACCAGCCCCGCCTGCTGCTCCTCGACGAGCCGACGGTGGGCGTGGACCCGCAGAGCCGGAACGCGATCCTGGAGAGCATTGCTGCCCTCGGCAAGCAGGGCATGGCCATCCTGTACACGACCCACTACATGGAGGAGGCCGAACGCCTCTGCGATCGGGTGGGCATCATCGACGCCGGTGAGATCCGCGCCGAGGGGACACAGCGGGAGCTCGTGGCCCTGATCGGCGAGCAGGACACCGTGCGCCTGACCGTCACCGGAGACGTCGCGGCGGCGGCAACCGACGTTGCGAAGGTGCCCGGCGTCGTGCGTGCGGACGCGAAGGACACCACCATCGAGATCCTCGTGTCGGACGCACGGCAGGCGCTGCCGAGGCTCATCGCTGCGGCCGAGGTCAAGGCGGACGTCAAGGGCGTGGACGTCGTGGAGCCGGACCTCGAGGCGGTCTTCCTCCACCTCACCGGTCGCGCCCTCCGGGACACGGCCGAGTAGCCGGGACCTCCGATGCGAACGGCGCTGCTCATCGCGGCCAAGGACCTGCGGCAGCGGCTGCGGGACCGCTCGATCATCATGTTCGCCGTCGCCGCCCCGCTGGGGCTCGCGTTCATCTTCAGCCTGCTGCTTGGCGGGGCGTCCAGCTTCCATGCTGACTACGTGGTCGTGGACCTCGATGGAGGATCGCTGGCGACCACTTTCAGCGAACAGGTGCTCGGAGGGCTCGAGGACGCAGGCGTCGCGACGATCGAGACCCGGGCGACCGAGGCCGACGCGCGCCAGGCCGTCGAGCTGGCGGACGCGGAGGGCTGGAAGGCGGACGCCGCCTTCGTCATCCCGATCGGCTTCTCGGAGGCGATCGCCGCCGGTCAGCCCACGTCCATCCTGATCCTGGGCGCGAAGGATGCCGAACTCGGCACCGAGATCGCACGCTCCGTGGCGGCACGGTTCGCCGACGGCGTCACGAGCGTCCAGCTCGCGGTGCTCACGCTCGGCGACCTGCGGGGAGCGGCGCCCGCCGGGGCCGAGATGGCGGCGATCGTGGCTGCCGCCCAGCAGCCGGCGATCACGCTCGTGGACACGGGCGCTGACCTTCGCCAGCTCTCCTGGACCACGTTCTTCTCGTCCGCGATGGCGGTCCTGTTCCTGTTCTTCGCCGTCCAGTCCGGGATGCTCAGCCTGTTCGAGGAGCGGCGACAGGGAACGCTCGCGCGCATGCTCTCGGGGCCCATCCGTCCCGGGACGATCCTGGCAGGCAAGGCGCTCGGGAGCTTCCTGACCGGGGTGGCATCGCTGTTCGTCCTGATCGTCGCCACGACGCTGATGCTGGGCGCGGACTGGGGGCCGCCACCGGGCGTGGCGCTGATCGTGATCGCGGCGGTGACCAGCGCGATCGGGATCACGACGCTGGTGACGTCGTTCATGAAGACCGCGGACGGGGCTGGCGCCGCGAATGCCGCGGTGGCGATGACGCTCGGGATCCTGGGTGGGACGTTCTCGCCCACCGCCCAGGCGCCGGAGGCGATGCAGGCGCTGAGCCTGGTGACGCCCCACGCCTGGTTCCTGCGCGGCCTGGCCGAGATGCAGGGCGGCGGGACCATCGCGGACGCACTGCCCGCGGTCGCGGTGCTGCTGGCCGTGGGCCTGGTGACCGGCACGATCGGGTTCGCCCGGGCGCGACGCCTGGTGGCCCCGCGATGAGCCGCGTCGGTATCGGCAAGGTCCTCTGGATCGGCCGGACGAACCTGCTCCGGCTCGTCCGCGATCGCGGCAACCTGTTCTTCGTCCTCGTCCTGCCCACGATCATCATCGTGGCCCTGGGGCTGCAATTCGGCGGGTCGACGTTTGCGCGCCTGGGCATCGTGGCACCCGATGGGGACGCGGCAGCGGATGCGCTCGTCGCGCGGATTGCCGAGGATTCGACGGTGTTCACGGTCCTCGCGTTCAACGACGAGGCATCGCTGCGGACCGCCGTGGAGCGCGGCACCGTGGAGGCCGGGGTCGTGCTGCCCGAGGACTACAGTGCCAGGCTCGCTGACACCGACGTGGTCGAGATCCGGTTCCTGGGCACGACGGAGACGGTCACCGCCGGCTACCGTGCGACGATCGAGGCTGCGATGGCAGAACAGCAGGCGCTGGTGGCTGCGGCCCGCACGGCGGAGCAGCTTGGCGCGGGCACCTTCGACGAGGCGTACGGGGTGGCCGAGACCCGGCGCCCCGACGTGGCCGGAGTCAGGGTCACCGTCGAGCAGGTCGGCAAGGAGTTCATGTTCGAGGGGTACAGCCAGTTCACCTTCGGCGCCCAGACCCAGCTGCTGCTGTTCACCTTCCTGACCTCGATGACGGCCGCGGCCCAGCTCGTGCTCACGAGGCGGCTCGGCGTGTCGCGACGCATGGTGTCGACGCCGACGTCGATCGGGACGATCGTGCTCGGCGAGACCCTCGGGCGCTTCCTCGTCGCGCTGTTCCAGGCCCTGTTCATCGTCGTGCTCACGGCCACCGTGTTCAACGTGTCCTGGGGGGACCCGCTGGCGGCCTCGGCGATCGTCCTGATGTTCTGCCTCGTCTCCGCCGCCGCGGCGATGCTGGTGGGGACCCTGAGCCGGAACGCGGACCAGGCGTCGTCGCTGGGGGTGTTCGTCGGGTTGGCGCTGGGAGCGCTGGGCGGCTGCATGGTGCCGCTCGCCTTCATGCCGGAGGTCATGCAGACCCTTGCCAAGGCGATCCCCCACTCCTGGGCGATCACGGGGCTCAGCTCTCTCATCCGCGACGGCGGCGGGATCGACACGGTGATGACGAACGTGGCGGTGCTGGCCGGGTTCGCGGTCGTGCTGCTGGGCCTGGCCACGTGGCGGTACCGGAAGGCCATCACCGGGTAGCTGGCGCGCGGCCGGGATTCCTGACGGCGTCGAGCGCCTGGGGCCCTGCTGGACAGCCCCGACGCTGGGCCATATGCTTCACGCCACGTTGATCATCTATCTCCAGCGAAGGGCCGTGACCAACCCGTGAACCGCGAAGCCGTCCTCCGCGAGGTCCTCGAGGAGCTCGCCGCGCAGAGCCCTGCCGCCGCCATGCGCCACATGCGTCACTGGCCCGGTGGTGCGCTGAGCCTCGTCCACCTCAACGTGCTGGCCGTCCTCGACGCCGACGGACCGCTCCCGATGCGCGGCCTCGCCGAGACGCTCGACGTGTCGCAGGCGAGCGCCACCGGGATCATCGACCGGATGGAGCAGCGGGGCCTCGTGGAGCGCCACCGCGGTGACGACGACCGCCGCGTGGTGCGCGTGGCGCTGACCGAGGAGGGGCGCAATCTCATCGCCGGGATGGCGACCGAGCGCCGCGAGCACCTCGCGATGATGCTCGACCACCTGACCGACGACGAGCTCGCGGGCCTGCTCAAGGGCGCCCGGGCCCTCCACCGCGCCCGCGAGCGCTTCCACGAGGACCTTCCGACCCCTGCCCCGGAGGCCGGCCGTTGATCCCCATCCTGCGCCGCTACCTGCCGCCCTATCGATGGGCGATCGGGTTCGTGCTCATCCTCCTGCTGGTCCAGGCGATTGCCAACCTGTACCTCCCCGAGCTCAACGCCGAGATCATCAACAACGGCGTCGCCAAGGGGGATGTCGACTACATCCTGCGCACGGGCGGCTTCATGCTGGTGGTCACGTTCGCGCTGATGGTCGCCGCGATCGTCGGCGTCTACTGGAGCGCCCGGATCGCGATGGGCTTCGGGCGCGACGTGCGCAGCGGCATCTTCCGCAAGGTCGAGACGTTCAGCCAGGTCGAGGTCAACCAGTTCGGCGCCGCCAGCCTCATCACCCGCAACACGAATGACGTCCAGCAGATCCAGCAGGTCGTGCTGATGGCGCTGAACATGATGATCTCCGCCCCGATCCTGACCATCGGCGGCGTGATCATGGCGCTCCGCCAGGACGTGCCGCTCACCGGGGTCCTGCTGGTGATCATCCCGATCATGATCGTGCTGATCGGCGTCGTGATGAGCCGCGCGATCCCGCTGTTCCAGGCGATGCAGGTCAAGATCGACCGGATCAACCTCCTCATGCGCGAGACGCTGTCGGGCGTGCGCGTCATCCGGGCATTCGTGCGGACGGAGCACGAGGAGGAGCGCTTTGACGAGGCCAGCCGGGACCTGATGGACACCGGCCTGCGGGTGAACCGGCTGTTCGCGGTCACCATGCCCAGCCTGATGCTGATCATGAACCTGAGCACGGTCGCCGTCCTCTACCTCGGCGCCTACCGCGTGGACAGCGGCGCGATGCCGATCGGCAACCTGACCGCCTTCCTGCAGTACATCATGCAGATCCTGTTCGCGATCATGACCGCGGTGATCATGTTCATCATGGTCCCGCGCGCAGCGGTGTCGGGCGACCGGATCCAGCAGGTCCTGGCAACGGAGCCGGCGATCCACGACCCCCAGGAGCCCGTGTCTCCCCCGAGGACCGGGCACCTGGTCTTCCGCGACGTGACGTTCGGCTACCCGGGTGCCGCTGATCCGGTCCTGTGCAACGTCTCGTTCGAGGCGAACCCGGGCGAGACGACGGCCATCGTGGGCTCCACCGGCAGCGGCAAGTCGACGCTGATCAACCTGCTCCCGCGCTTCTACGACGCGACCGGCGGCAGCGTCGAGATCGACGGGGTCGACGTCCGCACGATGGACCGCCAGGACCTCTGGCGGCGCATCGGCGTCGTCCCCCAGCGGGCGTTCCTGTTCGCAGGCACGGTGGCCTCCAACCTCCGCTACGGCGACGAGGCGGCCACCGACGAGGACCTGTGGCGGGCGCTCGACATCGCGCAGGGGCGCGAGTTCGTCGAGGAGATGGAGGGGCGCCTGGAAGCGCCGATCACCCAGGGCGGGACCAACGTCTCGGGCGGCCAGCGACAGCGCCTGGCGATCGCCCGGGCGCTCACCCACAAGCCCGACATCTACGTGTTCGATGACAGCTTCTCGGCGCTGGACTTCCGGACCGACGCCCGCCTCCGGGCGGCGCTCGCGCGAGAGCTGGGCGATGCCACGGTGATCATCGTGGCCCAGCGGGTGGGGACGATCCTCCACGCGGACCGGATCGTGGTGCTCGAGGACGGAGGCGTCGCCGGCATCGGCACCCACGAGGAGCTGATGCGGACCTGCGAGACCTACCGGGAGATCGTGCTGTCCCAGGTCACCGAGGAGGAGGCGGCGTGAGCGGCCCGACGGGACGGCAGGGCGGACCCGGCGCCGGTCGCAGGCCGGGCGGCGGCTCGCCGGGCATGGGCATGATGGGCGCGGGCATGCCGGTCGAGAAGTCCAAGAACTTCGGGCCCTCGTTCAGGCGGCTGGTCGGCGAGCTCCGTCCGGAGCGGCTCCTGGTCCTCGCGGTGGTGGTGCTCGGCGTCATCAGCGTCTTCTTCGCCATTCTCGGCCCGAAGATGCTCGGCAGCGCCACCGACATCATCTTCGAGGGCGCGATTGGCAACCAGCTCGGTGCGGCCGGCCTGACCGGCGTCCCCATCGACCAGATCATCGCGCAGCTCAATGACACGGGCCAGACGAACCAGGCCGAGATGCTGGCGAGCATGAACAACGTCGTGCCCGGCCAGGGAATCGACTTCACCGCCCTCGCGACGATCCTGGCGAGCGTCGGGGTGATCTACATCGTGAGCTCTCTCTTCGCGTGGGCCCAGAGCTACATCATGGCCGGCGTCACGCAACGGACCGTCTACCGGCTGCGCCGGCGGGTCGACGTCAAGCTCGGACGGCTCCCCCTCGCCTACTTCGACGGCCACCCGCGCGGCGACATCCTGTCCCGCGTCACCAACGACATCGACAACATCAGCCAGACGCTCCAGCAGAGCCTCACCCAGCTGATCACGTCGGTGCTGACCGTGGTCGGGGTGCTGATCATGATGCTCACGATCAGCCCGCTCCTGGCCGTGATCTCAGTGCTCGCGGTGCCGGCGTCGATCGTGGTGACCGTGCTCATCGCGTCCCGCTCGCAGAAGCAGTTCGCCGCCCAGTGGGAGCGAACCGGGACCCTCAACGGTCACGTCGAGGAGATGCACACCGGGCACGCGATCGTGAAGCTGTTCGGGCGCCAGGAGGAGGCGATCGCCACCTTCGACGAGCAGAACGAGCAGCTCTACCAGGCCTCCTACCGGGCCCAGTTCATCTCCGGGATGATCATGCCGGCGATGACGTTCATCTCCAACCTCAACTACGTCGCCATCGCCGTCATCGGCGGCGTGCAGGTGGCGAACGGACGGATGTCGCTCGGCGACGTCCAGGCGTTCATCCAGTACTCGCGGCAGTTCACGATGCCCATCATCCAGGCAGCGTCCATCGTCAACGTGCTACAGAGTGCGGTGGCATCGGCCGAGCGGGTGTTCGAGCTGCTGGACGAGGCCGAGGAGATCCCGGATCCGGTGGCACCTCGGCGCATGGAGGGACCGGCAACGGGCCGCGTCGCCTTCGAGGATGTGGCCTTCCGGTACATGCCGGACAAGCCGCTCATCGAGGAGCTGTCGCTGATCGTGGAGCCCGGGCAGACGGTGGCCATCGTGGGGCCGACCGGTGCAGGCAAGACCACGCTCGTGAACCTGCTGATGCGGTTCTACGACGTGGACCAGGGGCGGATCACCGTGGACGGGATCGATACCCGGGAGCTGACGCGGGACAGCCTGCGCCGCACCTTCGGGATGGTCCTCCAGGACGCCTGGCTGTTCAACGGCACGATCCGGGACAACGTCACGTACGGTGCCGACGGCGAGGTTGCCGAGGCACGGTTCCACGATGCGGTCGATGCCGCGCACGTGGACCACTTCGTGCGGACGCTGCCCGACGGGTACGAGACCGTCCTGGACGATGACGCAACCAACGTCTCGGCCGGCGAGAAGCAGCTGCTCACGATCGCCCGGGCGTTCCTCTCCGACCCGCCGATCCTGATCCTGGACGAGGCCACGTCGTCGGTGGACACGCGGACCGAGGTGCTTATCCAGCGCGCGATGAACCGGCTGATGGAGGGCCGGACGTCGTTCGTGATCGCGCACCGGCTGTCCACGATCCGCGACGCGGACGTGATCCTGGTCATGAACGAGGGCCGGATCCTGGAGCAGGGCACGCATGAGGTGCTCCTCGCGAAGCAGGGCTTCTACCACGAGCTGTACGCGAGCCAGTTCGAGGAGGCGTTGGACCCGGTGGCGTAGGGGGTGCACCCGGCTGTCATGGCCGCCCTGACCCGGGCCCGCCCGCGTCGGGACACCACCCCCAGGTCAGGGCACCGCCGTCGGCACCTGCATGACGGGCCATCCGGCGGTCTGGTCGGGGGGTGTCAGGCCGAGCGCCAGGTACGGGTTCTCCGACGGCCGCAACAGGGCCTCGATGTCGATGCGCTCGATGTCGATGTGCCTGGCCGGCCTTCCAAGGAGATACCCCTGGCCGGCGTCGATCCCGAGCTCCCGCGCCATCGCGAGCTGGCCCGCTGTCTCGATGCCCTCGGCGACGACGAGCGCACCAAGGCGCCCGGCGAGGTCGACGAGCGAGCCGAGGACCGCGCGAACAGTCTCCTTCCCGGCACCGGCCTGGACCAGAGACAGGTCGATCTTCACCACGTCGAACCGGAACTGGCTCAACAGGCGCAGGCCCGCATTGCCGGCGCCGACATCGTCGACGGCGACCCGGATCCCGGCCGCTCGACACTGCTCGAGCACGGCGACGACCCGCGGCACGTCGCTGATGACGTCGCGCTCCGTGACTTCGAGGATCACCCGACTCGGGGCGATGCCCGAGCTCGCGACCATCGCCAGGAAGCGCGATGCTCCAAACTCGGGCGCCTCGAGCGTCCGAGGTGAGACATTGACCGTGACCAGGGTCGGCTCGGGGATCTCGGCGGCACCGGCCAGGACGGTCGCCAGGCAGGCCAGGTCGAGCTCCACCACGCGCCCACTGACCTCCGCCGCCGCGAACAGCGCACCCGGGTTCGCGAATGTCGAATCCGGGGCCGTCCTCGTCAGCCCTTCGAAGCCGATGACCCTGCCGGACTCGAGGTGAATGATGGGCTGGTAGGCGGCATGGAGTGACCGCTGCGCGAGCTCCTTCGCGATGGCCGCAGAGAGGACCGCACGCCGCTGCTCATCCACCTGCTCGCCGTCGAGCGCCGGGTCCGCCAGCGTCACCGTCGTGCGGCCGGATCGCTTGCCGCGATACAGCGCGGAGTCCGCGAAGGTCCGGAGCTGCTCGCGATCCCTGGTCTGGGCTGGGAACGACGAGACGCCGGCAGAGAACGAGATCGGTCGCTGGTAGGCACTGTCGGGTCGGACCTCGAGGCCGGACGCGAGCAGGCGCCGCGCCAGCAGCTGGGCGCCGTCCGCGGCGGTCTGCGGCAGGATGAGCGCGAACTCGTCGCCGCCGATCCGGAACGCCCGGTCCGATCGCCGGACCTGGCCCCGGATCAGGCGCCCCACCTCGGCCAGGAGGCTGTCGCCGATGGCATGTCCCTGGGCATCGTTGACGAGCTTGAACTCGTCGAGGTCAAGGAGCACCAGCGACAGGTCCTGGTGGTACCGCTGCGCCCTCGAGATCTCGCCTTCGAACGCCTCCTGGAACGCCCGGTGATTGCCGAGGCCCGTCAGGCCATCGACCAGGGCGAACTCGCGAACTTCCTCGTACGCGTCACGCAGGCGGCCGCGCGACGCGTCGAGCTCGACGGCCGGTTCGAGGACCCGGCCCGCCATGCGGAGGACCAGGCCCACGAGCAGCGCTCCAACCACCAGGAGGGCGAGCAACGTCGAGGGCTCAACACCCGGACCCGCGCCGTCGACCGCACGGGTCGCGGCCTGGATCGCGGCAACTGGCAGGATCGCGGCAGCCGTGAGCGCCAGGGCGAGCCGAATCCTCACCAACCGGAGCGAGCTGCCATCGGCAAGATCGTCGGTCGGCGTGAGTCGCGACAGGGTCTGCGTCGGGCATCCGGGCACCGTGGGCGGGGTTGGAAGGATCCTGTCCGGGATCGTAGACGGGGTATACGACGGATACCACTGCACCGAACCCCACCAATCGTCACCCCTCCCGGTAGGACCCACCATCGGTGCCCGCGGTGCGGCTTGCCGAATTCGATCCTGACCTCATGGCCAGCGCGCTGGATCCGGTCGCACAGGCCACTCGGGCCCCTGACCCGGTCGCACAGGCGCTCTCGGGCCCGCCGGACCCGCCCAAGGGGCCGTCCCTCCCTACCGACGGCGCCGTTCTCGGGCGACGATCAGGACGACGCAGCGTGGCGTCGGAACGCCCAGGGGTGCCCCATGACCAATCTCGTCGTGGAGGCGGACGGCCTCACCAAGTCCTACGGATCGCGGCGCGGCGTGGAGGACGTCGCGTTCGGCGTGGAGGAGGGCGAGGCCTTCGGCTTCCTCGGGCCGAACGGGGCCGGCAAGACCACCACGATCCGCCTGCTCATGGGCTTCCTGCGCGCGACCGGCGGCAGCGCGAGGCTGTTCGGCGAGGACGCGTTCGCACACGCCGCCCGCCTGCACCGGAACGTCGCGTACCTGGGCAGCGACCCCGGGTTCCTCGGCGAGCTGACGAGCGCTGCCCAGCTGGACTACTTCGCGGAGCTGCGCGGCCTCGCTCGCCGCTGCTGGATGCCGATGGCGGAGCGCCTGGAGCTGGACCCCTCCGTTCGCATCCGCAAGCTGAGCCGAGGCAACCGCCAGAAGATCGGCGTGGTGGCGGCGTTCATGGGCAGGGAGCCGCTGCTCATCCTCGACGAGCCCACCGGTGGGCTGGACCCGCTGATGCAGCGCGAGTTCCTGGCCCTTCTCGCGGAGGTGCGCGAGGAGGGTCGAACCGTCTTCCTGTCCAGCCACAACCTGGTCGAGGTCGAGCGGGCGTGCGACCGGGTGGCGATCATCCGGGACGGCCGGATCGCGGAGATCAGCAACGTCGCCGAGCTCCTTGGTTCGCACTGGCGCTCGATCAACCTCGTCCTCGCCCACCCGCCCGGCGTGGCGGATTTCGACCTCCCGAACGTCGAGGTCGCCGCGCTCACCGGTCGCGAGGTGCACCTCATGGTCCGCGGGGATATCAATCCCCTGCTCGCGCGCATCGCCGCCCACGTCGTGACCGACATCGCGATCACGACGCCCGACGTCGAGGACCTGTTCCTCCGCCAGTACCGGGAAGAGGCCCCCGGGGAGGTGCCGGCATGACCGCCTTCCGCATGGAGCTCCGCCGCAACCGGTCGCTCACCGTCTGGCTCGGCGTGACCATGGCGGCGTACGGGGCAATCATGGCCGCCATGTACCCGGTCATGCTCGAGAACGACAAGCTGTTCACGGAATACATGCAGACCTTCCCCCAGGAGTTCCTCGCCGCCTTCGGCATGACCGGCTCGCTCTCGGACCCGGGTGTCTTCTACACCACGTACATCTCGTCCTGGCTGTGGCCGATCATGGCCGCAGCCATGGCGCTCCTGTTCGGGACGCGGGTGGCGGTAGACCTGGACCGCGGGTTCCTGGACCTGCCGCTCGCCACGCCCGTCTCGCGCATCCGGTACCTCACGGCTTCGATCCTGGGCCAGGCCATCGCGATGGCGGTGCTGACCGTGGCAACGGTCGGCGGCCTGTGGGTCGTGGGGCAGATGGTGGGGGCGGCATTCGATCCCGGTCGGTTCGCCCTTGCCGGCGTGCTGTCATGGCTCTTCGGGTGCGCGATCGCCGGAGTCACGACGCTGCTCGGGGTGCTGACCCTCAGCCGCGGGCGGACGTCCGGGATCGTGTCCGGCGTCCTGATCGCCATGTACCTGTTGTACGTCGTGACCCAGATCAGCGCGGACCTGGCCTGGCTTGCGCCGGCGTCGGCGTGGGACCACTTCCGAACCACCGAGCTGATCGACGGGGGCACCCTCCCGCTGGGCGATTTCGCCCTGTTCGCGGGCATCGCGCTCGCGGGCTGGCTGGGTGCGCTCTGGGCGTTCCGGCGCCGCGACCTGGCTGCCTGAACCGGCCGGGCCGCCTCCCGACGGGCGCGGCCGCCTCCCGTCGATCAGGCGCCGGACTTGAGCACCTGGTCTACAACGGCCAGGATCTCGTCCCCGTACTTCTCGATGCGCGCGGGACCCATGCCCTTGACCCGGGCCAGCCCGGAGAGCGTTCGCGGGCGGACGTCGGCGATGGCCTTGAGCGTGTCGTTGGGGGCGATCACGTAGGCCGGCACGTCATCGGCGCGGGCATGGAGGAGGCGCCACTCGCTCAGCGCGGCGAAGAACGGGTCGTCCGAGCCGCCTGCCGCCGGTCGTCTGGTCTGGGGAGGCGGGCCTGGCAGGACCCGGACGCGATCCCCGGGCCGGGCGGGCCGCGGCCTGATGTCCAGCAGGAACCGGCTGGGCCGGCGCTTGCTCTCGCGCCCCCGCGTGTCACGCCGCTCCGCCCAGGACAGGACGAGGTGGAGCCTGGCGCGCGTGATCCCCACGTAGAGGAGTCTCCGTTCCTCCTCCAGCGCGTCCTCGTCGTCGACCGCCTGGCGGATGGGCAGGGTCCCCTCCTCCAGCGCGGGCAGGAAGACCGCGTCCCACTCCAGGCCCTTCGCCCGGTGGTAGGTGAGCAGGTTGACGCCGTCTGCGGAGCCCTCCCGCTCGCGCGCGGCGCGGGCCTCCAGCTCGCCGATGACGCTCGCCGCATCGGCGGCCGGGTCCGCGCCCGTCACCGACTCCACGATCTCGCGCAGCGTCTCCAGCGATGCCTGCCGTTCGCGAGCCTCGTCCCCCTCGGTGGCTGCCGGCTCCTCCTCGTAGCCCACGGCCTCCACCCAGCGCTCGACGATCGCGGCGACCAGGTCATCCCCGGTCCCCTCCGGCCGCGGGCTCCGCCGGAGGGCCAACATCGCTCCGCGAACCTCCGGCCGGTCGTAGAAGCGGATGCCGCGCACCTGGTACGCGATCCCCGCGCGCGTCAGGGCCTCCTCGATCGACGCCAGCTGCGCATTCATCCGGACCAGCACCGCGATCTCCGCGGGCAGGATCCCCTCGTTCATCCGGACCCGGATCCATGTCGCGAGGGCGCCCAGCTCCGCCTCTGCCGTGGCGTGCTTCGCGACCGTGGGCGCCGGGCCGTCCGGCCGCGTGGCCACCAGCCGCTTGTCACGGCCGTCCGCGGCGATCAGCCGGTTCGCCAGCTCCAGCACCTGGGGCGTGGAGCGGTAGTTGCGGACGAGGACGACCTCCCGGGTTCCGGGCCAGCGGGCGGCGAACGTGGTGAGGTACTCCGAGGATGCCCCGGTGAAGGTGTAGATCGTCTGGTCCTCGTCCCCCACCACGCAGACGTCGCGGCGTTCTCCCAGCCACAGCTCCAGCAGGCGCTCCTGGAGCGGGTTGGTGTCCTGGTACTCGTCCACGCTGAACCAGCTCTTCCGGGCGCGGACGGTGGCGGCCGCGTCCTCGTCCAGCTCGAGCAGCTTCACCGTCTCGACCAGCAGGTCGTCGAAATCCATCCGGTTCGCGCGTGTCTTGGCGCGTTCGTAGCCCTCGTAGGTGCGGACGAACAGGTCCACCGGGATCGGCGGCTCCCGGCCGGCGGCTGCCGCGGCCGCCGCATACTCCTTCGGACCGATCCGGCGGGTCTTCGCCCACTCGATCTCATCCGCGAGGTCCTTGGACGGCGTGAACCGGTAGTGACCGGGCAGCTGGCGGGCGAGGCGGCCGATGATCGGCAGCTTGGAGTCCAGCAGCTCCGGGAGCGGCGCGTCCTCGTGGCGAGACGCCCAGAAGTGGCGCAGCTGGCTCAGGGCGTGAGCGTGGAAGGTGCGCGCCGTGACGCCGGGGAGACCCAGCGACCGAAGCCGTTCCACCATCTCGGTGGCGGCCTTCTCGGTGAACGTGACCACCAGCACCTGGTCCGCCGGCACCACGTCCGTCGCGATCGCATACGCCGTGCGGCGGCTGATGACCCGCGTCTTGCCGGATCCGGCGCCCGCCAGGATGGCCACCGGCCCGCTCGTGGCCATGACGGCGTCACGCTGCTCGGCATCGAGGTCTTCGAGAAGGGTATCGGGATCGAGGCGCGGCACGATCCGACCATAGCAGGGGTGGCTCACTCGCGGCTCACCCCTGCCGGGCGCGTGTCGGCGCCTTCAGGCAGATCCCCGCTCAGGCAGACTCCAACTCAGGGGCCGCCCGCACCCAGCGGCCGCCTCCGCTCAGCGACCCGCCGCGAACGCCTCCGCCGCGGCCGAGAGGCGGGCCACCTCGTCGTCGGCCAGGACCAGGTCAGCGGCTGCGGCGTTCAGCTCGAGCTGCTCCAGCGTGCGGGCGCCGGGGATTGCGATCGTGTTCGGGTGCGCCAGCACCCAGGCAAGCGCAATCTGTGCCGGCACCGCGTCGTGGGCGGCCGCAACCTCGCGCACGGCCTCGGCGAGCGGCTCGAATCCTCTCGTCCTGCGCGCGGGGCGCGACAAGCGTCGGAAGTCCCGGACCGCGTACCAGTCCTGGTCCGCCGCCAGGAGGCCCTGCGCCAGCGGCGAGTACGCCACCACGAGTCGGTCCATGGCGGCCGCATAGGGCACGAGATCGCTCGCCGGGCCCGGATCGACCAGGCTGAACTTGACCTGGTTGGCGATGACTGGCGCCCGCAGCGCACGCTCGGCCTCCTGCCACTGGGCCAGCGAGTAGTTCGACACGCCCACGCGGCGCACCAGTCCCTCCGCCACCAGGGGCCGCATCGACTGCATCACGCGCCGGACCGAGACGAAGGGATTGGGCCAGTGCGCGTAGTAGAGGTCGAGGGCGTCCTGTCGGAGGCGGCGCCGACTGCCGGCCGCCTGCCAGGCGACGATCCGCTCCGCAGGAGCGAGCGGCATCAGCTTCGTGGCGACGGTGAGCCGGGCGCGTTCCTCTGCGGGCATGCCCTCCAGGACCTCCCCGATGATCCGCTCCGAGTGCCCGGGCCCATACGCCTCGGCGGTGTCGATCATGGTGACGTCCAGCTCGATCGCCCGGCGGAGCAGCGCCGGCGCGGTCTCGCGCGCGTACGCCTCGCCGTACCCCCACTCGCGGCTGCCGAACTGCCAGGTGCCCAGGCCGATCCGCGACACGCGGAGGCCATCGATCTCGATGTCTCTCATGGGTTCGAGCATATCGGCGATCGCGGGTCGAGGCAGGTGGAGGCGGGTCGAGACGCGGCACCTCCCAGCCGCTTTTCGGCCTACGTTCCCGTCAGCGGGTTCCGCCAGCGGATCTCGGTGAAGCGGGCAAAGTCCGTGTCGGTCGAGATGACCTCCGCGCCGTGCTCGATCGCCAGGGCCGCGAGATGGGCGTCCGGGATCAGCTTGCCGGCGGCGCGATACCGACGAACGAGATCCCCAAGGACGGCGGCATGACGATCCGTGGGCAAGGGGATCCATGCGGCAGGGGCGGCGAGCCAGTCCTCGACCAGGCTCCAGGCATCGCCCGGCGCCATCGGCTTCTTGACCACTCGCGGGTTGGTAGCGAGACGGACGAACCCGGTGAGCGACTCCCACGGCAGGCCAACCCGGCGGTTGCCGTTCAGCGCCTCCTCGAGCCACGCCGACGCTCGCTCGTGCTCCGGCGCGGCCTCGCTTGCCGCGAAGAACAGGACGTTCGTGTCGACGATCATCAGCGGTGCGCCGGGCCCTCGGCCAGCTCGAGCGCCTCTGCCGTGTCACGGACGTCGATGCCGATCCCCATGTCCACGGATCGCTGGCGAAACCGCTCCCGAGCTCCTGGGGCCTGAAGGCCTGCGCGCGCGAGCTCGTTCAGGGCTTCGCTCAGCCCGAGGCCTCGTTCCCGCCGGAGCCGCTGGATCGCCGCGACGACGTCGTCGTCCAGGTTCACGGTCGTGCGCATGTCCGCGAGTCTAGCATCGTGATGCGTCATCGTCGTCATCTCCATGCCGATCCGTAGGGTCGCCCACATCATCGCAGCGGCCGCTTATCCGCCGCTCAACGGGCGACTCTGTGACAGACAGGTGGCACTGGCGCGGCCCAGGATCCGCACATGAACTGGTTCAAGCGCCAACCCGGGCCGTCGGTCAGGGTCCGGGAGCCGCACGCACGCCCGCTGGACGAGGACGCCCTCAACGCCCTGGCCTTCGCCTGCACCACCTGCGGTCGCACGGACCTGCCGGAGGCCGGCGACTGGGACCCTCCCATCTGCCAGGAGTGCGACGCCGCGATCAACGAGGACGCAATCCGAGAGGAGTTGGACCGCGACCCGGACGGGGCCTGGTAGTCCTCGCCGCACTGGTTCTACGACTCAGCTGTCGCGCCATCCACGGCGGCGGGGACGTCCAGCCCCAGCTGCCTCGCCAGCGCTGCGCGCACCCGTCCGCGCAGGGCGGGTTCCGTCACGAACTGTGTCCGTCCGCCGATGTCAATGGTCGTGACGCGCGAGAGGTCGATCGTGCGAACCTGGTGACAGAGGATCACCGCGCCCTTCGTCTGTCCGGCATGACCGGCTGGAATGGCAACCTCGCCCGGGTACCGAGGCGCCCTCGCCGAGATCGGGCAGACCGTGGCCATGCCGGATCCATGGAAGGGCTCATGCGACACGACGAGCGCCCGCCGCTGGCCCCTCTGCTCGTGGCCGACGGTGCCGGGCTCGAGATCAACGATCACGATCGCCCAGCGGAGCGGAGTCACTCGACGGGCCATTCGACGGGGCCGTCCAGCTCGGCGGCGAGCGTCCCCATCTCGCGGCGGAACTCCTCATCGCGCGCCGCGGCGGACCAGCGCCCGGCCTCCTCGCGATCCCGCACACCGCGGTAGAGGTGCTCGATCGCCATCTCCACGACCGCGTCCTGGCTCTGCGCAAGATCCCCGCGCGCCGCAAGGTCCCGCACGTGGGCCACGGCCTCCTGGCTGAGGTTGTACGTGCGCTTCGTCTTCGTGCTCATGGACCCAATAGTTACACGTCGATCTGACGTGTCAATACGGACGTTCATCCGCGGGATCGGAGACCGAAGGCTCTCATGGCCGAATCCTGGCAGCCGGCGCTTGCCTGGCGCTTCCTTGGGCGACCTGGGGGCCGCGGGCACGGCGACCGGAAGCCGCCGCTCACTCCCCCCGGGTTGAGACCGCCGCCAGCGCGAACGGCAGCACGGGACCCGCGCCGTGCTCGCGGAGCAGGGACCCGGCAACCGTCAGCGTCCAGCGCGAGTCCACGAGGTCGTCCACCAGCAGCACCGGCCCGGACCGCACCCGCGAACCCGGACCCCCAGCCTCTGCCGTGCATTCGCGGCCTGCTGGGCGCTGTTCGCCATCTCCGCCTGCGGCGGGCCCGTCGAGGACGTCAGACATGCCACGTACGGCAGCGCCAGCATCGAGGCCAGCCGTTCCGCGAACGCCTCCACCAGCCCCGGGCGCGTCGACCGAGGGCACGCAGGTCACCCACTCCGGCATCGGGCTCGGACGCCATCGACCCCGGATGACCTCCATCGCGGCGCCGGCCAGGTGGTCCTCGAACCGCGCGCTCGGCCCGCCATCCGAACGCCCGGCCGCATCCGAACGCCCGTGCCCGCCGCCGGCCAACCCGCGCGCCACGTCCCTCCCCCACCCCGGGTCACCGAGCATGCACAGCGCCCGCCCGATCTCGTTCGGTGTCGCGATCTTTGCCCCCTCCGGCCACTGGCGCCGGGGTTCGATGCCCCGCACGTCCCGCCGCAGGAACGCAACCGCGTCCTGCACCAGCTCCGGGGAGACGGACCGCGGCCAGCGCACCCCGCCGTCATTCGCACAGTGGCCGCACTCCCCCGCCGAGGGGTCATTGAGCAGCCGGCCCAGGAACTCCATCCGGCAGCCCGTCGTGTCCACGTACGCCTGCATCGATGCCAGCTCCCGCCGCCGCGCCTCCAGCACCGCGGCCACCCACGCCTCGTCCTGCTCCCATGCCATCGCCGTCCGGTGGAAGCGCCCGCGCTCGCGGGCAACGGCACCATCGACCTCCAGCAGCTTGAGCGCCTTCTCGATCTGCCCGTACGGCAGGTTCACCTGCGCCTGGAGGCCGCGGATCGTCGCCGACTCGACCTTCTCCAGCGCCGCCAGGATGTCCTTCATCCGCGCCGCCGGCGGGAAGGCCGTGGACAGGAAGTACTCGGCGATCGCGTCGTCCTCGCGCCCCGACAGCAGGATCCCGTACGCCCGTTCCACCGCCCGGCCCGCGCGGCCCACCTGCTGGTAGTAGGCGATGGGCGAGCCCGGCCGCTGGTAGTGCACGACGAAACCGAGATCAGGCTTGTCGAACCCCATCCCCAGCGCCACCGTCGCCACCAGCGCCTTGAGCCTGTTCGCGAGCAGGTCTCCCTCGAGCGACCTCCCGCTCCTCGGGCGCGATGTCCGCGCTGTACGGGCGCGCGTCGATGCCCGCGGCCGCGGAGCCAGCCCGACACCCGCTGCGTGTCCGCGACCGTGAGGCAGTACACGATCCCGGCGCCCGGCATCCCCGGCAGGTGCTCCGCCAGCCACGCGAGCCGCTCCGCCTGGTCACGCAGCGGGATCGCATCGAGGTGCAGCGTGTCCCGGGCGAGCGGGCCCCGGATCAGGGCCACGTCGTCGCCCAGCTGCTTGGCCACGTCCTCCACCACCCGGTCGTTGGCAGTGGCCGTGGTGCCGAGGATGGGCACGGCGGGCCCGAGCATCGGCAGCAGCCGGCCGATGCGCCGGTAGTCCGGCACGAACTCGTGGCCCCAGTCGCTGATGCAGTGCGCCTCGTCCACCACGAACATGCCGATCGTGCGCTGGATCGTCGGCAGCAGGCGGCCCGCGAAGTCCTCGTTGGCGAACCGCTGGGCGGACACGAACAGGACGTCGATGCGGTCCTGCGCCAGGTCCTCCTCGATCGCCGCCCAGTCGTCGCGGTTGGCGGAGTTGATGGTCACCGCACGGAGGCCCAGGCGGTCCGCCGCATCGATCTGGTTCCGCATGAGGCTGAGCAGCGGGCTGACGATGAGCGTCGGCCCGTGGCCTGCATCCCGGCGCACGCGCGTGGCGATCCAGTAGACGAGGCTCTTGCCCCACCCGGTCCGCTCCACGACCAGGGTGCGGGAGCCGTCCCGGACCACGGCCTCGATGGCCTCGCGCTGGCCCTCGCGGAAGCGCGGCGCCCGGCACCGAGCATTGTCTCGAGGTGGACCTGGAGGGCGTCGGGGACGGGGATCGTCATCGGGTGAGGCTACCCGGTTCCCGCGTTGGGGCGTTCCAGTCGAATGCGATCAGGCGATCCCGTCATTGCGGCGGGCGCATGCCGTCAGTCCTCGGCCTCGACCGGCACCGTCGTCGGCTTCTTCTGCTCGAGCACCGTCCGCACCAGCTCCAGGGGCCGGATGCCCAGGATGAGCGTGAGCGACGCGAACACCAGCACGGAACCCAGCAGGAACGTCGGCGAGATCGACTCCGACAGGAACAGCGCGCCCCAGAGCACGCCGAAGACCGGGTTGAGGAAGGTCACCGTGCTCGTCGCCATCGGGCCGACATCGCGATTGAGGCGGAACAGGATCGGCCAGGCAATCGCCGTGGACAGGATCGAGATGCCGAGCACCGCGACCACGGCCTCGGTGGTGATCGTCACCTCGCCCACCGATGCCGCGGCGAACGGCAGCAGCATCAGGGTGGCGGCGATGAGCTGGCCGGCTGCCAGCTGGATCGGGGGCTGCGGGCCCATACGCCGGCGGATGTAGGTGAGCGCGATCCCGTACGAGGCGGCGGCGATCGTGGCCGCGATGACACCGACGAGGGCATCGGGGGTCAGGTGGAGGCCCCCAAGGCCCACGATGATCCCAACCCCGGAGAACCCGATGGCGATCGCGCCCACCCGCCGCGCGGTCAGCGGCTGACGGGCCCAGACCACCAGGATCATCGCCGTCCACAGAGGCGTCGTCGCGTTGATGATCGAGCCCATGCCAGCCGTGATCGAGCGCTCCGCGAACGAGAACAGCGCGAACGGGATGGCCGCCATGAACAGCCCCACGAACGCGTAGTGGCGCCACGACTCCCGCATCGCCGCCAGCCGTGCCCGGCCCACGAACGGCAGCAGGATCAGGGATGCGATTGCCACCCGCAGGAACGCGACGACGAGCGCCGGCAGCTCCGGCGCCGCCATCCGCATGAACAGGAACGCCCCGCCGAAGGCCGCGCCGCAGTAGACCAATGAGGCGATGACGGCGACGTTGGGCGTCGGGGACGAGGCCGGGCGGGACACCAGAAGACCCTAACAGCACCAGGCAAGTGCGGGAGCACCGCACAGGTCCGGGAGCCGAAGTGCCGTCCCCATCTTGCCAGCAACCCAGCATGCTGTACCATCGACCGATGAAGGTGACGTTCGACCTCGATCCAGACCTGTACCGCTCGCTCAAGGTGGAGGCCGCACGCGCGGACCGGAGCGTGCGCGACGTCGTGGCGGACGCCATCAAGGCATGGCTGGAGCACCGTGAGGAGGCCGAGGACCGGGCTTCGGCGGCAGAGGCCCTGGAGGAATACCGGCGCGACGGCGGCACCGCGGCGGCGGCATTCTTCGAGCACCTGGCGGCCGAAGCACGCGCGGAGTACGGGTCAGATACCTGATGCCAGGCGTCCCCTACCGTGTGGACATCGCCCCGGCAGCGTCCCGCCAGCTGCGCCGCCTTCCCCCGGGCGACGCCGCCAGGCTGCGCGGCCCCATCCTCGCCCTCGGCATGGAGCCACGCCCGCCCGGGGCCACGCGCCTCGTCGACAGCGAATGGTGGCGGCTGCGTGTCGGAGACCTGCGGGTCGTCTACGCGATCGATGACGGCACGCGGGTTGTGGTCGTCCTGCGCGCGGCGCGCCGCAACGAGAGCACCTACCGAGACCGGTAGAGGTCAGCGGATCAGGCCGGTTGCCGGGGGCGGAGGAACGGCGCCGGACGCCGGCTGGACTCGTCTGGCGGCGTGGGTCCATCCCAGATGAGGGTCTCGGGGGCGATGTCGATCGCTCCCGGCCACACGAGCGTCCCGTAGTCCACACGCACCTGTCGGAACAGGCTCTCGTCGGCGGCAATCCGCTCGAACAGCGGCCCGTGCAGCAGGTCGCCCAGGTCGCGAACGACCACCTCCCCGTCTGACAGCGTCAGGCGGACGGCGCGTCCTTCCAGCGGTTCGACGGCGGCGATCTCGATCATCGCGGTCATGCTAGTCGAGGGGATCGATCGCGGCCAGCGGCAAGCTGCGCGCGCGCCCGCGCCCAGTCCTCGAGCAGCTCGCTTCTCGTGTCTCGCGGCCCAGACGCAGACCAGGGCCAAGCGCCCGAGCCGGCAGCGAGCCCGCCAGGACGATGCCGTCCACGGTGATCACCGCCGCATGCTCCGCCGTAGCGCGCGTGGAAGTGCGGCGGAGCGTGGTCGTTGTAGTTGAGCGTGATGACGATCCCGTAGAAGCGCGAGACCTCGGGCATTCGCCGGACGCTACCGGCCTGCACTCTGCCCGCGCTTATGCCGGTATTCGACGGCGCCAGACCACGCGCCCTTGACGGGGGCGCCCAAGATCAGGGAAACGCAGCGTCCGCTCCGCAGCCGAACCCCAGGGCAGGAGGGCCCGCGATGCACCCGATGACAAGCGCCGAGATCGACACGATGTTCGATGTGCTGGTCGAGACCTGTGGCGCCGCTCCCGAGACGAGGTATGCGTTCGTCGAGGGCATCGAACGGCAGCTCGCGACGGCTGCCGCGGGCTCGACCGAGCCCGCCTCCTTCATGATCGGCGGCTACCTGGGGCCCGGGGGCACGGTCGTCATCGATGACGACGGGATCACGGTCACCGCGATCGACGACACGCCGCGTGTGCGTACCGTGATCAAGCGCGCCAACGCATCGCTCGCCCGGCTGTACGCGAGCCTCGGGGCGACACAGGCCGAGGTACCGGGAACGGGCGGCTGACCCAGGCGGCCCGCCCCGCGGGCGACGAGCGGCCACTCATGGACCGTCTACCGCGGGGCGCTCCGCTCGCGAGGCCGGTCAACGATGCGGAGGCCGACCGAGCGGAGGACCCGGGTGACGTCCTCCGGGTATGGCAGGCCTTCCAGGCGAACGCCGTGGCGTCGCGGTGACAGGATCTCGATACCGATGACAGAGCCGTCGGCGGCGTAGTTGATGCCGCGGGCGTCATCGAGGCGGACCTGGTGATCCCACGGCGCGTCGCTCAGCGTCAGGTACGCTCACTTGATCCCCTCATCAACCCCCGTTCGGACGATGACGAGCACACGTCGGTGACGAAGCGAGCTGTTGGGGAGCACCAGCCCAACGGAGCCTCGGCGAGGGCCTGGCTACCACACTCTGTGCAGGTGTCCTGCCGGGCTCAGCTCGCCCGGACCAGCGCAGGCTGCGGGTACTCCTGAAGGACGTCCTGGGTGTCCCAGTCCGCGTCTCCACACCAGCCCTGGATCTCGTCCTTGACGAGCGTGCCGGACACGATGTCCTCGCCCTGGACGAACAGGATGCGCTTGCCAGAGGCCGCGATCGCCTCGAAGGGAGTCTGGTCATGGATGACCAGGTCCGAGAGGATCAGGCGGCCGGCGCCGTCGAGGTGATTGAAGTCAGCCTGGATCGTGATCATGTCGGCGTCCCTCGCCACCGCTTCTCTTTCGGAACCGGGTTGAGCTGCGGCTCCGAAAGGATGCTGTCGAGCTGCTCGGCCGTCAAGCCGTACAGGTTGCAGTGGCATGGCGGCTCATCGGGTTCGTCCGTCGGTCCCAACCAACCTCCCGCGGCGCGAACCATCCCGAAAGTGGTCCGCCGGATGCGGTTGTTCCGGACCGAGGCGGCGAGCTCCTCGAATGCGACGCCCGGACGGGAGACGACCGAGAAGCCGCCGGATCGCTGAATGGCGTTCCTCATCTCCTCGAGCGTGTTGACGCCACCTCGAACCACAACGGTGGCATCGGGCCAGGTGCCTGGGTCTGAGACGTCGTACGCCATTCGCCGAAGGGCCCTTCCCACTGGAAGCCCGACGAGACTCGCCGGATGGCCCGACCATAGGCCTCCCCACTTCGCTGCGGCTCAACCACGCGGCTAGCCTGGCGCTGAGTGCCTGCCATCCAGGGCTCATCGAAGGTCTCGTGCTTGCCGATCCGACGCCCGGACGCGAGACCCGTCGATGCGGATCCACTCGAACGTCGACCGACCATCGGGCCCCGACAGGCTCCAGGTCATCTCCCGGATGCCGAGTCAGGCCGCGACCGTCCTCGTGCCGTAGTGGGCGAAGACGGGGTCGCGCGTGACGACCGCGGCGTCCAGACGGAGGGCCTGCACGACCAGCATCCGGTCGAAGGGATCCCGGTGGTGCGGGTCCAGGCTCCCTGCCCGCTCGCCATCGGACGCGAGGATCGGGGCTTCGGTGAAGCCCTCCGAGGCAAGGGCACCCACGAGGTCATCGGGCGCCTGAAGCTTGCCCAGGGCCCGCTTCACGGAGATCTCCCAGACCGTCGCCGCGCTGACGAGGACCTCGTTGGCGGGATCCGAGATCAGGTCGCGGGCTGACTGGCCGAGAGAAGGGTCGTCCGCAAGCCACCAGAGCAGCGCGTGGGCGTCAAGAAGGAGCCTCATCCCTCGAACGCGTCGAGCAGCCACGGGTCCGTCGTGTCGAAGTCCGGAGCGAGACGGACCTGGCCGCGCCACCGACCGGGGCGTCGGGCTTCCGTGCGAGCGTGCAGCGGGACCAGCCGGGCAACCGGGCGACCTGCTCGGGCGATCAGGATCTCCTCGCCGCTCTCTGCGCGCTCGACCAGGCGCGACAGGTGCGTCTTCGCCTCGTGGATGTTGACGGCATTCGCCACCTTCTTGGGCTCCATGGTTAGTCCAACTTAGTCCGGTGCGGCCTGGGCGTCAAGGTCACCGTAGCGGTGGTCGCTTCGCTGCGACTCTCCGCGATCGACGACAGCCCGCAGGTGCGCGTCGTGATCAAGCGCGCCAACGCATCGCTCGCCCGGTTGTACGCGAGCCTGGGGACGATCCAGGCCGAGGCACCGGGGGCGGGCGGTTGACCCGGGCGGCCCGCCCCGCGGGCGGCGATCGGCCATTCATGGACCGTCGATACGCCGGGCTCACGCGAGCCAACGTGGCGAGAGCCGACCAGACCCTATGGGATCCAATCCCACTGCTCACCATTGCGGTCCTACCGGGCAGCACTCGCTCGCGAGGCCGGTCGACGATGCGGAAGCCGACCGAGCGCAGGACCCGGGTGACCTCCTCCGGGTATGGCTCCGTAGCCTACGAAGCGGCCAAGAACTCCTGGTAGCGCCGTTCGAGGCGCGCCGGGTCTGGGAGTTCCGCGAATCGGCGTGGCAGATAGATGCGCGCCTCGTGGATCTGCTGCAACCCGACAACGAGCATGGGTCCGTCTCGCTCGGTCAGAATCGATGGCCGAACCTCGATCACGTAGTCCGGGCGGATCGCGAAGAACAGCTGATCGAACGCCGCATGATGCAGTTTGCAGAGGGCGACGCCGTTGCTGACCACGGGCTCGCCTTCCGGGTCTCGATCCGGCGTGATGTGGGCGGCATCCAGTAGCGATTGGTGCCGAAGCAGGCATAGGGCACAGCGCTCTTGGTAGGCGCGGAGCACCCGTTCTCGAAACACCACCTGGTGGAGCCGCTGCCTAACTGTTCGCGTGACGTACGCTCGTCGAGCATCGATGTTGGCGTTCGCGTAGGTATCTGCAGTGGTAGCGGCCTGGAGGACTCCTGAGAGATCATCGAGCTGGATCGTGAACGTACCTTCCGCGGGGTGATCGTCAACGACGAACGCTGGGTACATCGCAACATATGAACCCGGGCGTACGCAATGGAAGTAGACGAAGGGGACCTGCTCCACCATCGCTCGACGGAGGCCGCGATTGGCCCAATGATCCGGTCCAGCATCGCGGTACGCGTACCTAAGCCGTCCTGTCCGATCGTCGAAGGTATCCGAGTAGGGCCCGTTGCAGACGGTTGTCGCACTGATCGGCAGGTCGCAGGCTGCTGGCTTCCAGATCCCCTGGGCGCCTATGAGGGGAATGCTGCGTCCGTTCAGCGCGAACCCAGCAAGACTCGCCCGCGACAAGGCCTCGCCAAATTCCTGGCGCTGTTCGGTTAACCACTCGAAGACAGCCAGCCGTATGGGCGCGTCAGCGAAACCGATCATGTCGCCAGGATAGACCTGGGGGCAGCCATTCGAATGCCGCCTGCCTCCACGCCTTCGCGAATCAAGCGGTCCTCGTCCCCCATCACGCCCGCTCCGGGCACATCGCCCGATAGTCACACCACTGGCACGGCCAGCCCGGCGTCGCGGTGAACTCCCCGGCGCGGATCGGACGCACGCGAGCCAGGATCTCGTCCCGGGCGGCATCCAGCTCCGCGTCATTGCGTGACGCGCTCATCCGGAGCGCCGACTCCGTGAAGTAGAGCGTCACCTTCTCCGGCGTGCCCAGGTCCAGCGCGTCCCGGCAGGCCAGTGCGTAGATGGCCAGCTGCAGGCTCTCGCTGACGTCCTTCTGGCTGCTGACCTTGCCGGTCTTGTAGTCGATGACCTCCAGGCCACCGCCGGGAAGCCGGTCGATGCGGTCGATCTCGCCGAACACCCGCACGGGCTCGCTGCCGTCGCCGGGATCCAGGACCAGGGTGAACTCGAGCTCCTCGTAGAGAGCCTCGCCCACGCCCTCCAGCTCGCCGGTCCAGAAGTTGCCCAGCAGGTTGTCCACCTTGCGCCCGAAGGAGTCCTCGGTGGCCTTGTCGCCGAACTTGGCAGGCACCCAGCGCTCCCGGAAGAGGCGCTCGAGGTCCTCGCGCGTGGGCGGGGGCTCGCCACGGGCGGCCCGATCGCGACGCTCCTTCGTGAACGCCTCGAAGGCCTCGTGCGCGGTGGAGCCGAAGGTGAGCGCTCCGACGGGCCGGTCGGGGGACGGCATGCGGTAGACGTACTTGAAGGCGTACTTCAGCGGGCACTTCTCGTAGGTCTCGAGGGCGGTGTAGCTGAACGAGGGCGGCAGGGGCGCAACGGCGAGGAGGTTGGCGCCGGCGCCGGTGTCCAGCGCGATGGACCGGAACGTGAACGGGTCAAGGCCGGCCTCCCGTGCCTCGTCCGCGCTCAGGGCGGCGCTTCGGCCGAGGTCCGCAAGGCGGGCGGCATAGGCGGCACGGGCCTCGGTGGCCTCCGGGTCGTCCGCGGCGGTGGCCTCCAGGAGGCCGACGAGCTCCGCGGCCCGCAGGCGGATGACGAGGCGACGCTCGCGCGCGGTGGGGAGCGGCATGACGCGGCGGGCGGCGGCCAGGGCGGCGGCTTCGCCGCCGATGACATCACCGGCCTCGCCCTCGTCGCCCGCGTCCCCCTCACCGGCCTCCCCTGCCCCGTCGGCTTCGGCCGCCTCCACGGAGACGCGGTCGATACGGGTGATCTCCGAGCCGGCGTCGGTCATCAGCTCCGCCACGAACTGGGACGGCGCCTTGGCCCCGGTGCCCCCGTGCGTGGCCAGGATCAGCCGCTCCTGGGCCCGGGTCATTGCCACGTACAGCAGGCGCCGCTCCTCGTCCGTGTGGATGTCGCCCGCTGGAACCTGCTCACGGAGCAGCTCGCGCGGGAACCAGCCGGAGCCCATCTCGCGGACCGGCCACTCCCCCTCCAGCAGGTGCGGGACGATGACGATCGGGAACTCCAGCCCCTTGGCCTGGTGGAGGGTCATGAGGCGGACACCGTCCACGTCCTCGGTCAGCTCCACGCTGGTGGGCAGCTCCCCGCCGGCGGCCTTGTACGCGTCCAGGTAGCCCGTGAAGTCCACGAGGCACCCGTCGGGGTGTGCGGCCTGCCAGTCCGCGGCGAACCGCATGAAGCCCGCGATGTTGGCGACAGAGCGCTTGGACTCCAGGGTCCCCACCGCCAGCAGGTCCAGGATCTGACCCGTGCGCTCCAGGTAGCGGAGGAGGATGGTGGACGGGCCGTCCCGGAAGGTGCGGGGGTTGAGCTCGTCGACGGTCTCCAGGAGCGCGCGGAGCTTGGCCCGGGTCTCGGGCGGGGTGGCGTCGTTGTCCCGCAGGGCCGCCGCGGTCTCCAGCAGGTGGGGCTGGCGGGCGGCGTCCCGGGCCCGGGTGATCTCCAGGATCTCGATGGCACCCAGGCGCCACGGGCCGGCGGTCATCATGCGCACGAGGGCGGCGTCGTCGTGGGGGTCCGCCACGGCACGCAGGCCCTGCTCCAGGTCCCGGATCTCCGGGGTCTCGAACAGGGAGAGGCCGCCCACCACGGTGTACGGGATGTCCTCGTCCCGCAGGCGGGCGACGATGGCGTCGCGATGCTTGTGCTTCCGGTACAGGATGGCGATGTCGGTCCAGCGGGGGCCGCCGGCGCCTGGACCGGCCAACGACTTGATCGCGTCGACGATGGCGACGGCCTCGTCCTCCGCGCCCGCGCACACGAGGAGCTGGACCGGGACGCCCGCAGCGCGATCGGTCCGGAGGCGCTTGTCCGGCTCGAAGCGCGTCTCGTTGCACTCGATCAGGCGGTTGGCGACGGTCAGCACGTGGGCGACGGAGCGGAAGTTCTGGTCGATGCGGAGCCGCAGCGGCGATCCGGGCGGCAAGCCTGACCGGTCGTGCGCGGGCGGGCGCGAGAACCGCACGTCGAACTCCGCGAATGCGGCGAAGCTGGCACCCCGGAAGCGGTAGATCGACTGGTCGTCGTCCCCCACCACCATCACGTTGTCCGGGACGGTCCGGCGTGCGGCCCAGGAGCTCGATGAGCTCGATCTGGGCGACGTTGGCGTCCTGGAACTCGTCCACCAGGATGTAGCGGAACTGGCGCTGCCAACGCCTCAGCACGTTCGGGCGCGTCTTGAACAGGGTGGTGGCGAGCGCAGATCTGCTCCCCGAAGTCCAGGGCACCGCGCCGGCCGAGCTCGTCCTGGTAGGCGTGGTAGACGCGGGCGATCTCGGTCAGCCGCAGGATCTCCAGGGCGGCGCCATCGCGAACGTAGGTGGCGGCGAGCTGGTCGATGCGGTCCTGATCGTCCTGCCCGAAGTGGCCTCGGCCGTGGGCGCGACCGTCGGCGGCGATGGACCGGCGGGCCTCGCGGTCGGCGGTCCGCTCGTGCTCATCGGGGCGGTACTTCTTGACCTCCAGGCCCGCCGCCTCGGCGCGCTCGCTCGCCCGCACGCGGGCGTAGTCGCCGCGGACGTCGCGCACGGGCTTGAGGTGGCCGACAAGCTCAAGGTGCTGCGCCTCGGCCTCGTAATCGCCGTAGCGTCGTTCGTACTCATCGCGCTCGGCGGCCACGAAGGCGTCGAACTCCTCGGGCGTCACCAGCTCGTCCTTCGCCCGGTTGATGAACGTGACGAAGTCCCCGAGCGCGCGATCCCCGTGATAGATGAGTCCCAGGGTGGGCCGCAGGTCCCGCAGCAGGAGCAGCTGGCCGACGCCGTCCAGCACGTCCGGCCGCGCGGGGAGATTGGCGTCCGCGGCGCTCTCGGTGAGGACCCGCTGGCAGAAGCTGTGGAAGTTGCTCACGCTCATGCGAGCCCGGACGGCCGGACCGACGGCCGCGTCCAGGCGCTCCTGGAGCTCGCGGGCGGCCTTGACGTTGTAGGTCAGGACCAGGAGCTGCTCGGGAACGAGGGACGCATCGAACGGGTTGTCGTGCCGCCCGGGCTCCGCCGCCAGCAGCCCGCCGGCCGTCGCCTGCACGTCCCCCTTCGTCTCCAGGAGCCAGCGCACCCGCTCCACGATGACGCGCGTCTTGCCCGTTCCGGCGCCCGCGATGACCACTATGGGTCCATCGCCCGCCTCGACGATGGCGCGCTGCTCCGGCGTCAGCTCCGCGTGCTCGGGCGCCACCTCCCCACCCGCCGGCGTCATCCCCCGCGCGCCGCCGGGATCACCCGGGCTCGCCCCGAAGGGCTGCCGCCTTGAGGTGCGTGCTGCAGCACCAGCCACCGTCCACCGGGTGCCGGCCGGGGTTCCTGCACGAGGACCCGTCACGGTTCGGGATGATGCACGGCTCCTCGGCCGGTGGCGTCGCGGCCGAGGACCCGTCTCCGGCACCCGCCTGCGACGCCTGCGCCGCGGCAGCCGCCCTGCCCGACGCCCCGATCCGGGCCAGCGCCTGCTGCGCGACGTCCGTCCAGTCCGGCACCCGGCTCGCGATCCGCCGGAGGGCGGCGGCGGCGCCCACGTCGTCCGCCGACTTCCCGACAGCCTCCAGCACCGTGATCGCGAAACCCGGTGATCGCCCCGCCTCGATCCAGGCATCCATCGCAACGACGGCGTCGGCGCCGTAGGCGGCAACCTGGTCCCGGAATTCGATCCGCGTCTCCGGCGGCGCGCTCGCCGCGGCCTCGATCAGGCGCTCGAGCGCCGGCTCCGGCTCATGCTTCGGCTTGCGTGTGGTGCCTTTCGACGTCATGTGTCCGTCCTGTCTCAATACCGGTACAGCGATGCTATGAACGGTACCCGGTTGTAGATCCAGAGCCCAAGTGGCATCGTCAGGATCAGGACGATGAACAGGAAGCCGATCGTCATGACCGCGGCCGATGCCCACCAGCCGACGAACAGGAACCAGATGAAGCGGATCGGCCAGGCGGTCTGGCGGATACCGGTCTCCATCAGCATCAAGCCCCCGGCGGGGTCCGCTGTCCAGTATGTCGCCTTCGTCCTCGGACGGAGCGTCAAGTATGTCGGCACGTGGTTGACGAGGTAGATGCCGAGCGGCAGCCCGATGATCGTGATCATGGCGAACCAGGCGAGGGCGGACACGACGGCGGTCAGCCACCAGCCCACAAAGACGAACCAGAGGGCGCGCACGAGAAGGCCGGGCCCGCGCTGGGTCTCGACCGGCATCGGCTGGAGCTGGTTCGGTGGCGGCGGAACCTGGCTCGGCGGCGGGACCTGGTACGGCGGCGGCTGGAGTTGGTTCGGCGGCGGCGGGTTCATGCGTCCCTCATCATCGACGAGTCCCGTGACAGCTCTCGTGGCACGGCATCGGCGTCCCCCCGCAGCGTTTCGGCCAGCCCCGGCGGCGCGATGACCACCAGGTGCGCCGTCGCCCGTGTCAGCGCGGTGTAGAGCAGCTGGTCCAGGCGCTCGCCGGACTCGGGCAGCTCGCACAGGATGATCACCGGCCTCTCCAGGCCCTTGAACCGGCGGATGGTCTCGAACTGGACGATGCCGGCGTCGGGCGGCGCGTCCGGGATCTCCTCGGCCGGCAGGCCCAGCGAGGTGCCGCCCTCATCGATCGCCCCGTTCCACAGCTCCACGTTGCCATAGCGGCGCTTCTTCCAGACCTCGCTCCTGGTCGCGGACGCGCCCGACAGCACCGCGATGTGCCACGGGCGGATCTCCTCCTCCTCGAGCAGGCGGTGGAGCTGCTTGCGCACGGCCTCCACGGTGTCGCGCCCCGGCTCCGCCGCCACGATCACGGGCTTGCGGCCTGCCTCTGTCACCGCATAGGGCTCCGTGGGGCCGTGATAGAAGCGGGCCGCCAGCTCCGCGACGGGCGCCGGCGAGCGGTAGTCCTCGAACAGCTCCAGGCGGTCCAGGCCCAGCTCCGCCACGCGATCGTCCCGGTAGAGCGCCTGACCGGGATCGTGGAAGACCCACAGGACACCGTCGGCCGGGTCGTGGAGGAGGAACTCCAGGGAGGTCAGCCAGGCGGGCTCGAAGTCCTGGCCCTCGTCGATGACGATGGCGTGGAACCGTTCGTCGGGAAGCCTGTCGATCGCCGCGTCCAGCGCGCCCGGGAGGGTGACGTCCCACCAGTCACGGGGGAGGTCGGCGGGCTTGGCGGGGAGCACGCGCGCCTGTGTCCCCAGCCGCTCACACAGCCGGTGGAACGTGGTCACGACCGGGCGCCGGTCGGCAGGCTCGCCGTCCTCGTCGATCTCGCGGCCGACCGCGGTGGCCAGCGGCTGGTTGAAGCAGACGAACAGCGTCCGGAAGCCTTCGCGCGCGAGGCGGCGCGCCCGCTCCACGGCCACGAGGCTCTTGCCGCTCCCCGCGGGCCCCACGATCTCCAGGCGGCGCTTCGCCCGGTTCTGGTTGAGCACGATCTTCTGGGCGCGCGAGGCGTCGACCAGGCGGTCGCGGCCCTCCTCGACATCGCGGCGGATGAGGCGGTGGAGCGCAACCGTGGGAGCGAGGTACTCGTGGACGCGCTCCGCCTGGGCATCGGAGAGGGGCCGGCCGCGGGTTCCGTCGCCGGTCCACCAGTCCCACGCTCGCTCCAGGGCCTTCCGCGCGGTCGTCGCATCGGTCAGCGCCGCCGCGTCCAGGATGATCTCGGGTGTGGCATCGGGCCCCAGGAGGACGTGGCCCGCAGGGAGGCTGGCGAGGTCCGCATCGGGGAAGGCGACCGCGTGACCTGCCCTCGGACGGTCGCCACCCGTCACGCCCAACAGCTCCCCGATCGCGCCGACCAGGTCGTGCTTGGCGTCCTCGGCCTGCTCGAAGGGGCTGCGCGTCAGCGGGTGGCCGCCGATGAACCAGCGGTTGTGGGCGTCCCGGGACGGCTCGCCGGACTTGACCTCGATCACGAGCAGGCCGTGCTCCGGGTGCACGATGACGAGGTCAGCCTCGCCGTCGTGAGCGGGACCGGTTGGCCGGGTGCGGGCGACGAAGCGCACGTTCGCGTAGCAGCGCGCCTCCGGGGGCAGGGCGGCACGGATCCGCTCCTCCGCGATCCGTTCGGCGCGATCCCCGAGGTCCCCCACGCGTCCGTCCCCTCCGCTGCTGGCCCTGGGGGCGACCCTAGCAGCGCGCGTCGGGTGCAGTCCAGTCCGTCCGGCCCGTCGCGACGGCGAACGGTGTCAGTGGGCGAGACAGGCGTTGATCTGCACCAGCTCCTCGGTGGCGTCGAACCGGAGCTCGAGCGAGCCGTACGGCTCATCGCTGTACATGTAGACGAACGTGGGCGTGCCGTAGGCGTCCGTGATCAGCCGCGGGTCCCCGAGCGCGGTCGTGATCTCGTCGATGCCCTCGTGCCAGCGCAACCCTTGGGGCATGGGACCCCCGTACTCGCCAAAGACGCTGGTGCCTGCGTAGACCGAGACGACCCGCGCGACGTAGTCGAGCGTCGTGACCGCGCTCCAGTTCGCGCAGATGACCCGGTAGCCGTCGCCGATCGCGAGCGGCACGGTCTCGCAGCCGGTCCGGTCGACGGTCGATCCCAGGCACGGGATGGGGTTCTCCGTCGTGCCCGCGCCGAACGCGACACCCGGATCGAAACGGATGCCGAGCTGGCCGAGGATCCCGCCCACGATGAGAACGTCGATGCCCAGGACGATCGCGCCCAGCAGCAGCCATGGTCTTGGCCGTCGTCCACGCGGGGGTTGCGTCAAGAATTCAACGACGGTCTTCACGGCGATCACCGGCCTCTCGGGCCCTCTACCTACTTCATCACGGTCATCGTGCCCGATCGAGTCGTCATGATCGAGTGCCTTCAGTTGACAAGGCGCGGGCACAACGATGGACGGAAGGCCGAGACGGGGACTTCCGGATCCTGTCCTTCCTGACCAGTGCCATCGGGCAACCGAAACGCACCCCCCGGCGTCTGCACCCCAACAGGACCGGACGATGGGCTCCGCCGGTCCGTCAGGCAGCACCGGAGCCCGGAACGGGACGCCACCATGGACACCACACCCAACCCCACCCGCAACCGCTCGACGGCCGGCTGGATGTCGATTGCCGCTGTCGCGGCGCTCGCCGTCGGCCTGCTCGCCGGCCCTGCGCTCGCCGCCGTCATCGCCCCGCGCACGTACCCGGTCGTACCCGGCGCGCCATCGGACCAGGCGGTCGAGCACACCATCTCGGTCGCAGGCAGCGGCAAGGTCACGGTCATCCCTGATATGGCGACCATCCGCCTCGGCGTCGTGGTAGAGCGCAAGACCGCGAAGGACGCCCGCGAGGCCGCCGCCGCCGCCATGACGAGGGTCGTCGACGCCGTCCGCAAGCTGGGCATCGCCGACAAGGACATCGCCACCGCCAACGTGTCGCTCAACCCCGTCTACGACTACCCGACCAACGCCGCCGCGAAGATCCGCGGCTACCAGCTCAACAACACCATCACGATCACGGTTCGTGACCTCGACAAGCTCAGCGACGTCCTCGACAACGGCGTCACCGCCGGCGCCAACTCCGTGGACGGCATCAGCTTCGACGTGGCCGATCGCGCCGCCGCCGAGGCCAATGCCCGCGAGGCTGCGGTCAAGGATGCGAAGGCCAAGGCCGACACGCTCGCGAACGGGCTGGGCGTCCGGATCACCGGCGTCGCCTCCATCTCCGAGTCCGTCTCAACTCCGGTCTGGTACAGCCCGGAATACGGCGCGGTCGCCGCTGACCGGGCGGCCGAGACCCCGGTCCTCCCGGGCTCGACCGACGTGGTGATCAACGTCCAGGTGTCGTTCCTGATCCCGTAGGCGCCGCGAGCCCCAACGAGCAGGCGATCCAGTCGTACCGTGTCTTGACGCTGGTCGTACCGCCGTTCATACTCAATCAATGACTCAGTACGACCAGCGTCCGGAGCCTGGCGAATCCGCGGGCCCGGATGGAACCAGGCTCCCCAGCGCGCGGGATGCCCTCGAGCCCTACCTTGCCGCCGCGGAGGCGGGGCCGTTCACGAAGCTCTCGATCAGCCTCCCGGAGCCGCTCATTGCCACGGTCCGGGAGGTGTCCGATCAGACGGGCGTCAGCGTGAGCGGCGTGATTGCGGCCAGCCTCCGCCGCCTCCTGGACGAGGTTCTGCAGGCCAGGATCGACGCTGCTCTGGAGGAGGACCGGGAGGAGAACCTGGCCTGGGCCCGGGCCGCGGCACCGGGCGACGCACTCCTGCTGCGAGATCTCGAGTGGTAGCCATCGGCCAGGGTGCACCAGGCACGCGTCCTCGCCGCGGAGACATCCACCTGGTGCAGTTCCCGGACCTGGGGGGCCACGTGCTTCGCGGACCTCACCCGGCCGTGATCGTCTCCTCGGACCGCCTCAACCGGCCCGACGGCACCATCCTCGTCTGTTCACTCACCAGCAGAGGCGGGGCAGATCCTGCCTGGGTGCCGCCCTATCTTGTTCGGGTCGCGCGCCGCGAGAGCGGCCTCGACCGCGACGGATGGGTCAAGTGCGACCAGGTCTTCACAAGACCCGCGAACTGGCTCGGCCCGAAGCTCGGCCGCCTCGCCCCAGGGGCACTGGCCCGCGTGGACGCCTCACTTCGGTTCGTCCTGGCGCTGTAGGCGCCTGGGGTACGAGCCTGCACACCGCTGGGCGGACCACGTCGCGGCGCCCTGATCCACCGTCCGCCCCAGGTCGTGGAGGCCCGGGGCCATCCGGGCACCGCACGCTTCCGCCCGGCAGGAGTCTTGGCATCACGACGGCCTTCGTGCAGGATGTCCGCAGCACATCGCACGTCCAGGAGGACCATGCACCGACCGCTCCTCGTCATCACCCTCGCCATCGCAGGCGCCCTCGCGCTCGCCGGCATCCAGCCGCCGCACGCGTCCGCGGCCGAGGGCTACGGCGAGACCGGGACCACGGTCTACGCGCTGGACCCGGCGAAGGGCCTGCTGCGGGTCACCGTGACGCTGAAGGTCACCAACAGCACCCCGGACACCAGCGAGCCGTACACCTGCCTCAAGTACAGCACCGACTGGTTCCCGATCCCCTACCTCGCCACCTGCTACGAAACGACCCGCTACGCCCTGACGACGACCACGGCGCTGGTCGAGAACGAGGCGGATTCGATCAGGGCGGAATCCGGCGGCAAGCGGCTCGAGGTGAGTACCGGGGCCGCGGGTGTCTCGTATCGCGCCGTCACCATCGCCTTCCCGGAGCTGCTCTACGGCAAGACCCGGACGGTCACCCTCACGTACACGGTCAAGGGCGGCGGACCCCGGAGCGCGACGTCCACCAGGACGATGCAGGCCTTCGCCAACTTCTGCGCCATCGCCAACGGCGCGGACAAGGGCTCGGTGACGGTCCGCATTCCGAAGGCATTCAAGGTCGACACGACCGGCAAGAAGCTGAAGTCGAAGGTCGTGGGCAAGGACCGCGTCTTCACCAGCGGCTCGATCGCCCACCCGACGGACTGGTTCGCCTGCTTCACCGGCACGAACAAGGCGGGCTTCAAGACGCAGAAGCTGACCGGGCCCGACGGTCGAACGATCCAGCTGCGCTCCTGGCCCGAGGACCCCGCGTGGGCGAAGGGCGTCCGCGCCGACGTCGCGTCCAGCCTGCCCCAGCTCGAGCGCCTGACCGGAACGGGCATGAATGGAACGATGGCCCTCAACGTCCAGGAGTCGTCCACGGGCGACCGGTACGCCGGGTTCTACGACGCGGAGACGAACACGGTCACGGTTGACGAGGACTTCAGCCAGCCGTCGCTGGTGGAGCACGAGCTGGCCCACGTCTGGTTCAACGGCGCGCAGTTCAAGGAGACCTGGCTCAGCGAGGGCTTCGCCGAGTGGGCGGCGCGCAGCGTGAGCGAGGACGATGTGGGTTGCTCCCGACCCGACGCCCCGCCCTCGAGCATCACGCTGGCGAAGTGGCGCTACCTCGCGCCTCGCGCCGGCCCGGCGGAGCGCGAGGCCGTCGCAGACCAGTACCAGGCCGCCTGCTACGTGGTCACGGCAATCGCGACCACCGCGGGCGAGGAGCGGATGACGGCCGTGGTCTCGGCCCTGCTCGGGCGGCGAGACCCGTACTCCATCGACGCTGCAGCGACGCGCGCGACACCCGTGGCCACGTGGAGGGACTGGCTGGACGCGGTGGACGAGCTCGCGCTCGCGCCTTCCGGCGCGTCGGAGGGTCTGGCGTCGGACCTGCTCCTCGAGTACGGGGTCGCAACCGACCGGGCCCTGCTGGCCAGGCGGGCGGAGGTCAGGCTGGCGTACCGGGAGCTGCTTGGGACGGTGGACGGCTGGGTCGTGCCGCCGGTCGTGCGCGCGCCCCTGGCCACCTGGACATTCGACGCGGCCGGGTCCGCGATCGAGGCCGCGGGTCGCACCTGGGAGCTGACCGGCGAGACGGACACCGTGCTCGAGGGTGTGGACGCGCGCCACGGCCCGGCCGCCGAGGCATGGGAAGGCGCGGCGACGCTCGCCGACCTGGAGGCGGCGACGGACCTTGCGGAGCGGCAGCTCAACGCGGCACGGGACGTGGCCGACGTCCTGGCGCTGGTCGACCGGCCGCTCGACGTCGTGCAGCAGGTGGGCCTGTTCGGGGTGCAGATCCCAAGCCCGGACGCGGCCATCCCGGCGGTCCGTGCGGGGGATGGGGACGCGGTTGCCGGGATCACCGCGGAGGTCCGGGCCACCCTCGCCGGCCTGCGGGCGACCGGGCAGCAGCGGATCGCCATCGGGGGCGTCACCCTGTCCCTCCTCCTGGCCCTGCTCGCGGGGTTCGTGGTCTGGCGGGCGCGCACCAACTCGCGCCGCCGGGCCGCCGGGCACGCGGCCGCCACGGTCGTCGCCACATCTGCTGGTCACCAGCGTGTTCCGGAGTCCACCGACGCCGCCCGGCAGCCGTGGTCCGTGAACCCCCTGGACGATTCACCAACGCAGGTCTGGGCCGGGCCGATCGTGCCCACCGAAGCCGATCCGGATCCCGAGATCGGGACGCTGGTGCGCTCGGCCCCGCAGCCCCAGGAGCCGCCTCACACACCCTGGCCCTGACGCCGGAGCGGGACCGGATGACGGTACCCTTCGGCCGTGGCCCCTGACCCCGCCCCGAGCGCCGTGACCCAGTCCGCCGTGCACGGCAGGACCGCCGCCGTCGCCCTGCTCGTGCTCCTGACGCTCGTCTGGGGCGTGCACTGGGTGGTCGTCAAGGCGGGCCTGGACTACATGCCACCCCTGACGTACGGGACGCTGCGGCTGCTCACCGGCCTGCTCACGATGCTCGCGATCCTGGGAGCCCGTCGGCGGATCCGTCGACCACCGCGCGCGGACCTGCCGATCGTGGCCTCGGTGGGGCTGGCCCAGATCGCGGCCGGCGTCGTGGTCATGAACCTCGCGCTCCAGGTGGTCCCGGCCGGCCGCTCGTCGGTGCTGGTGTACGCGATGCCGCTCTGGGTCGCGGTCCTCCTCTGGTTGCTGTTCGGGGTTCGGCCGCGCCGCAACGAGCTCGTCGGCCTGTTCCTGGGGATGTCGGGGATCCTGGTCCTCGTGAACCCGACCGTCATCGACTGGGGCGTTCCCGCGGAGCTCGCCGGGACGCTTGCGCTCATCGCCAACGGCATCCTGTGGGCCGGGGTCGCGATCCACATCCGGCGCCACACCTGGGTTTCGACGCCGCTGGACCTCCAGCCGTGGATGCTCCTGGTGGCCCTGGTGCCAGTGACCGCTGCCGCGCTCGTCCTGGAGTCCGGGCGCTCGGTCCAATGGGAGCTGGCCACCGTCCTGGTGCTCCTCTACAGCGGCCCGCTCGCGACCGGGTTCGCCAACTGGGCGAGCCAGTCGATCACGCGCTCGCTCGGACCGCTCGCCTCCGCGATGGGCTTCCTGGCGACGCCGGTCGTGGGCCTCGCGTGTGGCGCGTTGTTCCTGCATGAGTCCCTGGGGCTCATCGACATCGCGGGCTTCGCCCTGGTGCTGGGCGGCATCGCGGCGACCTCGCTGTTCCCGCCGCGTCCGGCCTCGGACGAGACGGCGAGCGGGCCGGCCGAAGCCGTCAGGTAACCCGCCCGACGCGGGAGCGGATTCACCCTCCGCGGTCCGGGCGGCGTGCTACCGTTGGGTGGTCTACCCGCCACGCGGTCGCGAAGCCGGTGCGAAACCGGCACAGTCCCGCTACGGTGATCGACCTCCACCCGAAGGTGGACGTCGGAAGTCCGATCGCCGACCACGTGGCCTAGCCGCTAAGACCCTCGTGAGAAAGGGGACAGGCAGGCATGTACCACTCCGACTGACGCCTCGCGTGTGCACGCGCCCGCCACCTTCCCGGCGACGGCGCTCCTCCTTGACGGCTCTCCGTTCACGTCATTCACGCGAGGTTTCCGATGTCCCGATTCCGCCGAACGCCGGTGGCCGCGTCCCCAATCCTGGTTGCATTCCTGGTCGCGCTGCTAGCGGGTGCCTGCACCGGCGGCGCGTCATCCACGCCCGACACGGCGCCCGGAACACCGGCCGACACCGTCCCGGCTGCCACCCCCGCCCCTGTCTCCACACCTGCTCCCAGCGCGAGCCCCGCGGCCGCGTTCCCGGTCACGGTGACCGGCTTTGACGGCACCGAGGTGGTCATCGAGTCACGGCCGGAGCGGATCGTGTCGCTCACGCCCGCCGCCACCGAGACCCTGTTCGCGATCGGCGCCGGCGACCGGATCGTCGGCCGGTCCGAGGATCCCAACCCCTATCCCGTCGAGGCGGCGGACATCCCCGCCCTCACCAGCATGATGGCCGTGGACCTCGAACAGGTCGTGGCGCTCGAGCCCGACCTCGTGATCGCGGGCGGGCTCGGGTTCACCCCGGACGAGGCGGTGACCCAGCTGCGGAACGCGGGGATCCCCGTGGTTGTCGTGTACGCCATGGATGTGGCCGGAGTGCTGGACGACATCCGGACCATCGGCAAGGTCTCGGGCGATGAGGAGGCCGCGAACGCCCTCGCCGACGGCATGCGGTCGGACATCGACGCCATCGCCGCGGCGGCCACCGCTACCGGAGCGGCGCGTCCGAGCGTGTTCTACGAGATCGACGCGTCGGGCGACATCTACGGCCCGGCTGACAACTCGTTCATCGCCGAGATGGTCTACCTCGCGGGCGGCGATCCGATCACGACCGGGAGCCCGGACGTGTACTCCATCCCGCTGGAGCGTCTCATCCAGGCCAACCCCGAGGTCATCCTGCTGGGCGATGCGGCCTACGGGGTGACACCCGAGGCCGTTGCCGGCCGGACCGGTTGGGGAACCATGGCAGCAGTCGCGTCCGGGGCTGTCCGCCCGGTGGACGACGTCGTGATCACGCGGCCGGGACCGCGCCTCGGTGAGGGTCTCCGCGCCCTCGCCACGGCGATCAACCCCGGCGTGACGCTGCCGTAGGCCGCGGCGGATGACGGGCAGGGCGATGCGCCTGTCGCGACCCTGGACCGGGGTACGGCTGCGCATCGGACGGCTCGGGCAGCGGCCCGGGATGCTTGCCGCCGGTGGCGTGGTCGCCCTGCTGGTCGTGATGATGCTGGCCGTGGCCGCCGGCTCGGTCAGCATCGAGCCGGCCACGACCCTGGCGGTCATTCTTCGTGCCATCGGTCTCCCGGTCACGGAGACCTGGGCGCCAAGCACGACGGTCATCGTCATGGACCTGCGGGTCCCGCGGGTCCTGACCGCCGCCGTGGTCGGCGGGGGCCTCGCGGTCGCCGGCGCCACGTTCCAGGGCCTGCTCCGCAACCCGCTGGCCGACCCGTACGTGCTGGGCTCGGCGAGCGGCGCCGCCCTGGGAGCGGCGATCGCGGTGCTCATCCCCGTCCAGATCGCAATCCTCCAGCTGGGACTCCTGAACCTGCTCGCCTTCGCCGGCGCGCTCGGCGCAACGGCCGCGGTGGTCGCCATCGGGCATGCCAGGGGGATGGGCTCCATGACCACCCTGCTGCTGACCGGCTACGCGATCAGCTCCCTGCTGGCTGCAGGCCTGGCGATGGCCATGTACGCCTCCGGCACGGAGCTGCGCCAGATCTTCGACTTCCTGCTCGGCGGCCTCAGCGGCTCAACGTGGACACGGCTGGCCATCGCAGCACCGCTCGTGATCGGGGCCACGGTGGCGATCCAGTGGCGCGCGGGCGCCCTGGACGGCATGCTGCTCGGCGAGGAGGCGGCCGCGCACCTGGGCGTGAACGTCGGTCGGGAGCGCACGGTCCTGCTGGGCCTCGGCTCGCTGGCGACGGCCGCCGCGGTCGCGATCAGCGGCCTGATCGGTTTCGTCGGCCTGGTCGCCGCACATGCCGTCAGGCTGGTGGTGGGACCCGAGGCACGCCGCGTGATCCCGCTCTCTGCCCTCTTCGGCGCGATCCTCCTGGTGATGGCGGACCTCATCGCGCGGCTCCTGGGCGAGATCCCCGTGGGCGTCGTGACGGCCTTGATCGGCGCCCCGATCTTCGTCTGGCTGCTGGTCCGCAGCCGGTCCGCCTACGAGGTATGAGCGCGATGGCCGAGACCACCGACTCCGCGCCCAGAACCTCGGACGCCGCCCTCCATGCCGGCGACCCGCCGTCCATCCGGCTGGCCGGGGTGAGCGCCGGGTATCGCGGCCGCCGGGTGCTCCACGACCTGAACCTCGAGATCGCGCCGGCCGAGCGCATCGTCCTGGTGGGCCCGAACGGCGCCGGCAAGTCCACCATGCTGCGCGTCCTGACGGGAGTGGTGGTACCGGACACGGGCACGGTCCACCTGGGCGACGATCTGCTCGCCTCGTTCGACCGGCGGTCGATCGCCCGCAGGATCGCCGTCGTGCCGGGGGGCGCCACTCTGCCGTTCTCGACCCAGGTGGCCGGGGTGGTGGCCCTCGGCCGGCTTCCGTACATGGATCCGTTCCACGGACCCGGCGAGGCGGACCGGCTTGCCGTCGACGTCGCCATCGAGGCCACGGGGATCGGCCACCTCCGCGACCGCGACGTGCATGAGCTGTCGCTCGGAGAACGCCAGCTGGTCCTGGTCGCCATGGCCGTCGCCCAGCACACCCCGATCCTCATCCTCGACGAGCCCACGGTGCACCTCGACCTCCAGCACCAGGTGGCGATGATGGAGCTGCTGGCGACCCTGAACCGCGACCACCGGATGACGGTCATCGCGGTCCTCCATGACATCGCCCTCGCGGCGCACTTCTTCGACCGGATGGTCGTCCTGGACAAGGGACGGATCGTGGCCGACGGCGCGCCGGAGCACGTCCTCACCGGCGGCACCCTGCGCACGACGTTCGGCGTGGAGCCGGCGCTGTTCGCCAGCCTCGCCGGAGCGCTTGGCGGGCCTGCCGCGAACGGGCATGGGCCTACCCTGGACCCGCCGGGCGCGGACTCGTGAGCAGCAACCCTGCCCCGCCAACGCCGGGCGCGACGTCGTGAGCAGCAGCCCCGCTGCGTCCTCGCCGGGCCTGGACATCGTGGCCGAGATCCGCGCCGCAACGGCGCTCCTGACCCGGCTGCCGGTCCGCCTGCCAGAGGGCAGGACCGGATCCGCGGCCTTCGCGGCCGTGGGTGCCGCGCTCGGGGCGCTGGCGGCCTTGCCCGCCGCCCTGCTGGCGGGGATCGCCCCGGTCCTGGGCGCGATGCTCGCGCTGGGCGCGATCGAGCTCGCGACGGGCTTCCTCCACCTCGACGGCCTCGCCGACACGGCCGACGCGCTCGCGGCCCCGGATCCGTCGCGTGCCGAGGCGGCCCGGAAGGACCCCCGGATCGGCTCTGCCGGCGCGGGCGCCATCGTCATCGTCCTGGGTGCCGCGGCGGGAGCCCTGGTCGCGATCCCGGCCTCGGCGGTGGTCGGAGCGCTGGTCGTGGCGGGAGCCGCGTCGCGAGCGGTCCCGGCCGTCGCCGCTCCCCTGATCGGCCGGTCAGGGGCACCGGAGCCGGGATTCGGGGCCTGGTTTGCAGCTGGGTCGGGACGCGGCGGAGCGGTGGCCTCGCTCATCGTCAGTGGCGTTGTGACCATCCTTGCCGCCACGGCCGGGTGGATGCTGGCGCCGGGCCCCGGGCCGGACACGGTCACCGTTGTCGCGCCCGTCCTGGGCCTCGCCGCCGGCCTGGCGGCCGGGCTGGCCCTGTGCGCCGGCCTCCGGGCGCGGTTCGGCCACCTCGTCGGCGACCACTACGGGGCATCCATCGAGGTTGGGTTCCTGGCGGCGCTGGCCGCCCAGGCGATCGCCTGGGGCGTGGTGAGGTGAGCGCTGCGCCGCGCGAGAGCGGGAAGCTGATCGCATTCGCCCGACACGGTGAGACGGCCTGGACGGGCAAGCGGTTCGCCGGTCAGAGCGACCTCCCGCTCACCGACCGCGGACGTGAGAGCGCCGCGTCCCTGGCCGCCCGCGTCGTGAGGTCCGGCGTGGTGGACGACCCGGCATCGGTCATCGTCGCGAGCCCGCTCCGCCGCGCCCGGGAGACCGCCCAGATCGTGGCGGAGGCCGTGGACCGGCCGGTGGAGACCGATCCTCGATGGATGGAGGTGGGCTTCGGCTCCGTCGAGGGCCTCACCTTCGACGAGGCGAGCATCGCCTGGCCGGCGATCACTGCCCGCATGGGCGCGGGCGACGTGGCGGTCGACTGGCCGGACGGCGAGACATGGCTCGGCGTTCTCGAGCGAGTTGCCGCGGCCCTCGATGACGTCCTCGGGCGGGACGTGCCGGTCCTGGTCGTCGGTCACGGCATCGCGATCCGGGCGGCGCTCACGGTGCTGGTGGGCACGACCGCGGAGCCGGACAGCATCCCCGGGCTGTCCCCGGCAGGATTGATCGTCGCCAGGAGGTCGTCCCGAGGCTGGGTCCTGGAGACGCCCGGAGTCGATGGGGACCAGGCCTGATGGGCCGCCTGGAGCTGGTCACGGGTGGGGCGCGGAGCGGCAAGAGCGCATTCGCCGAGGGCCGCGCGCTCACGCTGGCGGAGGCACGGGGCCCGGCGGCCGTCGTCACCTACGTCGCCACCGCGCTCGCCTCCGACAGCGAGATGGAGGCGCGGATCGCCCATCACCGTGCACGACGCCCGACGGCGTGGCTGTCGGTGGAGGCCCCGATGCAGCTCGCGGAGGCCCTCGTGGATGCCTGCGTCTCCTCCGACGTGGTGCTGGTGGACTGCCTGGCGGTGTGGACGGCCAACCGCCTGCTTGCGCTCGGCGATCCCGAGGCATCGGACGGTCCGTCCCCGCCGGCCTGGTGGCGGGAAGTCGCCGAGCTGGAGGTGATCCTCGTGGCGGAATGCGAGGCGGCGCTCGACTCGGTCGGTATCGGCACCGCGGACGTGGTCCTCGTCACCAACGAGGTGGGCCTGGGGCTGGTGCCGCCGACGCCGATCGGGCGCGCCTACCGGGACCTCCTCGGCCGCCTCAACCAGCACCTGGCGCGCCGTGCCGATGCCGTCCACCTGGTCGTCGCCGGCTTCGCGCTCGACCTTGCCACCCTCGCCACCCCGATCCCCAGAGGAGATGACCTTGTCCGCTGACGACCTCCATGCGAGGATCGCGGCCACCATCGCCCGGATGCCGCTGCCCGACGAGGCGGCGGCAGCAGCAGCGCGGGAGCGCCAGGTCCAGCTCACCAAGCCGGCCGGCAGCCTCGGCCGCCTGGAGGACCTGGCCATCCAGGTGGCCGCGACGACAGGCCGCCCGCGCCCGCGCCTGCCCCGCAAGGCGGTGGTCGTGATGGCGGCCGATCACGGCGTCACCATCGAGGGCGTGTCCGCGTATCCCGCCGACGTGACCCCCCAGATGGTCGCCAACTTCCTGCGCGGGGGCGCAGCCATCAACGCGCTCGCGCGGGTTGCCGGCGCGCGGGTCGTGGTCGTGGACATGGGGGTGGCGGTCGAGATGCCGGCGCTCCCGGGGCTCGTGTCCGCGCGGGTGGGTCCCGGGACGCGGAACATGGCTGCCGGCCCGGCGATGACCCGGGACGAGGCGGCCCAGGCCGTGGCGACGGGGATCCTCATCGCCGAAGGGCTCGTCGCCGACGGCGTCGACCTGGTCGCAACGGGTGACATGGGGATCGGCAACACCACCGCGTCGGCCGCCATCACGGCGGTCATCACCGGGACCTCGCCATCCCTCGTCACGGGCCGGGGGACCGGCATCGACGACGAGGGCCTCGCGCACAAGACGTCCGTCGTGGAGCGGGCGATCGCGGTCAACGCCCCGGACCCCGCGGACGGCCTCGGCGTGCTCGCCGCCGTCGGCGGCTTCGAGATCGGCGGACTGGCCGGCGTCATCCTGGGGGCCGCCTCGCTGCGGGTGCCCGTGCTGCTCGACGGGTTCATCTCGGGCGCCGCCGCACTCGTCGCCGCGACCATGTGCCCCGCCGTGCGTCCCCATCTCGTCGCGTCACACCGGTCCGTGGAGCTCGGCCACCGTGCGGCGCTGGAGTGGCTCGGCCTGGTCCCCCTCCTGGATCTCGACCTCCGCCTGGGCGAGGGAACGGGCGCCGCCCTGGCGATGCCGGTGATCGACGGCGCCCTCGCGGCCCTCGACGAGATGGCGACCTTTGCCGAGGCTGCCGTGGCCGGTCCGCTCGAGGCCTGATCCGGCGTCGCGGATCGAGTCCGCCCGAAGCCTGGTCCGAGGTCGTGGGCCGACTCGGCCCGCAAGTTGCGCACAACGCGTCTTGACCTCGTCCCAGGTGCGTATTACGCTGCCATCCATGGCACGGATCCAGTCGCTCGACCGCGGTCTCCGCATTCTCGATGCGCTCGCCGAGGCCGATGCGGACCCGGTGCGGCGGGACCGCGGCGTGCCGCTCTCGGTCATCACCGCTGAGCTGGACGTCCACAAGACCACCGCCCTGCGCCTCGTCCAGACGCTCGTCGCATCCGGCTATGCCGCACCCGCGGAGGGTCGAGGCAGCTACCGGCTGGGACCTGCGATGAGCCGGGACCATGACCTCGCGGCCGGGACCGAGCGCCTGAAGCGCATGGCCAGGCCGTACCTCGAGGACCTGGTGGTCCAGACCGGGGAGTGCGCCCACGCGGCCGTCGCCGACGGCGATCGGGCGCTGGTGATCGACGACGTGGAGACGGACCAGCCGCTACGGGTTGTTCCCGCACCCGGCCGGCACGTCCCGCTCCACTGCACGTCGGCCGGCAAGTGCCTGCTGGCGTTCGGGTCGGCCGAGATGCCGGAGTCCCTTCCGCAGCGGACGGCACGCACGATCACCAGCGCGACCACGCTTCGCGTGCATCTCGGTGAGATCCGGGATCGGGGCTACGCGGTCGACGACGAGGAGAACGATCCCCACACGCGCTGCATCTCGGCTCCCGTGTTCGGGACGAATGGAATGCCGATCGGCTGCATCGGCATCGACGCACCCAGCGTCCGGCTCACCGCCGAGCGCATCCCCGCAGCAGCGGCGCTCGTCGCGGACGCGGCCCGACGGCTGTCACACGCACTTGGAGGCGGGCGCCCGTAACAGCGGGCTTCCCGGACGATCACAGGTCCTGGAGGATTGGGCATGACCACGATTCGACTCACGACCGGACAGGCGGTCGTCAACTACCTGGCCAACCAGTACGTCGAGCGGGACGGCATCGAGCACCGCTTCTTCGCCGGCCTCTGGGGCATCTTCGGGCACGGCAACATCGGCGGCGTCGCCCAGGCGGTCCAGCAGGCGGAGGCCGGCTTCCCGTACTACCTGTGCCGGAACGAGCAGGCGATGGTCCACGCCGCCGTGGGCTACGCCAAGCTCAAGAACCGCCTCGGTGCGTTCGCGTGCCTGACCTCGATCGGGCCCGGCGCGACCAACATGGTCACCGGCGCCGCTTCGGCGACGATCAACCACGTGCCGGTGCTGCTGCTCGCGGGCGACGCCTTCGCGGAGCGCGTCCAGTCCCCCGTCCTCCAGCAGCTGGAGCACCCGGGATCACAGGACACCAGCGCGAACGACACGTTCCGCCCTGTCGTCCGCTACTGGGACCGGATCAACCGACCCGAGCAGGTGATCACGGCGCTGCCCGAGGTCATGCGGATCCTGACCTCGCCCGCCGACACGGGCGCGGTCTTCCTCGGCCTGCCGCAGGACATCCAGACCTACGCGTTCGACTTCCCGGAGGAGATGTTCGCGAAGCGGGTCTGGTCGATCGCGCGCAACCGGCCCGACCGCGGCCTCGTGGAGGCTGCCGCACGGTGGATCCGCGAGAGCCGGCGCCCCGTGATCTTCGCTGGTGGCGGCGTCCGCTACAGCGAGGCGACCGACGCGCTGCGGAGCTTCGCCGAGCAGACGGGGATCCCCGTCGCGGAGACCCACGCAGGCAAGGGCTCGCTCCCCTACGACCACCCCCTGAGCCTCGGCGGGGCGGGCGTCTCGGGGACGCTGGCCGCCAACATCATCGCGCCCGAGGCGGACCTGGTGATCGGCATCGGGACACGGTTCACGGACTTCCCCACCGCGTCCAAGACGGCGTTCCAGGATCCGGACGTCCGCTTCATCAACATCAACGTCGCCGAGTTCGATGCCTTCAAGCACGCCGCGGTGCCGCTGGTCGGCGACGCCCGGGCGACGCTGGAGGAGCTGGCGGTGGCCGTCGGGGACTTCTCGACCGCGCCCGAATACCGGGAGCGTGTCGCTGCCCTGAACAAGGAGTGGGACGCCGAGGTGGAGCGCGTGTACGCCCACAGCGTCGGCGACATCCTCACCCAGGGCGAGGTCATCGGCGCCGTGGAGGCCTCCGCGGATGCGCGCGACGTGGTCGTGACGTCCGCGGGCAGCCTGCCGGGCGACCTGCTGAAGCTCTGGCGCTCGCGCGACGCCGCCAGCTACCAGGTGGAGTACGGCTACTCGACCATGGGCTATGAGATCGCCGGCGGCCTCGGAGCCAAGCAGGCCGCGCCCGACCGCGAGGTCTACGTGATGGTCGGCGACGGCTCGTTCCAGATGATGAGCTCCGAGATCACCACCGCGGTCCAGGAGGGTCTCAAGCTCATCGTCGTTCTCGTGGACAACAAGGGCTTCTCCAGCGTCGGGCGCGTGTCCGAGCAGGTGGGCGCCGAGGGCTTCGGCTGCCACTACCGTCTCCGGGGACCCTCCGGTGCCTACGACGGTCCGGAGATGCAGCTCGACTTCGTCAGGATCTGCCAGGGGATGGGCGCCAAGGCACTGGAGGTCAAGACCCTCCCCGACCTCCGGGCGGCCCTCGCGGACGCCCGCGCCGGCACCGAGACGGTCTGCATCGTGGTCCAGACGGACTGGGACGAGCGGGTCCGCGGCTACGCCAACTCCTGGTGGGAGATGGCCACGCCACAGGTCTCGGAGATGCCCGCGGTGAACGCCGCCCGCGAGGAGTTCGACCGCAACAAGGGGCGCCAGCGCTACCTGATGATCCCCGGCGCACCCTACTCCCGGGCGTCGGCCGACACGGACTCCTAGGGTCATGGACACGCCCGATACCGCGTCCAGCCTCCTCCTGGACACCGTGCGCACCACTCCCACGGAGTTCTGGAACGATTCGTGCGCCTCCGATGAGCTGGAGCACGCGATCGCCGACGGCGCCACGGGCGCCACCTCGAACCCGCCGCTCGTCCTCGACGTGCTGCGCAGGGAGCCGGAGCCCTGGGCCCGCCGGGCCCGCGAGCTGTACGCGGCGTTTCCCACTGCAACCGAGGCGGACCTGTCGTGGCGGATCGCGGAGGAGATCGCGGTCCGCGGAGCGAAACTGCTGGAGCCGGTCTTCGAGCGGACCGCGGGACGCCAGGGGCGCCTGTCGATCCAGGTGAGCCCCGTGCTCTACCGCGACGCCGGGGCGATGGTCGAGCAGGCAGCCCGGTTTGCCGGGCTCGCTCCCAACCTGCAGGTGAAGCTGCCGGTGACGACCGCGGGCATCGCCGCGATCGAGGAGGCGACGGCCCGGGGTATCAACGTCAACGCGACGGTCAACTTCACGGTGGCGGGCGCCATCGCGGTGGCCGAGGCCGTGGAGCGGGGGCTTGGGCGCCGGGCGGCCGGCGGTCACGACGTGACGATCCTCCACCCGGTCTGCACGCTGATGGTGGGCAGGCTGGAGGACTGGATGAGGGTGGTCTGCGAGCGCGACGGCATCCTGATCACCCCAGGCCGCACGGACTGGGCGGGCGTGGCCGCGTTCAAGCGTGCCTACGCCATCTATCGGGAGCGCGGGTACCGGACCCGCCTCCTGGGTGGGGCGTTCCGCAACCACCTCCCGTGGTCACAGCTCATCGGCGGGGACATCGTCCTGACGATCCCTCCGGCGTGGCAGCGGCTGGTCAATGCGTCTTCGATGGAGGTCGTGTCCCGGATCGACGAGCCCGTGGATGACGCGATCCTCGCGGAGCTGCTCGACAGGATCCCCGACTTCCGGCGGGCGTACGAGCCGGACGGGCTGGCGCCGGGCGAGCTGGAGGGCTACGGCGCCGCCGTCAGGACCCTGCGCCAGTTCGTCGCCGCCTACCATGACCTGCAGGCACAGGTCCGCGACTTCGTGCTCCCAAACCCCGATCGCCAGGCCCGCTGAGGAACCCTGACCGGGGTTCGGGAGGGCGCAGGTCCAGCCGCCCCAGGTCCCGCCGCCCCAGGTCCAGCCGCCCCAGATCGCCGCCCCTTGACGCGGCTGGATTGCTGATCTAACGTAGGCAATCGATTACACAGACACGCCGGAGGCGATCTCGCGCATGCACAACCGATCGCATCGCCCCCGATCGCGCGTCGGTTCCGGAGGCCAGTGCCGGGTCGTCACTGTCCGCCTCCGGCGTCCATCGGTCGGGTCTCGCTGATGGACAAGACGGCCCGTCCCACCATCAGCGACGTCGCCGAACGCGCGGGCGTGTCCACCGCCACGGTCAGCCGCGTCCTCGCGGGCATCGGCCGCTCCCGACCCGACACCGCAGCGGCCGTGGTCGCTGCAGCCGATGAGCTCGGCTACCGCCCCTCGGGCGTCGCGCGCTCGCTGCGCATGCAGCGGACGCGAACATTCGGGCTGATCGTCTCCGACATCCAGAACCCGTTCTTCCCCGAGCTTGTCCAGGCCGTGGACGACGCGGCGCGCGCCGTCGACTACTCGATCCTGCTCGGCAGCGCCGCCTACGACGAGAAGCGCGCCGTGCACTACCTGGACCTCATGGTGGACCGCCGCGTCGACGGGATGATCGTGGCATCCAGCCTGATCTCGGACACGAGCTGGCGATGGCTGCTCGCCTCCCCCGTTCCGGTCATCGTCGTCAACGTCGAGCCACCGGACCACCGTGTTCCCGCCATCGTGAGCGACAACGAGGGCGGCAGTCGGCAGGCCGTGGAGCACCTCGTCGGGCTCGGGCATCGACGGATCGGCTACATCCGTGGGCCGCAGACGTTCACCGCGGCGGCGCCCCGGCTCGAGGGCTTTCACCAGGCGTGTGCGGATGCCGGGCTGGCACCGGACGACCTGGCGATCCTGCGCGGCGATGGCCAGGTCGAGGGTGGCGAGCTGGCCGCGGCGCAGATGCTGGTGCAGGCGCCGTGGGTGACGGCGATCGCCTGCTACAACGACCTCACCGCCATCGGTGCGCTCCAGGCCCTGAGGGCGGCCGGTCGCCGCGTGCCTGGAGACATCAGCGTCATCGGCTTCGACGACATCGCCGCCGCCTCGTGGGTCGTGCCCGCGCTGACGACGATCGGCCAGGCAAAGGCCGACATGGGCCGGCTCGCAGTCGAATACCTGGTCCGGGCCCTCGAGGGCGGTGCGTCCGAGCCGGTGCCGGAGGTGCGCCGCCTGGCGCTCGCGCTCCGGGTCCGGGAGTCAACGGGCCCCGCGCCCGTGTCCGCTGGGGCACCTGACCGGTAGCGCCGTCACCACATGTCGTCAATCGCCACGACCCCGATCGCCGGGGCATCGTGACAACAAGGAGTCACCACATGGTTCGGATAGCGAACGCTCCCTGCTCCTGGGGCGTCATCGAAGGCATCGAGGGTGACCGGAACGGGTACCGCCGCGTGATCGACGAGATCGCCGAGACGGGCTACGCCGGAACCGAGCTTGGTGACTGGGGCTTCATGCCCACTGACCCGGAAGAGCTCCGGAGCGAGCTCGATGCCCGCGGACTTGCCCTGGTCGCGTCTTTCTCGGTTCCCGTCCTCCAGGACGCGGCCCGCCACCGGGAGAGCGCTGATGAGGCGGTCAGGATAGGCAAGCTGCTGGCCGCCGTCGGCGGCCCGGACACCCTGATCGTCCTGGGCAACGATCCGTACGGCGATCCCGTCCGTGGCGGGATGGCCGGCCGGATCACCGCCGAGCAGGGTATGAGCGAGGAGCAGTGGAAGGTCTTCGCGGAGGGCGCCAACTACCTCGCCGGCCGAGTCAGGGACGAAGCCGGCATCCGCACGGTCATCCACCAGCACATGGGCACGCTGATCGAGACCGGGGACGAGGTCCGCCGCCTTCTCGAGATGACGGATCCGTCCCTCCTGGGAGCCTGCCTCGACACCGGGCACTGGACGTTCGGGACGGGCGGAGACCCGGTGGCTGCCGTCCGTGAGCTGGGCGACCGCATCTGGCACGTCCACTTCAAGGACTGCGACCCGGCCGTCATGGCCGCGTCCCGCGAGCAGGGGTGGGACGGGCTCACCTCCACCGGACACGGCGTGTTCTGCGAGCTCGGCAAGGGCTGCGTGGATTTCCCTGGCGTGCTGCGAGCGCTCGACGAGATTGGCTACGACGGCTGGATCGTCGTGGAGCAGGACATCCTGCCCGGCATGGGCATGCCTCGCGAGAGCGCCCGCCGCAACCGCGAGTACCTGGGGTCCATCGGCGTCTGACGCCCCTCCCTGCGCGCCGGGCGACACCCCTGCCGTCCGGCGCGCTTCCCCCGCGGGCCGACCGTACTCCATCGCGGGGCCGCGTCAGCGCGTCGCAGCGTCATCGATTGCGGCGCAGCGGCTGCCGCACGGCTTCGTCAAACCAACTGCCCGCCGGGACCGGCGGGCAGCAATCGGGTGGTGGGTCAGCCCGCGTGGGTCAGGCCCGGTTGGTCAACTGCTGGCTGGCGACTGCGAACTGGCGTCGGCGAGAGCCTCGAGCTCGAGCGTCAGCTCATGGAGCTCACTGCCGCCGCCCATGTAGCCGTGAAGCCGCTCGGAGTCGATCTCACCACGTTTGAAGGTGCCCGAGATTCGTCCCCGTGAGAGCACGGTGAACGTGTCCCCGATCGGCAGGGCGTGGAGCACGTTGTGGGTGATGAACACGACGCCCAGGCCACGGTTCCGCGCGGCGATGATGTGCCGCAGTACGGTCGCCGCCTGCTTGACGCCCAGCGCCGAGGTGGGCTCGTCGAGGATGAGGACCTTCGCGCCGAAGTACTCCGCGCGGGCGATGGCCAGCGTCTGGCGTTCGCCACCCGACAGAGTGCCGACCGCCTGGCTGGTGTCGCGGACGTCGATCCCGATCCGCGCCATCTCCTCCTTGGCGACGCGGTCGGCCATGCCGCCGTCCCATCGCCGGAGCGGACCGTACCCGACGGTGGGCTCGTTCCCCAGGAAGAAGTTTCGGCTGATGCTCATGAGCGGCATCACCGACAGATCCTGGTACACGGTCGCGACGCCGGCGTCGAGCGCCTCCCGGGGCGCCGAGAAGCGGACGTCCTTGCCGTCCACGGCGAGCGTCCCCTTGTCGGGCGCGAACACGCCCGAGAGGATCTTGATCAGCGTGGACTTGCCGGCACCGTTGTCGCCCAGCAGGCACACGATCTTGCCGGCGTGAACGGCAAGCGACACGTCCTCCACCGCAACGACGGCGCCGAAGTACTTGGAGACGTTGCGCGCCTCGAGCAGCGCCGGGCCCTCGGGCGCGGTTGCCGACGTCGCCGGGGCGAGGGTATCGACTCGGGGTTCCATGATGGTCGGCCCTCCCTCAGCGCAGGCCGGCGAAACGGCGCCGGATCCAGTTGTTGAGTACCACCGCGATGAGCAGCAACGACCCGAGGGCGACGTTGTACCAGTCGGCGTTGATGCCCGCGAAGAAGATGCCGATCTGGGCCATGCCCAGGGCGGCCGCACCGATGGCGGTGCCAACCACCGAGCCGTAGCCGCCGACCAGCAGCGTGCCGCCGATGACGGCGGTTGTGATGGCGCGCAGCTCCATGCCCTGGCCGCGCAGCACGTCCGAGGAGTAGTAGGTCATCGACTGGATCGCCGCCAGCACCGCCGCCGAGAGGGCGGTGCCCGCAAACAGCATGATCTTCACGCGGGCCACCGGGACGCCGAGGTTGCGTGCCGCGACCGCAGAGCCGCCGACGCCGGCAATCCAGTTGCCGAACGACGTTCGCGAGTACACATAGGCCCCGAAAGCCGCGATGACGACCCACCACAGGATCGAGACCTTGATGTCGCCACCCATGGGCAACGTGATGCTCGCCCGGAACAGCTGGGCGATGGGATCGGCGTCGATGACGGCCCGGTCGATCGGGATGTATGTGATGTTGGTGATCTCGGCGGTGGCGACGATCGTGATGCCCTTGATGATGAACAGCGTGGCCAGCGTGACGATGAACGACGGCAGGCCGGTCCGCACCACGATGAGGCCATTCATGACGCCCAGCAGCGTCGTCAACAGCATCGAGATCCCGATGGCCGCCCACACCGGAGTGCCGAGCTCGGTGATGCAGATGCCGGTCACGATGCCCGCGAACCCGACCAGCGAACCGACCGAGAGGTCGAACTCGCCGGCGATCATGAGCAGCGCCACCGCCGTGCCGAGGATCCCGATCTGGGCGGCGACGTCGAGATAGCTCAACGTGCCTTCGGGGGTCAGGAACCCGCTGCTTCCTCCAAGGATCGCGAACACGACCCACACGAACACCACGATGATCGCCGCACCCGCCGCGGGGCGGGCGAGGATGCGCTCGTACAGCGGGATGTGGCGAAGTCGCGAGTTCTGTCCCGACGTTGTCCCGGGTGTCTCTGCCATCACCTACCTCCGGCGAGAAACCGGACGGGGCCGGCCGTTGGCCGGCCCCGCCCAGGCACGTTACGTGGTGAGGTTCGAGCCCGTCAGCGGAGCCCGGCGGCGGCGAGTGAGATCACGTCGGCCGCGTCGGCCTGGGTGACGAACCCGGGGCCGGTCATGATCAGGCCGGTCCCATCGCCGGTGGGCAGGTTCTTGGTCTGGATGTACTGGATCATGAACATCAGGGAGTCATAGCCCTGGATGTACTGCTGCTGGTCGACGGCGAACTCCATGTTCCCGTCCTTGATCGCGTTGAGCACGTCGGTGGACAGGTCGAAGGTCGCGGTGCGGATCGTGCCGGTCAGGCCGGCCTCCTCGACCGCCAGCAGCATCGGAGACGCTGCAGACGGGCCCAGGGTCAGGATGCCGTCGATCGTCGGATCGGCCTGGAACGCCGCCTTGATCGTCGCCGTGATCCCGGCCGGGTCAGAGATCTGGCCCGTGAGGACCTTGTCGCTGCCGTCAACGCCCATGCCATCGAAGAAGCCGTTGCAGCGGTCGGTCAGCGCCTGGTTGGCGACCTCCTGGTTGAAGCAGACCGGGTTCTTGACCCCGGCCTCCTTGAACTTGGTCCCGGCGCCGAGGCCGGCCTCGTACTCCGTCTGGCCGACGTGGGCGATGAGGCCGAGCTCCTTGAAAACGGTGGAGCCGGAGTTGATCGAGATGACCGGGATCCCGGCGGCGACGGCCTTCTGGATGGACGGCCCGAGTGCCTCGGCATTCGGGATCGACACGATCAGGCCCGACGGCTTCTTGGCGATGGCCGCGTCGATGAGCTGCGACATCTTGACGTAGTCGCTCTCGGCATCGGGGGCGCTGTAGTTGTACGTGATCCCGAAGTCCGAGGCGGCGTTCTTGAAGCCGTTGCGGACCACGCCCCAGAACCCGTCCACGGCCTGGCCGTGGGTCACGACCTCGATGCTGATGTTGTCACGGGTGACCAGGACGCCATCGGCGTCAGCGCCACCACCGCCACCACCCGCGTCGCTCGCGGCGGGCTCCGACGACCCGCAGGCGGCGACGAGGATCGCGACGCCGGCAAGTGCGACAAGTGCCCTGCTTCGCAGAAACATGCTCGTGCTCCTCCATGTTCCGGGGCGACCTGCCCCGTGTTGCTCCCTGGGTGCCAGATGCGGCGCCCCCCGAGCGGGATGGCCGTGCGCCCGCAACCGCTCGCCTGCCGCATCGTTGGTGCTTACCGATCCTTTGTCAACCGGGAGTTTGCACCATCCAAGAGGCGCGGTGGCGGCGTACCCGTCGCATCGCCGACCGCTCCCGGGCGTGTCGGCCCGGTCCGGCGCTACGATGGTGCTCGAGGTCCGCCACATCGACGCCACGATACTGTGTAATCGGTTACCTGTGAAGCCCCAAACTGTCGCCACGGGAACCGCCTCGAAGCATCAGCTGCTCCGCGTGGCTGTGTGCGGAGCCGGTCGTACCGGACAGACAGCGCGAACGAGGAGGCCCAGATGAGCAACACGGTCCGGATCGGCATCGTGGGCACCAGCTGGTGGGCCGACGCCATGTACCTGCCGGCGCTCACGAACCACCCGCTGGCGGACGTGCGGGGCGTGGTGGGCGGCACCCGCGCGGAGCACACCCGCGAGTTCGCGGCGCAGTGGGGCATTCCCGGCGCATACGACACGCTCGACGCCATGCTCGCTGCGGAGCCGCTCGACGCGCTGGTGATCCTGAGTCCCAACGTGCATCACTTTCCGTACACGATGGCGGCGCTCGAGCGCGGACTCCACGTCCTGTGCGAGAAGCCGCTGGCCTTGACCTCTGCAGAGGCCCGCCTGATGACCGAGGCCGCCGAGCGGGCCGGCGTCGTCACCATGGTGCCGTTCACATACCGCTTCATGCCGGTCAACCGCTATCTCAAGGAGCTCGTGGACGAGGGCTACATCGGGCGCCCGTACCACCTGAACATGCGCTACTACACCGGCTACGGGCGATCTGGCGAGTACAGCTGGCGCTTCGACGTCGACCAGGCAGGCTCCGGCGTCACCGGTGACCTGGCGTCACACTGGGCCTACCTGGCGCGCTGGTTCTATGGCGAGATCTCGGCCGTCACTGCCGTGTTCGGCCATGCCGTGCCGCGGGCGCCGAGGCCCGACGGCGTCCCGTTCACCGCGGGCGAGGACTCCGCCATGATCCTGCTGGAATTCGAGAACGGTGCGACCGGATCGCTTCACGTGTCCTCCGTGGCGTACGCGCCCGGTCCGTTCGGGCAGCGCCATGAGATGGACCTGCACGGCAGCGATGGCAGCCTGCACGCGATCACGGACTGGGACCTCGTCCAGCGGGTGGACGGCTGCCGGGCGGACGAGCCCGCGACCCATGAGCTACCGATCCCGGACCGCCTGTTCGGTGGTGCCCGCCGCGACACGGTCGGCAACACCTACAAGGACACGTTCCGCCAGGCCGACCACATGGCGCGCGGGTTCGTCACGGCGATCGCCCAGCGGACGCCGGCCTCCCCCGACTTCCGCGACGGCCTGGCCGTTCAGCGTGTGCTGGACGCGGCGGGCCGCAGCGCTCGCGAGGGGCGGCGCGTTTCCATCGCGGAAATCGTCGCCGACGGGGCCTCGGCGGTGGATCCGGCACACCCGTCGTGAGGGCCCCGACCCTCGGACGACGCGTTGGCCGTGATCAACGCCGGGATCCCCTCGTGCCCGGCTACCGTCCAGGCTGACGATGAACTCCCGCGAGCGCATCACCGCGGCCCTCTCCCACCGCGAGGCGGACCGCATCCCGATCGACCTCGGCGGGACGATGGTCACCTCGATCACCATGGCCGCCTACCTTCCCCTGCGCAAGCACCTCGGGATGCCCGATGAGCCGGTCGCCGTCTCTGATCTCGTCCAGCAGCTGCCGTACCTGGGCGAGGACCTGCTGGACCGCATGGGCTCCGATGTCCGGGCCGTCCTCCTGCCGCCGGAGATGGTGCAGCCGCCCGAGCTGATCGACGACGGCGACTACTGGGGGTGGGTGGACCCGTGGGGCGCGAAGCTCCGGATGCCCAAGCGGAACGGCCTGTACTTCGACTGGGTCGGCCACCCACTGGCGGACCTCACGGACGAGTCGCTCGACGACTACCGGTGGCCGGCGTTCGAATCGTCCGCGAACCTCGCGGCCATGCGGGAGCAGGCGCTCGGCCTCCACACGACAACCGACTTCGCGCTGGCCGGCACCGCCAGCATTGGCGGCGGGATCTTCGAGCAGGCATGCCGTCTCGTGGGCACGGAGCAGTTCATGATGGCGATGCTCACCGATCGAGCCGTTGCCGATCGCCTGCTCGAGCAGCTCACCGAGCACTACATCGAGGCGGTGACCCGGCAGCTCGACGCATTCGGCGAGTTCCTGGACGTCGTTCAGTACGGCGACGATCTCGCCTCCCAGCAGACGTGGCTGATCAGCCCCGACACCTACGTCGCGATGATCAAGCCGCGCCAGCACCGCCTGTTCGAGGCGGTCAGGTCCAGGACCTCCGCGAAGCTCATGTTCCACAGCTGCGGCGCCGTCTTCGACGTCATCCCGCACCTGATCGACATCGGGGTGGATGTGGTCAACCCGGTCCAGGTCTCGGCGAGAGGCATGGACACGGCGCGGCTCAAGTCGGCCTACGGCAGGGACATCGTGTTCTGGGGTGGCGGGGTCGACACCCAGGGCGTGCTGCCGTTTGGGAGCGAGGACGACGTCCGTGCGGAGGTCGTCAGGCGCATCGAGGACCTGGCTCCCGGTGGCGGCTTCGTGTGGGCACCGGTCCACAACGTGCAGGCGGGGGTTCCTCCCGCGAACATCGTCGCCGCGTTCGACACCGCCCGCACCTACGGGCTGTAGCCCGAGGGCGACCGTCAGGAGCGGCTGAACGCGGTCCGGAACCGCTCCAGCGCCACCACGTCGTCGCCGCTCGCGAACGATTCCAGGCCCACCACGCCCCGGTAGCCGATGTCCTCGAGGGCCGTGGCCACAGCCGGCCAGTTGACTTCGCCCGTTCCCGGCTCCATCCGCCCGGGGACGTCCGCCACCTGGATCTCCCCGATGAGCGGCCCGGCCGTGCGCACGAGCTCGACCAGGTTCCCCTCCCCGATCTGGGCGTGGTACAGGTCCAGCATCATCCGCACGCCCGGTCGGTCGAGCGTCCCGACCAGGGTCATCGTGTCCTCGGCCCGCCCGAAGGGAACGCCGGGGTGGTCGGTGTGGAGATTGAGGTTCTCGAGGCAGAACACCACGCCGTTGGCCTCGCCGAGGTCGGCCAGCTCCTCGAGCGTCCGGTAGGCGTTGAGCCACATCCGGCCGGTCGTCACGGCCTGGGGCCGGAATGGGAGACCGCCACGCGACCCGTCCAGCTCCGCGCCGTGGACGACCAGGCGCGGGCAGTTGAGCTTCTTCGCGGCCTCCACCGAGAGCTTCGCGGTGCGCACCATCTCGCGACCGCCATCGGCGTCGTACAGGTCCCCGTGGACGTAGCCGGTCATCGTGGACCACGTGGCCCCGATCGACGCCACGGCCTCGAGGTCCTTGGCGGTCCAGTCCCACATCTCGACCTGGAAGCCAAGCTCGTGGATCCTGCGTACCCGGTCCAGGTACGGGAGGTCGAGGAACACCATCTCAGTCGTGACGGCCAGCGGGAACATCGGGGTGCTCATGGGGGGTTCTCCTTCCCGAGAAGATGCTCCGAGCGGGTCCTGCAGACTCGAAACACCGCTGATCGTAATCGATTGCGTCGCGCGGGTTCGTCCCCGCTCACGGCTGGACACGTCCCATTCCCTGTGCCGGGGACCGGCCGAGCGACCGCGAACGATGCAGGGCGGTGACGACGGACGAGCGGCGAGAGCGGACGTTGGGATGCCTGCGTCGCGGCTCGACCACCTTGCGCGGACGCCAACCGGACGCATACCATGTAATCGGTTACCTGCGAAGCCCAAGCCGTCGCCGCAGGACCCTCTTGGAGGCCTCACATGCTTCGCGTGGCTTTGTTCGGAGCCGGCCGTATCGGCCAGGTTCATGCACGCTCCGTCGCCGAGTCCGGTGGTGCCCAGCTGGCCTGGGTCTGCGATCCCATCGAAGGGGCGGCAACGACCCTGGCGGGCAGCCACGGAGCGCGCGCGAGCGCAGAGCCCCAGGATGCGCTCGAGGACCCGAGCGTCGATGCCGTCCTGATCGCCTCATCCACCCCGACCCACGTCGACCTGATCCGGCGCTCGGTGCTCGCCGGCAAGAAGGTCTTGTGCGAGAAGCCGATCGACCTCGACATGGGGGCCATCGACCAGTGCTGGCGCGATATCGCCGGCCATGCGCCGTTCGTGATGCTCGGCTTCAACCGGCGCTTCGACCCCTCGTTCCGCGAAGTCCGCGAGCGGGTCGCGGCCGGCGAGATCGGGCCGATTCGCGCCCTGCGGGTCATCAGCCGCGATCCCGCGCCGCCGCCGGCCGCCTACCTCGGCGTGTCCGGGGGCATGTTCCGCGACATGACGATCCACGACTTCGACATGGCCCGCTTCCAGCTGGGCGAGATCGTCGAGGTCCAGGCGATGACGTCCACGAACGGACTCGAGATGTTCGAGGCCGTCAACGATCATGCCCAGGCGATCGTGGTGATGCGTGCGGCGTCGGGTGCCTTGTGCACGATCGTCAACAGCCGCAGCTGCGCCTACGGCTACGACCAGCGCCTCGAGGCGTTCGGAGACCTCGGGTCGCTCGAGGCCGGCAACATGACCGCCACGACAGTCCGCGCCTTCAGCGCCTCGGAAACGGAGGCGGCGGGCCCCGTCCTGAACTTCTTCCTGGAGCGCTACATGCCGGCCTACAAGGCGGAGTTCGCCGAGTTCCTGGCGGCGATCAATGAGGATCGCGCCCCGTCCGTGGGATTCGCCGACGGCCGCGCCGCCCTCGTCCTCGCCGAGGCGGCAGGCGAGAGCGTTGCGACCGGGCGGGCTGTCCCGATCCCCGGCGCCTGACGCAACCCACCGGCGGCTGATCCGCCCGCCTGCCGGTCCGGCAACCGGCGGGCGCTGCGGACAGTTGCCCCGGACCGTGAGCGCTGGGCCCGGCGTCCGGGCTGCTAGGCGGTCACCTCGTCCAGGCGGACGGGCCGGTTCTCGCGCCAGCTCCTGGTGCAGGCCACGGCGAGGCGCAGCGTCTCGAACGCATCGTCCGGCCCCGGCTTCGGCGTGCGACCGGCCCCCAGGTCCGCGAAGAAGACCTCCAGCTCGCGCCGGTAGGCGATCTCGAAGCGGTCCATGAAGTCGCCGTAGAGGTCGCCCTCCGCGGCCACCTTGCGGAAGTGCGTCGCAGGGGTCTTCTGGCCGCCGTCCACAACCACCTTGCCCACGGCGCCCGCGACCTCGGCCCGAATGTCGTAGCCCCAGGTGGAGTGCCGGGCCGTCTCGACCACGCCCAGGGCCCCGTTGCGGAACTTCATCATGATCACGGACGTGTCCCAGTCGTCCGCCTTCGCGAAGCGGTCGTCGAACAGGACCGACGCCCAGGCATGGACCTCCTCCACCTCGCCCACCAGGAACCGGGCCACGTCGAGGTCATGGACGGACATGTCCAGGAACGAGCCGCCGCAGGTCAGCAGGAACTCGAGGGGCGGCGGATTGGTGTCCCGCGAGAGGGCGCGAAACTGCTCGATCCGGCCCAGCTCACCGCTGTCGATCAGCTGCTTGGCTCGCTCGTAGCCGGGGTCGAAGCGGCGCATGAACCCGACCTGGACCGGGATCCCGGTCTCGCGCCAGAGATCCACGATCCGCGCGGTGTCGGCCAGCTCCTGGGCAATCGGCTTCTCGGTCCAGACCGCCTTTCCGGCGCGCAGCGCGGCCTCGATCAGCTCGGCGTGGGTCGTGGTGGGCGTGACGATCACGACGGCGTCCACGTCAGGATCGTGAACCGCCTCCATCGGGTCGGTGGAGGCGCGCCGGGCCCGGGCGAGATCTCGCCCGCGTTCCGCCGCCCCCGCGTCCGGGTCCGCGACGACGATCACGTTCGCGTTGGGGATCGCCCCCAGGTTGCGGACGTGGACCCGGCCCATCCGGCCGGCACCGAGCACGGCCACGCCGATGTTGTTGGGATCCCTGAGCGTGAAGCTGCCCATCAGAACTCCTTGCGGGCCTCGTGGCCCATCAGTCTGCGTCCACGACGTCCGCCTGCACGATGCGGCTCGGGCGTGGATCCGTGAAGCGTCAGGTTCGAGGCTGCGCGGCTTCCATCAGCCGGTGCCGGCTCCGACCAGCAGCGCCTCCAGGTACTCGCGGTTCTTGCGTGCCGTGATCATCGGGCTGCCCGGGGTTGTGTCCTGCTCCAGGACAAACCAACCGTCGTAGCCGCGCCCGAGCAGATTTGCCACGACCTCGGGTACCTGCGCGATCCCCTCCCCCAGCGGCGGGAAGATGAAGGTCTTGAGCGCGGTGCCGAAGCTCCAGCCCTCGGCCCTGGCCTTCGCCAGGACCTTGCCGTCGACGTCCTTGAGGTGGATGTGGGCGACGCGGTCGCCGTACCGGTCCAGCATCGCCAGGCTGTTGCCGCCCCCGTAGGCGAGGTGCCCGATGTCCAGGCACCAGCCCACCTTCGTCGGATCCGTCTCGTCCAGGAGGCGGGCGGTCTCCGCAGGGGTCTCGACATACGTGCCCACGTGATTGTGGAAGACGACCTTCATGCCCAGGGGCACGAGGTTGTCGGCAAGGTCGTGGAGCCCCGCGGCCAGGTTCCGCCACTGCGCGTCGGTCAGGCCGTTCGGCTCATCCACGTGCCCCGCTTCTCCGCGGCGCCGGTCATCCCCGCCCTCCGCGGCGATCAGGAGCCGGCCACCGGTGGCGTGAAGCCGGCGGGCGATCTCCATGGCCTTCGCCATCTCGGCGTCGTAGCGATCGGCATCGCGGAAGCCCAGGCCCACGAACGCGCCGACCATGTCCAGGCCGCGGGCGTCGAGCGCCTCCTTCAGCTCGGCGGGGTCCTCGGGCATGCCCGGGCCCCACTCGGTGGCGTCGTACCCGGCCTCCACGAACTCGTCCATCATCTGCCGGTACGGAAGCCAGGCCCGGTACTCCGGGACATCGGGGCTGTTCCAGTTGACGGGCGCGGTCGCGATCCTCACAGCAGCTCCCTCCGCTGGTTGCCCACGGCCGTCTCATACCGCTCGCGGGCGCCGCGGACTCCGTCCTGCGCGCTCACGGCAGCCGGCGGCACGTCCCACCATCCTTCGTAGCCGGGCGCCCGCTTCTCGGGCGAGACGGCGACATGGATCACGGTGATCCGGTCGGCTGCGCGGGCCGCGGCCAGGGCGGCCCGGATGTCATCCTCGGTGCGCGCGTAGAGGGCGAGGGCGCCCATCGACTCCGCGTGCTTCTTGAAATCCACCGGCACGTAGCCGCCCGTGAGGCGATTGCGCGCCGGATCGCGGAACCGCAGCTCGTTGCCGAACTGCCCGATCCCCACGCTCGCGGCGAGATCCTTGATGCACTGGAAGCCGTGGTTGTCGAAGACGACGACCGTGATCCTGATCCCCTCGGCGACCGCGGTCACGATCTCGGAGTTGAGCATCAGGTAGGTGCCGTCGCCGATGGCGACCACCACCTCACGTTCCGGCTCGGCAAGCTTGACGCCAAGGCCGGCCGGGATCTCGTAGCCCATGCACGAGTAGCCGTACTCGAGGTGGTAGGCCTTGGAGTCCTCGGGCCGCCACAGCTTGAGCAGGTCGCCCGGAAGGCTGCCGGCGGCACAGACGACCGTGGCATGGCCGCCAACCGCGTCGTTGACGATGCCGATGACCTCGGGCTGGGCCAGCTCCTCGGTCTCGCCGTTTGGCGTGCGGTGATAGTCGACGCGGGCGTCCCACTCGGCCTTGAGGTCCGTGACCCGTTGCCGGTACTCCGGCGAGGTGCCCGGGTGGCCGGCTTCCGCCAGCGCGGCCGTGATGGCGGTCAGCGCCTCGCGGGCATCTGCGACCACCGGCACGGAGCGGAGCTTGGCCGCGTCGAACCCGTTGACGTTGATGCCCACGAAGGACACGTCGGGATCCTGGAACTGGGCCTTGGAGGCCGTGACAAAGTCGCCCAGGCGCGTGCCGACGGCGATCACGAGGTCCGCGTCGCGCGCGAGCCGGTTGGCGGCGAGACCCCCGGCGGCGCCGACCGGGCCCGCGTTGAGGGGATGGTTCCAGGGCAGGACGCCCTTGCCCGCCTGGGACTCCGTGACCGGGATCCCGAACCTGGTGGCGAGGTCGTCGAGAGCCGCCTCCGCCCCGGAGTAGATGGCGCCACCGCCGGCGATGATGATCGGCCGCGCGGCGGCGCGGATGAGGTCCACGACCTCAGCGACGACCGCCTCGTCCGGACGGGGCCGCCGGACGCGCCAGACACGGCGCTCGAAGAAGCGCTCCGGCCAGTCGTAGACCTCGGACTGCACGTCCTCGGGCAGGGAGATCGTCACGGCGCCGGTCTCGGCCGGGTCGGTCAGGACGCGGAAGGCCTCCGGGAGGCTGGACAGCAGCTGTTCGGGGCGGGAGATGCGGTCGAAGTAGCGGGAGACGGGGCGGAAGGCATCGGAGGCAGAGACGTCGCGCTCCACCGGGTGCTCGACCTGCTGGAGCACCGGGTCCGGGAGGCGGTTGGCGAAGTAGTCGCTGGGGAACAGCAGCACCGGCAACCGGTTGATGGTGGCACCCGCGGCGCCGGTGATCATGTTCGTGGCGCCCGGGCCAATGGACGAGGTGCAGGCGAACGTCTGGAGGCGGTTCTTGTGCTTCGCGTACGCGGCAGCCAGGTGCACCTGCGCCTGCTCGTTCTGCGGGCGGTAGTAGGGCATCTCGCACTCGTCGCCGAGCTCCTCGAGAGCCTGCCCCAGGCCGGCGACGTTGCCGTGCCCGAAGATGCCCCAGACACCGGCGATGAAACGGGACTGGACCCCGTCCCGCTCCACGTACTGCTCCGCCATGAAGCGGACGATCGCCTGCCCGACGGTCAGCTGAACCGTGCCCACTGATCGCTCCTCTCGACTCACTCGAACCCACCTGGCTCACTCGACCGGGATAGATCGTCTCATACCGTGCAATCGATTACAAGGTCCAGGGACCCCGGCAGGACCGCCGATGCCCATAGGCTAGTATTGGAGTCCTGCCGCTGTGCGCCGTTCCCGCTGTCCCCGGCCCGGCCCCAAGGAGATCACGATGCCCAGGCTGCGATCGGCACAACGTTCCACGAGGGACTCGCTGCCGACGGGACCCGGGCAGGCGGCCGAGGCACGGGCCTTGGGATGACCCGTCCCTTCGTGTTCTGGGGCTGCCACGAGATCCGCGAGAACCTCGGCGTGCGCGCGGACACCGTGCTTGAGCTCGCGGAGCACCTCCGGACGATCGACTCGGATTCGATCTTCTACCACTCCGTCCGGTGCCTGATGCGCCACCAGGCCGGCCGCAATGCCTATCCCGACGACTTCGCCCGCTGGGTCGCGCAGGAGGCGGGCGACCCGGAGCTGGCCGAGCGACTGGCCCTGTTCTCGCCCTTCGACCTGCCATCGATCGAGGACTTCCGGGCGCACCTCATCGCCATCATCGAGGATCACCTCGACTCCTCACCCGTTGCCCGGGTCACCGCCCGGACGCCGTTCCGCTTCCTGCGGGGGCACATGGCCACGCTGCCCATCGGGCTCGACGCCGATGACCTCTCAACCCTCCGGGCCGGTCTGGCAGCGGTTGACGAGAGCTCCATCTACTTCCACACGGTGGAGTCGCCCGGTGAGCGGGGCGATTGGCGCAACGACATCGCCGCCTGGGTGGACGCGGACCTCGGGCTGCCCACCCTGACCATCCGCCTTGCGGAGGTGGACCCGTTCGTGGCCGGCCTGGGACACACCAGGAGCCTGCTCCTCGCGGCGATCGACGGCTACTCAGGCGAGACGGCATGACGATGCCCCGCAGGGACCCCACCCGCACCGGTTCGGGGATGGGCGCCGCGTCTCATCCGCTCGCACAGTACGAGGGCCTGGCCGCGCCTGGGACCCTTCGACTGGCAAGGCACCTGGCCGGGGACCTCGCCGGACACTCGTTCCTGCACATCAACGCGACCAAGCGGGGCGGAGGCGTCGCGGAGATCCTCGAGCGCATCCTGCCACTCCTGGACGAACTCGGGATCCGGACCCGCTGGGAGGTGATCAGCGGGGAGCCCGAGTTCTACGTCGCCACGAAGAGGATGCACAACGCCCTCCAGGGCTCGAAGGAGCCGCTGACCACCGCGGACCAGGAGGTCTACAACGAGACGAACCGGCAGGCGATCGGGACGCTTGACCTGGACGCCGAGCTGGCGATGATCCACGATCCCCAGCCTGCGGGGCTGATCGACGGCCGGCCGAACGGTGCCCGATGGATCTGGCGCTGCCACATCGACCTCTCCGCCCCCCAACGCGCGGCGTGGGGGTTCCTCGAGCCGAACGTCGCCCGCTATGACGGCACGGTCTTCCACCTCGCTGCCTTCGCCCGAAGGCTCCCCGTCCCCACGTACCTGATCCACCCGAGCATCGACCCGCTGTCGGCCAAGAACCGGGAGATGGCGCGCCCGGAGGTCGAGCGCCGCCTGGAGGCGATGGGCGTCCCGTTCGATCGGCCACTGATCGTCCAGGTCTCGCGGTTCGACCCGTTCAAGGACCCGGTCGGCGTGATCGACGCGTACCGGCTGGTCCGCAGGTTCCAGGACGCCGTCCTCGTCCTGGCGGGCGGGTCCGCGGACGACGACCCGGAGGGCGCGGAGGTGCTGGCCCGGGTCAGGGAGGCGGCGAACGGCGAGCCCGACATCCACGTGCTCGAGCTTCCGCCCGATGCCCACGAGGACATCAACGCCCTCCAGACGGCCGCCACGGTCGTGGTCCAGAAGTCTCTCCGGGAAGGCTTCGGCCTGACCGTGGCCGAGGCGATGTGGAAGGGCAAGGCGGTCGTCGGCGGCGCCGTCGGCGGGGTCGCCGTCCAGATCGAGGACGGGGTGACGGGTCTCCTCGTCCACTCGGTGGAGGGGGCGGCGTATGCGCTGCGTCGCCTGCTGGGAGACGCCGAGCTGCGGGATGGCATGGGTGCGCTGGCCCGGGAGCACGCTCGGCGGAACATCCTCATCACCCGGCACCTGGTGGACTACCTGCTCCTGCTCCGCCTCCAGCTGGAGGCATCCCGTGGCTGACCGCCTGGTCGTGGTCGCGAACCGACTGCCCCTCACCGTGCGGCGGACCGGTGGGCGGTGGCATGGTGAGCGAAGCAGCGGCGGGCTCGTCGCGGCGCTCTCGCCGGTCCTGGAGCGGGTCGAGGGCCTGTGGATCGGCTGGCCGGGCGATGCCCTCTCGGGCGATCTCACGGGACGGGCAGAGCTCCTGGAGTCGCTGGAGCGCGAGCAGTCGCTCGCGTCCGTGGACCTGCCCCCGAAGATCAGCCGGGCGTTCTACGAGGGATACAGCAACAACACCCTGTGGCCGCTCCTGCACGGGTTCCCGTCCCGGGTGACGTTCGATCGGGAGGCCTACCATGCCTATCGTGACGCGAACGGCCGGTTTGCAGCCGCCGTGCTGGACCGGCTTCGGCCGGACGACCTCGTCTGGGTGCACGACTACCAGCTCATGCTCGTGCCGAACCTCCTCCGCGAGCAGCGGCCCGACGTGCGCGTCGCGTTCTTCCTCCACATCCCGTTCCCGCCGCCGGAGGTCTTCCGGATCCTTCCCCAGCGCGAGGAGCTCCTGACCGGGCTGCTCGGAGCGGACGTCATCGGCTTCCAGACGCACGAGCACCTCGGGGCCTTCCGACGGGCCCTCCTGCAGGTCCTGGGCATCGAGAGCCGCATGGATCGGGTCGAGATCGACGGACGAACCGTCGCGCTGGAGGCTCGGCCGATCGGGATCGTGCCCGACGAATGGGAGCGGCTCGTGACCGCCGACGCCGATGTTGCCCGCCGGATCCGCGAGATCCATGGCCGCCACGCCGGGCGGAAGCTCGTCTTCGCCGTCGACCGCCTTGACTACACGAAAGGGATCCCGGAGCGTCTCCGCACGTTCCACCATTTCCTGGTCTCGCGGCCGGAATGGCGGGGCAAGGTGACGCTGATCCAGGTGGCCGTCCCGTCGCGAGAGCGGATCGCGAGGTACGCGGCGCTTCGGCGCGAAGTCAACGAGGTGGTCGGCGAGATCAACGGCGAGCTCGGTACCGCGGAGTGGAATCCCATCATCTACCTCCGCCGCTCGGTGTCGCGTGCGGAGCTTGCAGCCTTGTATGCGGCCGCAGACGTCGGCTGGGTCGCGTCGCTCCGGGACGGCATGAACCTCGTGGCCAAGGAGTTCGTGGCCTGCCAGCAGGACCGGGCGGGGGTCCTGCTGCTGAGCGAGTTCGCGGGCGCGGCCGGTGAGATGGGCGAAGCGATCCGGGTCAATCCCTACGATGAGACCGGCTCCGCCGCTGCGCTCGAGCGAGCTCTGACGATGACCGACGAGGAGCGCCGGGAGCGGCAGGAGGCCCTGCTGTATCGCGTCCGCCAGAACAGCGCGGTCGCCTGGGCGGAGCGATCCGTGGCGGACCTCGAGCGGACCGTCGCCGAGCGGAGCCTGAGCCCCGGGGCAATCCCAGCTCCTCCGATCGTGGAGATCCGTCGCGCCTACCGGGCCGCGGCTCACCGCGCCTGCTATCTCGACTACGACGGCACCCTCACCCCCCTCGTTGCCCGCCCGGCCGATGCGGTACCCGGGCCGGCGGTCGTCGACATCGTCACGGCGTTGGCGCGCAACCGAAAGACGACGCTCGTCATCGTCTCGGGCCGGCCCGCCGCAGATCTCGAACGCTGGTTCGGCCACGTCGAGGGGGCATGGCTTGCAGCGGAGCACGGGGCCCTGCTCCGGGAGCCCGGAGGACACGATTGGCGCCCGCTTCGACCGGGAGCCGACAACGAGTGGAAGTCCCGCGTTCGACCGGTGCTGGACCACTTTGCCGAGCGCGCCCCGGGGAGCAGGGTCGAGGAGAAGGAGTACGCGCTGGCCTGGCACTTCCGGCTGGTCGAACGGGAGTTCGGCGACTGGCTGGCGAACGAGCTCGCGGTGGCGCTCGACCAGCAGCTGGCTGGCACCGAGCTCGCCGTGCTCCGCGGCAACAAGGTCGTCGAGGTCCGTTTCGCGTGGGCGAACAAGGGCGAGGTGGCCGCTCACGTCCGTGCGGCAGGTCCAACGCCGGCGTTCGAGATCGCGATCGGCGATGACCGGACGGACGAAGACCTGTTCGAGCGCCTCCCCGAGGAGGCCTACACGATCCGCGTCGGGCCCGGCTCCACCAGGGCGCGCTTCCGCATCGCCGGTCCGGAGGCTGTGATCGGGCTGCTGGCCAGCATCGTCGCCCGGCGCACCGGGGGCGCCGCTCCAGGTCCCTGAACATGCAGAAGCCGGCCCCGGACCCGAGGGTCGCGAGGCCGGCTCCGTGCGGCAGGTCCTAGGAGTTGCCGGGGAAGACCAGGCTCAGCGGCCCCTGCTTGCCGGGCTCGGGCCAGCGCTCGGTGACCATCTTCTGCTGGGTGAAGAAGCGGACACCGTCCTCACCGCGCATGGCCATGTCGCCGATCGCCGATTCCTTGGCGCCCGAGAAGCTCATGTAGCCGGCCGGGACCGGGATCGGCACGTTGACGCCGATCATCGGGACCTCGACCTCGAGCTTGAACCGCCGGGCCGCGCCGCCGTCGGTCGTGAACACCGCGGTGCCGTTGGCGTACTTGTGGTCGTTGATGAGCTTGAGGCCTTCCTCGAACGTGTCGGCGTACACGATTCCGAAGACCGGGCCGAAGATCTCCTCCTGGTAGACCTGCATGCTCGGGGTGACGTGGTCGAACAGCGTCACGCCGAGGAAGAAGCCATCGGGATTGGGACCCTCGAACGTCCGGCCGTCGACCAGGAGCTCGGCTCCCTCCGCCTCGCCGACGCCGATCCACTTGATGATCGACTCGCGGTGGTCGTTGCTGTAGATCGGGCCCATGTCGACGCCCGCGTCCATGCCGTTGCCGATCTTGAGCCGTGCGATCCGCTCCATGATCTTGGGCTTGAGGCGCTCGCCGGTGTCGCCGACCGCGATCAGCAACGTCTGGGCCATGCAACGCTCGCCGGCGGAGCCGAAGCCCGCCGCGACCGCCGCGTCCGCGGCAAGATCCATGTCCGCGTCCGGCAGGACGAGCATCGCGTTCTTGGCGCTGGTGTAGGACCCGACGCGCTTGCCGCGCTTGGTCCCCTCCTCGTAGACATACCGGCCGACGGCCGTGGAGCCGACGAACTGGATCGCGCGGATGTCCTCGTGCTCGACGATCGCCTTGACCGCCTCCCGGCCCCCATAGACGACGTTCAAGGTGCCGTCGGGGCCACCGGCCTGCGTCCACAGCTCGGCCTGGAGCTGCGTGGCGCCGGGCGTGTGGGAGGACGGCTTGAAGACGACCGTGTTCCCGCACATCAGGGCGATCGGGTAGATCCAGGTCGGGACCATCACCGGGAAGTTGAACGGCGTGATCGCCGCCACCACGCCCAGCGGCTGGCGCAACGTGAACGCGTCCACGTTGGTGGAGACATTGGGGCTCATCATGCCGGCCAGGTGGCCCGGCAGGCCGCACGCGAAGTCCACGGTCTCCAGGCCGCGGAGGACCTCGGCCAGGGCATCCGGGAAGGTCTTGCCGTGGTCGCGCGTGATGAGCGCGGCCAGCTCTTCGCGATGCTCGTACATGAGGCCGCGGAACGCGAAGAAGATGTTGGAGCGGGCGATGAGCGGCATGTCGCGCCAGGCCGGGAAGGCAGCCTTCGCAGCGGCCACCGCCTGGTCGACCTCTGCCACGCCACCGCGCGGCACGCGGGCGAAGACCTGACCGGTCGCCGGGTTGGTGATGGGGCCGGTCTGGTCGGGCAGGACCTCGACGGCCGTGCCGTTGATCCAGTGCGAGAGGATCGGCAGGACCGCCGTCTGGTCAGGAGTTTCGATCGCCACGTGCTGTGCCTCCGGTGTGATGTGGGTCCGAGAGATGGAGTTTCGGGTCAGGCCGGCTTGACGTCCGGGTTCGGCAGGACGATGTCGCGTACGACGGCCTGGAGATCATGGTACGACGAGACGAAGCCGCGCAGCGTGCGCGCGGTGGCTCCGAAGCCCTCGAACTCCGCGGGCACCATGCCATCGGGCTCGTAGGCGCGGACGAAATCCGGGACCCGGCGCTGCAGATCGTCGATGAGCTGGGGATCGACGGGGACGTCGATCCGGCTGGCGGGCTCGATGCCCGAGGCGTTGAACCGGACCTGCCAGGGGTACGGCATCGTGAGGACGACGTCGCCGCCCACGAGCTCGGTCCAATGGAGCCGGTGGCGGTACGCCGCCGCCAGCAGCCGGGTCCGGTACCCGCGTTCCTGGAAGATGCCGTAGGCGCGCTTGAACGCGGCGATGCCCGCCCAGTTGGCGGCAGACGGGTCGAGGGCGATGCTGTCCTTCTCGACGAGCACCTTGATCCAGTCGTCCAGGCGCCCGATCATCAGCGAGCAGACCGGGCTGAACCGGCTGGTGTCGCCGCCAGCCTGCTCGTACCGGCGCAGGCCCCGCTCCACCGCCTCGGCCGCAGCGATGCACTGGGCAACGGTGAAGACAACCGTGACGTTGGCAACGACGCCCCGCGCCGTGGCGTCCTCCACGGCCTGGAGGCCGGCTGCAGTACACGGAAACTTGACCTGGATGTTCGGAGCCAGGGTGCTGAAGTGGACCGCCTGCTCGACCATGCGGTCGGGGGTGCGGTAGTTGGCAGGGTTCGTCTGCAGCGACAGCCTGCCCTTGCGGCCGTCCTCCTGCTCGAACACCGGCGCCAGGACCCCGGCGCCACGAGCGCCCATCTCCTCGATCAGCGCCCAGGTGAGCTCGACCTCGGACCAGGTGGGGTTGGCGGCCGCCATCTCGCGGACGCGCGGCACCCAGTGGTCCTTCTCCTTCTTCATCACCTCGACCACGATCACGGGGTTCGAGGTGGCGCCGGTCCCGCCGCGCTCGACGGCGTAGGCGAGCTCTGCGATCGCGCAGGAGTCGTTCCAGAAGTCGGTGGGCGTCTGCTCCACCATGCGGGATAGCGGGCTGTTGACCGTGATCAGGGTCATCGGGTGGCGTCCTCCGTGGCCGCAACGGGTGCGGCCGGATCCCAGTTCATCAACCAGGCGTGGTCGGGGTCGAGCGTGAAGTACCAGGCTCGGTTGGGGCCGGCCATCACGTTGAGGTAGTAGCAGTCGTACCCATGGGGCGCACCCACCGGGTGGTAGCCCTCGGGCACGACGATCAGGTCGCAGTCGCCCGGGGTCATGGCCTCGTCGAGGGAGCGGTCAGCGGTGTAGACGCGGGCGAACGCGAAACCCTGGGGCTTGGCGAAGCGGTAGAAGTACAGCTCTTCCAGGCGGGCCTCGACCGGCGGGTTCTCCGTGTCGTGCTTGTGGGGCGGGTAGCTGGACCAGTTGCCGCCGGGCGTGAACGCTTCGAAAGCGATCAGGCGGCCGGCCTCGGCGGACGGTGGCAGCAGGTGGTGGATCCGGCGCTCGGTCTGCCCGGACCCGCGATTCTCGACCAGGACGTCCTCCGGCGGCGACGAGGGCGGTTCGATGGACTGGGCCGCCGGGTGCCGCCCCGATCACGACGAGGGCATCGGTCTCCGCGACGACGTCCACGGGCAAGCCCGGCTCCACCAGGATCACGGGGCACGGCGGACCGTCGAACACGGTGGTCCGCGAGCCGACGACGCCGAAGTCGTGCTCCCCCGCCGTGACGGACGCGCGTCCCTCGAGAACGAGGATCAGCCGCTCCTGGTCGTCCGCCGGACGGCCCACCGCCTGGCCCGGCTGCAGGCGGTAGACGTGGCACGACGTGTAGTCCCACCCGGCGGAGGCGGGATCGACCCCGACGATGAGCCCATCGGGCCCGGGGGTGGCCGCGCGGCGGAGGAGGCGCCGCGCGGCTCCCGGTCGGTCAATGCTCATCGGGGGGCCCGCCCGCTGCGGTCCCGGCCGGGCTTCTGGGGGGTGCCCGCCGCCTCGCTGTTCATGTCGCCCTCCACGGTCGGGCCTGTGGCCCCGCCCGTCACTCGCCTGGCCGGGGGCCCCTCGGTCCCGTCCGGCGACCGTCCGCCGAGCAGTCCACGGGTCGGCATGTTCCCTAACAATCGATTATCGAGCATACCCGCTGACTGGCCCGAGGTCAACCCGTCCGCGTCCAGTCGTCCACCGCTCAGCAATCGATTACATGGACCATCTTGCGCTCATGCCGGACCAGCGTCAAGGGCGTCCGGTGAGGCTTGGGGGCGGCCGGCGGCGCAATCCGAGCGGACCGGCGCTCCCGCGGCGATCGCGTCCCGGATGAGGACCGGCCCGGGCGCAAGCCCGGGCCGGTGGTTCCTCGAATGCTTCGCCGGACGGCTCAGGGGCGGCGCATCGACTTCCCGTCCGCGGTGCGCATCCGGGACGAGTTGCTCGCCGCAAAGTGGCGCCGCTTGAGGTCCATCTCGGCCATCGGCGCCGAGTAGGCTGGTGCCTCCTCCTGCAGGTTCTGGGCCATCTCGCGAAGCTCGAGGTCGTTTCCCGCGTACTCCTCGATCCGGACGCGGACCCGGGCCAGCAGGTCGCCCGCCTCGACGTAGCGGCCCTCGCGATTGAGGTTCACGGCGTCCTGGCGTGCCCGTTCCGCGAACAGCCGTGCCACGACGCGGTCCACGTCCTTGTCCCGCGGCTGGACGTCGTTCGCGGCGTGGTCCGCATACTGCCACGCGAGCGAGACCGGCTCCGGGGCGGGAAGGGCCGTCTCGAACGCGCGATCCCGGTCCGAGACGCGGACGATCACTCCGACCTCGCGGCCCACATCGCCGAAGTCGAAGGTGACCCGAAGGACGACCGAGAGCACCTGCCCCGACAACATGTCGCCGAGGTAGACACGGGCGCGGCCGGGGCTCTGCTCCACGCGGAATGGCGAGAGAGGGGCCACCCGCACCAATTCAGGCAGCGTCAGGTCGAGGACAACCTCGCGGGCGACGACCTCCAGGGTCTCCCCCACCTCACTCGTGATGTGGTCGCGCATCTGCGCCACGTCCCCGATGAAGTAGAAGTGGCCGCCGCCGCTGTCCGCCATTGCCTGGAGGAGCGACTCGTCGAAGTCCGTTCCGACGCCGAAGGTACTGGTGGTGACCCCGCGGCGACGCAGGTCGTAGGCAAGGCGCGCGAGCTCCTCGTGGTCGGTGACGCCGCGGTTGGCGAGGCCGTCCGTGAGCAGGAGGACACGGTTGACGCCCTCGGCCGCCAGGCCCGCCGCAACCTGCTCGCAGCCGCTCAGCCAGCCGCCGTGCAGGTCCGTGCTGTTGCGTGCGCCGATCGAACGCAGGCGCTCAGCCGCAGCGCCCCGGGACGCCGTGGTGGCCTCGGTGCCCGGCACCACGACATCCACCTGGTCGTCGTACGTGACCACGGCAAAGCGATCCGGGGCGTTCAGCCGGTGGATGGCCTCCACCACGGCCTGCTTGGCGAGCGCGATCTTGTTGTGGCCACCCATGGATCCTGAGCGGTCCAGCACGAAACCGAGGTTGACCGGAGGGCGGCGGCGCTCCGGATCCGGGGCGACGGTCGGGGCGACGACATCCACGAGCAGGAAACGCTCGCTGCGGCCGTGGGCGCGGATGAGCCGGCGGTCCGGGCGGACCACCAGGCGGGGATCGGCGAGTCGGGCCGGACCGTGGTCCGGCGTCTGGGGCGTGGTCATGGAAGGGCCTCCTTCTCGAAGCGGCTTCGAGGCCCGAATGGGGCGGGTCTCACGATGGGCGGCAGGACGTTCGGCGGCGTCCGGTCGCCGGGTGGAAGGTGGGGCCGCAAGCCCCGCGTGTACGGCTACGGATCCTCGTCGAACAGCTCCCGGGCGATGCGGGCGAGCTGGTCGACGCGCTTGTTGGCGATGCGGTCCAGGGGCCGGCGGACGTGGATCTCCACGTCCGCACTGATGACGAGACGCTCCCAGGTGCTGCGGTCCCCGGCAACCGGACGGGAGGGAGCGGCGGGCTCCGCAGCGGCGTCGGGCTCCGTGGCAGCTGCCCGCGCGAGCGCGAGTGGAGTGGCGTGGTCCGCGACGTGTCCCGACGCGACCTCCTCCGCCGGGTCCCTGAAGAACCCGGCTGGCGGTTCGCCGGTGGGCGGCCCGGGGGCATGCAGGGCAGCCAGACCCGGAATGGCCCGCGTCGTGGGCGCGGCCGACGCGGCGTATGGGGCGACGGCCTCCGACGCCTGGCCGTGGACGCGCGGCGAGACGCCGGCCTTCGCCATCAGCGTTCGCACGTAGTCCAGCGTCTCCTCGCCAGACCGGGGCGGCTCCGGGGTCACGTTGCCAGACGCATCCAGCAGCGCCCGGACCTCTTCGTCCCCCATCCGCTCCAGGCGGATCCGGATCTCCGCCAGCGGCAGGTGGTCCCGCTGCAGGCGCCTGATGAGGCGCAGCCGCGCAAGGTGCCCGTCGCCGTAGCGCGTCGCCGGGCCGGCGGCCTCCGGCGAGGGCAGCAGGCCCTGGGCCACGTAGTAGCGGACCGTGCGTGGGGTCACGTCCGCCAGGCGGGCCAGGTCGGCAAGGCTGTACGGGTCATCGGGCATGCGCCGATTGTGACACTACTACGTGCGACTGTCAAGACCTGCTTGGCCATTGCAGTACCCATAGCCCGAAAGGCCGTCTACCGCCGTTGGCGTTGGTCTGGCACCCTCCTGGCATGCGATCGATCATCACCGTGCTCGCCATCGCCGTCGCGCTCATCGTGCCGGCCGCCCTTCCCGGCCCGACTGCGGCCGCGGAGCCGGACTTCCCGACCTCCATGAGCGGCTACCACAACTGGACCGAGCTGGTCGACGAGATCACGCAGGTGCAAGCGGACCATCCGGACATCGTCTCGGTCTTCTCGATCGGCAAGAGCGCACAGGGACGTGACATCTGGGCCGCCAAGATCAGCGACAACGTGGCGACGGACGAGGCCGAACCCGAGGTCCTGATCGATGCCCTCCACCACGCCCGTGAGCACCTGACAACCGAGCAGGCGCTTGCGCTCCTGGGCTGGCTGACCGCGGATTACGGAACCGATGAGACCGTGACGCGCCTGGTCGATACCCGCGAGATCTTCGTCATCTTCGCGGTCAACCCGGACGGCCTCAGGTACGACCTGACCGGCTCCCCGTTCCGCGCCTGGCGCAAGAACCGCCAGCCGAACGCGGGCTCCACGGCCGTGGGCACCGACCTGAACCGCAACTACGGGTATCGCTGGGGATGCTGTTCGGGCTCGTCCGGCAACCCCAAGTCCATCTTCTACCGCGGTCCAGCCGCGTTCTCCGCGCCCGAGACGCGGGCCGTCCGGGACTTCGTGAGCGGCCGCGTGATCGGCGGTGTCCAGCAGATCCGGACGCACATCACGCTCCACACCAACGGCCGGCTCATCCTGTGGCCGTACGGCTACACGCGGACCGACATCCCGCCGGACATGACCACGCTCGATCACAGCACGTTCGTCTCCCTTGGCCGGGCGATGGCCGCGCTCAATGGGTACGCGGCCAAGCAGTCGTCGAGCATGTACGTCACCGACGGCGACCAGATCGACTGGATGTACGGGGCACACCGGATCTTCAGCTACACCTTCGAGCTGTATCCGCCCGAGACGGGATCGGTCCTGACCGACCACTACCCGCCCGAATCCGTGATCACCCCCCAGACAGAACGCAACCGTGACGCGATCCTGCTGCTGATCGACCGCGCGGCGTGCCCGTACGCGACCCTCGGGACCGCGGCCAGGCGGGCGGATTGCGGTCCCCTGTACGACGACCTGGAGATCAACCGGGGCTGGGTGCGCAACCCCTTCCGCACGGACACCGCTACCCGGGGCCTGTGGGCGGTCGGCAACCCACAGCCGACGGCCTCCTACGGGCGGAAGCAGCTCGGGACTGTGGTCTCGGGCCGGCGCGCGCTCGTGACGGGAGCGGCAGCCGGTCGCAGCGCGACCTACGGGGACGTCGATGGCGGCCGGACCACGATCCGGAGCCGGGCGATCACGCTGCCCGCGGACCCGGCGAAGTTCGGCCACCTGACCTTCCGCTACTACCTGGCCCATCGTTCCAACGCGACGTCCACGGACTACCTCCGGATGATCGTCGAAGCGGAGGATGGCACCCAGACGGTCGTCCTCCAGGAGCGCGGTGCCCCGAACGACGACGACGCGGCCTGGGCGTCCGCCTCGGTGTCGGTGGCGAGGTGGGCGGGACAGACGATCCACCTGATCGTCGCCGCGAACGATGGCGGGAGGGCGAGCCTGGTCGAGGCCGCCGTGGACGATATCCGGATCCGCCTCCCGTAGCAGCCCGGGGCACCGTCGTCGTGTAGCCTCGTGCGGAACGAGACCACTCGGTCCGGCATGGTTTGACCCGGGAGGCGGCATGGGCGACATCGGCGCACTGCGCGGGGTCTGGAACATCGTGCCGACGCCGTTTGCGCCCGACGGCGCGGTGGACGACGCGTCGATCCCGGGCCTGGTCTCCTTCGTCCGCGCGACGGGCGTGGACGGGATGACGATCCTGGGCGTGCTCGGTGAGGCCGGCCGGCTGGGTGACGCGGAACGCACGCTCGTCCTGGCCGGTGTCCTCGAGGCCGCCGCGGGCACGATCCCCGTCTGCGTCGGCGTCTCGCACGCCGCCACGGACCGCGCGATCGCGTTCGCCCGGGAAGCCGAGGCCGCCGGCGCCCACTCGGTGATGCTGGCCCCGCCGCCGCTCGCCCGACCCACGGACGCGGCGCTCCGCCGCCACTACCTCGCCGTCGCGGAGGCGATCTCGATCCCGGTCGTCGTGCAGGATCACCCGGCGAGCTCCGGGGTGCCGATGACATCCGACTTCCTGCTGTCGCTGGCGGCCGAGTCGCCGCAGTGTCGCGTGATCAAGCTGGAGGAGGAGCCGACGCCACCGAAGGCGGGTCGGCTCGTCGCCGGATCGCCGGACGTGCTGGTCCTGGGCGGGCTCGGCGGCGAGATGCTCATCGAGGAGCTGCGGCCGGGGCACCCACGGGACGATGACGGGCTTCGGGTTCCCGGAGGTGCTGGTCGCGGTGGTGCGGCGCTGGTTCGCCGGTGACCGGGCCGGGGCCGCGGGCATCTTCGACCGCTACGCCACGCTGATCCGGTTCGAGAACCAGGCCCTGCTCAACCTGCCGATCCGGAAGCTGGTCTACCAGCGGCGTGGGGCGATCGCCCATGCAACGGTCCGGGCGCCCGGCGTGGGTCCGGACCCGGCGACGATCGGCGACCTGGACGACGTGCTGCGGCGGACGGGCCTCGACCGGCACCTGGCCGCGGGCTCGGTGCTGGGCGAGCTGCTGGGAGGCTGAGGCCCGGTCGCGTCGCGGGTCTCTCGCGCCTGCAACGCTGCTGCAGGCCCGCTGCGCCGGTCAGCCGCGGGACCCGTCGCTGACGTCCGGACTCGCCGGCGCCGTGCCTGGACCGCGCGTCGTGGGTCTACGGCAGCGCGCGGATCATGCCTCCGTCCACCGGCACGATCGCCCCGGTCACGAACGACGCGGCCGGCGAGAGCAGGAACGCCCCAACCCGGCCGATCTCCGCCACGTCCCCGTAGCGACCGAGCGGGATGGTCGCCTGGGTCCGCCGAGCGATCTCCTCGGGCGTGACGCCGGCCGCCTCCGCCCGCTTGCCGTCCAGGAACGCGATCCTGTCCGTTGCGATCCGGCCGGGTGCCAGCCCGTTGATCCGGATCGGAGCGATCTCCGCGGTCAGCGACTTGACGAGGCCGGCCAGCCCCGGACGCAGGACGTTGGACGTCGTGAGGGCCGGGATCGGCTCCCGGACGGACGAGGACAGCACGATGAGGATCGAAGGGTTCACGCCCGCCCGCAGGTGCGGCAGGGAGGCCCGGATCAGACGGAGCGTGGACTGGAGCGTCCCGGCGATCGCCGCCTCCCACTCCGCCTCGCCGAGGGTCTCGAACGTGCCGCCGGGAGGGCCCCCGGTGTTGACGACCACGAGGTCGAGCCCTCCGAGCGCAGCGACAGCCTCCTCGACGGCGCCACGCGGGCCATCGGGCGACGCGAGATCCGCGACGACACCCACGCCTCCCAGGCGGACCGCCTCGGCCTCGATCCGCGCCCTTGTCCGGCCCACGAGCGCCACGCGCGCGCCCTCGCCCGCCAGGGCCGTGGCGATCCCGCCGCCGATCCCCGATCCCCCGCCGCCGACGAGCGCCCGTCGGCCGTTCAGTCCCAGATCCATGGCTGCCTCCGGTGTGTGACGCGATCAGCGTACCGGGCGCCCGCTACACGAGGTACCGCAGGTACAGGTACACAGTCGAGATCGCCAGCGAAGCGGCAACCACTCCGAACCCGTATCGGAAGAACTGGAAGAACGTGATCGGGTGGCCGTCCCGTGCGGCCACGTTGGACACGACGATGTTCGCCGACGCCCCCACGATCGTCAGGTTGCCGCCCAGGCATGCCCCGAGGGCCAGCGCCCACCACAGGGGCTCCGCCGGCAGGCCCGTCGCCGCCAGCTGCTGGACGACCGGGATCGCGGTAGCGGTGTACGGGATGTTGTCCACGATCGCCGAGACCCCGGCGGAGAACCACAGGATCGCGATCGTGGCGACCGTGAGATTGCCGCCGGTCGCATTCGCCACCGCATCTGCGATCCCGCCCACGATCCCGACCTGGACGATGGCCTCGACCATGATGAACAGCCCGACGAAGAAGAACAGCGTGTTCCACTCGACCTCGCTGAGGGCTTCGTGCGGCTCCAGGCGGCCGAGCAGCATGACCAGCGTCGCACCCAGGAGGGCGATCGTGGCGGCCTCCAGATGCAGGGCCGAATGGAACACGAAGGCGACCATCGTCGCGCCCAGGACGATCAGGATCCGGATCATCAGCGGGCGATCCAGGATCGCGGCCGACGGATCCACCAGGGCGAGTCGATCCAGGCGGTCCGCGTCGTCGTCCATGTGATACCGGAACGTCAGCCGCATGATCCCCAGGAACACGACGAAGATGATCACGACCACGGGGGCCAGGTTGACCAGGAAGTCGGCGAAGCTCAGGCCCGCCGCGGATCCGATCATGATGTTGGGCGGATCGCCGATCAGGGTCGCCGTCCCGCCGATGTTCGAGGCGAAGATCTCGCTGATCAGGTAGGGGAACGGATTGACCCGGAGCGTGCGCGTGATCGCGAGCGTGACCGGTGTCAGCAGGACGACCGTCGTCACGTTGTCCAGCATGGCCGAGAGCACGGCCGTCAGGATCGAGAGGAAGATCAGGAGGCGGAACGGCTCGCCCTTCGAGAAGTGGATCGCGTAGCCCGCGACGTACTCGAAGAAGCCGGTCTTGCGGAGCGCTCCCGCCATCACCATCATCCCCGCCAGCAGGAAGATGACGTTGAAGTCGATGGCGGCGAAGGCTTCGCCCTGCTCGAGGATCCCGAGCACGATGACGAGCATCCCGCCGAGCAGGGCCACCTTGGTCCGGTCGACACGCTCGGTGGCGATCAGGAGGTAGGCGACGAGGAAGATTCCACCCGCGATGTAGACGTCCACGTCAGGTCGCGTCGGGCGCGACGACCCTCCGGTTGGCGAGGACAAGGACGGCGAGGCCCCCGGCGCCCGCTATCGCGGACGCCACGAGGATTCCCAGCTTGGCTGCCTCCAGCATCGCCCCCTCCGGGAACGCCAGCTCGGAGACGAAGAGCGACATCGTGAACCCGATCCCGCCGAGCCATGCCGCGCCGTACATGTGCCGCCAGCCGACGCCACGCGGCAGCGACGCGATCCCCGATCGCACGACGAGCCAGGCGGCGGCGATGATGCCGAGCTGCTTGCCCACCACGAGGCCCACCACGATGCCGATGACCAGAGGCTGGGACAGGGCGGAGCCGAGGTCCGATGGGATCCGGACGCCGGCGTTGGCGAACGCGAACAGCGGCACGATGATGAAGGCGACGAATGGCTCCAGGGCATGCTCCAGGCGCAGCATCGGCGCCTGGGCATGGTTCGTGATGTCCTCGAGCTCCCAGAGCGCCGCGTGTCGCTCCTTGATGCCCGCGTCGCTCCGGAACCGTGCCGCGACCTCGCGGAGCTGGTCGGCGGCCCGCTCCACGTACGAGGGACCATCGAGCCGCGTTCGCGCGGGGATCGTGAGCGCCAGCAATACGCCGGCGATCGTCGCGTGGACGCCCGACGCGTACACGGCGAGCCAGAGCAGCACGCCTGGGATCGCATAGGCCGCCAGGCGCCGGACCCCGAGGAAGTTCATCACCATCAACAGGGCGACCAGGCCGCCCGCCGCGGCGGCGGCGCCCAGGTCGAGCTGGTCCGTGTAGAAGAGCGCGATGACCACCACGGCCAGCAGGTCGTCCACGATGGCGAGGGCCGTGAGGAAGATCCGCAGCCCGAGAGGCGCCAGGCCACGCAGCAGCGCGAGGACCCCGAGCGCGAATGCGATGTCGGTGGCCATCGGCACGCCCCAGCCGCGCGTCGCGGGCGAATCCAGCCCGACCACGAGGATGAAGATCAGCGCCGGGATCACGGCACCCCCCACTGCGGCCACGGCCGGCAGGGCCGCGCCGCGCACCGAGTCGAGCTCGCCGACGAGCACCTCGCGCTTGATCTCGAGGCCGATCACCAGGAAGAAGATCGCCATCAACGCGTCGTTTACCCAGAAGTGCAGGTCACGGGTCAGGTCGAACCCGGCGAGGCTGATCCCAAGCTCCGTGTGCAACAGGGCGTCGTACGAGGCGGCCCAGGGAGAGTTGACCCAGACAAGGGCAACAATGGTGGCGAGCATGAGCAGCACGCCGCCAGATGCGCTGCCATCCGTGAACGCCCGCAGCGGCGCCAGGATCCTGTCGATGGGTTGGGGCTCCTGTGTCATAGCGCCATGATCGCTGATGCGAGCCGTTCGCGAGACGTCGCGAGCGAAGCCCCTCGACGCGCCAGACGCGGGGGCCGATCCCGGGCGGACGCAACGTCACCGCAACCGGGCGCGACCAAGACGGTTCTGCCTCGGTCCCGCCTGCGCGCGCTGACTGGCGTACGCGTGGCCGCGAACCTCCGCGCATCACGGTGCCGATCCCCATGGGTCCGGCTGGCAGCGCGCGTGGCGGGCTTGCGATCGGCCTGATCGCCGGCGACCTCTGCTATGGCGCCACGCTCCGCCGTGAGCGGGTCCGCATCGACGACGCCCTCGACGTGTTCGCCGTCCACGGCGTGGGAGGCATGTTCGGCGCGGTGATCACGGGCGTGTTCGCAACCACCGCGATCAACGCGCTGGGCCGCGGCGCCATCGACGGCAACCCGGGGCAGATCCTGGTCCAGCTCGTCGCCGTGGGTGCAACGATCACGTATGCGGTGGGTGCCACCCTCGTCATCGTCAAGCTCGTGGATCTTCTGCTCGGCCTCCGGGTCCCGGCCCACGAGGAGGAGATGGGTCTTGATCTGTCGGTCCACGGCGAGGTCGCATACCAGGCCTGACCGAGCTCGCAGGCTGCAGGCGCCACGGAAGCCCGCGGCCTGCAACCCAAACGCAACCGGGTCGTCGCCGCCGCGGTGTCGTCGCGGGCGCGCCGCCCGGCGCACGATCCACGCCCGGCAAGGGATCCGTCCCGACCCGGTACGTCCAGCGGATCCGATCGCGGTCCGTCCGCCCCTCCGGCCTTCGCAGGCCCCTCGTCCGACTCGCGAACGGAAGGACTCCAACATGACCTACCCCGCCTACAACACCGACGGGCTCATCGGCTCCGAGGAAGGTGTCAGCAGCCCCGTGACCTGTTCGTCCTGCGGTTGTCGCCTGGAGCATGCCGCCGATCTCAACGGGTGGCTCCACTTCGCACCGATGGCCGGCCGCGACGCCCGCGGTTGTCGCGTCGCCTGCGCCGACCAGGTGCACGACGCCCGGGGATACGCCCTCTCCGGCTAGTGCCGCCGGAATGGTGACCCCTCCACCACACCGACGCGACCCCGGGCCAGCCCCCGGGGTCGTTTCGATTCCAACCGGGAACTCAGGCGGCCTCGTCGGCCTCGATCCGGTACCCGACGGAGCGGACGGCGACGATGCGCGGACCGCCGACGGCCTCCAGCTTCGATCGCAGGCGCGCGAGGTGCGGCTTGAGCCACAGCAGGTCGGGATCCGGCTCCGCGGGCCACCCGGCGCGGGCCAGGCGATGGTGGGCCACGAGATCGCCCCCGGCTCGGACGAGCGCCTCCAGCAGGCGGAACTCCGTGGGCGTGAGACTCAGGGCGATCGCCCCGACCCGCGCCTCGTGGCGTGCGGGCTCCAGCGTGAGCGAGCCGGCCGCCAGGACGGACTGCGCGCCTTCGCCGCTCCCGGAGCCGCGGCCGGTCCCGGCCAGGTCCACCCGGCGCATGACCGCGGAGATCCGGGCCAGCAGCTCCTGCTTGCCGAAGGGCTTGACCAGGTAGTCGTCCGCGCCGATGCCCAGCGCCTTGACCTTGGCGGCCTCGGCGCTCTCGCCGGATACCACGAGCACCGGGACGTTCCCCGATGCGCGCAGCTGGCCGATGACGGTGAACCCGTCCGGGCCCGGCATCGCCAGGTCCAGGAGGACGAGATCCGGCCGCTCCTCCCGAAACCGCTTGACGGCGGTCAGTCCGTCGTAGGCGGTGATGACCTGGTGGCCCTCGGTGCCGACCAGGGCGGTGATGGCGCCAACCATCGCGGGGTCGTCGTCCACGACCAGGATCCGGAGGGGTCGTGTCCCTAGCATCTCGTCCTGCCTCTCTCTAGCGGAACAAGCGTAGGCGCCATCGCTACCTTCGTTGGTTGCGGGGAGGTACCGGGACAGTGCCCTTGCAGTCGAACCGTAACCCGTGACGGCTGGCGATGCATCCGCTGACAAGCCATCATCTCCCGCATGGCCCCCAGCGTCCCGCGTGCCACTCGTTCCTCGCCGCCGGGTGATCACCTGCCTGCGGCGCCGCGGCGCGGGGCGGAGAACCGGTTTGCCGCCGTCGCCGCGGAGCCACCCGGCCCCGGCATGGGCCGGGCCAGGGATCCCGTCGCCCACGAGGTCCGCCTGCTGGGAGCGCTGCTCGGGCAGGTGATCGCGGAGCAGGGCGGTCCGGACCTGTTCGCTCTCGTCGAGCGGATCCGTCGCCGCACCATCACGCTCCGCCGCGGCGGGTCCGGGGCGCCCCCGGAGCCGGACCTGGAGCGCAAGCGCCTGACGTCGGAGATCGCGGCCCTGGACCTTGGGCGGGCGGCCGAGGTGGTCAAGGCATTCACCCTCTACTTCCAGCTGGTCAACCTCGCCGAGGAGCGCAATCGCATTCGCGTCCTGCGCAACCATGCCCGACAAGCGCACGGTGACGCGATCGACGGCTCGATCGGCGAGGCAGTCCGACTGCTTGCCGCGACCCGCGGCGCCGCCGGAGTGGAGGCCCTCCTGGGTCGCGTCGCCGTCCACTCCGTGCTCACGGCCCACCCCACCGAGGCTCGGCGTCGGACACTCCTGGTGGCCCTGCGCCGGATCCGTCGGTTGCTCGATGGGCTCGACGCGCCGCTCATGACACCAGATGAAGACGCCGACCTGCGGCGCCGGATCCGCGAGGAGATCTCCCTGCTCTGGCATACGGGCGGCGTGCGCGCCGTGGCCCCGACGCCACTGGACGAGGTGCGGTCGGCGCTGGCGATCTTCGACGAGACGCTGTTCACCGTCGTGCCCCGGTTCCAGCGGGCCGTCGACCGCGCGCTGGATGCCGCGACCGCCGGCGATCGGGGGTCCGGCGAGCCCGCCGGCACAGCTCCCGAGCCAGCCGGAACAGCTCTGCGGCCCGTGTATGCCGGCGACTCCGGCAGGACGGGGACGCGGCCCGTGGCGGCCCCCGCGCTTCTCCGGTTCGGCTCGTGGATCGGCGCAGACCGGGACGGGCACCCGGGGGTGACCTCGGATGTGACGCTCGACGCCGCGCGGCTCCAGGCGGAGCACCTGTTCCGTGGCTACGAGGCGGTGGCCTCTCGCCTGATGCAGACGATCGCGGCGCGGGTTCCACCGCATCGGATCGACCGGGCGCTCGGGAGCCGGTTGGCGCGCGATGCCGAGGAGCTGCCCGAGACCATGCGCCAGCTGCGGCGCCGCTTCCCCGAGGAGCCGTACCGGCAGCGGCTGGGCGCCATCGCGGAGCGGCTGCGGCGGACCCGGGCGGCGCTCACCGGCCAGGCGGCTCCACGCAGCGGCGGCTATCCCGATGCCGGCGCGCTCGACCGAGAGCTCGCGGAGGTCCAGGACGCGCTGGCCGCCGACGGGCTGGCGCGGGTGGCACACGGCCAGCTCGCCGACCTGCGCTGGCAGCTCGCCACGTACGGGTTCCACCTGGCGTCACTGGAGGTCCGCCAGCACGCGGGCGTCCACCGGGCGGCCCTGGAGGCGTTGCGCACGGGCGCGGGACCGGACACGGAGGTCGCGGCGGGTGTTTCCCTGGGCGAGGTGCTGGCCACGTTCCGGTCCATCGCCCGCCTCCAGGGTCGCCACGGCGTGGCGGCCTGCCACCGCTACGTGATCTCGTTCACCACGTCCCCCCAGGACGTTGCCAACGTGCTGGAGCTGGCGCGCCGCGCCTCGGAACCGGAGCCGTTCGGGTCGCCGGCGCCGGCGCTGGCCGATCTGCCGCCGTCGCTGCCCGTGCTGGACGTGGTGCCGCTGCTGGAATCCGCGGACGCGCTGGCGGGGGCCGGGGGCCTGCTGGACGCACTCCTGTCAGATCCCGCCTACCGCGCCCACGTCCGGGAACGGGGGGGTGCCCAGGAAGTCATGCTCGGCTACTCGGATTCATCGAAGGAGAGCGGGTTCCTCGCCGCCAACTGGCTCCTGTACCGGGCCCAGGAGGCGCTGGTCGCCACTGCGCGGCGACACGGAATCGCGCTCACGCTGTTCCATGGACGGGGCGGCGCCATCGGGCGGGGCGGTGGTCCCGCGAACCGGGCGATCCTGGCGCAGGCCGCGGGCTCCGTGGACGGCCGTCTCAAATTCACCGAGCAGGGCGAGGTCATCGCGGCCCACTACGCGGACGTGACGATCGCGCAGCGCCACCTGGAACAGGTGACGTCGGCTGCACTGCTCGCCTCGACGCCCGAGCACGAAGCGGAGGTTGCCAGCGCATCGGCGGCAGGAGCGGGCACGATGGCGGAGCTGACGGCGATATCCCGGACCGCCTACCGCGCGCTCGTGGAGCACCCGACGTTCGGCTCGTTCTTCCGCGCCGCCACGCCCATCGACCTCATCGCCGGGCTGGGACTTGGTTCGCGGCCTTCATCCAGGCCCGCCTCGCGACCATCATCCAGACCCGGCGCTCGGCCCGGCACCGGGCAGGCGGCCCGGGCTGCATCGGCCTCCCCTGGGTGGGCCGTCGGCGCGTCGGCCGACCCGGTCCTGCGCGGCGAGGAGGTCGCCTCGCTCCGCGCGATCCCGTGGGTGTTCGCCTGGTCGCAGGCTCGCGCGAACGTGCCGGGCTGGTACGGCCTGGGAACGGCGCTGGAGGCGGTGACCGCGCGAGGCGGCCGGGAGATGGTCGATCACCTCGCGGAGCTCTACCGTGGCTGGCCGTTCTTCGCCTCCGTCCTGGACAACGCAGAGCTCTCGCTGGCCAAGGCAGACCTCGGCACATTCCGGCGGTACGCGGACCTCGCCTCGGGTCCCGAGGCAACGGCGATGCGGGGCATGATCGAGGCGGAGCACGCGAGATCGGTCCGCATGCTGCTCCTGGTCACCGGGCGGGACCGGTTGCTGGCAGGCGACACGGACCTTGCCCGCTCCATCGAGTTGCGCAACCCGTACATCGATGCGTTGTCGGCCGTCCAGGTGGAGCTGCTCGGCCGGCTCCGGGATCCATCGCTCGACGCGCGCAGCGCGACTGCCACCAGGGCCGTCATCGGTGCGACCATCAATGGGATCGCCGCGGGTCTCCAGAACACCGGCTAGCGCGGCGACGAGACGCTCCTGGAGGACACGATGCGCGAGGTCGACGCGGCTGTCATCGAACGGGCCGGCGTACCGGTCTCCATCGAGACGCTGTCACTCGCGGACCCGGGCCCGGACGAGGTCCTGGTGCGCATGACCTCGGCCGGCGTCTGCCACTCCGACCTCCACGTGCGCGACGGACACTGGAAGCGCCCGGGGCCAATCGTCATGGGGCACGAGGGCGCCGCCGTCGTCGAGGCGGTCGGTCCAGGGGTCGATGGGTCCATCGTCGGGCGGTCCGTCGCCCTGTCCTGGTATGCCCCGTGCCTGCGGTGTCGCGAATGCCAGCGGGGCCGCCAGTGGCTCTGCTCGGGCTCCCCGTCCCTCCGCCACGCACAGGCCGACGGCACCACGCGCCTGTCCCGTCCCGACGGCACGCCCGTTCTCGCCTACCTGTCGATCGGGACGATGGCGTCCGCACAGGTCGTGCCCGCGACGGCCGTCGTGCCGATGCCCGACGGTGTCTCCCCCGAGGTCGCGGCGCTCATCGGCTGCGGCGTCTCGACCGGTGTCGGGGCGGTGGTCAAGACCGCCGAGGTCCCGGCCGGCGCCACGGTTGCGGTCATCGGGCTCGGCGGCGTCGGGCTCTCGTGCGTGATGGGGGCGGCGCTCGCTGGCGCCTCCCGGATCATCGCGGTGGACGTCAGCGCGGGAAAGATCGACCTTGCCGGCGACCTCGGGGCAACGCACCGGATCCTCGCCGACCCGGCCGACCCCACCGCGACAGTGGACGCGATCCGCACCGCCGCAGGGCACGGCGGCCCGGACTTCGTGTTCGAGGCCATCGGGCTGCCGGCGACCATCTCCGAGGCGATCGCCTCGCTGCCCCCGGGCGGGACCGCCGTGCTGGTCGGCCTCACGCGGTTCGGGCAGGACGCGTCGTTCGAGGCGTTCCCGTTCGTGGACGGAGGGCGGCGGATCCTGGGCTCAAACTACGGGTCCGCGGTGGCCGCCATCGACTTCCCGAAGTACGCGGAGGCCTACCTGGCCGGACGCCTGCCGATCGACCGGCTGATCGACCGCCGCCTCCCGCTGGAGGACCTCGAGGACGCGTTCGATCGGCTGCGCTCCGGCGGCGCGGCGCGCCAGATGGTGATGTTCCAGGTGTAGCGGCGAGGCAATGCTCCCGGCCCGGAGCGCGACTGGCAAGGGACCGGTCACCCGTCCGGAACGGCACAACGGCCCCCTCTGGTGAGGGAGCCGTTGTGCTCGACGTGCGTTGGAGGCCGGGCGCGGGACGCCCGGCAGCGGGCTACTTGTCGTTCTCGGCGGCGTTCGTCATGACGGCCTGCGCGGCCGCGAGGCGGGCCACCGGGACCCGGAACGGCGAGCAGGACACGTAGTTGAGGCCGACCTTCTCGCACTTGTGGATCGACGCGGGGTCGCCACCGTGCTCGCCGCAGATGCCGACCTTGAGGCTGGGACGCGTCGAGCGGCCCCGGTCCACGGCCATCTGCATCTCTTCGGCGATCACGTCGTCCAGGGTCTGGAACGGGTTGACCGGGAGAATGCCGTCCTCGACGTACTTGAGCAGGAAGCCGCCCTCGGCGTCGTCGCGGCTGTAGCCGAAGGTCATCTGGGTGAGGTCGTTGGTGCCGAAGCTGAAGAATTCGGCGTGCTTGGCGATCTCGTCGGCGACCCAGACGGCCCGCGGGATCTCGATCATGGTGCCGAACTTGAAGTCGATCTCCTCGCCGGCCGTGGCGACGACGGCGTCGGCCTCTGCGTCGAGGAGAGCGCGGGTGGCGATCAGCTCGTTCACGTGACCCACCAGCGGGATCATGATCTCGGGCCGCGGGTCCTTGCCGGCCCTCTTCACCGCCACGGCGGCGTTGAGGATGGCGCGCGTCTGGATCTTCACGAAGTCCGGGATCATCAGCCCCAGCCGGCAGCCGCGGAGGCCCAGCATCGGGTTCTGCTCGTGCATCGACTTGATGGTGGCAAGCAGCTCCTTGTCCTCATCGGTCGCAGCGTCGCCCGCCTTGGTCACCTTGACGAGCTGCTCCTCGAGGTTCGGGAGGAACTCGTGGAGCGGCGGATCGATCAGGCGGATGACGACGGGCAGGCCGGTCATCGCCGCGAGGATCCCCTCGAAGTCACCCTGCTGGAGGACCTCGAGCTTGGCCATGGCCCCGTCGAACGTGGCGAGCGCATCGGTCTCGTCGGCCGTGAGCGCCTCGCCGGCGGCGGTCTTCGCCTTGGCGCGGGTGGCGATGTTCGCGACCAGGATCGCACCGCGCACGATCTCGAGGCGCTCGCCCTCGCGGAACATGTGCTCCGTGCGGCAGAGGCCGATGCCCTGGGCGCCGTAGCTGAGGGCCTGGGCGGCCTCCTCGGGCTTGTCGGCGTTGGCCCAGACCTGCATCCGGCGGATCTTGTCGGCCCAGAGGAGGACCTGCTGCAGTTCGGGCTGGTCCTCGAAGCGGGCCTCGACCGTCGGCAGCGCGGAGAGGAAGACCTCGCCCGTGGAGCCGTCGACGCTGATCCAGTCGCCCTCGACGAAGGTCTTGTCGGACGTCGTGCTGTGCGCCGACTTGGTCCCGTAGTCCACGACCAGCTCGGCGCAACCTGCGACGCAGGGCTTGCCGATCTGGCGCGCGACGACCGCGGCGTGGCTGGTGGCACCACCGCGGGCGGTCAGGATGCCCTCGGCGACGGCCATGCCGTGGAAGTCGTCAGGCGACGTCTCCACGCGAACGAGGACGACCTTCTCGCCCCGCGCGGCCCACTCGACCGCGACGTCGGCGTTGAACACGGCGCGCCCGACGGCGGCGCCCGGGGAGGCGTTGAGGCCCTTGGCGACGCGCTCGGCCCCCATGCGCGCGTTCGGGTCGAACTGCGCGCGGAGGAGCTGGTCCACCTGGTCGGTCTCGATCCGGGCGACGGCCTCGGCCTCGGTGATGAGGCCCTCGCCGACCATGTCCACCGCGATCTTCACGGCCGCCGCGGCGGTCCGCTTCGCGTCGCGGGTCTGGAGCATGTAGAGCTTGCCGCGCTCGATCGTGAATTCCAGGTCCTGGACGTTGCGGTAGTGCTGCTCGAGCTGCTGGCCGATGCGAAGGAACTCCGCGTGGACGGCGGGCATCTCGACGGCCATGTGGGCGATCTCGGGGGCCGTGCGCACGCCGGCGACCACGTCCTCGCCCTGGGCGTTGGTCAGGTACTCGCCAAAGAGAACCTTCTCGCCGGTGTTCGGGTTGCGGGTGAACGCGACGCCGGTGCCGGAGTCGTCGCCCATGTTGCCGAAGACCATCGTCACCACGTTGACAGCGGTGCCGAGGTCGTGGGCGATCTTCTGGCTGGTGCGATAGTCATTGGCGCGCTTGCCGAACCAGGACTTGAAGACGGCCTTGACCGAGAGGTCGAGCTGTTCGTAGACGTCGGTCGGGAACTCGCGGCCGGCATGCTCGCGGACGATCGCCTTGTAGGCGACGACGACCTGCTGCAGCGCGGCGACGTCAAGGTCGGTGTCCGACTTCGCCCCTCGGGCGTGCTTGACCTCGTCCAGCGCGTCGTCGAAGCGGTTGTACTCCGCCGTGGAGCCATCAGGGTTCGTGACCACGCGCCCGGGGACGTCCATGACGATCCGGCCGAACATGGCGATGAACCGGCGGTAGGCGTCCCAGCCGAAGCGCTCGTTCCCGGTCAGCGCGATGAGACCCTGGAGGGTCTCCTCGTTGAGGCCGAGGTTCAGGACCGTGTCCATCATGCCCGGCATCGAGAACTTGGCGCCCGATCGGACCGAGACGAGCAGCGGGTTCTTCGGGTCACCGAACCCCTTGCCGGAGCGCTCCTCGACCTGCCTCATGGCACCCAGGACGTCGTCCCAGAGCCCTGCCGGCAGCTGCTTGCCGCTGGCGAAGTAGTCGTTGCAGGCCTCGGTGGTGATCGTGAAGCCCGGAGGCGTCGGCAGGCCGGCGAGGGTCATCTCGGCGAGGCCCGCGCCCTTGCCGCCGAGGAGATCCTTCATCCTGCCGTTGCCTTCGGCTGTCCCGGCACCCCAGGCGTAGATGTAGCGCTTGGCGGCGACGTGCGGGCGGTCGGACGTGGTTGGGCTCTGGGCCATCGCGTGGGGCTCCTTGGCTGGCGGACGAGCGTGCGCCGTGGCGGCGCGATCCGCGGATTCACCTCTCGGGGATTGCCTGAATTGTACGCCGAGCGCCGGGATCGGCTGGGTTGCACCAGGGTTGCGTTCGCGTGGGCCGATGTGCCCACGCGAACGGGCCGTTCGGTTCGCCGCCGGGAGCCGAGCGGGGGTGGTCGGGTCCAGGGACGCCCGCCGGGTGCACGGATCGGGGCCGCGACCCCAATCGGACCGGGATCGGTCGGACAGCCCGGCGGTACACTTTCACAAGCCGCCATCCGGAATCCAGCGGCCGTCTGCGACCCTCCTGCAGGAGCCGATCCCGTGACCCAGCCCGACCACGACACCCGCGTCATCGAGCAGGACGCCGAGGCGTACAACGCAACGCTCCTCACCCGCGAGGACATCGGTCCCGACCTCGGCTACTTCCGGGTCAAGCTGGACGGCCCACCCGTGCCCTTCGAGCCCGGCCAGTACATGACGATCGGCGTCGTCGCGGACGGCAAGATGCTGCAGCGTCCGTACTCGGTGGCGTCGGCTCCCGCGGTCTCGGGAACGGACGGCTACGAGTTCTTCGTCCGACACGTGCCCATCGTCCGGTTCACGACTGCCCTGTGGCGGCTCCCCGTCGGCCAGCGGATGCGCATGATCGGGCCCAAGGGCAAGTTCATGCTCGAACCGGACGACAACCGGACTCACCTGTACGTGTCCACCGGCACCGGCATCGCCCCGTTCATCGCCATGGTCCGCGAGACCATGGCCCACGGGAAGCCACGCAAGACCGTGATGCTCAACGGGGTCTCGTTCTCGGACGAGCTGGGCTATCGAGTGGAGCTGGAGGCCTGGCAGCAGGACCCCGCCTACCGGCTCACCTACGTGCCGACGGTCTCGCGACCCAACGACCCGAGGAATGCGGGCTGGACGGGCAGGGTCGGGCGCGCCGAGCAGGTCATCACGGACACGTGCAAGGACCTGGGCCTCAAGCCCGACAGGACCGTGGTCTACATCTGCGGCAACCCGGAGATGATCCTCAACGTGGAGCGGGTCCTGATGGACCGCGGGTTCCCGGAGTTCCACGTGAAGAAGGAGCTCTACTGGCCGAAGGGGAAGGCACCGGCGCCCACCCCCGGCTGATCCGGGGCGGACCGTCGGCTGATCCGGCGGCGCGCCCTCTGTCTCGCGAACCCACGCTCAGATACGCGCCCAGGGGCTCGAGCGGGCACGCGCCCCAACGCAGGGTCAGATCCGGCCGAGCAGCTCCGTCTTCTTGGTGTCGTACTCCTCCGGAGTGATTGCGCCCGAGTCACGGAGCTGGGCGAGCGACGCCAGGGTCTTGGTGACGTCGTCGGCCGTCGGCTCGGGTGCCGGAGCGGGCGCGGCCGGCGCGGACATCGGTGCCACCGGAGCGGCCGGGGGGGGCGTCACGGGTGCCGCGGCGCGGATCGGCGGCGTGGTGGTCCGTGGCGTGTTGATCGTGACCATGCGCTCGGTCTTCGCTTCCATCAGGGCCGTCTTGAACCCGATCGGGTCACGCAGGGCCCGCAGGTCCTCGATGCCTGCCTCCGACGCCGTCATGAACACCAGGTCGCCGAAGCCGAGCATCCGGCCGAGCCAGGGGATCGTGATCTGGGCATCCGTGATGTTCTCGAGCGAGCTGTCCGAGGACTGCTTGTTGATGACGCCCTTGACGTGCATCACGCGAACGTCCGTCAGGACGTACTCCTGCGTCTGCCACTGGACGACCGACCACACGAACCCGACGATCGCGATGAGGATCGCGGCGAAGGTCACCCACCCGACGAGCGTGTCCAGCACGCCGATGACGCTATCGATGACCGACGTGCCGTCTGAACGCAGCACGAAGGAGCTGATCAGGAAGCCGACGATCCCGACCACGACGGCAATCGCCACCCACTTGCCGGCGATGAGAAATGGGAAGATCCAGTGCTGGCGCTCGCGGCGCATGATTGTCTCGCCAGGTGCCAGCAGACGCTCCGCGTACGCCATGTCCGTTGACCTCCCTCGGGATCGGCCCGCAGCCGCGTGCCGCCTCATCATGTCGTGTTCGACGCCCCGTCCGACTCCTTGACGGCGCACCAGTGATGCTCGCACGCCGGGCGCCCGTTTGCACGCTGCAAACGCCTCATGTCGCGCTGCCCAATGCGTCAGGCCGGAAACCGCCCCCGCCGGCCCGGCGGGGTACCCTTGCGGCAGCGTTCAGCGCCGGTCGGCCCGCGTCCGTCGTGACCTTCGGACCCTGTGGCGGGGCCATGGGCAGGTAACGCGGGCGCGACCATGTAGGCGACGATCCGGCGGTCACGAAGTATCAGCGAGGTTCCATTGCATCCTGTCGTCGAGCGAGAACAGCTCTCCCCGAACGTCGTCCGCCTCGTCGTCGAGGCTCCGCGGATCGCGAAGGTCCGGCGTCCCGGCCAGTTCGTCATCGTCCGGACGGGGCCCGGCGGCGAGCGAATCCCGCTGACGATCGCCGACACCGATGTCGAGGCAGGGACCATCACGCTGATGATCCAGGCCGTCGGCGTCAGCACCACCGAGCTCACCAACCTGCAGGTCGGTGACGCCATCCAGGATGTCGCCGGCCCCCTGGGCCAGGAGACGGAGCTGCTCACGAGCGGGCACGCGATCTGCGTCGGTGGCGGCGTGGGCACCGCGGTGATCCTGCCGATCGCCCGCGAGCTCTCGCGGCGCGGCGTCCACGTGACCAGCGTCATCGGCGGCCGCTCGAAGGAGTGGGTCATCCTGGAGCCGGAGCTCCGGGTCGCGGGCGACGTGGTCGTCTGCACCGACGACGGCAGCTACGGTCGCCACGGCTTCGTCACCCAGGCCCTCAAGGACCTGCTGGACGCGGGCGGGGTGGACGCGGTGTACGCCGTCGGCCCCGTGCCGATGATGCGCGCCGTCTCCGAGATGACGCAGCCCTACGGCGTGGAGACCACCGTCTCCCTCAACGCGATCATGGTGGACGGCACAGGGATGTGCGGCGGCTGCCGCGTGACCATCGCCGGTGAGACCAAGTACGCCTGCGTTGACGGCCCCGAGTTCGATGCCCACAAGGTGAACTTCCAGGAGCTGGCGGACCGCCTGACCACGTATCGCTCCTTCGAGCAGGCCGCCCTCCAGCGCCAGGCGGACGACGCGGCGAAGGGGGCCTGCGCGACCACAGAGGTGAAGGCATGACCGAGCCCGCGTCCCCGGGACCGGCGGAAGGGTCTGACGACACTCCTGCCAAGCCCGCGCTCAGCAACAAGGAGCGGATGACCATCGGCCGGGTGTCCATGCCCGAGCAGGAAGGCGAGGTCCGCGCCCAGAACTTCGGCGAGGTCAACCTGGGCCTCACCTACGAGCTGGCGATGCTGGAGGCGGAGCGCTGCATCCAGTGCCCGAAGCCGTTCTGCGTGGACGGTTGCCCGGTCCGCGTGGACATCCCGCGGTTCATCAAGTTCCTGCGCGATGGAGACCTCCCGTCCGCGGCGGAGAGCCTCCTCGGCGACAACGCCCTGCCCTGCGTGACCGGGCGCGTCTGCCCGCAGGAGATCCAGTGCGAGGGCGTCTGCATCCGGACCAAGAAGGGCGACTCGGTCGCCATCGGCTACCTCGAGCGGTTCGTCGCCGACTGGGCCCAGCAGAACCCTGAGGCGCTGCCGAAGCTGCACCCGACCCAGACCGGCAAGAAGATCGGCATCGTGGGCTCCGGCCCGGCGGGCCTCACCGCCGCCGGCGAGCTTGCCCACAAGGGTCACGACGTAACGGTGTTCGAGGCGTTCCACGCGCCGGGCGGCGTCCTCATCTACGGCATCCCGGAGTTCCGGCTTCCGAAGGACATCGTCCAGGCCGAGGTGGACCGGCTGGTGTCCGAGGGCGTGAAGATCGAGGTCGACGCGATCATCGGCCGCACCTACACGGTTCCCGAGCTGCGCGAGGAGTTCGACGCGCTCTTCCTCGCCGTCGGAGCGGGCCTCCCGGTGTTCATGAACGTCCCGGGCGAGAACTACAAGGGCGTCTACTCGGCCAACGAGTACCTGACCCGGGTCAACCTGATGGGCGCCTGGAACGCGGACTCCAAGACCCCGATCCTCCACGGCCAGCGGGTCGTGGTGGTCGGCGGCGGCAACGTGGCGATGGACGCGGTCAGGACCGCGAAGCGCCTGGGCGCCGCCGAGGCAACCATCGTCTACCGCCGCTCCGCGGACGAGCTCCCGGCCCGCAAGGAGGAGGTCCACCACGCGATCGACGAGGGCGTGGTGTTCAACTTCCTCACCGCCCCGACCGAGGTCCTCGCGGACGAGAACCGCTGGGTCACCGGGATCAAGTGCGTGAAGATGGAGCTGGGCGAGCCGGACAAGAGCGGCCGCCGGCGCCCCATCAAGATCGACGGCTCCGAGTTCACGATCGACTGCGACCTCGTGGTCGTGGCCATCGGAACAAAGGCCAACCCGCTGCTCACGGGCAGCGCTCCGGAGCTCACCGTCAACGAGTACGGCTACCTGATGGCGGACGAGTACGGGATGACGAGCATGCCGGGCGTCTTCGCCGGCGGCGACATCGTGCGCGGCGCTGCAACCGTGATCCTCGCCATGGGCGACGGGAAGCGGTCGGCCTACGCGATCGACTCCTGGCTGAACGGGGTCTGGCCGCCTGTGGGGGCCGACACGGAGACGAAGGCGGAGGAGCCCGCCGCCGCTGGCTGAACTCGGTTCACCAGAATGTGCCAATAGGCACTGCATCGAACCTCGACGCACCCGGACCATCGATGCCACCGGGTGTTCCCCCACGACTTCCTCACCCGGCTAGTCGGCGGAAGCCGCGTGTCACAGGAGGCGGACCGGACGCAGTCACTCGCACTGCCGACCCCGGCAGGCATGCTGGCCCAGCGGAGCGCGACGTCAGGCGGCGCCTCGCAGCAGTTCCCGGCCGGCGTACTCGAGCATCGGCGACCCGGTGCAGGCGATCCCTCTGACCGCGGGCGCACCGAAGCCACGGAGCACGACGAGACAAGAAAGGACGAAAGCCGGCATGGACAAGATCCTGCGCATCGACATGGGCGCCGATGGCGGCCCGACGACGACAGTCGAGCCGGTCGATCAGTACGCCGGCCTGGGCGGTCGCGCCATGACCTCGATCGTGGTCAGCAAGGAAGTCGACCCTCTCTGTCATCCCCTGAGCGCAGCGAACAAGCTCGTGTTCGCCCCGGGGCTGCTCACCGGAACCGCCGCCTCGACGAGCGGCCGGATCTCGGTCGGCTGCAAGAGCCCGCTCACGGGCGGCATCAAGGAGGCGAACGCCGGCGGCCAGGCGGGCCAGGCACTGGCGCGGCTCGGCTATGCCGCGGTGATCGTCGAGGGCGCGCCCGCCGGCGACGACCTGTGGACGGTCAAGATCGACAAGGACGGTGTCTCGTTCAAGGTCGACAACAGCCTCAAGATGACGGGGACGTACGCCACGGTCGAGAAGCTCGTCGGCGAGTACGGATCCAAGGTCACCTTCATGGTCATCGGCCAGGCAGGTGAGATGAAGCTCGCCGGCGCATCGATCGCGGCCTGCGACCGTGAGCTGCGTCCCACCCGGCACATGGGCCGCGGCGGCGTCGGTGCCGTGATGGGCTCCAAGAAGATCAAGGCGTTCATCCTCGACGAGAGCGGCACGTCGCTGCGCCAGCCGCTGCACCCGGAGCGCTTCAAGGCTGCCGCGAAGATCTTCAACGATGGTCTCCGCAGCCACGGCGTCTCGGGACAGGGCCTGCCCCTCTTCGGCACCAACGTCCTGACCAACATCCTCAACGAGGTCGGCGGCTACCCCACCCGCAACTTCAGCTCGGGCCAGTTCGAGGGTGCGACGAAGATCAGCGGCGAGACCCAGGCCGCGACGATGACCGAGCGCGGCGGCGAGGCGACCCACGCCTGCCACCGCGGCTGCATCATCCAGTGTTCGGGCATCTTCAACGACGCAACCGGCAAGTACGTCAGCAAGCAGGCCGAATACGAGACCATCTGGTCGCACGGCGGCCACTGCGGCATCGACGACCTCGACATCATCCAGCAGCTCGACCGCATGGACGACGACTTCGGCCTCGATACGATCGAGACCGGCGTCGCGATCGGCGTGGCGATGGAAGGCGGCCTGCTGCCGTTCGGCGATGGCGAGGGCGCCATCCGCGTCCTCGCGGAAGTCGGCGAGGGCACCCCGCTCGGCCGGATCATCGGCAGCGGTGCCGGGGCCACGGGCAGGGCATTTGGCGTCTCGCGCGTCCCGGTGGTGAAGAACCAGGCCTTCCCGGCCTACGACCCGCGTGCCGTCCAGGGTATCGGCGTCACGTATGCGACCACCCCGATGGGCGCCGACCACACGGCCGGCTACGCGGTCACGGCGAACGTGCTCAAGGTCGGCGGGTTCATCGATCCGCTCCAGACCGAGGGCCAGGTCGACCTGTCGCGCGCCCTCCAGATCAACACGGCCGTCATCGATTCGAGCGGGATGTGCCTGTTCGTGGCCTTCCCGGTCATCGACCAGCCGGAGACGTTCACCGCCTTCGTGGAGCTCGTCAACAGCTTCTATGGCATCGAGGCCGACGTCACGGCTTTCGGCCAGCAGATCCTGTCGGCCGAGCGTGACTTCAATGCCCGCGCCGGGTTCACGGCGATCGACGATCGCCTGCCGCGCTTCTTCGAGACGGAGCCACTCGCCCCCCATGACGTCACCTTCAACGTGACGCACGAGGAGCTGGACTCGGTCTTCAACTGGTAGTCACCGTTACTCTGGCCTGAGGGCGAGCCGCACCGGTCGACGGCGCGCCTCGCCCTCAGGGCGCGCATGCCTGAGCCGGTGCAGCCGGCGCAAGGGACCTGGACCCGCGAGCGCACGCCGTGCCACCGGCCGGCCGACCAGCGGGATGGGAGTCTGCGAGTGGTCGTGAAGCGTCCCACCACCGATCCGGCGTCAGGCATTGGTCTGCCAGCCCACCGGCGCACCCATCCGTCCAAGCTGTTCGTCGAGGTCACGACGCGCTGCAATCTCCGGTGTGCGATGTGCGTGAAGTACGCGCCGGGGCAGGGCCTTGTCGATGGCGACATGACCGAGGAGACGTTCGAGCGCCTCGCGCCCGCCTTTCCGCACCTTGAGTCGCTGGTGCTCAACGGCATCGGCGAGCCACTCCTCCACCGGGGCCTCGAGGGGTTCATCGCGCGCGCCAAGGCGAGCATGCCGGCCGATGCCTGGGTCGGCTTCCAGACCAACGGTCAGCTCATCGGGCCCCGCCGCGCGCAGGCGCTCGTGGCGGCCGGCGTGGACCGGATCGCGATCTCGGCGGACGCCGTGAGCCCCGAGAGGCTCCGCTCGATCCACGGCGGGGCCCGGCTGGCACCCATCGAGGCTGCCGCCGGACGCCTCCACGAAAGCGCCGCGGCCCTCGGGCGGCGACTTTCCCTGGGCCTCGAGTTCGTCGCGATGCGCGACAACCTCGACCAGCTGCCGCTGCTCGTCCGCTGGGCGGCACGCCACCGGTTCGAGTTCATCATCGTCAGCCACCTCCTCGCCTACGACCCGTCGATGGCGGAGCACGCCGCATTCAGCCCGGTGTCTGACCGGGCGCTGGCGGTGTACCGGACATGGCGCGCCCGGGCAGAGGCCGACGGGATCGACCTCCGTCGCTACCTCGAGTCGCGGAACCGGTTCGCACCGCCGGAGGCGGATGGGCGGGCGATCGAGCTGGTGCAGGAGATGGTCGCGGACGCCAGGGCCCGCGGCATCTCGCTCCGGATCGCGGATCTTCTGCACTTCGATGAGGCGCGCCTCGAGACCACCGAGGCCGCTTTCGACGAGGCTGCGTCGGTGGCGGCCGTGCTGGGCGTCGAGCTCCGGCTGCCATCGACGGTGCCCACCCAGGTCCGGCGCTGCGAGTTCGTGGAGGAGGGGTCCGCCTTCGTGTCCTGGGACGGCGACCTCCATCCGTGCTACTTCCTGTGGCACCGGTTCGACTGCTACCTCGGCGGGGTCGCGAAGACCGTCCGTCCGAGGTCGTTCGGCAATGTGGGCGAGGACGGGATCCTCGAGACCTGGAACGGGCAGCCGTGGCGGACGTTTCGGGGCGACGTCGTCCGGTATGACTTCCCGTTCTGCTACGACTGCAACCTTGCGATGTGCGACTACGTTCGGGACGGCGACTTCGAGCAGGACTGCCATGTGGTCGAAGTTCCATGTGCCGCGTGCCTGTGGTGCACGGGCCCGTTTCAGTGCCTGCGCTGAGAGACGGCGTCGGTCATCCCGTGACCCCGGCTTCGAGATACTCGAAACGGCGTTCGACGCAGCACGGGCAGTCCGGGCGCCGGGGCGAGCCCTCGGCCTGGAGATGGTCGTTCGCCCACACGTCGAACGCGGTGAGGCCGCGGTTGAGGTGCTCGCGGTCCCCGACGAGGAGCTTCACCGTCTCTGTCCACTGCATCGCGGCGACGGTCACGACGCTCGACGCAAGCACGCCCGCGGTGTCGCAGGTCTCCATCGTGCCCTCCGGCAGGGGCTCTGGAAACAGGCACCGGAAGCAGGCCGTCTCGCCCGGCAGGATCGTCATCGACATCCCGGTTGAGCCGACCGCGCCGCCGTAGATCCAGGGAACGCCCGCCTTGACGCAGGCGTCGTTGAGGAGATAGCGCGTCTCGAGGTTGTCCGTCCCGTCGATCACGACGTCGGCGCGGGCGACCAGCGCCTCCACGTTGGCGGCGGTGACATCGGCCACGACCGGCTCGACCTCGACCGTGGCGTTGATCCGGCCGACGGCCTGGGCCGCGGCCACCGCCTTGGGCGTCGCGGCGGCGGCGTCGGCCTCGTCGTACAGCAGCTGGCGATGCAGGTTGCTGAGCTCCACGAGATCGCGGTCGACGACCACCAGGTGGCCGACGCCGGAACGGGCCAGCAGGCTGATCGCCGATGAACCCAGGCCGCCACACCCGACCACGAGGACGCGGCCGGTCGCGAGTCGCGCCTGTCCCTCGGCACCGATGCCCCAGAACCGGGCCTGGCGCGAGTAGCGGTCCCCGGTCGCGCGGGCGCTGGGTGCCACGGATCACCCGCCACCGATCACAGGGAAAATGGCGAGGACGCTGCCCTCCGCGGGTCGGTCGTCAAACTCGACGTTGCGACCGTTGACCATCATCACCCCGACCTCGTGCCGGGGGATCGCAAGCTCGTCGACGATCTCGCCGGCCGTCGGAGGCTCGTCGTAGGTGCGCGTCTCGATGGCAAACCTGCCACGTTGGAAGCTGGCGAACAGCTTGATCGTCAGTTGCACCGACACCTGCGCGTGACCTCCAACCCGGGCGCCGTCAGGCGGCTATGCGGAGCAGGATCTCACGATCCCCGGCGATGCGCTCCAGGTCCGGATCGGTGCCCATGATCCTGACCGCCTCGTCATGGGCCAGCACGATCCCGCGGCGCAGGATCGAAGGGCCGACGCCCGGGATGATGAGGTTGAACAGCTTCACCCGGATGGTCTGGGCCGACTCGTCGCGGGCACTCGAGGAACCCTCGCGCCAGCTGACCTCGGCGCGCATCGCCGCGTAGTAGCTGGACCGGCGGAGCGTGGCCCCAACGAGCCCCGGCATCGCCGCCGAGAGCGTCAAGGTGGACCCGGGATGGAGCATCGCGCGGTCCAGGTCATCAACCACCATCGCGTCCACGAACACGGTCGCGATCGTGTGGCGGACGTAGTCGGGCTCGATCTCCAGGTCGATTGCGAGGAAGTCGGCGACCGAGCGCGCGCCATTGATCGGGACGACGACACCGCGCTGGAACAGGGTGCTGAGATCGCTCCAGGGCAAGCGGTCGGCGGGAATGGTGAGGGCGACGGGACCGGTCATCGTCCGTGCATCATTCGGGAGCCACCCGCTCCGGGTCACGGGCCGGATGGACCGTCGAGACGGGGATCCCATGCCCGCGGACGACAGGAAGCCCGCGCCGGACGTGGACGGACGCGGCCGCCTTTGGTTCCGCACGGCGACCGCGTCCCTGCCCCGGATGTTCGCGCCTTGGCAGATGGCCCACCATGACCCGCTGGTCCCCTCCTGGTGCGGGCCCACACCGGACCGCCGGATGGTGCGCCCGGGCACCCGCGACCGGCGATGCCGCCGGATGATCGGCCGGGTAGGACCCGGCGACGGGCCCGTCAACGCGGCGGCGGGCCATTCAACCAGCGGCGAGCACGTCGAACAGGCGCCAGCCCACGATCACACCCAGGACGGCGGAACCGAGCATGATCACGTTGACCAGAAGCCGGAAGCTGGTCATGTGCGGCTCTCCAGCTCGGCGACGATCGGCCCCTTCGCGGTCTCGAACTCCTCGACGGTGAGCAGCCCGCGGTCCCGCATGTCGCCCAGGCGCTCGAGACGGTCAAGCAGCGCCTGGCTCCCCTCTGAGAATCCGGTCCCCTCTTCGGGGGCCTCGTCGGGAGCCGGGCCGCCGACCGGCTCAGGCACCCCCTCCGCCATCCCGACCGTGGCGTGGGCCCAGGGCGTGTCGGTCGTGTCCCGCACAGGCTGCCCGGGACCGGGCATCGCCCTCGACGCGCCGATGCCGGCCTGTCCGAGGTGGACATCGAGACCTGCGCGGCGAGTCGCCCGCCAGCCGATGACCGCGAACACCAGAGCGGCGCGAAGGCCATCACCTCGAACACCACGCCCGGGATGAGCCAGCCCCAGACGATCCCATCTGCCTCGGGCGGCGGATTGAACAGGCCGTAGTCCAGGAAGTTCCAGCCCAGGGTCGCGAACAGGGCAGTCCACGCCAGCAACGGGACGGCCCCCCAGATACCGCCGAGACGGCTGCCGTACACCATCGCAATGGCGCCGAACAGGAACCCCCCGAAGATCCCGCCGACGAGGGCGATCGGAACGCCCTCCGGACAGGCCGGCGCGGCAACATACGTCGCCCCGTCGGCGCACTGGCCGCCGATGTCCATGACCGCGCGCATGCCCCGGAACATCAGGGTGATGCACATCGCCAGGCCACCCATGCCGAGTGCGGCGATCAGCACGTCGCCGGTCGTCGGGTCCCGGCGCGATGCCCCGAAGCCCATGTCGCCTCCCGCCCCGCTCCGGTTGACCCGGGCGGGGCCGTGTCAGCGGACCGCTAGGGCCGGACGTTCGCCATGCGATCCAGGATCAGGCGCTTGACGCCCTCGAGCGGCACCCGCTCCTGCGTCATCGAATCGCGGTCGCGGATCGTGACCGCGCCGTCTTCCAGTGAGTCTACGTCCACCGTCACGCACCACGGCGTGCCGATCTCGTCCTGGCGCCGATAGAGCTTGCCGATCGCGGCGGTGTCGTCGTAGACCGCCATCATGTCGCGCTTGAGATCGCCCAGGAGGCGGTGGCACATGTCCACGATCTCCGGGCGCTTCTTGAGCAGTGGCAGCACGGCCACCTTGTACGGCGCGAGGTCCGGGTGGAGCCCCAGCACGACGCGCGTCTCGCCGCGGACCTCCTCCTCCCGGTAGGCATCGATGAGGAACGTGAACGCCGCCCGGTCGGCCCCGGCCGCCGTCTCGACGACCCAGGGGATGAAGTGCTCGTCCGCGGCCTGGTCGAAGTACTCCAGGTTCTCGCCGGAGGCCTTCGCGTGCGCGCCCAGGTCGAAGTCGCCGCGGTTGTGGATGCCCTCCAGCTCCTTCCAGCCGAACGGGAAGCGGTACTCGACGTCGATCGCCTTCTTCGCGTAGTGCGCCAGCTCGTCCGGGGCATGCTCCCGGAAGCGGAGGCGCGCGGGACTCACCCCGTAGGCCTCATACCAGGCCATGCGCCGCGGGAGCCACTCCTCGAAGGCCCGCGCGGCACCCTCCTCGGGACGCACGAAGTACTGCATCTCCATCTGCTCGAACTCGCGCATCCGGAACACGAAGTTGCCGGGCGAGATCTCGTTGCGGAAGGACTTGCCGATCTGCGCGATGCCGAACGGGATCTTCTTGCGCGAGCTCTGCTGGACGTTCTTGAAGTTGACGTAGGACCCCTGCGCGGTCTCCGGGCGGAAGTAGACGACCGCGGCGTCATCCTCCACCGGTCCCATGTGCGAGGTGAACATCAGGTTGAACCGGCGCGGCGCCGACAGCGGCTTGCCGTCGTTGGGGCAGACCAGGCCGAGCCGGGCGGTGATCGTCTCGTCCCGGAGGTCCGTGGCGGAGAGATCCTCGGCGCCCGGCAGCTCGTCCAGGCGGTAGCGGCGGTGGCACTCGGCGCACTCGACCAGCGGATCGCTGAAGGAGCCGACGTGGCCCGATGTGACCCAGACCTGCGGGTGCATCAGGATGCCGGCGTCCAGACCAACGATGTCGTTGCGGTCCTGGACCATCGCGCGCCACCAGGCACGCTTGACGTTGTTCTTGAGCTCCACTCCCAGGGGCCCGTAGTCCCACACGGCGTTGATGCCGCCGTAGATCTCGGAGGAGGGGAAGATGAAGCCGCGGCGCTTGGACAGGCTGACGATGGTCTCGAGGTTGGCCACCGCGGGTGCGACGGCGTTGGGATCGAGGGGGTCGGGGGTCACGGGGTGGGATCTCCGCTGCGACGCGACCGTGGCATGGCCGCGCGGGACCTCGATCCTACCAGCCGGGGTTGGCCCGCGGCCCACGGCAGCTCAGGCCGGCCGCGCAATGGCCAGGGTCCCGACGGCCACGGCCCCCGCGACCAGGACCGCCCCGGCGTTGCCCGCTCATTGTCAGAACGAACGTCCGCGAGTCGGCCTGATCCGGATCGGGACGTTGTAGACCGTGGCCATCTCCGCGGCCGAGTTGAACGAGGCGATGATCCGGTCGCCGTACTTGGCCAGGTAGGCGGCGTGATCCGGGACGTCCGGCGCCGTCTCGTCGATGCGGGCCTCGCCTTCGAGGACGACGACGTCCCCACCCGTGCCGTTGTCGTTGAGGTGCAGGCTGACCCGAGGGTTGTGGGCGATGTTGACGTTCCGCTTGGCCCGCCTGTCGGAGTAGATCAACGCTTCGCCATCCTCCCAGAGGAACCAGATCGGGAACGTCTGCGGCTGGCCGTCCGGCGTCACCGTCGTGAGCCAGCCGATGGTGTCGGTCTCCAGCCGCTCGAGGGCGTGACGATCGACGTCGCTGCCGGTGTCAAAGACCACTGGTATCTCCCCTGCTCGTCAGGCCGGTGCCGAACGGGCGGCCGGCCGGGATCGGACCTCGTCCAGGAATGCCAGGGAGCGGGCATCCCGCTCCAGCGCGATCCGCATGAAATCGCGCATCGCGCCCTCAACCTCGCGTTCGATCGCACCGGTCAGGCGAAGCGCGGCGATGGCCTCGATGTCCAGGCGCTGGTACGCCTTCAGGAGCTTCAGCGCGTCAAGGCTCAGGCTGGCGCGATCTGCCGGCGGGCCGGGGCAGCGGTCGCACAGGACGCCGCCGAGGGGCGGGACCCAGCGGAACGAGCCGGTGGCCTCGAGCATCCGGTCGCACTCGACGCAGCGATCCACCTCGGGGCGCTGGCCCAGCTCGTCGGCGAGGTGCATCTCGTACCAGCGCGCAACGCGCCCCGGGGCCATGCCGGCATCCAGCAGCTCATAGGCACGGCGCAGGAGCGCGTACAGGGGCTCCGCCTCGTGACGCTCCTCGAGACTCCGATCCGCCAGCTCCGCGATGTACCAGGCGGTGGCGGCGCTCTCCAGTGAGTCCCGGAGGTTCAGCCAGGCGTGCCCGACACGGACCTCGGTCACCACGTCGAACGTGCGGCCGCGGGCAAGCCCCACGTTGAGCTCCGCGAACGGCTCCAGCGAGCCGCCGAGCCGAGAGGTCGGCCGGCGGACGCCCTTGGCGATGATCCGGATCTTGCCGTGCTCCGGGGTGATCATCGTCAGGACGCGATCCGCCTCGCCCAGGTCGAATCTGGACAGGACGATGCCATCGGTGACATAGCGGCGCGGGGCGGGCACGATCCGACGGTAGCACTCGCGACGGGCGGCGTCAGGGTGCGCGCGGGCCGACGGCAGCACTCGCGGCGGGGGCTGGGGGCCAGTGCGATCCGGGGCCGGCGGGGGCGGACGGTCAGGATTCGGGCGGCGCGATGATCAGCGGCGCGACGTGCCCCGCCATGCCCTGCCGGTCACCCCGTGCCGGGGAGCGGCGCCTCCCTCGCCAGGCGAACAGCCTCTGCGGCCCCGCCTCGGAAAGCATCACCGTGCCCGGGCAGCACCAGCGAAGCCTCGACGGACTCCAGCCTCGAGAGCGACGCCAGCGCCTGCTCTGCATCCGCCGAGAACGGCGCCACCTGCGGTCCGCTCCGGCCTGTCGGGACGGCATAGGTGCACATCGCATCTCCAACGAAGAGCGTGTCGTGACCCGGGAAGTGGAGCGCCGCGCTGCCGGATGTGTGCCCCGGGACGTGGATGACGCGCGGTGCCCCCGGTACGTCCAGCGTGGCGCCGTCGCCATACGAGGCCACCTCGCCCAGGTGCGGGACGCGCATCAGCCCATGCCGCAACGCCCACCACCCGAAGCGCAGCATCGGCCCGATCTTCATCGCGCCGCCGCCCGCCGAGGGGTTCGGCACCTCGCCGCGCGCGAGGGCGGCATCCACCTCGTGCACCCACACCGGCCAGCCCCGCTCGCGGCGCGCGCGCTCGGCGAACCCCACGTGATCGCTGTGGCCGTGGGTCAGGACGATGGCGCGCACGTCATCGAGGGTCCGGCCCATCGTCGCCAGCTCCGGCACAAGGTGCCTCCAGAGCCCGGGCGCGCCGGCATCGATGATGGTGACCTCGCCCGATTCCTCCAGGAGGTATGCGTTGACGATGCTGTCCCCGCCAACGCGGCGGATCCGGGGGGCGATCTCTGCCATTCGTGGAGGATATCGGACCGGGTTCGCCCTCCCACGTCCCTCCTCCGCCAACAGGCTACTCTCGGCGAACACGTTTGGCCCGGAAGCGGCTACACTCACCAACCATGACCGTGTCGAACGACATCGACCTCGCCCTGCTCCTCGCCGACACCGAGACGGAGATCCTCCGCGTCGTCGGCAACCGGGACGCCTCCACCGTCGGCGTGTACGAGATGATCCGGTACCACCTCGGGCTGGACGGATCGACGGGCCCGCGCGGCAAGCGGATGCGCCCCCTGCTGGGGCTCCTGGCGTACGCGTCCATCGCGGGCGACCACGCCGCCGCCCTGCCGGGCGCCGCGGCCGTGGAGCTGGGCCACAACTTCAGCCTCGTCCATGACGACATCGAGGACGGCGACGTCGAGCGGCGCCACCGAGCCACGCTCTGGGCGATCCACGGCGTGCCCCAGGCGATCAACACGGGCGACCTGATCTTCAGCCTGAGTCGTGTCGCGCTCCACCGCCTCACGGATCTTGGCTTCAGCGACGCGAAGGTCCTCCGGCTCATGCGCCTCTACGACGAGACGTGCGTGATGCTGTGCGAGGGCCAGTACATCGACATCGCGACGTCGGGATCCGACCAGCCGATGACGGTCGGGCTCTACTTCGACATGATCGGCCGCAAGACCGCGGCTCTCATCTCCGCCTCCATCGAGGCCGGGGCACTGCTCGCCACGGACGACGAGGCGATCATCACCGGCTACCGCCGGTTCGGGTGGTCGCTGGGCCTGGCGTTCCAGCTCAACGACGACCTGCTGGGCATCTGGGGACAGGAGCAGAACACGGGCAAGGTGCCCACGGACGTGGCGCGCCACAAGAAGACGCTGCCGGTGCTGTACGCATTCGAGAACGCTGCACCCGCCGAGCGAGACCGCCTGGCCACCCTGTACGCGATCGCCGACCCGACCGGCGCGCAGATCGAGGAGATCGTCACGATCCTGGAGCAGTCCGGCGCCCGGGACTTCACCCGCGCGGAGGCACATCGCCACCGCGACGCGTGCCTGGCCGAGCTCGATGGGCTGGACGTGATCGGCGATGCGGCGCGCGAGCGCCTGCGCGGGATCATCCACACGGTGATCAGCGCCTAGATCAGGCCTCGTCCCTGGGCGACGCCTCCGAGTTCGGCGATGCGGCGGGCGACGCCTCCGCGGGTGACAGCTCCGAGGGAGAGGGCGCCGAGAGCGCCAGCCGATCGACCGGCGTCACCAGGATCCCCATCTGGCTGCGGAGCTCGCCCAGCCGCACGTCCGTCTCGGCCTGTCGCTGGGCCTCCTCGATCTCGAGCATCTGCATGTCGACGTTGGCGCCACTGATCTCCGTCATGGCCTGGGCGGCGGCCAGCCGCCGGTCGATCTTGTCGCTCACCTCTTCGAGCGTCGGGGAGTCACTCTCCACCGATGCCGTGAGCTGGCGCATCGCCGCGTTCATCTGCTCCTGCATCTCCGCCTGATCGAGCCTGCTCAGCAGCGATTCCCGCACCGCGAGCCTCTTCTGCAACGCCATCGAGCTGGTTCTCACGGCCTGCTTCGCGCGATCGGAGGCGGCGGTGGCATCCAGCAGGGACCGCTTGAGCGACTCGATTTCGCGTTCCAGGGCGATCTGGCGGGCGACGAACGACTCGGCAGCCTGGGTGAGGCTCGCGACCTTCGAGGCGTCGCCGGCCCTTTCGGCCTGATCGGCCAGCAGGACCGCCTGTCGAGCCGATGCCGTCACGCGCCCGTACTCCTCGATCGACCTGTCCAGTCGGGCCTGGAGCTGGACCTGGTTCGCGACCACGTTGGCCGCCTGCTCTGTGAGCAGGCGGTGTTGTTCGCGCGCCTCTCCGATCGCCTGCTCCAGCTGCACTTTCGGGTCAGCGATCTCCTCCAGCTGCATGCCCAGCTTGGTCCCCAGATACCGCCACCATCGACGGATCGCCTTCAGCATCGAGCCTGTCCTCTCTGTCGATTGCCACTCTCCGTGGTCACGGCCGGATCCTCCGGTGGCCGGATCCCGTGTTGGTCGGGCTGTGGCCCAGCAGCCGTTGCATGCCGTCGCGAGCTCCGCGGATCGCGACGCGGATGCCGTCGGCGGCACCGGACAACGCGATGCGAAGCCGCTGCCGCGCGTCCGACAGCGAGCGGCGGAGCGACCGAGCAGCGCCCGAGATCGCCGCTGACAGAGCCCTCGCCGCGGCCGCCAGCACCCTCGCCGCGGCCACGACTGGCGGCCGGATTGCTGACAGCGCCGAGCCTACGATCCGCCGGGCGGCACGGCCCGTGACCACGAACGCAACGATGATGACGAGCAGCATCGTTCGCACTGCCCGGAGGGCCGGTGCGATGAGCCCGTCCATGACGAGACGTGATGTCCTCGCGATGAACCCGACAGCCCTGGAGACGGCCGCAGCCAGGGCGGAGGCTACGCGGCGGGTCGTAGCGGCCATAGCGCGGAAGGCGGCCACGAGCCCCTGGGTCGCGAGGCGGAACGGCGGCCCGAGGACGAGCGCGATCGCCCGGGCCGTCGACCTGAGGGCATGCGCCGTGGCAAACACCATCGCCCGGATCAAGACGCCCGCGAAATGGAAGGTCATGCGCAGGGCCAGAACCCCGGCCAGGAACGCGACCAAGGCACGCGCGAGGAGCCGTCCGACAGTTCGGCCGGACACCCTTGCCACCGGGCGAAGCGCGACGAGCAGGCGAATCAGGCTCCTTCCAGCCAGGCGGAAACCGACGGCCAGGCCATGACCAACAGCGCGGAGGACGTCCGCGAACCCGTGGGCAGCGACCCGCAGGACGGCGGCGATACGGCGTCCGAGCTCGGCGAGGACGTGGCCGGCGGCGCGGAGGACGTCCGCGAACGCGTGGGCAGCGACCCGCAGGACGGCGGCGATGCGGCGTCCGAGCTCGGCGAGGACGTGGCCGGCGGCGCGGACTGGCCGGGCAAGCTGGTGAGCGATCGCCTTGAGCACGACCACCAGGCGGCGGCCGAGCTCGGCGAGGACATGGCCGGCGGCGCGGAGGACGTCTGCGGTCGCGTGGCCGGCGGCGCGCAGCACGGCGGCGACCCGCCTGCCGAATTCGGCAAGAACGTGGCCCAGCGCGCGGATAGGCCGGGCAACCTGGTGAGCGATGGCCTTGAGCACGACAACGAGGCGGCGGCCGAGCTCGGCGAGGACATGGCCGGCGGCGCGCAGCACGTCGGCCGCGGCGTGGCCGACGGCGCGCAGGACCGCGGCGACCCTCCGCCCGAGCTTGGCGAGCACGTTCCCGACCGCACGCAGGACGTCCTCAGCCGCGCGGCCAACCGCGAGGGCACCGGCCGCCACGCGTCGTATCGCGACCTCGGCAACCTTGACCAAGGTCTCCATGGTCCAGGCAACGCCATGCAGCGTTGCCCGGACGATCCAGCGAGCCGAGAGGTAGCCGGCGACGAAGGGCATCATCAGCCAGACCAGAGGGCCGCTTGTCGCACGCGGCACCACCACCGGGGATCGCTCCCCCGCTCCTTCCTCAGGCAACATCTTCCGGGTTCCCGCTTCGCAGGCGCGTCCGGAGCCGCTCGAGCTCGTCCACCGCGCCGACGCCCGTCCCCGCCTCGAGCTCCTCGCGTGCTCTCGCCACGGCTGCCGCACGTTCGCGAGCACCCTCGGTGACGTCGGTGTCATCGCGCATCCTCGCGCGCTGCCACGCACGGCTCCCCCGGACGATCTGGGCGGTGAGATCACGGATCGCCCGTGTCCGGCGCTCGACGTACTCGCGCTCCTCGTCGCTGAGCGGCGGCCTCCCATCGAGCAGCGAGGCGACCTCGAGCAGCGCGGCGTGCCCCGCCTCGAGGGCCGCGGAGCTCACGGGCACGCCCGGAAGGCTGGCCGCGTGCTGGAGCGAGTCGTATGACCCCACGAGCGCCCCGACGGTCGCGTCCGAGGCATCGAGCGCATGGCCGGCTCGAAGCACGCGACGCCTGCGCCGCACGATCCGGCGCTCGCGTGCCGCCCGGACGATGCTGCGGGCCGGGAGCGCGACACCCAGCACGATCGCGACGATGCCGATGATGAACCAGGGGCCGGCACCTCCGGTCAGCCATGACCACAGCACCAGGGCGATGCCTCCGCCCACGAGGACGACATCGAACAGCCCGGGGCCCTCATCGGTACTCGGTCCGAATACCTCGTCGATGATCACGTCGAGGTCGTCGCCCCTGGCGGCGCCGACGTCATCGAGGACACGGAGGGGACCGGGCGTCCTGGGGACCACGACGATCTGCCGTTCGGGTGAACCGTTCGCCGACCGATCCTCGTCCTCGCCAGACTGCCGCGCGTCGTGGCCCGTCATCTGTCACCACCCTCAGCCGCTGGACGGCCGAAGCCGGACGCTTTCAAGCGCATGCTGAGCCCACAGGCGGGCACGTGACGAGGGCCCACGGACACCCGGTACGCATCTCCCAACGTCCGTCCCCGCCGCCCGTCCGTCCCGACCCGGCTGTGGGTCACTCCCCGTGTGGGATCGTCCCCGTGACACCAACGCGTGTCATCACCGGGGTGCTCACGCTCGGCTCGGGGGTCGAACCCCGGGTTCGGGACGCGAGTCACGCTCGTCCATCGCCCCGGTGACACATGGCGGGGTTGCGGGGGAGCGACGCGGAGTCGCGGGGTTGCGGTCGCGCGGGCGCGATGCGGCACGGGGAATGGGATGTGCGTCCGGACACCCGGTCGCCCGGGACCGCCGTCGATCGCTGGTCGGTGCATGACCGAATGACGCTCGTGCGCGGATTTCGTGACAGCGAATGCCGGAGGACCCCTGGGCCGCACCCCAGGGCCGGAATGTCGCTAGCGCCGGAGAGCCTCTACGACTCGTCCCCGCCGGCGACCGATTGATCGTCTGGGGCGTGCTCCAGCACGACCATCACCTTGCCCACCCGCCGGCCGTCGGTCGTCTCCACCGTCATCCGAAGGCGTCCCAGCCGGATCTCGTCGCCCGGGCTGGGCACCCCGCCGATGCGGTGGTACACGAAGCCCCCGACCGTGTCGTACTCGTCCTCATCCTCGAGCGTGACCTTCATGTCCCAGAGGTCAAGCAGGTCGTCGATGGACGCGCGTCCGTCCACCCGGACGCGGTCCTCATCGAGCTGCTCGATGAGCGGCTCCTCTTCGTCGTACTCGTCCTGGATCTCACCCACGATCTCCTCCAGGAGATCCTCGATGGTCACCAGGCCGGCGGTCCCGCCGTACTCGTCGAGCACGATCGCGAGGTGGACCTTTCGGCGCTGGAACTCGTGGAGCAGGTCGTCGATGGACATCGACTCCGGCACAAAGACCGGGGTGCGCAACATCGTCCGCACGCTCGATCGGGCGGCCGCATCGGACTTGAGGAACGGGAGCAGGTCCTTGGCGTAGAGGATGCCCACGACCTCGTCCAGCGACTTGTCGTAGACGGGCACCCGCGAGTGCCCCTCCTCGATGATCGTGTCGATGGCGTCGTCGAAGGTGGCCGACGCGGGCAGCCCCACGATGGCGATCCGAGGGACCATGACCTCGTGTACGCGCCGGCTGCCGAGCTCGATGACCGCGTTGATCATCTGCTCCTCTTCGGCCTCCAGGATCCCCTGCTCGCCGCCGCGCTCCACGATGAGGCGCAGCTCGTCGGCCGTGATCTGGGCCTCCGAGGTGACCTCGGCACCGAACAGGCGTGTGATGGCGCGGGTGGCGGCCGTCAGGAACGCCACCAGGGGGCGGAGCGCCCGGCCGAGGATATCGACCGGTCCGGCGAGCCGCAGCGCGAAGATCTCCGGATGCGCGAGGGCGAGCGTCTTGGGCACGAGCTCGCCGAAGACGATTGTGAACAGCGACAGCAGGATCGTGACCAGGAGCAGCGAGAAGACGGCCGCGGGGCCCGAGTCCACGCCGACGCCGACCAGGACGTCGGACAACGCCACCGCCAGGCTGACGCCCGCGAAGGCCGAGGCGAGGAACCCGATGAACGTGATCGCGAGCTGGATGACCGCCAGGAAGCGACCGGGATCGTTGGTGAGACGGCGGACGCGCTTCGCCCCGCGGCGACCCTCGTCGACCAGCTGGTCTACCCGGCTCCGGCGCAGGGAGACCAGCGCGATCTCGGCCGCCACGAACACCGCGTTGAGCATGACGAGCAGGACGATGAACCCGATCTCGAGCAGGGGGTTGCCCATCAGGCGGACGGCTCGTCGGGGGGCGGCTCGTCAGCGGAAGGAGGCTCGAGGGGCGCGATGCGCCTGATCTCGCGGATCCGCGCCGGCACGCCCACGGCCATCTTGCCGGCCGGCACGTCCTTCGTCACGACGGCCCCGGCGCCGGTCTTCGAATCGTCGCCCAGCGTCACCGGTGCGCGCAGCATCGTGTCCACGCCCAGGAACACCCTCTCTCCGATCGTCGTCCGGTGCTTGGCCACGCCGTCGTAGTTGGCGGTGATCGTGCCCGCACCCACGTTCGTGTCGGCGCCCACGTCCGCATCGCCCAGGTAGCTGGCGTGATGCTGGCGGACGTGCTCGCCCAGGCGGCTGTTCTTGATCTCGGCGAAATTGCCGATCTCCGAGCGCGCTCCCACGTGCGCACCGGGTCGCAGGTGGGAGAAGGGGCCGATCGTGACGTCGTCCTCCACGGTGGATCGTTCGATGACGCTGGCCCAGATTGTGCACCGCTCCCCGATGACGGAATCGAGGATCTGCGTTCCGCTCGCGATGCGGGTCCCGGCGCCAATCGTGGTCCGGCCGCGCAGGATCACGTTCGGGTCCAGGGCGACGTCCTCGGCGAGAACCACCGCGTGATCCAGGTACACAGTCGAGGGATCGGCCATCGTGACGCCGGCCCGCATCCAGCGGTCGTTCATCTCGACGCGCATGTCCCACTCGGCGCGGGCAAGCTGGGCACGATCGTTGATCCCGGTCAGGCGCCCGTCGTCGTCAACGTCCAGCGCCGCCACGATCCGTCCGTCCTCGCGTGCGAACGCCACGAGGTGCGTGAGGTACAACTCGCCGGTTGCAGGCGAAGGACGCAGATCGCCGATCCGGCGGCGCAGCCAGGACGCGTCGATGGCATAGAGGCCGGCGTTGATCTCGCCGATCTGGAGTTCCTCCTCGGAGGCGTCCTTCTCCTCGACGATCCGCTCCACGGTGCCGGCCTCGTTCCTCACGACCCGCCCCAGGCCCGAGGGATCGATGGCGGCGACGGAGACCAGGGCTATGGCCGCGTGATCCATGGACCGGGCCTCGAGCAGCGCCGTCAGCAGATCCGCGTCAACCAGCGGCACGTCGCCCGACAGGACCAGCACCTCCTCGACGTCGTCGGCGAGGGCCGCCAGGGCCGCTCGCAGGGCGTCGCCCGTTCCGCGGGGCACGTCCTGGATGGCGGTATCCGCCGTCTCCGCAACCGCGTCGCGGACCTGCTCGGTCGCGGGTGAGTAGACCACCAGCGGCCTGGCGTCGGTGGCTGCGACCGCCGCGTCCAGGACGTACTCGATCATCGGCCGACCGCAGAGCCGGTGGAGGACCTTGGGCACGGTCGACTTCATCCGCGTGCCGAGTCCTGCGGCGAGCACAACCGCAATCGTGCGCCGCACGGGTGCACGGGAAGTCGATGGGGTCACAGGGTGGGGCGCCGAGCGGATCGCGTCCGGGCCGCCGCATGGGCTGCGGCGCCGGCGCCCGGGAAGGAGTCGGTGGTCGTCATCTGAGGCGTGGCCGATTTTGCGGTTGGTCGGCGGGGGTGTCAAACGAAGGCTTGCGCCGGCAGCGCCTTCCGCCTGCCGCTGCCATCGTCATCGGTTCCCGCGCAGCGCGATCGCCTCGATCTCCACCAGGCCACCCTTGGGCAGCCCGGCGACCGCCACCGTGGAGCGAGCGGGAGGCGGATCCGGCATGAACCGGCCGTAGACGGCATTGACGGCGGCGAAGTCACCCATGTCCGCGAGGAAGACCGTGGTCTTCACGACGTCCTCCATGGACAGGCCCGCTTCGCCCAGGACCGCCGTGAGGTTCTTCATGGAGCGCTCGGCCTGTGCCTCCACCCCATCCGCCAGATTGCCCGTGGCGGGGTCAAGGCCGAGCTGGCCGCTGCAGAAGACGAGGCAGTCCATGGCGATGGCCTGGCTGTACGGGCCGATCGCATCCGGCGCGCCGGTCGTCGCGATGGCGTCTCGAATCATGGCTGTCTCCCTGGGTTCGTCGGTTCGATTGTCCTGGTGAGAATCCGGGCTGCCGCGACGAACGGTTCGCGCGGGCCGGGACCGGTGAGCGTGCCTTCGGCGATGGCAACCCGGACCTGGTCCGCGGCGTCGGCCGCCTCAGCATACGAAGCATAGAGCGCCCAGTGCGTGGGCCCGGAGCCCGACAGGCCGATGGGCCGACGGAGAAGCCTGAGGAGCGCCCGCTTGAAGGGGACAAGGGCCGGTGCGACGGTGATCGCCGCGGGAGCGAGGTCGTTCGCAGACGCCAGCACCGATGCACGCGCCATGAGGTCGGCAGCCCTCATTCCCCTGCGCAGCTCCTCCGCCAGGTGGGCCGATGCGAGTCGCGCCGCGCCGCCGGCCACCCGTGCGCCCGCATCCCAGGCCCGGAACACCGCGGGCGTGGCAAGCTCGATGGCGGGCGTGACCAGCAGCAGCGCCGGGGCGGCGCGATCGGGCGAGGCGGCTCGATCGGGCGAGGCGGCTCGATCTGGGGCGGCGCGGAGCCAGCCGATCGGCGTCAGGCGCTCGCCGCGGCCTTCGGCCAGGGCCGGACCGCCGACCAGGAAGAACGGGACGTCCGATCCCAGCTCCTCGGCAAGCTGCAGACGAGTGGCCGCGTCCAGTTGAGCGCCCCACGCCTCGAGGGCGGCATCGACTGCGGCGGCCGCGTCCGATGACCCTCCGGCCAACCCTGCGGCGACGGGGATCCGCTTCTCGAGGCGCGCGGCGAGGGCGGGCGGAGCCTCTGCGCGGCCCCATTCCGGGCGAACGTGGCGGCGCGCGGCGGCGATCGCCCGGAGAACCATGTTGTCAACGGAGGGGCCCGGGTCGAAGCCTTCGACGTGGATCGAGTCCTCTCGTCCCGACGGCAGGACCGAGACCGACAGGCGATCTGCGAGGTCCAGCGGGACCATCACGCTGTGGAGGTCGTGGAAGCCGTCCGGACGGATCCCGAGGACGGCAAGCGTCACGTTGAGCTTCGCGGGCGCGAGCCGCACGACGGGTGCGAGGCGGCGGTCCGGGTCCTGCGGGGCGGTCACGGGGCCGGGTCCTGCGGGGCGGTCACGGGGCCGGACGCGGGCACGACGTGCCGCGCGCATGAGACGTGCGGAGCGTACGGGGCGCGAGAGACGCGCGAGACGTGCGCGGCGGGCGGGCCGCTCATCAGGCTTCCGGGATGGGGCCGATGGCTTCCGCCAGGGCCAACCACTCCCCCACCGCCAGCGTCTGCGGACGCCGGTCGCCCGCGATCCCGCACCCCGCGAGGGCGGCGTCGACGCGCTCCGCGTCGATCGGCAGCTGCCGCGACAGGACGTTGTGGAGCATCTTGCGCCGCTCCCGGAACCCGGCCTGGACGACGCGCCAGAGGTGGTCCTCGGCCTTGGGGTCAAGCCGGTCGTCCAGGGCATAGGGCTCAAGGACCAGCACCGCGGACTCCACCTTCGGAGCGGGTTCGAACGCGTCCCTCGGCACCCGGAACGCCACCCGGGCCCGGGCGTGGTACTGGACGAAGACGGAGAGATACGACATGCCGCCCGGCGCCGAGGCGATCCTCTCCCCCACCTCGCGCTGGACCATCAGCACGAGGCGCTCGGCGCGGGGGGCGCTGCCGAGGAGCCGGTGCAGGATGGGGCTGGTGATGTGGTACGGCAGGTTGGCCACCACGTCGTACGGGGGCGGGACGAGATTGACGAGGTCCTGGTCCAGGGCATCGTCCTCGACGAGGTGGAAGACACCGGACTCGGCCTCGGCCGCGAACCGCTCCCGCAGCACGGCGGCGAGCCCTCGGTCCAGCTCCACGGCCGTCACGTCCGCGCCGGCCGCAAGCAGCCCGCCGGTGAGGAACCCGAGGCCGGGCCCGATCTCCAGCACGGCGCGATCCGGGCCTGGGTCCGCCTCGTGAAGGATCGCTTCCAGCACGTCCACGTCCGCCAGGAAGTTCTGCGAGAGGTTGTGGCGGGCACGGAGTCCGGCCTGCCTCAGGGCACGCTGCACGAACTGCGGATCGAGGCGCAGGTCGCTGGCCCGGCGCGCGCCACCGGGCTCGCCGCGACGTTCGCCGTTCATCGAGCGAGCGGCAGTGAGGGCCGCGCGTCAAGGTCCAGGCCAGACCGGACACCGGCGGCGAACCGCCGGGCGCCGGCGGCGCCGATCATCGCGCCGTTGTCCGTGCACAGGCCCGGCCGCGGGATCACCATCGCGATGCCGCGGGCGTGCGCCTCGGCGCTGATCCGCGTCCGGAGCGCGGTGTTGGACGCCACCCCGCCCCCCAGCACGATCCCGCGGGCCCCGACCTCCTCCGCCGCACGGATCGTCTTGGCCGTCAGCACGTCGGTCACGGAATCCTGGAAGCCCCAGGCAAGCTCGGCCACGATCGCGCCTGGCAGCGTGCCCTCCCGTTCGTCGACCGGCAAGCCGGCGTCGGCCCGGGCCACTCCGATGATCCGCCGGGCGGCCGTCTTGAGGCCCGAGAAGCTGACGTCGTACGAGTCGCCGAGCCAGGCGCGCGGGAAGACCCGGTTCTTCGCCACCGCAGCCTCGGCCGCCCGCGAGATCGCCGGTCCGCCGGGATAGCCCAGGCCCAGGAGTCGCCCGACCTTGTCGAACGCCTCGCCGGCGGCGTCGTCGATCGTGCCGCCCAGATACCGGTAGTCGAGGTGGTCCCGCATCTCGACGAGGAACGTGTGCCCGCCCGAGACGACCAGGGCGACCAGGGGGAACGGCGGCGCCTCCCGCTCCGCCTCGCCCGGATCCAGGAGCCAGCCGGCGTAGACATGGCCTTCGAGGTGATTGACCCCGACCAGCGGTTTGCCATGGGCCCAGGCGAGCGCCTTGGCGAAGTTGATGCCAACCAGCAGCGAGCCCGCGAGACCCGGACCGTAGGTCACCGCCACCGCGTCCACGTCGTTCATCGTGACGCCACCGGTCGCAAGGGCCTCGTCCAGGACCGGGACGATCCATCGGAGGTGGGCCCGCGCCGCGACCTCCGGCACGATGCCACCGGTCGGGGCGTGGAGCGCGACCTGGCTCGCCACGACGTTGGAGTGGATGCGGCGGCCGTCCTCGACCAGGGCGATGCCGGTCTCGTCGCAGCTGGACTCCACCGCCAGGATCAGCGGACCAGTCACGAGGTGGCTCGCAGCCGGCCTTGGGCGGCGGGTGCTGCCGCCGGCTTCGCCCCATCCAGCCTCGTGTCCGGGTTCGCGTCGGGCTCGGCGTCCGGCGGCGGGGCGGCATCGACCTCGGCGCGGAGGCGGGCCAGCCGTTCGAGCATCGCCGGGGTGGACAGCGGCTCCGTGGTCATGATCAACGCGTCTTCCTGGTTGTCGCTGTAGTAGCGCGGACGGATGCCAACGGGCCGGAAGCCGTACTTCTCGTACAGTCGGCGCGCCGGCAGGTTCGACAGCCGGACCTCGAGGGTCGCCTCTCGGGCGTGTCGGTCCACGGCGAGGTCCAGCAGGGCGATCAGCATCCGCTCACCGATCCGGCGACGACGGTAGGCCGGGTGGATGGCGAACGTCGTGACGTGGGCCTCGTCGACCATCAGCCAGATCCCGCCGTAGCCAACGACCCGTTCACCGATGAGCGACACGACGTAGTGCGCGAGGCGGTTCGCCTCCAGCTCCTGGCGATACGCCTGCGGAGGCCATGGGGTGGTGAACGAGGCTCGCTCGATCAGCTGCACGGACGGCAGATCCGCCTCGGTCATCGGCCGGATGCGCAGGACGGGCGTGCCGATCACGCCGACCCCTCCCCGCCGGTCATCTCCACGGCGCTCTCGGGGAGGACGGCGCGCACGCCCCGCGGCAACGTCACGTATTCCGGCACGAGATCGGCCAGGGAATCCGGATCACCCGCGGCGAACCGGGCAGCACCCGCGGCGAGCAACGCCGCCGCCAGCCCTTCGTGGGATCGCAGACCGAGCTCCGTGGCCTCCTCTGGTGCACGGCCATCCAGGTCCACGGCCACCAGGCGCTCGCCGGGACCGAGGTTGGGGTCGGTCCCGCCGGGCAGGATCACCGGGGGGGCGCCGGGCCGGCTCAGCACGCGATCGTTTGGACCAGCGGGCTGCAGCAGCGCGAGGGCGCCCGGCTCGAGCACGATGCCGGCGATGGCCGCGGCGGCCGCCAGGAGCGCAGACCCGGTCGGCATCCCTACGATGGGCAGCCTGAGCGCGTGCGCCAGGCCTTTCGCGGTGGCGATCCCGACCCGCAAACCCGTGAACGCGCCGGGCCCCGTGCCCACCACGACCCCACCGAGCGCCGCAGGCGCCTGATCGAGGTCCGTGAGCAGGGACTCGATCCGGGCCAGGAGCTCCTCTCCGTGTCGGTAGCCGGCCACCCACCCGCGCTGCGTGACCAAGGTGCCGTCCGGCTCGCCCAGCGCGATCACCGCACGGGTGGTGGCCGTGTCGATCACGAGGAGCCGCCCTGTCGCGGTCACGCGGCAGCCACCAGGTACCGGCCGTACGACGGGTCTTCGGAACGCAACGTGATGCGGCGAGGCTCGTCGCCGGTGCCGTCGATCAGAACGTCCAGGCGCGCGACAGGCAGCGCGGGACCCAGACGCTCCGCCCACTCCACCAGGACGACACCCTCGGCCTGACGCTCGTCCAGGAGGCCACCCGCCAGGGCATCGGCCGCATCAGCAAGGCGGTACAGATCCAGGTGGAACAGCGGGAGCCGACCCTCGTACTCGGTCATCAGGACGAAGGTCGGGGAGTTGACGATATCGGTGATCCCCAGCCCCACCGCGAACCCCTTGGCGAACTGCGTCTTGCCCGCACCGAGGTCCCCGATGAGGCAGAGCAGGTCCCCGGGGCGCGCGACGGCAGCCAGCCGTTCCGCCAGGGCCCGGGTGGCTGCAGGGTCGGTGGTGGTGGTGGTGGCGCACTCGGCATGCAAGGACGTGGACATCGAGCCGAGGGTAGCCGAACCCGGCGCCCGGCGCGGCTGCACGACGACGAGGTGGTCTGGCTGCGTGGCTGCGCGTCTGTGTGGCGGCACGGCCGCGTGGCCCCGACACTGCCGACCTCCGACATCGCCGACCTTCCCGGCCTCCGGGAACGGCGGGCCTCCGAGCACAGCGCCCCGCCCGCTACCCCGCCCTGCGACTCTCCCGGCCCGCGCCCAAGCCCCGTGCCTGCGACTCCGATATGTGTCATCGCCGGGGTGCTCACGCTCGGCTCGACGGTCGAACCCCGCGTTCAGGACGCGAGTCGCGCCTGGCCGGCGCCCCGGTGGCACATGGCTGAGTCGCGGGACGCGGGCGGGGCGGGACGCGGTGTCCCGATCCCGGCGTCAGCGATAGCGCTCGAGGTCCCCGAGCGGCACCGCGACCGGATCCCCACCGTGGATCTCCACGAACGCGGCCTCGAGATGAACTCCCGCCGCGAACCGACGCAGCCCGGCCGGGCCCAGGACCCGACCCTCGGCGCCGGCGTTGGGCCCGCTGCGGATCCGGACCCACGTCGGGTCGATCTCGACCGGCGCCGGGTCCTCGCCCTCGAGCACGAGGGCCGGAGGGTCAGTCAGCAGGGCCACCTCCCGCCCGGCGAACCGCCCCAGCAGGGCGATGATCGGACCCGGGATCGGGCGCCGGATGGCGCCCTCCAGCGCCAGCACGCCGAAGGGCGGCGTCGGATGGAGCGCGGCACGCTGACGCCGCTCGGACGCCTGGAAGTCGCGCATCTCCTTGCCGGGCAGGGCCGCCACGACGATGCCGCGGACACCCATCGCCCGGGCCCGGGTCAGGGCCTCCGCATCGATACGTGATCCGACCACCAGGATGCTCCCAGCGCGTCCGACATCGATCCCGCCGGGCCGGAGGTCGCCAAACGGATCGGTCGCGAGCTCCAGGCGCCCGCGCGCAGCGGACCCGGCCGCGAACGCGCCCCGCAGGGCCCGTCCGTCAGGGCGCAGACGGATCTCGGCCCCGGGCCGGACCTCCATCACGACGCCCGCCACGGGCGACGGCACCGTCACTCTGTGGTCGCCGGCAACCAGGCGCCACCGATCGGCCCGATCGGGGACCGGAGCGAGCAGCTCCCCCTCTATCTCCCGGTCCCTGCGGCGGCGGCCCGGGGGCAGGGTCCACCGGCTGCCCGGCAACGGTTGCTCGGCCTCGGACGCCTTGACCTCCACCACCTCGATCCGGCGATCGCGGAGGTGCTCCAGCAGGGGATCCCCGGCCAGCACCGCGCTCCCCGGCTCCACGAGCGGCCGGTCGCCGGGTGGGAGCGGGAACCGAGCCTCCAGGGAGTCCTCCAGGATGCGCCGCACCGGGATCTCGTCAAGCCAGCTCCACGCCGTGCGCGACTCGATCACGTCCCGATCTCCGGCCACAGGGCTGCCTGCCACGACGCGAGGAGCTCGCGCCGCGGTTCGAGGCGCCGGGGCAGGACGAGCGGAACATCCCGCAGGTCCACGAGGACGCCGCCGAGGCCGCCGGCGACCTCCATCGCAACGTGGCGCGTCCTGAGGCCGAGGCGGATCGCGTCCCGAAGCTCGATCTCCACGACCGCGCGCTCACCCGGTGGCAGATCCACCAGCTCCAGGCCCCCGGGCGCCAGGTCCAGCTCCGCGGGCCCATCCGCACCGCGGACCACCAGCTTCCCAGCGGACCGTCCGGGCCGGAGCCCGGCCGGCATCACGACGGTGCCGAGGGGAACCAGGAGGTCGTCCCGCAGGTCTGCCATGACCTCCCGGCGCTCGTCGGCGTCCGCGATGGTTCCCAGCGGCGCCAGCAGTCGAGCGTGGTCCAGCCCGAGCGCACGCACTCCCGCCCGCCTCAGGACGTCCGCCAGGGCCAGCGCCACGGCCGGCCCCGGAGCCACGGCCCACGCGCCGCCAGCAGCCACCACAAGGTCCGGCGGCGGGAGCGACTCGAACGTCGGGGTCGCGATGACCAGCCGCGCCAGCGCGGCCCTCGCGGCCGCCATCCGCAACAGGGCGCCGTCGCCGGCCGCGTCGCCCCAGGACGCCAGTGCCAACTCCCGCAGCCGGTCACGGACCCGCAGCCGGTCGAGCGGCACGGTCAGCCAGCTCATCACCGCGTCGAGATGCTCATCCGAGAAGGAGCGCGGCAGGAGCGCCGCGTCCGGGACGATCGCGACACGCGGGACCGCCGTTTCGCCGGGCGTCCAGCCGGCCGCAACCCGCGTCCCACCCGCCCGGCCGATCTCCACCACCTCGACCCGCCGCGCGAGCACGTCCGCGAGGGTCCCGGTTGCGACCGCGAGGGCACGCCGCCCATCGTGATCGCCGCCACGGAGGTCGTCGAGCAGGGCGCGGAGCGGCTCCCCGCCCCCGACGGCCGGCGACGGCGCCAGCACCGTGGGGCCGGGACGTCCCGGTCGGAACAGGGCCTCGGTCCGACCGCCGGGCTCGGCCAGGCCACCGGCCAGGACGGCGACCAGGTCAGGGCGTCGCTCGGTGGCGGCGGCCACGAGGTGCCCGAGATCCGCGATGAGCGAGCGCTCGTCTGCTCCCGGCGGATCGGAGGCGCCTGCCAGCACGGCCCCCACGCGAGCATCCGCCAGGGCCGTCGCGATGGTCAGGATCTCCGCTCCGTTGAGGACGAGCGGCCGAACCCGCCAGCCTGCCGCCGCGGCAGCGGCGGCAAGGGGAGCGACGACCCGCTCGGTCGCGGCGATCACCGCGAGCTCTGGGGCGGCAGAGGTGGCGCACGTCAATCTCGGCGTGCCGGCCGCGCTGCCCGCGACGTCGAGCGCGAGGGCGGTGGCGAGCCCGGGGTCGGCAGTCGCGAGGCGGCGGCGCAGGCGCTCCAGCAGCGCCTCCTCGGGGACACCGGCCGGGCCCGCAGTGCTGCCGAGCAGTCGCCAGCGGCCGTCCACGCGTCCCACCAGGGACACGGCAACGGTGGCCGTCCCGCGGTCGACGGCGGCGATGGCGGGCTGATCGCTGCTCACTCGCCCGATGCTATCAGCGGAAGGCGATGGGCTCAGGCGTCCCAGGTGTCCGACTCGTTCAGCTCCTCGAGGCGATCTATGAGGGCCTCGATGCCGATCTCGTCGCGCAGGAGCTCGCTGGCGGATGGGGTCTCGCCGCCGAAGAGCTCACCCAGGACCGGATCGAAGAACAGCATCGCGGGCGCCCCGAGGGGCCGGTAGGGACGGCTTGCCTCGAGGAAATGGACGGCCGGGCCGGTCAGGCCACGCATCCGGATCTCGCGCGCCACCGACTCGACCAGGGCCTCGCGCTGCTCGTCGAGGGGCTCCGCGAGGAAGCTCACGCGAGATCCTCGCGCCCGAGGACCGGTGTGAGCATGGACCGCGTTGGGGCCGGCTCGCCCGCGGACAGCGCACGGGCGAAGGCCTTGTACGCCGCGGCACCCCGGAGTGCGAAGACCACGTGCTCGATGGATGACGGTGTCGCGAGCTCGTCGCGCACGGCCTCGACCGCGATCGCGGTCGCCTCGTCCAGCGGAAAGCCGCCGACGCCGGTGCCAAGGGCCGGGAACGCGATGCTGGCGATCCCGAGCTCGCGGGCACGGGCCATGGAGCTGCGGACGGCGCGGTCGATGGCGGGACCGCTGCTGCGACGATCGCGCTCCATCGAGACGGCGTGGATCACGACGCGGGCTGCCAGTCGGCCGGCCGGGGTGACGACGGCGTCGCCGAGGTTGGCCGGCGCCTGGCGCAGGGCCGCGAACTCGATGGCCTCGCCCCCCGCACGCTTCAGCTCGCCTGCGACCCCGTTGGACATCCACAGGGACGTGGACGCCGGGCTCACGATGGCATCGACTTCGAGGTCGCAGATATCGCCGTTCCAGAGCTCGATGCGTGCCACTCGGATCTCCCTCCCGCGAGCGTCTGAACCTCGACGGGCAAACCGGCGGCATGGTACACCCGGGGCAACCGTCGGGACATCCCGGTCAGGATCTCATAGCTGATCGTCCCACCTGTCGCGGCAAGCTGGATGGCCGTGATGCGCTCCGCCCCCTGCTCTCCCAGCAGCACGAACTCGTCATCCTCGTCCACTGGCGCGCCAGGCACGTCGGTGACGTCCACGGTGATGCCGTCCATCGCCACGCGCCCGACCAGCGGTACGCGCACGCCGCGGACCAGCGCCTCCGAGCGGTCCGAGAGGAAGCGTCGCCAGCCGTCCGCATAGCCGACCGGGAGGGTCGCGATCCGCGATGGACGGGCCGTCACGAAGGTCGGCCCGTACGAGACGCCGTGGCCGGCCGGCAGCTCCACGACACGGACCGGCCTCGCCTTGAGTGCCATCACCGGCCGCAGGCGCCCCGCCGGCACGGCAGTCGTCCCCGGGAGGACGAGCGAGTCGGGAACAAGCCCGTAGATGGAGAGGCCAGTGCGGACCGCGTCCCAGCGCGCCACGTCATCCCCGAGGACACCGCCGCTTGCCGCCAGGTGTCGGCGGACGGCGCGCGGATCGCCGCCGAAGCGAACATCGCCCGCGAGCATTCCGATCGCGGCGCCAAACCGCTCGTCCTGGGCGAGCGCACTGGACGGGACGTCCGTGGCTGCCAGGTGGGACCAGGCGCCGCCCAGGCACACGCCCGGGGCCGCCGCCACGGAGCGGATCGCAGCCACCGCCTCGCTCCGCAGAACGCCGCCGCGCCCGAGTCCCGTCTCTATCTCCACGTGGATTTCGAGCGGCGGCATGGTGGTGTCCTCGGCCGCAGCCTGCGCGGCCGCGGCGAGGATGCGCCCCAGAAGCAGCCCGGCCCCAACGCTGACGGCGATCCGTGCCCTCGCGGCCGCCGCCGCGTGCTCCGGCGGCACCGGGTAGATGACGAGCAGCGGCAATGTGATCCCAGCCTCACGCAGCTCGTATGCCTCGTCCAGCGTGGCCAGGCACAGACCATCCGCGCCCGCCTCCTCGAGCGCCCGGGCAACCGGGACGGCCCCGTGACCGTACGCATCGGCCTTGACAACCGGTTCGACGCGCACGCCCGGACCGACGATCTCGCGCAGCGCCGCGATGTTGCCCCGGAGGGCGTCGAGGTCGATCTCGAGCCAGGCACTCCTCGGGAGCGGAGCGAGACCCGCTTCCCGCAGGCGTGCCTCGATCGACCGGCCGGGCGGGTTCATCGCATCTCGGCCCCTCGCCCGGCGTCCCCGGCGTCCCCAGCGTCTCCGGCGGCGGCCTCCTCCGTGGTGGCGGCTCCTCCCGTGGCGGCCGTGTCGCGTGCTCCGAACCCCAGCCGGCGCCCCGCGCGCTGCCGTTCCGCGATCCGGGCCAGGCGGCGGCGACCCAGCGGCAACGCATCGGTGAGATCCGATGCCAGCAGGCCCGCGTCGCCGATGCGCTCCCGGACCGCGTCGCCGGCGAGGCCGTGGAGGTATACGCCGAGGCGAGCCGCATCGTAGGGGGCGAGGCCCTGGGCAAGGAGAGCACCGATCGCACCCGCCAGGACGTCACCGGTGCCACCGGATGCCATCGCCGGGTTCTCGAACGGCGCCACCGACACGGAGCCGTCGGGGCCGGCGATCACGGTGTTCGCACCCTTGAGGACAACCACCTGGCCCCACTCGGCGGCGGCCGCCGTCGCAGATCGAACACGCGCCCCGTCATCCGCGCTGAGGTTGCCGTCGGCACCCGGATCGTGCTCGCTGCCCGCTCGCAGGCGGGCGAACTCGCCCGCGTGCGGCGTCAGGACGCAGGGGCGAGTGACCAGCGTCCACCACTCTCCCACCGCGGCGAGGGTCCGCAGGGCCTCCGCATCGAGCACGGCCGGAGCGCCGGCCGGCTCCTCGCGGACGGTGAGGATGAGGCGCAGCAGGTCCGCGGTCGCCAGCGCCGGCCGCAGGCCCGGACCGATGACCAGCGCGTCGTGCTCGTGGTCCAGGACCTTGGCGAGGGCAGGCTCCGGGTCGACCTCCTCGACATCATCCTCGGGCAGCGCCATCGTGGTCGCTTCGATCACCTTCGCGGCGAACAGGGGCTGGAGCGATTCCGGTACGGCCAGGGTCACGAGGCCGGCGCCCGCGCGGCCCGCCGCGCGGCAGACCAGCAGGGCCGCGCCCGCATAGTCCAAGGACCCGGCGATCACCAGAAGCTTGCCGAATGTGCCCTTGTGGCCGCGCCTCGGGCGTTCGGGCAGCAGGAGCGCCATCGACACGTCGTCCAGCCACACCGTGCCCGGGGGCAGGTTCGATCCGCCCGGGACGTCGTCCCCCGCCCGTTGCCCGAACCCGAGCCGTCGCCCGTCAGCCATCCCCGCCCTCCAGCCCGTCCGCCTCTGCGGAGAGGGCCCGGGTGCGCTCGTGGATGGCCCGCATCCGCTCCAGGCGGCCAAGGAGCTGCCGTTCCCGCTCGTCGAGCCGCTCCTCGATGTCGAGCGGGAACACGTAGCGCCCGCCGGCGGTCCGCACGCCGAACGCCACGGCCACGGCGTAGTCCGACTCGTGGGTGATCGAGATCGCGATGCGACCCATCCCCAGCTGCTCCGCCCGCTCCGCCGCGCGACCGTGGAGCCGCACGGACGGCTGCCCGGTGGGCATCCGCTCCACCTCGATGTCCTTCCAGCCGATCCCGCGAACGCCAAGCCCCAGCACCTTGGACACGGCCTCCTTGGCGGCCCATCGCCCGGCGAACGTCTCGGGACGGTTGCGCACGTAGCGTCGCTCGCGTTCCGTGAGGACGCGCCGCGAGAAGCGCTCGCCGAAGCGCTCGATCGACGCCCGGATCCGCTCGACCTTGATGATGTCGATACCGAGCTCGGTCGTACCCTCGGGCACGACGCCCGTTGGCAGGCGCGGATCTCCGTCTGTGCCGCTGGGCGTCATCCCTACTCCACCGTCACCGACTTGGCCAGGTTCCGCGGCTGGTCCACGTCCGTGCCCCGCGCCACCGCCATGTGGTACGCGAACAGCTGGAGCGGGATCACCGCCAGCACCTGTGACAGGGCCTCGTGGGTATCGGGGACCCAGAGCACCTCCTCCGCGAAACGCTGGATCGCCGTATCACCCTCGGTGGCCACGGCGATGACCTGTGCGTCGCGCGCGCGGCCCTCCATGATGTTGCTCATGAGCTTGTCGTAGATCCGGGACCTGGTGGCGATCGCGACCAGGGGGCAATCGGCATCCAGCAGGGAGATCGGGCCGTGCTTGAGCTCCCCGGCCGCATATCCCTCGGCGTGGATGTAGCTGATCTCCTTGAGCTTGAGCGCGCCCTCGAGCGCGCCCGGGAGGCTGTAGCCACGGCCGATGAACATGAACCCGGCGGAGTTGACGTAGCGCCGGGCGACTGTCGCCACGCCGGACGAGAGCTCCAGCGCCCGGGCGGCGCCGTCGGGCAGCGCCCGCAGCGCGCGGCCAAGGTCCAGCTCCTGGTCCGTGCCCATGGTGCCGCGTGCCTTCGCGATGGTCGCGGCCAGCACGACGAGCGTCGTCACCTGGGTGACGAAGGTCTTGGAGGCTGCGACCGCGATCTCGGGGCCGGCCTGGAGGAACATCACCGCGTCCGCCTCGCGGGTGATGGCGGAGCCCACCGTGTTGGTCACTGCCACGATGGGACTGCCCTGTTCGCGCGCCCAGCGCGTCGGGGCAATCGTGTCGGCTGTCTCGCCGGACTGCGTCACGGCGATCACGAGGGTGTCCGCGTCCAACGGCGGCGGGGAGTAGCGGAATTCCGAACCCACGGTCACGCGCGCGGGGACCCCCGTCCAGTCCTGGATCGCGGCCGCGCCGACGAGCGCCGCGTAGGACGCGGTACCGCAGGCGACCAGCTCCACGCGGGTCACGCGCCGGAAGGCGTCGGCCAGCGCGTCCACCTCGGGGGCGTGGATGTGTCCCGAGGGTGTCACCCGGCCGGCCAGCGACTGGCGGAGGGCCGCGGGCTGCTCGTAGATCTCCTTGAGCATGAAATGGTCGTAGCCGCTCTTCTCGGCGGCCTCGGGCGACCAGTCGATGAGCGTCTCGGCACGCTGCTGTGCGGTCCCTGCGAGGTCGGTGACCACGACCCCGGCGGGCCGCACGTCGGCAACATCGCCCTCCTGCAGGAAGACCACCCGGTTCGTGTGGGCGAGGATCGCCGCCACGTCGCTGGCGATGAAGCTCTCGTCTCCGTTGAGGCCGACGATCAGCGGCACGTTCAGGCGCGCCCCGACCAGGCGGCTGACCTCGTGCCTGTGCATGACCGCGATCGCGTAGGCGCCCTCCACCCGCCGCAGCGCGGCCCGGACCGCGTCCGCGAGGTCGCCGTCGTAGTTGTCCTCGACCAGGTGCGCGATGGCCTCCGTGTCCGTCTCGGAGGCAAGCGTGTGACCGCGGGCCTCCAGCTCGTCCCGGAGCTCCCGGAAGTTCTCGATGATCCCGTTGTGGATCACGGTGATGTCACCGGTGCAGTCCTGGTGCGGATGCGCGTTCAGGTCGTTCGGACGGCCGTGGGTGGCCCAGCGGGTGTGGGCAAGGCCGATGGCGGCGTGGGGGGTGCGATCCGCGATGGCCGCCTGAAGGTTGACCAGCTTGCCGGCCCGCTTCTCCACGAACATCTCGCCGTCATCGCCGACCAGCGCGATCCCGGCCGAGTCGTAGCCGCGGTACTCGAGTCGTGCCAGGCCCTCCACCAGGATGGGGCCAGCCGCCCGGGGACCGGTGTAGCCGACGATTCCGCACATGCCGCCTGGGTTCTCCCTGGAGGATCCGCCGCGGCGCGCCCAGCGGCCGGGCTAGTGTAGACGCTCCCCCGCGAGAGCCGTGATCGCGTCCGCGATCACGGCAACGGCGTCGGCATCGGGCCCTTCGACCATCACCCGCAGCACGGGTTCGGTGCCCGAGGGACGCACGAGGATCCGGCCGTAGGGTGCAAGCCTCGCCTCCGCGTCGGCGATTGCCCGCCCGAGGACCTCATCCGCCTCCCACTGGTCGCGATGGCGCACGCGGATCGCGCGCTGCTGCTGGGGCATGAGGGGGATGGCACGGGCCAGCTGATCGAGGCCGACCCCGGCCGCAGTCATGACCCGCAGCAGCTCGAGCGCGGTGGCGATCCCGTCGCCGGTGGTCCCGTGCTCGCGCACGATCACGTGGCCGCTCTTCTCGCCGCCCAGGCCCGCGCCCGACACGAGCATCGCGGCAAGGATGTGCTTGTCGCCCACGGGCGTCCTCACCAGTCGGCCGCCGGCCGCCTCGACCGCCTGCTGCAACCCGCCGTTCGACAGGACCGAGACCACCAGGCTGCCATGATCGAGGGCGCCGCGGGCGAGCCGCTCGAGCGCCAGGATCCCAAGGACCTGGTCACCGTCCACCAGTCGGCCGGCACGGTCCACGGCCACGCACCGGTCCGCGTCTCCGTCGAGGGCGAAACCGACGTCGGCGCCGTGCGCCAGCACTGCCGCCATGAGCGACTCGGGGTGGGTGGCACCGCAGTCGCGGTTGATGTTGTCCCCGTCGGGCGCATCGTGGATCACGGTCACTCGGGCACCGCTCGCGCGCAGGATCGCCGGGCCCACGCCCCAGGCGGCCCCGTTCGCCGTATCGAGGACAACGTGGAGTCCGGTTCCAGGCACGGCCTGTGCCTGGGCGGTCCGATGTGCAACGTACCGCTCGATCAGGTCGCGGGCATCCACCGCCCGACCGATTGCGGAGGGGACCACGCCGGGCAGCTCGTCGGCACGGAGGACCAGACCCTCCAGCTCCTCCTCGAGATCGTCGCCCAGCTTGAGCCCGGCCGGGTCCAGCACCTTGAGCCCGTTGTCCTCGGCCGGGTTGTGCGACGCGGAGACCATGATTCCCGCAGCGAACTGGCTCATCTCCGCGAAGTGGGCGAGGGCGGGCGTCGGCACCACCCCGACGCCGTGGACGTCCACGCCCATGCTGGTCGCGCCTGCCGTGATCGCCGCCACGAACATGTCGCCCGAGCGGCGCGTGTCCTGGCCTACGACCAACGAACCGCCGGCGCCGACGACGCGGTGGGCGGTGGCACGGCCGAGCGCGAAGGCGAGCGAGGGCAGGAGGTCAACGTTGGCGGCGCCGCGGATGCCGTCCGTGCCGAAGAGGCGGGTCATGGGGCTCCTCGAGGATGTTCCTGGGGACGCGAAGGCGTCAGGGGGCGACAGATGGTGACGATGGACCGGGGGTCGGCACAGCGAATGGTGCGGACGTCTGTGGATAGCCGATCGTGACGGTGACGGTCGCCGGGTCGATCGCCGCAACGGTGACCCCGGTTGGGAGTGACGGGACCACGGGCACCGGGTGGACCCCGGGCTTGAGACCGGCGACGTTGAGGCCCACCACGAGGGGTGCCGCAGCAAGGAGGTCGAGATCGGCGGTGGACCCGAAGAGTGTCAGGAGGACGGTCCGTGTGGACAGGTCGTAGAGAAGCCCCGGATCACGGCCGTCGAGCCGGATGCCGGCCGCGAAGGTCCGGGTTCCGGTCACCGGCTCTATGTGGACCACCACCCTGACGGTGGTGACACCGAGCGGCACCACCCCCGCCGGCAGCGCGAGGGCCGCGGGCTCGGTCACGTCCCGGGTCGCCCCGAAGACGGCGACAGGTGCCGTGTCCACCTGCGTCAGCTGCGTCAGCTGGTCCGCGTCGCCCTCGACCGAGACCACCAGCGGGGTCACCTCGACGCTTGCGATGCGGAAGCCTGGCGCCGGCACTCCGGTGACGATCGGGTTGACGGGCAGCGTGCGGGACGACCTGTCGGTGAACAGCGGCACGGTGACATGGACCGTGCGCGGCTCGACATCCACCCCCCTGACCACCTCGCCGGCGGAATCGACCGGCTCCACCTCGACGTCCCGGTCGAAGTCGAGCCCACTGGGGTCGAGGGCGACGTTGACGCGGGCGGCCACCACCTGGGTCGCGGCCATCGACGGCCCGGTCACGGTGACGGTCTTGGGCAGGAACACGGTGTCGCCCAGTTCGATGCCGACCGGGACCGTGCCGCGGGCCACGCGCACGGGCACGGCCAGACTGATCGTCTCGTCGAGCACCACCTGTATTGTCCGCGGTTCCACCTCGAGGATCGTGATCCGGGGGTCGTTCGGCACGACGTCGACCCGGACGTTCACCGGGTGACCGGTCGGATCGACTCCGGCCAGGTCCACCGTCGCCTCGAAGTCCTGGGCTGATGCCCTGCCGACCTCGATCGGAGCCAGGTACCGGATCTGCTCCACCGACCCAAGCTGGTTGGTGACCACCGTGCCGGTCGGCTGGTTGACCGCCGTGACCTGGATCGCGCCCGAGTACACGCTGCTGTCCTGGCTCGCGATCAGGCCGGCATAGAGCAGGGTTGCCAGGGCTATCGCCGCCAGCTTGAGGGGCCAGTTGTGGATCACGAACCGCGCGAGGCGCCGGGCGGAGCTGCGGGCGCTCACTGCGATGCCGCCGCTGCGGCCTCGGAGCCGTCATCGTCAGGGTCCACCCCGCCCACGGGAGCGCCGGACGCCCCGGGAGCTGGAGGGTCGGCCACCAGCCGCGCGGGTTCGGCACCCGGAGCAGCATCGGGGCGAACGGTGCGATGTCCGCTCGAATGCGCTGGTCTGGGCGCCTTGTCGCTCTCGGCGTTCGGACCGGACCGACGAAGGCCGCCAGGCGGGGCCGAGGACTCGAGAAGCGCCGCGAGGGCGCTGGCGAGTTGGGCCTCCGTCGGAACCCGCACGATCCGTGCCCGCTCGACGACGCTCATCTGGCCGTTCTCTTCGGACACGACGACGGCCACGGCGTCGGTGTCCTCCGTGATCCCCAGGGCGGCACGGTGACGGGTCCCGAACCGTTGCGAGAGCTCCATGTCCGTCAGCGGGAGCAGCGCCCCGGCGGCCAGGATCGAGTCGTTGCGGACGATGACCGCACCGTCGTGCAGCACGGTCCGGGGAGCGAAGATCGTGAGCAGCAGCTCACTCGAGAGGTCGGCGTGGAGCATGATGCCCGTCTCGGCGATCTCCTCCAGGCCGGTCTCGCGCTCCAGCACGATGAGGGCGCCGTGCCTCTCCCGTGACAGCGCGGCAGCAGCCGTGGCCACCTCGCCCGCGACGTGCTCGATCCGGCGCTCGGCGGAAGGTGCGAACCGCCAGCCGAAGTTGCCCACGCGCCCGATGCGCTCCAGGCCCCGCCGCAGCTCTGGCTGGAAGACGACGACCAGAGCGAACAGGCCGACGACCGCGCCCGCCTGGAGGAGCTGCGTGAACAGGCGAAGCTCGAGGAACTGGGCGAGGGCATAGGCGCCGAGCAGGATGGTGACGCCGATGACAAGGGTGACGGCACGCGTGCCCCGGATCAGGCTGAACACCCAGTAGATGAACAGCGCCGTGATCGTGATGTCGAGGACAGTCGTCAGCGTGACCTGCCGGCTGAGCGACTCGACGAACGGGACCATCTTCGGGCGAGTGTAGCACCGGGTTCCCGAGCCCTTCCGACCGTCGAAGCGCAGGCCCGAGCGGGGATGGTCAGTCCCGGTCGGCCATCGCTGCCGCAACCCGCTCCATGGCGTCCGCGCCGCCATCGAGGCCCACCAGCACCGCGACGAGGTCCAGCTTCTGCGTCGCCAGGGCGCTCCAGCCCCGTTCGTCGTACAGCTCGGCGAGCGCGAGGTGGAGGCCCGTGTCACCCGGGTCCAGGGACAGGCCGAGGTAGCAGGCGTCCAGCGCCCCGTCGACCTGGCCATCGCGCCGGTAGGCGGCAGCGAGGTCGAGCAGCCGCTCGAGGGCTGGCCCGCCGTCCTCCGCGTCGAGCGCGTCCTCGGCCAGGAGAGCGAGCGCTGCCGCGTCGACGCCGGGGTCAAGCTCTCGGTCCAGGGCACGCCGGTAGGTGACGGGCGTCGGGGGCTCCGGCGCCGATGGCCCGGCCCCGTCGTCCACAGGCAACCCAGGCTCCGCGGTGGGGGCGCCGGCATCTGGATCGGGCGCCACCGGCATCACCGCCTGGCCCTCGAGGACCAGGAGCGCCTGCTCCAGCGCGATCCGGCCAGGCTCGCCGGGCTCGGACGCACGCAGGCGATCGATCAGCCGCTCCAGCGTCCGCCGTCGGTCACGGCCCTCGGCCAGCTCCAGGCCCCGGCGCGCCGCGTCCACCGCATCGGCCAGCCTGTCCGCGGCCACTCGGGCCTCGGCCAGGGTGTCGTAGGCGTCGGCGGCCTCGGGTCGCCGGCCAAGGTCGGCCAGCGCCTGGGCGCGCCCGAGCAGGGCGACATCGTCACCCGCGGACAGGCGCAGGGCCGCGGCGAACTGGTTGAGGGCATCGGCCGGGCGATTGCGTCGCAGCAGCGCCGTCCCAGCGCTCGTGTGCGGGGTCGACCGCTCTGGGGCGATCGAGGCCGCATCGGCGTAGGCCGCCATGGCTTCCTCCAGGCGGCCCTGCAGCGAGGCCACGTGACCGCGCCTCAGCGCATCCTTGTAGCGCTCGTAGAGAGCGTCCTCGCTCACCTCGGTCTCGCCTCCGCCGCCCTCTGCCCGACTGCCGACAGACCGGCGGCGCCGGCCAGGTCGCGTCCGTGAGGCGAGGGGGTGCTCATCGCATCACTCTACCGGGCCGGCGGATCCCCGAACGGCACAGATGGTGGGCCGAGGTCAGGACGCCTGCCAGGATGCGAGCCAGCACCCTTGGATGCGCGTGACCGAACGCCACAGCAGCCAACGCGGCGGCAGGCCGCCGGGTGCTCCGCTAGCGCTTCGTGTACTGGGGGGCCTTGCGGGCGCGCTTCAGGCCGTACTTCTTGCGCTCCTTCATCCGCGGGTCGCGGGTGAGGAGGCCCGCCTGGCGCAGCGCGAGCCGGAACGAGTCGGGGTCGGACTGCAGCAGCGCGCGGGCGATGCCGTGGCGGATCGCGCCGGACTGGCCGGTGACACCGCCGCCCTCGACCTTGATCAGCGTGTTGTAGCGGCCTTCGGTCCCGGTCACCTGGAACGGGCGGAAGAGCTCTGCCTCACCCAGGATCCCTCCGAAGTGCTCCTCGGGGGTCCGCCCGTTGATGACCATCTGGCCCTCACCGGGGATGAGACGGACACGGGCAACCGCCGTCTTGCGGCGGCCGGTGCCCCAGTAGAACGCAGGCGTCGACATCAGGGCTCCTCGATCAGGCGAGCGGCTCGGGCTTCTGGGCCTGGTGCGGATGATCGTTCCCCGCATAGACCTTGAGCTTCCGAAGCATCTGGGTTCCCAGGCGGTTGTGCGGCAGCATCCCCTTCACTGTCCGGCGGATGACCTCCTCCGGACGGCGGTTGAGAAGGTGACCCAGGGTCTCCTCCTTGAACCCGCCGGGGTAGCCGCTATGGCGGGCGTAGACCTTGGTTTCCAGCTTGTTGCTGGTCACGGTGATCCGCGACGCGTTGAGCACGATGACGTGGTCACCCGTGTCCAGGTGGGCGGCGTAGGTGGGCTTGTTCTTGCCCTCGAGGACGCGCGCGATCCGCGTCGCGAGGCGGCCGAGCGTCTCGTCCGTCGCGTCGACGACGTACCAGCGTCGCTCGATCTCGCTCTCTCGAGGCGTATAGGTCTTCGCGCTCATTCCTCGTCTTCCTTGTCTTCCACCGGCCGTCGTCCGAGGACGACGCGCCGGAGGCAGAGTCCCTTGGCCGGGGCGGCTGCTCCCTTGAGTGCCGGCTCCCGTGCGACAAGCGCCGCCCGGAGGCCCTGTTCATCCATCTTGCCCTGGCCCACCTCCAGGAGGCAGGCCACCATCCTTCGAACCTGCCCCCGCAGGAAGGCGTTCGCCCTGACGTCGATCGTCACGAGGCATCCCACCTTCCGGATCCGAACCGCGTAGACGGTCCGGACCGGAGACCGGTCCGCTCTGCCAAGGGCCGAGAAGTCGTGCCGGCCGATGAAGGCAGACCCGGCGCTCGCCATGGCGTCGATGTTCAGCGGGACCCGCAGCCAGAGCGCCGTGCGCTCGTGCAGCGGGCTGCGTGGCCCGTTCCAGACGGTGTAGCGATATTCCCGATATCGCGCCGCGTAGCGAGGGCGGAAGCCCTCCGGGACCCGTCGGATGTCACGGATCGCGACATCTCTCGGCAACCGGGCGTTGACCGCCCGCTGGAGCTCCGGGCCGGAGAGCCTGCCCCGGTAGGTGAAGGCAATCACCTGGTCCGTGGCATGGACTCCGGTATCGGTGCGTCCTGCCCCGTCGACCACCACCCGCTCGCCTTCGGAAAGGCCGGCAAGGGCGGTCTCGAGTTCTCCCTGGACCGAGCGGGCATTCTGCTGAAGCTGGAAACCCGCGAAGTCCGTCCCATCGTATTCACACCGGGCGCTGTAACGCACGGCGCGCCCTCTCGGGCGCTCGACCGACGAGCCCGTCAGATCAGCTCGATCTGCACGATCTCGGCGGCATCGCCCTTCCGCTGGCCGATATGCACCAGGCGGGTGAACCCGGACTGGCGATCGGCGTACTTGGGGGCGATCACGTCGAACAGCTTGGTCACGACGAGCGGCTCGTTCGGAAGCTCCGAGACGACCGTCCGCCTGGCCGCGAGGTCACCGCGCTTGGCGAGCGTGATCATCCGCTCGACGTAGCCACGGATCTCCTTGGCCTTGGCCTCGGTGGTCTGCACCCGCTCGTAGCGGAGAACCGAGACCGTCAGGTTCTTGTAGAGGGCGAGGCGCGGTCCGCGCTTGCGCGAGAGCTTGCGCCCGTCGATTCGATGGGCCATGGCTCAGGCCTCCTCGTCGCCGTCGAACGGCGCGTCAGCGTCGTCGTCGCCGTCGGGCGCGCCGTCGGGTTCCGTCTCCGAGAGGTCGGACTCGGCCTCGGGGAGGATGAAGCCGCGCATGCGAAGGCGCTCCTTCATCTCGTCCAGCGACTTCTTGCCGAAGTTGCGCATCCGGAGGAGGTCGTCGTCCTTGAGCTGGAGCAGCTGGCCGACCTTGACGATGTTGTTGCGCTTCAGCGAGTTGTAGGCCCGCATCGGCAGGTCCAGCTCCTCGATCGGCATGTCAAGCATGTTCGGGGGAAGCTGCGGGGCGCCCGTTGCGACCCGGTCCGGTACGACCACCTGGACACCGACAGTCACGAACGGCTGGAACTGGTGCACGAGGATGTCCGCCGAGCGCGAGAGCGCCTCCTCGGGGGTGATCGTGCCGTCGGTCTCGATCTCCAGGGTGAGCTTGTCGTAGTTGGTCATCTGGCCAACCCGCGTGCTCTCGACCCAGTAGTTGACCTTCCGGACCGGCGTGAAGATCGCGTCGACCGCGATGACGCCGATCGGCAAGGCCTCGGACCGCTCGGCTGCGAGATAGCCGACGCCGCGCTCGACGGTCAGGTCCATCTCGATCGTCACGTCGTCCGAGTCGATCGTCATGAGGACGAGCTCGGGGTTGACGATCTCGACGTCGGCTGATTCTGCGACGTCGGCCGCGATGACGGGTCCCGCGCCGCTCTTGATGAGGCGGAGCTGGACCGGGTGGGCGGCGAAGCTCTTGATGCGGAGCTTCTTGACGTTCAGGACGATCTGGGTGACGTCTTCCTTGACGCCGGGGATCGTCGAGAACTCCTGGTAGACGTCGCGGACCTGGATGGACGTCACGGCCGCGCCCTCGAGGGACGACAGCAGCACGCGCCGGAGCGCGTTGCCGAGGGTGACGCCGTAGCCGGCCTGGAGCGGGCCTGCCTCGTACTTCGCGTACGTGCCGGCTTCCGCTACGGGCTCGATCTGCGGGGACTCGAGTTCGATCATGGAGGGCGGCTACCTCGAGTAGTACTCGACCACGAGCTGCTCGTTGAAGTCGAGCGGCATCTGGTCGCGACGGGGCATGGCCAGCACGGTCCCGGCGAGGTTTGCCGCGTCGAGGCTCAGCCAGTCCGGTGCCTGATGGTTGCGGAGGGTCTCCTTGGCGACCTTGAACAGCTCTCGCTCGCGGTGCGACGTGCGCACCTCGACCTTGTCGCCGATCTTGAGGCGGTAGGAGGCGATGTCCGTCGGGACACCGTTTACAGCAAAGTGGCCGTGGTTCACCATCTGCCGCGCGGCGGGCCGCGAGGGGGCGAACCCGAGCCGGAAGACGACGTTGTCCATGCGCTGCTCAAGCGAGCGCAGGAGGGCTTCGCCGGTCACGCCGTGTTGGCGGGTGGCCTCGACGAAGTAGTTGCGGAACTGCTTCTCGAGGACGCCGTAGACGCGTCGCACCTTCTGCTTCTCACGAAGCTGGAGGCCGTAGTCGCCAACCTTGCGGCGGCGGACGCCGTGCTGGCCCGGCGGCGTGGGACGCCGCTCGAAGGAGCACTTCTTGGTATAGCAGCGACTGCCCTTGAGGAAGAGCTTCAGCCCTTCGCGGCGGCAGAGCCGGCAGACGGGATCGGTGTAACGGGCCATGTTCTCTCGGTACTCAGACGCGGCGCCGCTTGGGCGGGCGGCATCCGTTGTGAGGAATGGGCGTGACGTCGGTGATCGCGCTCACCTCGAGGCCGGCTGCCTGGAGCGACCGGATGGCCTGCTCTCGGCCAGCGCCGGGTCCCTTGACGTAGACCTCGACCTGGCGCATGCCGTGCTCCATCGCGCGTCGCGCGGCACCGTCCGCGGCGAGCGCGGCGGCATACGGCGTGCTCTTCCGGGAGCCCTTGAACCCGGCGATGCCAGCAGAACCCCACGCGATGACGTTCCCGGTCAGGTCCGTGATCGTCACGATCGTGTTGTTGAAGCTCGCCAGAATGTGGACGTGTCCCTGCGGAACGTTCTTCCGCTCCCGGCGCCGCTGCTTGACGGCGCGCTTTCGATCGGCCATGCCTTAGCGGTTCCTCGTCACTTCATCTTCTTCCGGGCGCCGACCGTCTTCTTGGGTCCCCGGCGCTGGCGGGCGTTGGTCTTGGTGCGCTGTCCGCGCACCGGGAGGTTGCGACGGTGTCGGAGGCCCCGGTATGACCCGATCTCGATGAGGCGCTTGATGTTCAGCGCCACCTCGCGACGGAGGTCGCCCTCAACCTTGTACGTGCGGTCGATGACCTCTCGGAGCCGGTTCACCTGGTCTTCCGTCAGGTCCCGCACGCGTGTGTCCGGGTTGACGCTCGTCTGCTTCAGGATCTTCTGGCTGGATGACAGCCCGACCCCGTAGACATAGGTAAGGGCAATCTCCACGCGCTTCTCGCGCGGGATGTCGATGCCCGCAATTCGTGCCATAGGGTCAGCCCTGCCGCTGCTTGTGCTTGGGATTCGCGCAGATCACCATCACGGTGCCGTGGCGCCGGATGACCTTGCAGTTGTCACACCGCGTCTTGACGGACGCTCTGACCTTCACCGGGTTCCTCGATTACTTCAGGCGGTAGGTAATTCGACCCCGAGTGAGGTCGTAGGGAGAAAGCTCGACGCGGACCCGATCTCCGGGCAGGATCCGGATGAAGTTCATCCGAAGCTTCCCGCTGATGTGTGCGAGAACGCGATGGCCGTTCTCAAGCTCCACCGCGAACATCGTATTCGGCAGCGGCTCGATCACGGTTCCTTCGACTTCTATCGCGTCCTTCTTGGCCAACCTTGCTCCCTGGTCCTTCTCAGCACGAGTGTCGGCCCGGCATGGGCCGACACACGAACGCTGAGGATATCAAAGATGCCCCGATCCGACAACACATCTCTCACCCCACAACAGTCGTGAGGATCCGGGGGCCGTCGGTGGTGATCGCGATGGTGTGCTCGAAGTGGGCCGCCAGCGACCGATCGGCCGTCACGACGGTCCAGCGGTCAGCGAGCGTGCGGGTCGCTTCGTCACCGATGACGAGCATCGGCTCGATGGCCAGGCAGTGGCCGGGCAACAGCTTCATGCCGGCGTCACGGGTCCGGAAGTTGAGGATGTGGGGCGGCTCGTGCATCGAGGCGCCGATGCCGTGCCCACCGTAGCCGCGCACGATCCCGTACCCGCCGGCAACGGCCACGTCCTCCACAGCGGCGGAGATGTCGCCGATCCGGTTGCCCGGGTCGGCCGCAGCGATGCCGGCCATCAGCGACAGGCGCGTCGTCTGGACCAGCTTGACCGCCTCGGGCGTCCCGGCGGCCTCACCACCGCAGATGAACGTGCGTGCCCCGTCGCCGTGCCAGCCGTCGAAGATGACTCCGACGTCGACCGACACGATCTGGCCGGAACGGATCTCTCGGTCGCCCGGGATGCCGTGGACGATCTCGTGGTCGATGGAGATGCAGGTTGACGCTGGATACGCGAGCGGGTTGCCGGGGTCATAGCTGCCGTTGGTCGCCATGTACCCCACGAAGGACGGGATCCCACCCGCGGCGCGGATATGGGCGCCGGCGAGACGATCGAGCTCCGCGGTGGAGACCCCCGGCCTGAGGGACTCCTCCACGAGCGCCAGGACCTCCGCGACGATCCGGCCGGCCGATCGCATCTTCGCGATCTGGTCCATCGACTTGGTGGTGATCTGCATCAGCCGGCCAGGGGCTCCCCGGGCGTCCCGGCGGCACGAATGCCCGCCTCGTCCAGCGTGGCGTTGATGGCCTCGGCGACCTCGCTGATCCCCTGGAGGCCGTCTACGGTGCGCAGGACACCGGACGCCCGGTAGTGATCGATCACCTCGGCAAGCGCGTCCAGCTGCAGGTCCATGCGGGCACGGATGGTGTCCGGCTGGTCGTCGGCGCGCTGGTACAGCTCCGAGCCGTCGAGGTCACAGGCACCCGCGACGCGTGGCGGGCTGGAGACGTCATGGTGCGGGTGTCCAGCCGCCCTGCAGACCCACCGGCCCGACATGCGTCGGACCAGCTCGTCGCGCGGGACGTTCACGAGGACGGCGGCGCCGACGCGGGCGTCGCGCTGGGCGAGCTCGCGGTCCAGCGCCGATGCCTGGACCCCGGTGCGCGGGAACCCGTCGAGGATGACCCCCGCGGTCGCGTCCGGCTTGCCCAGCCGGTCCAGCAGGAGCCGGACCGTGATCTCGTCGGGAACGAGCTGGCCGGCGTCCATGTGGCGGCGCGCTTCCTGGCCCACGGCCGTTCCGTCGCGCACGGCTGCTCGAAACAGGTCTCCGGTGGCCACGACCGGAATGCCGAGGCGGGTTGCGAGCAACGGAGCCTGGGTTCCCTTCCCGGCGCCGGGGGCGCCGAGGAGGACAACCACGTTCATTTGATGAAGCCCTCGTATTGGCGGATGAGCAGCTGGGCCTCGAGCTGCTTCATCGTCTCGACGACGACCGAGACCACGATCAGGACGCCCGTGCCACCCAGCGCCATGCCGGCGAACTGCGGCAGGACCAGGCCGATGAAGGGGGGCAGGGCGGCGACGGTGCCGAGGAACAGGGCGCCGGCAACCGTGATCCGCGTGACCACCCTGGCCAGGTAGTCCTGCGTGGGACGGCCCGGGCGGATGCCGGGGATGAAGCCGCCATTCTTGCGCAGCTGCTCTGCCGTCTCATCCGGCTTGAACGTGAACGCGGTGTAGAAGTACGTGAAGCCGACGGTCAGCAGGAAGTAGAGGGCTACGTAGAGCCAGGATCCCTGGCTGAGCCAGCTCACCACTCCGGTCGCGATGTCCCCGATCAGGCCGGGCGAGCTCGTGAAGTAGCTCGCGATCTGGCTCGGGAACAGAAGGATGCTAACCGCGAAGATGATCGGGATCACGCCGGCCTGGTTGACCCGGAGCGGCAGGAATGTCTGCCCGCCCTGGTACATGCGCCGGCCCCGCACGCGCGAGGCGTACTGGATTGGGATGCGGCGCTGGCCTTCCTGGATGTAGATGATCACCGCAACCGCCAGGATCGCGAGGATGCCGAACAGGACGAGCCGGGCGAGATCGGGGTTGTCGAGGAAGCCGGTGAGGGCCGCGGGTACGCGACTCACGATGCCCGCGAAGATGATGAAGCTGATGCCGTTGCCGATGCCCTTTTCGGTAATCAGCTCGCCCAGCCACATCAGGACGACGGAACCCGCGGTGAGGGTGACGATCTGGGTGATGGTCTCCCAGCTGCCGAGGTCGAACGGCGTCGCCAGGACGCGGTTCGCGTTGAGCAGCGCCAGGAAGCCGTAGGACTGCAGGAGTGCCAGCGGCACCGCCAGGTACCGGGTGTACTGGTTGATCTTGGTGCGCCCGTATTCGCCCTCGCGCTGGAGGTTCTGCAGCGACGGGACCACGCCCGTCATCAGCTGCATGATGATCGAGGCGTTGATGTACGGGTTGACGCCCAGCGCCACGACCGAGAAGTTCGACAGGCCACCGCCCGAGAACAGGTCGAGCAGCCCGAAGATCGGGCTGTCCTGCAGGAACACCCGGAGCTGCTCCCGGTCCACGCCCGGAACCGGCACGTGCGCCAGCAACCGGAAGACAAGCAGGATGAACGCGACGTACAGGATCCGGCGCCGGAGGTCCGGCGCCCGGAACGCGTTGAGCAGGGCCTCGAACACGGGTGCCTAGCCGTTGCCGGTAGCGTCGGCCGCCGGCTCGATCCCGAGGGCGGCAAGAGGCGAGCTCGGGATCTCGATCACCTGGGCCGTGCCACCGGCCGCCTCGATCTTCTCGCGGGCGCTCTTCGTGAAGGCATCTGCCAGCACGAACAGCTTCGCGTCGACCTCACCGTGGCCGAGGACCTTGAGCGGGAGGCGATCACGACGCACCAGGCCGGCAGCCTTCAGGGTGTCGGGGTTGACCGTGACCGGCGCGCCCTTCTCCTGGTGCAGCTTGCCCGAGACGATCGCGGCGCTGATCGCGCCGACGTTGACCACCTCGTACTCGATGTCGTTGATGTTGCGGAAGCCGCGCAGCTTCGGGATCCGGATGTGAAGGGGCGTCTGGCCACCCTCGAACCACGCCGGGATCGAAGCACCGGCGCGCGACTTCTGGCCCTTGGTTCCTCGACCCGCGGTCTTGCCCTTGCCTGCGGCGATGCCGCGTCCAACGCGGGTCCGCTTCTTGGTCGAGCCCTCTGCGGGGTGGAGGTCGTGGATCTTCATCAGTTGGTCTCCGGGGTCGTCGCGTCCGCGCCCTCGGGGAGCTCCTCGAAGGTGACCAGGAACCGGACCTGGCGGACCATGCCCCGGACGGCGGGGTTGTCCGGCAGGATCGACGTGCTGCCGATGCCGTGCAGGCCCAGGGCGCGGATCGTCGCCCGGTTCCGGGCGATGTGGCTGATCGTGCTCTTGGTCTGGGTGACGCGGAGCCTAGCGGCCATCGGCCACCTCCTGCGCGGCAGCCGGCTGGCCGGGCACGACGAGGCGGATCTTCACGCCACGCTGGCGGGCAACCTCCTCGACAGACCTGAGGCTGGTGAGCGCGTTGATCGTCGCCCTGGTCACGTTCACGGGGTTGGTGGACCCGTGGATCTTGGACAGGATGTCGCGGATACCCGCCGCTTCGACGACGGCGCGGACGGCGCCGCCGGCGATCACGCCGGTTCCCTTGGAGGCCGGCTTGAGCATCACGCGCGCGGCGGCGTACTCCTCGCGGACCTCGTGCGGGATCGTGGTCCCGACCATCGGGACGCGCACGACGTTCTTCTTCGCGTCCTCGACACCCTTGCGGATGGACTCGGGCACGTCGCCGGCCTTGCCGATGCCGACGCCGACGTGGCCGTTGCCGTCACCCACGACGATGACCGCCGAGAACGAGAAGCGCCGGCCGCCCTTGTGAACCTTGGCGACGCGGTTGATCTGGACGACGCGCTCCTCGAGCGCGAGCTTGTTGGGGTCGATACGGGCCACAGGGTGTCCTCTCAGAAGTCGAGGCCGGCTTCGCGAGCCGCCTCGGCGAGCGAGCGAACCCGCCCGTGGTAGTGGAACCCCGCCCGGTCGAAGACCACCTTTTCCACGCCGACCGCCTTCGCGCGCTCCGCCACGAGCTGGCCGACGCGCTTGGCATCGGCCGTCTTCGTGCCCTCGGCGCCACGGAGGCCGTGAGTCGAGCGAGGACGCCGCGGCCAGGGTCTGGCCGCTGGTGTCGTCGATGACCTGGGCGTAGATGTGGTTCAGGCTGCGGAACACCGCGAGGCGCGGCCGCGAGGCCGTCCCCGCGAGGCGGAGGCGGATGCGCTCGTGGCGCTTGGTGCGCGACGCGGAGCGGGTCGTGAGCTTGGTCATGGCTACTTCTTCCCGCCGATCTTGCCGGCCTTGCCCGCCTTGCGGCGGACCTTCTCGCCGGCATACCGGACGCCCTTGCCCTTGTAGGGCTCGGGCTTGCGGGTGGCGCGGACCTTCGCCGCGTACTGGCCGACGAGCTCCTTGTCGATCCCCACGACCGCGAGGCGGACGGGGGTCTCCAGCTCGAAGCTGATACCGGCAGGCGGATCGATCTCGACCGGATGGCTGTAGCCGAGCGCGAGGACGAGCTTGTCGCCCACCTTCTGCGCGCGGTAGCCCACGCCGACGATCTCGAGGCCCTTGCGGTACCCGGTGGTGACCCCGACGACCATGTTGTTGACGAGCGTGCGCGTCAGGCCGTGGAGCGACTTGTCGAGCTTGTTCTCCGTGGGCCGGGTGACGACGAGGGTCTCGCCCTCGCGGTCGACCGCGATCCGCGGCGGCAATGCGCGGGTCAGGGTCCCCTTGGGGCCCGTGACCGTGATGATGCGCCCGTCGAACGTGATGTCCACGCCGGCGGGAACAGGGATGGGGAGGCGGCCAATGCGGGACATCGCGCTACCAGACGTAGGCGAGGATCTCGCCACCGAGCGCCGCCTGCTTGGCCTGGGCGCCCGTCATGATCCCCTTGCTCGTGCTGACGATCACGATGCCCAGACCGCCCAGGACCCGCGGGATGTCCGTCTTCTGCGCGTACACGCGCAGGCCCGGCTTGCTGATCCGCTTGAGGCCCGAGACGACCGGCACCTTGCCGTCGACATACTTGAGTTGGATGCGCAGGAGCTGCGCCACGCCGTCGCGCTCCTCGTGGACGTCGGCGATGAAGCCTTCCTCCATGAGGATCCGCGCAATCTCGCGCTTGGTGCGCGAGGCCGGCACGACGACCTCCGTGTGGCGAGCTCGCGAGGCGTTGCGAACACGCGTGAGCATGTCCGCGATCGGGTCGGAGATGTTCATCTCTCTACCAGCTCGACTTCGTGACGCCGGGCAGCTCGCCGACGAGCGCGCGCTCTCGGAAGCAGATCCGGCAGAGAGCGAAACGGCGCATGTACGCTCGCGGTCGGCCGCAGACATAGCAGCGGTGATACCCCTGCACCGGGTGCTTCGGATCCCGCTTCGCCTTCGCGATCATGGACTTCTTGGCCATCTGGACTCCTCCCCGCGCCCTAGCCGGCGAAGGGCATGCCGAGGAGTTCGAGCAACAGCTTCGACTCCTCGTCGGTCTTCGCCGTCGTCACGATGCTGATCTCCAGCCCGCGGAGACGGTCCACCTTGTCATAGTCGATCTCCGGGAAGGCGAGTTGCTCCCGGAGGCCGAGCGAGTAGTTGCCTCGCCCGTCGAAGGACTTGCTGGGCACGCCCCGAAAGTCACGGATGCGCGGAAGCGCAAGCCGCGTGAGGCGCTCCAGGAAGTCCCACATCCGCTCGCCGCGGAGGGTGACCTTCACGCCGATCGGGTTGCCGGTACGAATGCGGAACTGGGCGATCGACCTCTTGGCGCGGGTGACGATCGGCTTCTGGCCCGTGATGAGCTGCAGGTCGCCGACCGCGGCATCCACTGCCTTGGCGTTCGTGAGGGCCTCGCCCAGGCCGATGTTGATGACGATCTTGTCCATGCCCGGCACCTGCATCGGGTTGACGTAGCCGAACTGCTTCTGCAGCGCGGGAATCACCTCCGACGTGTACCGCTCCTTGAGCTGACCGCTCACGCTTTCACCTCCAGCGGCTCGCCGCAGTGGTGGCAGGTGCGCACCCGGGTGCCGTTGTCGAGCGTCCGGTGACCGACTCGCGTCGGGCGGTCGCAGTGGCTGCAGACGACCATGACCCGGCTGACCGGGAGCGGCATCGCGCGCTCCAGGATGCCGCCGGGATCGACGGTCGGCGCGGAGCCCGGCCCACCGGAGGACCGCTGGCGCGGCTTCGTGTGCTTGCGGGCGATGTTCAGCCCGTCGACGACCACCAGCACGCCACCCTTGAGCGATGTGCGGCGGTACCCCGAGCGGACCGGGGACGGCGACGGGTCGCGGCGGATCACCCGGTCGACCTTGCCACGCTTGCCGGCATCCTTGCCGGCCAGCACGACGACGGTGTCGCCCTTGCGGATCTCCGGGACCTTCGTCCGGTGCTGGATAGACCGGTCGGGCATTACAGCACCTCCGGTGCGAGGGAGACGATCTTCATGTAGTTCCGGTCACGCAACTCACGGGCGACGGGGCCGAAGATGCGGGTCCCGCGGGGATTGCCCTGGTTGTTGATGAGCACGGCCGCGTTCTCGTCGAAGCGGATGTAGCTCCCGTCGGGGCGGCCGATCTCCTTCGACGTCCGGACGATGACCGCCCGCACGACATCGCCCTTCTTGACGGGCGCATTCGGGATCGCGGTCTTGACGCTCGCGACGATCACGTCGCCGATGCCGGCTACGGTCTTGCGCGAGCGACCCATGATCCGGATGCACTCGATCGTGCGGGCTCCGGTGTTGTCGGCGACGCGGAGGCGCGTCGAGGCCTGGATCACGCCTGGACCTCCTCACCCTCGGCGCGTCGGCCGGGGTGCGCGGCAGCGTGGATCGCCTCGGTCGTCTCGGCCTCCTCAGCCGGGATGATCTCGCCTGCACGCTCCTCGCCTGCGCGGGAGAGGACGGACACGAGGCGCCAGCGCTTGGTCGCGGAGAGGGGGCGCGACTCCTCGATGGCGACCGTGTCGCCGATCTTCGCCTCGTTGTGCTCGTCGTGGGCCGCGAACTTGGTCGAGGCCTTCATGACGCGCTTGTACAGGCGGTGACGCGTCAGGCGCCCGACGGACACGACGATCGTCTTGTCCATCTTGTCGCTGACGACGCGGCCGACCTTGGTCTTGCGCTGTCCCTTCACGGGGGTAGTGGCTCCTGCGGTGGGCATCCCGACGCTCCTACTCCGCCGAGCGCGGCGCGGTTGCCCGCTCGCGCTTGACGGTGAGGATCCGGGCGATCGTCTGTCGCGTCGCCGGGATCTGGCTGTAATCCTTCAACTGACGGGTCGAGAGGGCGAAGCGGGCCTGCCAGAGGTCCTGCTTGGCATCCTTGAGCCGGTCATCCAGTTCGCTGTCCGTGAGCTTCCGGACCTCACCGATCTCCATCGGTGACCTCCTTCGCGGTTTCGCGGACCACGACGCGGGTCGCGACCGGGAGCTTGTGGGAGGCGAGGCGCATGGCCTCGACGGCCGCCGCGTGCTCGACTCCCGCCATCTCGAACAGGATCCTTCCGGGGCGCACGACCGCGACCCAGTGGTCCGGGGCGCCCTTGCCCGAGCCCATGCGGGTCTCGGCCGGCTTCTTGGTCGCGGGCTTGTCCGGGAAGACGCGGATCCAGATCTTTCCCCCGCGCTTGACCGAGCGGGTCATCGCGCGTCGGGCGGCCTCGATCTGCCGGGCCGTGATCCAGGCCGGCTCGAGCGTGGCCAGGCCGTACTCGCCGAAGGCGACGGTGTGCCCGCCCTTCGCCATTCCGGACATCCGGCCGCGCATCACCTTGCGGTGCTTGACGCGTCGCGGCATCAGCATGGCGTCACACCCCCTGCGCGGCGCCGGCCGCGACAGCGGGAGCGGCAGCCTCGCGGCGCTTGCGCTCCACGGGGATCTCGCCCTTGTAGATCCAGACCTTGACGCCGATCCGACCGTAGGTCGTGTGAGCGTGGACCTGGCCATAGCTGATGTCGGCACGCAGGGTGCCCAGCGGGATGCGACCCTCGCGGTCCCACTCGCGGCGACCCATCTCAGAGCCCCCGAGGCGTCCGGCCAGCGCGATCTTGCATCCCTTGGCCCCAGCCTTCATCGACCGCTGGATGGACTGCTTCATCGCCTTCTTGTAGGCGACACGGCGGCTCAGCTGCTGGGCGATGTTGAGGGCGACGAGGTACGCGTCGAGCTCAGGCTGGCGGATCTCCTTGATCTCCAGCTTGACCTTGCGCTTCGCCAGCTCGCCGATCTCCTTGCGGAGGATCTCGACGTTCTGGCCACCGCGGCCGATCACGATGCCCGGCTTGGCGGTGTGGATCGAAACGGTGACGTGGTTGATGCCACGCTCGATCTCGACCCCGCTCACGCTGGCGTTCGCCAGCCGCCGATCAAGCAGCTGCCGGATCGAGATGTCCTCCTTGAGGAGGGTTGTGTACTCCTTGTCGGCGTACCACTTGGCGGTCCACGTTCGGGTGTAGCCCAGGCGGTAGCCGTACGGATGGACTTTGTGTCCCATGCCTAGGCCTCCCGGTCGGCCACGACGACCGTGATGTGCGTCATGGGCTTGTGGATCGGGAAGGCCCGACCCTGGGCCCGCGGGCGCCATCGCTTGATCGTCGGGCCCTCGTTGGCGACCGCATCGGCGACGACAAGCTCGTCGGCCGACCGGTTCAGGTTGTTCTCGGCGTTTGCCGTCGCGCTTTTCAGCACGCGCGCGACGTCGCGTGCGGCCGCCTGCGGCATGAACCGCAGGAGCGCGGCGGCCTCCTCGACCGGCTTGCCCTTGATCGCCTCGGTGATGAGGCGGGCCTTCCGGGTGGAGCCCCTCAGGTACTTGGCTGTGGCAGAGACACGCACGTCGTTGGCCCCTCTACCGCAGTCCGCCGGACCGGTCGGCGTTCTTGCCGTGCCCGCGATACGTGCGGGTGGGGGCAAACTCGCCGAGACGGTGGCCGACCATGTTCTCAGTGACGTACACCGGCACGTGCTTCTTGCCGTTGTAGACGGCAATCGTGTGGCCGATGAAGTCGGGGAAGATGACGGACGCGCGCGACCAGGTCTTGAGGACCTTGCGCTCGCTCCTCTTGTTCATGTCCTGCACCCGGGCGAGAAGCCGGGGCTGGACGAACGGTCCCTTCTTGACCGATCGCGACATGCTCTAGCTCCTCTCTATGACTTGCGATGACGGCTGCGGACGATGAGGCGGCTCGTCGCCTTGCCTCGCCGTGTCCGGTAGCCCATCGCCGGCTTGCCCCACGGGGTCTTCGGAGGCATGCCCGTCGGGCTCTTGCCCTCGCCACCACCGTGGGGGTGGTCGCGCGGGGTCATCGCCACTCCCCGGACTTCCGGACGCTGGCCCATGTGACGGGCGCGCCCGGCCTTGCCGAGGCTCTGGTTCTCGTGATCGACGTTCGAGACCTGCCCGATCGTCGCCATGCAGCGCATCGGGACCCGGCGCACCTCGCCCGAGGGGAGGCGGACCTGCGCCAGGTCGCCCTCCTTGGCCAGGAGCTGGGCGGACGTGCCGGCGGACCGGACGATCTGGCCACCCTTGCCCGGGGTCAGCTCGATGTTGTGGATCGTGGTGCCGAGCGGGATGTTCGCGATCGGCAGCGCATTCCCCACCCGGGCCTCGGCCTCGGGACCGGAGACGATGACGTCCCCGACCTTCAGGCCGTTCGGGAGGAGCATGTAGCGCTTCTCACCGTCCCGGTAGTGGAGCAGGCCGATGCGGGCGGACCTGTTCGGGTCGTACTCGATCGTCGCGAGACGGGCCGGCACGCCGGACTTGTCGCGCTTGAAGTCGATCCGCCGGTAATGGGTCTTCTCGCCGCCGCCGCGATGGCGGACGGTGAGCCGGCCCATGTTGTTCCGCCCCGAGCCGCGCTTCATCGGCTCCAGGAGCGGCTTGTGGGGCTGGTCGGTTGTGATCTCGTCGAAGGTCGAGCGAGTCATCCACCGACGGCCCGGGGACGTTGCCTTGTAGCTTCGCAGCGGCATCCCTACACCCCCTCGAAGAATTCGATCTTCTGGCCGGGGGCCAGGGTCACGATTGCCTTCCGCCAGGCGGAGGTGTGACCGGTGATCCGGCCGCGCTTCGTGCCCCGCCGCTTCTCCTTCGCCTTCGAGGTCAGCACGTTGACGGCGACCACGGTCACCTTCTCCTTGCTGTAGAGCTCCTCGACGGCGGCCTTGATCTGGATCTTGTTGGCCTTGTCGTGCACGGCGAACGTGTACTTGCCCCGCCCGGACTCGTCGATGGACTTCTCCGAGATCACGGGACGGAGGATGATGTCGGCGGCGGTCAGGGCGCTCACGCGTACACCTCGTCCATTCGGGCCAGCGACGGCTGCTCGATCAGGATGGCGTCGGCGTTGAGCAGGTCGACGACGTTGAGCGAGTCGGCCAGGATGATCGACACCGACGGCAGGTTGGCGGCGGAGCGCAGCAGCATCTCGTCCTTCGCCGGGGCCACCACCAGCACGCGCCGCTCGTGGCCGTCCCCGGCGCCGAGCGCCTGCAGGATGCCGACGAACGCCTTCGTCCGGGGCTCGGAGTCCATGCCAAACGTGTCGACCACGCGGATCGCGTCGTCGCCCAGCTTGGCGGTCAGCGCCGAGCGAAGCGCCAGGCGGCGCATCTTCTTCGGCAGCTTCTGATCATAGGAACGCGGATGCGGGCCGAACACGACGCCGCCGCCCCGGAAATGCGGGGCCGAGCGGGTGCCCTGGCGGGCGCGGCCGGTGCCCTTCTGGCGGTACGGCTTCTTGCCGCCACCGCGGATCTCGCCGCGGGTCTTCGTGTCATGGGTGCCGAGATGGCGCCCGGCCAGCTGGGCGACGACCGCCTGGTGGAGCACGGCCTCGTTGACGGGCGCTGCGAACAGCACCTCGCTGAGGTCGACGTTCCCGACAGAGGCGCCCGAGCGGTCGTAGAGGATTGTCTGAGGCATCGTCACGCCTTCCGGACGAAGGTGAGCGCGCCGGGCGCCCCGGGGACGGTTCCCTTCACGAGGATCAGGTTCCGCTCCGAGTCCACGCGGACGACGCGCAGCTTCTTGATCGTGACCCGCTCGCTGCCCATGTGGCCACCCATCTTGAGGCCCTTGTAGACGCGACCGGGCGTGGTGCCGGGGCCGATGGAGCCCGGCTTGCGGTAGTTGTCCGAACCGTGGGTCTTGGGACCGCGCGAGAAGTTGTGACGCTTCACGGTGCCCGCGAAGCCCTGGCCCTTCGAGATGCCGGTGACGTCGACGAGGTCGCCCTCGGCGAACACCTCGGCGACCGTCAGCTGCTGGCCCACGCTGTAGCCGTCCGCGTCATCCAGCCGGAACTCGCGGATCGTCTTGACCCGCGGCAGGTCCTTGAGCTGGCCGGCGAGCGGCTTCGTCAGCTTGCGGCGCTCGCCGGCACCAAGCTGGACAGCCGTGTAGCCGTCCCGCTCGGCGGTGCGAAGCCGCGTCACGGTGTTCGGGGTGACCTGTACCACCGAAACGGCGACCATTGTCCCGTCCGGCTGGAAGACCTGTGTCATGCCGACCTTGCGGCCGATCAGCCCAATGCTCATCGGTCCGCCCTACATCTTGATTTCGATGTCGACGCCCGCCGCAAGCGAGAGTCGCATCAGGGCGTCGACCGTCTTCGACGAGGGATCCAGGATGTCGATGAGCCGCTTGTGCGTGCGGATCTCGAACTGCTCCCGGGAGTCCTTGTCGATGAACGGTGACCGCAGGACGGTGAACTTCTCGATCCGGGTCGGCAGCGGGACCGGTCCGACGACGTCCGCGCCTGTGCGCTGCGCCGTCTCGACGATCTGGGCTGCCGACTGGTCGAGCAGCCGGTGGTCGTAGGCCTTGAGGCGGATTCGGATCCGCTGCTTCGCCATATCTGTCTCGCTACGCGATGATGCTGGTGATCGCGCCGGCGCCGACGGTACGACCGCCCTCGCGGATCGCGAACCGCTGGCCGACTTCGAGCGCGATCGGGGTGATCAGCTCGACGGTCATGTCGACGTTGTCGCCGGGCATGATCATCTCGGCCCCGTCGGGAAGGCCGATGGCACCCGTGACGTCCGTGGTGCGCAGGTAGAACTGCGGCCGGTACCCGTTGTAGAACGGGGTATGGCGGCCGCCCTCCTCCTTGGTCAGGACGTAGACGCGGGCGATGAAGTTGGTGTGCGGCTTGACCGACCCGGGCTTGGCCAGGACCTGGCCGCGCTCGATGTCGTCGCGCTCGATACCGCGCAGGAGCAGGCCGACGTTGTCGCCCGCCTCGCCCTGGTCGAGCAGCTTCTTGAACATCTCGACGCCGGTGACGACCACCTTGCGGGTGGCGTTGATGCCGACGATCTCGACCTCCTCGCCCACCTTGATGATGCCGCGCTCGATGCGGCCGGTGGCGACGGTGCCGCGGCCCTTGATGCCGAACACGTCCTCGCAGGGCATCAGGAACGGCTTGTCGATGGCGCGCTCGGGGTTGGGGATGTAGGAGTCGACCGCGTCCATCAGCTCCTGGATCGGAGCGTAGGCCGGGTCGTCGACGTTGTCGCCGGCCTCGAGGGCCTGGAGCGCGGAGCCCCGGATGACGGGGATGTCGTCGCCCGGGAAGTTGTACTTGCTCAACAGCTCGCGGACCTCGAGCTCGACGAGGTCGAGCAGCTCGGGGTCGTCGACCATGTCGCACTTGTTGAGGAACACGATGACGTAGGGCACCTCCACCTGGCGGGCCAGGAGGATGTGCTCGCGGGTCTGGGGCATCGGGCCGTCGGTGGCGGCGACCACGAGGATCGCGCCGTCCATCTGGGCGGCACCGGTGATCATGTTCTTGATGTAGTCGGCGTGCCCGGGGCAGTCGACGTGCGCGTAGTGGCGGTTCTCCGTCTGGTACTCGACGTGGGCGATCGCGATCGTGATGCCGCGCTCGCGCTCCTCGGGGGCGTTGTCGATCGAGTCGAACGCACGGAACTCCGCGCCGCCCTTGAGCGCCAGGTACTTGGTGATGGCGGCCGTGAGCGTCGTCTTGCCATGGTCGATGTGGCCGATCGTGCCGACGTTGACGTGCGGCTTGGTGCGCTCGAACTTCTTCTTGGCCATATCCGGCTTGACTCCCTGCTCCTTGCTCGCGCGTACGCGGGCAGATATCCCGTGGTTAGACCTTCGATTTGGCGACGAGCTCGGCCGCGAGGTTCGAGGGAACCTCGGCGTAGTGGCTGAGCTCCATGGAGTAACTCGCGCGGCCCTGGGTCATCGACCGCAGGTCCGTGGCATACCCGAACATCTCGGACAGCGGGACCGCACTGCGGACGACCTGGGTCGACCCGCGGGGATCCATGCCCTCGACATGTCCGCGCCTGCTGTTGAGGTCGCCGATGACGTCGCCCATGAACTCCTCGGGCATCGTCACTTCGACCCGCATCATCGGCTCCAGCACGACGGGGCTGGCCTTGCCGACTGCATCCTTGATCGCCATCGAACCGGCGATCTTGAACGCCATCTCCGACGAGTCGACATCGTGGTACGACCCGTCGAACAGCGTCACCTTGATATCGACCATCGGCACGTTCGCGTAGATACCCAATTCGAGCGTCTCGCGAATGCCCATGTCGATCGGCTTGATGTACTCGCGCGGGATGGTGGCGCCGACGATCTTGTCCACGAACTCGTAGCCACCGCCCTTGGGCAGGGGCTCGATCCGGATGACCGCGTGGCCGTACTGGCCCTTGCCGCCGGTCTGGCGGACGAAGCGGCCATTGCCCTGCGCCGGCTTGCGGATCGTCTCGCGGTAGGCGACCTGCGGCTTGCCGACGTTCGCGGCCACCCTGAACTCGCGCACCATCCGGTCAACGAGAACATCGAGGTGCAGCTCGCCCATGCCGGCGATCAGCGTCTGGCCCGACTCCTCGTCCGTCTTGACACGGAAGGTCGGGTCCTCCTCGGCCAGGCGCTGGAGCGCGATGCCCAGCTTGTCCTGGTCGGCCTTGGTCTTGGGTTCGATCGCGACCTCGATGACGGGCTCGGGGAACGTCATCGACTCCAGGATCACCGGGTGCTCGAGCTCCGTGAGCGTGTCGCCGGTGTAGGTGTCCTTGAGGCCGACGGCCGCAGCGATGTCGCCCGCGTACACGATGTCGATCTCTTCGCGGTGGTTGGCGTGCATCTGGAGGATGCGGCCGATCCGCTCCTTCTTGCCCTTCGTGGCGTTGAGCACGTAGGACCCGGACTTGAGGGTCCCGGAGTAGACCCGGAAGAACGCCAGCTTGCCGACGAAGGGATCCGCGGCGATCTTGAACGCGAGGGCGCTGAAGGGCTCGGTGTCGTCCGGTGCCTTGAGGATCTCGATGTCGGTGCCGGGCTTGAGGCCGATCACCGGCGGCACGTCGAGCGGCGAGGGGAGATAGTCCACCACCGCGTCGAGCATCGGCTGGACGCCCTTGTTCTTGAGCGCCGAACCGCACAGGATCGGGACCCAGGTGTACTGGAGGGTCGCGAGCCGGATCGCGTGCTTGATCTCGTCCTCGGTGACCTCCTCGCCCTCGAGGTACTTGTGGGCGAGGCGATCATCGACCAGCGCAACCGACTCGAGGAGGTTCTCGCGCCACGTCGCGGCCTCGTCGGCCATCTCCGCAGGGATCTCGATCGTGTCGAAGCTGTTGCCGAGGTCGTCCCGCCAGATCAGCGCCTTCATGCGGACGAGGTCCACGAGGCCGACGAACGTGTCCTCGATGCCGATCGGGATCTGGATCGGCACGGGCGTGACGCCAAGGCGGTCGCGGATCATGTCCACGTCGCGCCAGAAGTTGGCACCCGTCCGGTCGAGCTTGTTGATGAAACAGATCCGGGGAACGCCATAGCGGTCCGCCTGGCGCCACACCGTCTCGGACTGCGGCTCGACACCGGCAACGCCGTCGAACACGACCACCGCTCCGTCGAGCACGCGCAGGCTCCGCTCGACTTCCATCGTAAAGTCCACGTGCCCGGGCGTATCGATGATGTTGATACGGTGATCGTTCCACGCGCAGGTGGTGGCCGCGGCAGTGATCGTGATGCCGCGCTCCTGCTCCTGGGGCATCCAGTCCATGGTGGCCGCGCCCTCATGAACCTCACCGATCTTGTAGATCTTCTTCGTGTAGAAGAGGATCCGCTCGGTCACGGTGGTTTTGCCCGCGTCGATATGCGCGATGATTCCGATGTTCCGCGTTCGCAGAAGCGGAACGGTTCGTGCCACGGTTGGTTCAGCTCCTCTCGGCCGGGACTACCACTTGAAGTGGCTGAAGGCCTTGTTGGCCTCCGCCATCTTGTGGGTGTCCTCGCGCCGCTTCACCGCTGCCCCGAGGCCGTTCATGGCGTCGACGAATTCCGCGGCGAGCTTCTCGCTCATGCTCTTGCCGCTGCGCTTGCGGGCGGCCTGGACAAGCCAGCGCACGCCGAGCGACAGCCGGCGGTCTCCCCGGATCTCGACCGGGACCTGGTAGGTGGCGCCACCGACGCGGCGGGGCTTGACCTCGATGATCGGGGTTGCGTTGCGCAATGCGGCCTCGAGCACCTCGAGCCCCGGGCGCTTGGCCTGGAACTCGGCGCGCGCAAGCGCCTGGCGCAGGATCCGGTCAGACAGGGTCCGCTTCCCGTCACGCATCAGCTTCGCGCGGAAGCGATCCGAGACGCGAGTCGACTCGACCTGGTACTTCGTCTTGCGGGCGATCGACTGACGGCGCGGCATCCTAGCCCTTCTTCCCGGGCACGATGGCCGCCTTGGCGCCGTACTTGCTGCGGCTCTGCTTGCGATCCTTGACGCCCGCGGCATCGAGGGTCCCTCGGATGATGTGGTACTTGACCGACGGAAGATCCTTGACCCGGCCGCCGCGCACCAGGACCACGGAGTGCTCCTGGAGGTTGTGGCCGATGCCCGGGATGTAGGCCGTGACCTCCATCTGGTTGGTGAGCCGCACGCGCGCGATCTTCCGAAGGGCCGAGTTCGGCTTCTTCGGAGTCATCGTCCTGACCTGCAGGCACACTCCCCGCTTCTGGGGGGCGCCGGGAATCGGCACCTGGCGCTGTCGCAGGCTGTTCCAGTTCTTGCGCAGCGCGGGAGCCTTGACCTTCTCGATCTTCGGCTTCCGCCCGTGGCGCACGAGCTGGCTGATGGTCGGCACGGAGACGCGGCTCCTTTCACTGAAAGTGCTACAGGTGGTGGTCGGTCCGGCGGGTCCACCCGCGCCGGGCGTCCGGCTGGGGACCGCTCGGATCTCTTCGAGGCCTGATCCGACGCACGTGGCGAACGGGGCCCCTCGAGGCCACGAACGCGGAGTTTAGCAAGGCGTCCGTTCGAGTGTCAAACAACCCCCGCGTCCGCGGAGTCCAGGGGTCCCTGGAGATGGTCGGAATGCGCGGTGGAGCTCAGCCCTCCTCGGAGGCGTCGGCGAGGAACGGGTTGAACGCCACCTCCTCGACCTCCGGCACAGGCTGGCCGGCGAGCTGATTGAGGTCGACCTCATCATCCTCGGCACCGGCGATCGTGGCGGCCAGGGCGAGCCCCGCCGTCTCGTCGTCCGCACCCGCAGAACCGTCCTCGAGGAACGGGTTGAACTCCGGCTCACCGAGACCCTCGAGGGTCTCGCCGGCGAGTGCCTCGAGGGCGATCCGGCGCTGGCGCTCCTTGATCGCGGCAACGTTCTGCGGCGCGCCCGACCCTGCCGGGATGAGCTTGCCGATGATCACGTTCTCCTTGAGGCCGACCAGGTGGTCCCGGGAGCCGTTGATCGCGGCCTCGGTCAGCACCCGGGTGGTCTCCTGGAAGGAGGCCGCGGCCAGGAAGGAGGACGTGTTGAGGGACGCCTTGGTCACGCCCAGGAGCACCGTCTGCGCGGTCGCAGGCTCTCCGCCCTCGGCGAGGACGCGGTTGTTGGCCGCCTCGAAGTCCAGGCGGTCGATGAGCTCGGTCGGGAGCTGCTCGCAGTCGCCCGGCTGGTCGATCCGCACCTTCTTGAGCATCTGGCGGACGATGATCTCGATGTGCTTGTCGTTGATCGTGACGCCCTGGCTCCGGTAGACCCGCTGAACCTCCCGCACCAGGTAGCGCTGGACGGCGTCCTTGCCCCGGGTGTCGAGGTACTCCTGCGGGTTGATCGGGCCGTCCGTGATGGCATCGCCGGCGCGGATCTCCTGGCCGTCGTCGACCAGCAGCTTCGCGCTGTGCGGGATCGCGTACTCGCGTTCCACGATGTCCTCGGACCGGACGACGGTGCCGTCGTCGGTGCGGGCCAGGAAGCCCCTCACCGGCGCGACGATGTCCCCCGCCGTGGCCGATCGGGCCAGGACCTGGTTGATCTCGACGAGATCGCCCGCGGCTGCCAGCAGCTCCGCGCCCTCGGGGAGGACGATCGGCGAGTCGAATGCCTCGCGGCTGATGACCTTGACCTTGCGGCCAGTATCGCCAACGATCACCTCGACGATGCCGTCGATGTGGCTGATCTCGGCCTTGCCCTTGGGGATCCGGGCCTCGAACAGCTCCTCGACGCGCGGCAGACCCTGCGTGATGTCCTGGCCGGCGACGCCGCCGGTGTGGAACGTCCGCATCGTCAGCTGCGTACCGGGCTCGCCGATTGACTGGGCGGCGATGATGCCGACCGCCTCGCCGATCCCGATCATGTCGCCGGTGGCCAGGTTTCGGCCGTAGCACATCCGGCAGACGCCCTGTCGCGACTCGCAGGCGAGCGGCGACCGGACCAGCACCTCGTCGATGCCCGCGGCGTCGATCTCCTTCGCGAGCTCCTCGGTCATCATGGTGTTGCGCTCGGCGACCACGGGTGCGCTGGCACCCTTCTTCACCTTCGCGCCCGGATCCACCAGGTCGGTGGCCGTCAGCCGGCCGACCAGGCGGCGCTGGAACGCCTCGGGCTCGTCCGCGGACTCGGCCCGGATGATCCAGCTCCCATCCTCCGTTCCGCAATCGTCCTCGCGGGTGATGACGTCCTGCGCCACGTCCACGAGGCGGCGGGTGAGGTACCCGGAGTCCGCGGTGCGGAGGGCGGTGTCCGCGAGGCCCTTGCGGGCGCCATGGGTGCTGATGAAGTACTCGAGGACCGTCATGCCCTCGCGGAAGTTGCTGCGCACGGGCACGTCGATGATCCGGCCCGACGGGTCGGCCATCAGGCCTCGCATGGCGCCCAGCTGGCCGATGTTGCCCTTGTTGCCGCGGGCACCCGAGTCGGTCATCATCCGGACGGGGTTCTCCGCGCCCAGGGCGTCCATCATCTGGTCGGACACGACCTTGGTGACGCGCTGCCAGAGTTCGACGACCTGCTCGTAGCGCTCTTCCTCGGTGATGAGGCCGCGCTGGAACTGGGCGTCGATCTTGGCGACATCCTCGTCCGCCTGGGCCATCTGCGCGGGCTTGGAATCCGGCACGATGATGTCCCACAGGCCGATCGTCATCCCGCCGCGGGTGGCGAACTTGAAGCCGATGCCCTTGATGCCGTCCACGAGGTGGGCGGTCTCGACGGGACCGAGGTCCCGGTAGCAGCGATCGACGAGCCGCTTCAGGTCCACGCGCTTCATGGCGTAGTTCGCGAACCGCATGGGCTCCGGGAGGATCCGGTTGAACAGGACCCGCCCGACGGTGGTGCGGACGTACTGGTCCACGAGGACACCAGCTTCGGCGTCCCAGGAGCGGACGCTCACGTCGACAGGCTCGTGGAGCAGGAGCGAGGCACCGGTGTGGTGCACGGAGGAGGTGTCCCCCTCCTCCCGCTCGGAGAAGATCCGGCTCGCCGTCTCGAGGCCGCGCGCGCCCATCTCGTACGCGATGATCGCGTCATCCTCGGTCGCGAACGACTGGACCGGGCGGTCGGAGATGATCTGCTCGTCCATGGTCAGGTAGTAGCAGCCGAGGACCATGTCCTGGGTCGGGGCCACGACGGGCGAGCCGTCCGCCGGCGACAGCAGGTTGGCTGTCGACAGCATCATCGTCTTCGCCTCTTCCTGGGCGGCCGTTGACAGCGGCACGTGGACCGCCATCTGGTCGCCGTCGAAGTCCGCGTTGAACGCGGTGCAGACGAGCGGGTGGATCTGGATTGCGGACCCCTCGACGAGGACCGGCATGAAGGCCTGGATGCCCAGGCGGTGGAGCGTGGGCGCGCGGTTCAGCAGGACCGGGTGGTCCTTGATGACCTCTTCGAGGACGTCCCACACCTCGGGGCGGACACGCTCGACGATGCGCTTGGCGCTCTTGATGTTGTGCGCGAAGCCCTGTTCGACCAGCTGCCGCATGACGAACGGCTTGAACAGCTCCAGCGCCATCTTCTTGGGCAGGCCGCACTGGTGGAGCTTCAGGTCCGGACCGACGACGATGACGGATCGGCCCGAGTAGTCCACGCGCTTGCCCAGCAGGTTCTGGCGGAACCGCCCCTGCTTGCCCTTGAGCATGTCGGAGAGCGACTTGAGGCGGTGGTTGCCGGTGCCCGCGATCGCCCGGCCGCGGCGGCCGTTGTCGATCAGGGCGTCGCACGCCTCCTGGAGCATCCGCTTCTCGTTGCGGATGATGATCTCGGGTGCGCCGAGCTCCAGGAGCCGCTTGAGGCGGTTGTTGCGATTGATCACGCGCCGGTAGAGGTCGTTGAGGTCGGAGGTCGCAAAGCGGCCGCCGTCCAGCTGGACCATCGGACGCAGGTCAGGCGGAATGACGGGCAGGACCGACAGGATCATCCACTCCGGGCGGTTGCCCGAGCGGCGGAACGCCTCGATCAGGCGCAGCCGCTTGATGGCCTTCTTGCGGCGCTGGCCGGAGCTCGTCCGGACCTCAGCGTGCAGGGCGCGCGACAGCTCCTCAAGGTCCATCCGGACGATGATGTCGCGGACCGCCTCGGCGCCCATGCCGGCCCAGAAGATCCGGCCGGTGCGGGCACCGGAGCCGTACTTCTCGTCCAGCTGGCGGAACTCCATCTCGCCGACCGTCATGAGGGGCTTGAGGGATTCGATCTCGTCGCGGGCGCGGCGGAGCTCGTCCTTCTGGCCCTGGGCCTCCTCCTTCTGGACGTCGCGCTCACCCTGGAGCGCCTCGTCCATGGCCGACCGGAGCTCATCGACCTTCTGCTCGGTGCCGCGCTCCTCGGCGAGCACGCGCTGCTCGGCGGCCTCGGAGATCCGGTCCGTCTCGGCGGCGACGATCTTCTGCAGCCGCGCGAGTGCGGGCTTGCCGCCCTTCTCGCCGGCCGCGACCACGACCTCGCCGGTCGGGCCGAAGGCGATCGTGTCCTCGGCGACGCCGGTGCCCAGTGCCGACAGCGCGGCCTGGACCTCCTGCGCCTTCGCCGTGGCCTCGTCAGTGTCGCGTGTGCGCGCGGCCTCGATCTCTGCCCGGGTGGTGGCGAGGACCGCCCGCAGCTCCTCGGACTGGCGCTTGATGTCCGCCTTGAGGGAGGTCTCGAGCTCAGCGAGCCGCTCGCCGCCGGCGCCGCCACGACCCTCGGCCTGCTCGTCGAGCGCCTTCAGGGCGCGCTGGCGCGCCTCCTCGTCGACGTGGGTCACGATGTACAGGGCGAAGTAGAGGATCCGCTCGAGGTTGCGGGGGCTGATATCGAGCAGGATGCCCAGCCGGCTGGGGGTGCCCTTGAAGTACCAGATGTGGCTGACGGGGCTGGCCAGCTGGATGTGGCCCATGCGCTCACGGCGCACCTTGCTGCGCGTGACCTCGACGCCGCACTTGTCGCAGATGATGCCCTTGTACCGGATCCGCTTGTACTTCCCGCAATAGCATTCCCAGTCCCGGGTGGGACCGAAGATGCGCTCGTCGAAAAGCCCATCCTTCTCGGGCTTGAGCGTCCGGTAGTTGATCGTCTCGGGCTTCGTCACCTCGCCTTTCGACCATTCCCGGATCTGGTCCGGGCTGGCAAGCGAGATACGGATTGCCGAGAAGTTGTTGACCTCGAGCATCGGTCTCCTCCGCGCCGCCGCGGCCCTGGCAGCGCGATCTTCCGGTTCATGCGAGGGGGGACCGGGTCGGCCGGACGCCGATCCCCCTCCGGGCGTGGGTTACGTGGTTGTCAGTCCTCGAACCCGGCGAGGTTGATCCCGCCAAGATCGGGGAGCAGGTAGCCGGAGGCATCGTCCTCCGCCAGGGGGATCTCCTCGTCGTTCTGGTCGAGGATCTCCGCGTTGAGCCCGAGGCTCCGCAGCTCCTTGATGAGGACCTTGAAGGATTCGGGGACCCGCGGGGGCTGGATCTCCTCGCCCTTGACGATGGCTTCATAGGTCTGGACGCGACCGAGGACGTCGTCCGACTTCACGGTGAGCAGCTCCTGGAGGATGTTGGCGGCGCCGTAGGCCTCGAGGGCCCACACCTCCATCTCGCCGAACCGCTGGCCTCCGAACTGTGCCTTGCCCCCCAGCGGCTGCTGGGTGATCAGGCTGTAGGGGCCGGTGGACCGGGCGTGGATCTTGTCCTCCACCAGGTGGTGCAGCTTGAGCATGTAGATCTGGCCGACCGTGATGGTCCGATCGAACAGCTCGCCGGTTCGCCCGTCTCGCAGCTCGATCTTGCCGTCCTCGGGCAGGTGGTCATAGCCATGCCAGTCCACGCGGGCCGACTTGAGGGCGTCGCGGATCTGGCCCTCCGTCGCGCCGTCGAAGACGGGGGTCGCGGCCTTGTAGCCCATGGTGTCGAGCGCCCAGCCCAGGTGGGTCTCCAGGATCTGGCCGATGTTCATCCGGCTCGGCACGCCGAGCGGGTTGAGGAGGATGTCGACCGGGGAGCCGTCCGGCAGGTACGGCATGTCCTCTACCGGGAGGACCTTGGCGATGACGCCCTTGTTGCCGTGGCGGCCGGCCATCTTGTCGCCGACCGAGACCTTGCGCTTCTGGGCGACCGACACCCGAACCAGCCGGTTCACGCCCGGCTGCAGGTCGTCGTTCCACTCGCGGCGGAACTCCCGGATCTCGACCACCTTGCCGCGCTCCCCGTGAGGGAGCCTCAGCGAGGAGTCCTTCACCTCGCGCGCCTTCTCACCGAAGATAGCGCGCAGGAGCCGCTCCTCCGCGGTCAGCTCGGTCTCGCCCTTGGGCGTGATCTTGCCGACCAGGATGTCGCCGGGGCGGACCTCGGCGCCGATGTAGACGATCCCCTCCTCGTCGAGGTCCTTGAGGGCCTCCTCGCCGACGTTCGGGATGTCGCGCGTGATCTCCTCGGGGCCAAGCTTGGTGTCCCGGGACTCGATCTCGTGCTTCTCGATGTGGATGCTCGTGAACAGGTCGTCACGCACGAGGCGCTCGCTGATCACGATCGCGTCCTCGTAGTTGCCGCCCTCCCAGCTCATGAACGCCACCAGGACGTTCCTGCCGAGGGCGAGCTCCCCGCCGTCCGTGGACGACGAATCGGCGATCGGCGCTCCCGTGGCCACCCGCTGGCCGACCGTGACGATCGGGCGCTGGTTGATGCAGGTGCCCTGGTTGCTGCGGACGAACTTGAGCAGCTTGTACTCGTCGAGCTCGCCCGTGTCGGCATCGACCTGGATGCGCTCGGCCGTGACGCTGGTCACGACGCCGTCGTGCCGTGCGATGACCACCGCGCCGGAGTCATGGGCGGCACGGGCTTCCATGCCGGTGCCGACGATCGGCGACTCGGGCTCGAGGAGCGGGACCGCCTGGCGCTGCATGTTGGAGCCCATGAGCGCGCGGTTGGCGTCGTCATGCTCCAGGAACGGGATCAGCGCGGTCGCGACCGAGACGACCTGCTTCGGGCTGACGTCCATGTACTCGATCTGGTCCGGGCGAGCCTCCGGGAACGTGTCCCGGTAGCGCGAGGGGACCCGATCGCCGATGAAGTGGTTCCCGGCGTCGAGCGGGGCGTTCGCCTGCGCGACATGGTGCTCCTCCTCCTCGTCGGCGGGGAGGTAGTCGATCTCGTCGGTCACGATCGGGCGGATGGGGAACGCGAGCGCCTTCTGGCGCACGAGCTCCTTGCGGCCCGCCTCGGTGAACTGGTCGCCCTTCCGGACGATGACCGTGCCGTTCTTGGCGGTCAGGTCCGCGCCGGCCTCGTATTCGAGAAGCAGCGGGTCGTCGTGGGCGATGGTCCGCTTGACCCTGCGGTAGGGCGTCTCGATGAAGCCGTAGGAGTTGATGCGCCCGTAGGTGGCCAGCGATCCGATCAGGCCGATGTTCGGACCCTCGGGGGTCTCGATCGGGCAGATGCGTCCGTAGTGGCTGTGGTGCACGTCGCGGACATCGAACCCGGCGCGCTCTCGCGACAGGCCGCCCGGACCAAGCGCCGACAGGCGTCGCTTCGAGGTCAGCTCCGCGAGCGGGTTCGTCTGGTCCATGAACTGGGACAGCTGGCTGCCGCCGAAGAACTCCTTCATCGCCGCCACGACCGGGCGGATGTTGATGAGGGCGTTCGGCGTGGCCTTGTCGATCTCCTGGATCGTCATCCGCTCCCGGACCACGCGCTCCATGCGCAGCAGGCCGATGCGGAAGGCGTTCTGGATCAGCTCTCCGTTGGCACGGATGCGGCGGTTGCCGAGGTGGTCGATGTCGTCCTTGGTGTGGAGGCCGCGGTTCGACTCGATCAGGTGGCCGACGATCGCCGCGATGTCCTCGCGCGTGATCGTCCGCTCCTCGCGGGCGAGCTCGATGCCCATGCGCGCGGACACGCCGTCCAGCTTCTTGTTGAACTTGTAGCGCCCGACCCGGCCGAGATCGTATCGGCGGAAGTTGAAGAACAGGCTCTCGACGAGCTGGCGGGCGTTGTCCGGGGTGGGCGGATCACCCGGGCGGAGCTTCTTGTAGACCTCGATCAGCGCCTCGTTCGGCGTCTTGGTGAGGTCCTTGTCGAGGGTGTTCGCGATGTAGGGGTGCTCGGGGTCGATGTCCACCGAGTTGTGGAACAGGCCCTCGATCTCGTCGTTCGTGTCGTAGCCGACCGCTCGGAGCAGGGTCGACGCCGCGATCTTGCGCTTGCGATCGACCTTGACATACAGCTGGTCCGTCTTGGTGGTCTCGAACTCGAGCCAGGCACCGCGGTTCGGGATCACCTTCGCCGAGAACAGCATCCGGCCGGTGCTCGGATCCTCGAGCTCGCTGTAGTACACGCCGGGCGAGCGGACGAGCTGGCTGACCACGACGCGCTCGGCGCCGTTGATCACGAACGTGCCCATCTCCGTCATCCACGGGTAGTCGCCCATGTAGACGCGCTGGCGCTGGATCTCGCCGGTCTCCTTGATCAGGAGCTCGACGTTCACGTACAGCGGCCGACTGAACGTGAGGTCCTTCGTCCGACACTCCTCCTCGGAGTACTTGGGCGACCCGAACTCGTAGTCCAGGAACTGGAGCTCCATCACCTTCTGGGTGAAGTCCTTGATGGGGCTGATCTCATCGAGCAGGTCCCGGAGGCCCTTCTCGATGAACCACTGGAAGGACTCGAGCTGGAGCTCGATGAGGTTCGGGACCTCGAACTTGTCGACGCTCACCCCGTCGCGGACCTCGGCGATCCTGGCGTATGACAGGCGGCCGGAGGGCGTGGCGGCAAGGGGTGCCGACGAGACGGACAGCATGAAGGACGGCTCCTTGACGGAGTGGGAAGAGGAGGGAACGGCCGCGCTCACAGAAGGAGTAGGATACCGCGTTCAGGTCGAGTGTCAACCACGGGGCATTACGGACCGGGCGGCGGCGCGAAGGCCGCCGCCCGTCCGGGCGGCCGGGCGAAGGCCGGCAGAGCCGGCCCGCAACCGTCTACTTGATCTCGACCTTGGCGCCCACGTCCTCGAGGGCTGCCTTGATCTTCTCGGCCTCATCCTTGGTGACGGCCTCCTTGACGGCCTTCGGGAAGGCGTCGACGAGGTCCTTCGCCTCCTTGAGGCCGAGTCCGGTGAGCTCGCGGACGACCTTGATGACCGGGATCTTGTTGGGGCCGATCTCGGTCAGGGTGGCGGTGAACTCGGTCTGCTCCTCAGCCTCGGCAACAGGGGCCGCGGCAGCGGCCGGAGCGGCGCCGGCGAAGGCGACCGGTGCGGCGGCAGTGACGCCAAAGCGGTCCTCGAATGCCTTCTTGAAGTCGGACAGCTCGAGGACGGTCATCTGCTCGAATGCCTCGAGCAGCTGGTCGATGGTCAGCTTGGCCATGGGGTTCGTGTCTCCTGGTGGTACAGCGCCCCTCGGGGCGCGGGTTGGTCTCGAGGGAAGGTCAGGCCGCGGCGTCGCCGCGCTTGTCAATCAGCGCCTGGAACAGGCCGGCAACGTCGCGCCCGGGGGCGTCGAACAGGCCGGCAACCGTGGCCAGAGGAGCCGTTATCGCGCCCACGGCCTCGGCGAGAAGAACCTCGCGGGAAGGCAGGGTCGCGAGCCGAGCCACGCCCTGGGCATCGATCGCCGTCGCCCCCAGCACCGCGCCCGTGATCTTCACGATGCGGTATGGCTTGACGGCATCCAGGACCGCCCTGGCGGTGGCCGCCTCGTCGGTGCCGAAGGCAATCGCCGTCGGACCCACGAGGAGCGGTGAGAGCGCGGCGGCAGAGGCGTTCTCCTGGGCCGCGATCCGCATCAGGCGGTTCTTGATGACCCGGTAGCTCACGTTCTGCTTGCGCAGGGCGCGCCGGATCTCGCTGATCTCCTTCACCTTGAGGCCGCGGTATTCCGAGACGATCAGAGTGCGGCTGGCGTCCAGCTGGGCGCGCAGGTCCTCGACCGTCTCTCGCTTGGCCTCGGTCGGCATCGAGCCTCCTTGCTCCAGCGCGCAACCGGCGCGCGGCGGTGGGTGCGCCCCGGCAGCGCCGGGATGAACCCCTGCGACGGGCCACGTGCAGGGGGCGCGACCCACCTGGGAGGTGGGGCGATTGCCACTGCCTCGGCGTGCTCGCCGTCGTCCCCGTCCACCACCCCACGGGATGGCCGGCCGGTCCGGTCCGGCGGATCAAGCCCTGGGCGTCTGGTCGTCCTTGCGGTCGGGTCCAGGCGTCCTGCGGGCGCAGGCTGTCTGCGGCTTGTCCGTCTGTCTTGATACGGCGCGCGTCTCTCGACCGCGTCGTGCGTGATGGTTGGGCTGGACTTTACTCGTTCGCCGCGGCGAGGACGTCGGGGATGTCCACGCGCAGCCCGGGGCCCATCGTGGTGGCGATGGTCAGGGTGCGCAGGTACTGGCCCTTGGCGCCGGTCGGCTTGGCCCGGTTGACGGCATCCACGAGGCTGGCCAGGTTCTGGACCAGCTGCTCCTCGGTGAAGCTCGCCTTGCCGATGGGGACGTGGATGATCGCGCCCTTGTCGACCTTGAACTCGACGCGACCGCCCTTGACCTCCGAGACCGCGCGCTCGAGATCGAAGGTGATCGTGCCCGACTTCGGGTTCGGCATCAGGCCCCGGCGGCCGAGGATCCGGCCCAGGCGCCCGACCATGCCCATGACGTCCGGCGCGGCGAGCGCAACGTCAAACTCGAGCCAGCCGGCTTCGATCTTCTTCACCAGGTCCTCGGCGCCAACCTCGTCCGCCCCGGCGCGAAGCGCCTCCTGCGCCTTCTCGCCCTGGGCGAACACGGCGACGCGAACGACCTTGCCCGTGCCGTGCGGCAGGACCACGGTGCCGCGAACCATCTGGTCGGCATGCCGCGGATCGACGCCGAGGCGGAGATGAGCCTCGACCGACGCATCGAACTTGACGTTGGACGTCTGCTTCGCGATCTCGACCGCCTCCGCCACCGGGTAGACCCGGGTTCGGTCGACGAGCTTCGCGGCATCCTGGTAGCGCTTGCCGTGTTCGGCCATTGTCGGTGCTCCTTCGGTCCCGTGGACCTGCCCCTGGTGGATGGCGCGCCGGGCGGGGTCTCTCCCGCGCGCTCCGCCGGCTCTAGCCGACGACCTCGATGCCCATGCTGCGGGCGGTTCCCTCGATGACCTTCATGCCGGCCTCGATGTCATTGACGTTGAGGTCGACCATCTTGATCTCGGCGATCTGGCGAACCTGGTCCCGGGTCACGCGACCGACGACCGTGCGCTTCGGTGTCGCCGAGCCACTCTCGATGCCGGCGGCCTTGCGGAGCAGGTCCGGGGCCGGGGGCGTCTTGAGGACGAACGTGAACGAGCGATCCTCGAAGATCGTGATCTGGGCCGGGATGATCTGGCCCGCCTTGTCGGCAGTGCGCTCGTTGTAGGACTTCGTGAACTCGACGATGTTGATGCCGTGGGGGCCCAGCGCCGTGCCGACGGGCGGCGCGGGTGTTGCCTTGCCGGCCGGCAACTGCAGCGTCAGGACGATTCGGATCTTCTTGGCCACGTGTGCTCGCTCCCTGCCTCGTTACAGCTTCTCGACCTGGAGGAAGTCGAGCTCGACCGGCGTCTCCCGACCGAAGATGCTCACGAGGACCTTCAGCTTGTTGCGCTCCGGGTTGACCTCGTCCACGGTCCCGATGAACTCCGCGAACGGCCCGTCCGTGACACGCACGCTCTGGCCCTTCGTGAACGCGACCCGGAACTTCGGCGTCTCCACGCCCATGTGCCGGAGAATCTGCTTGACCTCGGTCTCGTCCAGCGGGATCGGCTCGCTGCGCATCCCGGGGATGTTGCCGCTGCCGACGAAGCTGGTGACCCCCGGCGTGTTGCGGACGACGAACCAGGACTCGGGGTCCAGGATCATCTCCACGAGCACGTAGCCCGGGTACACCTTCTTCTGGACCGTGTGCCGCTGGCCCTGGCGAATCTCGATCTCGTCCTCCATCGGGACGAGCACCTGGAAGATCTTGTCCTCCATGCCCATCGACTCGATGCGGTGCTCGAGGTTCGCCTTGACCTTGTTCTCGTAGCCTGAGTACGTGTGGATCACGTACCAGCGCTGCTCGGGTGCCTTCACGGCCGTTGTCTGCTCCGTCATGCCAGGGCACCCGCAACAAGACGGATGACGGTCTCGAAGAAGGCGTCAGCCACGGTGATGTAGACCCCGACCACGAACGAGATGACGAACACGAGGATCGTCAGGTTTCGCACCTGGAGACGGTTGGGCCACGAGACCTTCTTGAGCTCGGACCACGATTCCTTGATGAATTGCCGTAATCGCTTCACGGATGCCTTTTCAGCGGACTGGTTGGTTGGCAGGGGCGATAGGACTCGAACCTACAACAACCGGTTTTGGAGACCGGTGCTCTGCCAATTGAGCTACGCCCCTGCGGGACCGGACCTTCTACTTGGCTTCCCGGTGCAGCGTGTGGCGCCGCTCCCGGGGACAGTACTTCTGCAACTCGATCCGGCTGGGATCGTTCTTCTTGTTCTTGCGCGTCGTGTAGTTGCGGGTCTTGCACTCGCTGCAAGCCAGCTGGATGACCGGACGCGCGTCAACTCTCGCCATGAAACTCTCGCTACGCGATGATGCTGGTGATCGCGCCGGCGCCGACGGTACGACCGCCCTCGCGGATCGCGAACCGCTGGCCGACTTCGAGCGCGATCGGGGTGATCAGCTCGACGGTCATGTCGACGTTGTCGCCGGGCATGATCATCTCGGCCCCGTCGGGAAGGCCGATGGCACCCGTGACGTCCGTGGTGCGCAGGTAGAACTGCGGCCGGTACCCGTTGTAGAACGGGGTATGGCGGCCGCCCTCCTCCTTGGTCAGGACGTAGACGCGGGCGATGAAGTTGGTGTGCGGCTTGACCGACCCGGGCTTGGCCAGGACCTGGCCGCGCTCGATGTCGTCGCGCTCGATACCGCGCAGGAGCAGGCCGACGTTGTCGCCCGCCTCGCCCTGGTCGAGCAGCTTCTTGAACATCTCGACGCCGGTGACGACCACCTTGCGGGTGGCGTTGATGCCGACGATCTCGACCTCCTCGCCCACCTTGATGATGCCGCGCTCGATGCGGCCGGTGGCGACGGTGCCGCGGCCCTTGATGCCGAACACGTCCTCGCAGGGCATCAGGAACGGCTTGTCGATGGCGCGCTCGGGGTTGGGGATGTAGGAGTCGACCGCGTCCATCAGCTCCTGGATCGGAGCGTAGGCCGGGTCGTCGACGTTGTCGCCGGCCTCGAGGGCCTGGAGCGCGGAGCCCCGGATGACGGGGATGTCGTCGCCCGGGAAGTTGTACTTGCTCAACAGCTCGCGGACCTCGAGCTCGACGAGGTCGAGCAGCTCGGGGTCGTCGACCATGTCGCACTTGTTGAGGAACACGATGACGTAGGGCACCTCCACCTGGCGGGCCAGGAGGATGTGCTCGCGGGTCTGGGGCATCGGGCCGTCGGTGGCGGCGACCACGAGGATCGCGCCGTCCATCTGGGCGGCACCGGTGATCATGTTCTTGATGTAGTCGGCGTGCCCGGGGCAGTCGACGTGCGCGTAGTGGCGGTTCTCCGTCTGGTACTCGACGTGGGCGATCGCGATCGTGATGCCGCGCTCGCGCTCCTCGGGGGCGTTGTCGATCGAGTCGAACGCACGGAACTCCGCGCCGCCCTTGAGCGCCAGGTACTTGGTGATGGCGGCCGTGAGCGTCGTCTTGCCATGGTCGATGTGGCCGATCGTGCCGACGTTGACGTGCGGCTTGGTGCGCTCGAACTTCTTCTTGGCCACAGGACCTTTCTCACTCCACTGCTGGGGCGGTACTGGCCGCCGGCTTCTGCCCGGGATTACGCAAGAGATGGAGCCCAGAACGGGACTCGAACCCGTGACCTCATCCTTACCAAGGATGTGCTCTGCCAGCTGAGCTATCTGGGCCCGCGGGAGCGGCGCCGCTACGTTCCGGTCCGCTCCGTTGACGCCTTCGTGCCTGGTGGAGCCGACGACGGGACTCGAACCCGGAACCTGCGGTTTACAAAACCGCTGCTCTACCAATTGAGCTACGTCGGCACGCGCGCAGCGTCAAACAAGAGTAGGACTCCGCGAGCCGGGGAATGATACGGCCCGTCGGCGGATGCGTCAAACCTCCGGGGACCCGCCGGAGCCGTCGGCGACTGGATCCGCCGGGGCTGCCGCGGGCTCGACGGCAGGACCGCCGGGCAGCAGCACGTCTTCCGCCGCCGCATCGTCTGCCGCCGCGGTTTCGGCCGCCACATCTTCCGCCGCCGCATCGTCCGCCGCGGTCTCGGCCGCCACATCTGCCGCCGCATCGTCCGCCGCGGTCTCGGCCGGCGCGGACAGTTCGGGCTGGGCGGCCGGCATCTCGGGGTCCAGCGCGGCATCGAAGGGCTCGTCCGTCCGTGGCTGAGCCTCCGCCAGGCGCCGCTGGGCCGCAGCCTCGTAGAGCAGGATCGACCCGGCGACCGCCGCGTTGAGCGACTCCACGTGCCCGTGCATCGGAATCCGCACCAGGAGGTCGCAGCGGCGGCGCACCACCGGACCCAGGCCGCGGCCCTCGCTACCGACGACGATCGCCACCGGGCCGCGGAGGTCGGCCTCGCGCGCGGTGAGCGGCGCGTCGCCGTCCGCCCCCACGATCCTCAGGCCGCGCGCGTGGAGGTCCGCGAGGGCACCCGGGAGATCATCGACTGGCGCCAGGCGCAGGTGCTCGACGGCTCCGGCCGATGCCTTGATGGCCGCCGGGGTCAGCGGCGCCTGCCGATGGGTCGGGAAGATGGCCCCGTGAACCCCCGATGCCTCGGCAGTCCGGAGCAGCGTGCCGACGTTCTGGGGGTCTTCGAGCGAATCGAGGACGAGCACCAGGGGCGGATCACCGCGCTGCACGGCCACGGCCAGGATGTCGTCCGGGGACGCCCATCGGCGGGGAGCCACGACGAGCGCGATCCCCTGGTGCCCATCGAACCCGGCGACGGCCGTGAGCGTGCCGCCCTCGACCTCCACCACGGGGATGCGCAGGTTCATCGCGTGGAGCACCAGCTTCTCGAGCGCGAGACGGCGCTGCGGGACCACGAGCAGCCGCCTGGCCTCGCGCCGCGCCACGAACGCCTCCTCCACGGGGCGCCGACCCGCGACGAGCTCGTCGTCGCCGGCAAGGGCCACGGCCGGGGCGATGACGGTCTCCGGGCGCCGTGTGTAGTCGGGTCGGTAGCCGGGCTCGGGGCGCCCGGGTGCCGGCCGGGTCCGGCCGGGTCCGCCTGGGCCACCGGGGCGGCCACCAGGGCGACCGCCGTACGGGGGACGGCCCTGCCGCGCTCCAGGAGGCGAGAACGGACGCGGTCCCGGGCGCACGGACGGCACCTGGCGGCGCGGGCTGCTCGAACCCGGCAAAGTCCGCGGCATGATCTGCCTCGGGCCCGGCGAGGTCGTCGGGACGGGCCTCGGGCCGCGGCTCGTGCCAGGGTTCGGGCCTGGTGTCGCGAGATGGCTCGGGGCGGTCCTCCCACGGGCGGTCACGCCGGTGATCCTCCCAGGGACGCTGAGGACGCCGATCGGGCGCGCGGTCCTGCCAGGGAGGCGTCGGGCGCTCGGGCGGAACGGCGTCCCAGGGACGAGGCCCGGTCGGCCGCGCTGGCCCCGAGGGTCGGTCGCCGCCGCCCCGCGGTCCGGGACCTCGGAAGTCTCCGGGGCGGCCGCGTCCAGCAGGCCTGCCCGGGCCGTGTGCACCGGGGCCTCCGGGGCGTGCTCCGCCGGGCGGCCGGCTACCAGGTCGCGGCGGTTGACCCTCCCGGAACCCGAACCCGCCGCGATGCTGGTCGGCGGGTCCCCGATCGTCCGGCTGATGTGGGCCGCGATCCTCGCGCGGTCCACCGGGGCCGCGAGGCACGAAGCCGCCCGAACCCGCCGGCGGGAAGCCGCCGCGACCGGCGGGCGGGAAGCCGCCGGGTCGCGGTCGCCCACCGGGGCCACCTGGCCTTCCGGGACCCCCTGGCCTGCCCGGGCCGCCGGGCCTCGGCCGGAAGGAGCCGGCGTGGCCGCCACCTGGGCCGTGGGTTCGCCTCGGGGGTCGGTCGTCGTCGCGGGGCGGCCGTCCGTCAGACACTGGTCGCCGCCACGAAGCGCCAGCGCTGTCCGTCGCGTGTGTCCTCGACGGCCACGCCCCGGGCCAGCAGCTCGTCCCGCAGGCGATCGGACGCGGCCCAGTCCCGGGCGGTGCGGGCGGCTGCCCGCTCGTCGAGCAGGATCAGCAGCTCCGGGTCCAGGCTGTCCGCGGCCGGCGTCGCGATGCCCAGGACCGTATCCAGCTCGCGGACGAACAGGGCCGCTCTCAGGGCGTCCCCGGTCGAGAGAACGCGGGCGTCGAGCCGGCGGTTCAGCTCCCTCACGCCCTCGAACAGCGCCGCGAGGGCCTCGGAGATGTTGAGGTCGTCGTCCAGGCCCGCCTCAAAGGCCGACCGGACGCCCTCGAGCATGCTGGACAGGCCTGGATCGTCCGGGTGGTCCTCGCGATAGGCGGCGAGCGCCGTCAGCAGGGCATCAATGCGTTCCACCGCCGCGGTAGCCGCCGGCAGGGAGTCGTCTGACCAGTTGAGCGGCGCCCGGTAGTTGACCGAGACCAACGCATAGCGGATGGCTCGCGGGGACGCTCCGGACGCGATCAGGTCCGTGACCCTGGCGATGTTGCCGACCGACCGAGCCATCTTCTCGCCGCTCAGCCGGAGGTGGGCGCAGTGAAGCCAGGTCCCGACGAATGGCTGCCCGGTCGCGGCCTCGGACTGGGCGATCTCGTCCTCGTGATGCGGAAAGACGAGGTCCACGCCGCCGGTGTGGATGTCGAACGACGGCCCGAGATGGGCCATGCTCATCGCCGAGCACTCGATGTGCCAGCCCGGTCTCCCGGGGCCGATCTTGGTGTCCCACGACGGCTCGCCGGGCTTGGGGCCCTTCCACAGCGCGAAGTCACGGACGTCGTCCTTCTCGTACAAATCGGCCTCGACCCGCTCCCCCACCCGCATCGCATCGGGGTCCAGGCGCGCCAACCGCCCATAGGCCGGCCACGACGCGATCCGGAAGAAGATCGAGCCGTCGGCGGTCGCGTAGGCGTGCCCCTTCTCGAGCAGCGTGCCGATGAGATCGGCGATCTGCGGGATGTGGTCGGTGGCCAGGGGCAGGACGTCCGGACGGCTCATGCCGAGGGCGTCGGCATCGGCCACGAATCGCTGCGCCCAGCGGTCTGCGAGGTCGGCCGTCGCGATCCCCTCGTCGGCGGCGCGGCGGATGATCCTGTCGTCGATGTCGGTGAGGTTCATCACCCACGTCACACGGAGCCCGCGGTAGCGCAGGTAGCGAACCAGGAGATCCGCGAACAGGAACGACCGGAAATTGCCGATGTGGGCGGGGCCGTAGACCGTCGGCCCGCAGCTGTAGATGCGGACGTGGCCGGGCTCGAGCGGCTGGAGAGGACGGACCTCGCCGGAGAGCGTGTCCTGCAGGCGGATCGTCATATCCCTCCCCAGACGGTTGCCACCGCGCGAGCCGAGATGGATCGCCCGGCACCCTCGTCCCCGGCCAGGTTGCCGGTCGACGCCTTGACGTTGACAGCGGCCTCGTCCACGCCAAGGAGCGCCGCGATCGCTGCCCGCATCTGTTCCAGCCGGGCACCGAGCCGCGGGCGCGCGCCGATGATCGTGAGGTCCACGAATGCTGGTCGATAGCCGGCTCCTGCAAGCCTGGCCACGACCTCGCGCAGCAACGCGTCGCTGGCAACGCCCCTCGGGGTCCGGGCGTCCGCGGGAAACAGGCGGCCGAGGTCACCCAGACCAGCGGCACCCAGCAGTGCATCGGCGACCGCATGGAGCGCGACGTCACCGTCCGAGTGACCATGGAGCCTCGGGGCGCCCCCGACCTCCACGCCGCCGAGACGCAGCGACATGCCTGGTCCGAACGGGTGGCTGTCGTGTCCGAATCCGGTGCGAACGGGCGCGGACGCCAGCGCCCGCTCGACCCGGCGCAGATCGTCGGGCAGCGTCACCTTGATGTTCGCGGGTTCGCCGGGGATTGCATGGACGTCGATCTTACAGGCCTCAAGCAGGGCGGCCTCATCGGTGAACTCGCGGGGTCCCTCCGGCGGGAACGTCACCCACGCGTCGAGGAGCAATCCCCGCCGCGCGCCCTGCGGAGTCTGGGCCGCTGCGAGCGAGGAGCGATCCACGGTCTCGTGCACGATGCCGTCCCCTACCCGCTTCAGGGTCTCCGCCACGGGCAGCACCGGGATGGCCGCACCGTGGCGGGCAGTTGCGGATGCCACGGCCTCGATGAGCGCGGTGGACACGAGAGGACGCGCTCCATCGTGGACCAGGACGGGGCGATCGCGCCCTGCCGGGTCCAGCCGGTCGAGCTGATGGACGCCGGCGGCCACGGATGCCTGGCGGGTAGCTCCCCCGGCGACAACCGCGTCGACGTGCGGGGGAAGCCACGACGCGGAGGCAGTCTCCTCCACGCGGTCCGCGGAGGCGACGAGGACGAGGCGCCCCACGACGGGCGACGCGGCCAGCGCCGCGAGGGTCCATGCCAGCAGCGGCCGTCCCGCCACGGGAGCCATCAGCTTGTCGGTGCCGGCCATGCGACGGGATGAGCCGGCGGCAACCACCACGACGTCGACCGCGGGGCGCTCACCGGATCCGGACGCCACCTCAGTCCTGTCGAGGCTGGGCGAAGATCATCCGACCGGCCACCGTCTGGAGCACGCGGGTGACGGTCAGGTCGACATCGCGGTCGATGAGGCGCGCGCCGCCCTCCACGACGATCATGGTGCCGTCATCGAGGAAGCCGACCCCCTGGCCAGCCTCCTTGCCCTCCTGGATGATCTTGACCTTCAGCTCCTCACCAGGCAGGACGGCGGGCTTGACCGCGTTGGCCAGCGAGTTGATGTTCATCACGCGCACGCCCTGGAGCTCCGCCACGCGGTTCAGGTTGAAGTCGTTGGTGAGCACCACCTGGCTCCGCCGTTTCGCCAGCTCCACCAGCTTCGCGTCCACCTCGGCAATCCCGGGCGCCTCGTCCTCGACGACCTCGACCGGGGTCCGCAGGTCGCGCTGCATCCGGTTGAGGATCTCGAGACCGCGCCGCCCCCGGTTCCGGCGGAGCGTGTCGGAAGAATCGGCGATGTGCTGGAGCTCCTCGAGCACGAAGCGCGGTACCACGAGCGTCCCGTAGACGAAGCCCGACTCGACGATCTCGGCAATCCGGCCGTCGATCAGGACGCTCGTATCCACGACGATCCGCGGCTCGCCCTCCTGGCTCGCCTTCGCCTCGCCGGGGCGCCGGACGAGGCCGGCGCCTTCGGCGGCGGCGATGAGATCGAAACGCTTCGCGACGGTGAGGCCCATCATCCCGAGACCGAGGAACAGGGAGATGCCGAGCGGCAGCCAGGTGCCGAGCGGGCCCTCGATCTGGGCCAGCGGCAGGCCCAGCAGGAGGCCCAGCAGCAGGCCGATGAACAGGCCCAGGACTGCGGCCACGAACTCCGCCGTGGACAGCTCCTGGACGCGGCCGACGAGCCAGGCCGCCGGCACGACCGTGAGGTACGGGAGCAGGGCGAAGCCGACCACGAGCCAGGCGATCGTCCACGCGGCGAGGATGAACCCGCCGTACTCGACCCCCGTGAAGAGGCCGGTGGCGCTGGCCAGCCCGAGGCCGATGAAGGCGCCGAGTGCCGCCCCCAGGACCCGGATCGTCCGAATCACGCTGCTCCTCGATCGATGCGGCCGCCGCCCGGTCGTGCGTCCGGCGCAGGATGGCCGAGCCTAGCACGCGCCCGTGCGCGCCCGCACCCGCCGACGGTCATCTTCCGCGCGGAGAGGATGGCACGGGCTCCGCGAGTGCCGCGCGGATCGCCTCCGCGAGCGAGCCGACGACGATCACCTCGATGCCGGAGAACGCCGCAGGACCCCCATGGCTCGAGCGCGGGATGATCGCCCGCGTGAACCCGAGGCGGGCCGCCTCCCGGAGCCGGCGGTCCAGCCCGCCGACGGCACGGAGCTCGCCCAGCAGCCCGACCTCGCCGATGGCCACGGTGCCGGTCACGAGCGGACGATCGCGAAGCGACGACGCCAGGGCGAGGGCGAGCGGCAGGTCAAGCCCGGGCTCGGTCACGGACAATCCGCCCGCGAGGTTGGCATAGACGTCGTGCCCGGACAGGGCGATGCCGGCACGCCGGCCGAGCACGGCCACCAGCAAGGCGAGCCGGTTGTGGTCCACGCCCGACGCGGTCCGGCGTGGCGTCGGCGCGGAGGTGGGGGCCACCAGCGCCTGGACCTCCACGAGCAGCGGCCGGGAGCCCTCCAGGATCGGGGCGACGACGCTGCCCGGCGCCGGAGCGTCGTGCTCCGCCAGGAACGCGCGCGCCGGATCCACGACCTCCGCCAGGCCGCGGTCCCCCATCTCGAACACGCCGACCTCCTCGGTGGAGCCGTAGCGGTTCTTGGTCGCGCGAAGCAGCCGCAGCCCGCCGGTCCGGTCACCCTCCACGGACAGGACGACGTCAACAAGGTGCTCGAGCGTCTTGGGACCGGCGAGCGTCCCGTCCTTGGTCACGTGGCCGACCAGGACGATGGGGATCCCGTCGGCCTTGGCAAGCTCCATGAGCCTGAGGGTGGCCTCCCGGACCTGGCCCACGCTTCCCGGGGGGCCGTCGAGCTCCTCCGAGGCCACGGTCTGCACGGAGTCCACGACCAGCAGCCCGGGGCGCTGCGCGCGGGCAAGATCCACGATGTGCCCGACGCCCGTCTCGGCGACCACGCTGACCGCCTCCGCGACCGGGCCCTCCGTGAGACCCAGACGAGCCGCGCGCAGCCGCACCTGGCGCACCGACTCCTCGCCCGTCGCGTAGAGAACGGTCGCCGGAGGGATGCGCAGGCCCACAGCAGTGACGGCGCCCGTCGCCACGCCTTCGGCAACCTGGAGCAGGAGCGTGGACTTGCCGATCCCCGGCTCGCCCCCGAGCAGCACGACGGATCCGGCCACCAGGCCGCCACCCAGGACGCGGTCCAGCTCACCGATCCCGATCGGACGGCGGACCTCGTCCGTGGCGTCATCGGCCCGGGCAAGGGGGACGGGGGCCGAGCCGGCCCGCGCGGCCGTCGGCCTGGGACGGGGCGTGTCGTGAACGACCGTCTCCACGAGAGTGTTCCACTCACCGCAGGTGCGGCACTGGCCTTCCCACCGGAGCACGGCGGCCTCGCACGACTGGCAGACGAAGCGACTCTGGGTGCGGGCCACGGCTGGCGCGGACCGCCGTCAGGCCTCGACCGGGGTCTTCGCCTCGGTGGCCGTGATGACCAGGCCCTTGCCGTCGGGATCGAGCTCCACCAGGATCGAGTCGCCCTCGTGATAGCGACCGAGCAGCAGGTGCTCCGCGAGCGGGTCCTCGATCAGGTTCTGGATCGTCCGGCGGAGCGGCCGGGCACCGTATGCCTGGTCGTAGCCAAGCTTGATGATGTGCTCCTTGGCCGGCTCCGTGATCACCAGGCTCAGGCTCTGCGCCTTCAGCTGGTCCAGGACCCGCTTGAGCATCAGGTCGACGATCTTCGTGATCTCCTCGACCGTCAGGCTCCGGAACACGACAGTGGCGTCGATCCGGTTCAGGAATTCCGGCCGGAAGCTCGTCTTCAGCTCCGCCTGGACCTTCTCCTTCATCAGGTCGTAGGAGGCCGCGGCGCGCGTCTCCACCGTGTCGCCCTGCTGGCGGAACCCGAGGCTGGAGTTGGTCTGGATCTTGGCCGCCCCGAGATTCGAGGTCATGATGATGATCGTGTTGCGGAAGTCCACGCGCCGGCCCTTGGCATCGGTGAGGTGCCCGTCCTCCAGGATCTGGAGGAGGATGTTGAACACCTCCGCGTGCGCCTTCTCGATCTCGTCGAGCAGGATCACCGCGTAGCTCTTGCGCCGGACGGCCTCTGTCAGCTGGCCGCCCTCGTCGAACCCGACGTAGCCTGGCGGCGCCCCGACGAGCCGGCTGACGTTGTGGCGCTCCATGAACTCGCTCATGTCGATCTTGATGAGCGTGTCCTCGGATCCGAACATGAACTCCGCGAGTGCCTTCGCGAGCTCCGTCTTGCCGACGCCCGTGGGGCCGAGGAAGATGAACGAGCCGATGGGCCGCTTCGGGTCCTTGAGGCCGGCGCGCGCGCGGCGGACGGCGCGGGACACGGTCTCGATCGCCTCCTCCTGGCCGATGAGCCGGGTGTGGAGGACCTCCTCCATCTTGAGCAGCCGCTCGGACTCCTCCTGCGCGATGCGCGCGACCGGGATGCCGGTCCACATCGCGACGACCTGGGCGATCTCCTCCTCGTCCACCTTGGGTGCATCGCCCGAGGTGCTGGCCTGCCACTCGGCGCGGAGGCGATCCACGTTCTCGCGGGACGCGGCCTCTGCCTCCCGGAGCGTGGCGGCCTGCTCGTACTCCTGGGCGTTGATCGCGGCGTCCTTCTCCTTGGTGGTCTTGTCCAGCTCCTTCTGCGCCGCACGCAGCTCCGGCGGCGAGGAGGAGTGGCGGAGCCGGACGCGGCTGGAGGCCTCGTCGATCAGGTCGATCGCCTTGTCGGGGAGGTGGCGGTCCGTGATGTAGCGGATCGAGAGGTCTGCCGCTGCCTTGACCGCGTCGTCCGTGATCTGCACCTTGTGGTGTTGCTCGTAGCGCTCTCGGATGCCGAGCAGGATCTCGATCGTCTGCTCGAGTGTCGGCTCCTCGACCATGACCGGCTGGAACCGCCGCTCCAGGGCCGCGTCCTTCTCGATGTACTTGCGGTACTCGTCGAGGGTCGTGGCGCCGATGCACTGGAGCTCGCCGCGCGAGAGCGGCGGCTTGAGGATGTTCGCGGCGTCGATCGCCCCCTCGGCAGCCCCCGCCCCGACGAGCGTGTGGAGCTCGTCGATGAACAGGATCGCGTCGTCGGTGTTGCGAAGCTCCTCGATGATCTTCTTGAGGCGCTCCTCGAACTCGCCGCGGTACTTCGTGCCCGCGACCAGAGAGCCGATGTCGAGGGTCAGGACCCGCTTGTTGAGGAGGATGTCCGGGACGTCGCCCGAGACGATCCGGTGGGCAAGACCCTCCGCGATGGCGGTCTTGCCGACGCCGGGCTCCCCGATCAGGGCCGGGTTGTTCTTGGTCTTGCGGCCCAGGATCTGGATGACGCGCTCGATCTCCTTCTCGCGGCCGATGACCGGGTCGAGCTTGTCCGCGCGGGCTGCGTCGGTGAGGTTGATCCCCAGGGCGTCGACCGTGGGCGTCTTGCTGGCGCGCTTGGTCTCCTGGGCAGGGCCCGCGGACGATGACTGGGAGAGGACGCGGATCACCTCGTGGCGGACCTTGTCCAGGTTCACGCCCAGACTCTCCAGCACGCCGGCGGCGATCCCCTCACCCTCGCGCACGAGCCCCAGGAGCAGGTGCTCCGTCCCGATGTAGTTGTGGCCCAGCCGGCGCGCCTCGTCGATCGCCAGCTCGATGACCCGCTTCGCACGAGGCGTGAGGCCAACCTCGCCGACGACCGGGCGGTCACCGCGTCCGATGATGAACTCGACGGCCGTCCGGACCTTGGGCAGCTCGACGTTCATGTTCTCGAGCACGCGGGCGGCCACGCCCTCGCCCTCGCGCACGAGCCCGAGGAGCAGGTGCTCCGTCCCGATGTAGTTGTGGTTGAACCGCTGCGCCTCGTCCTGCGCGAGCGTCAGGACCTTGCGTGCGCGATCTGTGAACTTGTCGAATCGATCCATGCGGCCGGCTCGTCTCTCCCTGGTCGCGGAGGCGACCTGAGGGCCATGCTAGCACCGGTGCCTCCGAGCGGCGATGACCCGTTCGAGCCGGCGTGGCCGGGTGGTACCGGGTGTCACCGGTCGTGCCGGTCCACGACCGCGAGGGAAAGCCGACCACCCCGAGACCGCGACGGAATCGAAACGACCCGCCGGGGGCCGGCGGGTCGTGGGAGTAGACGAAGGGGGCAGGATCTCCGGGCGATCAGCCGGGCTTGGTCTCGGACTCGGCGGCCTCGACGGCTTCGGCGATGGCCTCGGCCTCGATGACCTCCTCGGCCTCGATGACGACCTCGGCCTCGACGGCTTCGGCGATGGCCTCGGCCTCGATGACCTCCTCGGCCTCGATGACGACCTCGGCCTCGACGGCTTCGGCGATGGCTTCGGCCTCGATGACCTCCTCGGCCTCGATGACGACCTCGGCCTCGACGGCTTCGATCACCGCATCGGCCTGGGCGTCCTGGGCGGCCTCGATGACGACCTCGGCCTCGACGGCTTCGGCAATGGCTTCGACCTTGTCGGCCTCTGCGGCCTCGATCAGGGCCTCGGCCTCGACGGCATCCTCGACGCCGCCTGCAGCGACCGCATCGATGACTTCGTCGTCCACGATGACCCGGGCGACGGCGTCAGCCTGGGCGTCCTCGGCGGCTTCGATGACCTCCTCGGCCTCGATGGCTTCGGCAATGGCCTCGGCCTCGATGACCTCCTCGGCCTCGATGACGATCTCGGCCTCGACGGCCTCGGCAATGGCTTCGGCCTCGACGGCTTCGGCGGCCTCGATGACCTCCTCGGCCTCGATGACCTCGATCACTGCGTCAGCCTGGGCGTCCTCGGCGGCCTCGATGACCTCCTCGGCCTCGACGGCCTCGGCAACGGCGTCTGCGACGGCGTCGGCATTCGCGGGAGCCGGCGTGCCCGCTGCCTCCGCCGCGGCCAACTGGTCGCGGACGAGGGCGAACTTCGCGGCGAGGGTCGTGTCGATCCCGCCTTCCGGCTCCGACTGGGCGTCAGACGGCGAGTAGCTGCGATCCGGCCGCTCGCGTCGCTCGCGTCGCTCGCGTCGCTCCCCACCACCGACCGCGCTGGCACCCGTGGCAGCCGGCTGGCTGCCGGGCTCCGGCATCGAGCGAACCGGCGGCTCCTCGGCCTGCTTGAGGCTGAGTCCCAGGCGGTGCCGCTCGGAGTCCAGGCTGATGATCTTGAGCTTGAGGACCTGGCCCTCGTGGACGACGTCGCCCGGGTGAGCCACGCGCTGGTGCGACAGCTCGCTGATGTGGATCAGGCCCTCGAGGCCCTCGCGGACCCGGACGAAGGCGCCGAAGTTCACGAGCTTGGTGACCGTGCCGTCGATGACGTCGCCGACCTTGAAGTCCGCGACGGTCGACTCCCACGGATCGGGCTGCAGGCGGCGGATCGAAAGGCTGATCCGGCCCCGCTCGTGGTTGATGTCGATGACCTCGGCCTCAACCTCTTCACCGACCTTGTAGCCGGACTCGGGGTTGTTGACCTTGTTCCACGAGAGCTCGCTCTTGTGGACGAGGCCGTCGATCCCACCGAGGTCGATGAAGATTCCGAAGGGTGCGATCGAGCGCACGCTGCCGGTGACCTTCTGGCCGACCTGGAGGCTGCTGAACAGCTCGTCCCGCTTCTCGCGACGCTCCTCGTAGAGAGCCACCTTCTCGGACAGGATGAGCCGGTTGGCCTTGCGGTTCACCTCGAGGATCTTGAGCCGCAGCTTGCGGCCGACGTACGGCTGCAGCTTCTCGGCGATCTCCTGCGCGGCATCGCGGGGCTGCTCGTTCTGCGGCCGACGGGGGAAGTCCACGATCTGGCTGATCGGTACGAAGCCACGGATCCCGCAGTCGACGATCAGGCCGCCCTTGTTGTGGTCGATGACCGGGGCATCGATGATCGTGCCCACCTCGAACTGCTCCTGCATCGCGCGCCACTTGCGCTCGAGTCCGGCGCGGCGGAGCGAGAGGACAACGTGGCCCTCGGGCGATTCCGGCTGGAGGACGTACACCAGGACCACGTCGCCGATGGCGAGCTCAGGCTGCGACTCCGCGTTGCGTCCGTACAGCTCGCGGTTGCTGACCACGCCCTCGGACTTGGCACCGATATCGACCAGCATCTCGTCCTTGTCGATGCGGACGATGGATCCTTCGACGACGTCGCCGTGCTTGAAGCTCTTGATGTCCGAGTCCTGCTCCGCGAGGAGCTCCTCCATGGTGGTCGGCTCGGGGCCGGTCCTGCGCACGGGGGGTGCGGGCACCTCGTCCTCGGGGTCCTCCTCCGCGGCGGGCGGCGCGGAGGCTGCCTCGTCGTCGGCGGGGACTTCGGGTTCGGGGCTGGTCTCGGTGATGGCGGGCTCGTCGGCGGCGGCGGTGGCCTCGACGGTCTCTTCGGACGCCGGGGCGTCGACAGAGGCTGCGGCCTCCGGCGCCGGCGCGGTCCCGCCCTGCTGCTCTTCGGTCAAGGTGATCCTGTCTCCTATGGTGGATTCGGCCCTCAGGAATCACGAACGGCCGCCGAGTCACGCCCGGGGCCGCCTGGGGGAGGGAGATGGATCGTTGGTGACGTTGGCCGGCGGTCCGCTCCTTCGCTCACGAAACCTGAGACGTGCTCTTCAACTGTCCGTGCCCGTGGGGCCGCGTGAGTCTAGCACGGGGATTCCGCCGGTACAATCGCAACCCGTGCCCGAGTTGCCCGATCTCGACGTCGTTGCCGATGCCATTCACGCGGCCCTTGCGGGCCGGCTGGTCTCCGGCGCACGAGCCCTGAAGCCCCTTGCCATCCGGGGAACGCCCGCCGAGCTGGCCGCCCTCGAGGGTCAACGTGTCCTGCGAGTGAGGCGCACCGGCAAGTTCCTCGACCTGACGTTCGATCGGGATCGCGTGGTCGTGAACCCCATGCTGACCGGTCGATTCCAGCTCGCCGGACGGGGAGAGAAGGCGCCATCGGGCGTCGCGGTGGAGCTCGAGTTCACTCCCAGAGAGGGCGGCTGTCCCGCGGATGCGGCGGCCTGGACCGCGGGCGCCGCGTGGATGCCGCCCGACGGCAACGCCGTCCTGATCCGCTACCGCGACCCGACCCAGATGGGCAAGGTCTACCTGCTGCCCGCGGGCGTGGAGCGGCCAGTGCCTGGCCGGGAACCGGGCCAGATGGGCCCCGACGCGCTCGATCCCGCCCTGACGCTCGAGATCTTCCGGGAGCGGATCCGCCGTCATCCCGGCGAGCTCAAGAACCTTCTCCGCAACCAGGCGTTCGTGGCGGGCATCGGAAACGCGTACTCCGACGAGATCCTGTTCGCGGCGCGGCTCCGGCCGTTCCGCAAGCGGTCGACGCTCGCCGCAGAGGAGATCGGCGACCTGTACGCGGCGATGCGGTCCACGCTGGAGTCGTCCCTGCTCCTGCTCAGGGACCGCGTGCCCCCGACGTTCGAGAAGCAGGTCCGCGATCACCTGGCCGTCCACAACCGTGGCGGTGAACCCTGCCCGCGGTGCGGGTCGACGATCACGTCCGTGACGGCGGGCGGGTTCCCGACGGGGTATTGCCGGTCCTGCCAGCGCTGATCGATCACCTTCCAGCGCTGATCGATCAGGGGATGACCAGCACCTGGCCAACCCTGATGAGCCTCGTGTCCGTGATGCCGTTTGCCTTTGCGATGGCCGTGACGGTGACGCCAAACCGCGCGGCGATGCTGCTCAGCGTGTCGCCGGACTTGACGGTGTAGCGCCGGACGGTCGACGCGCCCGGCGTCGGGCTCGGCCCGCCCGTCGCGCTCGCGGACGGCGGCGGCTGGGACGCAGGCGCCGGAGATTCGCTGGGCACCGCGGTGGGTGTCGCGGATGGTGATCCGCTGGCCACTGCGGAGGGAACGGCCGACGGCGTGGGACTTGATGATGGGCCGACGCCGATCACGCTGGACGCACCAGGGGATGAAGGCCCTGCCTGCGAGGGCCCGGAGGTCCGGGCGATCACCAGGACCAGGAAGGCGAGAACCATCAGGCCGATGAGCAGCGCCTGGCCGCCCGTCCGCCCCGGCGCCAGGGGCAGTGCTCCCGTGCGACCGCGAGACGGCTCCAGGGCGAGGGGTATCGATCGGACGGCGGGCCACAGCAGCGACCCGGCCGCCCCGGGTTCGGGCCATACCGGATACCCGTCCGCCTTCGGCCCCGCGTGAGCAGCCATGTAGGTCGTGCAGCTCGCATGCTCCGAGGTGAGACACAGCTCCCGCTGCTTCCCGAGCGTGAGCGGCGCCGGCGGCCTGACCGCCCAGCAACGATGATCCCTGGATGCGTAGGCGCTCCGCCACGCCGCATCGTCTGACACCAGCAGCGGACAGACGGCCATGACGGCGTCTGCGTCACGACGTCTCGTGGCCCTCGCGGCAGCCGGCGGCGATGCTGCTGGCTGCACCTGCGGCGCGTCTCCGGGATCGTTCATCCAAACGAGGATACCGCGCGTGCCGGGCGGGCCAGACCAGATGCGGCCCTTAAATGCAACAACCCCGGCGACGACCTATTTTCCCGAAAGGCTGCCCTCTCAGTATCTTCGGCGCTGGAGAGCTTAACTTCCGTGTTCGGGATGGGAACGGGTGTGGCCTCTCCGCTAGAGTCACCGGGATCGTATGCATCTGGTAGGTGACGGCAGCGGCCTTCGTCGATGCGACGAGGGCGCCAGTCGAAGGATCACGATTTGCCATTGGAGAACCGATCTCCCGGCACGCTGACCCCTGGTCAGGTGCTGGTATAGAGGTCAAGCCCTCGACCATTAGTACGGCTCAGCTGCACCCCTCGCGGGGCTTCCACATGCCGCCTATCAAACAGATGGTCTCTCTGCGGTCTTACCCGGTTAACCCGGTGGGGAACCTAATCTTGAGGCGAGCTTCGCACTTAGATGCTTTCAGCGCTTATCCCAACCGAACATAGCTACCCAGCGATGCCCCTGGCGGGACAACTGGCACACCAGCGGTTCGTCCACTCCGGTCCTCTCGTACTAGGAGCAGCTCCTCTCAAGTTCCCTGCGCCCACGCTGGATAGAGACCGAACTGTCTCACGACGTTCTGAACCCAGCTCGCGTGCGGCTTTAATCGGCGAACAGCCGAACCCTTGGGACGTACTTCCGCCCCAGGATGCCACGAGCCGACATCGAGGTGCCAAACGGTGCCGTCGATGTGAACTCTTGGGCACCATCAGCCTGTTATCCCCGGGGTAGCTTTTATCCGTTGAGTGATACCCCTTCCACTCGGAGGTACCAGATCACTAAGCCCGACTTTCGTCTCTGCTCGACTTGTAGGTCTCGCAGTCAAGCTCCCTTATGCCTTTGCACTCTACGGCTGGTTTCCATTCAGCCTGAGGGAACCTTTGGGCGCCTCCGTTACACTTTAGGAGGCGACCGCCCCAGTCAAACTGCCCGCCTGACACTGTTCCGCGCCCGGCTTACGGGTCGCGGTTAGAACCGAAATCCAACCAGGGTGGTATTTCAACGTCGGCTCCACCGAGGCTAGCGCCCCAGCTTCTCAGCCTCCCACCTATCCTACACAAACTGAATCCCAATCCAATGTCAGGGTGCAGTAAAGCTCCACGGGGTCTTTTTGCCCTAGCGCGGGTAACCTGCATCTTCACAGGTATTTCAATTTCGCCGAGTCCCTCGTTGAGACAGCGCCCAGACCGTTACGCCATTCGTGCGGGTCGGAACTTACCCGACAAGGAATTTCGCTACCTTAGGACCGTTATAGTTACGGCCGCCGTTTACCGGGGCTTCGATTCAGAGCTTGCACCCCTCCTCTTAACCTTCCGGCACTGGGCAGGCGTCAGCCCCTATACGTCAGCTTTCGCTTTCGCAGAGACCTGTGTTTTTGCTAAACAGTCGCCTGGGCCATTTCACTGCGGCTTCGATCGACCACTGCAAGCAGCAGCCGCGAAGCGCCCCTTCTCCCGAAGTTACGGGGCCATTTTGCCGAGTTCCTTAACGAGGGTTCTCCCGATCGCCTTGGTATTCTCTACCCGCCTACCTGTGTCGGATTGCGGTACGGGCACCTCGGATCTCGCTAGACACTTTTCTCGCCGGCTCGGCTCACTCGAATCGGGCTGATGCCCTTTCACTCGCTGCTCGGGGTTGAAATGAGGAAACGGATTTGCCTGTCTCCTCCCCCTACCGGCTTGGACGCGTATAGCCAAAACGCGCTCGAACTACCGTGCCGTGTCATGCCCTTGCTCTCACCCTGGCTCAGCGCCTGGGATCGACCGGCAGTGCCGGTAATCCCCCAGACCCCTACCCCGGGGCGACACCTTGCGGTGCAAACGATCCTTTGGTGGTTCCGGAATATCAACCGGATGTCCATCGCCTACGACGTTCGTCCTCGGCTTAGGCCCGACTAACCCTGAGCGGACGAGCCTTCCTCAGGAAACCTTAGGCTTACGGCGTGTGGGATTCTCACCCACATCTCGCTACTCATGCCGACATTCGCACTTCCGCACGCTCCAGCCGTCCTCACGGTCGACCTTCTCAGCAGAGCGGAACGCTCCCCTACCACTCGCCTTTCGGCAAGTCCGTAGCTTCGGTACCATGCTTGAGCCCCGTTGAATTTTCGGCGCAGATCCACTTGACCAGTGAGCTGTTACGCACTCTTTCAATGGTGGCTGCTTCTGAGCCAACATCCTGGTTGTCTAGGCGAATCCACATCCTTTCCCACTTAGCATGGATTTAGGGACCTTAGCTGACGGTCCGGGCTGTTTCCCTTTTGACCACGAAGCTTAGCCCTCGCAGTCTGACTCCCAGGCTCTAGAATTGCGGGATTCGGAGTTTGGTTGGGGTTGGTAAGCGGGAAGCCCCCTAGCCCATCCAGTGCTCTACCCCCGCGATTGAACGCCTGAGGCTAGCCCTAAAGCTATTTCGGGGAGAACCAGCTATCTCCGAGTTCGATTGGCATTTCACCTCTATCCACAGGTCATCCCCCAGCTTTTCAACGCTGGTGGGTTCGGTCCTCCACGGAACATTACTTCCGCTTCAACCTGCCCATGGATAGGTCACTCGGTTTCGGGTCTACTGAATGCGACTCGCGCCCTATTCAGACTCGCTTTCGCTCCGGCTACGTCCTTCTCGGACTTAACCTTGCCACATCCAAGTAACTCGTCGGCTCATTCTTCAAAAGGCACGCCATTAGGCTACCGGCTTTGACACCGGCAACACCCTCTGACTGCTTGTGGGCACGTGGTTTCAGGTACTATTTCACTCCCCTTCCGGGGTGCTTTTCACCTTTCCCTCACGGTACTTGTTCGCTATCGGTCGCCAAGAGTATTTAGCCTTAGACGGTGGTCCGCCTAGTTTCCCACATGAGAGACCTTCCACGTGGTACTCAGGTGGTCGATCCAGAGGCCGGCTCGCTTTCGTCTACGGGGCTGTCACCCGCTCTGGCCCACCTTTCCAGGATGGGTTCGACTAACGACCGGTTTTGTAACTCTGCAGGAACCCGGCAGGGCTCCAATGTTCGACTCCTACAACCCCAGCTCAGAAACGGCTGCCGCCTATCTCGCTGACCTGGTTTGGGCTGTTCCCGTTTCGCTCGCCACTACTCAGGGAATAATCTCTTTTCCTCCAGCTACTGAGATGTTTCAGTTCGCTGGCTTACCTCCGCACGGCCTATATATTCAACCGCGGGTGACTGGGCATGACCCCAGCCGGGTTTCCCCATTCGGACATCCTCGGATCAACGTCTGCTCGCGACTCCCCGGGGCTTAACGCAGCCTGCCACGTCCTTCATCGGCTCTTGGCGCCAAGGCATCCACCCCGTGCCCTGTGTAGCTTGACCTCCGCCAGCATCTGACCAGGTGGTCAGTGCGGGACGGGATCAGATCGGGGTTCTCCTTGATTTCACGGCGAAATCATGATCCATAGACGCGCCGATCAGTCGATCGACGGCCTTTGACCTTCTTTACTGCCGTCATCTATCCAGTTGTTAAGGTGCACCGCCGAGGCGGTTCTCGACGCCGGAGCCAGGCTCCCTTGTCGTTCCAGCGTTCCGCTGGTCGGTGAGCTCCCGGTGGAGCACACGGATCAGGGGATCGTTTCTGTATCGGACGCGTGACGACGGTTCGAGGACCAGCCTGCGAACCGTCGGTGAGTTATCGCCTGGGTTGGGACCCGCGAGGGCCGTTCCCGGGGTTATCCCGGTCTATTCAATTGAGTGAGCCAGTCGGACGAGGTCTGTCAGGAACCTCCGCCGACAAGGTTGGTGGAGACGAGGAGACTCGAACTCCTGACCCTCTCCTTGCAAAGGAGATGCTCTGCCAGCTGAGCTACGTCCCCGAAACCTGTGAGGTCTGCGGGAAGTGGTGGGCGCACCTGGACTCGAACCAGGGACCTCGGCCTTATCAGGGCCGCGCTCTAACCAACTGAGCTATGCGCCCTGACGTGCCGGCCTTGCCGGTCAGGCAGGGCCGCCGCACCGTAACCCTTGAAGAGTGGTAGGAACAGGGCCGTTGGATCGTGCCCGGTACGGTGTCTCGCCAAGTCGCTGATCGATCTCCGGCTTGCACCGGCACACCCCACTTGGCTGGAGATGTGAACGATCGGGCGATCAACCTGGGAGCCATCAACGCCAGGACCTCACCGTAATGGTCCTGACTCGGATCTCCCTAGAAAGGAGGTGATCCAGCCGCACCTTCCGGTACGGCTACCTTGTTACGACTTCGTCCCAATTACCAACCCCACCTTCGACGGCTGCCTCCCTTGCGGGTTGGCCCACCGGCTTCGGGTGTTGCCAGCTTTCATGACGTGACGGGCGGTGTGTACAAGCCCCGGGAACATATTCACCGCCGTATGCTGACCGGCGGTTACTAGCAACTCCGGCTTCATGTAGGCGAGTTGCAGCCTACAATCCGAACTGAGACCGGCTTTTAGGGATTCGCTCCACCTCGCGGTTTCGCCGCCCGTTGTACCGGCCATTGTAGCGTGGGTGTAGCCCAGGACGTAAGGGCCATGCTGACTTGACGTCATCCCCGCCTTCCTCCGAGTTTCTCTCGGCAGTCTCGTGTGAGTGATACAACACACGATAGGGGTTGCGCTCGTTGCGGGACTTAACCCAACATCTCACGACACGAGCTGACGACAGCCATGCAACACCTGTGGCCAGGCCCCTTGCGGGGCGCCGACGTTTCCGCCGGATTCCTGGTCATGTCAAGCCCTGGTAAGGTTCTTCGCGTTGCATCGAATTAAACCCCACGCTCCGCTGCTTGTGCGGGGCCCCGTCAATTCCTTTGAGTTTTAGCCTTGCGGCCGTACTCCCCAGGCGGGACACTTAATGCGTTAGCTTCGGCACTGGTGGGGTTGATACCACCAACACCTAGTGTCCATCGTTTACGGCTAGGACTACCGGGGTATCTAATCCCGTTTGCTCCCCTAGCTTTCGCGCCTCAGCGTCAAGAACAGGCCAGGAAGCCGCCTTCGCCACTGGTGTTCCTCCCGATATCTACGCATTTCACCACTACACCGGGAATTCCGCTTCCCTCTCCTGCCTTCCAGTCGATCAGTATCGAATGACCCTCCCCAGTTGAGCCGGGGGCTTTCACACTCGACTTGAACGACCGCCTGCGCGCTCTTTACGCCCAGTAAATCCGGACAACGCTAGTCACCTACGTATTACCGCGGCTGCTGGCACGTAGTTAGCCGTGACTTATTCTTCAGGTACCGTCATTATCGTCCCTGGAAAAAGAGGTTTACAACCCGAAGGCCTTCATCCCTCACGCGGCGTTGCTGCTTCAGGCTTTCGCCCATTGAGCAAAATTCCCGACTGCTGCCTCCCGTAGGAGTCTGGGCCGTGTCTCAGTCCCAGTCTGGGTGATCGTCCTCTCAGACCACCTACCGATCGTCGCCTTGGTGAGCCGTTACCCCACCAACGAGCTAATCGGACGCAGGCCCCTCCCGAAGCGCCTCGCGGCTTTGATGACGCCAATGAAAGCGTCGCCACATGCGGTATTAGCCACCCTTTCGGGCAGTTATCCCCCACTTCGGGGCAGGTCACCTACGCGTTACTCAGCCGTTCGCCACTAACGAGCAAGCTCGTTCGTTCGACTTGCATGTCTCATGCACGCCGCCAGCGTTTATCCTGAGCCAGGATCAAACTCTCCGTGAAAACTCGATCTTGCGATCGAGTCAAATCTCAAGAGCTGATCCAGGCACGTTCTCGTGCTGAAGTTCCTACCACTCTTCAGTTGTTAAGGTGCAGCGCCCGGCCTTGACCGCCCGGAGCGCGGACTGCCTAGTGTGCCGCAGTTCGCCCCCGGTGTCAAACGGGGTTCGGGAGGTCTCCGCCGCTGTGGCGGAGGGCCATGTCGCCTCGAGTTGGTGAGGCGCGAGGACGGATGGTATGGCGGGTTTCTGGGCCTGTCAAACACCCTTGCGCAGGGGTTCCGGCGTCCCTCCCGGGCAGTCTCCCACGGGTACCGTCCGAGCACGGCGGGTGGGTCAGATGGGGCTCTCCTGGACCACGAGAATGAACGCAGCGCCGCTCACCCAGCAGAGCAGGCCGAGGGTCGCGGAAGGCTCGGCCCCGAGGAGGCCCACGCACACCACCCAGGCGACCAGCCCGAGGACCGCGGCGGCCACTGCCTTGGCCAGCCGCAGCAGGATCTCGAACACGAGCTCGCGCATCAGAGCGCCCGCCGGCCCTGGAGGGCCCGGATCAGGGTGACGTCGTCGGCGTACTCCAGGTCGCCACCCACGGGCAGACCGCGTGCGATGCGCGTGACGGAGCCCACCTTGCCCTCCAGTCGCTCCCCGAGGTACATAGCCGTGGCCTCGCCCTCGAGGGTGGGGTTGGTGGCCACGATGACCTCCTCGATGCGGTGCCCCTCCGCTGCGGCCTCATCAACCCGCTCCAGCAACTCGCGGATCCTCAGGCGATCGGGGCCGATCCCGTCGATGGGGCTTATGGCGCCGTGCAAGACGTGGTAGCGACCGCGGAACTCCCCGGTCCGATCGATGGCGAGCACGTCGAGCGGCTCCTCCACGACACACAGCTTCCCGGTGTCGCGGGCGGGATCCCGGCAGATGGGGCATTGCGGCGCGTCGCTGATGTTGAAGCAGCGGTCGCAGAACACGACCTCGTCCCGGACGGCCACGAGCGCGCGCGCGAGGGCACGCGCTTCCGCGTCGGGCGCGCGCAGCAGATGGTACGTGAGGCGCTGCGCTGTCTTGGGGCCGATTCCGGGCAGGCGCGCGAACGCCTCGATCAGGCGGGCGACGGGCTCGATGACGGCGCCGGCCACGGTCCCTCCGTCAGCCGAGTCCGGGGATGCGGAGTCCCGCGGTTACCGCACCCATCTTCTGCTCGGCAAGCTCCCTCGACGAGCGCAGCGCGTCGTTGACGGCCGTCATGACCAGGTCCTGGAGCATGTCGACGTCATCCGGGTCCACGGCGGACGGGTCGATCACGAGGCCGATGAGGTCCTGCTTGCCCGTGACGGTCGCTCGAACTGCGCCCCCACCGGCCGAGCCTTCGATCGTCATCGTCTCGAGCTCGGCCTGGACGCGCGCCATCTCCTGCTGCATCTGCATCGCCATTCGCTGCAGGTTGCCCATGCCCATGCGTCTTGATCCTCCGGTTGGTGACGTGGTTGTGAGGAGCGTCTGCTGTCAAGTCTGGCCGATGCGCGCCTCCGGTGCACGACACCCGCCCGACCGACGCCGATCAGGTGACCTCGGGGGTGTCCGCCAGGTCCTCCGCGAAGATCCGGTGCGCCTCGGCCAGGATGTGCGCTGCGTCGGCATCGGCCGGGAGCGGTGGGATGAGGTCCAGATTCGTGGCAACGCAGCGGACGCCAACCGAGTGGTCCAGGAATGAGCTGAAGGCCTGCTCGAGGATGGGGCGGCGGCGCTCCGCGACGTCCTTCAGGAACGCCTTCTCCTCCGGGAAGCCGAGGGTGACGACATTGCCCTCAACGCCGATCGGCCGGCAGTCGATGATCAACGGCTTGACGGCCCGATTGAGATCGGTGATCTGTTCCACGAGGCGCACCCAGCCATGACGGAGGCGCTCAAGGTCGTCGGTGGGCACGCCGCCGGTACCAGGGACGGGGACGGGGACGGCGAGATCCGGATCCGGGTCCGGGGCGTGGTCGGGGGCGGGGACGGGGACGGACGTTTCCTCGACCTCGAGCACGGGCGCTGAATCGTCCGGTGCGTCCGGGGCTGGTGGTTCCGGGGGGGGCGGGGCCACCCTCGGCACAGGCCCCGGATCCCCGACGAAGTCCGTCCGGGCGGTGTCTGCGTGCGCGGGCGGTGCCGGAACGGTGTCTGCGTGCAAGGACGGTGCCGGGACCCGGGCGGTGGCCGGCTCGAGTAGCACCAGCTCCAGCTGGAGGCGCAGCCCGCCGGCACCGAGGCGCGTCGGATCGATGGACGAGAGCCGGCGTGCGGCCGCGGCGAGGACGGGCTCCACTGGCTCGCCCGCCGCGAGGCCGGCGACCAGGCGCTCGCGGAGGGCGTCCACGATCTGGTCCAGGAAGATGCGCAGGTCTCGGCCGCGCTCCTCCAGCTGATCCAGCAACGCGATGCCGGCGGCGGCGTCTCCGCTCGCGTAGGCGATGATGAACCGGCTCACCTGCTCGGACTCGGCGAGGCCGAGCAGGTCCCGGACGGCATCCGCCTCGATCCTGCCGTCGGTGGATGACAGGAGCTGGTCGAGGATCGATTCGGCGTCCCGCATCCCGCCCGCGGCAAGGCGCGCGATGAGGCGCACGGCGTCCGGATCCACGTCGCGCCCGTCGGCCGCCAGAATCCGCTCCAGCTTGCCTCCGATCTCCACCATCGTGAGCCGCCGGATGTCGAACCGCTGGAGCCGCGACAGGATCGCCGGCGGGAAGTCCTGCGGGTGCGTTGACGCGAACATGAAGACGACGAACTCGGGTGGCTCCTCGAGCGACTTGAGCAGCGCGTTCCAGGCGTCCTTGGTGATCTGGTGGGCTTCGTCCAGGATGTAGACCTTGCGGGCGAGATCCTGTGGCGCGTACGCGAGGCGGTCCCGAAGATCGCGCACCGCGTCGATGCCGCGATTGGAGGCGGCATCGATCTCGACCAGGTCCAGCGCACGGCCCTCGCGGATGGCGATGCACGGCTCGCAGGCATCGCAGGGGTCCGCGTTGGCACCCAGGTTCCGGCAGTTGAGCGCTTTGGCCAGGATCCTTGCCAGCGACGTCTTGCCGGTGCCGCGGGGCCCGGTGAACAGGATGGCGTGCGACACGCGCCCGGTGAGGACGGCGTTGCGCAGCGTTGCAACGACCGCCTCCTGCCCGACGATCTCCGAGAACGTCTGGGCTCGCCAGCGACGGTAGAGGGCCTGGTGGGGAGTCCCTGCGGTCAACGACGCTCCTGTGGCGGGCGTGGCGAAGCAAGACGAAGTGCCGTGCACCCCCCGTCGATCCGGACGCTCCCGCGCCCACCGACGTCTGCGACTCGGACCAGGCCGTTCCGCGGCACCCGGCGATCACCGCTGAGTGCTGCTTCCTTCCGGACCTGACACGGTTCACGAGTCGCCGCTGCGCGGGACCCGGTCCTCAGCGTCACAAACGTCGTCGGCTCTCGAGAACACCGACCTCGGGGAGGAATTCAGCCCTGCTGGAGCGGATTGCAGGTACAGGGCACCGCTAGTTCCCCGCCTAGCACGGCACCGGGGATGATAGCAGCGGCCGGGCCAGCGGCCGGCGCGGGCCAGTGGCCGGTGAAGGGGCTGGCGGAGAGGGCGGGATTCGAACCCGCGATGGGTTGCCCCATACCGCATTTCCAGTGCGGCGCCCTAGGCCTCTAGGCGACCTCTCCGCGGAAAAGATACGGCCCGGCGGACCATTGCGCCGGGCCGTGCCGTTATGCAGGTGGCGGAGAGGGCGGGATTCGAACCCGCGGTGCTTTCGCACACCGCTTTTCGAGAGCGGCACCATCAACCACTCGGACACCTCTCCACGCGAGAGGATACCAAAGGCGGCGCGACGGGCGGGTAGCGGGCGCGGCGCGGCGGGCAGGGTGGACCTGGCTCGGCCCCGCGAACGCCATCGCCCGGACGGTCAGGCGCCGGTTGCGGCGACGTCGACCGCGCCCAGCAGCTCCTCCGCCTCGTCCCGGCAGATCCCGGAGACCACGGCAAGCGGGCGGCCGAGCTGGGGGTGCTGCGCCAGCTGGATGACTGATCCGGCCGCGCCGTCGAACGGGTTCGGCACCGCGAAGACCAGCGCCGCCGCGTCGCACCCGAGCATCGCTCCCACGCACATGGGACATGGCTCGATCGTGGTGAAGATCGTGACGTCCGTGAGGCGCGGTGTGCCGAGCTTGCGGGCCGCGTCCCGCAGCACTGCGATCACCGCATGTGCAGTGGGATCATCCGTCTCGGCAACCCGGTTCGAACCGCGGGCGACCATCGCGTCGTTCATGACGGCAATGGCGCCGACGGCCGGGGCCCCCCGTGCCAGGGCCACCCGAGCCTCTGCGAGCGCCTCGCCCATGAACAGCTCGTAGTTCATGTGTCGGATCATAGCGACCGGGGTGGGCGGTAGGATGGTGAGGACACGCGTCGGGATCCCCGGCGCCCACCGCGTCGGACGCCAGCCGGAGCCCAGCCCGCGGCCGACAGAGTGAACCTCCCCCGGCCCACGGCCGGTGACATCAGCGGAGCCCCGATGGCAGCAGCTCGACGAATCGGCATCCTCACCGGCGGCGGCGACGTTCCCGGCCTCAACTCGGTCATCAAGAGCGTCGTCTACCGAGCGACGGAGCTCGGCTACGAGGTCATCGGTATCCGTCGTGGCTGGGAGGGCCTGACCCACCAGCGACGGACCCTCGACCTTGATCCGGAATACGCCCGCGTGCTCAACCGGATCAACACCCGCACGATCGACCGGACCGGCGGCACCATCCTCCACAGCTCGCGGACGAACCCGCGCAAGGTGAGGACTGCGTCGCTCCCATCCTGGCTGGACGCGAAGTCGGTCGCGGACAAGCAGACCGCCGAGGGTATCTACGACCTGACGGACCACGTCCTCGACACCATCTCTCACCTGGGCCTCACCCATCTCGTGACGATCGGTGGCGACGACACCCTGTCCTTCTCGTCCGTCCTGTACGAGCGCGGCCTGTCCCTGGTCGCCATTCCCAAGACGATGGACAACGACGTCAATGGAACCGAGTACTGCATCGGCTTCTCGTCCGCGATCACCCGCGCCAAGGAGGTCCTCAACCGCCAGAGGACGACGCTGGGCAGCCACGAGCGGATCGGCGTGTTCCGCATCTTCGGCCGCGACGCCGGTTTCACCGCCCTGTACACGGCGTACGTCACATCCACGCGCTGCGTGATCCCCGAATTCCCCTATGACCTCGACGCGCTCGCTGAGATCCTCAAGGATGACCACCGCAACAACCCCAGCCGCTACGCGGTGGTGATCACGGCCGAGGGCGCCATCTGGAAGGGCGCGCAGATCGCCGACGTCGGCGATGAGGACGCGTTCGGCCACCGGCACAAGGCCAACATCGGCGAGGTGCTGGCTGACGAGATCAAGGCCCGCACGGGGATCGAGGCGGTGGCTTCGGAGCTGACCTACGACCTCCGCTCCGGCGAGCCGGACATGCTGGACTCGATGGTGGCGTCGACCTTCGCCAACATCGCGATGGACCTGCTGCGCGACGGCACGGCGGGGCGCATGGCCGCCATCAGGGACGGCAAGTATTCACACGTGTCCTTGGCCGAGACCGCGAAACCGCCGCAGCGTGTCCAGCTGCACGCCTACGACACGGAGCGGTTCCGCCCCAAGTACGGCGACCGCCTGGGGGACCCGCTCCTGCTGACCCCGGCCCTGGGGGCCGCAGAGGACTGACCCATCCGCCCCGCGGCAGCGGGGCCCCGCCATTCCGACGGGCCGCCGCCAGGCGGCCCGTTCCGCTACCCGTCGAGGCCCGACAGGCTCCGGATGGCGCGCGCGAGGTTGGACATGTCCTCGTCGCCGTAGCCGCGTGCGACGAGCCCCGCCTCCAGCTGGGCCGCCAGCGATGACACGGGCAGCGTCGCCCCGACGGATCGGGCGAGCTCGAGGGCGATCGCCAGGTCCTTGAGGTGGAGTGACGTCCGGAAGCCGAGCGGGTAGTCGTTCGCGATCATCTTGCCGCTGCGGTTCTCGAGGATCCAGCTCCTGGCGACACCGCCGCCGAGGGCCGTCGCCACCACCTCGGGGTCGAGGCCCGCCTTCATCGCGAGGACCATGCCCTCGGCCACCCCGAGGTAGATCCCGGCGATCACGACCTGGTTGACGGCCTTGACTGCCTGGCCGCTGCCGGCCGGCCCGAACCGGGTGATCGTCTTGCCCATGGCAGCGAGGACGGGCTGGGCCCGCTCCACCGCTGACTCGTCACCCCCGACGAAGATCGTGAGCGTCCCGAGCTTCGCTCCCTCGGAGCCACCCGACACCGGGGCGTCCACGAAGGCGATACCTGCGTCCGCGAGGCGGGTGGCGAAGGTCCGGGTGGCGGCCGGCGAGATGGTGGAGCAATCGATGACGAGGCCGCCCGGGGCGAGGCCCGAGGCGATGCCGTCAGCGCCAAAGAGCACCGCCTCTACATCGGGCGTATCCGACACGCAGACGACGACGACATCCGAGGCACGGCCGGCTTCCGCAGGCGTGGCGGCCTCCGTGACGCCCAGGTCCAGGAGCGCCGTCGCCCGACCGGGGGTCCGGTTCCACGCCGTGACCTCGAAGCCCGCCCGGCGCACGTTCGCGGCCATCGCCGCACCCATCGTGCCCAGGCCCACGAACCCGATATGGTCCACGACAACAGCTCCTCCTGCGAAGCTCCGAGGGTAGCGGGTTTGGAGGCGCGCTCGCCGCCCGCGGCGTCGAGGGCCAGATTCGGGGAGGATCAGGCGGAGATCGCGGCGTCCGCGACCGGGCTCACGGCCGCGGGGGAGTCACCGGCGATCACGCACCGGGCGCGGCGCCGGCAGGTGATGATCCCGCGGGCGACGACCCGGCAGGTGGCCGATCCGTCCTGGCGCCCGACTCCGGCACCGGCAGGACCGGGGGCGTGAGGGCAAGCGGCTCCTCCCGCAGGGCCGGCAGCACGACGCGGTCCACGAACCGCTCGGTGCTGTGGCCGTCGGCGACCTCGAAGGACTCGCGGGCAAAGGCACTAGCTCGCTCGACATCGAAGGACCCGGCCTTCACGTAGGCGGCGAGCTCGGCGGTCGTCTCGAACACCGGGCCCGGCACGCCACTCCGAAAGTCGAAGTAGAAGCCGCGCTCGTGCTCATACGCGTCGGAGTCCGGGGCGAGGAAGGCCATCGGGCGCTGCAGGAGTGCAAATTCGAAGATGGCACTCGAGTAGTCCGTGACCATGAGGTCCGCCACGAACATCAGCTCGTTCATGTCCGACCAGTCCGAGACGTCGATGGCGAAGCCGGACGTCGCCTCGGTCAGGGTGAGTTCGGTCCTGACGAAGGGGTGGAGTCGCATGAGCAGGACCCACTCGTCCGCCAGGGCGGCATGCATGACGGCGATGTCCAGCGAGTCGTCATAGCGCGCGGAGTGGACGGTGTCGCCGCGGAACGTGGGCGCGTAGAGCAGCACCTTGCGATCCGCGGGGATCGCATACCGGCTTCGGATGGCCGCGATCGCCTGCGCCTTGTGCGCCTCGTCGAAGAACAAGTCCGTGCGGGGATAGCCGAGCTCCGTCACGAAACGCTCCAGCGGCTGACGGTAGGCCTCGATGTAGTGGACGGTCGCCTTGCCCGATGGCATGAGGCACACGTCGTAGTTGGAGTGGATCGGGACGCGCCTCACCAGGTCCTCGTCGGCACCGAACCCCTTGTCAAGGACGCTGTAGCCGATCTTCTTGAAGGCGCCGGCCGCGTGCCATGTCTGCACCCGGATCGTGCCCGGCCGGGGCGTGATGACATACATGGGAAAGAAGTAGTCATCGACCACCAAGACCCGGCTGGTGGCCAGCGCGTAGCCAGACCGGTAGAGGTTGCGGAGAGATCGAATCCGACGCCGCACGCTGCCGCCGGTGATCCGGTAGGCAAGCACGCGTACGGGGATCTGCGGCGTGCGACTCGCCAGCTCCTTCTCGATGTACACGAGGTTCCCGCTGAGTGTCGAGGTGCGCTGGCTTGCCAGCACGACGACCGGCCGGATGGGCATGAGGCGGCCCACAGCGAACCCGAGACGGACCGCCCAGATGCGCACCGTCAGGGAGCCGAGGACCTTCCGCGGCCGCAGCCATCGGCGTCGCTCAGTGGGATCGGACACGGACACGAATCGGGGCTCCTCGGGCGTGGTCGTCTGCGATGATAGTGCCACCGGGGGTGGCGGGTCCCGCGCGGCCGCCGCCGCGTTCTCCGCCAGAGATCGGGCACACTGTCGCGAACGCGACCGATCAAGGCAGACGACCCGCGACCGACGCCAGGGGTCGGACCGGGAGCGATCGGAGTGTATGGCCGGGAGGGGCAATGACAACCGGGATGGTGGTGCTCGCAGGTGGCATCGGACGGCGGATCGGACGGCCGGTGCCGAAGCAGTTCCTGCTCCTCGGCGGCAAGCCTCTCCTCATCCACGTCCTGGAGAAGGCGCGGGCGATTCCCGAGATCGAGCGCGTGGTGATCGCCTGCCCGGCCGACCACCTCGACGCGACGCGGGAGCTCGTGGAGAACCATCGCATGGGGGCCAAGTTCAGCTGCGTCGTGGGCGGGGTGTCGCGCCAGGAGTCGTGCTACCTCGGCCTCTTGGCGCTGGGCGACGTCGACTCGGTAATCATCCATGAGGCAGTTCGACCGCTGGTGAGCGTGGACGACTTCCGGCGGCTGATGGACGCCGAGGACGCGAACGCCATGTTCGGCAGCCCGATCCCGTTCACTGTCCTCAAGGGTCACGACTACATCGAGAGCCTGCTGGAGCGGGATGAACTCGTGAACGTCCAGCTCCCCCAGAAGTTCGACCGGGTCCGGCTGCTGGCGGCGCACGAGGCCGCCCGCGCCGACGGCCGCGACTTCACGGAGGATGCAAGCCTGTTCTTCGTGTACGCGCATGAGCCGGTCCGGATCCTCCCGGGCATGGACCACAACATCAAGATCACGGTCCCCACGGACACGGTGACGGCCGAGGCGATCTACGCCGACATCATCGGTCGGCGGTCCTGAGCATGGGCAAGGTCTGCGTCATAACCGGGGCGAGCCAGGGAATTGGGCGCGCGGCCGCGGTCGAGATGAGCCGTCGCACCGATGTCGAGGTCATCGTCCTGGTGGCCCGCAGCGCGAGCGGGATCGCCGAGACGGCCGCGGCCATGAGCCATGAGGGCAAGGTCATCCGCCGGCTGCCCTACGACCTGGGAGACCTCGACGGCGTCCCGTCGCTCGTGGAGGGCATCTGCGGGGAGTTCGGCGGGATCGACCTGCTGCTCAACATCGCGGGCTACGCAGAGCCCAAGTCGCTGCTCGACACGACGGCGAGCAACCTCGTTACGACCTTCACGATCAACGTCTTCGCGATGCTGGTGCTGATCCGGGAGATGGTCCGCTTCAATCAGGGCCGACCAGCCAAGATCCTCAACGTCGCCTCCACCGCGGGCATCACCGCCCGGCCCGGCTGGGTAGCCTACGCGGCGTCCAAGGCAGCCGTGGTCTCGCTCGGCGCGACGCTGGCCGAGGAGCTCGCCGGATCCGGCATCAAGGTGTACACGATCTCCCCGGGACGCACGGCAACCGAGCTGCGGCGGACGCTAGCGCCCGACGAGGACCCCTCCACGATCATGCAGCCGACGCAGGTCGCCCGGGTCATCCGGACCCTGATGAGCGACGACGAGCTCACCCTGGACGGTCAGAACATCATCGTCCGCCAGCAGATGTGACCGGGGGATGACCCGCCGGGAGTACTTGCTGGCTGCCGAGGTGTTGCGCGTCCTGGGATGGCTGTTCTCCTTCCTGCCGCTGGATCGCAGCCGCGTGGTCCTCGCGACGGCCCGCTATCCGGTCCTCGAGGGGAATCTGCTGGCACTCGACAGGGCAATCCGCCGGCTGCGCCCGGACGTGCGGATCGTCCGCCTCCTTGAACCGTATGCATACGAGCTCGGTGGCAAGGTGCGCTACCTCCTGCGGCTGGTGCGCGGGATGTACCACCTGCGCACCGCCGGGCTGGTAGTGGTGGACAACGCCTGGCTGCCCGTGCATGTGTCACCGCACCGGCAGGGCACGACGGTCGTCCAGGTCTGGCACGCGGCCGGAGCGCTCAAGCGGTTTGGGCTGGACGCCACCGTGCCGATGGCGGAGCCCGAGGCGGCGTTCATCCACCGCTACTACGACTACGCGATCGCCTCGGGCGAGGCCGGACGAGGCCCCTGGTCCCGCGCACTCCGGACGCCGCTCGAGCGCGTGCTCCCGCTGGGCACGCCGAGGACCGACGAACTCTTCGATGGGGAGGCGCTCGAGGCCGCACGGACCCGTCTGCTCGCCGCCTACCCGGCGCTGGCGGGCCGGCGGATCGCCCTCTACGCTCCGACGTTCCGCGGTCGGGGGCGGGCGAAGACAGGCACGGCCGCGCTGGACGGCAGGCGGCTCCGCGAACGCCTCCCGGCCGAGTGGGCGCTCGTGGCCAAGACCCATCCGAACCTGGACCCGGCCACCCAGCCGCTGCCCGGGTTCGACGTGGTGGCCGACCCGGGTTCGGACATGAACGCCTGGCTCGCGCTGGCCGACGTCCTCGTGACCGACTACTCGTCGGCCATCTTCGAGTGGGCCCTGCTCCGGCGGCCGCTGGTCCTGCTAGTCGACGATCTTGAGGCCTACGAGAGGGATCCGGGCCTCTATCTCGACTATCGGACCCAGATGATCGGAGACGTGGTGCGCGACACGGACGCCGTGGCTGACGCCATCCTGGCCGGGCGCGTGGACGCCGCCGCATGGGACGCGTTCATCCGTGACAATCTGGGTGCCTGCGACGGGATGGCGAGTGAACGCTTCGTGGAGCGCTTCCTGCCGGCCCGACCACCTCGATGACCGCCGGGGGAACGTCCATGACCCGCCACGAGCTCCTGGCCGCGCTTCATCGCCTGCTCCGCCCGCGAACCTACCTGGAGATCGGCGTGAATGACGGTCGCAGCCTCGCGCTGGCATCGGTGCCTTCTATCGGGGTGGATCCGGCGTACCGGATCCGAGTCCGGCTCCACCAGGACGCCCATCTCGCGAAGTCGACCAGTGACGCGTTCTTCGCCCGGCGCGACCCACTGGCGCCCCTCCGGCCCGGGCCCCGGCGTCGCGGCCTGCGGCGCCGCCTGGCGCGCCTCATCGTGCGCCTCCGCCGGGACCCCTCACCCACCCTGGATCTTGCCTTCATCGACGGGATGCACTGGTTCGAGTTCGCTCTGCGCGACTTCATGAACATCGAGCGCCATGCCTCGCCGGGCGCGGTGATCGTGTTCGACGACGTCCTGCCGCGCACCGTCGAGGAAGCCGGCCGCAACCGCACGACCCAGTTCTGGGCCGGTGACGTGTTCAAGGTGGCGGACGTCCTGCGCACCTACCGTCCCGACCTTGTCATCCGGCTCGTTGACACCGAGCCCACCGGCCTGCTCCTTGTGCTCAACCCCGACCCGATGAGCACGACGCTCGCCGACCGCTACGACGAGATCATCGCGGCGACCGTCGCCCCGGATCCCCAGCTCGTGCCGTCCGCCATCCTGACCCGGCACGACGCCGTGAACCCGGAGATCCTGCTGGCCAGTGGCGCCTGGGAGGCGCTGATCCGCGCCCGGTCCGGCACGCTATCCCGCGCCGATCTGGCGGACGAGCTCCGCCGCTACCTGCCGTCCCCGGCGAGCTCGTCCGATGCTCGCGCCGGACTGGGCGGGCCGGGTCCGATCATCGACGCCTGATGCCCAAGCCGGGCCTCCGGGCCTCGATCGTCATCCCGGTCTACAACCCCGGCCCGGCGATCGAACGCTGCATCGCATCCGTGCTCACGCAGACCCTGGCGACCGACGAGTACGAGGTCATCTTCGTCGACGACGGGTCCACCGACGGCACGCCGGCCGGCCTGGACGCCCTCGCCGCGGCTGACGCCCGGGTCTCGGTCATCCACACACCAAACTCGGGATGGGCCGGCCGGCCGCGCAACGTCGGGATCGATGCAGCGCGCGGGGCATACGTCCAATTCGTGGACCACGACGACGAGCTGACGCCAGAGGCGCTGGAGCGCCTCCTTGCGCTGGCAGAGAAGAACATGTCGGACATCGTGCTGGGCAAGGAGGCGAGCGACTTCCGGCCCGTTGCGGTGGGCGTGTTCCAGCGCAATCGGGACCGCTGCACCATCGCCGATGCTCCCCTGATCCTCAACCTCACGCCGCACAAGATGTTCCGTACCGCGTTCCTCCGCGAGCACGGCCTGCGGTTCCCGGAGGGCCGGCGCCGGCTGGAGGACCAGCTGTTCGTGGTCCAGGCCTACTTCGCGGCCGACACGATCTCCATCCTGGCCGACCACGTCTGCTACCGATACCGGGCGCGGGAGGATGGGGGCAACGCCGCGGACGTCCTGCCCGACCCGGCCGGCTACTACGCGAACGCCCACGAGGTCACGGATGTGGTGATGGCCAACACCACGCCTGGCGAGCTGCGCGATCGACTCCTGGTCCGCTTCCTGCGCACCGAGGCGCTCGGGCGCCTGACCGACGCCCGGTTCACCGACTGCGAGCCCGACTACCGGACCGCGCTGTTCGAGGCAGCCCGGTCCTTCGCCCGCGACATCACGACCCCGGGCGCCATCGCGGCCCTCGAGACGCTCCAGGCGCTGCGCCTCCGCCTGCTCCTTGATGGCGATCTCGACGGGATGGTCCGCCTGGCCGAGCACACGACCGGGATCCTCGCGACGGCGCGGCTGGTGGACGCGAGCTGGCGTGGTTCGGCGATGTCACTCTCTTTGCGCTGCGGCTTGACGGGGTCCGACGGCACCCCGCTGATGCTGGCCAGGGACGATGACCGCTGGCACGTCCTGCCGTCGATGCCTGCCGAGCTCCGCACGGCGACAGGAGGGGTGCCCGGAGATCCCGCGCGGGCGCGCGTGACGATGACGGTGCGGGACCCGGCGACTGGAGCCGAATGGGTCCTTCGGGCATCGACAAGCCCATGCCTCCCGGCACCGAGTGAGGCGCACGACCCCAACGCTCCCGTCTCGGAACCGGGACCGGAAGGCCGACCGCCGGGGAACGGCGCGCCGCAAGAGCCGATGGCAGTCGAGCTGGACGTCCATGCCACGCTTCTCCCGCGGCGGATCGCGGCCGGCAGGCACCTGCCCGACGGATGCTGGGAGCTGAACGCCCGCATGTTCGTGGGCGGCCTTGACCACCGTTCGCGCGTGCGCCTGGCGGGGGTCTTCGCGCTGCCGCCGGATATTCGTGGCGCGGCGCCGGTGGTCACCTGGCTGAGCCACACCGAGGACGGCGTGATGACGGTCGAGACGGGCCGCGGCCCTGCTGCCGTGGCCCGGGCAGCCGCCCGCTGCGCGCCGGTCCTGGGACCAACGGATGGGCGCCGGCTCGAGCTGTTCATGCCGGCACGCGTGGCGCACGACGTCGACCGGATCGCGGCGGAGCTCGGGATCGTGGACGCCACGGGGCCCGTGTTCCAGCCCGCGGCGCTCGTCCCGGTCACGGGCGGCCTGCGCGCGGCAGCGACGTTCCGTCCGGTACGGGGGGCGGCGCATACGGCGCGGCTGGTGCTCCGGGTCGGGGGCGACCCGGCGGCGCAGGTTGACCTCGGGGTGGCCTCCGTCACGGCCCGCGGGCACATCCGGCCGGACCGAGCGCCACTTGTGAGCTCCGTGCGCCTTGCCGCGTACCGCGTGCGCCGCGAGGCGCTCCGGACCCGGAGGCGCGCGGGTTCCGTCGTGCGGCGGTCGGTGCGCAGGTTGCGCGGACACCTGCGCGGCGCATAGGGCCTGCCGGCGATGCTCATGGTCGGTACCCACGATCACGGGGACTCGACGGTGTCGGATACCGTGCCCGGGTCCGCGAGCCCTCTCGGGGACAGCCCGTTGTCGTACCATCCGCCCATGAACGGGCTCGACATCAACCCTCGGCGCCTCGGCACGGGGCTGCTCGCCTTCGGCATGGCCGGCGTGATCCTCGCGGGGCTCATTGCCGCGGCCCTCGTCGGCGGCGCGATCGCCGCCCGCAACCTGGACGAGCGCCTGCTCGCGGACCAGGAGCGGATCGCGGCCTCGCTGACCCGGCTCACGCTCACGATGGACTCGCTGGCCGTCACGACGGATCACGCGGGCGAGACGCTGGCCACCTCCCGGGATGCCATCGCCCACGCGAGCGACCTCCTGGGCGACCTGTCCGCCGCGTCCGCCGACGTGGGGACCGCGCTGGACATCAGCATCCTGGGCAGCCAGCCGTTTGCGTCCGCGGCGGAGAAGCTCCAGGAGGTGGGGCGAGCCCTCGCGGTGTTCCAGCAGGATGCCCAGGCGCTTGCCCTGAACCTGGACGCGAATGCCACCGACGCCGCGACCATGGCCAATGAGATCCGGTCCATCAAGACGCAGGTCGCGGAGCTGGCGGCCATCGTGGCCGGCTTCGACCGGATCGACGAGATGGTGGGGCTCCTGATCGGAGGGATCGTGCTGGGCGCGCTGCTGACCGCGTGGGTGGGCCTGGCCGCCGCAGGGTGCGCCTGGGTGGGCTGGCAATTGCGCAGGACGACGCCAACGTCCCCCGCTGATCGCGCGGCGCCCGCCGGCTGATCCGCGAACCAGGTGACCCCGCGGCATCGGCCGCCGGCCGGCTGAACCAGCGGCTCCCGCCGCCGGCGGCGATACTGGAGCCATGGCAACGAAGGTCATCCTCGACGTCGACACCGGAACCGACGACGCGGTCGCGCTGATGATCGCGGCCCTCTCCCCTGCTCTGGAGCTCGTGGGCGCGACGGTCGTCAACGGCAACACCAACGTCGACAACTGCGTGGAGAACACGCTCCGCGTCTTCGAGTGGATCGGACTGCCGGCAACGCCCGTCCATCGCGGCATGTCCCGCCCGCTCGCGCGCCCCCAGCCGACCCAGCTCAACCCGGCGTCCCGGATCCACGGGGACTTCCTGGACCTGCCCCCGGCGACCATCGCGGCGGGCGCCACGCATGCCGTGGACTGGCTGATCGACACCTACCTGGCCTCCGACGGCGACATCACCCTCGTCCCGGTGGGACCCCTGACGAACATCGCGACCGCGATCCAGAAGGAACCGCGGATCCTCGGCAAGATCCCCGAGATCGTGCTCATGGGCGGCGCCCACGATCACGGGAACTCCACGGCGTCGGCGGAGTTCAACATCTGGCTGGACCCGGACGCGGCCCGGATCGTGGTCAACTGCGGGCGCCCGATCCGGATGATCCCGCTCGATGCCACGCACCGCGCGCTCGTCTCCAGCGACGACTGCAGGGCGCTGCGGGCCCTTGGCACGCCCGCCGGCGAGGCTGCCGCCCGCTTCACCGAGAAGCGGATCGACGGCTACGACGCCACCCAGCCGATGCATCGCGCGGGCGCGGCGCCCGTGCACGACGCGCTCGCCGTGTGCGCGGTCATTGACCCGTCGGTGGTGACCACCCACCACATCCCGGTGGACGTGGAGACCGGCGGTGAGCTGTCCGTCGGCAGGACGGTCTGCGACTTCCGGTTCCGCAGCGGGAGGCCCGCCAACGTGCACTTCGCCATGGACGCGGACGAGCCGAAGTTCGTGCGGATGCTGCTGGACGTCCTGGGCCGGACTGCCTGACGGACGAGACCTGGCCCGCAGGAGCGCGCCGGGCGCGGCGGGGCGCGGGGAGCTGGCGCGCGGGGAGCGGGCGCGCGGGAGCAAGCGCGCGGGGAGCGGGTGCCCGCAGATCCGGGCTACGGGCCGAGGTGGTACCCCATCCGGCGCGGCAGCTTCGCCACGAGGTCCGTGAGCCGGCCAACCTTGCCCGTGGCATCGAGCGCATCGTCCCGGCGGACCGTGGCCGCGTTGACCATGGCGGCGCCGACGCTGCGGAACGGCTGGGGCGGGAAGCGCCTGGGCTCCATGTCCACGAACGGGAGCCGGGTGGCATCGTCCTCGATGCCCAGGGCACGCGCTGCCATGATCCTGCCGAAGAGGTGGGCGGGCCCCACCCCATTGCCGGTGTAGCCGAGCGCGTAGTGGACGTTGCCGCCAGCCAGCGTGCCCGCGAATGGGGTGTGCGTGCTCGCGACATCGATCGGGCCGCCCCAGCGGCCCTCGATGGGGACGTCCCGGAAGCCCGGGAAGAAGCGGTGGATGGCGTCGATCGCGTGCTGCGTGCCCTGCTCGTCGTTGTCGAAGTGCGGGCCGATCCTGCCCGTCCACGATCCCCGTTCTCCGCCGACGCCGAGGGCGATGCGGCCGTCGGGCGTGGTGCGCAGGTAGCGGAGCGCGGACCGGTAGTCGTAGATCGAGACCCCGGTGGTCCAGCCGATGTCGGCCAGCCTGTGCGGGGCGGGCGCCGTGATCGCCATGAATGAAGCCCGGGGGACGATGCGGCGACCGAAGCCCTTCCAGGTCCCGGCCCAGGCGTTGATGCCCAGGACGGCCTGGCCGGCGTGCACCACGCCGCCGGGCGTGACGGCCTCCAGGCGGGTGCCGGGTCGCAGGCTGGAGACCGGGGTGTGCTCGAAGATGCGGACGCCCGCCTCCATGCACACGCGCCGCAGGCCGCGAGCGAGGCGGGCTGGCTGGACGGTGCCGCCGTCGGCGACGAAGTGCCCGCCCTCGAACACCGGCGAGGTGCAGTAGCCGTCCATGTCGGCCTTCGTCAGCACGCGGTAGTGGTCCTCGATGCCGAGGCTCCGCGCGGTTGCGATGGGCTCCTCCCAGCCTCCGGACTGCGCGGGCGAGGAGGCGACCCCGATGTACCCGTCCTGCCGGAACCAGGCGTCGACGCCGTGGCCGTCCATCCAGGCAGCCATCTCGTGGATCGTCCGTGCCCCCGCTTCGATGACCGCGAGGGCTCCGTCCCGCCCGAACAGGTCCACAAGGGTGCCGGCGTGGTCGTAGAAGCCGTTGATGAACCCGCCGTTGCGGCCGCTGGGCCCGAAGCCGCACTCGTCCTGCTCCAGGACGACGACCTTCACGCCCGGCCGCGTCTGCACCAGGTGCCAGGCGGCCCACAGGCCCGTGTAGCCACCGCCGATGATGACGACGTCCGTGGAGGTGTCGCGGTCCAGGGCCGGGGCCGGCTCACCCACGAACTCCGGGTGGGCCATGGCCTCCTTCAGCCACCAGCAGGTGCGGGCGATGTCGCTCATGGCTCTGACTGTAGCGGTGCCGGGCGCCGGCGGTCGGCCGGTTCCGGGGCGCGGGCCGGACATGAGACGACCCCGGAGCGTCGGCCGGGGTCGGCAGGGTCAGATGGTGGCGCGCCCGGCGGGATTCGAACCCACGACCCCCAGCTCCGCAAGCTGGTGCTCTATCCACTGAGCTACGGGCGCACGATGTGCGATCTGGCGGAGAGGGAGGGATTCGAACCCTCGGAGCAGGTTGCCCCACTCGGCGGTTTAGCAAACCGCTGCACTAGGCCACTATGCGACCTCTCCACTGCAGCGCGGCGCATTCTAGCATCAGGCCGCGGCACCGATCCCCCGCACCGATCCCCCGCCGCCGGAGCCCGGAGCGGGGTCCCGCGATCGGCCGCTCGGTCCATCAGGGCGTCGTTGCGTCGCCGGCATGGCCTGCGCCGTCCTCCACGTCGATCGCGACGAGGCGGAGCGCCCGCGGGTCCGCGGTCGGCAGGAAGTGGATCCGGGCGCCCTCGGCGATCGTCCCGGTGGCCGCCTCCTCGACATGTGATGCCACCGCTGCCTCGCTCGCGACGGCTTCGGGGCCGAGCTCCAGGCGGAGGTCGGTGATGCGGACGGCCCCGGCCGCGCGCGCTCGTTCGAGGGCCACCTCGATGATCCGCTCGGCGATGCCCGACTCGTGCATCAGGATGACTGCCATGTCGACGCCCGGAGCAGGCCCAGGACGGCGTCCACGGCCTCCGGGAGGGCAGCCGCAACGGGCGGCGAGAGCGTCTCTCCGAACTCCTCCACGCGGTGGGCCACGATCCCCACCACCATGATGTCGATCGGCAGATCGGCTCCCAGGGATCGGCCCGCAGCCAGGGCGACCCGCAGGGACGCATCGTGGGCGTTGTCAAGATGACCCGAGACGTCGGGCACGAGCTCCTCGAGCGGCTGGACGAAGACGGCGCCGACCGGCCGGTCGTCGGCCCGAAGCGCATCGACGAGGATCGCGCGGCGGGCGCCCACGAGCCGCTCCATGAGCGAGAGCCCGCCCAACGACGCGCACCGGAAATCAACCGCCGGAGGCACCCGGCCGGCCGGGTGGCCTCCGTCAGCCTCATCGGCCCAGCGCCGTTCCACCTCCTCGACGACCCGCCATCCGATGCCGTCGTCGCCGAGAATCGGGTTGCCGATGCCGATGACGAGGACCAGCCCCGGCTGCGCCGGGGCGATGACTCGCATCTCCGCCCCGGCTCGCGTCTCCGCCCCGGCAGGGACCCCGCGCGCCGACTCAGTCGTCGCGGCGGATGACATCGACCACCGCCCCGGCCGCGTCCCGGATCGTGACTTCGAGCGGCATGCGGCCGGGAAGCGAGTGCGTGGCACAGCCGAAGCACGGGTCGTACGCGCGGAACGCCATCTCGATCCGGTTGAGGATCCCCTCACCCACCACCTGTCCGCCGTGGATCAGGCTGCGGGCCGCCCGCTCGATCGACATGCACATGGGGGCGTAGTTGTTCGTCGTCCCGACGATGAGGTTGACCTCCGTGAGGATCCCCCGCTCATCCGTCCGGTAGTGGTGGGTGAGCGTGCCGCGCGGCGCCTCCACGGTCCCGACGCCTTCGGTGGGGGTCGAGGTGGGAATGGATCGGACGTCGTCGGATGTGATCTCCGGGTCCGTCGCGAGCTCCACGAGCCGCTCCGCCGCGAACAGCATCTCGACCAGCCGGGCCCAGTGGGCGGCCAGGCGGCCGTGGACGGGCTGCTGGGGGCCACCGTTCGTCGGCGCCAGGGTTGCGAAGAAGCGCTCGTACTCGGCCTGCGCCTTGGGCGTTGCCATCCCGTCGGCCGCGTTGAGTCGGGACAGGGGCATCGCGGTGTAGATGCCCGAGTCCTTGCCGTCCACGAAGCCCTTCCAGCCGACCGGCTTGAGGTACGGGAACTTCAGGTACGTCCAGGGCTCGACGCGCTCTGCGATCCAGTCCCGGTAGTCGGCCGGATCGTACTCGCACAACTGCTCGCCGTCGGGCGCGACCACGCGCACCCGGCCGTCGTAGAAGTTGACCTTGCCGTTCGCGTCCACGAGGCCCATGTAGTAGGTCTCGTGACGGTACGTGTCACCCAGGATGGCGTCCCGGTAGGCAGCATCACCCATGACGAGTGCATCGAAGACGCCGATGCTGAACTCCGAGAAATCGACCATCGAGCGGCCGATGGCCTCGATCTCCGCCCGCTGATCCTCCGTGATGCCCTTGGTCATCCCACCCGGGACAGCCGTGCAGGGGTGGACCGCCCGGCCGCCGATCATCTCGATGACGTGGTGGCCGGCCTTGCGGGCCCCGATGACGCGGGCTCCCGCCTCCGCTCCGACCTTGGCCAGGACGCCCAGGATGTTGCGCTCCGCGACCGGGGCGTCCGGCCCGACGAAGAAGTCCGGGCCGCCGAGGGCATAGAAATGCGTGGCGTGGTCGGTGACGTAGAACGCGGAGTAGAGGGCCTCGCGCAGGAGGCGGGCCGGCCGCGGCGGGGTGACCCCGTACACCGCGTCGGCCGCCTTCGCCGCGGCCATGTGATGCGCCTCGGGGCACACGCCGCAGATGCGGCTGGTGAGGGATGGCATCTCCTCGACCGGCCGGCCCACGCAGAAGCGTTCGAAACCCCGGAGCTCGGGAACCTGGAAGTAGGTCCTCTGGACCTCGCCCGCGTCATCGAGGAAGATCTCGATCTTGGCGTGGCCCTCCAGGCGGGTGACCGGGTCGATCGTCAGGCGGGTCATCTCTCGTTCCCTCCGGCCGCGCCGGCGAGAGCCGGCTCGGCAGTGGGCGTCATCGCCGGTGGTTCGTGGCCGTTGCCGCCGGACGCAACCCGGCTCGCCCGCAGGATCGAGCGGGCCAGGCCGAACCGGTAGAAGGTCCCGAGCGGATCGGGCAGGCCGTCGAGGATCAGCTCGATGTCAGCGGGCTCGCGTGCGTCGAGGACCGAGGCGAACGCCGACAGGAGTCGAGCGCCCTGGTCCGTCACTCCGTCGGTCGCCCCGTAGCAGCCGATGCAGGGCGCGCCGGCCGCCGGGCAGAGCGCGCCGCAGCCGTCCCGGGTTGCGGGGCCGCTGCACGGGATGCCCTGCTCGAGGAGGCAGACCGCCGGGTCGAGGTGGGCCGTGGCCTGGATCCTGGTGAACGCGGAGATCTTCTTCACGTCACGCTCGCGGGCGCACTGGTCGCAGACGGTCGACGTCCCCGCGCCGATGACGCTGCCCTTGGGCGGCAGCTCGGCCCGACCGGCGAAGGCTGCGATCGCGAGATCGACGATCTCCGCGATGCGGGCCGACTCGGGCGGACAGCCAGGCACGAAGTAGTCCACCTCGACGACCTGGTCCAGCGTTCTCAGGACCGGAGCGAGCGTCGGGATCCGGATCTCGCCCTCGGGCGCCATCCAGTTCGGCTCAGGCCGGACGTGGGCGGCGTTCTCGGTGCTGGACGTCTCGAAGGCGGTCGCCACCATGTCGCCAACCGAGGACAGGTTGGCCAGCCCGGGGATGCAGCCCTCCGAAGCACACGAGCCGAAGGCGACGAGGATCTTCGAGGTGCGGCGGAGGAGCTTCGCGAGATGAAGGTTCTCGTCGTTGCGGATGCTCCCCGAGAAGAACGTCAGGTCGATCGAGCCGTCCGGCAGCGCCTCCACGTCGGCGTACTTCGTGTCCATGACGCAGGGCCAGAACACGATGTCGAAGGCATTCGCGACGTCCACGATCTTCTCGTGGATGTTGAGCACGGCGATGTCGCAGCCGCCGCAGCTGGCGGCCCAGTACATCGCGAACCGGCGCTTGTCGTTGTCGCTCATGCCGTCATCTCCGCGGGCTCGCCGACGGCCGCCGCGGCGGCCGGGACGGGATCGCCAGGACTGGCCGGGTCGATCTGCAGCGCGGCCGCGACGGCCTCGGGCAATGCCCGCCCGTCACGACCCCAGCCGAGGGGGCCGAGGGCGCGCACCTCCTCGACGATACGGCTCACCTCGGTGGCGAACCGCTGGCCTTCGGCCGCGCTGGCCCAGAGGAGCTGGAGCCGTGCCGGCTCGATGCCCATCGCCTCGGTCACCCGCCGGAGGAGGGTGAGCCGCCGGAGCAGCTTGATGTTCTGCTCGATGTAGTGGCACTCGCCCGGCCAGCAGCCGCTGATCATGACGCCGTCCGCGCCCTCCGCGAACGCTTTCAGGACGAAGGCCGGGTCCAGGCGGCCCGAGCACATGAGGCGGATGAGCCGGACGTTCGGCGGGTACTTCAGGCGGGCGGTGCCGGCCAGGTCCGCGGCCCGGTAGCTGCACCAGTTGCAGGTGAAGCCGATCATGACCGGCTCGAACGTGTTGCCGTTCGCCGGGGCGGGGCCGGCCGTGACGGGGGTCGTTGTCTTGCTCATGCCGGCACCATCTCTCGCAGCTCACCGGTCGCCGAGACCATCAGGAGACCCTCGATCTGGGACAGGATCTGGGCATCGGAGAAGCCGGTCCCGCTGATCGCTCCGGCGGGACAAGCGGCCACGCAGGTTCCGCATCCCTGGCAGAGGGCCGAGTTCACCTCCGTGACCATCCGCTCCGCGTGGAACACGATCGCGTTGTAGGGGCACAGGTCGTTGCAGATCCGGCACCCGGAGCAACGGTCCTCGTCGACCGTCGCCCGGACGGGTTCGAGGGCCAACTCCTTCTGCTGGATCCGGCCCAGGATCCGCGCACCTGCCGCGGCACCGTTCGACACGCTGGCCGGGATGTCCCGCGGCCCGAGCGCGCAGCCGGCGGCGAACACGCCGTCCGTCATCGTGGCGACCGGGTCGAGCTTCGGGTGGCGCTCGATGACCCAGCCATCGGAGCTGCACGAGATCCCGAACAGCCGCGCGGTCTCCTTGGCGTCGGCAGGTGGCTCGAGGCCAGCCGACAGGATGACCATGTCCACCGGGATCCGTCGCTGCTGGCCGACGAGGGTGTCTTCCACCTGGATGATCAGCTGACCCTCGGCGTCCGCTTCGGCGGGCAGCCGGAGCGAGTCGGTCACCTCCGCGACGCGGCCCCGGACGAAGATCGTGCCTTCCTCCAGGACCCGCTGATAGAACTCGTCGTATGCCTTGCCGGGCGCGCGGACGTCGATGTAGAAGTTGTAGACGGTGGCGTCCGTGTGGTCGCGGATCAGGTGGGCGAACTTCAGGCTCTGCATGCAGCAGATCGCCGAGCAGTAGCTGTTGAAGTTCCGGTCGCGACTGCCGACGCAGTGGATGATGCCGACCGACTTCGGCTCGGTGACCCCGTCGCGAAGCACGATCCGGCCGGTTGTCGGTCCCGCCGCGTTGCTCATCCGCTCGAACTCGAGGCTCGTGAACACGTTCGGGAGCCGGCCGTAGCCATACTGCTCAATCCGTCGCGGGTCGAACAGCTCGTACCCGGTGGCGAGGACGATGTTGCCCACCTCCACGACCACGTCGCGATCCACCTGGGTGAAGTCGATCGCATCCGTCGGGCAGAACTTCTCGCAGGCCTTGCAGGTCCCCTTCTCGAAGTACGTGCAGTTCGGGCCGTCGATCACCGGGTACTTCGGGACGGCCTGCGGGAAGGGCATGTAGGCGACCTTGCGGTAGCCCAGACCGGCTTCGAATGCTGTGTCCTGGACCCGGACCGGGCACTTCTCCTGGCAGATCCCGCAACCCGTGCACAGCTCCGTGTTGATGTAGCGGGCCCGCTCCTTGATGGTGACCGTGAAGTTGCCGACATAGCCCTTGACGTCGGTCACCTCGCTCCACGTGTGGAGGGTGATGTTGGGGTGCATCCCCGCATCGACCATCCTGGGGGTGAGGATGCAGGCGGCACAGTCCAGCGTCGGGAACGTCTTGTCGAACTGGGCCATGTGGCCGCCGATCGATGGCTGGCGCTCCACCATGTGGACCGGGAAGCCGGCATCGGCGATCTCGAGCGCGGCCGAGATGCCCGAGATACCGCCGCCGACGACCAGCGTGGCGGGGTTGATCGGGACCCGCAGCGGTTCCAGCGGGACCATCTCGCCGACCCTCTGGACGCCGCCGGAGATGACGGCCTTCGCTTTCGCCGTGGCCGCAGACCGGTCGGAGTGGACCCAGCTGACCTGCTCCCGGATGCTCACGAGCTCGCACAGATACGGGTTGAGGCCCGCCCGGGCACAGGCGCCCCGGAAGGTCTTCTCGTGCATGTGCGGGGAGCAGGCCGCGACCACCACGCGGGTCAGTCCGAGCTCCTTGATGTCCTCTTCGATCAGCTCCTGGCCCGACGACGCGCACATGAACTTGCTGTCACGAGCGATGACCACGCCCTGGCCGGCCAGCTCCTGGCCGGCCCACGCGCTGACCGCCTCGACGTCGACGGTCGCGGCGATGTTGCTGCCGCAGTGGCAGACGTAGACGCCGATCCTCTCCTGGGCGCTGCTCATCGCGGAACCTCCCCGTGCTCGCCCGGCATCGCCGGCATCGGAAGACCCGTCTTCCTGGCTCGCGGCCTCCGTGGAGGTCCCCCCGCACCGGCACCGACGGGTTCCTGCTCCTCGGTCACCGGGACCTCGATCCCGACCTTGGACAGCGCGGCCCGGGCGCTGACGATCTCCGTCCCGATGCCCAGCTTCGCCGCCGGGAACCCGAATGCGAGCCCGATGAGCTGCGTGAAGAACAGGATCGGCATGTGGTAGTTGACCTTGAGGGAGCGATTCATCTCCGCCTGATAGGCATCGACGTTCATCTGGCACATCGGGCACGACGTGACCATCAGGTCTGCGCCAGCCCGCTCGGCCGCATCCACCAGCCGGCGGATGAGCTCGAACCCGGTGGCGGGGCTGATCTGCGTCATGTGTCCGCCGCAGCAGGCCGTCCTGAGGGGAAAGTCGACGACCTGGGCACCAAGCGTGCGGATCAGGCGGTCGAAGTCCCGCGGATTCTCGCGCGAGCTCCAGCGGCGATCGAGGTCCGGCCGGGTCACGAGACAGCCGAGATACGGCGCGACCTTCAGGCCACCAAGCGGCCGGGTGACCTGGGCGTGGACGGTCTCGATGCCGACGTCGTCGAAGATGACCTCGAGGAGGTGGCGGACGTCGATGGAGCCGGGTGTGTAGTGAAGGCCACCGGCCGCGAGGGCCGTGTTGACCGTGTCCGCCAGCGCCTGGTCCTCGCGCAGGTAGTTCTCCGTCTTGGCAAGGTTCATGAAGCACGCGCTGCAGGGGGCGACCAGCGTTCGCGACCCGTTCTTCTGCTTCTCCGCGAGGGCGAGGTTCCGTGACACCAGGGTGTGGGCACGGGTGGGGCTGACGCCCATGTACTCCGTGGCGCCACAGCAGTTCCAGTCGTCGATCTCGACCAGCTCCAGCCCGAGGGGGCCGCTGATCGCCTCGAGCGAGTCGGCGTATGCCTTGGCGCTGGCGTCCATCGAGCAGCCCGGGTAGTACACGAACTGGTTCACGCCTCGGCCTCCAGCTCTGCCGCGCGAGCGAGGATCTTCCGGAGTCCGTCGCGCCCCTTGATCGCCTTGGGCGGTCGGAGCCCCATGCGACCCTTGGCGACCATCCCGATCCCCATCGGGGCCATCCCGGGGAGGCGGGTCAGGTAGTGACGGAGGTAGTGGCGCGCGATGAGGCCCACCTCGTAGCTCCGCCCGTAGCGATGGATGTTGTCCACGAAGGTCCTCGAGAAGTCCGGCGCGACGGAGTCGGGGACGAGACCCTCACGGGCGGCCATCGCCTTGAGCCCGTACATGACGTCCGGGATGTGCACCTCCTGGGGGCAGCGCACGGCGCAGTAGTAACAGGAGACACACATCCAGGAGGTGTTGCTCCGGAGGACCTCGTCGCGCAGCCCCGCCCGGACCATCGCGAAGATCATCCGGGGGGTGTGGTCCATGTCGGCGGCCGACGGGCACGAACCCCCACAGGTCCCGCACTGGACGCACATCTCCAGGCGGGCCGTGCGCGGGATGACGGTCCGGACCTCGTCCTGGAAGGCCACGCCGCGTGGCGCCACTTGGACAGGCGTATCTGTGGACATCGCGAATCAAGCCTCCACAGTCTCGAGGAAGCCGCCCTGCAGCCACAACGCAGGGCGGCGGGATCACTTGGCTACATGGGCAGGCCGGAGCGACCGTCGCGGCCGAGCGCCGCGCGTGCGGCATCCTCCTTGTCGACGGAAAAGGCGACCTCGATGACCCCGGGCCGCCTCCCGATCACGAGGGCGCCCAGGATGTTCACGCCGGCCGCGGCCAGCGTCTCGGCCGTGTCGGCGAAGCCACCTGGCCGATCGGCGACATCGGCGACGACCATGTCGCCCTCGATGAAGGTGCAGCCGCGACGACGCAGGACGTCACGCGTCGCGTCGTCGTCGGACGTGGTGATGGACACGCTCGCCAGGGCTCCGGCGCTCGTGCTTGCGATGTTGCGGATGTCGATCCCATCTGCGGCGAGGGCACGCGTCAGGCCCGCCAGCTCCCCCGGCTGGTTCGCGATCTGGACGACGAACTCCCGCGCCATCGGCATCTCCCACCTGTCCGGCGGCCCGTCAGGCGCGCCGGATGCATCTCTCCTGAGGAGTGTCTGCACTGGCCGTGGTCACGGCCAGTGCCGGGCGACCGGCGCCGTCCGGGCTAGGTGGCATTCAGGGTGGTGCGGCCAGCCACCAGCGGTGCGAACCGGCGGTGCGAACCGGCGGGCAGCGTGCGCGGCACTCCGGCAGGATTCTGGCCAGCCCGGGGGCTCAGTCCGCGCGGTCCGTTGCCATCCTGGCCACGGCACGGCTGACGACCGCCTCGGGGGCCTCCCCCGGGTGCGGGGTCGCCCAGCCGAAGGTGAACCGGACCTGGACGCAGGCCCGCGGGAGCAGGCTCGGCACCGACGCCCGGACACGATCCACGAAGTTGATCGCCGTGATCTCGTTCGTCTCCGTGAGCAGGATCCCGAACCGCCCCAGGCTGATCCGCGTGCAATGATCGCTGCCGCGGGCCAGCCGGCGGATGCACTGGGCGATCTCGCGGATGGTCTCCCGGGCGACCTCGTTGCCCCACGCCGCCTGGAGCTCGCGCACCCCGTCGATGTCCAGCAGGACGACCGTCAGCGGTCGCTCATACCGGGTGCTGCGGGCGAGCTCGCTCGAGAGGAGCTTCTCCCAGAAGACCGGCCCTTCCAGACCGGTCACCGGGTCCTCCCAGCCGGCCGGATCCGGGATCATCGCCTCCCGCGCGTTCACGATTGCCTCGGACCCGGGCACGATGCTCTCCCATCCTGATGGGCCGCGTTCTCGGTTCCCGCGGCGCATACCGATGGTGGTGCGTGCATGCCCCGCCCGCCACCCGACGATCGTCCCCGGTCCCGCCGCGGAAGTCCTACCAGCGGCCCTGCCGGCGGCCCCCGGTGGGCATCCCTCCGGCCGTTCGATTTGGTTGACGCAGCGCGCTCGACGGGATACCGTCGGTGGCACCGATGTACGCCATCTATCTCTTTACCTGCCCGGCATGACCGAGCCCGGAGCCTAGAGCCGGGAACGGCGGGTCGTGCCGGGCGAGCAGAGGTCATTGACCTCTGTTTTTTTGTTCCCCCGCGGTACCCCCTCCTGAAGGAACCCTGACGAGATGTTCGTGGTGATGCGCGCCGAGGCCACAGAGGCCGAGGTCAACGGCGTGAAGGGCCTGATCCTGGCCGAGGGCCTGACGCCGTTCGAGAATGCCGGGGCCGCCCGGACGGTGATCGCGGTGGTCGGCGAGATCGGCCGCCGGCGCGAGCCGCTGCGCTCGCGGCTGGAGGCGATGGCGGGCGTGGCGGCGGTGACCGCGATCTCCAAGCCCTACAAGCTGGTCTCGCGGGAGTTCCAGCCGGACAACACCGTGATCCGCATCCTCGACACGGTCATCGGGGACGGCTCGCTCACGGTCATGGCCGGACCGTGCTCCGTGGAGAGCCGCGAGCAGCTCCTGGAGACCGTGGACTTCGTGGTGGCCCACGGCGCGAACGTGATCCGCGGCGGGGCGTTCAAGCCGCGCACGAGCCCGTACAGCTTCCAGGGCCTGGGCGTGGAGGGCCTCCGCTACCTCGCCGAGGCGCGGGAGCGGACCGGTATCCCCGTCATCACCGAGGTGATGGAGCCCAGCCAGGTGGACATCGTCGCCGAGTACGCCGACATCCTCCAGGTCGGGACCCGGAACATGCAGAACTTCTCGCTGCTGCTCGCGTGCGGACGGGCCGGGCGCCCGGTCATGCTCAAGCGTGGGTTCGGCGCCACGATCGAGGAGTGGCTGATGGCGGCCGAGTACATCGCCTCGGCCGGGAACGGCCAGATCATCCTGTGCGAGCGCGGGATCCGGACGTTCGAGACGTCCACCCGCAACACGCTGGACCTCACGGCGGTCCCGCTCCTCCACCACCTCACCCACCTGCCGGTCGTGGTGGACCCGTCACACGCCACCGGGAAGCGCTGGCTGGTGAAGCCGCTCGCCATCGGCGCCGTGGCGGTGGGTGCAGACGGGATCATGGTGGAGGTCCACCCGCGCCCGGAGGAAGCGCTCTCGGACGGCGAGCAGTCGCTCACCTTCGAGCTGTACGAGCAGATGATGCACGCCATCACCGGCGTCCACGCCCACGTGCGGGACCTCCACGGCGACCTCGTCCCGGCGGACGACCCCGCCGGCAGCGGCCGGGCCTGATCCGATGATCGCAGAACCCGCGGGCACGCCGCCCGCGGACGGCGGGACGGCGCGCCCGCGCGGGGACGAGGACGACGTGCTCGTCGTCCGCCCGGCTGCACGCCTGCGCGGCCGGCCGGCGCTCCCGGGCGACAAGTCGATCTCCCACCGGGCCCTCCTCCTGGCGCTCCTGGCGGAGGGCGAGAGCCGGATCTCCGACGCCGGGGACGGTGCGGACGTCCGTTCCACGGCCGGCATCGTCGCGGCGCTGGGCGCAACGGTGGAGCGGGTCGCCGAGCGCGCCGGTCGCGTGGACTACCGGGTCGTGTCCCCGGGCGGGGCTGCCCTCCGGGAGCCCGACGGGATCCTCGACTGCGGCAACTCCGGGACGACCATGCGCCTCGCTGCCGGGCTGCTGGCCGGGCGGCCGCTGTTCGCCGTGCTGGATGGCGACGGCTCGCTCCGCCGCAGGCCGATGGGCCGCGTGGTGGAGCCGCTGACCGCGATGGGCGCGTCCTTCGCCGGCCGTCAGGGCGCCACGCTGCTGCCGCTGGCGATCACGGGCCGTGACCGTCTCACGGCCATCACGTACGCGACTCCCGTTCCCAGCGCCCAGGTGAAGTCAGCGATCCTCCTCGCGGCCCTGGCCGCGGATGGGGAGACGACGGTCAACGAGGCCATCGCCACGCGGGACCACACCGAGCGCATGCTGCGCGCCCGCGGCGTGGCGCTCCACGAGGCCACCGGTGCCGACGGCCGCCACGTGATCAGTCTCGATGGTCCGGCGACCGTCCAGCCCATCGACGAGTCCGTCCCGTCCGACCCGTCCGGCGCCGCGTTCTGGCTCGTGGCCGCCGCGATGCACCCCGATGCGGAGCTGCACCTCGAAGGGGTCAGCACGAACCCGACGCGCCGTGCCATCATCGACATCCTCAGGCGCATGGGCGCCGACATCGAGGAGCATGGCCGCCCGGCCCCCGGCGGGCAGGACGGCGAGCCCCTCGCAGACCTCGTGGTCCGGTCAAGCGAGCTTCGGGCGATCGACCTGTCCCCTGCCGACGTGGCGGAGGCCATCGACGAGATCCCGATCCTCGCCCTCGCCGCGACCTCGGCGGTCGGCACGACCCGCATCCGGGGTGCCGGCGAGCTCCGTCACAAGGAGTCGGACCGGATCGCGGGGATCGCCGACGGGCTCACGGCCCTGGGCGCGCGGGTGCGCGTCACGGGCGACGACATCGAGATCGAGGGCGGCACGCGGCTCCGCGGCGCCGTCACCGAGACACATGACGATCACCGGCTCGCGATGACGTTCGCCATCGCCGGCCTCATCGCCCAGGGCGAGACCATCGTGCGCCGACCCGGGTCGGCGGCGATCTCGTACCCGGGCTTCTTCCGCGAACTCGAAGGGGTGCGAGCATGACGAAACGCGTCGTTCTCATCGGCCATCCGGTCGCCCATTCCCTGTCGGAGGCGATGCAGCAGGCCGCCTTCGACTCTCTCGGCATCGACGCGCGCTACGAGACGTGGGATCGCAGCCCAGCCGAGCTCGCCGACGCGATTGCCGAGCTCCGGAACGAGGAGTTCCTGGGCGCCAACATCACGATCCCGCACAAGGAGCGGGTCGTCCCGCACACGGACCGCCAGGCCGACGAGGCCCACGTGACCGGTGCGGTCAACACGCTCACCAAGGAGGGCAGGAAGCTGGTCGGCCACAATACGGACGTGGCCGGGTTCAAGATCGCCCTGGACAAGCTGGTCGGCCGCCAGAAGATGCCCCGTCACGCGGTGGTGCTGGGCGCCGGCGGCGCCGCCCGGGCCGTGGTCTACGGCCTGATCCGCGAGGGCTTCCAGCGGGTCGTGGTGTTCAACCGCCACCTGCACCGCAGCGAGGCCCTGGTCAAGCACTTCAGCCGCAGCGCGGCCCACATGGACCTGCGTGCTATGCCGTGGCACGAGAGCATCATCGAGTCGGAGCTGTCCAAGACGAAGGCGCTGGTCAACGCCACGTCCGTCGGCCTCATCGGGGACGAGTCTCCCATCCCGGCGGAGATCCTGACTCCGGACCTCATGGTCCTGGACCTTCTCTACGCGAACACCCGCCTGCTGCGCGACGCTGCGGCAGCCGGGTGCGTCACCGCCGACGGGGAGTTGATGCTTCTCCATCAGGGCGCGGACTCGTTCACCCTCTGGACCGGGCAGCCTGCGCCGCTCGACGCGATGCATGCCGCCCTCACCGAGGCCCGGGCACGCGGGATCACGTCGGCCGAGGGCGAGCCCTCTCCGTCGGCTCCCGGCGCCGCCGAGAGCGAGCCAGAGCCTCCGGCGCCCGACCCGGCCGCGCCGGCCGGGGCCTGACACCGGGCCCGGGACGCGAGCAGGAGCACGCATGGATCGCTTCCGGTTCATCACGGCCGGCGAGAGCCACGGCCCCATGCTGGGTGCCGTGGTGGAGGGCGTTCCCGCCGGACTCGCCCTGACCGAGGATGACCTCGCGGTCGATCTCGCGCGACGCCAGCGCGGGTACGGCCGCGGGGCCCGGCAGGCCATCGAGCAGGACCGGGCGCGGATCATGGCCGGCGTCCGCCACGGGCGCACGCTTGGCTCGCCGATCCTGCTGGAGATCGACAACCGCGACTGGGCGAACTGGACGCGGGTCATGCAGGTAGCGCCGCTATCCCCCGAGGAGGCGGCCGAGCTCGAGACGATGGCCGTCGAAGGCAACAAGCGCGCCCGGCCCGTCACCGCCGTCCGGCCGGGCCATGCCGATCTCGCCGGAGCCCTCAAGTACGGCTTCGATGATGTCCGCAACGTGCTCGAGCGCTCGTCGGCTCGCGAGACCGCCGCCCGGGTGGCGGCGGGCGGCATCGCGCGCGCGTTCCTGCGCGAGCTGGGTATCGAGGTGTGGTCGTTCACCGCCGAGGTTGGCGGCGTCGCCGTGGACCCGGCCCGGGCGACACGGACCCGGGACGAGGCCGATGGCTCGCCACTCCGCTGCCCGGACCCTGAGGCCGAGGCGGCGATGGTCGCCCGGATCGACGAGGCGCGGTCCGCGGGCGATACCGTCGGCGGCGTGTTCGAGGTGGTCGTCCACGGGGCCCCGATCGGCCTGGGCAGCTACGTCCACTGGGACCGTCGCCTGGACGCGGCCCTGGCGGCGGCGGTCATGGGCATCAACATCGTCAAGGGCGTGGAGCTGGGGCTGGGGTTCGAGCAGACCCGACGGTTCGGGTCCGCCGTCCACGACGTGATCGAGGGCCGGCGGCCGGACGGGACGTGGATCCACCGGACGAACAACGCGGGCGGCCTCACCGGCGGCGTGACCAACGGCGAGCCGATCGTGATCCGTGGCGCGGTCAAGCCGATCTCCACGCTGGCCCGACCGCTCCCCACCGCAGACCTGCTGACGGGCGCGGCGGTGGACAGGGCCCACTACGAACGGAGCGACATCTCGGTCGTTCCCGCCGCCGGCGTCATCGGCGAGGCGATGGTCATGCTGACGCTCGCCGCCTTCGTCCTGGACAAGACAGGTGGGGACTCGATGGCCGAGGTGACCGGCAACCTGGCCCGGTACCGCTCCCGGATCGCCGGCGCGGCCGACGAGGCCTGAGGACCCGCGGTGGACCTCGTCCTGATCGGTCTGCCGGGGAGTGGCAAGAGCGCGGTCGGCCGCCGGCTCGCAGCCCGCCACGGGGCCGACTTCCTGGATCTCGACCACGAGATCGAGACGGCGTCGGGCATGACGGTCCCGGAGATCTTCGCCGCAGAGGGCGAGGCCGGCTTCCGACGACGCGAACGGCGGGCGGTGGCCGCTCTCGGCCCGGCGGACCGGACCCCGGATCTGTGCCGTGTGATCTCCCCCGGCGGCGGAGCGATCCTCGACCCACGGAACCGTTGGGCGCTCTACCGGGGTCGCGTCGTGGCCTGGCTTGACGTCCGACCGGAGGTCCTCGCCCAGCGCCTGCGCCGCTCCCCCACCGTCAGGCCGCTGGTCCAGGGCGGGAACGAGCTCGGGCGTATCCGGACCCTCGCCGCGGATCGCGAGCGGTTCTATGGGGCCGCCAGCCGCGTCAACGGCGTCGCCGAGATGGCCGGCGTGGTCAGCGCCGTGGAGCGGCTGCTGCATGCGGGCCCGGCCGCCTCGACCGCGTTGCTGCACGCGTCCACGAGCATCGGCGAGATCGTGATCGGCGAGGGGATCGCGGCCGCGGCGATCGGGACGACGCTCCGGCGACTGGACGCGCATCGGGCCCTGATCGTGTCCGAGCCCGGGGCGTGGGCGGCGTTCGGCGAGGGCGTCGCGACGGCGCTGCGCGCGGACGGCTGGCCGGTCGAGACGGTGATGCTGCCGACGGGCGAGGCCGCCAAGCGGATTGCCGTGGTCGAGGAGGCGGCACGGGAGCTCGCCCGCCTCCGGGTGGAGCGGCGGGAGCCGCTGATCGCCATCGGCGGAGGGGCGCTCGGAGACCCGGCCGGCTTCCTCGCGGCGACCTACCTGCGCGGGGTGCCCTGGATCGGGGTGCCCACGTCGCTGGTGGCCCAGGTGGACTCCTCGATCGGCGGCAAGACGGGCGTGGACCTGCCGGAGGGCAAGAACCTCCTCGGGGCGTTCCACCAGCCGGCCGCCGTGATCCTGGACGTGGCGGCCCTGCGGACCCTGCCCGGGCGCCAGCTGCGGGCCGCCCTGGGCGAGATCGTCAAGATGGCGGCCCTGGGCGACGAGGCGCTGTTCGCCACGCTGGAGGCGGACGGGGAGGCCATCGCCCGTGGGGATGGGGCGGCGTTCGCCGGCGGCGCCGTGGCCGAGGTCGTGGAGCGCGCCGGCTGGGCGAAGGTGGAGGTCGTGACCGCGGACGAGCGCGAGCAGGGCGCGACGGGTGGGCGGATCGCGCTCAACCTGGGCCATACGGTTGCCCACGCGCTGGAGGCGGTCGACGGGTACGCGAACCTGCTCCACGGCGAGGCAGTGGCCTACGGGCTGCGCGCGGCGACCCGGATCGGGACGGCCATGGGCGTGACGCCCCCGGAGCGTGCGGTGCGGATCGAGAGCCTGCTCGATCGCCTCGACCTCGGACGGGCGCCGCTCCCCTACCCGCTCGAGGCCGTGCTGGCGGCGACCGGGACCGACAAGAAGCACGCGGGCGGACGGCTCCGGTGGGTGCTGCCAACGGAGGATGGCATGGCGGTCCGGGACGACGTGCCGGGCGGGCTCGTGGAGACGGCCGTCGCGGGGATCCTGGCCGGGACTCCGGACGGAACGGGAGGTCGGGAATGACGCGCGTGCTGGTTCTCCAGGGACCCAACCTCAACCTGCTCGGGACCCGGGAGCCGGAGATCTACGGGCGCGAGACGCTGGATCAGATCCACGCAGGGCTGGCTGCGCGCGCCGCGGAGCTGGGGCTCGAGATCGCCTTCTACCAGTCCAACCACGAGGGCGATCTCATCGACCGTCTCCATGTCCGCGACTTCGACGTGTCGATCGTGAACGCGGCCGGCTACACGCACACCTCGGTGGCCCTCCGGGACGCCCTCCTCGCCATCGAGCGCCCCTTCTGGGAGGTCCACCTCTCGGACCCCTGGACACGCGACGCGTTCCGGCAGGTGAACTTCCTGCACGACATCGCGACGGGTTCGGTCGTGGGGCAGGGTGCGCGCGGGTACCACCAGGCCCTCGAGGCGATCGCTGCCGGGCTCGGGGGCACGCCGTGACCCGGCGGAGCGGCGGCCATGGCGAGGCGCGGGACCGGCCGACACCGCAGGAGCGCGACGAGGCGGCGCTGGAGCTGTCCCGGATCCGGGACCAGATCGACCAGCTGGACCTGCGGATCGTGGCGCTGCTCAACGAGCGCGCGGTCCTTGGCCGTGCAGCCGGGCGGGCGAAGCACCTGGCCGGGCGGCGTGCGATCAAGGATCCGGAGCGCGAGCGCGAGGTGCTCCTGCGGGTCGCGATGGGCAACGCGGGGCCGCTGGCGCAGGCGGACCTCCTGTCGGTCTACCGGCGGGTGGTGGCCGTCACCCGTGGGCTTGAGTCGCGCGACCGGACCCATGACGGCCGATCCGGGGACTGACCCGCCCAGGGCAGGGGTCGGAGACGTCGCGGTGGAGGACGACCCGCTCGGAGACATCGCGTCCGGGGACACCCTGCACGTCCCGGTCACCACGTCCGCGGCCCGGCCGGATCCGCGCGTGCTGCCCACCGGCCCCGTGACGCGGTTTGCACCGGCGCCCACGGGCTTCCTCCATCTCGGCCACCTCGTCAACGCGCTGTACACCTGGGGCATCGCCCGGGCCACGGGAGGACGGGTGATCCTGCGGATCGAGGACCACGATCGGCAGCGGTCGCGGCCGGCGTTCGAGACCGCGCTGCTGGACGACCTCGAGCGGCTGGGGCTGGTCCCCGACGAACCGCCGATCGCCGCGTTCCGGGCCGGCCCGACTCACTACCGTCAGTCCACCGCGGGTCCGGTGTACCTCGCGGCGCTCGCGCGTTTGCGGGCGGACGGGCTCGTGTACGCCTGCGTCTGCTCCCGGTCGACCTTCGGCGCGTACACGGCCGAGCGGGGACGTCCGTGGAGTGGGATCGGATGCCCCGGCGGCTGTCGCACGCGTGCGCTCCCCGAGGAGGAGGGCACCGGCCTGCGGGTGGCCGTCGGTGCAGGCTCGGAGCGGTGGGTGGACCTCCTGGCCGGCCCGCTGGCGGACGAGCCTGCGGCCGGAGGTGACCTGCTGGTGCGGGACCGAGCGGGCAACTGGACGTACCCGTTCTGCGTGGTGGTCGATGACATGCGGCACGGTGTGGACCTCGTCATCCGCGGCCGTGACCTCCTGCACGCGACGCCCGCCCAGCTGCGGCTGGCGCGCATGCTCGGACGCGAGACGCCGCCGCGCTTCCTGCACCACCCGCTGGTCCGGCGGGCATCCGGGAGGAAGCTGTCCAAGGCGGAGGGCGACACGGCCGTGCGTGCGCTGCTGGACGCCGGCGCCACGCCGGCCGGGCTGCTCGGACGCGCGGCCCACCTGGCCGGGCTGCAGGCGGACGAGAGTCCGATCGACCCGGGCGGCATCGGGACCATGTTCGCCTAGGCGGCCGACCCTGTTCGTCGCACACGGGATCCTCGGCGGAGGGCCTGGCAGCCAACGACGCTATGCTGGGGCGTACGAAAGAACGTCACTTGGAGGCTTGCCATGAAGTTCATCCTCGGCCTGCTCACCGGGCTCGTCCTTGGCGCCGTGGGCACGGTTGCCTACTCGCTCCAGACCGGTCGCGACCTTCGCGAGGCGTTCGAAGAGGTCCGCTCCGACCTCGACCGCCGCGACTTCGATGCCCTCGGCTCGCGCCTGGAGGCACGGGTCTCGGAGCTCCAGACCCGCCTCGAGGAGCGGATCGCCCAGGTCCGGGACCATGCGGCGACGACGACCGGCGACATCGACATCGATCAGACTGTCGCGGAAGCCGGCGCTGCCGTGGCCGAGGGGGTCGAGTCGAAGGCCGAGGAGCAGGCAGGAGCCTGACCCGATCCCTCGCCCGGACCTAGCCTGAGCGGTCCCCGTCCACTGCCACCCCCGGGTCCGCCGCCAGCTCCGGCCCGCGGATCCACGCGTCGCCCGTGAACAGCTCCGGGCGGTGCGTCAGCACGACGACGGTGCGTCCCCGGGTTGCCGCGGGCAGGTCCGCGACGAACGTGTGGGCGGCGGCCTCGTCAAGGTGCTCCGTGGGCTCGTCCAGGATGAGCACGCGGACGTCCGCGAGGAGTGCCCGGGCGAGCGCGAGACGCTGGCGCTGACCGCCCGACAGCCGTGCACCATGCTCCCCCACGGCGGTGTCCAGGCCGGCCGGCAGCGCACGCACCCAGTCGAGCAGGCCGGCAGCCCGGAGTGCGATCTCCAGGGCCGCGGCATCCGCGCCCGGCCGCGCCAGGCGGAGGTTGTCGGCAAGGGTGGCGTCGAAGATGTGCGGGTCCTGCTCGCACAGGCCGACGGCACGGCGGACATCGTCGCCATCGAGCGTCCGCACGTCGGCCTCGATCTCCGCTCCCACCAGCCGCAGTGACCCGGCGGCCGGCTCCAGGAAGCGCAGGCAGGCGGCCGCGAACGTGCTCTTGCCGGAACCACTGGGCCCCGTGACCACGATCCGCTCACCCGCCCCGACGGCGAGGTCCATGCGGGACAGGGCATCACGGGACGCACCCGGGTAGCGCAGCGTGAGGGCGTCCGCCTGGATCCCCAGGGGGCCGTCCGGCACCGGCTTGAGCGCCGTGGGCTCCGGAACGGGATCCGGGCGCCGGAGGATGTCGTCGATGCGGGACGCCGAGGACGCCATGCCCGGCAGCTGCCTCGCGGCCCCGGCCAGCGGGACTGCGACCTCGTGGACGGCGATCGGCGTCAGGACGACCACCGCGAGCGCCACGCCACCGAGGCTCCCGTCGCGGACGGCGGCAATCCCCAGCAGCAGCGCGCTCCACACGGCCACGCCGCCCGCGAGGCCGGTGATGAGGCTGCCGATGCCGGCCCCCAGCGCAGACCGCCGTTCGGCTGCGGCCAGGCGCGCGTCGACCTCGGCCGCTGCCGCCAGGACTCTCGGGGTCGCGCCCGCCGCCGTGATCTCCGGGGCGCCGTGCAGAAGATCCAGCGCCGTTTCGGCCAGCTCGCCGCGAATCGGGGCCAGCGACCGTTCCGTTCGACGGGCCACCCCACCGGCAGCCAGCGGTGCGATCAGCGCCGTGACGAGCAGCGTGGCCCCCAGGGCCACACCCGCCATCGGCACCAGCCCGGCGATGAACAGCACCGCCCCCGCCGCCACGATCCCCACCGACGCGTACGGAAGCAGGACCCGGAGCCACAGGTCCGCGAGACCGTCCACGTCCCCGACCAGCCTGGCCAGGAGATCCCCCGACCGGAGCTCCACGAGACCCGCCGGTGCCAGGCGGATCAGTCGCTCGTAGACGGTTGCGCGCAACTCGGCCAGGACCCGGAAGGCGGCGTCGTGGGCGGCCACTCGCTCCGCGTACCGGAACACGCCGCGCGCGATCCCGAAGGCCCGGACCGCGGTGACCGCGAGCAGCAAGGCGAAGACCGGGGGCTGCTCGGCCGCCCGCGAGATCAGCCAGGCGGACGTCGCCGAGAGTCCAACCGCTGCACCCCCGGCACCCACGCCGGCGAGGACCGCGAGCAGGAGGCGCCCCGTGACCGGGCGGCCGATCCGCAGAACCACGATGAGCGGCCTCACGGGACGGCCGCCGAAGGCGGGGCGGACGATGCCGCCGCCTGCTCGGGCACCGTCGCGGCTGGGAGAGCCTCCCACCGGATCGCCACGGCCCGGTCCGCCCCGGCCACCGCGCCGGGCCGGTGGGCCACCAGCAGCACCGCGACGCCCCGGTCGGCCTCCGCGCGCACGGCCGCCAGCACGGCGGCCTCGGCCGTCTCGTCCAGGCCCGCCGTCGGCTCGTCGAGCAGCAGCACGGTCGCGCCCCGCACGAGGGCGCGCGCGATCCCGACGCGGCGACGTTGCCCGCTCGAGAGGCCCCGCCCGCGCTCGCCGAGCACCAGTGCAGGCGCCACGTCGCCCAGCCCCACCGCCGCGAGGGCCGTCGCGACGTCGTCATGGGAGGCATCCGGTGCACCAAGCCGCACGTTCTCCGCGACGCTCCCGGCGAACAGGTACGGCGCCTGTGGCACCCAGGCGACCGTCCGGCGCCAGCCATCGGCATCGAGGTCCCGGACGTCGGTCGTGGATCCGCCCGCCGCCACGACGAGCACCCGTCCCGCCGACGGCTCGAGCATGGCCAGGATCACGGCCAGGAGGGTGCTCTTGCCGGCACCGCTGGGGCCCGTGACCGCCACCACCTCGCCCGGCCGCACGACCAGCGACGCTCCCGCGGGCGCCGCCGCCTCACGCCCCGGCTGCTCGACCCACAGGTCCTCCACCGCCAGGCCGAGCGGCCCGTGGGGCACCGCCAGCCCCCGCCCGGGCGCCACCTGCGGTGCGTCGATGATCGCGAAGGCCCCCGCGGCCGCCGCGAGCCCCTCCTCGCTCGCGTGGAACTCCGAGCCCAGGCGCCGGAGCGGCAGGTACGCCTCGGGCGCGAGGATCAGCGCGAACAGCCCGGCCTCCAGGGTCATCCCGCCGACGTCCAGCCTCAGCCCGATCCCCACGGCCACGAGCGCGATGGAGATCGTGGCCAGCAGCTCCAGGGTCAGCGCGGAGAGGAACGCCACCCGGAGCGTCGCCATCGTCGTGGAGCGGTACGTGTCGGTGATCCGCCGCAGGACGTCCACCTGGGTCGCGGCCCCGCCGTAGGCGCGCAGGGTCGGCAGCCCCGCCACGACGTCCGTGAACCGGTGGGCGAGGCGCGCGAGCGCCGCCCAGCGCCGGGCGCGATGGGCCGCGGACATGCGCCCGATCAGCACCATGAACAGCGGGATCAGCGGCACCGTCAGCAGCACCGTCAGGGCCGCGATCCCGTCGATCGCGAACAGGCACGCGATGACCGCCACCGGCACGGTCGCCGCGAGCCCCAGCTGCGGGAGGTACCGCCCGTAGTAGCCGTCGAGTGCGTCGAGGCCGCGGGTGGCCAGCAGGACCACCTCGCCACTTGCCTGCCCCGCCGCCCAGCGCGGCCCCAACCCCACCGCACGCGCCAGCAGCCGCTCGCGCAGGTCGCGCTTGACGATGCCGCTGATCCGCTGGGCGGCGACCTCCGAGAACCACCCCAGGAGGGACCGGGCGACCAGCACCAGGGCCAGCGCGGCCAGGGCCGGAGCGAGGTCCACCGCATCCTCGCCGCCCATGAAGGCGCCCGCGAGGCATCGGGCCAGGAGCCCCGCCTGGGCGACCGCGAGCAGCGCGCTCGCGACGCCGAGCCCCACGGCCGCGACGAGCCCGGACGTGGCCGCCCTCCCCGAGGCGAGGAGACGGCGGTGGAGGTTCACGACGCGGCCTGGGACGTGCCCTGACCCTCGGCCCGGGGCATGGACCGACTCCCGGCCGGGGACGCGGTCGAATGCCTCAGGGTGTCGCGGTCTCGCGGGAGACGGTGACGCGCTTGCGGAAGACCCAGTACGTCCACCCCTGGTAGACCAGGACCAGCGGCGTGAACACCACGGCCACCGCGGTCATGATCGTGAGGGTATACGGGGTCGAGGCCGCGTTGGTGGTCGTGAGGCTGAAGGCCGGGTCCGTCGAGGACGGCATCACGTCCGGGAACAGCGCCAGGAACAGGCTCGCCACGGCGAGCGCGATCGTGGCCGTGGAGCCGATGAACGCCCACCCCTCCCGGCGGAACCTCGCCGCGACCAGCGCGCCCACGAAGGCGATTGCCGCGATCACGGAGACGACGATCGAGAGCGTGGTGCCGGTCTGGGCGTTGGCCCAGGCGAGGAACGCGACGGCGACCACGGCCGTGGGCAGCCCCACCTTCGGCACCAGGCCGGCTGCGCGCTCACGGATCACACCGTCGGTCTTGAGGCTCAGGAACACGAGGCCGTGGGTGATGAACAGGAGCAGGGTGGTCAGGCCGCCCAGGAGCCCGAACGGGTTGAGCAACGTGAGCAGGCTCCCGGTGAACTCCTTGTCGGCGTCGATCGGGACTCCCGCCACGATGTTCGCGAAGGCGACACCCCACAGGACGGCCGGCAGGAGGCTGCCCACCGCGATCAGGACGTCCATGCGCCCGCGCCAGGCGAGATCGCCGCGCTTGTTGCGGTACTCGATCCCGATGCCCCGGATGATCAGCCCGACCAGGATCAGGAACAGGGCCAGGTAGAACCCTGAGAACAGCGTGGCGTACCACTCCGGGAACGCCGCGAACATGGCGCCGCCGGCGACCAGGACCCACACCTCGTTCCCGTCCCAGACGGGGCCGATCGTGCGGATCATCGCCCGCCGTTCGGGCTCGTTCCTGCCGATGACGTGAAGCAGGATGCCAACGCCGAAGTCGAAGCCCTCGAGAACGAAGTAGCCGATGAACAGGATCGCGATCAGCGCGAACCAGATGGTCGTGAGCTCCATGCCGTTCCCCTAGTACCCGAGCCCGAGCGCCGGCTCGGCCTCGTGCTCGAAGCCGCGATCAGACGTGGCCGGCGGCAGGCCCGCCCGCACGCGCCGCACGACCAGGCCCACCATCACCACCGCGAGCACGCCGTAGAGCAGCGTGAAGCCCACCATCGTGATGAGCACCTCGGCGACGCTGGTGGTCGGTGAGACCCCGTTCGAAGTCCACATGAGGCCGTACACGATCCACGGCTGGCGGCCGATCTCCGTGAACAGCCAGCCGAACGAGTTGGCGGCCAGGGGCAAGAACGGCAGGAGCGCCGCGACCAGCACCGTCCGCCCGGCCGGCGTGCGGCCCTTGCGCATCCGGAACAGGAACCAGGCCGCCGCGAGAGCCGCCAGCGCGCCCATCCCGATCATCCACCGGAAGGTCCAGTACGTCACCGGTGTGTTCGGGGTGTAGTCGCCGGGGCCGAACAGGGCCTCCTCCCGCGCCTGGATGTCGTTGATGCCCTCGACCTTGCCGTCGAAGGTGCCCGTGGCGAGGAACGAGAGGAGGTACGGGATCCGGATCGAGAACAGCTCCTCCGTGCCATCCGGGGTGCCGATCGTGAAGATCGAGAAGGACGCGGGCTGCTCGGTCTCCCAGAGCGCCTCGGCGGCGGCCATCTTCATCGGCTGCTGCTCGGTCATGATCTTGCCCTGGATGTCGCCCGTGATCGCGACCAGCAGGCCCGACACCAGCAGCATGACCGCGCCGGCCTTGGCGGCCGACCGGAAGGGCGCGGCTTCCTCGGGCCGCTCCCGATCCTTGAGCATGCGGTACATCGCGATCCCGGCGAGGAAGGCGCCGGTCGTCATGAACGCGGCCGAGATCGTGTGCGGGAAGGTGATCAGGTTCGTGCTGTTGGTGAGGAGGGCGAGGAAGTCGGTGAGCTCCGCGCGGCCGGTCGCCGGGTTGTACTCGTACCCGACGGGATGCTGCATCCAGGAGTTGGCGGCCAGGATGAAGTACGCGGAGAGCACCGTGCCGACGGCGGCGATCCAGATCGTGGCCAGGTGGACCCGCTTGCTGAGGCGGTCCCAGCCGAAGATCCACAGGCCCAGGAACGTGGACTCGAGGAAGAACGCCAGCAGGCCCTCGATCGCCAGCGGGGCACCGAAGATGTCGCCCACGAAACGGCTGTAGCTGCTCCAGTTCATGCCGAACTGGAACTCCTGCACGATGCCCGTGACGAGGCCCAGGGCGAAGTTGATGAGGAACAGCTCGCCGAAGAACCGCGTGAGCCGCAGGTACGAGTCCTTGCCGGTCCTGTACCAGGCCGTCTGGAACCCGGCGACCGTGAACGCGAGGCCGATTGTCAGCGGGACGAACAGGAAGTGGTAGACGGTGACGATGCCGAACTGCCACCGCGCGAGCATCAGCGGATCCACGGGCTCTGGAACTCCTCCTGGGACGCGGCTGGTTCAGGAGGAGGGTGCCCGAAAGGCATCGCCGCGTGATCGGCCGAAGGACCCGAAGGGAGCCGCCCGCCGCAGGTCATGCGGGGGCCGAGGGTCCCGCGACCCGTCGGGCCGGTTGGCCGCCAGGCCCCTGGGGTCGCGCGGACCTCAGGCCGGGTCGGAACGGTCCTCGATCTCCCACGCGTGATCGAGGGCGTGCCAGGCGATTCGGCGCGCGGCGTACCGGGGCGGCCACTTCTTCCCGGCGACGGGCGAGCCGTCCGAGGGACGGCGCAGGACGTCGAGGATGTCTTCGCGCATCGTCGTGATCGCGGCCGGATCGACCGGCCTGTGCTTGCGGCCCATCACGGCGGCGTAGGCAGCGTCGGCATCGATGACGTGCTGCACCACCTTGGAGCGGTCCCGGCCACCACCGCGCGGTCCCTTGCGGAGCGCCTCCGGCGCCTTCGCCGCGATCCGGTCGAACTCCACCCAGGACGCCTCGACCAGCGCAGCAAGGCGCCCGGCCGCCACCGCATCCACCGGCGCCCGGTCCGACTCCGCGATGATCGCGGGGACACCGAACTCGGTGCTGGCGTTGCCCTCGGTACGCTCGACCACCTCGATGGCGAGGTCGTCAGACGAGAATGCGAGGCCCGCCTCCGCCGCGACCTTCGCGTATCGGGGAACCGAGGCCAGCAGCGCCTCGGCGGCCATCTCCTCCGTCTTCCCGCCACGCGAGAGGCCGGGCCAGTCCAGGGCCGACACGAAGACCTTCTTCGGGGTGGACTCGACGAGGACGCGGATCGAGGTTCGGCTCATGACGTCCAGTATGGCCGCCGCGGGCGATAGGCTGGTGCCATGCCGACGATCTCGTTCTCGTCCGATCCCGCCGCGATCGACGTGGGCGAAGGCCTGTCGATCTCCGCCCGGTACTGGCGCGCGACGGCCGACCTGTGGACGCTGCCCGTGGCCATCGTGGCGGCTGTGACGGCGGTGGCGACATGGGTGATCGCGAGCTTCATGCCGGCTCCGGCGGCCCTGCCCACCGAGTACCTGCCGGACATGGACCTCCTTGCCACGATCGGGCCGTTCCTGCCGCAGCTGGTCGTGAGCACGATCATCATCGGCACGGCGACGATGCTCGCGGGCTGGGTCTATCTCGCGATCGCCATCGCCGGCCTGCGCGGCTATCGGGTGATGCCCGGCTGGATCATCCGGCGCGGGGTGCGCGCCTTTGCCGCGGACCTGCTCGTCACCGTCGCCTTCGCGGCGATCTTCGGGCTCCTCGCGCTGCTCTCGCTCTCCGGCGGACTCGGCCTCGTCGCCATCATCGTGGTCACGGCATTCGTGCCGGCGATCTACGTTTCGATCCGGCTGATCTTCTGGTCGCTGGCGATCTTCGACGGAGCCGACATCGTCGGCGGTCTCCACGCGACATGGAGGATCTCGCGTGGCGCGGTCGCCCGGATGCTGGGCTGGGGGCTCCTCGTCGGGGCCATCGGGTGGATGGTCCGCGCGGCGGCCGAATTCGTGACGACGCCCCTTGGGGACGCGAACCCGGTCCGGGCCGGGATCACGGCCGCGGCCACGGAGGCGTTCGCGGCATACGGAACGATCGCGCTCGCCGTCATCTACGAGAGCCAGCGCCGGCGGGCAATCCTGGCATCACCCGCGGCAGCGCCCGCGGGGCCCCCTCCATCGTCGAGCCAGGTCGGTCCGCCGCCCCCTCCTCCTCGCTGAGAGTCGCCCGGCGGGAGATCAGACGCGCGTCGCGGCCCGCAGCTTCATCACGAGCGACGCCAGGGCGGAGGTGTTCCGGCCGTCCGGGCCCAGGGCGTCCACCAGCGCAGAGGCGACGATGACTCCGTCCGCACCCGCCCTTGCGATCGCCCGAACGTGCGCCGGCTTCGACACCCCGAACCCGACCGCGACCGGCACGGGCGAGACCGCAGTCACGTCCCGGACCAGCTTCGCGACGCTGGTTGGCAGCGACGTCCGGGCACCGGTCACACCGACCAGGGAGACGCAGTAGAGGAACCCGCCGCTCCGGGCCGCGACGGCGGCACGCCTGGCAGGCGTGGAGGTCGGGGCAACCAGGTACACGACCGCAATACCGGCATCGGCGGCCACCGCCTCGAACGGCCCGCCCTCGTCGGGGGTGAGGTCCGCCACGATGACGCCGGCAACGCCGGCCTTCGCCAGGCCGCGCGCCCGGTCCCGGCCATCGCCGCCGCCGATGAGCTGGTTCGCGTAACCCATCGCAACCACGGGAACGGCGGGGCGAGCCGCGGCGATCCGCGCGGTCAGGGCCAGCGACCGGTCGAACGTGGCGCCCGCCGCCAGCGCACCCTGGGACGCCCGCTGGAGCGTGGCCCCGTCCGCGAGCGGGTCCGAGTACGGCAGGCCGACCTCGAGCAGGTCCGCCCCTGCATCGATCGCCCCGCACGCGGCGGCAAAGGAGGCCTCCGCGTCCGGGTAGCCCGCCACGACGTACGGGATCAGGGCCGCGCGCCCATCGGCGCGGGCCCTGGCAAAGGCGGCCGCGATCCGGCGGGCACCGGCCGTGTCGTTGGTGTGGGCCGGGACCTGCGCCGTGAGGTTCATCGGACCCCCTCCCAGGGATCGACGTCGGCGAACCGCTCCAGCGCATCCATATCCTTGTCGCCGCGTCCCGAGAACCCGACCAGGATCACCGAGCCCTCCGCGTACGGCAGCCCGGATCCCTCGAGCCCGGCCAGCAGCTTCGGCAACGCAGCCACCGCGTGCGAGGTCTCGAGCGCGGGCAGGATGCCCTCGAGCCTGGTCACCGTCTTCATCGCCGCGATCGCCTCGCGGTCCGTGGCCGTCCCCACCTCCATCCGCCCGGCCTCGGCGAGCGCCGCCAGCTGCGGGCCGACGCCCGGGTAGTCCAGGCCGGCCGACGCGCTGTGCGCTTCGACCACCTGCCCGTCGCGGTCCTGGAGCATCAGCGAGCGGGATCCGTGGAGGATCCCCGGCGTCCCGCCCACGATGGCGGCCGCGTGACGCCCGGTCTCCACGCCGTCGCCCGCGGCCTCGGCCACCGCCAGGCGAACGGCCGGCTCGCCGATGAACCGGGCCAGCAGGCCGATGGCGTTCGATCCGCCGCCGACGCAGGCGAGCGCGAGATCCGGCAGCCGGCCCTCCACGGCGCTCAGCTGGGCCGCGGCCTCGTCGCCGATGCGGCGTTGCAGGTCTCGCACGATCGTGGGGTACGGGTGCGGGCCCATCGCGCTGCCCAGGACGTAGTGCGTGGTCTCGACGTTGGTCACCCAGTCGCGCATCGCCTCGTTGACCGCGTCCTTGAGGGTGGCTGTGCCGGACGTGACGGACCGGACCTCCGTGCCCAGGGCCCGCATCCGGAGCACGTTCGGAGCCTGGCGGCGGATGTCCTCCTCGCCCATGAACACGACGCACGGCAGGCCGAGGAGGGCGCAGGCCGTCGCCGTCGCGACGCCGTGCTGGCCCGCGCCGGTCTCCGCGATGACGCGTGTCTTGCCCAGCCGGCGCGTGAGCAGCGCCTGGCCGAGGGCGTTGTTGATCTTGTGGGCGCCGGTGTGGGCCAGGTCCTCGCGCTTGAGGTAGATCCGGAATCGCTGCGGAATGGGCGTCGTCCGACGGCTGGCTGCCGCGGCCAGGCGCCGTGCCTCCATGGCGACGGCCCCGGCCAGGCGGTCCGCCCGGTACAGCGAGGTCGGCCGCCCGGCGAAACGCGCCAGCAGCTCGTCCAGCTCCGCCCAGAACCGCGGATCGTGGCGGATCGCGTCGTAGGCCGCCTCGAGCCCCTCCAGCGCGCCCACCAGCGTCTCGGGGACGTACCGCCCTCCGAAGTCACGCTCCTTGCCCCAGCGGCCGAAGGCATCGACCTCCAGCAGGCCGGCGTGCACCGGCGTGGGCCCGAATGCGACGTTGGGCCGATGCCGGCGGGCGTCCCGGGCGCGCTTGACGAACAGAGCCACGGCGAGAGGGTCCTTGCGCGGGCGCTCGCCGGAGACGCGTGGGTGATCGGTGCCCGAGGCCACGTCCACGCCGGTGGCCGGCACCGCCAGCACCGCCTCGCCGACATTCGCGGCCACCAGCCCGCCGGCGAGGGTGATCGGCACCTCGCGGGCAACGGCGGCCGCCAGGGCCGTGTCCACGCGCAGTCCCGTGCCACCCGGATGCGGACCGCCGGCGGCGTCCAGGAGGATCCGGGCGGCGCCGGCGTCGAGGTAGGCGCGAGCGCGGGAGGCAACGTCCGCCGCAAGGTCGCCGGCCCCCACGCGGATCGCCTTCCAGGCGGGGCGGCCGATGCCGGCGAGTGCCGAGACGGGCTCGTCGCCGCTCAGCTGGACGGCGTCCGGGTTCACGGCCAGGATCACCCGCGCCAGCTCGGCCGCGGGCAGGTTCGCCGTCACGATCACGATCTGCGGACGCGTGGCGCCAACCTCGGCGCTCCGGGCCAGGCCCGCCAGCGCCACGCCCTCCTCGATCGAGAGCACGCGGGGCGTGCCGGGCGCGAAGTTGAGCCCGATGGCGTCGGCGCCGGCGCGGACCGCGGCCAGGATCCCGGCCTCGTCGGTGACCCCGCAGATCTTGACGATGGGCTCGCGCGCTGCAGCCGCCAGATCCCGCGGGTGCGCACCCGCCGCGACGAACGCACGTGCCGCCGCGGCCGGGTCCGCGGACCGCATGAGGGCCTCGCCCACGAGGGCTGCATCGAACCCGGTGGCGCGCCAGCGGGCGATGGTGGCGGCGTCCCGGACGCCGGACTCCGCGATGGCGAGCCTGTCACCAGGGACCAGCTCCCGCATCCGGACGGCCCGCTCCGGGTCCACGTCCAGCGTCCGCAGGTCCCGGTTGTTGATCCCGATCAGCCGCGCGCCGCTGGCCAGCGCGCTGTCGATCTCCCGGGCGTCGTGCGCCTCCACCAGCGGCTCCAGGCCGAGATCCCGGGCCTGTGCCGCCAGTCGTGCCAGGCGCTTCGCCGGGTGCAGCACCGCCAGGAGAAGGACGATGTCCGCCCCGGCCGACCGGAGGAGGTCGAGCTGCCGGGGATCGACGATGAACTCCTTGGCCAGGACGGGCACGGAGACCGCCGCCCGCACCGCACGCAGGTCGTCCACGGAGCCACCGAACCAGTGGGGCTCGCAGAGGACGGAGATCGCCGCGGCACCGCCCTCCGCGTAGGCCCGGGCGCGGACCACGGCGTCGTCGCCGGCGGCGATGGCACCGGCGGACGGGGACGATCGCTTGACCTCGGCGATGAGGTGGAGGCCGGGCGCAGCGAGCGCGTCCACGATGGACCGCGGCGCCGAGGCCGCGGCGACGGCACGGGCGAGTCCAGCCCGTCCGAGGGCGTCCAGCTCCGGGGCGACGTCGGCCAGGCGCCGCGCGGCGATCTCGTGGACGACCGTCATGCCCTGCTCCCGTCCGCGGCCTTCCGCTCGGCCCGCAGGTCTTTCAGGAGCTCGGCGGCAAGCCCGGCGTCCACGGTGAGCGCCGCGCGGTCGATGCCCTCCTCGATCGTGTCGACCACGCCCGCGGCAACCAGCGCCGCTCCGGCGTTGAGCAGCACCACGTCCCGCCGCGCGCTGGGCTCGCCGTGGAGCACGCCCTGGACCAGCGCCGCGTTCGTGGCGGGATCGGACCCTCCCAGGGCGGTCGTCTTCGCCCGCTTGAGGCCCATCGGCTCGGGCTCGACCGTCCGCCGCTCGATGCCGGCCTGCGTCACGTCGTAGATCACGCCCGACCCGTCGAGCGGCAGCTCGTCCACGCCGGCACCGTGCACCACCAGGGACCGTTCGGTGCCGAGGAGCCGGAGCACCTCCGCGATCCGCGGCGCCGCGGCCGCGTCCCCCACCCCGATCAGCCCACGGGTCGCGCCGGCAGGGTTGGTGAGGGGCCCGAGCAGGTTGAACGCGGTCCGGACGCCGATCTCGCGGCGCGTGGGGCCCGCGTGGCGCATCGCCGGGTGGAAGGCCGGCGCGAACAGGAACGCGAAGCCAAGCTCGCGGATCGCCTGTCCGGCGGACGCCGCGTCGTGGTCGATGCGGATCCCCAGCGCGTCCAGCACGTCCGCGGAGCCGGACCTGGAGGTGATCGCCCGGTTCCCGTGCTTGGCCACCGGGACCCCGCAGGCGGCCACGACCAGCGCCGCCGTCGTGGAGATGTTGAAGGTCCCCGACCCGTCGCCGCCGGTCCCCACGATGTCGATCGTTCCCTCGGGCGCCTCCACCCGCACGACGCGCTCGCGCATCGCGGACGCAAAGCCCGCCAGCTCCTCGACCGTCTCGCCGCGCATCCGCAGGCCCATGAGCAGCGCCGCGAGCTGGGACGGCGTGGCCTCCCCGTCCATCACGGCACCCATCGCCAGGCGGGCCTCGTCCAGGGAGAGGGTGCGTCCCTCGACGATCGCGGTGAGGGCGGCGCGTACCTGGTCGCTCATCGGGCGGTCTCCGTGACTGGGCCAACGCGCTCGCCTGCGCCCTCCTCGTCACGCTCGGCCATCCCGCGGGTCGCGAAGGTCCCGGTCGCATCGTCCAGGCGCGAGGCTTCCCCCTCCCCCGCGAGGCGGAGGAAGTTCGCGAGCAGGTGCGGGCCAGAGGGCGTGAGCACGGACTCGGGGTGGAACTGCACGCCCTCGATGGGCAGCGTGCGGTGGCGAAGACCCATCACCACGCCGTCCTCCGGGCTGGTGGCGGTCACGTACAGGTCCTCGGGCAGGGTGGCGGGATCGACGCACAGGGAGTGGTAGCGGGCGGCCGGGAAGTGGTCGGGCATGCCGGACAGAAGACCCAGCCCGTCGTGGGCGATGTCCGATGCCTCGCCGTGGACGAGGGTGGGGGCTCGGACGATCGCGGCACCCCAGGCGACGGCCATGGACTGCATGCCGAGGCAGACGCCCAGCAGCGGGATCTGCCGGTCGATGGCGACCCTGATCGTGTCCACCGAGACACCGGCGGTGCCCGGGTTGCCGGGGCCGGGCGAGACGATGATGCCCCGGAGATCCTGGGCGGGATCTTCAGCCATGGCCTCGACGCCCTCGCGAGTGATCTCGTCGTTCCGGATGACGCGGACGGCGGCGCCTGCCGCCTGGAGCGCCTGGACGAGGTTGAAGGTGAAGCTGTCGTAGTTGTCGATGACCAGGATCACGGGGCGGCTCCCTCGTCGGGCGCATCGGCCGGCGCACGCCGGGTCGTCGCCGGTGCCGCGGCCAGCTCGATCGCCCTGCGCAAAGCCGCTGCCTTGTGCTCGGTCTCCTCGAACTCCAGCTCCGGGACGCTCCTGGCCACGATCCCGGCGCCCGTGTGCACGTGCGCCTGGCCGTCCTTGAGCACGGCACTCCGGATCGTGATCGCCGTGTCCAGGTTGCCGTCGTAGCCGAGATAGCCCACAGCTCCACCATACAGCCCGCGACGCTCGCCCTCGGCCGCGGCGATGAGCTGCATCGCGCGGATCTTGGGGGCTCCGGTGAGGGTCCCGGCGGGGAACACGGATCGAAGCGCGTCCAGCGCGTCCAGCTCCGGGCGGAGGCGTGCCTCGACGTGGCTCACGAGGTGGAGCACGTGGCTGTAGCGCTCCACCTCCATGTACTGGCTGGTGGTTACCGTGCCGGCCCGGGCGACCCGGCCGAGGTCGTTGCGCCCGAGGTCCACCAGCATCACGTGCTCGGCACGCTCCTTGGGGTCTCCCCGGAGCTCGTCGGCCAGGCGGTCGTCTTCTGCGGGCGTGGCGCCGCGCGGCCGCGTGCCGGCGATGGGATGCGTGGTCATGCGGTCGCCCACGACCTGCAGCAACAGCTCCGGGCTGGCGCCCACGACCTCGAAATCCGGGGTCCGGGTGAAGAACAGGTACGGCGACGGGTTGACGCGGCGCAGCGCGCGGTAGAGGCCGATGCCGTCAAGGGGGCTCCCGTCCGCGAGGGTCGGGAGATCGAACGACTGGCGGCGCGCGAGCACGACCTGGATCGCCTCCCCGGCAGCGATCGCGGACTTCGCCCTCTCCACGGCCCCGATGTACTCGTCGCGGCCGAGGCTCGTCTCGACCTCGCCCAGGTCTGTGGGCGGCGGTGCGTCCCCGGGGCGGGAGAAGGATGTGGCCATCTCGGTGGCGGATGGGCGCGCGGTCCGCTCCAGGGCCTCGAAGATCGCCCGCTCCGCGATGCGGTAGCGGCCCTCGAGGTCCGGAGCCTCCGTGTGGAGGGAGGCGATTGCGGAGAGCTGGTGCGTCAGGTGGTCGAAGACGAGGACCAGGTCCGTCTCGATGAAGGCGGCCAGCGGGACGCCCACGGGATCGTTCGTCGGGCGCGGCACGGACGGCTCGAAGGCGGAGACTGCGTCGTAGCTCAACGCACCCACCGCGCCTCCGGTGAACCGGGGCATCCCCTCGGTCGGGAGGACCCTGCGCTTTGGGACAAAGGCGCGGAGGGCTGAGAGCGGGTCCGCGGAAACCGTCTCGGTGACGGGGAGGTCCGGGGCATAGTCGACGACGCCAACCGGGCGGGAGGTGGTCCGGACGATACCGTCGGCGACCTCCAGGAGGCGGCGGGGGCCCACGCCCAGGAAGCTGTACCGGCCCAGGCGCTCGCCCCCTTCGACGGATTCGAGAAGGTACGCGGGGGTATGTCCATCGTCCAGGCGCAGGAACGCGCCGATGGGTGTCTCGAGGTCCGCGGTACGGGTCGCGCGCAGGAGCAACGTGTCGGCGCCACCGGCGAGGCGCTTGATCTCGTTCAGGCTCAGCGGGTCGGTCATTCGGTGCGTCCCTTCGTCGGTCGACGGCTCGGAGGCCGTCGGCACCCGAGAATCAGAAAACGACCTGGTTCGTCTCTTCCGGGACGAAAGGTCGTTGACCCTCCGCGGTGCCACCCACGTTCGGCGCTGTGCCGCACTCATGACCGGCGGATCGTCCGGGGCTCCGACATTCCTCGCCCGGTCGATCGATCGGCGCTGCCCTGTATCGCTGGCGCTCTGCGCCGGAGCCTACTGGTCGTCCGCTGCGTCCTCGTCCACTCGTGCGTCCGTCTTCACAGCCCCGCGTTCGGTCCGGGGGCTCCCGGGTCCATTCGCCGCCGCCGCCATCCCGGCTCGCACCAGCCGCCGGGTCTCTGGAATGGCGCTCGAGGGGTACTCGTCCCGATCGATGCCCGTATTCGTGATGTGGCGCGGAGTATGGGGCGGCTGCCCGGGAGCGTCAAATGGCGCCGGAGCGTCAAGAAGGCCAGGGCAGCGCGACGCGCCGCCCTGGATCGGGGCTCTGCGATCAGCCGGGGCGAAGGGTGCCGGACCAGACCTGCCAGGCCAGGAGCGACTTGGCGACCAGGCTCAGGACCATGTACGTCTTCTCGCCGTACAGGTAGTCCTTCCAGCGGCCGATCTTCTTGTACTGGAGCACCATCGTGATCGCGAAGATGTTGAAGGCCACGAACAGGCTGGCGATGATCACGTACACGAATGCCGGGATCGAGAGGTCCGCCGGCAGGCCCTCCTGGATGTTGTAGGCCCAGATGACCGAGCCGATCGCGATCCAGGGGACGATCCCCGCGATGCAGCCGAAGATGAAGTGCTTCCAGTCCGGCTTCTCGCGGCCCTCGTTGGCCGCCTCCATGCTCCAGCCGAACAGGTTCATGGCGGCGTTCACCCCGGCGATCGCGATCAGCGCCGTGAACTCCGTGATGTAGCTGATGTAGGCGATCGCCACGATCATGACCGTGGACGAGAACGCGTACTCGACCCAGCGGAGCGGGTTCATGCCTCGCGCGAGCCACGCCTCGTACCGGGCGCGCAGGGGCCAGCCCGCGACGAAGTGCGCGAAGGCGCTCATCAGGAAGAAGCTGGCGATCAGGTAGGCGAGCGGGAAGGAGAAGAGCACGACCTCGGTCGGCTCGACGCCTGAGAACGTGCCGTCCTCGAACACCGGCTTGATCGTGGGCACGATGGGCGCGAACAGGGCAGCCGTGCTCGAGATCAGGACCATAAGCAGGAACTGGCCGCCGTGCGCGAACACCAGGAACCGGTTCCAGCGGCGCAGCGAGCGGCTGCGCTCTTCCGGGATCGCGGGAGGGGCCGCAGTGGGGATGGATTGGGCGCCTGTGGCGCCGGCCTGGGCGGTCATTGGGCTCGGTCTCCTGTTGGGCGTGCCCCAATTATGCGGCAGAGCGCGTCCGGCGGATGGGTCTGGCGTCGATCATGGTAACGGAGCCATAGCCGCCACGAGCGAGTCCGGGTCCAGTGCGGCGACCACGTCGGCGGGTCCGATGACCGAGATCAGGAGCGTGCCCGCCGGCGCCCCGATCACGTACTCGACCGCAGTCAGCGCCACCCCGTCGCGCGGCGCGAGCGTGTACGTGAGGCGCACGGCCTCGCCCAGCGGCGTGTCCACGCGCTCGCGGGCCGTCTCCTCGGCCCCGAACGCGTCCTGGAACCCGCCGCCGATGAACCCCGCCACGAGGTCCAGCAGCGGCCCGCTGACCGAAGGCTGCGCGACGAGCACGGCGACGTTGGCAGCCAGCGGGACGTCCGTGCCCGCGACCGAGGCATCGAAGGCAACGAGGGCCGGGACGGCCCGGTCGCCCATCTCGGCTGCGGCCGACAGCAGGGCGTCGGCGCCCGGATAGCGCGCAACGATATCGGCCCGCCGATCCGGATCGTCCAGGGCCTCCGCATCTGCCTGCTCCCAGCCCTCAGGCACCGGCAGGCGGGCGCCGGCCGCGGGGACATCCACGAGCACGGTGCCCGACGGCGGCGGCGCCGGTGTCGTGGCCGACGTCGTGGCTGACGTCGGCGCCGCGGTGGTGAGCGGGGCGGTCGGCGAGGGCGACGGAGCTGGCGATGGAGAGGGCGATGGCGATGGGCCAATGCATCCCGCGGCCATCAGCCCGGCAAGTGCGAGCGTGGCCGAGACGGCCAGGACCGCGCGCAGCCTCATCCGCCGACCTTGATCGCGACCGTGGCCGTCATGTTCCAGCGCACTCCGTCGGGCACGTCGCCGGCCGGGACCACCACCACCTCGTAGACGATCCCGCCCTGGCGGCTCTCGCCGTACGTGCCGACGCGCGCCACCGTCCCGGGGATGCTCGTGCCCGGGACGCCGTCGAGGGTGACGGCCGCCTCCGCGCCGACCTTGACGCCGGCGATCCCACTCTCGTCGAGCTCCGTGACGAGGAACTCCCACGCCGACTCGTCCGCCAGCCGGACCAGGACCTGCCCCGGCGAGACGAGCGCCCCCTCGCGGACCGGGAGCGAGGCCACCGTGCCCGCGAAGGGTGCGCGCACGTTGAGCTCCTCGCGCGCGAGCTCCAGCGATGCGATGGCCGCCTCCGCCCTGCGGACATCGGCATCTGCGGCGTTGACGCCCTCGGCGGCTCCCGTCACGGCGGCCTTGGCAACGCTGACCTGCGCCCTGGCGGCGTTGCGGGCCGCCGTCGCCTCGCCCTTGCCGGCGTTCTTGTCCTTGGCCGTCTTGAGCGCCGCCTCGGCCCCGGCCAGGTTCGCCTCGGCGACGGCAACCTGCTCGTCGGCCTGCTTCTTCCCGGCCGCGGCCTGGGCGGACCGGGCGGCCGCGGCATCGACAGCCGCCCGCGCCCCGACGATCTCGGCGTCGATGGCCGCCGTATCGAGGGCGACGAGCACATCACCCGCGTCCACCGCGTCCCCCAGCGCGACCGCGACGTCGGACACGGTCCCACCTGCCTCGACCGCCAGCTCCGCGGTCCGGATGGGTACCGCCACGCCGTCGGCCACGACCTCATCGGCGATCGTCACCGCCGGCGGCGTGCCGCCCCCATCGGGCGACGTGGTCGCCGCTGCGGAGCCGGACGAGCTGCCGGCGAACACGCCCAGCATCGCCGCCACCACCACGACGGTGACGACGGCCGCCAGGCCCAGGAGGAGGACGAGCCGCCGGCTCGTGCCGCGGTCGGGGGCAGGGGTTGCGCTCATTCGTATGCGAGGACCTCTCGGACGCTGGTGCGGGCCGCGCGCCAGGCGGGTAGCAGGCTGCCAACGACGGCCAGCCAGAAGACAACGATGAACCACAGGACGAGTCCCTGCGCGCTGATCTCGAAGGCCAGGGGCCGCTGGACGAACGCCTGGCCCAGCGCGTCCGACAGCACCTTGCTGGCCGGGATCGCCAGCGCGGCCCCGATCAGCCACGCCAGGAGCCCGATGAGCAGGCCCTCCGCCAGGAACAGGAGGAGCACGGCCGTATCGCTGGCCCCGACGGCACGGATGACGCCGATCTCCCGGGAGCGCTCGACGACGTTCATCGTCATCGTCCCTGCCAGCCCCAGACCTCCGACGACGCCGAGCAGCACGGCCATTGCGGAGATGAACAGCACGAGCGTGTCGAACAGCGTGAACAGGGTCGTCGTGACGTCGCTGGTGGTGGTCGTGGCCGAGACGCCGATGCCGGCCGCCTCCAGCCGGTCGCGGACCGCGGCCCCGATCCGAGCCTGGGCCGCGGGCGAGTGGTCGTCCGTGCCGACCATCACGATCCCCGCCCGACCGGTGTCGCCGAGGCTCCGCTCGAGGGCCGGGGTGCCGAGATACAGGAATGGCACCATCGTCGGGGACTGCACGATGCCCACGAGCGTCCACGGAATGTCGCGGCCGGCGATCCGCAGCGTGACCTCGTCGCCGATCGCGAGGTCCGGCTCGTCGCCAAGCAGGTTGGCCGTGGCGACCAGTGCATTGCCCTCGCCGGGCAGGAGCCAGCGGCCCTGCATCACGACGGGACGTACCGTGGTGGCGCCGTCGGGCAGACCGAAGGTGACCCGGGTCGGGCTCTCCGAGCCGTCCGGGCGGATCCGCTGGGCGCTCGCAAACCGCCACGGCTCGGCGACGGTCACGCCCTGGACGGCCAGCGCCTCCGCGACGACCGTCGAGGCCTTGACGGGCTCGGTCAGCTCCACCTGGACGTCGTAGTTGAAGTAGCGGACGGTGTCGTCGAGGGTTGCATAGAGTGAGTCGCGGACCGTGAACACCGTCATGAACACCATGCCGCCCACCGCCAGCGCGGTCAGGGTGAGCGCCAGCCGGACCTTGCGCCGGAACGTGTTGCGGATGGAGAGCAGCGTCGGGCGCGACAGGCCCCGGAGTCGGGCGAGGACGCGGTCCAGCCGGCCGTGGCCGAAGTGCTCGCCGGCGCCGGGGTCGCGGAGGGCCTCGCGGACGGTCATCCGGCCGCCGCGCCACACCGGGATGGCCGCTGCGACGATCGGGATCCCGACGGCCACGGCGACCTCGAGCGCGATCGTCTCCGGCGGCACGAGGGCGTGGACCACGTCGAAGTTGAGCAGGCCGCTCGCGAGACTGGCCAGCCCGTAGGCGGCCAGGGCGGCGAGCGGGATCGCGATGAGCGCCGCCAGCAGGCCGTAGGCCACGACGAGCGCGAGGTAGATGCCGGCCACCTGCCGGTCGCGCGCCCCGATGGCCTTCATGATCCCGACCTGGCGCACCTGCTGGCCGATGATCACGGAAACGGTGTTCGCCACCAGGAACCCGGCCATGAGCAGGCTCAGAAGCCCGATCCCGCCCAGAACCACGAACACCGCGGCGAGCAGCTCGTTGGCGGGATGCTTGCCGGGCTCCGGGACCAGCGAGAACGTCACCGGATAGCCGGCCTTCTCGATCCGCAGCCGCACGTCGTCCGCGATGGCCGCCGCCTCCGTGGTGGTCGCAGCGGGGTCGTCCAGGCGGATCCTCACCTCGTTGAACGAGTCGTCCCAGCCCAGGTCCTTGAGCGTGTCGAAGGTCACGTAGGCGTTGAGCCGGCCGAAGTAGTACGCGGGTGATGCCCCGGGCTCGTGGGCAAGTCCCGCTATGGTCAGGTCGTGCTCCTTCCCCCCCGGGGCCCGGATGCGGATCGCCTGGCCGGCGGCCACGTCCACCAGCCGCAGGGCGGACCGCTCGAAGGCCACCTCGCCCTCGGCGGGCGGGAAGGTGCCCGTCTGGCGGCGGACGAGGTCGATGCGCTGGCCCTCGAAGTCCGGCAACGCCGTCAGCAGCATCTCACGCGAGGTGCCGTCGTCCGCGAGCAGCCGGACCACGACGCTTCGTCGCCCCTCGGCCTCGTCCACGCCGGGCATGCCCCGGATGACGTCCACGAGCTCGCGGTCGAAGCCCATGCCGGTGAACAGCGTGGCCGCCGCGGGTCGGGTCGCGGCGAACCCCTGCTCGAGGTTGCGCCGGAGGAGCGCCTCGGCCCCGGCCGTGGTGCCGACGGCGAACGCCCCGATCGCGATCGACGCGACGACGAGCGCGGTGCGCGCGCGGTACTGGCCAAGGTCGCCCCGGACCTTCCGCCAGCGGACGCCGATCGCCATGGCCCGTTGCTACCCCGCCGGCGAGCGGAGCCGCTTGACCAGGGCCGGGATCGAGTAGTTGTCCATGGCCCGGCCGAGCCTGGCGCTCATGCCGTACTCCGCCACCACCTCCTCGTTGGTCGGCGCGTTGGGCAGCTTGATCATCACCGCGTACTGGCGGAACTCGGGGATCATCGCGATCGCCCACATGGCCAGGCCGGAGACCATGAAGGCGACGGCCGCTGGATCGCCGGTCGTCACCCACAGCCAGGGCACCATCAGGATGAACCCGGTCCACTCCAGCACCAGGATGTTGCCGGCGAAGAACCCGATGACCATCCCCAGGGTGAGCATGAGGACCAGCCCGACCGGGTCGATGACGAGCAGGGCGCCCATGATGGCGGACTCGCCCCGGCCGCCCTTGAAGCGGTGGTAGACGGGCCAGTTGTGGCCGGCGACGCCCGCGGCCGCCGCGAGGTACAGGTATGGCTCCCCCGGGTACAGGAGGCGCAGCACGAGCACCGGGATCGCCACCTTGGCCATGTCCAGCAGCGACACGAGGAGTCCATACCGCTTGCCCAGCTTCATGCGCACCGACGTGGCGCTCACCGCGTCGCTGGTGAACGTGACCCCGTCGCCCACCTCGGTGACGATGTACGTCACGTCCACGGTGCGATCGACCCGCCGGGCGACGAGGCGCGCGAACGAGATGGATCCCAGCAGGTAGCCGGCAGCGGCAGAGGCGAGCGCGACGACAGGGTCCATGGCTCAGGCCTCCTCCTCGCGATGCGGGCCCGCGACGGATCTGCGCGAGGCTCCCCCGCCGTTCACCGCTGACCGGACGGCGACTTGGCGGGCACGATTGTCTGGTGGCGGCGAGGGTGGGATTCGAACCCACGGGACTCTCGCCCGGCGCTTTTCAAGAGCGCTGCCATAGACCACTCGGCCACCTCGCCGCGGACGAGGATACCAGCAGGCTCCGCACGGACGGCGGGCGCGTTCCCCGGTATCGTTCGCCCGTGATCCGCGCACCCTTCGCCGACCGCGACCTCGCACACGGCCACCTGATCGACCTCCGGGACGTGGTCAAGGACTACGTCACCGACGCCGGGCCGTTCCGCGCCCTCAAGGAGGTGTCGCTCCAGGTGGACTCGGGCGAGTTCATCGCAGTGGTGGGTCGGAGCGGATCCGGCAAGTCCACGCTGATGAACATGATCACGGGCATCGACCGGCCCACCGCCGGCTCGCTGGTCGTCGGCGGCACGAACCTGGCCAGCCTGTCCGAGGGCCGCATGGCGCAATGGCGCGGCCGGACGTGCGGGGTCATCTTCCAGTTCTTCCAGCTGCTGCCCACGCTGACCGTGGTCGAGAACGTGATGCTGCCAATGGACTTCGCGGGCCTGTGGTCTGCGAAGGAGCGCTACGAGCGGGCGATGCACCTGCTCGAGCTGGTGGGGCTCGACGACCAGGCGCGCAAGCTCCCGGCGTCCACCTCAGGGGGTCAGCAGCAGCGCGCGGCGATCGCGCGCTCGCTCGCCAACGACCCCCCGATCATCGTGGCGGACGAGCCCACCGGGAACCTCGACGAGGTCACGGCCGAGGAGGTCTTCGTCCTGTTCCAGACGCTGGTCGCCGAGGGCCGGACGATCGTGATGGTGACGCACGACCATGAGCTCGCGGAACGGACGCGCCGGACGGTCCACATGGTGGACGGGCGGATCCTGGACGGGACGCTGGAGGAGACACCGGCCGCCTGACCGGCAAGACTGCCGCAGCCAGATGCCGCTCGGGTGCTGCCCTACACCTCGACGACGCAGGTGCCGGCGATCAGGTCGTGCCAGCCGCGCTTGCGCGCGTCGATGAAGATCCAGATGAAGCCGAGATAGAAGACGATGGCGCTGATCCAGTAGCCGATCAGGCGCAGGATCGCGGAGCTCCAGCCGATGGGGCCGCCGTCCACATCCCGGACGACGCGGATCCGCATGACCCTCATCCCGGGAGTCTGGCCAGCGTTCTTCACCCAGAAGTACGGGAAGTACAGGAAGGCGACCGCCAGGACGGCGAGGATGAGCACGATGACGCTGCCCCCGGCCAGGACATTCAGGTCGTTGGCGCCCGCGATGCCGGCGATGATGCCGAACACGGCCGTCACGGCCAGCGAGACGAAGCCCGCGACGAAGCCGTCGATCCAGTAGGCGATGAGCCGTGCGACGGCGCCTCCAAACCTGACGCCGGGTGCCGGGCCGGCCGGTACCGGAGCAGGCGGCAAAGGCTGAGCCATACGGAAGTCCTCCCTGGAACCGCGCGCCGGAGGAGATCAGCCCTCAGGCGTCGGGCGGCACCCCAATGCTATCGGCGCCGACATACGGGCGCAGCACCTCCGGCACGGTGACGGTGCCGTCCGGGTTCTGGTACGCCTCGAGGATGGTCGCCACGATGCGGGCCAGCGGCAGGCCGGACCCGTTGAGCGTGTGGACGAGCTCGGGCTTGGCGCCCGGCGCGGGGCGATACCGGATTGACATGCGACGGGCCTGGTAGTCGCCGAAGTTGGAGCAGGAGCTGACCTCCAGCCAGCGCTCCACGCCCGGGGCCCAGACCTCGATGTCGTACTTCCTGCGCTGGACGAAGCCCATCTCGCCGGTGCTCATGAGGAGCACGCGGTACGGGAGGCCCAGGCGCTGGAGCAGGATCTCGGCGCGGGCCGTCATCCACTCGAGCGCCTCGGCGCTGTCCTCCGGCTTCTCGAACAGGACCATCTCGACCTTGTCGAACTGGTGGACGCGGAGGATCCCGCGGGTGTCCTTGCCGGCGGCGCCGGCCTCGCGGCGGAAGCACGGGGAGTAGGCCGCATACCGGATCGGCAGCTCGGCTGCGTCGAGGATCTCGTCGCGGTGGAGGTTGGTGACCGGGACCTCGGCCGTGGGGACCAGGTAGAGGTCGTCTCGGGTGACGACGTACATCTGGTCTTCCTTGTCGGGGATCTGCCCCGTGCCGACGGCGGAGGCCGTGTTGACCACGGCAGGCGGCCAGACCTCGGTGAAGCCGTGCTCGCTCGTGTGGACGTCCAGGCACCAGTTGATCAGCGAGCGCTGCAGGCGCGATCCCTGGCCCTTGTAGACCGGGAACCCGGAGCCCGCGATCTTCGCGCCGCGCGCGTTGTCGATGATGTCGAGCGCCTCGCCGATCTCCCAGTGCGGGCGACGGGCCCATGTCCCGCCGTCGGCCGCCGTCTCCTCGCGGGAGCCAGGCTCGCCCCAGGTGCGGACCGTGACGTTGGCCTCCTCGCCCCCGACCGGGACATCCGGGTCCGCGGGGTTGGGGATGCGGAGCAGCAGGTCGCCGAGCTCGGCCTCCGTGGCAGCCAGCTCCGCGTCGATCTCCTCGATCCGAAGGCCGGCCCGGGTGGACTCGGCGCGCAGCGCAGCGACCTCGGGCCCGTCTGCCTTGGCGCCGCCCCGGATGGCCTCGCCAACCTGCTTGCTCGCCGCGTTCCGCTCCGCCTTCAGGTGGTCCGATTCGGACTGCAGGTGCCGGCGCCGGGCATCCGCATCCAGGGCGCGGTCCACCAGGGCGGGATCCTCGCGCTTGTCGATTGCGCCCTGCCGGATCCGGTCCGGCTCCTCGCGGAGGCGCTGCACCCCGACGCTCATGCCAGTGTCTCCCCTGTGGCGCCGGCCCCGCCCGCCCCACCGGCCTCTCGCAGCCGGCCGATCACGAACTCGAGATCGAGGCTCGCGAGGAGCCAGCCCGCACGCGGGCCGTTGGGGCGCCCGAGGAAGGCGAGGTAGATGGCGTTGAAGGCGGCCTTTGCATCCAGCCCAAGCCCTCCGGCCACCGCGAACACGGCGCCCTGCCATGCCTCACCCGAGGCCGGCGCCTCCGCGTCGGCGGTCCTCGCGAGGGCTGCCAGGAAGCCGCGCTGCTCCGGGCCGAGCCGGTCTGCCTCCGGGGGAACGGCGTCGCGCCGGACCTCGATCCGGGCGCGGTCCGGGGCATACGCCTCGAGCCAGCGACGCACGGCCGCCAGGCGGACGGCGAGTTCGGCGACCTCGGCCGCGGTCAGCGGGGCGCCCTTCTCCGCGACGACCCGGGCCTCCACGTCCACGCCCGGGACCTGGACCAGGAGCGCGAGGTGGCCGAACGACGGGCGGAAGGCAGCGGCCGCTGCCGCGAGGTCCGCCGCCGGGTCGAGGAGCGAGTAGCGGAAGATCGACTCGTGGCCGGACGGGAGCTCGCCCTTGACCTCGCGGCCGGCGGTGGCGGCGCCCAGGCGGTCGAACTCGTCGAACAGGCGCGGGATGGCGTCGGTGCCCTCCGGGTCGAAGTCGAGCGCGGTCTCCGGACGCTGGCGGACGAACAGGAACCGCACCTGTTCGGGCGGCACGACGCTGCCGATGGTGTGAGCCGCGGCCCCGCGCCCCTTGGACGTGGACATCTTCTTGCCGCCGATGTTGAGGAACTCGTAGGGGAAGTTGAGCGGGGGCTCCACGTCGAAGACTTCGCGGCTGATCGCGTTGCTCCGGTCGCGGGAGCCGCCGGCGGTGGCCAGGTCCTTGCCGTTGGGCTCGATCGTGACGCCGAACAGGCTCCACTGGGCGGCCCACTCCAGGTTCCAGGGCAGCTTGGCAGCCCCGCCGAAGGGCGCGATCCGGCCCGTCCAGCCGCAGCCGGTCGCCCACGTGACGAGATCCGGGCGGCAGGCGACGGAGACCGTCTCGCCGTCCCAGTCGGACGCGATGGTGGTGCCGATCTTGCCGCAGCTGGGGCAGACGACCCCGAGCGGCAGCCAGTGGTCGGGATGCTGCACGTTCGCCACGCGCCGGTAGACGTCCCGGACGACGTGGGCGCGCTCAAGCGCGGTGCGGATGAAGGGATCCATCTGCCCCGTGGGGTAGATGTCGCTCATCCAGTAGTAGCGGTCCGGGTGGATGCCGAGGCCGGCGAAGGTGTCGATGAAGATCCCCGCGAAGTGGCGGGCGTACGAGGCGTGGCAGTCGCCGGCGGGATCCGGGACGTGCGCCAGCGGGCGGCCCATCTCCCGCTCGATCGCGTCCGGGGAGAGCAGCGCCTGGGCGTCCATCGGGTCCATGTCGTCCACGCCGTAAAGGAGCGTGGCCTCGAGGCCGCGGGACCGGAGGGCGCGGGTGATGACGTCGAGGATGACCGGGCCGCGCAGGCTGCCGACGTGGACCGTCCCGGATGGCGTCTTCGAGTCGTTGACGACCTGGGGGCCTTCGACGCTCGCGGCCAGCTCATCCGCCCAGTCCACGGTCGATGCCCCTTCTCGCTGGGGCCGCCGGGCCGGCCGAGGCGACGGGTTCGCGGCTCGGGGCCGTTGGCGGCTGGTGCTAGCTGATCTCGAGGATCTTGTAGGCGAAGTCGCCGGCGGGGACCTTGACGACGACCTTCTCGCCCTTCTTGCGGCCGAGAAGCGCGCGGCCGACCGGCGACTCGTTGGAGATGCGGCCGTCAGCGGGCCTGGCCTCGGCGGAGCCGACGATCGTGAACGATTGGCGGCCATCCTCGCCGTCGACCTTGACGGTGGAGCCGATCTGCACGTGATCCGTGCTGGTGTGCTCGTCGATGAGCTGGGCATTCTTGATCATCGACTCGAGCGTCTGGATCCGGCCCTCGACGAACGCCTGCTCGTTCTTGGCGTCCTCGTACTCGGCGTTCTCGCTGAGATCGCCGTGCTCCTTGGCGTCGTGGATCCGCTGCGCGATCTCGGGCCGCCGGACGCTCACCATCTCCTCGAGCTCCGCACGGAGCTTCTCGAGGCCGTCCTTGGTGATGTAGGTGGTGTTGTTGTTCACGCGGGCGGGACCCCCGAGATGCGGACCGGCACCGAAGCGGCGCCGCTCGGTTGGTTTGGAACAAAAGAACCCCGAGGCACGCAGGGCGCCGCGGAGGTTCACGGATCGGCGGAATGGTATCGGCGGGAGCCCTTTTCGTCAAAACGGGCCGTCACGATCGCCGGGCCAGGGGTCGGGCGGGCGGCGGGATCCGCGACGGCGCGGCAACCTGTCCACTGAAGGAGCCCTCAACCGCTCGTGGCGACCTCCAGCGAGGCCCCGGACGGAGCCCGGCCCGGCGTCCCGCTTCCCGACGAGCCGCATGCACCACACCCCGGGCCTCGCCTCTCCTCGTGCAGCGAGGCTGCCCTGCGGTCCGTCACCGGCCCCTCGGCGGCGATTGACGAGCGAGTTGTCCGAGTTGCCGCTCCAGGCGCGTTCCTACTCCGCCAGCTGCTCCAGCCGGCGCCTCGCCTGCTTCAGCGCCCCGCGATCGCCGAACGCCACGAACACGGTGTCGTCACCCGCGATCGAGCCCACGACCTCGGGCCATCGCGCCCGGTCGAGGGCGGCCGCCAGCGGGTGGGCCGAGCCCGGCAGCGTCTTGAGGATCAGCATCGTGCCGGAGCTCCGGATCTCGACCGGCATGTCCCGCAGCAGGACCCGGATCCGATCCTCGCCGCTCGTGTCGGCCTCTCGCAGGAGCGCAGGGATCGCATAGGCCTGGGTCCCGCCGCGTCCCGCCTTGACCAGGCCCAGCTCCGCCACGTCCCGGCTGATCGTGGCCTGGGTGGTCCGGAACCCCCGCTCGCGTAGGGCCGCGGCCAGCTCCTGCTGGGTGCGGATCGTGCGCTGCTCCACCAGGTCCCGGATCGCCCGCTGGCGGAGCTGCTTCATGACCTCCACGGGTGCCCGCCTGTTCCCCTACCGGCCCAGGAACACGACGAGGATGACGGCCGCCAGCACCAGGCGGTAGGCCACGAAGATGTTGAACGATCGAGTCCGCAGGTACCGGAGCAGGAACGAGATCGCGAGCATGCCGGATGCGAACGCGGCCACGACGCCGACGATCAGCGTGACCGGCTCGGCTCCACCCACCTCGCCCCGGAACAGCTTGAGCGACTCGTAGGCAACCGCCATCAGGGTGATCGGCGTGGCCATGAGGAAGCTGTACCGGGCCGCGTCCGCGCGGTCGAGGCCCGCGAACAGCGCCGCGGACATCGAGATCCCGGAGCGACTCACCCCGGGGACGAGCGCCAACGCCTGCGCGGCGCCGATGCCGATCGCGCCGCGGAACGTGAGCCCCGCGATGGTGTGGGTTCGCGGTCCCCACTTGTCCGCGAACCACAGGATGGCGGCCCCGAAGACCAGCATCAGGGCCACCACGCCGGCCTCGCGCACGTTCGCCTCGATGACGTCGTTCAGGAGGAGGGCGGCGATCGCGGCGGGCACGGTGGAGGCGACGAGGAGCCACGCCAGGCGGCGGTGCGGGTCGTCGTTGAACGAGCGGTCGCGGAGCACCGCGAAGCCGGCGGGGATCAGCCGCCGCCAGTCCTCGCGGAAGTAGACGAGCAGGGCCGCCAGGGTGCCCCCGTGGAGGACCACCGAGAAGGCGAGGGACTCGATGAGCGGGTCATCCCACCCGAACAGCCACGGGCCGAGGATGAGGTGCCCGGACGAGCTGATAGGCAGGAACTCCGTGAGGCCCTGGACGATGCCCATCACGAGGGCCTGGATGATCTGATCCATGGGACGGCTTCGGGCGGCCGGTCAGCGATGACGGACCGCCCGGAGAAACCTCTCGCTAGCGGAGGAACAGCGGGGCGAGAACGAGCGAGATCGTCGCGAGCAGCTTGACCAGGACGTGGAGCGACGGCCCGGCCGTGTCCTTGAACGGGTCGCCCACGGTGTCGCCCACGACGGCGGCCGCATGGGCGTCGGATCCCTTGCCGAGGATGTTGCCGTCGTCGTCCTTCAGGTTGCCCGATTCGATGTACTTCTTGGCGTTGTCCCAAGCCCCACCGCCGTTGTTCAGGACGGTCGCGAGCAGGACACCCGAGATGGTGCCGACCATCAGCATGCCGGCCACGGCCTCGGCACCCAGCAGGACCCCGATCGCGATCGGGGTGATCACCGCGACCATGCCTGGCGCGATCATCTGCTTGAGGGCGGACTTGGTGGTGATGTCGACGACGCGTGCGTAGTCCGGACGCTGCGTGTAGTCCATGATCCCGGGCATCTCCCGGAACTGGCGCCGGACCTCGACGATGATCGACTGCGCGGTGTTGCCCACGGCACGGATCGCCAGCGAGCTGAAGAAGTAGACCAGCGTGGCCGCCAGCAGGGCCGCGATGAACACGTTGACGTTGGCCAGGTTGACCGAGTTGAGGAGCTCGACGCCGGGGACCCCGGCCTCGATCTGGCGGCCCTTGATGACGTTGATCTTGTCGATGTAGGCGCTGAACAGCAGGAACGCGGCCAGCGAGGCGGAGGCGATCGCGTAGCCCTTGGTCAGGGCCTTGGTGGTGTTGCCCACCGCGTCCAGGCGGTCCGTGATCTCACGGGCGCCCTTCTCGAGGCGGCTGAATTCGGCGATCCCGCCGGCGTTGTCCGTGATCGGGCCGAACGTGTCCATGGCCAGGATGTAGGCCGTGGTCATGAGCATGCCCATGGTCGCGACCGCGGTCCCGAAGATGCCCCCGACATTGCGGCCGTCGACCGAGACGAGGTTCGCCTGCTCGCCCAGCCAATGGCTCACGAACAGGGCGATCCCGATGGTGATGGCGGTCACGGCGGTCGTCTCGAAGCCGACAGCGGTGCCGGCGATGATGTTGGTGGCCGGACCGGTCTTGGATGCCTCGGCGATCTCGCGGACCGGGCGGAAGGTGCCGGCCGTGTAGAACTGGGTGATGTAGACGAACGCGATGCTGGTCGCGAGACCGACGATGCCGGCTGCGAAGAAGTAGACCCAGGTCGGGAAGCCACCGGCGCCGGTGGTGCCGTTCGTGTCCATCATCACGTAGGTCGTGATCCCGAGCCCGACCACGGACAGCAGGGTCGTGACCCAGTAGCCGCGGTTGAGCATGTTCATCGGGTTCTCATCTTCCTTGCCGCGCACGAAGAAGATGGCCACGACGGTCGCGAGCAGCCCGAATGCCCGGACGACGAGAGGGAAGAAGATCCAGGCCTCCGGGTTCGGCCAGCCGGCGGCGACGGCGATGGCGTACACGCCGACGCCCAGGATCATCGCGCCGATATTCTCGGCCGCCGTGGACTCGAACAGGTCCGCGCCGCGGCCTGCGCAGTCGCCGACGTTGTCGCCGACGAGGTCGGCGATGACCCCGGCGTTGCGGGGGTCGTCTTCCGGGATGCCCTTCTCCACCTTGCCGACGAGGTCCGAGCCGACGTCCGCGGCCTTGGTGTAGATGCCGCCACCGAGCTGGGCGAAGAGAGCCACGAAGGAGGCACCGAAGCCAAAGCCGACGATCAGGAAGGGCGCCTCGGCGACGGTGACCTCGCCGACGAACGTGGAGTAGATGACGAAGATGCCCCACACGCCGAGCAGCGAGAGGGCAACGACCAGGAAGCCCGAGACGGCACCGCCGCGCATGGCCACCTGGACGGCCTCGACCAGGCTGCGCCTGGCCGCCGATGCCGTTCGGACGTTCGCCTTGACGCTGATGAACATGCCGATGATCCCGGAGGCCATCGAACAGGCCGCACCGACGGCGAAGGCGAGGGCGGTCATGATCCCGATCGGGGCTCCGGCCAACGACGGTACGTCGGCGACCTCCTCGGTCTCGATGAGGGTGATCAGGATCCCGATCAGGACCGCTCCGACGACGGCGAGAACCCCGATGGTCGTGTACTGGCGCCGGATGAACGCCACGGCGCCTTCGTAGATCGTGTCGGCCACGTCCACCATGGCCGGCGTCCCCGTATCGCGCGCCAGCACGTCGCGCGCCAGGTAGAGCGCGAACAACACGGCGCCGATGCCCGCGATCGGGATGATCCAGTAGAGCGGTGATTCGCCCATCGGTGTCTGCAGAGCCTCCTACCCAGGGTTCGGAACGCCGGTTGATGGTCTCGGGTGCCGCGCGGCACGGCCGACCACCGGGCTGCCGGCGGGGCGAACGTGCTTCGGCGTGGGCATGGCTGACGGGGGTTCGAAACGCAGGAGAACCCGCCCGTCGGCCGGACGAGAGTGTATGCGTGGCCGCACGGGCGGGTCAAACCACATCCGGTGCCCGCAGGAAGCCATGCAGCCGTCCGCACAGTCTATGCACCAGGTCCGGGCGGCCACCCGTTCCGGGCGGGTTGCCGATGGCGCCAACGGTCCTTCGCGGCGCCGATCGGCCGCCGGTCCCTATACTCCGCCGCGTGGACCGACGCTCGTCATTCGGGTGTCTCGTTGAAATCGTCGAGACGCTCGTCCTCACCCTCGTCATCTTCTTCGTCATCCAGAACTTCATTGCCCAGCCCTACCAGGTCCAGCAGAACTCGATGGAGCGGACCCTGGAGCCCGGGCAGTACGTGCTGGTGGACAAGCTGACCCCGCGCTGGGACACGTACGGCCGCGGGGACATCGTGGTGTTCAACCCGCCCCCGACCTGGACGCCCGACCCGACGCCGTTCATCAAGCGCGTCATCGGACTGCCCGGCGACACCGTGGAGATCCGGGACGACGGCATGGTCTACGTCAATGGCGTCAACCTCGACGAGACGTACCTGTACAAGAACGACGCCGGGATCCAGGAGCCGACCACGGCGTCCATGGACCAGGGCACCTGGGTGATCCCCGCGAACCAGCTGTTCGTCATGGGTGACCACCGCCAGAAGTCGGCCGACTCGCGCGTCTTCGGCGCGATCAGCACCTCGGACGTCGTCGGGCGGGCGTTCCTCCGCTACTGGCCTATCTCGACGCTCGGGATCCTGGATACCCCGTCCTACCCGAACGCCGAACCAGCCTCGCCCTGACGGGGCGGGCCCAGTCATGACGCCTGTCCTCGTCCTGCTCGCCGGCGTCGTCGCGGCCGGCGGCGCGGTCGCCGTCGCCGCACGGGAACCACGACTCGCGGCGCTGGGTACCCTCGTGGCGCTCGTCGGCTCGGTGTACGTCGCGGATCCGCTGCCGGGGTCGCTCGCCCTCGGGGCCCAGCTCGTCGGGGCCGTGCTCGCGGGATATCTCGTATGGGTCGCCCTGCGGCGGGCGCCGGGTGTGCTCTCGGTACCCGGGATCCGGTTGCCGGGGGCCGCCGCCACCGCGATCGTCGCCTTCGCTACGGGCTGGCTCGCCGCCTCCGGGCTGGGGACGGCCATCGCAGTGGCCTCCGGTGACGGTCCGTCCACCGGGGCGGCCGCGCTGGCGCTCGCGGACGGGTCGCTCGTGCCGCGGGCCGCTCTCGGGGCGGCGTTCGCGCTGGCCGTCCTCGCCGCCGGCCCGGTGTTCCTGGCCCGGGACGTGCTGCGGATGGGGCTGGGACTGCTGCTGCTGATCGCCGCGGCCGGGCTGGCCCGCAACGCGCTGGGGACGGGCGCCGACGCCCCCGTGGAACTGGCACTTGGGGTCCTGGTGGCTCTCGCGGGCGCAGGCGTCGCGTCCGTCGTCACGGCAAGCATCCGCACAGCCGGGGATCTCGACCTGCGGAGCGGGGTCGATCGCGAGACCGCCGTCCGTCATCGTCCCGCCGACGAAGCCCACCGGCTCCCGGCCGACTGACGCCGATGCAGCTGCTTCTCGTCCTGCTTGTCGGAGGCCTGGGCGCCGCGGTCTCCGGCTGGGGCCTGGCTCGTGGCGGGCGCGCGGCGCGCGGTGGTGCCGTCGCCGGTGCGCTCGCGCTCCTCCTGCTGCTGATCCTCGTGCTGACCCTGGACACGCCCGCAGTGTCCACGCTCACGAACGTCGACTCCAGGCAGGATGCAGTCGGGACCGGAGGACTGTTCGACGGTCGGCTGGTCCCCAACGCCTACCTTCGGCTGACGATCGGGCTGTGGACGCTGGACGCTGTCCTGCTCGCGTTCATCGCCTGGCTGATGAGCGGGCCGGCGAAGCTCCGCGGCGTGCTTCCCGCCACCCTCGCCGCACTGACGGGTGGGGTCATCGTGCTCGCGTCAGCCGACCTCGCGCTCGGGGCAGCGGCAGCTGCGGCCACCGGGCTGGTGGCGCTGGTGGCCGTCCCGCCGGCACGGGGCACCAGCACCGTCGCGGCGGCGGCGCGAGAGCTGCGTCTCACGCTGGTCGTGGCAGCCGTGCTGCTCACCGTGGTCGCCGTTTCACCGCTGAACGCCGCGCTCGCGTTGGGTGCCTCGATCGCAGGCACCGATCCGGCGGTCGTGGCCGGGGCGGGCGCGGTCCTCGGCCTGGGAGCACTGGCGGTTGCACTTGCGGTTGGCGCCCGACTCGGCGCGATCCCGTTCCACGTCCGCTTCTCCCGGATCGCGGACGTTGCCTCGCCGATCGACCTCGCGCTGCTGCTCGCCTGGCTGGCGGTGCCGGTCGGGGTCGCTGGCCTGGCTATCGTGGACGGCCAGATCGCACCGCTCGCGCTGCCGTTCGAGGGATACCGCCTGATCCTCATCGCGGTCGCGCTGGCCACGCTGGTCGCCGCGGCCCTCGCCGCGTACATCCAGGATGATCTCCGTCACGCGCTGGGCTACCTCATCATCGCCGACGGCGGTCTCGTCCTGCTCGGCTTTGCGGCGCTCGACCCGGCCGCGTGGGGCCCGGCGCGGATCTGGCTGGTAGCGATGGCCGCCTCCAAGACGGCGCTGGTCGCGTGGTCGGCCGTCGCGGAAGACCGGTTCGGGACGCGCAGCATCCCGGACCTCCGGGGCTGGATCCGACGATCCCCGATCCTCACGGCGGGGCTGGCGGTCACGATCGTCGCGACGTACGGCATCCCCGGCTGGATTGCGTTCGACGCACGGGGCACGCTGGCCCACCTCGCCGCGGAGGCACCATGGGACGCGCTGCTGGTCCTGGCCGGGTTTCCTGACCCTGCCGACCTACCTCCGGCTCCTGGTGCTGGGCACCGGCCCCGCGTCGAGCAGGGTTGACGGGGCGGCCCCGGAGCGGGTCGTGCGGCGACGAGGCGAGGGGGTCTCGCTGCTGAAGGAGACGCTCGACGTCGAGGTCGAGGCTGGGGGCACGGTCCCGGCGGCCGGCAATTCGGTCGGGGCGGCCGGCAATTCGGTCGGGGCGGCCGGCAATTCGGTCGGGGCGGCCGGCAATTCGGTCGGGGCGGTCCTCAACGCGGAGACCGCTGCCGACGAGATCGCGCTGGAGCCTGCTGCCGACAAGGCCGAGCCTGAATCTGCCGGGGCGCGCCGCAGACCCGCCCGCGCCCGGTCACGGGTGGAGCTGACCGCGGCCGCTGCCGGCTGGCGTGACGCAGCCGCCCGCCGCGTCACGAGGTTGGGAGCCGCGCTCCAGCGGGACCGAACCGAGCTGCTGGCCGGCGCCGTGCTGGCCCTGGCGGTGCTCGCCGCATTGACGTCCTGGGGGGCGCTGGACATCGGAGGGGCGGCCTCGGAGCCGGCCCCGGTCGTCAGCGGGTACCAGGGCGACTGACGCCGCCCCCACGGGGCGGCTGCGGGTCTACTCCGCCGGCGCCAGGACCCAGCGATCGACCTCGCGCTCATAGTCCAGCAGCTCGCCCGGATGGAACCACAGGGCCAGCTCGGCCGCCGCGTTCTCCGGGCTGTCCGACGCATGGACCAGGTTCTGGGCGGTCTCGACGGCGAAGTCGCCGCGGATGGAGCCGGGGGCCGCCTCGTGGGGGCGGGTGGCGCCGTTCATCGCGCGGACGATCGCGATCGCGTTCGGTCCCTCGAGGGCGGCTGCCACGAGCGGGCCCGAGGTGATGAACTCCACGAGGCCCGTGAAGAACGGCTTGTCGCTGTGCACCGCGTAGTGCTGCTCGGCAAGGGCCCGATCCACGTGGACCAGCTTGAGGCCGACCAGCTTGAGGCCCCTCTCCTCGAACCGCGTGAGGACCCGCCCCACGAGCTGGCGCTGGACGCCGTCCGGCTTGACGAGGAGGAGGGTGCGCTGCGGTTCCGCCATGAGATTTCGGCCTCTCGTGTCGTGCGCGACGCCGGGACACCGGGTCGCTGGGCTGGCTGGTTGCCGTCGCCGCTTGCCGGACGCCCTGGGACGGGCATCGCGGGAGGCGACGCGGGTCCAAAGGGTAGCGCGAGGGACGAAGGTGGGGGCGTCGTCCAGGCGACGGCGAACCTGGTCAGCCCCGGCCGCGGGCCAGCTCGAAGGCGTCGGCCGCCTCCGCCTCGCGACCCAGCAGCCGCAAGGCGTCCCCTGCCACGAGAGCCAGCGCCGGATCCCGCTCCCACGCGCCCACCGCCTCCAGCACACCCTCGGCGAACCCGGGGTCCAGGCGCAGCGCGACGCCCAGTCGCAGGGCCGCTCCGCCCACATCGCCCCCGGCAAGGGCGGCGCGACCCCCGGCGTACGCCTCCGCCGCGGCCGTCGCGGCCGGCGTGCCGAGGTCATCGGCCGTCGCAGCGCGTCGCGCGCGCTCGCCGCGCTGGTGCTCCTCGCCGCGCCCGTGATCGACACGAGTCACGGACATCCCTCCACCGGAGAGCGCTGCGGGACCAGCAGCCTCCGCGGCGGCGGGCGTCGGCACGTCCTCCGGCCAGATCAGGCTGCGTGGCATCCCCGCGAACACCGCGTCCAGCGGACCGTCGGACAGGGCGAGCGCACGGGTGGCCAACCGCCGAGCCTCCCCGGGGCGTCCCTGGGCGGCGACGAATTCGGCCGCGATCAGCAGGGCGAACGCTCCGTCGCTGCCACGGGCGAGGAGCGCCGTCGCGGCCTCGTTCGCACCCGCGAGATCGCCCGTCCGCCACCGGGCCTCTGCCAGGTCCACCAGGGCCTCCTCGTCGAGAGCGTCCCTCCCGGCCAGGGCCTCGAGCTCCGCGCGGGCGAGCTGCAGCTGGCCCATGCGCAGGTGCAGGTGGGCGATGTCCAGCGGGGCCCGGCGGGCCGTGTTCGACCCCGAGCCCGATGGCAATCCCACTGCACCCAGGGACGACCCAGGGGAGTCAGGGGACGCGGCCGGGCGGGCGTCTGATCCTCGACCGGCTCGCCGCGTGCGCCGCGGCGGTTTGCGCTCCGATGCCGGCGGTTTGCCGGCGTCGGCCGGTCCGGAGACCTCCGTGACCGGCTCCTCGGCCGGCCGGCCCGTCGGGTCCGTCATCGCGGAAGTCGGAGGTGCGTGTCCAGGCCGCGCAGGTACCTGGCCGGAGCGACTGCCGCCATCCGCAGGCCCTCGTCACGGAACAGCTGGCCGGCCAGGCGGGTGACCTCCGCGCCGTCCACGGCCTCGACCGCCTCCAGTGCCTCGTCCAGCGTGAGGACGCGATCGTGGAGGGCCTCCTGGCCGCCGACCCACGATGCCAGGTGCCGGGTGTCATCCATGCGCAGCTCCAGGCCACCGGACAGGTACGCCTTCGCCTTCGCCAGCTCCCCCGGGGGCACGGGCTCGTCGGTCAGACGCGTCAGCTCCTCCAGGATGGCCTCGATCGCCGCCGGCAGCTTCACCGGGTCCACGCCGGCCGAGATCTCGACCGCCCCGGCGTCCGCGTATTCCACGATCCCGGAGCTCACGTCGTAGGCGAGGCCCTTCTCCTCGCGCACGCCGAGGAAGAGCCGGCTGGACATGCCGTCGCCCAGGAGCGCGTTGAGGACCGCCAGGTTCCAGGAATCCGGATGGTCGCGCCGGAGCCCCGGCAGCGCGATCGCCAGCGATGCCTGCGAGGTGTCCCGCTTGCCGGGCAGGAACCGGGCGCCGGCGGGGAGCGAAGGCGCCGGGGCGAACGCAGGGAACGAGCCGTCCCCCGACCCGAAGGCCGCCGCGGCGAGCTCGACCGCCTCGGCGTGATCGAGGTCTCCGGCCACCGCCACCACCGTGTTCGCCGGCCGGTAGGTCGTCCGCCAGAAGTCGTGGATGGCCTGGGCAGGGAGTGCGCGGATCCCGTCCTCGTCACCGCAGATCTCCCGGCCAAGCGGTCCGTCGCCGAACATCGCCTGCTGGATCAGGATCTGCGCGTACTCGGATGGGTCGTCCAGGTAGGAGCGGATCTCCTCCACGATGACCGTCCGCTCCTGGTCGATATCCGCATCCGAGAGCCGCGGCCGGATGACCAGCTCGCCGATCACGCCCATCGCCGTGGCGGCAACCCGCCGGGGGACGCGAACCCAGTACACGGTCGACTCGCGGTCCGTGGCGGCGTTCGCGGAGCCGCCGACACCCTCGACAGCCTCCGAGATGGCGCGGGAGGACGGGTAGCGGGCCGTCCCCTTGAACGTGAGGTGCTCCATGAAGTGGGCGACCCCGGCCTCGCCGGCGGACTCCAGGCGGGAGCCGGCCAGGACGTAGGCGGCGATCGAGACCGATCGGGAGCCCGAAAGACTGGCGGAGATGACGCGCGGTCCCTCGGGAAGCTGGGTCCGGTGGAACATCTCATCGATGGTAGCCCGGAAACAGCGGGACCGGCGGCCCAGGGCCTGCCGGTCCGGGCGTCGCGTGGAGGATGCCGGGTCAGGCGGCCGGAGCCGTCCCGAACGCATGTTGGGCCCCGCGCGCGCTACTCCTCGGCCCCCTCGAGTCCGAGCAGCTCCATCTGGACGAACCCGCCGGTGTCGAACGCGAGCTGGCGCGGGACCGACGGGCCCTCGTTCGCATCGAGGGCGCCGGGCACGAACTCGATCACGACCCGCTCGTCGCCCTGGACGAGCGTGTAGACGAGGAGCTGGTCGGGTCGGGTCTCGAACTCGAGATGCTCGAAGGAGTCCACGTTGATGGTGATGGCGATCGGCGTGAAGTACGTCGACATGTCGGGCTCGTCGGCAACGATCCGCTCCACCCAGCCGGTCCCGTGCGAGACCACGTCCCGTCCCCGCACGAGGCGGTACGAGATGGTCTGCTTGAGGATCGGGCTCAGGAGGTGCTGGATATCGGCCCGGCTGGTGACCAGGCCCTGGTTGACGAAGAACTTGGCCGGAGGATTGTTCGCCACGATGGGCTCCCACCTCAATGGCTCGGGGGCGCTGGAGCGGCTCGCCGTGCCGCCACTCACAGGCCGGCCCGACGAGTATCGATCGTAGCCCAGCGGACGGGTTGCGGGTGGGTGGCCTTCGCAGGTCCCGGGGCTGCGAATCTCGCGGGTCGGGTTCGGCCACGCCTTATCATCAACGCATGCTGCTCGCGGTCGACATCGGGAACACCAACATCACCCTCGGCCTCGTGGACGGCGGCACCCTCGCCACCATCCGCCGAACCGGCACGCTCAGGGCGTCCACCTCGGACGAGATGGAGCTCCTCCTGGTCGGCATCCTTGGCCTCGATGGCCGCCTTCTGGACGCCGTCACGATCATCGCCGTCGCCTCGGTCGTACCCGCCCAGACCGCGATGCTGGAGAGCGTCGCCGCCCGCCGTGGCATCGGCCTGCTGGTGGCGACCGCCGGCACTGTCCCGCTCGCCATCCGCGTGGACCGCCCGGGCGAGGTGGGACCGGACCGGCTGGTCAATGCCCTGGCCGCCCAGCGGCTGCACGGCACGCCCGCCGTCGTGGTCGACTTCGGGACCGCAACGACGTTCGACTGCGTGGGACCTGACGGCGCCTACGTCGGGGGCGCCATCGCTCCCGGCCTTGAGCTGGGCCTCGAAGCGCTCGCGGCCCGCACCGCCAAGCTGCCGAGGATCGAGCTGCGCACCCCTGAGCGGGCGATCGGCCGCGATACCGTGAGCGCGATGCAGTCCGGCACCATCTTCGGCTACCAGGCCCTGGCGACGGGGCTCCTCGCCCGCGTCCGCGGAGAGCTGGCCGAGCAGGCCGGCGTCGCCCCGGAGGACGTCCGCACGATCCTCACCGGTGGCCTGTCCGCCGCCCCCTGGGCCCGAGCGATCGAGGGCGTGGACGTGATCGATCCTGACCTCACCCTCAAGGGCCTCGCGATCCTCCACGCCGAGGTCGCGGGTGGCGAGCCGCTGGACGGCACCCGATGAGCGGCCGCCTCGAGGGCCGGCTGATCGGCGTCGGCGTGTGCGGCTCCATCGCGGCCTACAAGTCGGTCGAGCTCGTCCGCCTCCTCCGCGCCGAGGGCGCCGAGGTCGTGGTCATGCTCACGCCGGCCGCCGCGGCGTTCGTCGGGCCGCTCACCTTCGAGGCGCTGTCCGGCCACGCGGTTGAGACAGACGTCCTGGGCCTGCTCCCGGACCGGCGTATCGGCCACATCGTGGTGGCGGACACGGCCGACGCGCTGGTGATCGCCCCGGCGACGGCACGCTGGCTGGGCGCGATGGCGAACGGGATCGCGAGCGACACGATCACCGCCGCCTGCCTCGCCAGCGCCGCGCCCGTCGTGGTCGCGCCGGCGATGGACGGCGACATGTGGACCCACCGCGCGACGCGCGACAACGTCGAGCGCCTGCAGCGGGACTTCGGCTACGCGCTGGTGCCGCCCGAGATCGGCTCGCTCGCGTCCGGGCAGTCCGGCATCGGGCGCCTGGCAGACCCCGCACGGATCGTGGATGCCGTGGCCGCCATCGTCGCGGATCGGCCGATCCGCCAGCCCGACGCCGCCGTGCGTCCGCCGCGGACCATGCCCGTCCACGAGCCGGACCTCGAGGGACGCCACGTCGTGGTGAGTGCCGGCGGAACCGTGGAGGCCATCGATCCCGTCCGGTTCATCGGCAATCGCAGCACCGGCAGGATGGGCATCGCGATCGCGGAGGCAGCCCTTGCCCGCGGCGCGCGTGTCACGATCGTGGCCGGGCGCGTGGAGGTCCCGTTCCCCTCCACCGCGGAGGTCATCCGCGCCGAATCCACGGCCGCCATGCGCCAGGCCGTGCTCGACGCCGTGTTCGAGGGGCGCGCGGACGTCCTCGTCATGGCCGCCGCCGTCGCCGACTTCCGGCCGCGGCGTGCCGCCGACGCCAAGCTCCCGCGCGATGGGTCCCTCACCCTGGAGCTGGAGCCCACCGAGGACATCCTCGCGGAGGTCGGTGTCCGCGCGAAGGACACTGTCCCCCGCCCCTTCATCGTCGGGTTCGCGGCCGAGACGGGTTCGCTGGAGCGGGCGCCCGCCAAGCTCCGCCGCAAGGGCGCGGACCTGCTTGTCGCCAACGACGTCTCGGAGGCTGGGTCGGGCTTCGGGACCGACACCAACCGCGTCTCGATCCTGGCCTCCGACGGCTCGCGGGACGATCTCCCGCTGCTGGCCAAGCGCGAGGTCGCCCACCGCCTCCTCGACCGCGTGGCGGCCGCGCTGGACGAACGGGACGGCCGGTCCCACACTGGCGCGACCAGAACGGAGACCAACCAATGAGCGTCCAGAACGACTCCGTCCGCCGCCTCTCGGTCGTGGACATCGGCAGGCTCTACGCCGACGGCGTCCGCATCGCGACCATCACCGCCTACGACTACCCGACGGCGGCGCTCGTGGACGAGGCGGGCATCCCGCTGATCCTCGTCGGCGACTCGCTGGCGCAGGTCATCCTCGGCTACGACACGACCGTGCGGGTCTCGATGGAGGAGATGATCCACCACACCAAGGCGGTGGTCCGGGGCACGGCGCGCGCGCTCATCGTCGCCGACATGCCGTTCCTCTCCTACTCGAACGCCGAGGACGCCCTTGCCAACGCCGGGCGCTTCCTGCGCGAGGCAGGCGCCCAGGCGGTCAAGATCGAGGGCGGCGTGCGGAGCGCACGCACGATCGAGGCGCTGGTCAGGGCCGGGATCCCCGTGATGGGCCACATCGGCCTCACCCCGCAGGCGATCAACACGCTCGGCCGGGTCCGCGTCCAGGGCAAGTCCAGGGCCCAGGCCCGTTCCCTCCTTGCCGACGCCCTCGCCGTCCAGGAGGCCGGCGCCTTCGCCGTCGTCCTGGAGCTGGTCCCCGGGCAGCTGGCCCAGGCCATCACGGACCGGCTGCACATCCCCACGATCGGGATCGGTGCGGGTGCGGGTTGCTCCGGCCAGATCCAGGTGATCAACGACACGCTGGGCTGGGGTGCATGGGTCCCGAAGCACGCCCGCAAGTACGCGGACCTGCGCATGACGATCCTGGACGCCGTGGCGCAGTACCGCGCGGACGTCGAGGCCGGCACGTTCCCGGGCGAGGACGAGACCGTGCTGATGGACCCGGCGGTCCTGGACGAGGTGCTGGGCCGGTCCGGCGCGGATCGCGCGGACCCGGCCTCGGATCTGGCGGGCATCCCGCTGGATCGCGACCTCTAGCCGTCCTGCTTCACGGCCGGCCGCCTCCCACTCGCCCACCCCTGATGCACGTCGTCCGGACCCGCGCCGACCTGCGGGCAGCCCTCGCGTCGTCGCGGCGGCCGGTCGGGCTGGTCCCCACCATGGGCTGGCTGCACGCGGGGCACGTGTCGCTGATCGAACGGGCGCGTGCCGAGAACGCGACCGTGGTGGTGTCGATCTTCGTCAACCCGCGCCAGTTCGGCCAGGTCGCCGACTTCGCACGGTACCCGCGCAACGAGACACGGGACATCGAGGCCTGCGAGCGTGCCGGCGTGGACCTGGTGTTCGCCCCGACCGTGGACGAGGTCTACCCCACCGGCTTCGACACCCGCGTGTCCGTCGGCGCCATCGCGGACCCGCTGGAGGGTGCGGCGCGGCCGGGTCACTTCGACGGCGTGGCGACGGTGGTGGCGATCCTGTTCGCGCTGGTCGCTGCGGAGCGCGCCTACTTCGGCCTCAAGGACTACCAGCAGGTGCAGGTGATCCGGCGCATGGCCCTGGACCTCGCGCTGCCCACGGAGGTGGTCGCCTGCGAAACGCTCCGCGAGCCGGACGGGCTGGCGATGTCGTCACGCAACGCACGGCTCTCGCCGGCGGGGCGGGCGGCGGCTTCCGTGCTCCGGCGGGCGCTCGTGGCGGGGGCCGCGGCAGTCCGGGATGGGACGCGGGAGGCCGATGCCATCCGCGCGGCGATGCTGGCCGTGCTGGCGACGGAGCCGATGGCGACCCCGGACTACGTGTCGGTCGCGGACCCGGACACGCTCATCGAGCTGGAGGCGGCGGCCGGCCGTGCGCTGCTGTCGCTCGCGGTTGAGATCGAGGGCGTCCGCCTCATCGACAACACGCAGGTCGGGTAGGGCCAGAAGCAGCGTCGCGTCCAGGTTTCGGGCCTGGCAGGTCCGGGCCGGCGCGCCGGCGGTTCGCCGTCCGCGCGGTCAGGAAAGCGCGGCCCGGTTCGCGCGAAGCCAGCCTCCAACCGCCTCGACCAGGGCGTCGATCTCGTCCTTGCCCATCGCGGTCGAGACCGCGGCCGAGCCCGTGTTGATCATGATGAACCCCTCCCCCAGCAGGTGCTCGAGGAGGCCCCGCAGAAGGCGTGACTCGTCGGGGCCGACGAAGGCCTCCCGGTAGTTGCGCGGCGGCCGCGGCTTCAGGTGCACGCGGAACATCGAGCCCCCGCCCGTCACGCATGCCCCGGCGCCCGTGGCGCGGATGACCTCATCCAGCCCGGTCCGGGCGCGATCCGCGAGCTGGTTCACGCGGGCGACGGCCGGCCGATCGAAGAGCTCCATCGCCGCCAGGCCCGCGGTCATGGTGATCGGGTTGGCCGAGAAGGTGCCTGACAGCGGGAACCGGACGTGGGAGACCAGCGGGTCCATGACATCCATGACCTCGCGGCGGCCTGCCAGCGCCCCCACCGGGAAGCCGCCCCCGATGACCTTGCCCATCGCTGTCAGGTCTGGCCGCACGTCGTACCACTCCTGGGCCCCACCGTACCCGGAGCGGAAGGTGATGACCTCGTCGAAGACCAGGAGGGCACCATGCCGCCGGGTCCAGTCCCGGAGGGCGCCGACGAACTCGGCCGTGGCCGGCATGAGCCCAACCCGGTGGGGAAGCGGATCGATCAGGACGCAGGCCAGCTCGTCGCGGTGGCGGTCGAGGATCGCCACTGCCGTCTCGGGATCGTTGAACGGGATGACGACCACGTCCTCCAGGGCCTTGGCCGGCGTGCCGTCCGACACCGGTACGCTCAGCGGCCTGTCCTGCTCGCCCCAGGTGGCCGGTCCGGATGTCTGGCTGACCTCCGCGTAGTCGTACAGGCCGTGATAGGCCCCCTCGACCTTGGCGATCCTGGCTCGTCCGGTGAAGGCGCGGGCCGCCTTCAGGCAGCTCATCACCGCCTCGGTCCCGGAATTGACGAACCGGACCTTCTCGAAGCCGGGGTTCCGACCGCACAGGTGCTCCGCGTAGCGCACCTCGACCTCGGTGCCCAGCGTGAACGCCGTGCCCTTCTGGAGCTGCTCGGTCACCGCCGCCACCACGACCGGGTTCGCGTGTCCGTGGATCAGCGACGCCATGTTGTTGGCGAAGTCGATGCGCGTCACGCCCTCGATGTCCGTGACGCGAGCGCCCTGCCCGTAGGCCGCATACAGCGGATGGGGGCTGCGCAGCACGGTGTTGCGGCTCACGCCCCCGGGCAGGACCCGCCGTGCTCTCTCGTAGAGGGCTTCACTGCTGGACGAGGGCCGTCCGGTGTCTGAGGTCATCGAGCCGGAGCCGCCTTTCCGCTGTCGTCCTGCTCAGGCCGGCGAGCCGATCTCGACGGGGAGTGAGGTCCGCGCGTACTCGACTCGGGAGTACTCGAACAGGCCCGCCTCGTCGTAGATCACCCTGTCGGCATAGTCGTCGAACCAGAGCGCCTCGGGGTTGCGCCCCACGATGCAGACCTTGCCGCGGTCGCCTGCGTTGAGGGCATTGCGGAGGATCTTGAAGATGACCACCCCGTGCTCCGCGCCCGGGACGCCCGGCATCGGCTCGGTGGTGACCGCCGCCACCTCGGTCTTGCCCTTGTAGTGGGTGATCGAGAGGCGCGCGTGGGTCTCGACGCCCGACAGGCCCTTCTGCGACTCGTTCAGGATGTTCCAGGCGGTCTCGATCGGCACGTTGAAGGACCGGTACGCAATGATGTCCCGTCCGCAGAAGAAGTAGTGGTTCTCGGCGCCAACCCGCTTGATGGCGCGCTGCATGATCCGGAGCGCTTCCGGATCGTCGTTGATCCCCTTGATGATCGGTGCCTGGTTCTCGACCCGGATCCAGCCCCGCGACACCACACCGTCCATGGCCCGGCGTGTCCGCTCGTTCCACTTCAGGGATCCATTGGCATTGGGGATGTAGTCCCCCGCCGCATCCTTCTGGAGGAACTCGTCGGGGTGGTTGAAGTGCACCATGAGCCTCATGCCGACCTCGGGATAGGTCGCATGGAAGCTGTCCAGCATGGCCAGGAAGGCCTCGTCGAAGCGGTCCGGGTGGAAGGCCATCTCCTTCGTCCCGATCCTGATCGACTCGATGCCCGCCTCGGCGAGCGCGGCCAGCCAGGGGGCGATCCTGTTGTTCGGCAGCACCATCGGATCGCCGCCGGAGAGGAGGATCTCCCTCAGCTTCTCTCGCCCGGACGTGGGATGGCGGCCCCCGTTCTGCTCCACGAGCCGGTTGTGGGCCGTGATGTAGCCGGTGACCTCGGGGATCCGGGCGAGCCCTTTGGCGCCCACGGCCCCATCGGCACGCTCGACCTCCTTGCGGGCGATCAGCTCCTCGCGGTAGCAGAAGCGGCAATGGGCCGAGCACGTGGACACCACGTACATGAGGCCCATCTCGTACTTGTGGAGGAGACCCTCCACCGGGCTGAAGTCCATCTGGTGGCCCGGGTCCTCCGAACCCGCCAGGTCGAACGTCTCAGCGGGACTCGCCTTGACCAGCCGCTGGAGGGCCGGGCTGTGGCGGGCCATCTCGAAGTAGTGCCGGGTGACCTTCACGGGCATGCGGGCTTCGACATCCCGGTCGGTGCCCTTCAGCCGCCGGAGGGCGTCCAGCTCGTCCTCGCTGTAGAAGCCCTTCATGTCCTCGGGCTCCCGGCCATCCAGGAACGTGGCGAGGCCGCTGACGATCTGCCGGTCGTACTTGGGGCTCTCGACCGTGTCCAGGAACGCCTGCTCCCTGGCCGTCGTCACGTATGCCATCGCCTCGCTCATGCTGGTCACCTCAACTCCGGATACCGCTCCGGCTCCGATGATTGTACACTGATGAACAGATGGCACATGACACTGTAACGGGTCGTCCATCGATGACGGACTCGTCCCTCGCCCAGATCGTCGCCGTCGCCGCGGAGCGGCTCACGCCGACCGATCGACGCATCGCCTCGGCGGTGCTGGATGACCCGACGCTCCTCGCCTTCGGGACTGTCACGGACCTGGCGCACGCCATCGGGACGAGCCGCCCCTCGATCGTCCGGTTCGCCACCCGGCTCGGCTTCGCCGGCTACACGGACCTCCAGGGCCAGGTGCGCCTCGGGCTCTCGGTGCAGCTGGCCCGGCCAACCGAGCGCATCCGCCACGAGCACGGGAGATCTGCGCCGGCGCGGTCGGCGATGGAGCGGTCGATCGCGTCCGTCTTCGAAGCCGCGGGGGCCGGTCGCCTCCAGCAGCTCGCTCGAGCGATCTCGGACGCCAGGACCGTCTGGATCGCATCCGGTGAGACGTCCCGGGCGGGGGCACACGCGCTGCTGAGCGGGCTCAGCATGGTCCGGCCCGGGGTCCGGTTGCTGGAGGACCAGACCATCGGGCGCGACCTGACCGATGTCGGGCCTGGCGACGCCGCGGTCGTGTTCGACTTCTTCCGCTACCGGCGGTCGGTGATCACTGCGGCCAGGATCATGGCCGGATCCGGTGCAGAGGTCATCGCGATCACCGACGGTCCGCTCTCCCCGCTTGCCAGGCTCACCGGGTCATGGGTCGAGCTCTACGTGCCGGCCATCGGACCGTTCGACAGTTCCGTCCCCGCCGTGGCCTTCGCCGAGCTGCTCGTCGCCGAGGTGGCCAGCCAGCTGCGCGACAGCGTCACGGAGCGCGTCGATCGGACCGAGGAGCTATGGGCGGCCACCCAGACGTTCTTCGTCGAGGAGCCGTCGCCCTAGCGTGCGCCTTGCCCGGGGGTGGGGCGCCCGGCGCGACGCCTCACGCGAACCGGGCCTCGGCGGCCACCTCGAGGAACCGGTCGATGAGCAGGTGCTCCCAGACCAGCTCCTTGATCAGCTCGATCTTGCCCGTGTCGGCGGCGTGCGTCTTCACCAGGAGGCCCTGCACCTGGGCCGCGACGGTGTAGGTGTCCTCGTCGACGGTCGCGGCGAACATGCCGGCGTCACGAAGCACCGCCAGCACCTCGGAGCCTGGCGCGTAGCCACCCGTCAGCACGATACCCAGCACCTTGCCGTTCCGTGAATCGATGCCTCCGGGGGCTTCGCCCGCTCGCGCCGTGGGTTGGTCATTCTCGTCGACGCACGACCGGCTCGCGACGTACGCGGCGGCGAGCGCGAGGATCGCCTCCTTGCGATCGCTCGGGACGATGACCAGCGTGCAGGGACCCATCCGGTCCAGCATGTGGACTGTCTCCATCGCGCCGACCGCAACCCCACCGATCACCCGGTCGAGATCCGGGCCGGTGTTGATGACGCGCCCGCCGACGCCCTCCAGCACCATCCCGAGCGTCGGGCTGGAGAGGATCGGCCGGTATGGCAGGACGCCGAGGAGCGGGATGCCGTGGAGGGCCAGACCTCGCTCGAGGGTGCGCGCGATGCCCGGCTGCTCGTCGATGCGCACCTTGTTCACGAGCGCCCCTGCGACATGGACGCCGTGCGCGGCAAAGTGCGAGGCGTTGAGCACGATCTCGTCGATCGGCCGGCCGACGCCGCCCTCGGACACGATCACCGCCGGCGTCCCGAGCATCGAGGCAACCGTCGCATTTGACAGACCCACGACCGCGCCCACGCCCGCGTGCCCGGTTCCCTCGACCAGGAGGATGTCGTGGTCGGCGAACCGGCGGTGGGCATCGAGGATCAGCGCGCCCAGGTCCTCCACGACGTCGCCCGCGATGTAGGCCTTGGTGAAGCCGCGCGGGAGGTGGACGGGACTCATCGTGCTGCCCGACTCGGGCAGGCCGAAGACCGTCCGCATCAGCAGGGCATCCTCATCGACCAGGTCCGTGAATGTCAGCCCGTCATCGTCTGCGGGATCCGCGCCCACCGGGATCGGGCGCTGTCCGACGGGCTTCATGAACCCGGTCCGCAAGCCACGCCGGCGGAAGCCGTCGATCAACCCCAGCGAGGCCGTGGTCTTGCCACGGTTCTGGCCGGTGGCGGCGAGGTAGAGATGCCGCATGGGGGGCGGACGGTGGCGGGCGTGTCAGCCGCGCGAGGCGGTCTTGCGCTCGATGAGCTGGACGGCCTCGCGCAGGCGGACCAGGGACTCCTCGTCCACGCTGTCCGGCTCGAGGTAGGGCCCCAGGCGTTCCATGATGTCCGTCACCAGGCCCAGGAACACCGCGGCGTCCGCGAGGAAGAACTGCGGCTCGTTGTTGTAGCGGACCATGGTCAGGCGGCCCTGCAGCACCCGCCGCTCCTCGACGTGTGCGACCTGGGTGGAGAAGTTGTGACCCTGGATGCCGTCCGGGTTGTTCAGGAAGTTGAGCGCATTGTCGATGGCAAGGCCGAAGCGGGCCCGCCACGCCACGAGTCGTTCGTGGACCTCGGGCGGGATCCGGACCTCGCCCACCTCCTCGAACACCTCGGGCGCCACGGTGACCAGGCCCACGAGCGTCGTGCCGGCCCGGGCACCCAGCATCACCTGCAGGCTGCGCTCCAGGGTGAAGACCTCGGAGTCGAAGCGCGGGCTCGTGATGACATCCGTCAGCAGATCCTCGACGTTGTCGAGACTGCCGGGGTCGTTGAGGGCATCGGCAAGGTGGAGGATCTCCTCCTTGAAGAGGAACTTCTCCTCATGGTCAAGCATGGCGCGATGGTAACAGGGGGCGCCGGAGGCCCGCGTCCGGCATGGTTGCCGGGAATCGATCGGCCCGGGCGAACCCGGGCCGATCAGGTGGACAGGTCAGGCAACCGCGACGGTTGCGCCCGATCTACGGATAGAGGCCGCGAAGGGCGGTGGCGTCCGCGACACGCTTCACCGCGACGAGGTACGCCGCGGTCCGCATGTCCACTTCCCTGAGCTTCGCCATCGCGAGGACCTCCCCGAAGGAGCGGTCCATGATCTCCTTGAGCTTGGCGTTGACGACGGCCTCGCTCCAGTGATCGCGGTTCAGGTCCTGGACCCACTCGAAGTAGCTGACGGTCACTCCGCCCGCGTTCGCGAGGATGTCCGGGATCATGAACACGCCCTTCTTCGCCAGGATGCGGTCGGCGTCCGGCGTCGTGGGACCGTTTGCGGCCTCGGCGACGATCTTGGCCTTCACCCTGCCGGCATTCTGGGCGGTGATCTGGTTCTCGTAGGCGGCCGGGATCAGGACGTCGCACTCCAGCTCGAGGAGCTCGCCGTTGGTGATCGTGGTGGTGCCCGGGAAGCCGACGACTGTGCCGTGCTCCTTCTTCCAGGCCAGCACCCGGTCCACGTCAAGGCCGGCAGCGTTCATGATCGCGCCGCCGGTGTCGGAGACGGCGATGATCGTCGACCCCTCGTCGGCCATCAGCCGCGCGGCGATGGAGCCGGCGTTGCCGAAGCCCTGGACGGCCGTCATGCTCGTCCTGAGATCGAGGCCCAGGTGGGCGGCGGCGTCCACGATGGTGTAGACGCAGCCGCGCGCGGTCGCCTCGTTGCGTCCCTCCGACCCACCAAGGCTGATCGGCTTGCCGGTGACCACGCCCGGGACCGTGTACCCGGCGTGCATGGAGTACGTGTCCATGAACCAGGCCATGATCTGCGGCGTCGTGTTGACATCCGGGGCCGGGATGTCGCGCTCGGGGCCGATCAGGACCGAGATCTCGGTGAAGAACCGGCGACTGAGACCCTCGAGCTCCTTCAGCGAGAGCTTCTTGGGGTCGACGCTGACGCCGCCCTTGCCGCCGCCGTAGGGAATGCCCACGACCGCGCATTTCCAGGTCATCCACATCGAGAGGGCCTTGACCTCATCGAGCGTGACGTCCTGGTGGTACCGGATGCCGCCCTTGGCAGGGCCTCGGGTGAGGTTGTGCTGGACGCGGTAGCCCGTGAAGACCTCGACACGGCCGTCGTCCATGTGCACCGGGAAGTGGACCGTGAGCTCGCGGCGTGGCTCGCGCAGCACGTTCCGCAGGCCCGGATCGAGATCGAGCATCTCGGCGGCCAGGTCGAACTGCTGCTGTGCGACCTGCCAGGCGTTGATCGGAGCCGTTGTGTTCTCCGTCGTCATGAACGGATAGTCCTCGTGGCGGGGCGGCGGAGGCCGCCCCTGGTCGATGGGCCGTCTTCCGGACGACCCCACGGGGGCGCGCGACCGGCCCGGCCGTGGCATGGCCGAGGCATCGCATGCCGCCTCTGGAACCCGAGTATAGCCTCGGACAGGCGTCCACCATGGGCCGCTCGTCACCTGCCCGCAACCATTCCGTCACCCGGTCGTCCCTGTCCTGTGGCAGGGGTGGATGGGCTGAGCACGCGCGCTGAGTCGCGCCCCAGGACCTGGCCTTCGCCCGGGTGGACGGCGCCCGGGTGGCCTTCGCCCGGGTGGACGGCGCCCGGTGCCCGACCTCAGCGCCGGTAGAGGATCACCGCACCCACGCAGCCGGGTCCGAGGTGCGGGCCCACCGATGCGCCGATGGTCAGCAGCTGGACCAGCGCCGGGTCCAGGCCGGACCGCACCACGAACTTGTCATAGAACTCGTCCACGTCGGCCTGGGTCGTGTGGAGCACGGTCGCCCGCTCCAGCGGCTTCGCAGTCAGCAGCTCCAGGACCCTCTCTCGGGCCTTGGTCCGGGAGCGGACCTGCTCAGCGTTCTCCACCACGCCGTCGATCACCGTGATGATCGGCTTGATCGAGAGGATGGAGCCCATCGCGGCGCGCGCGCCGCTGATCCGGCCGCCACGCTTGAGATACTCGAGCGTGTCGAGGGCGACGAACAGGTCGATGTCGCGCTGGCGGTCCACAAGTACGGCCGCGATCTCCGCCCCGGACTTGCCCTCGGCCGCCATCCGGGCGCCCATCTGGGCGAGCATCCCCTCTCCGGCCGAGGCCGAACGCGAGTCGATCACGTGGATCTCGCGGTCGGGGCGCATGTCGCGGGCGATCAGCGCGGCCTTGAGCGTGGCGGACAGCTGGTCCGACACGGTGATGCACACCACGGACTCGGCGCCACCACCGAACGCGGCGTCGAACACCGTCAGGAAGTCGCCCGCGGAGCAGGCCGCCGTGGTCGGGAACGGCGCGTCCGGTGCCGTCATCCGGGCCCAGAACTCGTCGGTGGTCATGGTGACGTTCGGGCGGAAGCTCTCGGACCCGAAGGTGACGACGAGCGGCACCACGGTGATGCCGTCCCGGGCAGCGACCTCGGGCGGGAGGTCGCTGACGGAATCGGTGACGATCGCGACACGGGACACGTCGAGGCTCCTCCATCGGGCCCGTCCACCGGTGCCCGGCGGGCGGCGATCGGCGCCGGCGGCGGCGCCCACGGTCGATCCCCCCTCCTGCCGATCATACGGGCCCACGAACCCACGCGTTCGCCTGTTCGGACCGGCTACGCTTCCGCCCATGGAGCGCGCCGTCCTCGCGGTCATCTTCGGAACCTTCACGCTGCGTCTCGCGACCGGCGTGACCGGCGCCATGCTGATCTACTACTACGCGGTCTTCCCCGAGTACGGCGGGGAGCCCGTGCAGGCGTGGCAGGTCGGCGTCCTGGGGGCGCTGTTCTACGCGTCGGAGCTGATTGGCTCGCCGATCTTCGGCATTCTGTCGGACCGGGTCGGCCACCGGCGGATCATGCTGCTCGGCCCGGCGTTCGGCGCGATCGCAGTCATCATCACCGCGTTCACGGTGAGCCTCCCGGTCATCGGCGTCACGCGCCTCCTCGAGGGCGCCTCGACGGCGGCGTCCGTGCCGTCGATCCTCGGGTTCATCGCCTTCGCCACCGCCACCAACGAGCTGATGCGCGGTCGGGCGGTGGCCCGGTTCGAGGCGGCGACCCTCGCCGGGCTCCTGGTCGGGTTCGTGGTGGCGGGCCCCCTCTTCGAGGCCTTCGGGCCGTCGGCGTTCATCGCCAACGCGATGGTCTACGGCGTCTCGTTCCTGATCTACCTGCGCGGCGTCCCGCCGGATGCGGAGCCGGAGCCCGCCGCCCGAAAGCACGAGCCCGGGGAAGGCCTGCGGCGGTACGTCCGCATCCTCCGCGGCAGCCACGTCTGGCTGCTGGCACCGACCTGGATCGCCATCAATGCCACCCTCGGCCTGTATACCAGCCAGACGCTGTTCCAGCTGGTCCGGGACCCGGATCCGGCGTTCTCCGCCCAGCAGCTGATGGGCGGCTTCGATCCGGCCCAGGTCAGCGTCGCGCTCGCCATCGGGGGCCTGCTGTTCTTCGCCGGCCTGCTCTACTGGGGCGGGCGCTTCCGGGACATGGCCCGGACCTCGATCATCGGCCGGGGGATCCTGGGCGGAGCCGTCATGCTGGTCGCCGGGGCCGGGATCAACCACGCCGCGGGGTTCCCGCTGCCGGTGCTGCTGGGGCTGGTCCTGATCGCTGCCGGGGGCCTGTTCGTGCTCGCGGGCGCCACGCCCGCGGCGATCGGCCTCCTCGCGGACATGACCGAGGCGTACCCGGACGATCGGGGGGCGATCATGGGTCTCTACTCGGTGTTCCTGGGCCTGGGTCAGATCCTGGGCAGCATCGCGGGCGGCGTGGCGGCCCAGGTTGCCGGCCTTGACGGCATCCTCATCGCGTCGCTGGTGCTCCTGGGCGTCGCGGTCATTCCGCTCCGACACCTGAGCCGGTACGAACACCACGTCGGCGCAGCGGCCGCACACGACGGTGGGATCTCGTCCGGTGGCTGAGCGGCCGCTCGAGCCAGAGCCCACCCTCAGACCCGCACGCCCAGCCAGGGGCGCCCGCGGAGCCGTCGTTGCGCCGCATCACCTGGCTACGGCCGCCGGCCTCTCGATCCTCGCGGCTGGCGGGCACGCCGTGGACGCAGCGATTGCCACCAACGCGGTGCTGGGCGTGGTCGTGCCCAACGGCTGCGGGATCGGCGGCGACGCCTTCTGGCTGGTCTGGGACGAGGCCGCGGGCGAGCAGGTCGCGCTCAATGGATCCGGCAGGGCCCCGATCGGCATCGACCCGGGCGGCCTCCGTGCCGCGGGCCTCGATCGCGTCCCGCTTCGCGGTCCCCTGTCGATCACCGTCCCCGGTGCCGTGCGCTCGTGGGCGGACGCCCACCGGCGCTGGGGCCGCCTCTCCAGGGATGCGGTTCTCGCCCCCGCGATTGAGCAGGCTGCAGCGGGGTTTCCGGCCTGGGACGGGCTCATCGAAGCCATCGAGGATACGGACCGGTCCATCGGGCACGACCCGTGGACGGGCGGGTTCCGCCAGGTCTGGCGTCCCGCGGGCCGGCCCTGGCGACCGGGCGAGATCGTGCGCCTGTCCGCGCTGGCAGGCACGCTCCGCACGATGGCTGACGAGGGCTTCGACGTCTACTACGACGGCCACCTCGGCGAGCGGATCGCCCGTGGCCTGGCCGCCGCCGGGGGCTCCCACACCGCTGCCGACCTGCGCGAGCACCGCAGCAGCTGGGAGCAACCGATCTCCACGACCTACCGCGGCGTCCGGGTCACCACGCACCCGCCGAACAGCAGTGGGATCCTCGCCCTGGAGATCCTCAACATCCTCGAGGAGTTCGAGGCGCCGGAGGGAGCCCGGTTCGGAGAACGCGGCTGGGCGGACACCGCCTGGCTCCACAACCAGCTCGAAGCCGCCAAGCTCGTGTTCGCGGACAGGGACGCGCATCTGACCGACCCGGCGTTCCGCGAGATCCCGGTCGACCTGCTGCTCTCGAGGCAGCGGGCCTCGGAGCTTGCCGCCCGTATCGATCCCGGGCGGGCCGATCCCGCTCCGCCGCCGGCCCGCACGCTCGTCGGCGACACCGTCTACCTGGCGGTCGTGGACGTGGACGGCAACGCGGTCAGCCTCATCCAGTCGAACGCCGCAGGGTTCGGATCCGGCGTGGTGGACCCGCTCACCGGCGTGCATTTCCAGGACCGTGGCGCCTCGTTCTCCCTGGACCCCGCGCACCCGAACACGCTGCTCCCCGGCAAGCGAACGGCACACACGCTCCTCCCCGGGATGCTGTTTCGCGACGGCGAGCGGCGGCCGTGGGTCGTCGGCGGGTCCATGGGTGGCGACATCCAGCCCCAGATCCACGCCCAGCTGGTGTCCTCGCTGGTCGATGGCGGGGCGGACGTGGCGACCGCCGTGGCCGCCCCGCGGATCACGGTGGAACCGGACGGGTGGCTGGCGCCCCCGATCGCGGTGCTGGCGGACGGCAATCCTGCCCACGGCGTGCTGGAAGGACTCCGGCGCCTCGGACACCGGGTCGCGCGGGTGCCGTACGACGGCGCCCTGGGCCACCAGCATGCCATCGAGCTGGTGGACGGCGGACCGGCGGCCGGCGGGAGCCTCGCGGCCGCGACAGATCCCCGGAGCGCCGGGCTCCCGGCCGTCCGGTAGCGTCGCCGACCGTCCGGGAACGGGGATCGCGGGTGGTATCCTCGGGCGGCCGGTGGCAGGCTGCGCTCACAACCGAACTGCCGCCGGCGTCGACCGGAGTGCGGAGACACAGGTGACCTCGAACGTCGGGCAGAACTACCCCTACACCAGCGAGACGGAGGCGGATCGCGCGGGCCGCATCGCGTCGCTCGTCGCCGAGCGCGATGGCCTTGGCGACCAGTTGAAGGCGGAGACCACGCCGCTGGATGAGAACGACCGCTGGTGGGTCTACAAGTGCCCGTCGACCGGATGTGCCGGGCTGCTCCACGCGGCCGGGTATGCCGCCGAGAAGCATGCCGTCTACGTGATCTGCGACGGGACCTGCGCCAAGACCTTCCTGCGCTAGGAGCCGCGCCGGGCGCCGTGCGCACCGCCACGACCACAGCCCGTTGACCGCCGCCGCCAGCGCGCCGCCGGACCTCCGCGCCGCTCGGCGCCGCCTCCTCCTCGATACCGCCGGTATCGCCGTGTCTGCGATCGGCTTCGGTTTCGTGTTCGGGCTGGCGGCGCGGGAAGCCGGCTATTCGCCGATCGAGGCGTCGGCAATGAGCGTGATCGGGTTTGCCGGGGCGGCCCAGTTCGCCGCTGTCGGCTACGTGTCGGCGGGGCTCCCCTGGGCGCCCATCATCGTGCTCACCTTCTTCCTCAACGCGCGCCACCTCCTGTACAGCGCTGCGCTGGCGCCGCGGCTCCGCGGTGTCCCGTTCATGCAGCGGGCTCTCATGGCGCACGTCCTGACCGACGAGGCCTTCGCGCTGGCCGCGACACACTTCCATCGCATCGGACGCGTGGACATCCCCGGGTACTGGATCGGGGCGATCCTCGGCGTGTTCATCCCGTGGAACGTGGCGACGCTGGCCGGCGTGCTGCTTGGCGGGGCGATCCCGGATCCCTCGGTGTTCGGGCTGGACGTCGTGTTCCCGGCGGCCATGGCCGGCCTGGCCGTGGGCCTGATCACCGGTCGCCGCGAGGTTGCGGCCGCAGGATCGGGCGCCGCCTTCGGCGTGGTCCTGTCGCTCATTCTGGGGCCGGCCATGGGGATCGTCGCCGGCGGGCTGCTGGGGCCGCTGGTCGGGATGGCGATGCCTGACGGTGGCCACCGCGGCGTCCCCGAGTCGGACCTCTCCGGCCTGCCGGTGGACCTGGACGAGGCCATCGCCGAGATGGACCAGCTCCCGGCGGAGGGCACCCGGTGAGCACCGAGCTGGTCCTGCTGGCGGTCCTCATGGCCGCGGTGACGTATCCGTCGCGTGCGCTGCCGTTGCTCGCCCCGGGGATCGAGCGGCTGCCGCCCCGCGCCCTGCTCTATCTGCGCCTGGTGGGTCCAGCCGTCCTGGCCTCGATCGCCGCGGTCCAGTCGCTGGTGGTGCCCGCGTCGGAGACGTCGTGGACGATCGACCCGGGGGTGATCGCCGTCGGCGTGCTCGCCTGCGTCGCGATGGTGGCGTGGCGGCGGAACCTGCTCCTGGGGCTGGTCGCCGCGACCGTGACCGTGGCGGCGCTGCGGTTCATGGGGATCGGCTAGCCCTGGCTCAGCCCCGGCGTGCGTCCGCCTCGATCTCCACCAGCAGGCTCGGCCGCATCAGGCCCGCGACCACCACGAGGGTGGCCGCCGGGCGCACATGCATGAAGATCTCGCCGTGCACCGCGGCCACGGCATCGGCGTCCGCGGCATCCGTGATGTACATCCGGGTCCGAACGACGTCGTCGAGCGCGAAGCCGGCCTCCATCAAGGCGCCCTCGATGATCGCGAATGCCGCGCGGGCCTGCGCGGCCGCGTCACCCGGGTGGAGCGACTCGCCGTCCGGACCCGCGTCCGTCGTCCCCGCCACGTAGCACGTGTCTCCCACGGCCAGTGCTCGCGAGTAGCCTCCGCTCTCCTCCCAGGGACCGCCGCTGGCAACGTGCGTGCGGTTCACGACGCCGCCGCGGCCGCAGCGGCCGCTTCGCGCCCTGCCCGCCAGGCGCGGATCTCGGGATCACGCCCGATGGTGGCGATCAGCCCGGCCAGCAGCACGGTCCGGGGCACGATCGAGGCGACCTCCAGGTACTCGCCCGGAGAGTGGTCCAGCCCGCCGATCGGGCCCATGCCGTCGAGGGTCGGCACGCCCATGCCGGCCGTCGTGTTCGCGTCGGAGGCGCCGCCGGTCGCAGCGTCGCGCAACGTGAACCCCAGGTCCGCCGCCAGCGCGACCGCGTGGTCCACGAGCCTGCCGGTTCGCTCGAGCTTCTCCATCGGCCAGTGGCGGCCGGTCTCCTCGACCTCGACCGTCACGTCCGGCACGGCACGGGGGTGCGCGATCGCGCGGATCGCCGCCTCGGCCTCCACGAGCGAGTCCCGGGTCACGGCACGGACGTCCACTTCCATGGCGCACCGCTCCGAGACCACGTTTGGCCGCGTGCCACCGGCAATCACGCCCACGTTGACGGTCACGCCCGGCCAGCGACCGTTGAGCCCGTGCAGCTCCGTCACGATCCGGGCGGCCTCCAGGATCGCGCTGCGGCCCTTCTCGGGCTCCACCCCCGCGTGCGCCGCCCGGCCGTTCACCGTGATGACCAGGTCGAGCGTCCCCTTGCGGCTGGACACGATGTCGCCGTTGGCGCGCGCGCACTCCAGCACGAGGCACGCGTCCGCGTCCGTTGCCAGGCGCCGGATGTGCGGCGACGACACCGGCGAGCCGATCTCCTCGTCCGGGTTGGCGACGAACACGAGCCTGGCGAGCGGGAGGCCGCCGAGGGCCTGGCGAAGGGCGCCGATCGCGTACAGCCCCGCGAGGAGACCGCTCTTCATGTCGGTGACGCCGGGGCCGGTGGCGATCCCGGTCTGGATCTCGAACGGGCGGTCCTCGGCCGTGCCTTCCTCGAACACGGTGTCCATGTGACCGATGCAGAGCAGGACGGGACCGTGAGGATCCGATCCGGCGATCTCCGCGACGATCGTCTCGCCCAGGCCCTGATCGTTGCGATGCATGGTGACCCGCCCGCCGAGGGCTCGGAGCCGCTCGGCCGTCCAGCGGCCGATCACGTCCACGCCCTTCTTCGTGTAGCTCCCGCAGTCGGTGTTGACGAGGCGCTCGAGGTCCACCAGGAACGCGGGCTCGGCGGCCTCGACGGCGGAGCGGAGACGAGCGATCTCGTGGGGGGTGAGCAGGGCAGGTGGGGTCGGCAGCATGAAGCCAGTCTACCGAGGCCCCATCCCGGCGCCGCTGGTCGCTCGCAGAACGGGCCAGAGCGCGAGCTCCCGCTCCTCTATCCTCGCCGGACCGTGCGACTCATTGAGATCCGGCTGCTCGAGGGACCCAACGTCTACCGGCTCCTGCCGGTGGTCAAGGTCGAGGTCGCGGTCGGCCGCACGCGGACGTGGTCGGGCTCCCGGACGCCGGGCAGGGCGGCGCTGGTCCACCTGGGCCGGATCGTCCCGGTGCGCGAGTGGCCCGACCCTGTCGCGGACCTGGTCGCATGGACCAGGCGTCTTCGTGCAGACCATGGCGAGCGGGCCGCCGGCCCGTGCCAGGTGCACCGGGCATCCGACACGGGCCGCTGGGTCATCACCTGGCCGTGGGCGGGCGCGGAGCGGGCCCGGACAATCGCCGAAGCCGCCTTCGACCTGGCGTCACGCTCCGTCTCCCCCGGCCGCCGCGTCCGTCTGACCAACACCCAGGCCGACGCGGTCGCGCGATGGACGGCGCGGGTGACCGCCGCCTCGACCGTGCCGCCGGCCTGGGTCCGTGACGAGGACCGCCGGATGCCCGCCGTGTCGATCACCGGCACGAACGGCAAGTCCACGGTCACCCGGCTCATCACCCATGTCCTGCTGCGGACAGGGCTCCACGTGGGAAGCACAACCTCGGACGGGATCCTCGTGGATGAGCGGCTGGTGGAGGCCGGCGACTGGACCGGTCCCGGCGGCGCGGTCGCGATCCTCCGGCGACGCGATGTGGATGTCGCGGTCCTGGAGACCGCCCGCGGCGGCCTTGTGCTGCGGGGTATGGGTTACGAGTCCAACGATGTGTCCGTGTTCACCAACGTGTCTTCGGACCACCTGGACCTCGGCGGCGTGCACACCCTCCCGGAGCTGGCCGAGCTCAAGGGGACCGTGTGCCGGATCACCAAGCCCGACGGCTGGGTGATCCTCAATGCCGATGACCCGCTGGTCGCCGCGGTGGCTCGTCGGGTCCGGGCGCGCGTCTCGTACTTCTCGATGTCACCCGACGATTCGCCGCTTCTCGCCCGGCACCGGCGCTCCGGCGGCCGCGCGCACGTCCTGCGCAACGGTCACCTCGTCGAGTGGGACGGATGGGACGAGCGGGAGATTCTCGACGTCGCGGAGCTCCCGGTCGCCATCGGCGGGATCGCCCGCCACAACGTCGCCAACGCGCTGGCGGCGGCGGGCGGGGCGCGCGCGCTGGGCGCAACGCTGGAGCAGGTTGCCGACGGCCTGCGGGACTTCCTCCCCTCGGCGGACCTGTCGCCGGGTCGGATGAACGTGTTCCGTCTCGGGCGACGGACGATCATCGTGGACTTCGCCCACAACGAGGCTGGCACCGAGGCGATCCTGGACGTCGCGGAGGGCCTCGCCGGAGGCGAGGCAGGCGACGCGAACGGGAACGCGATCGGAGGCGCTCCAGGCGACGCGGCTGGGAACGCGGCCCGAGGCGCCGCAGTCGACGCGGCCCCGATCACCGCGATCATCGGCACTGCCGGAGACCGCCCGGACGACACGCTGCGCGGGATCGGGCGCCTGGCCGCGGGGCGCGCCGGGCGCGTGGCGATCAAGGAGACCCTCAGCTATCTGCGGGGCCGGGAGCGAGAGGACGTCATCCGGATCCTGCGTGACGGGATCGCCGAGGGTGGCATGGACCCCGAAGCCGTGCCCGTCTACGAGACGGAGCCCGGGGCGCTGGAAGCCGAGCTGACGGGTTCAGGCGCAGCGGCGACCGGCGACGGGCCCGACGCGCCGCGGGTCATCGTGCTGTTCTGCCACGAGGCGCGCGAGGAGGTGTTCGCGCTGCTCGAACGCCTGGGGGCACGGCCGCTGGACGCGGTCACG
>CAVYBU010000005.1:0-5660 GCA_963766735.1 uncultured Chloroflexia bacterium
GGTTTCGTGCTCGGGAAGCGCATGTGCTTCGGCTTCCCGGCTGCGGGGACCTAGGCTACACCGCTTGGTCGCCCTTCCGGGACACCCTGCCCGCGGTCGTTCGCACCAGCGAGTTTCGCGCCCCTTGCCCCTGCCCTGAAACACCAGTGCGGGCATAGCGTCCCATTGACGTGGAACCCGTGACCTCTCCTCTCGAATCGGTGGACGCCGCGGGCGCCACCCGCAGCGCGCAGGCGGACGCGCTGGTCGTGGCCGCCTGGACCGACAACCACGCGGAGGTCTACGCGTTCCTGGTCCGGACGGCCCGTGACCCAGGGGTCGCCGAGGACCTGCTCTCGGAGGCCTACCTGCGCCTGACCCGCGAGGTGCGGGCAGGGCGGACCCCCGACAACATCCGGGCCTGGCTGTACCGGGTGGGTGCCAACCTCGCGGTCAGCAGGGGCCGGCGCCTCTCCACCGCGCTGCGGGGGCTGGTCAGGATCCAGACCAGCACCGCGCCGCCTGTGACGACCGTCACCCCCGAGGCCAGCTACCTAGCGCGCGAGGGCCGGGCCGCGATCGTCGGCATCCTCGCGGACCTGGGTCCCGGAGCCCGGGCGGCGCTGCTCCTCTCGGCCGAAGGCTTCAGTGGGGCCGAGATCGCCGCCGCGATCGGGCGCTCCGAGGCAGCCACCCGCACCCTGCTGTGTCGGACCCGGATCCGGGTCCGCAGCCGGCTCGAGTCGGCGGAGGCCGTCCGATGACAGCGCACGACACGTACCTGCGCCTCGCCGCCATGGCGATCGACTCCCCGCTCTCGGCGTACGAGCGCGGCCGCCTCGAGGCGCACCTCGCCGCGTGCCCGGCCTGTGCCCGCAGGGCGCATGCGTTCCGGGGCGATGCCCTGGCTCTGGAGCACCTGCCGCGGGTCACCCTGCCCGAGCGCCGCGGATCCGAGATCCTCGCCGCCGCGATGCACTCGGGCGTCGTCCGCAACCCGTACCGGCTGCTCGTCCTCGCCGCCCTCCTGGGCCTGCTGCTGGTGGGCTCGCTTGCCGTCGGCGCCCAGCTCCTGCGCACCCCCGAGGAGGACCTCGGGGTCGTGCTCCCGGTGCCGAGCCTGACCGCAGCGCCGGAGGCGTCTGCCGCGCCGAGCGCGGGACCGTCGCCGGTCCCACCCGCGATCGATCCCGCCTTCGAGCCTATGTTCCCGGACGGGACCCGAGGGGCATTCGCGCTTCAGCTGGGTGGCGCGCTCGCCGGAACCGACGTCGCCGGCGACGCCACCTGCGAATGGATCTGGGACGGGGGCACCGCGACGTACGCGGGGGTGGCCGCAGAGACTGAGCTCCTGGGCGAGTCGCTCACGATCCGCGCGGGCTCCTCGATCATGCTCGACCGCTACCCCGTCAACCGGGCGTCCTACACGCAGGCCCCCGATGGCACGTTCCGCACGGCCAATCCTGATCCCTCGTCCTGGGTGCTGGTGTTCAGCGGCCTCGGGATCGACCGCTCCGACGAGCCCGAGGAAGGGCCTACGGCGATGGACTTCTTCGATCCCCTCGGCGGCCGCGGCGACGCCGCGGTCCTGGAGGGCATCCTCGCGTGGCGGTGCGAGCGGCCGACCTCGCCGCCGCCGACTCCGTACGCCGCACCGACGCCCGCTTGCCCGGCTCCAGCACGGGCCCCGGAGGCTCCCGAGGTGACAGCCACCATCGCGGGCGGCCCGACCGTTGCCGGACAGCTCGGTTCCTATTCCCTCCTTACCTGCTCCACGACGATGAGCGTGGACCTCGTGGAGAGCGACCCGACGGAACCTTTGATCGCGAGGCCCGGGCAGGAGATCACGATCGCTGCGCCCGCGACCTGGTCCATCGTCCACTGGGAGGGCTACGACGCCCCGGTTGCCGGCGAGGGCGGCAACGTCTGGACCCCGATCGATCTTGTCGGCGGCCAGCGGACGATCACCGTCCCGGGCCTTGGTCGCGAGGGCGACTCGCTCCTGACGCTGGAGCTGACCATGAGGCGGGACGACGGGCGCGTGGTCGGCAAGATCCCGTACTCGTTCCTCGTTCGGGTGAGTCCCTGAGACCGATCGGTGGCTGCGGTCGGATCCCCTTCGCGCGCGGCGCTGCCACTGCGCTGTGTGCCCTGCTTTCCTGGTTGCCGGCTGCGCGAGCGACGCGGCCGTGTCCGGGGGATCGGGACGGTCCGTGACCACGAGCCCGTGGGCCTCCCCACCGACCGCCTCACCAACGCCGACGGCGTCGAGGCGACAAAGCGTCGCCGCGACCTCGCGTACCCAGGGAGCGGGTGACGTGGAACTGCCCCGATCTCCTGCGTTGACCGCCGCACCTGCCACGAGCGGCGAGGACACTGCTCACAGCCACCACGACCAGGAGGATGACCGGCAACATGGATAGCGCAGAAGCCGTGAGCCGAGGAACAGAGAGCCCGGCGCACGGGTGGTACGATGCCCGCCCGGTTGGTCGATTTCGACGGCACGACCGGCGAGCCGAGCCTGGCGACGGCCGGGGTCATCAGCGCGACCTGCGCGCAACCTACATGCGCGTCTCGCGCACTTGACTTGCGCGACACACGGACAGACAATCACGGCATGGACACCTTCGACAGGTCCGCGCTCGCCGTCGCGCTCAACGCTCTCGGCTCGCTGCTGGCCTCGCGCGGTCACCGCTACGAGGTGGTCCTGATCGGGGGTGGCAATCTGCTCCTCCGGGGGATCATCACGCGACCGACCAAGGACGGTGACCTGCTCGGCGAGCGCCAGCCGGGCGGCTCGGTCATCCGGATGGAGCGCCTGCCGCCGCCGCTCATGGAGGCGATCTCCGATGTCGCCACGACATACGGCCTGAAGGACGCCTGGCTCAACCTCGGACCGGGTCCGCTGCTCGACCATGACCTGCCGTCGGGCTTCGAGTCACGCCTCGAGCGGCGCGATTTCGACCGCGGTCTCACCGTGTGGCTTGCCGGGGAGTACGACCTCATCTGCTTCAAGCTGTACGCGGCGGCCGACCACTGGCCGGCGCGGGACAGGCATCTCGAGGACCTGGGAAAGCTCAAGCCGACGCGGACCGATCTTGTTGAGGCGGCACGCTGGTCACGGCGCCACGATCCGTCGCCGGGCTACCGCACCCTGCTCGTGGCGACGCTTGTCCACCTGGGGCTCGAGGATGCCGACGATGTCCTCGATCGATAGCCTTCGCGACGCGCTCGCCGATCGCATCGCCGCGGGGTGGATCGCCCTGGGCGGTCAGCTCGAGGGTGTGCCCGAAGCGTCGGTTGTCGACATCGAGGCACTCGTCACCGTCACCAGCCGCATGTCAACCGAGATCGACGCGCGGACGCGAGATGTCGCCCTCGACTGGTGCGTCGCGTACGGCCAGTTCGTGAGCAGCGTGCGGCTCGTGCGGGTCGCCGAGGAGATGGACAGCTCGGAGCAGGTCGCCGAGTTCGCCGCCCTGGTGGCTGCATCGGGCGGCCCCCGTTGGTCGATCGCCGCCGACCGGCGAGCCGAGCCTGGCGAGCTTCGGAACCGCGTGTTGGTGAAGGACCTCCGGTCCGATGCCCGCCTGCTCTGGAGGCTTCGAGCGGCATTCGGTGTGTCGGCCCGAGCCGACATCCTCGCCGCGCTCCTCGTAAGCGACCCGCGGAGCTCGATCAGCGACCTCGCTCGACGAACGCGCTATGCGAAGCGAAGCGTGGCGGTCGCGGTCGAAGCGCTGGCGCTGGCCGGCCTGGTCGAGGTTGAGCGCGTCGGACGAGTCGACCGCGTCCGCCTTGCCCCCGACGCACCCGTGCGCGCCTGGCGGCCCGGACCGCGTCAGATCTCGCCCGTGGACGTGATATCTCGATGGCACACGGCCGTCGAGGTCATGACCATCCTCGCGTCGACAGCGGATGCTCCTGCGGTGGTCGCGGCGATCGAGCGCCGCATGTCGGCCGAAGCCCTGCGGCTGGCCGTCGCCGCCGCAGACCTGCCGAGGATCGACCTGAGCATCCTGGGGGAAGCGTTCGCGCTGGAATACGAGCACTGGGCCGGTTCCCTGGCCCGGGGGATCGCGAGAGACCGGTAGCGCGCCCCTCGGTCGCGGCACCTGGGCCACAGCGGATCAAGCGCGGCAGCAACAAGCCCGTCTATCTTGCGTCTCACGTTCACGAAGTGAGAGCTTGTGAATGTGCCGCCGGCCCGTGTCGGGTCCGGTGGCCTCGCCGGCCGTCGGGAATGGCTCAGCCAGAGTGAGGTGGTAGATGTCGAACGCACGCAGGACGCTCGTGGCGTTGGCGGCTGCCACGATCGCGCTGGTCATCGTGGCCTGGTTCGACAACACGGTCATGGGCGACGCTCAGCAGCAGGCCAGGACATCTGGCCCTTCATACCTCGCCATGATTGCCCTGCTCGGGTCGCTGCTGGTCGCCGGGTCCGTCCTGCTGCTCGGGGTACTGGCATGGAGGTCAGCATCCGTGGTCGTCGGTCTCGCCTACGTCGTCGTGGGCGGCTTCTTCGCTGCCCAGTTGTGGATCTGGTGGAACCTCGCGGCCGGAGGGAACGAGGTGCTGCCGGAGGCGCTCGCCCAAGCCCTCAGGAACCTCTTCTACTGGTCCACCGGAGGCTCCTCCCTCAACGACGTAGGAACGATCGGCGCGGGGATGCTGATCGCCGGCATCGCCACGCTCGCACGATGGTGGCGAGGAAGGGCCGTGGCTGCGGGCCGCGTCGAGGTCATGGACTCCGGGGCTGATCCGACGCTCCCGTAGATCGGCCCGGCGGCTGCTCGACGCGGAGCCGCGCGAACAGGTAGGCGACGGCGATATCAAGACATGTTCGGCTGCAACAAGCCTGGCTGTGTCGCGTCTCACCCTCACGAAGCAGAGAAGGGGCGCGACATGAAGGCGAGATCGACCTTCAGGGCAACGATGATCGGCATCGCGGCGGTTCTGCTGCTCGCGCCGCCCGCCCTGGCGGACACCTGCTGCGCCAATGTCCCGGTCGGGCTGGATCCGCCGTCCGCGATGCCGGGGGACACCGTGCGGCTCACCGGGCTGCGGTGTCTCACCTCGGGGGGCGAGGGTCCGCTGTCCCTGAATCTCGGCGCGTTCTGGCTGGCCACGGGACACCGACCCGCGGAGGATCCCGGCGACACGCCCGGGAACCTGCCATACCCGGATCTCCCGCCAGTCGAGAAGTGGCTTCCCTTCGAGAGTGCGCCCGCTTTCGACTCGACGACGCACGGGGACGCCACGATCGTCGTTCCCGACCTGCCCGATGGCAGGTATCAGCTGTGGTGGCTGTGCGATAACGGCGGCGGGGAAGGAAGCGGGATCCACTACTCGCCGGGACCGCGGCTCGCGATCGGAGTCCCTCCGGACACCGCCACCGAGGCCGCCGGCTCGCCCGACACCGCGGGCTCCCACGGGTGGCCCGTGTGGCTCGTCATCGCGCTCGGGGCCTCCGTGTTCATCGGAACCCTGCGATCCCCATGGGCGGGCAGGACGCGACTGGACAAGCGTCGGTCCGCGTCCAGGTGAACGCCGACGGGACATAGCCGTACCCGACGGTCCGCTCTCATGCGTCGGGGCGGCCAGCGCGGCGGACGAGGATCGGTCCAACGGCACTGGCACCGGGCTCTGACCCGGCCGACGATGGGACACTCGGGCACCCC
>CAVYBU010000006.1:0-205271 GCA_963766735.1 uncultured Chloroflexia bacterium
GGCAGTGGCCAAAGATACTTCATCTAATGCTTCCAAAGTGTATAAGACAAAGACCGGTAAAACGGATCATAATACGGAGACCCACCCATTCGGACAGAGCCTTAGCACTATCAAGATTAGCACAGAAGGCTTCGAACACAATTATCTGGAAATATATGAGGACAGGGATCCCATTTCTGGTGTATTAATAGCCGACCTGGATAGTAACGGTTTTGATGAAATTTACATAATTACAACTTCAGCTGGCACTGGTAGTTATGGAACAGTATTTGGGCTTGCTTCAAATAAAGACAAAAGCCTGTCAATGATTAATTTCCCTGAAATACAAGAAGGAGACAGGAATTTCGAAGGATATATGGGACACGATACTTTCAGAATAGAGGATCGAACGCTTGTTAGAATTTTTCCCATATATAAAAAGGGCGACATCAATCAAAATCCGACCGGCAGGAAACGCAAATTGATTTATGGTTTATATCCAGGAGAGTAGCGATGTGGCAACTAAATTTAGAGAAGTCAGAAACACTGAACAGCCCATAAGCTGGGAATAGAATGAGAATATGCCAGTCAATATAAATAATGTTTTTGGAATTGAATCCGAAAACTCTGTATCTGACAAACTAACAATTTGACGTCTGAATTTTTGAAGATAATGTAAACATCTATGCGAAATGAACCGAGTCTCAAAATGTGTGATATCAGATTACGATATATGCATTTTTGCCAGAGTTGGGATTACATCTACATATCTGTAATTCGGGAGAATTTGTGATATTTTATGACATCACACATGAATGAATCTGACCAAATGAATTATGCATTTAAAGGAACGTTTTCATGAGGAAAAAATGCAAGACGTATATTGTATTAGTGATGTTTTTTTTTGGAACCGTTGGGCAGATCAAGGCAGAGGAAAACATCATGATAAAAAACATAGCTCGGGATAACACCTTGTTTGCTCTGGATCTTTACAACCAGTTGAAAATGACTGACGGCAACCTATTTTTCTCGCCGTTTAGTATTTTTACTGCGCTTGCCATGACCTGGGCTGGAGCCCGCGAAAACACTGCCGTTCAGATGGCCGAAACGCTGCATTTCACCGAGAAACCCGCTCAGTTTCATCGCGCTATAGGAGATCTGATTTCACAACTTAATGCCGTTCAAAAAGAAACCGATGTTGAACTCAGCATTGCCAATGCGATCTGGGCTCAGAAAGGCTACCAATTTCTGGATGAATTTTTCCGGATAGTTCAGCAATCTTATCAGGCTGATCTGAAGCAGGTTGATTTTTCAAGCGCCGCTGAATCAGCTCGTCAGGCAATCAATGCCTGGGTGGAGCAGCAAACCAATGAGAAGATCAAAGATTTATTGCCGCCCAAAGTGCTCAATGCGCTCACCCGTCTGGTTTTGGTGAACGCGATTTATTTCAAAGGATTCTGGGACAATCAGTTTAAATCCCGTGACACACGGGAAATGGAGTTTTGGCTGTTGACCGAGGTCGCCGTTAAGGTGCCGATGATGCACCAGGAACATCAATTCGGATACTGGGAAAATGACTGGTTGCAGATAATTGAGATGCCGTATAAAGAAGAGTCTCTGTCTTTAATCGTTTTACTTCCCAAAGAAAAGACCGGAATTACTGATTTGGAGCAAAAACTGAATTTTGAAAATATGATGGCCTGGCAAAGCCGGTTGCGAAAACGAAAGGTTATTGTTTTCTTTCCAAAATTCAAGATCGAATCGCAATTTAGTTTAGGTCAGACCCTTGCCTTGATGGGCATGCCGGATGCCTTTGATCCCGAACTGGCTGATTTTTCAGCCATGGTGGGTCAGAAAGAACTGTATATTTCGGCGGTGATTCACAAAGCCTTTTTGGAAGTCAATGAGGAAGGCAGCGAAGCGGCGGCGGCCACCGGTGTGGTGGTTAGCGTGACCTCCATTGCGCCATCGCCACCGATATTCAAAGCCGACCATCCGTTTGTTTTCTTTATTCGGGACAATAAGTCACAAAGCATTTTATTTCTCGGACGGGTGCTAAATCCGGCTTAATCGTTAGAGTACAACGTTATCTCAGGGGCGGGAGGGTGAGTTGTGATTCCATCTACATATCTGGAATTTAATGATTTTACATGTATTCTCAATCACCAGCCTAGTGATATTTGGTTTTTGCCATACGATATCAAGACCTGGCGGAATCCACGTTAATGATTGACAAAATCCCATCGATTTGGGTATAAATAAATGAATTTATACTATTTCTAATTTTCCTATTCCATCTGATCTGAAATAGTACTCAATTAGCGCAATAGAATCTGACTTCTCATCCGACTTTTGTGCTCTTCCAAATAATCCACATACTGAGTCCCTTTGTTTGAAACCTTGAGACAAGGGGGTGACACTATGGCAGAAAAGGGTTTTAAACGTAAACTCACAGCTATCCTTAGCGCTGATGTTGTTGAATACAGCCGCATGATGCGAGATGATGAGGATGCCACCATCCGCACGCTGACAAATTATCGTTCTGCCATGTCAAATCTCATCCAAAAATTCCGTGGTCATGTAGTGGACACCATAGGCGATAATCTGTTGGCTGAATTTACCAGTGTAGTGGATGCCGTAAATTGTGCAGTTGAGATTCAACGAGAGCTTGCCGAACGAAATGCCGAGTTTTCTGAGGAGCGGAAAATGAAGTTTCGAATCGGTGTCAATCTTGGTGATGTTGTTGAGGAAGAAGGTCGAATTTACGGAGATGGAGTGAATATCGCCGCTCGGATGGAGAGCTTGGCTGTGGCTGGAGGCATTTGCATATCCGGAAGCGTGTATGACAGTGTGGAAAGCAGATTGGGATTGGAATATGAATTTTTGGGCGAACAGGAAGTCAAAAACATCGACAGGCCCGTCAGGACTTACAGGGTCCTGTCTTTTCCCGGTGCTGCAGCCCACCGGGTAGTTCAGGCCCGGGAGGTAGTTGGGAAAAAGTGGCGTATGTCGGCAATAACGGCTGGGGCTGTTTTAGTGCTGGTGGCTGCCGGGGCAATCATATGGAACAGTTACCTTCGACCTGTCTCTGTGGAAAAGGCTTCCATTGAAAAAATGGCCTATCCCCTGCCCGATAAACCCTCGATCGCCGTGCTGCCATTTGTCAACATGAGTGGTGATCCTGAACAGGAATATTTTAGTGATGGTTTCACCGAAGATCTCATTACGACACTCTCAAAGATACCGGATCTGTTCATAATCTCCCGTCAATCAACCTTCACCTATAAAGGTAAACCGGTTAAGGTGAACAAGGTCGCCGAAGACCTTGGTGTCCGCTACGTATTGGAGGGCAGCATCCAGAAATCCGATGATAAAGTGAGAGTAACCGCCCAGCTTATTGACGCCGTCAAAGGCAATCATCTATGGAGTGAGCGTTACGATCGAGAACTAAAAGACCTTTTTGAGCTCAAAGAAGGCATCATTTTGAAAGTTGCAAATGAGTTATTGGTTGGGCTAGTAACCGGAGAGTTTCTACGCCAAATAGTTGGTTATACGGACGATCCTGAGCCTTGGCAGACAAACAATCTTGAGGCATGGGAGACTTATTGGGTTGCACAAAAGTACGCAAGACGCTTCAGAAAAGAAGACAATGCACGAGCCCGCGATCTTTACACAAAGGCTTACCAACTCGATCCCAACTGGTATATCCCATTAGTGGCTATAGGCTATACCCATAGGAATGACGCACGGCATGGTTGGAGCGAGTCGCGTAAAAAATCGTTTGATCTGGCCACTGAGATGGCCAATAAAGTGCTCGCCATTAATGATGAATCCGCCTCAGCCTACGGTCTTCTCGGTGCGATCCACCTGATGAAAAGAGAATATGAAAAAGCGAATTACTATAATGAAAAAGCACTGAGCCTCGCTCCTAACTACTCCGAAGCTCATGCGGGAAGAGGATTTTTGCTAAACTATTTAGGAAAGCCTCAAGAAGCGATCATGCATTTCAAAATAGCCATGCGGCTCAGCCCTTTTTACCCCCCGTGGTACCTCTATCATCTGGGGTTATCATATCATCTGACCGGGCAATACGAGCAAGCAATCGAAACCCTAAAAAAAGGGATTGAGCGAACACCGGATGTTATATTTCCACACGTTAGACTGGCTGCAGTATACAGCGACCTTGGTCGCGAGCAAGAGGCTCGCGCTGAGGCGGAAGAAGTTCTCAGGATAAAGCCAGACTTCTCAGTAGAGAACTATGCAAGAGCCAACCCCTTTAAAGACACTGCCATTGTGGAATACAGAAAGGAGTTGCTGCACAACGCCGGGCTTAAATGAATTGGCTTGTTTTTTCTAAGCATCGCAATCCTATTAAGAAACAAGTGCAGATTGCTTCTTCAATAACCAACTATCTTGGGTCTTCAATTTTTACGGATTTCTCCAACGTATCTGACAAATTTTGGACCTCTAAAAATGTCAGATAATGTAAACATCTATGAAAATTTGACCTGTATTTAGAATTTGTGGTATCAGATGCATTTTTACCAAAGTTGGGGTTACATAGAATAGCGTTTTATCAATCGTTGCGCTGACGCAAATAAGGCAACAATACCGGTGGCATTTTAGTTTCAGATAAATGTGTAGATGAGTTAAGCCTCAGCAATGATTGATAAAATGGTGAACTGTACCGCGGCTGGGCGGCAGGATTCGACGAGTGTAGTCTATGGGGATTATATGGATGGCATCAAGTCAATAGTTTTCATCGAGGGCACTGATTTGAGCAGGGTGAATTTAATAAAATGAAAAATTTGACCTATCTGCGCCCCATTTGTTGTTTGAAAATTATGATAAGTCTGCAAAATCATATTTGTATACACATCGATGGCAGAAAGCGTGCGCAGCTGTACTGTCGTGCTTTAACAGCAACTTTTTAATCTTAGAAAATAAGCATCAAGACAGATATAGTGGCTATGATGAATTCAAATCATTTTTTGGCAATTTTCTGATTGGTATCATTTTACCCTTCTTGCATTTCGGACAGCAGCTAATGTCTATGCCGGTCAATCGGAGCATCATTTCGCTGATGCTCTCTTTAATTTTCTCCGGCAATGTTGCATCCGGATCGATTAATTTTCTAATAAGCGGGATATCTTTTTTTTTGTTTGTGTGAGCTAAAAAGCCAAAGTATCGGATTTTGAAAAAGCCCTTTGGCAGGACATGAAGCAAAAATCGGCCGATGAACTTATCAGCATCAAGGGTCATTTCTTTGATTTCATTGTCTTTTTGACGATCCCGGTAGGTAAAAGTGACGCTGCCGTTATCAATGGAGATGATCCGATTGTTAGATATGGCAACCCGGTGAGTGTAGCGGCCAAGATACTCAAGTACCTGCTGGGGACCTGCAAAAGGGCGCTTTGCATAGGCGATCCATCTTTTTTTTGAAACCGAGTTAATCAGCTGTTGGAATGCTTGCCTGGAGTTAAGGGCAGCAGTTTTTTGGGTAAAAATCAACTCGTCTTTTAAATAGGCGTTCAACAGCAGTTTGAGATAGCGTTTTCTAAACTCCTTAGCCAGAGAAGTGATTTTAAACAGAAAGTTATCTTTGGTCGGTATCCATTTGTCTTTGGTGAAGGAAAGAGCCCCTGCGGGAATCAGGCAGTGCAGATGGAAATGGTCGATAAGCGTCTGTGACCAAGTATGCAAAACGCTGATGAATCCGAGCCGGCCTTCAAGTCTCCACTGAGGATCTTTGGCAAAGGCTTGAAGGGTTTGATTGACAGCGGCAAACAAGATGTTCAGGGTCGTTCTTTTGTTGGATAATATAATGGGATTAAGGTCATGTGGCAGGGTGAATACCAGGTGGAAGTAACCGCAGGGGAGCAGTTCTGCTTTGCGGTCATTAAGCCATTGTTCCTTTGTCATCGTTTGACATTTAGGGCAATGTCGATCCCGACATGAATTATAAGCATTTTGCTCAAATGCACATTGGTCGCATTGCTCAACATGACCGCCAAGCACAGCGGTTCGGCATATTTCAATATGGTGCATGACTTTTAACTGTTCATAGGACGCGCGTGTGATCGCCGGTAATCATCTGCGTAAAGGCGGAAAATATCGGCCAGTTCCACTTGTTCTTTGTTTTTGGGGGCCAGGGAATCATTGTGTGTTTTTTTCATTATTGCACCTCCTTACTCATCATCTTCATAAAGGGTATCCAGCGGGCTTTTGCACTGTTGGACCCGCTCGGGTATGAGGTGGAGGTAAATAATGGTGGATTTTAAAGAGGAGTGGCCCAAAAAACGCTTAAGGGTGTAAAGATCCATTCCTTGGTAAAGTGAATGAGTAGCGAAGGTGTGCCTCAGACAATGGATACCGAGGCCCTTGGTTAGACCGGCTTTTTTTTTGCGAGGTAAAAAGCGGTTTGTGCCGCGCCTTCACACAGGTGGGTTTGAGGCTTTTGTCCGGCAAACAACCATTTGCCGGGACGATATTTACTCCAATAAGTTCTCAGATCCGTAAGCAGCCTTTTGGGAAAGAATTGTGTAACGATCCTTTTTGCCTTTGCCCTGATCGACGCGAATCATCATGCGGTCAGCATCACTTTCGATGTGCTTGGGCTTAAGGCGAACCAGTTCACTGACCCGCAGCCCTGAGCCATAAACGGTTTGCAACAACAGCCGGTGTTTAAGATTTTCAGCTGCAGCAAGCAATCGTTTTACTTCCGGTTGGCTAAAAACAACCGGCAGTTTTTTAACACGGGGCCGGGGCGGGATTTGAAACTCGGCATCGTCCCATTTACAAATATGCCTGTAAAAGCAGACAATACCGGACAAATAAGAATTACAGGTGCCCCAGGACAATTTGCGTTCTTCAAGCAAATGGCGGATATAGTCCTGGATCTGGTCGTTGGTCAAGGTGTCGGGCGATTGCATGTAATATTTGGACAATAGCTTAACACCAGTTACGTAGCTTCTCTTTGTGTGATCGGAAAATCGTTGCAAGGTCATGTAGTTGAGAAATTGGGTTTTCAGTTCACTGGCCATAATAATACCTCCTTGGTAAAAAGTTAATATAATAGGACGCTTTACCTGGAGATACTATAAAACAATATAGCTTGGATTAGGAGGTTAAAGTTGATCTGTCGATAAAATGAATTCGGTGGGTAAACATTCTCCGCGAAGCGGTTCAGTTCATCTTACTAATCACAGGTTTGCTTATTTCTGTGATTACATAATAATATCCAAAATTTTGATCAGTGTATCAGCTTGTGTAAACATAGTCAGTTCACTCATGATTTAAAAAGATCAATTGTTGAGCCTCTGCTCAGCGAAACGACCGCTCCAGCAGAGTTGTGCTGACGTTACAATATTTCCTCCGGCCCGCGCTATACTTTGGGAAAATAGTATTGATCGGGATCTGACTGAGTTTGTTTCATATCAATGCATAAATCGACAGAGGTGAATAATGGAAAACCCGATTCAGAATTACCGGCAGATAAGGTTGGCACGTGTAAAAGAGTCATTGGAGGGGAACAATTTCGAGGCATTTATCGCAGAAAATGTAGAAGAGGCAAAACAAATCATGAAGGAGGAGATTCTGCCCAAATTAAGAGATATAAAAATCGTTTCTAGAGGAGATTCCTTGACATTTGAAGCTACAGGTATGCTGGAGGTAATTGAAAAAAACACGGCCTTTGACTTCTTGGATCCCTTTGAAAAGGGTCTCCCTGATGAAGAAATATACGAACGGGGTAGGCAGGCACTTCTGACGGATCTATTTTTTACAGGAACAAATGCTCTGACAGAGACGGGTATCCTTGTCAACCTCGATGGGTGGGGAAATCGGGTTGCGGGTCTTACCTATGGACCCAAATACGTGATCGTTACGGTTGGCCGGAATAAGATAGTCCCTGATTTGGATAGTGCAATGTATCGGATTAAAGATTATGCAGCTCCGGTCAATGCCATGCGGTTCAACACGAAGACACCCTGTGTAAAGACATCCTTTTGTGAGGATTGCAAGAGCCAAGATCGCATCTGCAGCACCTGGACCATCACGGAAAAATCTTTTCCAAAAGGCAGGATAAAGGTGATTTTAATCAACGAAGAATTAGGATTTTGAATATTTATTTATTGGGTGCCTCAACAGCCAATTCTCATTTATTATGGATATGTTATGCATATCTGCAAAAGGTTCTGTCTTAAAAAATTACAGATATTGTAAACATCTATGTAGAATTGACCGACCTATAAAACTTGTGATATCAGATTACGGATAGCCATTTTTGCCAGAGTTGCTGTATCATCTACGTGTCTTTACTTTTACACTTTTCCATGTATTCTCAACATCTATGCAAATTTGACCGACCTTCACAAATTGTGATATTAGATTACGGTATATGCGTTTTTGCAAGAGTTGGGGTTACATCTACTACCTGCAAGTTTCAGGTAAGTTGTGATATATTATGATATCAATAGTTTTATAGAAAATTAGAATTTCAAAAATATTGTACCAAATAGAATCTATGATATTGAATAGTATAGATTCCACCTAATACATGTTAGCTGAACATCAACACAATAAAGGAGATCCAAGTTCATGAAAACCACACTGTCGAAAATTCTTCTGAGCACGATGCTTGTGTTCGCGTCCCTTCCTTCTATTTCCGCCCACGCGGACATTGACCTCACTTCAGCGGAAATTGAGGCCATCGCCGAGGAAGGCTTCATCTACGGTCTACCGATCGTGATGAACTATGGGGTGATGAACGAATACGCGATCAACCGCGATTCCGGCCAGTTCAAGGCCCCGTTCAACCACATCAAGAACGAGGCACGCGTCTTCACCTACAAGGACACCGCGATCATCACACCGAACAGCGACACACCTTACTCGCTGCTGTGGCTCGACCTGCGGGCGGAGCCAATCGTCCTGTCCGTTCCCGCGGTGGACAAGAACCGTTACTACTCGGTGATGCTCGAGGACGGCAACACCTTCATTTACGGCTACATCGGGAGCCGCGCCACCGGTTCCGAAGCGGGCGACTATATGGTCGTCGGCCCGGGTTGGAAGGGCGAGGTCCCGGACGGGATCAAGAAGGTTTTCCACTCCTCCACCCAGTTCTCGCTGGTTGCCTACCGCACCCAGCTGTTCAATCCTGAAGACATGCCAAACGTGGTAAAAATTCAGTCCGGTTACGGAGTGAAACCGCTCTCCGAGTTCCTCGGCCAGCCGGCTCCCAGCCCCGCGCCGAAGATCGATTTCCCGAAGTTCGACAAGGAAATGGTGAAAACGAAGTTCTTCGATTACCTGGAGTTCTCGCTCCAGTTCGCGCCTGCCGGTCCGGAGGAAAAAGAAATTCGCGCGAAGCTCGCCAAGATCGGAGTTGGCCCGGACAAGACCTTCGACTTGGACGATCTCTCTCCAGAGCAAAAGAAAGCAGTGGCAGCAGGCATGAAGGCCGGTGAAGCCAAAATCGCAGAATACCTCAAGACGCAGCTGATCGAACTGAATGGCTGGGGCATCAGCAGCTATTTTGGGGATCGCGCGTTCTATAACGGCGATTGGCTGAAACGTGCCGCAGGCGCGCAAGCTGGAATCTATGGTAACGAGTCCATCGAAGCCGCCTATCCGATCGCCAAAACACTGGCTGACGGCTCGCCACTCGATGGAAGCAAGAGCAACTACACGATCACCTTCCCGGCCGATGGATTTCCGCCGGTGAACGCCTTCTGGTCGGTGACCATGTACGACGGCAAGACCCAGTTGCTGATCAAGAACCCGATCAACCGCTACCTGATCAATTCGCCGATGCTGCCGGACATGAAGAAGAACGCCGATGGATCACTGACTCTTTACATCCAGAAGGACAGTCCCGGAGCCGAAAAAGAGAGCAACTGGCTCCCGGCCCCCGACGGCCCGATCTACCTCGCGATGCGCCTCTACTGGCCGCGCACGGAGTCGCCAACGATCCTGCCGATCGGCAAGGGCGACTGGAAGCCACCGGTCATCGTGGAGGTTAAGTGACCAGCTAACAATGGGCTCCAAGGGACCGGCGGGCAGCGCGGTTTTTCGAGGTTCAGCCTTGCTGCCAAATTTGTAAGTCAATCAAAGCTCAGTGCTGCAAATCTCCGCCGGCCTCTGGGCTCAAGGTTACATATGTCTGCGTTGTATCTGTAAAAAATGGAAGCCCCAAAAGTGCATATACTGTAAACATCTATGTAGAATTGACCGACCTTTAAAAAATGTGATATCTGTATTTTTGCCGGGGTTGGGGTACCATCTACGTATATGTAGTTTGGCGATTTTGCATGTATTCAATATACATGCAATTTTGATGAATGTGATTTTATTTATTATATCGCAAGTTTGGAGAAAGTAGTGGTTTCATCTTTATCAGGGTATTAGGTTGATAAATAAAAATCGATATAACAACTAATGCTAAACCTAAGGATATGAAATTATGGAGCCTAAAGCCAATGACAAGAGAGTATCATCTTCTTCACCAAACCTGCCTCAGAAAGTGCGCAAAATTTTAATTGTTTACCTTATATCTGCTGTTATTGTTTTGGTTATCTGTTTCATTTTTGGATGGCGATCAATAGAAAATATTGGAACCGGATTTATATATGGTTCCTTGAGTCTGGCACTTTTCGGCGCATTGCTCTTGGCAGGGAATACGGTTCCTGCTCAACTTTCTAAACTTTCACTCCCCTCTGTTAGACGCCATCAAGAAAACGAAAGCGATGGTTCTCCGTCTAAGGATGAAGGAAAAAGATTCTTTTTTACGACTTTAATATGTGGAGCATTTTTATTTGTGACAGGACTTATTTTAAAATTATTGTGATATTTGGCATATCTGTAAAATGGCCCAACTGCATCAATATATCACAACTTGAGTTAAAGGGGCTGAGAGATGAAAATAGTGAAAAGGATTCTTCAAGGTTTGGGCATCTTCATTGGAATAATTGTCCTTTATCTATCAATCGTGACCTTTTTCCCTGGCTTCAAGGTTCTGGAACAACCTCTTGAACAACGTAAGCAATTAAAAAGTGATGTAGACTCAGAACTATCTTCAAAAAGAAAAAATGTGAGTTTTAAAGTCAAAGGGACGTCGATAAGTGCATGGTTGTATCTTCCAGATAATTTATCTGTTCCAGTTCCTTGTATCATTATGGGTCATGGATTTGGGGGTACGAAAGATATGGGTTTGGAATCTTATGCTATTCGTTTTCTGGAAGCTGGCTTTGCGGTGCTCATTTTTGATTACCGACACTTTGGCGAAAGCGAGGGAGAACCTCGGCAGTTGATATGGATTCCTTACCAGCTGGAAGATTGGTCATCGGCGATCACTTATGCACGAGGGCTTAAGCAGATTGATCCATCAAAAATTGCTCTCTGGGGGACCTCTTTGAGTGGTGGCCACGTGATTGCAACTGCTGCAAAAGACAATCAGATTGCTTGTGTAGTCGCACAATGTCCTGGACTGGATGGTCGGGCATCCGGAGAGATGTTTTTTGATAGAGTAGGAATCGGATATCTGCTTCGTATGGCAATGCACGGACAACGTGACTACTTGAGGTCGTGGTTTGGACTTTCGCCTCATAAAATACCAATTGTCGGAAAACAAGGAAGTATTGCTTGTTTGACTACTCCAGATGCTTACGACCATTTCAGAAAATTTGCACCAGCCAATTATATTAACGAAGTCTGTGCTCGTATCTTTATTCGGGGAGACAAATACAGGCCGGTCAAACAGGCCCAGAATGTGCGTTGCCCAGTTCTGCTTCAGATATGCGAAAATGACAGTATAATTCCCAAAAGTGCAGCAGAAGAAACTGAAAGGCAATTAGGGAAATACGCAGAAGCGATATACTATCCAATCGGCCACTTTGATATCTATATAGGGGCTAACTTCGAAAAGGCTGTAAAGGATCAGCTTTTGTTTTTTAAGAAGCACCTGTAATATCTCCAACAAAAAACAACTATCTGGCATCACTTAAAACTGCATATACTGTAAACATCTATGCAGAATTGATAGGGCTTTAAAACTTGTGAAACCAAATTACGATATTTGCAATTTCACAAGATTTGGGAGTACAGCTGAAACAATGTTGATATGAATATCAGAGGTTCGATGAGATGAAGTCTAAAATAGCAGAAACTCTGATAGCTTCACTTGGAACACTATTTTTCCTATTTTTGATAATTCCTTTCTTTTTGATCTGGATACCCCATAGAATCCTTTTATCGCCTGAATATATTTACCGTTTTGACATCGGTATATATCGGTATTTTGGGCTGTCTCCGATAGTACTCGGTGTTGTAATATACATTTTTTGTTCTGGTAGTTTCGTATTTGTTGGCAAAGGTACACCGATACCTTTTACGCCAACTAAAGAGTTAATAGTGACTGGATTATACAGATTTGTTAGAAATCCATTGTACATTGCTGGAGTTCTTGTTTTGGCAGGAGAAGCAATTCTATTTCAATCTTTAGGCATATTTCTTTATTGCTTGGTAATGTTTGGGGTTTTCAATGTCCATGTCATCATGGAGGAAACTTTATTAGCAGAAAAATTTGGTGCGAGATACGAACAATATTGCAAGTCTGTTCCTCGTTGGATTCCAAGATTAAAACCCTATAGTAAAAAAGATACAGAGTCCAAATAAACAAATCTGCGAAGTTTCCAACTTTTTTCAGGTGAGCCTAAATTGCAGATATCCTGCTATGGTATCGGAAAAAAATTGCCCGCCCAAAAGTACTGATACTGTAAACATCTATGCAAAATTGACCGGTCTTTAGAATCTGTGATATCAGATTACGATATATGCATTTTTGCAAGAGTTGGGGTTACATCTTACGTATCCAAAGTTTGAGGAAATTTGTGATATTTTATGGTATCAAAGGTTTTGAAAGGCGTGATCCTCGTTATATTTTCTCAAACGAAGGTTGATTTAAACTGAGACAATGGTTTGTTATTTTCAATCCTGATGAGGTAAAGATAACCTTTTGATAAAAAGACCCTGTAATTTTGAAAGGAGGTTGAAATGGCTACTATAATCGTTGAGAGTAAATGGCCTGCTGCAAGTTCCGAAAAGCTTGCTAAGACATGGTTGGAAATGGGTGATGTAGCAGAATCGCAGAAAATGATTTGGGCCGGCACTTTAGATGATATTAATTTAGTAAGGATACGCTCACGGGCAAGTGAAAATTGCGTTTATGGGTGAACTTTTTACCGAATAAAAAGCCTCCTTGTGGTAAGAATTACAAGCGCCAACTAATAATTCTACACCAAAAGCAAGGAGGCTAGAGACGATGATACACCAAATTGGCAGGAAATTGCGACAGCAAATTCATTATTTTTCGGGTGAACTTTGTAAGGTATGGGAACCGTGGCTTCCCGCTTTGTTGAGGAGGCCGTTTTTGGCATATCTGCCAGCGGATCTGTTCGGTTGACTGAAATCGGTCGGGCTTTAGAGGAAAAAATTCCGCTTCATGCGACCCACAAGCGTTTGAGTCGTAATTTGGCAGATCAAAGCCTTGAAGATAACCTGGGGAGCAACGTTCTCAAGTTGGGCTCAAAACGTATAAACGAAAATACGCTACTGATCGTTGACCCATCTGATGTTAAAAAAAAATACGCCAAGAAAATGCAATATCTAGCCGATGTGCGTGATGGCAGCGAGGATACAATCGGAAAGGGATACTGGTTATGCGAAATCGTTGGCTGTGAAGTCGGATCAAATGAGATTACACCGCTGGCACAAGAACTATGGTCGCAGGATGCGCCTGATTTTAAGAGCGATAACGATCAAATCCTTTACCTTGGCCGGGCCGGTGCAGCAGGTACCCCTGGCCCGCGTCAAAGCCCATCTCGATGACGGCCAGGAGCTGGTCGGGTGTCTCGATGCCCTCGGCGACGGTCGTCTGGCTGCGTCGCTGGGCAAGCTCGCGAAGCGCGCGCAGCACGGCCTGGGAAGACTCATCCCGGACCCCGGCCTGGACCAGCGAGAGGTCGATCTTCATGATGTCGAACTCGAGCTCCCGCAACAGCCGGAGGCCGGCGTTGCCGGCGCCCACGTCGTCGGCCGCGATCCGCATGCCGTGCCCCCGAAGCAGCGTGATGGCCTGGCGGAGCCGGTCGAGATCCTCGACGGCCTCGCGCTCGGTCAGCTCCAGGACGATCCGGGCGGGGTCGAACCCGCGTTGGCGGACGAGCGCGAGGAACTCCTGGGGCTGGAAGGCATCTGCCTCGAGAGACCGCGGCGAGAGGTTGACCGACAGGTAGAGGTTCGCGCCCATCGTCCGCGCTCCGGTCAGGACGGTGTCGAGGCTGGCCAGGTCAAGCTCCACGGTGTGATCCGTCGACTCGGCCGCGATGAACAGGGCGCTCGCATTGGCGAACCCGGCGTCCGCATTCGGGCGAACCAGGCCCTCGTAGCCCAGGACGCGTCCCGTCCGCAGGCAATGGATCGGCTGGTACACGGGCGTGAGGAGGCGGTCTGCCGAGACGCGGGCCACGGCGGCTGCCAGCTCCGGCAGAGACCGTCCGTCATCCACGATTCCGTGCCGGGTCGGGTCGAAGAGCTGGACGTCGGTGCGGCCGTGGCGCTTCCCCCAGTAGAGCGCGGCACCCGCCTGGTGGACCAGCTGCTTGAGATCCCTGGCCAGCTCGGGCATGGCCGAGACACCGATGGTCAGCGAGAACGGGGCGACGCCAAGCGTCCCGGAGCCACCGCTCAGTGCGCTCGCCAGGATCCGTCGCGCGGTGCCGACGGCCTCATCCGGCCCCCCGTCCGGCAGCACGATCGCGAAGTCGTCACCGCCGATCCGGAACCCACGTTCCGATCCGCGGAGGGTGCCCAGGATGATCCGGGCCGTGGCCCGGAGGATGTCGTCGCCAGCGGCCTGACCCTGGGCCTCGTTGATCTGCTTCAGGTCGTCCACGTCCAGGTACAGGAGCGCGATCGAGCCTGACTCGGCACGGGCCGATGTCACCTGGCGACCGAGCTCCTCCTGGAAGGCCCGGTGGTTGCCAAGGCCGGTCAGCCCGTCGCTCAGCGCATCCAGGCGGGCACGATCGTAGGCGTCCTTGAGCCCATCCTGCTCGTTGTCGAGACTCGCCACCTGGCCCAGGATCCGCCGCAGGGCCAGCCCGGACAGGACGCTGAACGCGATCACGATGGACAGCCAGAGGAGCGAGCGCCCAGCGGAGCTCGGGGTTCAGTCTGCCACGCGATCAGCAGGGTCGCAGCGACCCACAGCGCGGCGCATGCAACGAACCAGCGCACCAGGCTCGTGCGAATCGTCCGCGCCATCGGGGTCGCGGGAGTCTTCATCTGGGTGGAGTCCGTCCCTGTGCGGTGCCACCGCTCGGCAGCCAACCTGTTGTACGCCCGCACCGGCAATCTGGCTCCGGTACCAAAGTCCGGGACGGCATGCCGGAGACTGGCCACCGGGGCACCGGCCAGCGTGCGGGGCTGCCCGCAGCGGCTCACCACGAGCGCGCCCGAGGGCTAGTCTGGAGTCCTTCACCCTGAAGCCACCACGGAGCGAACCCAATGCGACTCGACGGCAAGGTCACGATCATCACGGGCGGCGGCAGCGGCATGGGCAGGACCGCGGCCGAGCTGTTCGCGAAGGAGGGCGCACAGGTCGTCGTGGCGGACTTCTCGGAGGCCTCCGGCGAGGCGGCCGCGGCGGCCGTCAGGGCGGCCGGCGGCCAGGCGACGTTCGTCAGGGCGGATGTCTCCAACGAGGACGACGCTCGCGGGATGGTCCAGCACGCGATTGCCACCTATGGCCGCGTGGACGCGCTCTACAACAATGCCGGGGTCATGCCGGAGGCCGATCACTCGGTCATAGACACCGACGTGGACACCTGGGACAAGGTCATGGCCGTGAACGTGCGCGGCGTATTCCTGGGCTGCAAGTACGCGATCCCGCAGATGCTGGAGCAGGGCTCCGGCTCCATCATCAACATCGCCAGCTTTGTCGCGATCCTCGGCTGCTCCGTGCCGCAGGATGCATACACGGCGTCCAAGGGGGCGGTCCTGGCCCTCACCCGCTCGCTGGCCGTCCAGTTCGCGGGCCGCGGCGTCCGCAGCAACTCGATCAGCCCCGGTCCCATCGAGACGCCGCTCCTCATGGACTGGCTGCTCAAGGACGAGGCCGCGAAGCAGCTCCGCCTCAACCGGAACCCGTCCGGCCGGTTCGGCAAGCCGGAGGAGATCGTCAACGTCGGGGTCTACCTTGCGTCCGACGAGTCGAAGTGGACGAATGGGGCAAACTTCGTCGTGGACGGCGGCATCAGCATCAACTACTTCTAGCCGAAGGCCGGCGGCCGCGACCGGTCTGACTGCAAGGCCGGCGACCGCGACCAGCCGGCCACCTTCGCGAGGAGCCTGCCCGTGAGCGACGACACCTCTCCCCAGGACGACGCAACGACCGCCATCGCGGACGAGGCGACGGCACTGGCCGAGGCCCACGTCGGAGACGACCAGGACAAGGCGCCCGCGGCCGATGGTGAGCCGGTGGATCCCGGCGAGCGCCGGGTGGGGATCGGCGTTGACGTTGGCGGCAGCGGGATCAAGGCCGCGGCCGTGGACCTCGACACCGGGGAGCTGATCGGTCTTCGCCACCGGGTTCCCACGCCCCAGCCGTCCACCCCCGCCGCGGTCACCGCCTCGATCGCCCGGATGGTCAAGAAGATCGCCTCCGAGGTCAACCTGCGGCCCGACGTCCAGGTGGGCGTGGGCTTCCCCTCCGTCGTCATCGACGGCGTGACCCGGAGCGCCGCGAACGTCGATCCTGGCTGGGTGGACTTCGACGCGGACGGCGCCCTGGAGCGGGTGCTCAAGCGACCCGTCCACATGATCAACGACGCCGATGCGGCCGGCGTGGCGGAGATGCGGTTCGGCGCGGGCGTCGGCGAGCGCGGCACGGTGTTCCTCATCACGCTTGGGACGGGGACCGGGTCGGCGCTGTTCTACAACGGGCGGCTGATCCCGAATTTGGAGCTCGGGCACATGGAGATCCGGGGCCGGGATGCCGAGCGGCGCTCCGCCGCCGTGGCCCGCACCCGACGTGGGATCTCGTGGAAGGCCTGGGCGTCGGATCTCGACGAGCACCTCCTCGCGATCGAGAAGCTGTTCTCGCCGCGCCTGTTCATCCTCGGCGGCGGCGTGTCCAAGCGCGCGGACCTGTTCATCCCGCGGCTGACGGTGCGGGCCCTCGTCGTGCCCGCGAAGCTGCGCAACGACGCGGGGATCGTTGGCGCGGCGATGGCCGCCGCCGAGCACGAGGCCTCAGCCGACTGACGTCCCCGGGGCGGAGCCCAGGTCCTGCGCGCGGGCGCGCAGTACCGAAACGTGCCGCTCCGTGCGCGGCGGGCGATGGCCTCCATCACGCTTGATCCTATCGGTTGCCGGACCCGGATAATGGGCTCGTGCCGACCCTGCCCGAACTCACCATCGCGCTCGCCCCGGAGCTCCGGTTCATCCTGGACCTGGGTGTCGCCGTCGCGCTGGCGCTGGTGGGCGGGGCCGTGGCCGTCCGGCTGGGCCAGCCCCCGCTCGTCGGCTACCTCGCGGCGGGGGTCATCATCGGCCCCTTCACCCCCGGCTTCGTCGGTGACGCCGAGCAGATCGGGGAGCTGGCGGAGCTCGGCGTGGTGCTCCTGCTGTTCGCGCTCGGCGTCGAGTTCTCGCTGCGTGAGCTCGCGCGCGTCCGGCGGGTGGTCGTCCCTGGCGCGCTGGCCCAGATCCTGATCACCGCCGTGGCCGGCGCCGCGGTCGCCATCCCGCTGGGTCTCAACCTCACCGAGGCAGCCGTGATCGGCTCCGCGATCGCGATCAGCTCCACGCTCGTGGTACTCAAGATGCTGACGGAGCGAGGCGAGCTCGACAGCCTCCACGGGCGGACCGCGATCGGCTGGATGGTCATGCAGGACCTCGTGACGATCCTGCTGATCGCGATGCTGGAACCCCTCGCGGGCGCGGACCTCCTGGGTCCCGTGCTCTTCGCCGTCCTGCGCACGGCGGCTTTCCTCGCGCTGGCCTACCTGTTCGGAGCGCGGCTGCTGCCGTGGCTCCTTCGGACCGTGAGCCGGCTCGGGTCGCCCGAGCTGTTCCTGCTCACGGTCTTCGCAACCGCCCTGCTCGCCGCCTTCCTGTCCAGCGCGGTGTTCGGCCTGTCGCTGGCGCTCGGGGCGTTCGTCGCCGGGATCATCGTCTCCGAGTCCGATCTCTCCCACCAGGCGGCCAGCGAGATCACGCCCTTCCGGGACCTGTTCGCCGTCCTGTTCTTCGTGTCGGTCGGGATGCTGCTGGACCCGGCCGCGGTCCTCGACGACTGGCCGGCACTCCTTGCCCTGCTCGGTGTCGCGATGCTGGTCAAGGCAGGGCTGGGTGCGATCCTGGGCCGCCTGCTCAAGATGCCGCTGCGGAGCGCGATCCTGCTGGGTGCCACCATCGGGCAGGTGGGCGAGTTCAGCTTCCTGCTCGTGGAGCAGGCTCTCTCCCTGGGGCTGCTCGACGAGCGGGGCTACAACCTGGTCCTCGGGACGGCCGTCCTCAGCATCATCCTGACACCGCTCCTGGTCCGCGGCGCCGTGGGGCTGGTCACCCGGCTGGAGCATCGGCTGCTCGTGACCGAGCCGCCGGTTCCCGGCCAGGCTCCGACGACACGCGGAGAGCTGGCGTTCGGCGAGGATGGAGCGGAGGAACGTCCTGCGATCGTCGTGCTCGGTGGTGGCCGCGTCGGGCAGCTGGTGGTCCGCGCCGTTCGCGCCCGCGGTTTCCGGTGCGTGGTCGTGGACCGCGACCAGAGGGCCCTCGACGAGCCGGCGTCCCTGGGCGCGGCAACCCTGTACGGGGACGCGGCCAGCCCGGCGATCCTGCGCCGCGCGGGCCTGGACCGTGCCCGCCTGCTGGTGGTCGCGATCGGGGATCCGCTGACCGCGCGTCTCGCCGTGGAGCGTGCCCGGGCCATCAACCCGCGCCTCACGGTCGTCTCCCGTGCGCGGGGCCGTGCCGAGGTGGTGACGCTCCGGGGACTCGGGGTCTCGCGGCTCGCCGACCCGGAGGTGGAGGCCGCCCTGGAGCTGGCCCGTGCCTCGCTGGCCCGGATGGGCGTCTCGGGCCCGGAACAGGCGGCCATCACCAGGGGCATCCGCCGCCGCGCCTACGGCGATCCGGGTGTCGAGGTCACCTGGGGCTCCAGCGAAGCGGAGTCGCGCCCGCCCGAGGGCTAGGTGGTCAGGCTCGGGTCCGCGGACGCCGGGCAGAGATCCCGCCCCGATCGAGGACGCCGTCAGTACTCCTCGCGGCCCCGGAACGCCTCGGGGATCACCGCGTTCGGATGCCGCAGCCGGACCCAGTCGTGGATCGCCCACCAGGACGTCTTGAAGCCGATGCCGTCCCACGGCAGCTCGTCCGCGCCGAACGCCCGGACCTCCAGTGCCTCCGGCGTGGTGTGGGCGGTGCCGCTCACGATGGGCGCCTCGAACACCAGCACGACGACCGCCGCCTCCAGCCGCGAGTAGATGCCCACCAGCTCACCAGGCCGGACCACCAGGCCGGTCTCCTCCAGCGTCTCGCGGACCGCGCGCCTCGGCCACCGTCTCGTCCACCTCGAGGAAGCCACCCGGCTGCGCCCACGTCCCGTACCCGGGCTCGATCCCCCGCCGCAGCAGCACCACCTCGCCCGAGTCCGTCAACGGGATCGTGGTGACGACCACCCGGGGATTGATGTACGCGACATGACCGCAGGCGACACAGGCCAGGCGCTCGCGGTTCTCCTCCGGCAGCGTCGTGAGCGCCAGCTCCGCACCGCATCGCGCGCAGTAGTTGAGCGAGTGGGTCAGCCAGGCCGGCGCACCGCGGCCCGAGGCGATGTCGGTGGAGCGTCCGTCCGGGCCACGTCCCAGGGCCTCGACCGCGCGCCGCTCCTCGTCGTCCAGTCGTCGCTCGGTCACGTCAGGCCCCCAGCACCAGGATCGTCGCGGCAACGATCAGCACGAGGAACACGAGGCTGACCAGGAGCCAGGCGAGCCGGAACAGGCCGCGTCCCCGGTTCACCGGCATCCACGCCCAGGCGGACCGCCAGATCCGGACCATGGCATCCAGCGGTCGTCACGAACAGCAGCGGGGCGGCAACGAGCACGCACAGCTTGACGAGCAGGCTGCCGAAGCCCGCACCCATCTCCAGGGCGGTGATGGCGATGGCCCCGGCCACCAGCGCGGGAGCCGAGAGCAGGACGAAGTGCTTCTGGAGCGGTGTCGGGGCGACCTCGGGGACGCTGCGAGGCGGGAGGCCGCGCAGGCTCGGTGGGAGCGAGGCGTCGCCGGACGGCCCCACGACCGCCTGGCGATCGAGGACCACCATGCCGGGCTCCCAGCGCTCGTCCTCCATCGGTTGAGCCTACCCCAGCGGCTCCGCGTTCGAGGAATCGCCCAGGACGGCATCCGTCTGGGCCTCCCGGTAGGCGTCCAGCCTGGCGGCGAGCGCCGGGTCCGACAGCGCCAGGATCGAGGCAGCCAGCAGGGCCGCGTTCTCCGCGTTCCCGATCGCCACGGTCGCCACCGGGATCCCGCGCGGCATCTGGACGATGGACAGCAGGGAGTCCAGGCCGCCCAGGTGCTGGGTGGGGATCGGGACGCCGATCACCGGCAGGGACGTCTTGGCGGCCAGCATCCCGGGCAGGTGGGCGGCCCCGCCCGCACCGGCGACGATCACGCGCAACCCCCGCTCCCTGGCCGTTTCGGCATAGCGGAACAGGTGGTCCGGCGTCCGGTGGGCGGACACGACGCGCAGCTCGCACGGCACGCCCAGCTCGCCCAGAAGGGCCTGCGCCTTCTCCAGGACGGGGAAGTCGGAGCGGCTGCCCCCAACGATGCCGACCAGAGCCGGACCAGGAAGAACCATCAGAAGGTCTCGATCTCAACGGGTTCCACGCCCAGAGTGTCGGCTATCACGCGCAACGTCGCAGCGTGGGGACGCACGACCTCGCCCCGCTCGATCCGGCCAATCTCCTTCGAGCTGATGCCAGGGAACCCGTCTCGCGGCACAGCGCGCTGGATCCGCAGTCGGCGCAGGCAAGCCCCGAAGGAGATGTCCGTCTCGACCTGGCGGTTCCGCTCTCGAGCCCGGTAGGCACGGTCGAAGTCGTAGAGGATCGCGTCCATGGAGGCCTCGTACGGGCCAAGACGGATCGCGAGGCCGGAATCCGTGACGGCGACGTCGCGGAAGTCCGGCTCCGTGCCTGTCCCGGACGGGCGAAACCAGACCCACGGGACGATCGTTCGGTCGAGATCACCTCGAATGATCACGATGGCTTCGCGTGCCTCGTTGACCAAGGCGCCCACGGCGAGGTCCGCGAAATGGGGTGCCAGCAGCACAGCGCCGATATCGTCGAAGGGCAGGAAGCCGGGCCTCGGGCCAGACACGACATCTGAGAACAGCGCCGCCAGAAACGCGTGGAGGGACGAGTCGAGCTCCTCGGTCACCAGCAGGCGGTCCCGGCCAAGACGATCGACGGGCTGGAAGCGCTCGGTCTGGGCGGCCGAGGTGGCGATCCAGTGGCGGGTTCGATCCGAGACGCGGAGGCACATCAGCCCGGGCTCCACGATGGTCAGGCGCCCGGACTGTTCCCCGTGCTCGTCTTCCCGGTAGGGATCGTCAGGAAGATCCAGGAGGGTCACGGCTTGTCCTCTGTCTTGGTGACGGGATTGCCAGGGTGCGTCAGGTCCCAGAGACGCACGAGCTCTGCATGCTTCGCGAGCAGGAGGGCGCGGATCTCAGAGGGCACGTCGCGAGGATGGGGCTCCCTGTTCATGAACTGGCGCGACCGAAGGTTCCAACGCCACGCGAGGTGACCCCGGACCACCGTGGCGTGGGGCGGCTCCAGACACTCGTTGTCATAGATCTTGATCTTCCAACGTTGGGTGGCGAGCCTTTCGGAGAGCGGGAGTTGCGCCGGCATCACCCTTCACTCCGCGAGCTGATGCCAGTATGTCCCTCTGTGCGTATGTGTCAAGTAGGACATATATGTCATGGGATCATCCTGCCTCGGTGACAGCGGGGAGTCGCAGGATGAGGAGGACCGCTTCACTGGGGCTTTGATGGGCGGCATGGAGGCCGCCGCCATCTCGGGCTTCAGCCGGAGCGCAGGAGCCGATCTCCGCGGGCTGGCCCAGTCCGCAGGAGACGAGGAGGTCAGTCCTCCCAGCTCAGCGCCGCGCGGGCCCGCCGGGCCCGCTCCAGGGCCTCGTCAACGTCGCGGCCGACGACCGTCACGTGCCCCATCTTGCGCCGCTCGAACACCCGGCGCTTGTCGTAGACGTGCACGTGGGCGTCCGGATCTGCCAGGGCACCGTCCAGGCCGGCGAGCCGTGCCGGCCGGTCCGCTCCGGTCCCCAGCAGGTTGACCATCGCGCTGGCGCCGTGCGGCCGGACCGATCCCAGCGGCAGCCCCGCGATCGCGCGCACGTGCTGCTCGAACTGCGAGGTGACCGCCCCTTCGATGGTCCAATGGCCGGAGTTGTGCACCCGCGGGGCCAGCTCGTTGATCATCAGCCCGCCGCCGCGCAGCTGGAACAGCTCCGCCGTCATCACGCCCACCAGGTCAAGCCCGCGCGCGAGGTTGTCCACGATCGCGGCCGCGTCGGCCGCCACCAGCGGGTGGACGGGCGCGGGGGCCACGGTCTCGACCAGGATCCCGGCGTCGTGCACGTTGCGCGAGACCGGCCACGCGAGCGTCCGGCCGTCACGCCCTCGCGCGCACACCACGGACAGCTCCGCCTCGAAATCGATCTCGCGCTCGAGCAGCAGGGGCCGGCCGGCGTCGCCACCCAGCAGCGCCACCGCGGCCGCGACCTCGGCACGCGACGTGACCCGCACCTGGCTCCGCCCGTCGTACCCGCCCAGCGGAAGCTTCAGGCGGGCCGGGTAGCCGAGCGCTTCCGCCGCCGCCTCCGCCTCCGCGACGCCCCGCACCTCCCGCCAGGGCGCCGTCCACTCCCCGATCTCACGGATGAAGCGGCGCTCCGCCAGACGGTCCTGGGTGGCGCGCAGGGCAGCAAGCCCCGGTCGCAGCGGTGCGATCTCGCCGGCCGCCGCCGCCGCCTCGAGGCCCACGTGCTCAAGCTCGTAGGTGACCACGTCCGACATCGAGGCCAGCCGCCGGGCCGCGTGTGCATCGTCGTACCGGCCGACGACGATCTCGTCCGCGACCGCCGCCGTGGGGCAGGCCGGGTCCGGGTCCAGCGCGATGAGCCGATACCCCATGGAGAGAGCCGCGAAGCCCAGCATCCGGCCCAGCTGGCCACCGCCCATGACCCCGATCGTCGAGCCGGGCGGCAGGGGATCCGGCGGGTCGGCCGGGCCCTGGCGGATCCCCAGGCGGTAGAGCGCGTCCTCGACGAAGTTGCCCTTGTGGACGGTGTAGAGCAGGTTCGCGTCTCCGTCCGGCGCGGCCTCCACGATCCGCCGCTTGGCCTCGGCGTAGGCATCGCGCAGGGCGCCGTCGGCCCGGAGGGCGTCGCGGAACGCCAGCTGCTCGGCCAGCTCCCGGCGTGCCGGAGGCATCACGTGGCAGTGGATCCGGAACGTGTCGCCGTCGTGGCGGACTGCACCGAACAGCAGCGGGCGCGTGGGCGGGAACGGCGCGAGCCCGACCTGCCCCTGGAACCCGAGCGAGCGCAGCGCATCCACCACCGCCGGGATGTCGTCCGGGGCTGCCTCGATGCCCAGGTCCACGATGTTCTTGCCGGGAAGGCCCGGGACCGCGGTGCTGCCGACGTGCTCCGCGGTGGTGCCGGGGAGTGCGGACGCGATCAGCCGCGCCAGCTCCCGGGCGACGTCGATCGTCCGGGGATCCCACGGGTGGAACGCGGCCGGCTGGCGCTCGTACGGGCGGATGGGCAGGTCCGACATCGCACCTGAGTGTAGGTGAGTCCCCGACCAAGCCCGAAGGCTCTCCGCCGCCCGCCCTCGGCCGGCGCCCCGCCACCCGGCTGGTGACCCAACGGTTCCGTCCTGGAACAGCCTGCCCGCCCCGCACCTCGTTTGACTTTTTTGATGTTCAGCAACAGACTGAGCCCTGCGGACCTTGCCCACGACCCGGAGGACACCCAATGGCTCCCACCACGGCCCTTCTCACCGACGAGGAACAGCAGACGCTCAAGGCCGTGCTGCCCGCAATCCGGCGTACATCGCCGGACGCCGCGAGGATCCTCAACCGCCTGATGCGCGCGATCGCGTCGGGCAAGGTCACCGACGCCGGCCTGTATGCCTCGGTGACCGAGGTGGCGGCAGCCTTTGACGTGACCCCGCAGACGATCCGCAACTGGGCCGACCGTGGCTGGCTCCCGAGCGAGCGGACCATGGGCGGCGCGCGCCGCATACCGCGCTCGGCGCTCGCCTCGGCACAGGCGCTTGCCCGGCCGCGGCCCGCCACGCCGGACCTCTCTCCCGAGCAGATCGCCGCCATCATCAACGCCCCGCGTCGCGCCAAGTGACCGCCCGCCCCATCGTCGTCATCGACACGAGCGTCTTCCTCCAGGACGCGTTCTCGAAGGCGCGAAGGGGCGCGGCATCGCAGCTGCTCGCGATCGTGCCGGTGATCGCGCACGTGGTGATGTGCGATGACATCCGCGACGAGATCCTCGAGAAGTTCGAAGAGCACCTGGGCTGGTCGAGGGCGCAGGTGCTCTCCACCTACGGTCCGGTCTTTCGGGTCGCGCTCTGGGCCACGCCGGTCGAGGAGCGCGAGGACCACCGGCGGATCGTGAACGACGACTCGGATGACACGATGTTCGTGCGTGTGGCCGAGGCCATCTACACGGACCTCCCGACGATCATCGAGGCCGACCAGATCCGCCTCATCGTCAGCGAGAACACGAACGACTTTCGACCCGGCACCGCCTACGCGGGGTTCATCTTCGGAACCGCCCACGATGCACTGGTGGCCCTGGGCGCGATCTGAAGGACGAGCGGGATCCGCCCCATCGCCCGCTGTTATCCTCGCGCCATGCTCAACGGCGCACCCGGACCCTACGGCGTGGCGGCGCCCCGGATCCTCATCGTGGACGACGATCCGAACCTGCTGGTGATCCTCGCCGACCAGCTGCGGGCCGACGGCTACCAGGTCCAGACGGCCCGCGACGGCGAGGAGGCCCTGCGCCGGCTGGACAGCGCCTGGCCCGACCTCCTGGTCATCGACATGCTCATGCCGCGCATGGACGGCCTGACGCTTGCGCGCGAGGTCAAGGCCCGCGCCGACCTGCCGATCATCGTGCTGTCCGCCATCGACACCGCGGACTCCAAGGCGGACCTCCTCGACGAGGTGGCCGAGGACTACGTCACCAAGCCGTACCACTACCCGGAGCTGCGGGCGCGGATCCAGCGCGTCATGCGCAGGCTCGGCGACCGGGTCCCGCGCCAGCGCCTGGACCTGGGGCCGAACCTCGCCCTGGAGCTGCACCGGCGGGAGGCGATCGTGGCCGGCAACGTCGTGTCGCTCACGCCCACCGAGTCCCGGCTGCTGTACGCGCTCGCCGCCAACCTCGGCCAGACCGTGACCACCGAGACGCTCCTCGTCCGCGGCTGGGCCGACACCGAGGACGCCGACCCCAGCTACGTCTGGGTGACGATGCGGCGCCTGCGCCAGAAGGTGGAGGTGGACCCCGGCAAGCCGGCCCACCTGCTCACCGTCCGCGGCATCGGCTACCGCCTGGTGAGCGCCGGGACGCCCGTCGAGCCGTGACCCCGCCGGTGGAGAACGGTGAACCCGCCGGCCGAGCCGTGACCGCGCCGGAGGAGAGCGCGGAGCCCGTCCCCCGCACCCGGAGCTCCGGCCTGGGCTTCCGGACGCGCCTGACGCTGGGCCTGATCACGGCCGCCGTCCTCCCGGTCGCCGCCTTCGGCGTCGTCGTGCTCATCGTGACCGGCACCGGTGTCGAGGCGGATGCGACCATCGCCCGCGTCCTGCTCCTGGCCATCGCGCTCACCGTCGTGTTCGCTGTGCTCCTGGCGGCGTTCATCGCCGCGGATCTCGGCGCGCCGCTCCGGGCGATCGCCCGGTCCGTGGACCGCGTGTCCGCGGGCGACCTCACGACACCGCTGGAGCTGCCCGGCGACGACGAGTTCAGCCGCCTGGCGGAGAGCCACAACCGCCTCGCCCGTGACCTTGTGCGCCGCAACCAGGAGCTGCGCAGGATCCTGGCGGCGCTGGAGTCGATCACCCTCGACGAGCGCCCCGAGGACCTGGCGCTCCGGGCGGCCGGCCGAGCGCGCGAGGCCTTCGGCATGATCGAGTGCGCGATCCTGTTCGAGGACCCGCGCGACGTCCCGGTCCAGGAGCAGGTGCCCGGAGACCCCGTTCCGGTGCGGGCGGAGCTCTCTGCCGCCGGCGAGGTGCTGGGCGTGGCCGTGGGCCACCTGCCGGCCACGCGCCGCTGGGAACGCGCCGACCAGGACCTGTTCGAGCTGTTCGCGATCGAGGTCTCCGCGGCCATCCGCAACGCCCAGCTGTACGCCCGCGTGGAGGACCAGAACCGGCGCCTGGTGGAGCTGGACGAGGCCAAGGACGACTTCCTCCGCGGCGTCTCGCACAACCTGCAGACGCCGCTCGCGAGCATCCGCGGCTACGCGCAGCAGCTGGCCACGGAGGCCCCGGACCGGCGGCTGGGCATCATCACCGAGCAGGCCGACCGCCTCTCGCGCATGGTCCGCCAGCTGCTGACCGTCAGCCGCATCGAGTCGGGCGCGCTGCGTCCCCGCCTGGAGGTGTTCGCCCCCGCCGCGCGCGTTCGGAAGACGTGGGAGGCGCTGGGTGCCGCCGACGTGCCGTTCACCCTCGAGGACCGCTCGGCGGGGTGGCTGGCGCTGGCGGACCCGGACCAGCTGGACCAGGTCCTGTGGGCGATCCTGGACAACGCGGTGAGCCACGGCGGGCGGACGCCGGTGGACGCCGTGGTCCGCCTGGATGAGGCCGCGTCCGGGATCGCCATCACGATCGCGGACCGCGGGCCAGGCGTCGGGGACGAGGATCGGGACCGGCTCTTCCAGCGCTACGAGCGCGGCGTGGCCCGGTCGAGCGACGAGGGCTCCGGCCTTGGTCTCTACGTCTCGCGGGAGCTGTGCCGGGCGATGCACGGCGACCTGGTCCTGGAGCCCGCCGGAGAGAATGGCGGCGCGGCAGACGCCGCGCAGGACGGTGCGCCAGCCGGCACGGATCGAGGCGCGCCCATCGGCGCCGCGCTCACGATCCACCTCCCCGCGGAGGCCCCCGAGGAGTCCTGAGGGACCCGATCGGCTGCCCCGTCCGTCCTGGCCCGACGGTCCGGGGCAGTCATGGCCCGCCGTGCGTGTTGGGTGCCACTTGGCACCACTTCCGCGTGCCATTCGGCACTCATGCAATGTCGGCTGCAAGGTCCGCCCGGCACGCTGCCCCCAACGTCGTCCACACACCGTCCGGGGTATGCGTCCCATGTCGTCCCTGTGGCCCGCAAGGGGCCCATCTCACCTGAGCACTGGAGGCGTCCGACCGCGTGGCTCGTCACGTCGGCGCTCGGACCCCGGGGTCCGCTCACGCGGCCAGTCGCGTCGTCGAGTTCGCGCTGGTTCTGCCGCTCCTCTTGCTGCTCGTCATGGGTGGCCTCGACTTCGGGCGTGTGTTCCTCGGCTGGGTCAGCCTCAACAACACGGCCCGCATCGCGGCCAACTTCGCGGCGTCGAACGCCGGGCTGATCAGCTCGGGCAACACGGCGGCCCTGGCTGCCTACAACAGCCTGGTCCAGGACGACGCGACGGCGACCAACTGCGCGCCGCCGGACCCGATCCCTGCCCCCACGTACTCGCCCACCGCCGGGATCGGTGGCGACGCCACCGTTGGCCTGTCCTGCGACTTCCAGATCATCACGCCCATCATCTCGGTGGTCCTCGGCAACCAGGTCACGGTGAGCGCGTCTGCCGTCTTCCCGGTTCGGACCGGGGTCGTCGCCAACGTTCCCGGGGGCGGTCCGCCGAGCCCGGTGGCCGCGTTCAACGTCAGCCCTGCCACCGGAGATGCCCCCCTGAGCGTGACGTTCAACAACGTCTCAACTGGCAACCCGACGACCTATGCGTGGGACTTCGAGAACGACGGCATCGTCGACTCGACCGCCAAGGATCCGCCCGCACACGTCTACAGCGTCCCCGCCACGTACACCGCCGTCCTCACGGTTTCGAACGGCCTCGTGTCGTCCAGTGCGAACCGGACGATCACGGTGACGACGCCGCCCGGCCCGATCGCCAACTTCACGGTCACCCCGATGACCGGCACGGCGCCGCAGACCGTCACGTTCGCCAACATCTCCACCGGGACGATCACCTCGTACGCGTGGGACTTCGACGGCGACGGGACGACGGACTCCACGGTCAAGGACCCGCCGACCAGGTCGTATGCCGAGGGCAACTGGACGATCACCCTCACCGTGGCCGACGCCCTCGCCCAGTCATCCACGACAAGCAAGGTGGTCAGCTTCGCGGCCCCGATTCCGCTGTGCACCGTCCCCAACTACAAGAACCAGGACACGGACAACAACATCCAGCAGCAGTGGACGACGGCCGGGTTCCAGACAACGGTCATCTTCAACCCGTCGCGACCCCCGAATTCAAGATCACGAAGCAGTCGCGGCGGCCGGCTCGCCGAACAGCGTCGTGCGCGACCACCGTGATGACGGTGTACGACAAGTGAGGCGCGCGATGGGTGTGCGATGGTCGGGACGCGACTCCAGCCGGGGCCAGGGGCTCGCGGAGTTCGCGCTGATCTTCCCGGTCATGATGCTGCTCCTGGTGGCGATGTTCGACGCAGGACGGCTGGTCTTCGCCTACAACGACATCACGAATGCGGCCCGCGTCGGAGCACGGTCGCAATCGTCAACCAGGGCTCCGGCGTGGCCGAGGCCGCGACGGTCGGCCAGGCGACCTCCCTGGGCCTGTCCAACTCGGACGTGACCGTCACCTACCTGCAGCCCGATCTCAGCGGGAGCTGCGCACAGCCCCGATGCCCTGGGCTGCGTGGCAGAGGTGAACGTGCCAGTTCGACTGGGCGGCGATCACGCCCATCATCGGCAACGTCATCGGCCCCATCACGATCACCACGGAGACCCGCATGCCCATCGAGCGGGTGTTCCCGTGATCCATATCGTCCATCCCGTCGAGCCTCACCGGGGGTACATCGCCATGAACCAGACGGCCGTACCACCCGTTCGGGGGGTCCAGGCCCTCGTCGTGATGGTCCTTGCCATGCTGACCATCGTCGCTGGCCTCGGCCTCATCATCGACGGCGGCAACGCCTGGGCCCAGCAGCGAATCACGCAGGCCGGCAACGATGCCGCCTCCGAGGCCGGTGCCATGGTCCTCGCCCAGAACCTCGCCGGGGCGACGACGCCCGCCGGGGGGTGGGACGGCGCGGTGAACACCGCCGTCACCGGTGCTGCCTCCAACAACGGCGCGGCGGTGGATGTCGCCTACTACACGGATATCTGCGGCACCCTCCTCCGAAGCGATGGCACCAAGGCGGCCGGGCCCGGCGACGCGGCGGTCGTAGGCGCCGGCGTGCTGCCTACCAACAACAACACCAATCCGGACTGCCCGGCGGGTGTCGTCGGACCGGTGGCGGGCGTCCAGGTCGCGGCTTCGCGCCAGTTCAGCACCTTCGTGTCCGGCGTGATCGGGATCACGGGCCTGACGGCCAGTACCACCGCGACCGCGGTCAGCGGGCTGCTCCAGGGCAGCTGCGCGGCCGAGAGCGGCTGCATCGTCCTGCCGATCACCGTGCCCGTGACCGTGGTTGACGTGCGCCGGCAACGGCGACGCCGAGCTCAGGGTCCCGACACGGTGGCCCAAGAACACGCGGAGTCATCGTCCCGCTGTGCAAGAACAACCCGGGCAACGTGGGCTGGCTGGACTGGACGCCCAAGGGCGGTGGCGCCGCCGAGCTGGAGCAGGCCATCCTCCACCCGAACAACCCGCCGATCGACCTGCCGTCCTGGAACTACGTGACAGAGACCGGAAACCCGAACTCGAAGACGATCGAGGACGCGCTCAACACCTACATGGGCCAGATCGTCCTGTTCCCGCTGTTCGACCTGACGTGCGGCGAGGATCCGGACCTCTCGCAGACCGCGATCGGTCCGGACTACGGGTGCGGGGACGTAGGCGACCGGGCCAGAACCAGTGGTACCGCTTCCCGGCGTTCGCCGCGTTCGAGCTCGAGGAGGCGTACGTCAACGGCAACGATAAGCAAGCCGGCCTGCGACACCGGGAACGGCGCGACGTCGTGCCTCATCGGCATAGTTCGTGGACTTCATCACGGTCGGGACCGTGGGGCCGGGCATCGGCGGCGGCACCACCGACGGCGCCGTGATCGGGACGCAGCTCATCCGCTGACGGTCGCGGCCCTCGTCCCGCGTCGCCTGGCGGACGGCGGTCGAGAGCGCAGCGAAGTTGGCGCGCGGGCGCGCGGTCAACTGGCGTCAGCTGGCGGCGGCCTCGCGGCCGAGTGGTCAGGCCGGTTCGCCCACTCGCGACGGGGTCGTCATCGCGACGGCGGCCTCGGCCGTGTCCTTGCGACCCCAGATCCGGCCCATCGGGTCGCCGGCGATGAGCATCGCCACGGCCGCACCGAGAACTGGACCCCAGAGCTCCGTCAGGCCAGCGTAGGCCGCGATGAAGCTCCATGCGTACCAGGTGACGTAGAACCAGAGCAGACCGGCGAGAACGCGCTTCTTCATGGCCGCAGGTTCCACCCTCGGCGTCCTGGCGGCAATGGCATCTTCGTACCGGGACCAAAGGGGCCGTTGCGCTCTCGCGCCGCTCGCAAGGCGCGCGGCAAGGTACCAGGACGATAGTCCTAGTCTGCCGTCGGGGGGCGCGCGCACCGGGGAGTGCCGTACTGATATGCCCAGTCTCTTTCGGCGGCCGCGGCCGCCTCGCGCCAGCACGGGCCTGCGAAAGAGCCGCGGCCAGTCGCTCGTCGAGTTCGCGCTCATCCTGCCCGTCTTGCTCCTCCTTCTCTTGGTGGCCATCGACTTCGGCCGGGTGTTCCTTGGTTGGGTGGCCCTCCAGAACATGGCGCGGGTCGGCGCCAACTTCGCCGCGGAAAATCCGGACGCATGGCCCGCCGGGAGCGCGACAAGCACCTCAGCGGCGGCAGATCGAGCACGCTATAAATCACTCATGCTCGCAAACGTCGGCGAAACGAATTGTTCGGTGGCGACGCCCTTGCCGTCTCCGGCCTTCGGGCTCACGAAGAACCCGGGAGACCCGGTTCAGGTCAATCTGTCGTGCCAGTTCACGGTGATGACGCCGCTGATTGACGCCATCGTCGGGAAGCAGGTCACTCTCTCCGCTAGCTCGAGTTTTCCCATCACGTCAGGCTGTCTGGCAGACTGCGGCAGCACCCCCGCCGTAGTGCCGCCGCCGCCCTTGTCCAACTGCCGGACGGTGCCGCAGGTCGCTGGGCTGTCGGTGGCAGGTGCGCGGCTCGCGTGGGAAGCGGCTGGTTTCACCGGAATCTTCTCGCCCTTGTCGTCGGCCGGCTTCGAGACGGCGACCGTTGATGGGCCGATCAGCATCGAGCTGGCCGACGATGCCGAAACCTGTCCGTCAGGCGAGGCGTTCTTCTCATCTTCAGGGACTGTCGGCCACTTGCCCTCACCTGAGCCCGAATGCGTTCCGAACCTCCTGGGCGTCACGGTTGCGATGGCACGCGCAAGTTGGACGGCCTCGGGGTTCACGGGGTCGTTCACACCGCCGCAGAGTAGCTCGACCGACCCGAAGATCGTGATCCTCCAAGAAACAACACCGGACTCCCAGCCCGGCGAATGCATCGACTTGGCAACCCCGGTCAAGGTCTCCTACACCGATCCCCCAGTGGCCCCGCCGCCGCCATGCAAGGTGCCGAGCTTCATCGATACGAGCACGGCGGGTGCGCAAGCTTTGTGGGGGACCGGTGAGGGCGGCGCCGGGTTCACCGGCCCACTGACAATCGGCCCACCCGCCAACAATCCGTACATGATCCAAGCGCAAACGCTTGTGGGCGGGACCTACGCTTCGTGCGGATCTTCGATCACGGTGTCCAAGAAGTGAGCCGCCGAGTGCGGCGGCAGCAGGGTCAAGGGCTCGCCGAGTTTGCCCTTGTCCTCCCGGTTCTCATCCTCCTCTTGATGGGGGTCTTCGATTTCGGCCGGGCGATCATGGCATACAACACTGTCGCCAACGGCGCACGTGGGGCGATGCGAGCCGCGATCGTCGACCAGAACACGACCGTGATCCGCGACGCGGCCCTTGTGCAGATGACGTCTCTAGATGGCGACGGCATCACCGTGAGCTACACGCCCTGCGCGACGCCCAAGATTGGCTGTGCGGCATCGATCGCCGTGTCGTATGTCTGGAGTCCGATCACACCTGTGATCGGCACGATTGTCGGACCAATCACGCTCTCGTCGACTACTTCGATGCCGACGGAACGCGTCTACACGAGTCCTTGAGGGAACCATCATGAAGACTGGACAGAGCTTCAGACGCCAAGGCGGACAAGTGCTCGTCCTGTTTGCGCTCGCTCTGGTCGCGATCATTGCTGCGGTCGGGCTGGTTGTCGACGTCGGGTATGCGTGGTCAGAGCAGCGACACGATCAGAATGCGTCGGATGCGGCGGCTCGCGCCGGGGCGACCGTTCTGGCGCGCAAGGCGGCGGAGGGCTCGGACACGACCCTCACGTCCGCACAATGGGACGAGGCGGTGCGCAACGCCGTCAGCGTCTCAGCAACCACGAACGGCACCGCGGTCCTAGCCGCAACGTACACGGACTACCTGGGCAATGCCCTTGCGGGCTCACCCACCGTGGGCGGAGGGAGTGTTCCAGCCGGGGCCGCCGGCGTGTACGCCACGACGGGCCGAACGGCTGGCACATACTTCGTGCGGGTTGTTGGCATCAACCAGTGGAACATTGCGACGCAGGCGACTGCCGTCTCCGGGCCGTCGACGGGATGTCTCGAGACGGTCGACAGATGCGTGTTCCTGCCGGTGACGTTCCCTGTCACCGTCTACGGCTGCGACAGCACCGGGAAGACGCAACTTGGCACGCTGCCTTGGGAGTCCGGGGTCGAGCTCACGCTTCCGCTCTGTGGAGGAAACCCGGGGAGCGTCGGATGGATCGACTGGAACCCGCCGGACGGTGGGGTCCCCGAAATCATCGCCTCCATCGAGAACCCCCCCGACATCGACATCCCGCTGCCATCGTGGAAGTACATCACCGAGACTGGCGGCATCTCGGCGATCACGCTCGAGGATGCGATCAACGTGTACGCCGGTCAGGTCGTCTGGATCCCGATGTTCGACTCGACCTGCAACATCACGCCAACGCCAACCGATCCGGAGGTCAGTGGATGTCCGCCTGAGAATGTGGGGGGCAGTGGCGTAAATCAGTGGTACCACATCCCAAGATTCCTGGCGTTCAGGCTCTCCGATCCGCAGGGCGCCTTCATTAACGGGAACAACTCCGTTGCGTGCGAGGCTGCCCCGAACGCGACACAGTGCCTGAAGGGGACCTGGGTGCAGTTCGTCGACAAGGGGTCCGTTGGACCGCCCTGTACGGGTGGGGACTGCCCGAAGGGGACGGCCTTCGCAGTCCAGCTGGTTCGCTAGGCGATCCCTCGCTTTGGCGGCAACGTGCGAGCCGCCAACCTTGCCTGGTGGATAAACTGAGCGGAGGGCACCAGCCCTCCGCTCTTTCGATTCCCGGGGTACTTCTTCGGGCGCTGAAGCGGACCGATGGGCTATGCACCCGCGCACCGTTTCAAGCCACGCTGCAAGCCGTGACACCGAGCATCCTGCTCAGTCACCTCCGCAGCGTGTGGTTCGATGCTCACTTCCGTCCTCAGGCGAATCCGAAGGCACCGCGCGACCCGGTCCCGCGGCCAGAGCCTGGTGGAGTTCGCGCTGATCCTGCCCCTGCTCATGGTGTTGTTCGCGACCACCCTGGACCTGGGCCGGCTCGCCCTGTCCCAGCTCTCCATCACGAACGCCGCCCGGGAGGGTGCGTTCCAGGCCTCGACGACGCCGGCCAGCTTCGATAACACGCAGGGCTGCCCGGCCGACGGCAAGACCAACCTGGTCGTGTGCCGCGTGCTGCTCGAGGCGAAGGCGTCCGGCATCACGATCGCGCCAGCCGATATCACCCGGACGTGCTCCCCGTCGGGCTGCGCGACCGGGCTGGGCAACCGGGTCACGGTGTCCGTCGTGGGCCACTTCCAGCTGCTGACCCCGCTCCTCGCCGGCTTCTTCGGCGGATCGCAGGCCATCACGTTCACGCGGTCGTCGACGAGCCAGATCGAGACGCTCCCCGACCCGCCCGTGGTCTACCCGAATCCGACCCCGACGCCGAGCCCGACACCGACGCCGGATCCGTCCGCCTCGCCTTCGGCCGAGCCGACGCCGACCGCGATGCCGGCCTGCACGATCCCGAGCGCCGGGTTCACGTTCACGGTCTCGCCCGTGAGCCACCAGCCGCCGGTGACGATCTCGGTCGTCGACACCACCACCTCGCCCAACTGCGCGATCACCTCCTGGTTCTGGAACTGGGATGACGGATCGACCTCCCTGCTCCAGAACCCCGGGAGCCACACGTACGGGGTCGAGGGAACGTACGAGGTCACGCTCAGGGTGACCAATGCGGCCGGCTCCAACACCACCGGTTCCGTCCAGGTGAAGGTGAAGAAGTGAGCGCACCGCGAAGCAACCGCAGGCGCCAGAAGAGCCTCGGGCAGGGGCTGGTGGAGTTCTCGCTGGTCCTGATCCCGTTCCTGTGGATCCTGATGGGCATCCTTGACCTTGGCCGCGGGATCTACACCGCCAACGGCGTGGGACAGGCGGCCCGCGAGCTCGCACGAGCCACCAGCGTCCACACCTGCAATACCAGCGTTTCCCCGTGCACCCTGGGCACGTCCCCCGAGACGGCCGCAGTGCTGGGCACCCAGCAGAACCTGGTCCCGGGCCTCGGCGGCCCCGGATCGACCGTCACGTACACCTGCACCACGATCACGGATGCCGTGCTGCCGAGCACCTCGTGCACGTCGGGCTCCTTCGTCCGGGTGACGGTCTCCGTGCCGTTCTCGGTGATCACGCCGCTGCTCAGCATGGTCGCCCCGGCGACCCTCTCCTCCACCACGCACATCCAGATCCCGTGAAGGAGCACATGACCATGAGTGCCGCCATCGACGGCGAGCGCCAGCGGGGCCAGATGCTGGCACTCTTCGCCATCTGCCTGGTCGCGATCATCGCGATGACCGGCCTGGTCATCGACGGCGGCATGACCTTCACCCAGCGCCGGGACCAGCAGAACGTCGCCGATGCTGCGGCGATGGCGGGCGCATACGCCTACGCCATGACCAGCGACGCGGCTACCGCGGTCACCCAGGCGCAGAACACCGCGACGGCGAACGGCTACACGCACGGCCAGGACGGCGCGATCGTGAACGTCACGGTGTCGACCGCGACCGGCGTTGCCACCGTCATCGCGAGCGTGACCAAGCCGCACCGCAACTACTTCTCCGGGATCGTCGGGTTCGGGTCCTGGGACGTGTCCGTGACCGCCAGCGCGATCGCCGGCCTGCCGAATGCCGCCATGGGGGCGATGCCGCTCCTGTTCAACAAGAAGGCGTTCCCGGGCGGCCACGGACCGGCCAACGAGGTTGCGTTCGATGAGCCGGGCGTAGGCAACGAGGATGTCCCGCAGACCGCCGACCAGTTCAACTGGACGGTGTACTGCACCGCGAGTGGCAACCCGTGCAACGCCGATTCGAGCACGGTCCGCGGCCTCATCAACGGCGACGGCAAGTCCACGGTGGTCAAGCTCTCGGACGAGATCGGGCCGCTCAATGCCGGCGCCCACACGACGCTGTTCAGCGACCTCGCCGCCTACGTGGGGCAGGAGTTCCCAATCGCGATCGTGAACGACGACGGCGAGATGCAAGGCTGGGCGATGTTCCATCTCACCGGGTCCGTCGGCGGCAGCACCAAGCAGATCCGCGGGTACTTCGTGTCGCCGGTGAATGCCACCTCCCTGTCGATCGTCGGGGGCGGCGGCAACGCCAGCGGCAACTTCGGCGACACGGTGGTGAAGCTGACGAACTGAGTCGGGCGGGCGCCGACCCTTCGACGGGACGGCGCCCAGCTCAGCGGATGCCGGTGTCGTAGGCCACGTCGAGCCAGGCCACGTCGCCGTCGGTGACGATGAACGTGACGGGGGACGCCGTCCCCATGAGCCCTTCGACGGGCTGCGGCTCGAGCATGTACTCGCCGGGCTCGAGCGCGAACCGGAAGAGGCCGCTCCCGTCGGTCGTGTAGCTGGCGACCTCCCCGCCGGCGCCGTCGCGGACGAGCAGCACGGCTCCCGCCACCATCCGCGGTGCGCAGGCCGGGTCGTTCGGACGCTCCACCGGGCAGGTGGGACCGGCCGTCACCCGCCCGCCCGCTCCCGGGCCCTTCGCATCGCGGCGGAGGCCGGCGAGGAGCTGGTCGTTGAGCGGGGAGCCCTCCTCCGAAACGAACGTGACGGTGCCGTCGGTGGTGACGTCCCAGGTCCAGGTATGGCGGTCGATGCAGCCGGCCTGGCAGTCGCCCCAGCCCGCGGTGAACCTGACCGTCCAGCCGGTCGGGGGATCCGTCCCGTCCAGCGGCTGGGTCTCCCACCAGCGGTCCTGGCCGATCATGTCCGGGTTCACCGGGCCGAAGGTGTCGAACAGCGGGGTCCGCGCCTGCACGGCTTGCACGGCGGCCTCCGGGGAGTCGACCGGCGCGGGCGTCGGGGTTGGGGCGGACGCGCTGCACGCGGCGAGGACGGCGGCGACGAGCGCAAGGACCGCGAGGGGCAGGAGCACGACGGCGGAGGCGCGGGCGGGAGATCGCATGGCCCGCTGACGGGCGACGGGCGCGGCAGGTTCCATCAGCGGACAGCGTAGCCGACGCCGGAGCGTCAGGCCAAGAGCCTGAGGGCTGCGGCCTTCATGCCCGGCAGATCGTCCCGAACAGTCGCCGCCACGACGTCCACGTCGAGATCCTCGTACTCGTGGGCGATGATCGTCCGCATGCCCTTGGCGGCAACCCAGTCGACATCGGGGGCTGCGGCCAGCGTGTCCGCACCGATGGACTTGACCTTCTCGCCGATGTCCTCGAGACGCTTGGCAATCGCGTCGACTGCCATGTCGTCCTCCGGCCAGCCAGACCCAACTTGCTCCAGGTAGCTCTCGATCTTCTCGATGTGCTCGACGATCCGGTCGCAGGGCCTCCCTATCTCGCGGCGTCATAGAGAACCACCCCATCCCGCTTGATGCGCTCCGCGAGCGAGCGTCGCCTCACCGGCGCGGTGACGATGTCGACGTCTCGGCCGAAGAGGCTCTCCACCTCGGCCCAGAGCCGGACTCGATCACCGACGCTCGTCAGATACCCCGGCCTGGGCTCGACAAGCAGGTCGACATCGGAGTCCTCGCGGAAGTCGGCGCGTGTCGCCGACCCGAAGGCAAGGATGCGCCGGAGGCCATGGGTCTTCGCGAGGCGATCAAGTCGGCGGCGGCTGGGGCCATGAACCATCGGGTTCAGTCGTCCGAGGGGTGCCGCGTCGAAGTCTCCGCGGCGTGTCCGATCGGGGAACGTCCTCTCGATCGATCCCGCCAGGATGCGGAGGCCCTCTGCTCGCGTGCGCGCGGACGCGTCGTACGGAAAGCTGCTCGAGGAGATCCTCCTTGCGAACGAACTCCACCTTCAGGTCGGTGGCGAGCGCCTGCAGCCTCGCAACGACCCGCTCCACCCGCGCCTCGTCCTCCGGTCGAGTGAAGCGTCGAAAGACGATGAGTGCGTTGCCGGCGTCGATCCCGGCAAACTCCACGGCGGGGTTGCCGACCGCGATCGCCCCAAGCGCCGCGCTCGCAGGAAGGATGGCAAGGGCGAATTCGCGCACCGCCTCCGTGCGGGCCGAGGCGACGATCGAGTAGCGATGGTCATCGCAGGCTGCCAGCCCCTCCGCTCGCAGCGTCTCGAGAGCCTTCTCGGCTCCCGTGTACGACGATACGGAGCAGCCGTGACCATCTCGGCCGTGCGAAGACCGGCCTCGTCCTGGTCGAGTACCAGCAGGGCTCGAAGTGCGTGCTCGGAGGCCACCAGTCGGGTCATGGACAGATAATCACTCCAGCAGAGTGACAAGTCAACACGCCCATCGTGGTTGGACGAGGTGTCGGACATGAAACAGCGGGCTCGCGGTCCGGCCATTGCTCCGGTCGGCCGGGGGTTCCTGCGTCCGGTGCCTCGAAGGTCTTCCGGATCGGTGGTCGGCCAGTTTGGAGCCGGCGTTCGGTTTGCTCGTACCAGCGGGCCGCGAGCCTCGCGTGCCCCAACCATCGCACCGTGGGCGCACCAAACGGAGGGCCGAACGTCCCGAGTTTCAGGCTGGGTCCGGGAGCGGCCCTACTCGGGGCCCAGGTCGTAGCCCATCACGCGGGGGACACGGACCAGCCAGCGGAGCGGCGGCGGGACGTAGACGCCGGTGTCGTCGCGCTGCTCCGCCTCCACGATGGCCTCGCGGATCACGCGCGCGCCCAGGTACCGGAACGGCTCCGGCGGGAAGCGCCGCGCGCGGTGACCCACCAGCGGCAGCCGCGTCACCGGGTCGTCAAGCCGGTCCAGGGCCAGCGCGGCGAGGATCCGCCCGCCCAGCCAGCACGGCCCCACGCCGTTCCCTGAGAAGCCGTGGCCCCAGTGGATCCGGCCGCGATCCCGGGCGCCGGCTCGCTCGCCGTCGCGGCCCGCCACCCCGGCCACCGTTTCGGCCTCCGTCCAGCCCGCCGTCCAGGGTCCCGAACGCCGGCAGGTGGTCCGGGGAGATGTCGATGGGGCCGCCCCAGGCGTCCTCCAGCGCGACGTCGTCCAGCATCGGGAACCAGCGCCGGAACCCGCGGGCGGCCAGCGCGGTGGAGCCGCGGTCCCGCGTCACCCAGTCGCCGGTGCGCCCGCCGTAGCCCGCCCGGCCGCCGCCGCCGCCGAACGCGATGCGCCCATCGGCGGTGGTCCGGACGTAGTGGTTGGTGAACCGGCAGTCGGAGATCCCCTCCCCGCCCGTCCAGCCGATCTCCCGCAGGCGGTCCGGGATCGGCTCGGTCAGGACCATGTAGCTGGACCACGTGATGAGCCGGCTGCCGAAGCCGCCGCCGGGCCAGCCCGCCGCCCAGGCATTCAGCCCGAGCACGACGTGGGACGCGGTGATGGTGGCCCCGGCGTCCGTGACGATGCGCACGACGTCCCCCTCGCGGCGCGCGGCGGTGGCGCGGGTGCCTTCGTGGATGGTCACGCCACGCTCCAGCAGGACACGCCGGAGCCCGCGCGCCAGGCGGGCGGGGTGGACCGTGGCGTCCGACGGGCTCAACAGCCCGCCCCGGAGCACGGGAGAGGCACAGCGGGCCTGGACCTCCGCCGCGGACAGCTCCCGGGCGCTGTCCTCCACGCCCAGGCGTCGCGTCAGCCCGAGGAGGTCGTCCCACGCCCCATCCTGCGCGGGTGACGAGGCGGCCAGGATGGACCCCGCGGGCGTGAACCAGGCATCGACTCCGTGGCGCACCGTCCACTCCCCGATCGCCGCCGGCGCCTCCTCGAGGGCCTCGGCCGTCGCCAGGCCTTGCTCGTCTCCGAAGTGAGCGACGAGCGACGGCAGGTGGTCCCAGCCGCCGGTCACGAACCCGCCGTTGCGGCCCGACGCACCGCCACCCACGATGTCCGCCTCGAGCAGGACGATCCTGGTTTCGGGCGCCTGCTCGGTCAGCCACCACGCGGTCCAGAGACCGGTGAAGCCACCGCCGATGATCGCCACGTCCGCCGTCCCGTCGCCCGGACGGCGGCGGACAGGGCGCGCCCGGGTCCGCATCGAGCGCCTCCCGCAGCCACCAGGCACGCCGGTTGCCGGGCCGGAGGGTTACGAGGTCACGGGCAACCAGTCGCCGCAGGCGAGCGCGATCCTCACGGCCACGGGTGCTCGGGTGGGCGGCGGGCGGGGCGTCTGCGGTGGGTTGAGCGTCAGCGACAGGTGGATCGACGGGCGGGGTCATCGGCGTGGTCGGCCGCGTCAGCCGGCCGGTCGGTCCGGCGCAGAGAGCGCGGCGTGGGCGGCGGGGGCTGCGAGGCAGCTGGGGCGGCGATGACAGCCCGCTCGATGTCGTCCAGCTTCGCGCGGATCGCCGCGGATCGGTCCTCCTGCTCGGCCAGCAGCAGGCGCAGCTCGTCCAGCTCCGCCCCGATCGATCCCGTCGGCTGGGGATCGCGTTGGGCCAGCCTTCCGGGGCGCCAGGAAAGCGTTGGCGATGAAGCCGGTCAGCACCGAGAACAGGGCAATCCCCGCGAACAGCAGGAAGACGCCGACCACCCGGCCCTCTTGGTGACGGGGTAGAGATCCCCGTAGCCGACCGTGGTGATGGTCACCAGGCCCCACCAGATGGCGTCCCCGGCGCTGGTGATGTTGGCCCCGGGCGCACCCTCCTCGGCGTGGAAGACACCGATCGCCGGCGAACTCCACGACCAGGATCACGAGGAACATCGTCAGGAAGAAGGTGGCGCTCGCCCTGCCGACGACGAGGTCCCGGACGATGCGCTTGGTGCCGGACTCGCGGGCGACGCGGATGACGCGGATGACGCGGAAGACGCGGAAGACGCGGAGCAGGGGAATGACGGCGACCAGGTCCGCCCAGCCATAGTCCCGGATCAGATAGCCGGGCCGCGACGGCGCCGTCCTCAGACGGTAGAGGAAGTCGAACAGGAAGATCGGGATCGTGATGAACTCGATCGCCACCGCCACCTGCTGGGAAACGGACCCAGGCAACAGGAGGACGATGACGAGGTTGGCCATGGACAGGATGCTGAGCAGGAAGATGAACAGCTCGTACCCGGAGCCCTTGAGTCCCTGCCGCCATTGCTCAGCCATGCGCCCTCACCTCGTCCCGCTCGTCGAGCATTGTGCCGGGTCCGGAACGGGTTCGGGGGGCGGTTTCCAGTTCGGCGGTGAGGTCCGCGCGACGATCAGTCCGGTGACGGGCCGCGCGCGGCGGCCAGCTCCTGGCGCAGGGCAGCGATCTCGGCCCTGATGTCCGCCAGCTCGCTGACCGGAACCGTCACGGTTGCCGGGCCGTCGCCGAGGGCCGCCGCATCGCCCGTTGGCGACGCCGCCTCGGCCTTCGCTGCCTCCGGTTCCTCCGGTGTCGCGGGCGCGACCAGCATGGAGGCGAGGATGCTGGCCAGGGCACCGATGATGCCGATGCCGGCAACCATGACGAAGACGGCGGTCAATTGTCCCAGGAACGTCACGGGGTAGTGGTCGCCGTAGCCCACGGTGGTGATGGTCACGATGCCCCACCAGATGGCATCGCCACCGTTCAGGATGTTGGCGTTGGGGTCCTTGCTCTCGAACTGCAGCACCAGCACGCTCGCCACGGAGAGCACGATCCCCGCCAGCAGGATCGTGATGAAGGTGGCGTACTCGCCGCGGTTCTTGAGCACGTCCACCACGAGGTCCTTGCCGGCCTGGCCCCGCAGCAGCTTGGTGATCCGCGCGAGGCGGCTGAGCCGGGCGAGGCGGAGGAGAGCGCCCAGCTGGAAGATCCCGATGCTCGGGACCGAGCCGAGCAGGTCCAGCCAGCCCCGCTCGCCGATGAAGTACCCCCGCTTCGGCTTCGACCCGGCGAGGTTCATGGCGAAGTCGATCAGGAAGATCACGCAGATGACGTTGTCGTAGAGGTTGACCAGCTGGCGCGTGTCGCCGTCCAGGGGCAGGAGCAGCACCACCATGAGGACCAGCGAGAAGATCGTCAGGACCAGGATGAAGATGTTGTACGAGTTGCCGTGCGTGCGCATCACCGGTGCTGCGGCGGTCATGCCTGCGGATCCTCCTCGTGGTGGGCCCTGTCGGGGCTGGCGCCATCCTACCTATTCGGACGAGGCTTCCGGGCACCGCGGGCGGTGGTATTGACGAGAGGGCCGGACTGTCACCGCTCTGTCACGCCCCCGCTGCACCATCCGCCGCGGGGAAGACGCCGGCCCTTGCCCTACGGCGTGAAGTAGCCGGTGACGTCGAACACGACGTGGGCCGTCCTGCCGCTGGTCCGCGCGACATAGGTGATCGAGAGCGTGCCCCCCGAGCCGAGGGCGACGGTGACCCCGTTGGCCCGGGTGTCCCCTGTCGGGAAGTTGAGGGTCGAGCTGGTGGGGGCGCTGGTGGCGACCGGACCCAGGTACAGGTAGCCCGCACCGGTCTGCCCGGTCACGGTGAGGGTGCCGGTCACGGCTGTGGCGTTGGCGGGGACCCCGCCCCTGTTGGTCACCTGGACAGTCCGGGCCACCTTGGTCTTGAACGCGCCGGCGAGGCCGTTGCCGCTCCGGCTGTCGAGCAGCCGGACCGGGGTGAGGGCGTGGTACGTGGCTCCGGTGGCATCGGGCGTGAAGTAGCCGGTGACGTCGAACACGACGTGGGCCGTCCTGCCGCTGGTCCGCGCGACATAGGTGATCGAGAGTGTGCCCCCCGAGCCGAGGGCGACGGTGACCCCGTTGGCCCGGGTGTCCCCTGTCGGGAAGTTGAGGGTCGAGCTGGTGGGGGCGCTGGTGGCGACCGGGCCCAGGTACAGGTAGCCCGCACCGGTCTGCCCGGTCACGGTGAGGGTGCCGGTCACGGCTGTGGCGTTGGCGGGGACCCCGCCCCTGTTGGTCACCTGGACAGTCCGGGCCACCTTGGTCTTGAACGCGCCCGGTGAGGCCGTTGCCGCTCCGGCTGTCGAGCAGCCGGACCGGGGTGAGGGCGTGGTAGGTGGCTCCGGTGGCATCGGGCGTGAAGTAGCCGGTGACGTCGAACACGACGTGGGCCGTCCTGCCGCTGGTCCGCGCGACATAGGTGATCGAGAGCGTGCCCCCCGACCCGAGGGCGACGGTGACCCCGTTGGCCCGGGTGTCCCCTGTCGGGAAGTTGAGGGTCGAGCTGGTGGGGGCGCTGGTGGCGACCGGGCCCAGGTACAGGTAGCCCGCACCGGTCTGCCCGGTCACGGTGAGGGTGCCGGTCACGGCTGTGGCGTTGGCGGGGACCCCGCCCCTGTTGGTCACCTGGACAGTCCGGGCCACCTTGGTCTTGAACGCGCCCGGTGAGGCCGTTGCCGCTCCGGCTGTCGAGCAGCCGGACCGGGGTGAGGGCGTGGTAGGTGGCCCATGCCGTCCGGTCGATCGTGACCGTGCCGGCGGCGACCGCGGCGGCGGGACCCGGGTTGCCCGCGGCATCGGTGACGCTGGCTGCCTTGAGGGCCAGGATGACCGTGCCCGCGGAGCATGCGGTGACCGGGACGGCGTAGCTGGCGCCCGCACCTGTCGGCGTGCCGACGACGCAGCCCGTGGCGGTGCCGGTCCGGGTGAAGTCGGCGGCGGCGAGCCCGGTCACGCTCTCGCTGAACGCGAGGGTGTAGGAGAGGGTTGTCGCCTTGGTCGGGGATGCCGGGGCGGTGAGGGTGGCGGAGGGCGGCGTCCGCTCGATCGTGACCGTGCCGGCGGTGACCGCGGCGGCGGGACCCGCGTTGCCCGCGGTATCGGTGACGCTGGCTGCCTTGAGGGCCAGGATGACCGTGCCCGCGGAGCATGCGGTGACCGGGACGGCGTAGCTGGCGCCCACACCTGTCGGCGTGCCGACGACGCAGCCCGTGGCGGTGCCGGTCCGGGTGAAGTCGGCGGCGGCGAGACCGGTCACGCTCTCGCTGAACGCGAGGGCGTAGGAGAGGGTTGTCGCCTTGGTCGGGGATGCCGGGGCGGTGAGGGTGGCAGTCAGTCCAGCGCCGTTGACCGAGTGGGCCAGGAGGTTCGGGCTTCCCGTGCCGATCCCGGTCAACACGCCCGGCGTGGCGTCGGCAAGGACGGCCGCGCCGACGGTCGCGGCGCTCCCCGAGGGGTTCAGTCCATACACGACGGCCGCGATACCTGCCACGTGGGGTGCAGCCATGGACGTGCCGCTCCAGGTCGCGCTGGCGGTGTCTGATGTGATGCCTGCGGAAAGAACACCCACACCGGGCGCAAACAGGTCCAGACACGACCCGAAGTTGCTGAACCCGGCCCGGCTGTCCGTCTTGTCCGTTGCCCCAACCGTCAATGCCTGGGGAGCGCTCGCGGGCGAGGTCAAGCACGCGTCCTCGGTGGAGTTCCCAGCCGCCACGACCACAACAACGCCATCGGCAACCGCGTTGGCGATCGCCGCGTTCAGAGCAGAGCTGAAAGCCCCTCCGATGCTGAGGTTGGCAACTGCCGGTTCGCCGGAAGCGTGGTCTTCGATCATCCAGTTCAGGGCGGCGATCGTCCAGGAGCTCCAGCCCGAACCCGCGCAGTCAATCGCTCGGATGGGGACAAGCGTCACCGCCTTGGCGACTCCATAGGTCGCTCCACCGATCGTGCCGGCGACGTGGGTTCCGTGCCCATGGCAGTCGTCCGTGTCGGTGGCGTCGATCCGGTCAGGCACGAGGTTCGCCCCGGATCGGACGCGCCCGCGGAACTCGTCATGGGTGGCGCGGATGCCAGAATCGATCACGTAGGCGGTGACACCGGCGCCGCCGTTGGGCACGTATTCGTACGTCCCGGAGAGCGGGAGGGTCCGGCTGTCGATCCTGTCGAGCCCCCACGGGGGCCCGACCTGACTGTCCGTGGTCGTGAGGATCACGTCGGGCACCACCGACTTGACGTTGGGGTTGTGGAGTAGCGCCGACAGCTGCCCGGCATTCAGCCAGGCGGCGAACCCGTGCATCGCTGCCCCGTACCTGTGCGTGACCGCCCCAGCCGGAAGGTCGCGTGTCACATCACGAACGTTCGTCCGTGGAGCGACTTCAACCAGGTAGGGACAGGCTCCGGCGTCGCCGGCGCCGGACCACGGCGCGGCCGACGGGTCGCACGGCTCGGATGGGGCGGCGGACGGCGAGATGGCAGCGGGGAGGCCAGGGGCCGCCGGCCACGGGTCCGTGGTGCCGTGGGCACCGGTGGCAACCCGGGCCGAGGTCGCGAATGCCGTCCCGGCGAGACCGCCCGAAGCCAGCGCCACGGCAACAGCCAGCGCCGCGATTCGCGGCCGAAGGTGCTTCATCGAGCGGCCCACGCCTGTCCACGAGGGCACGGCTTCCCAACTGCGCTATAGAACGCAAGGGGCGGCGGCAGCCTCCCGTTCGGCAACGGTGAACCTCGTCTTGGCCTGTTGGCGGCGGCCACGAGCCCGTCTGAGCTCGTTCGTGGCCACCTGCTCATAACACGATAGGGGCTGTGATTGCGATAGCCGTACTTGTGGAAACCCATAAGGCCCATGCGGCCAGTAGCACGGTACAACCGACCCAATGATCTACGCATGGCAAGCGTGGTCGATCCACCCCACTTCATGCCCGCGGGGAGGGAGCAGCCGCGGGTGAACGTGGAGCGGATGCACCGCCCAATAGATGCTGCCCGCAAGCGCAGGTCACCGGGTGCGCTAGGATACTGACCACGCCGACATAGCTCAGCGGTAGAGCAGCTGTTTCGTAAACAGCAGGTCCTCGGTTCAAATCCGAGTGTCGGCTCCAGCGATCTGAACGTGAAACCCGGTCGAGAGACCGGGTTTCTTGCTGCCACCCACGCCGCTGCGGCCCCAGAGCTGCGACTCAAGGCGGCCGGCATCGCGAACTTGCGCCGTCAGCCGATCACGGCGGCGGCTCACCGCTCGATGTCGGCTCCCAGGCAGCTGTTCCCCCTTCACGCGACGACGACAACAGCTGCACGACCACACGATCGTGGTTCTTGCCGGCGATGGTCGGAGTGATCGCGCCCCGGGTCCCACCCACCATGACCGACGGGTCAATCCGGGAGGTCGATGCGGCACTCCCGGCGGTCACGTCCTCGGCTGACAATTCGGCTCGTGTCCGCACTCGCCACCACCCTGGTCGCGCTGTTCATGATCGTCATGGGCCTTGGGATGGCCGGGATCTGGACCGTCGACATCGTGCGCAGCCCCGAGGTGGACCGCTCGCGAGGCCTGGTGAAGGCTCGTGACCGCTCCACGCGATCACTCCTCGTCCCGCACTGGCTTGCGGAATACAGCACGGCGACACTGCTGCTCATCGGCGGTCTCGGACTCCTGGTGGGGTTCGACGCCGCGTCCTGGGCCTGGCTCATCGGGGCGGGCCTCGGTGCCCTCGCCTACTCGGCGCTCAACAGCCTCGGCTGGGTTCTGGCAGATCGCGCGCGGTTCGTCTACGCGCTGCCGATGACCGTCGGCCTCATCGGAGCGATCGTCTCGCTCGGTCTCCTTGCAGGTGGGGCGCTGCCTTGATCGCCTACCTGCGGCCCAGCCCGGTCTCGGGCGCTCCGACGAGGATGACGCGGTTGCCGAATGTGTCCTTGCCGGACTCCATGTCGGCGTGAGCCTGGCCAACCTGGTCGAACGGGTAGACCCGTCCCAGGCAGGGATCGAGCTTGCCCGCGCGCATCAGGTCGTTGAAGGCAGTCCCCTGGACGTCGTTGCAGCCGTGCGATCCCTGCAGGCGCTTCTGGCGTACCCAGTGATAGCGCAGGTCCACCGACGCCGAGTACCCGGACGTCCCCGCGCAGATCACCACCATCCCGCCCGCCTCGCAGACGAAGATGCTGGTGGGAACGGTGGCCTCGCCCGGATGCTCGAACACGATGTCCGGACTGCGCTTCTCGCCCAGCACGTCCCAGATTGCCTTGCCGAAGGCGCGGCACCCGGCCGTCCACTCCTTCTGGCCCGCATCGTCGGTCCAGTGCGGCGGGATGCCCCAATGGCTGAAGTTGTTGCGGTTGATGTAGCCGACCGCGCCGAGCTTCTTGCAGTACTCACCGCGCTCGTCATCGGAGACCACCGCGACCGCCCTGGCGCCGTGCACGGTCGCCAGCTGGATCGCCTGGGAGCCAAGCCCGCCGGAGCCGCCCCACACCAGCACGACATCCCCGGCCTTGAGCTCGTTGCCCTTCCACCCGAACAGGCTGCGATAGGCGGTCGTCCCGACCAGGGTGGGGGCGGCGGCCTCTTCCCAGGTCAGGTGCGTCGCCTTGGGCAGGACCGCGTGGTCCTGCGCAACGCAGAACTGGGCGAACGAGCCGAAGTTGGTGTTGTAGCCCCAGATCGCCGCGGACGGGGCGATCATCGGATCCTTGCCGGCCTTGATCCAGGGATCATCCGGGTTCCAGTAGCCGTGGTGGACGATGACCTCGTCGCCGACCGTGACGTTGGCCACCTCGGCGCCGACCTTGTAGACGATGCCCGACACGTCGCTGCCGCCGATGTGGAAATCGTATGGCTCGCCCATCTTCTGGCGGATGGCGATCACGTCGATCGGGAGGCCGCGGGCCGCCCACACGTTGTTGAAGTTGACGCCCGCCGCCATCGTGCCGATCAGGACCTCGTGCGGCTTGAGCGGCGGCACGTCGACCTCTTCGACCTGGAACGCGGTGCGTGGGTCGCCATAGCGGCTCTGCCGGACGACCTGGGCCAGCATCCGCTGCGGGACGTCGCCAACGGGCGGAAGCGATCCAATCGGATAGGACTCAGCCATTACGCACGCACCTCCTGCCGGGGGTTCAACAACGGCGACGGACGACTCGGACGGCTCCCGCGCGCCGCTCGGACACTCTGCGGCGAGCGCTCCCAGTCTACTTTGACGCCGGATCGCGGTCACAGGTGCGCCTGCTCCGGGGTCTCAGCGTCCCTCCGGCTCCACCGGCAACCCGGCCTCCGACCACGCCGTGAACCCGCCGACCACGTCAGCGACGCTCGCAAACCCGAGGTCGCGCAGAGTCGCCGCGGCGATGCTTGACGAGTAGCCGTCGGCGCAGATGAGGATCACCGGACGCTCGAGATCCGAGAGGGCCGGATCGTCGTAGCCGGAGCTCGGGTCGAGCCGCCAGAACAGGACCGACAGCGGCACATGGGCCGAGCCCGGGATCACCCCGGCCTCACGACGGCCCTCCCCACAGCGCGTATCCACGAGGAGCGCGCCGTCCTGCAGGGCGCGGTAGGCGTCCTCCGGCGCGAGGCGCTCGATCCGCTCCCGCGCGGCCGCGAGCAGGTCGTCGATCGTCCGTCGTGCGCTCATCGCCGTTCCCCGGGCCGCATCACCATCGCCGCATCCTGACGGCACGAGACCACGGTGGCAACTCCCCCTGCGTCTGGGGTGTCAGCCAGCGCGCAATAAGACGGTCGCGGACGCCGTTTCCCGGACGCACCGCCCGGGGACGTACCCGGGTGACACGCGCTGCCGGCGCCCCTAGGATGGACGCTTCGCACATGGAGGGCGACGCGATGGCCGACACGATCTGGACATGGGCCACACTCGATAGCCACGGTATCGATGTTGTCGAGGAGGCGGAGCGGACGCTCGGTGCCGACTTCGTCCTGGCGTACACGGCCGGCGAGCCGCGGACGGACCTGCCGGCGCTCCTGCCGATGGTTGCGGCAAACCTGGACGAGAGTCAGCTCGAGTGCCTGCGCGGGCTCGAGGCGCAGCTCGGCGTCGTGGCGGTCGCCTACCGGCTGTCCGCCTGACCCGCCCCGACCCCGGGGCCCGTGGGATCGAGAGTCTGGAGGGCGAGATGTTTGGGACATTGAAGCGGCCAACGGCCGTCCTGCTGACGGCAGGTCTGGCGTTGTCCCTGGGGGGCGGCGCCACGAGGGCCCAGGCCGCCAACCCTTCGCTGGCCTCGGCCTCGTTCACCCCCTACTTCGGGGACCTGCACGCCCACACCGGCTACTCCGACGGCAAGCGGGGCACGACGCCCGACGACGCCTTCTCGTTCGCGGCGGCGGCCGAGGCGGACTTCATGGCGACGACCGATCACCAGGGCTCGCTGACGTCCGCGGAGTGGGCGGACACCCTGGCGGCGGCCGAGCGCAACACGACGGACTCGTTCGTCGCGATGGCCGCCTACGAGGCCTGGGTCGTCGGCGTCGGCGAGATCAACATGTTCAACACTCCGAACTGGCCGAAGGAACCGACCGGGAAGGGGGCCGACAAGGCGAACTCCGGCCACCACGGCAACCGCTGGCTGAGCCTGCCGATCACCTACGACTGGCTCGCGAACGAGTCGGGCGCGGTCGGCCAGTGGAACCACCCGACGGCCTACGCCGGCGCATCGAGCGAGAACTTCGTCGCCTTCGGGGATCGGAACGATGACCGCGACCAGGGTATGGGCCTGATCGAGGTCTTCAACGACGTCGTCTACGAATTCGAGCTACGTCCTGGCCCTCGATGCGGGCTGGCACGTGATGCCGTCGGCGAACTCCGACACCCACGGCGCCGACTGGATCTCCGGTTCCGACGTGCGGACGGTGCTGCTCGCCGACACCCTGGCGCCTGACGCTCTCTACGCAGCCATGAGCGCCGGCCGGGGCTACGCGACGATCGACAAGAACCTGCGCGTGCGGTTCGACGTCAACGGCGCGGTGATGGGGTCCGTCCTGGGCGGCCTGCCCTCGACATTCGAGATCCAGGTCCAGGTGGAGGACCCGGACGCCGTCGATGGGGACCAGGGGGACCTCGTCACGAAGGTGGAGATCGTCTCCGACGGGGGTGTCGTGGTGGCGACCCATGACGTCTCCGACTCCACGGTGGAGTGGACCACTACCCTCACCTCTGCGACGGCGCACTACTTCTACGCGCGCATCTCGACCGCCTCGGGGCCCGACGGAGTGCCGGGACCGACGGCCTGGACCGCACCGGTCTGGACCGGCCGCTGATAGATCGGCTGGGCGCCGCGCCCTCGCCCTGATCGACGAGGCCGCCCGCTCGATTGGTCTCGCCGAGTGGCCGGACCCCCGTCGGATGCTCGCCGGCTGATCGTCCGTCGGATCCGTGACGGCAGGATAGAGTTCGTCCGTGCTACGTGAGGTCGCCGAATACCCGAACTCCTTCGGCCCGCTCGGGCCGCGGGACGAGCGGATCGATACAGGCCGCTACACGCTGTGCCTGGGCATGGGCAAGACGTGGAACACGGTCCAGCGGCAGCGGTTTCCGCTCGAGGAGCTGGACCAGGTGCTGACCGAGGTGCGAGCGGCGCTCCGGGAGCGTGGGCGCACCCGGACGCAGTGGGAGGTCGGCAGCTCGGCGCCCTCAGGACTCGTCGACGCCCTGCTGGAGCGCGGCCTGGTGCGTGACAAGGACCCCTACGCGGTCGCGCTGGTTCTGACGCGGGAGCCGCCGGCTGCGGGACCGGATCTCGTGGCCCGCCGGGTCGAGACCTTCGACGACTACCAGCGCGCGAATGCCGTCCAGTGGGAGGCGTTCGGCATGACGGAGGACGAGATCGCGGAGGCCCGCGAGCTGCTCCCCGAGCGCTTCCGCGAGAGGGTGAACCTCATGCACGCGGTGTGGCTCGACGGGGAGCTCGTCTGCGCCGGAACCTCGGCCCCGACCGGGCACGGGCTCCTGCTGTACGGTGGCGCCACCAGCCCCCGTGCCCGCGGCCGGGGCGCCTACCGCGCGCTCGTGCGTGCCCGCTGGGACGAGGCCGTGGCGCGCGGCACGCCGGCCCTGCTCACCCAGGGAGGCGCGATGTCGCGCCCGATCCTGGAGCGCCTGGGCTTCGAGCCCGTCGGGGAGGTTCACATGCTCGTTGACGACCTCGAGCCCCACGTTCAGGACGGCCCGCTCACCCACCACATCGAGGAGCCGATGCCATGAAGGTCCTCGTCGCCGACCAGTTCGAGCAATCGGGCCTCGCCGGCCTGGCGGACGCCGGGTGCGAGGTCGTCTTCGATCCGGCCCTCCAGGGCGGGGTGCTCGCAGCGGCGCTCCACGAGACCCGAGCCGAGGTCCTCATCGTCCGATCGACGAAGGTGACCGCGGACATGATGTATGGCGGCGACCTGGCCCTCATCGTCCGGGCGGGAGCGGGCTACAACACGATCGACGTCGCCGCCGCGTCCGCCGCCGGGATCTACGTCTCGAACTGCCCGGGCAGGAACTCGGTCGCCGTCGCCGAGCTCGCCTTCGGCCTGATCCTGGCCCTCGACCGCCGCATCCCCGACAACGTTGCCTCGCTCCGCGCCGGGCGGTGGGACAAGAAGGAGTTCTCGAAGGCGGCCGGCCTCAAGGGCAGGACGCTCGGGCTCCTTGGCTTCGGGGCGATCGCCCAGGAGGTCGCCCGCCGCGCGCAGGCGTTCGGGATGGACATCGTCGCCTGGAGCCGCCGGTTCGAGGACGGCGCTCCCGTGGACTTTGCTGCCTATGGCCTCGACCCGGCTGCGCGCGATTCGCGGGTCACCGCCGTCACCTCGCCGGCCGCGGTCGCCGAGGCGGCCGACATCCTGAGCGTCCACCTCGGCCTCGGACCCGCGACCCGCGGCCTCGTGGGCGCCGACCTCCTCGGCCGGCTCCGCCCCGGTGCCTTCCTCGTCAACACGTCGCGCGCGGAGGTCATCGACCACGAGGCGCTCGCCGTAGCCGTCCGGGAGCGCGGGATCCGCGTCGGTCTCGATGTCTACCCCGACGAGCCCACGACCGGGACCGCCGCGTACCACCTCGCCCTGCTCGACGAGCCCGGCGTCTACGGGACCCACCACATCGGCGCCTCGACCGATCAGGCGCAGGAAGCGATCGCCTCCGAGACCGTCCGGATCGTGCGCGCGTTCGCCGAGACCGGCCGGGTCCCGAACGTCGTGAACCTGTCCCGGCAGTCGCCCGCGACACACATGCTGGTCGTCCGCCACCGCGACCGCCCGGGCGTCCTCGCGCACATCTTCGAGCAGCTCCACGACGCCGGCATCAACGTCCAGGAGACGGAGAACGTCGTGTTCGAGGGAGCCGAGGCCGCCGTCGCGCGGATCAACCTCGACCACGCCCCGACGGCCGACCTCCTCGCTGCGATCTCGGCCGGCAATGAGAACATCCTGAGCGCGCAGCTCGTCGCCCTTTGAGCGGCCAAGGAGGCCCCACACCGTGACCGAACGCATCTACAACTTCTCGTCGGGGCCGGCCGTCCTCCCGCTGCCCGTCCTCGAGCAGGCGCAGCGTGACCTCGTCGCCCTCCCTGGCGTCGGCATGTCCGTCATGGAGATCAGCCACCGCTCAAAGACGTTCGAGGGGATCCTCGTCAAGGCCGAGGCGGACATGCGCCGGCTGGCCGGGATCCCGGAGGACTACCGGATCCTGTTCCTCCAGGGTGGTGCAACTCTCCAGTTCTCGATGGTCCCACTCAACCTGCTGACCGAGGGCCGGACCGCCGACTACGTCATGACCGGCACCTGGGCCGCCAAGGCCGCCAAGGAGGCGCAGCGCGTCGGGAGCGTCCACGAGACCGGGTCGACCGCCTCCACCGGCTTCAACCGGATCCCGACCGATGCGGAGCTCGAGTTCACGCCCGGCGCGGCGTACGTCCACGTGACCTCGAACAACACGATCGAGGGCACCCAGTGGCACCGGCTGCCGCCGGTCGGCGATGTCCCGCTGGTCAGCGACGCCTCGTCGGACATCTTCAGCCGCCCGATCGACGTGTCGCGGTATGGCGTGGTCTACGCGGGCGCGCAGAAGAACCTCGGCCCGTCGGGGCTCACGGTGGTGGTCATCCGGGAGGACCTGCTGGAGCGCTCGACCAAGGCGCTCCACACGATGCTCAACTACGCGGTCCACGCCGAGAACGGCTCCCTCTACAACACCCCGCCGGCCTTCGGGATCTACGTCCTCGGCCTGGTCCTCGAGTGGATCCTCGGGCAGGGCGGCCTGCCCGCGATCGCCGCCGTCAACGAGCGGAAGGCCGGCAAGCTCTACGCCGAGCTCGATCGGACGGGCTTCTGGCGCCCGACGGCGGAGACGGCGAGCCGGAGCCTGATGAACGTGACCTTCCGCCTCGCGACCGAGGACCTCGAGAAGGCGTTCGTCAAGGAGTCGACGGCGGCGGGCTTCGACGGCCTCAAGGGCCATCGCTCCGTCGGCGGGATGCGGGCATCGATCTACAACGCGTTCCCCGAGCAGGGCGTCGACGACCTCGTCGCGTTCATGCGCGAGTTCGAGCGACGAAACGGCTAGCGCCCCGGTTCGGCGGGATGCGGTGAGGCCCGCGAGGGCGAGGGAACAGCCGGTGGCGGCTGCTTCGATGCAGACCCGGTCCGGGCTGCTCCATCGCACGGGTATGATCGCGTCGCGACCGCGCACCTCGGTCGCGTCTCGCGGCCCGGCAGTCGCGGCCCGGCACAGGAGCAACGCATGAGCGCCGACGCAGCCACCGCCTCCCGATCGGCCGCGCCGGACCCCGCCGCGGCCCCCGTCGTCATCATCGGGGCCGGCCTTGCCGGCGTGACGGTCGCCCTGCGCCTTGCGGATCGATACCCGGTCGTCCTGCTTGCCAAGCGCAGCTTCGAGGAGGCCGGCACGGCCTGGGCCCAGGGCGGCATCGTGGGCGTCCTGGGCGACGATGACAGCGTCGCGCTGCACGTGCAGGACACGCAGGCGGCCGGCGCCGGCCTCGTCGACGAGCATGCCGCGGAGTTCATCGCCGAGCACAGCCGCGAGGCCATCCAGTGGCTCGTCGACCAGGGCGTGCCGTTCACGAAGGACCCGGCGGGCCCCCTGGGACTCCACCTGACGCGCGAGGGCGGCCATGCCGTCCGGCGCATCGCCCACGCCGCCGACGCGACGGGCCGCGCGATCCTCGACGTGCTCGTTGCCCGCGCCCGGCTCCACCCGAACATCACGATGCGGGAGCGCTGGATGGCGGTGGATCTCGTGACATCCCGGCACGTCGGGCGCGACGAGTCCCCGCGGTGCTACGGCGTCTACGTGCTGGACATGGATACCGGGCGGGTGGAGACGCTGCCGGCCGCGGCCGTCGTGCTCGCCACCGGCGGCGTCGGCAAGGTGTACCGCTACACGACGAACCCGGAGACCTCCACCGGTGACGGGATCGCGATGGCGTGGCGGGCCGGCTGCCGGGTGGGGAACATGGAGTTCATCCAGTTCCATCCGACCTGTCTCTACCACCCCGAGGAGCGCAGCTTCCTGATCAGCGAGGCGCTCCGCGGCGAGGGCGCCCACCTGACGCTGCCCGACGGCACGCGGTTCATGGCGGCCCACGACCCGCGCCTCGAGCTGGCGCCGCGCGACATCGTCGCCCGGGCGATCGACTTCGAGATGAAGAAGCACGGCCTGGACCACGTCTGGCTGGACGCGACGCACCTGGGCGAGGCCTTCCTGGTCGAGCACTTCCCCACGATCCATGCGCGGTGTCTCGAGCTCGGCATCGACATCGCACGGCAGCCGATCCCCGTTGTGCCCGCCGCGCACTACACCTGCGGCGGCGTGGTCACCGACCTCGACGGACGCACGGACCTGCCGGGGCTTTACGCCGTCGGCGAGACCGCCCACACGGGGCTGCACGGCGCCAACCGGCTAGCCAGCAACTCGCTGCTCGAGTGCGTCGTCATCGGCCAGTCCTGTGCCGCCCGTATCGAGAGCGAGCCGCCGGGCGACGCGGCGGTGCTCCCCCACTGGGACGAGAGCCGCGTGGAGAACGCCGACGAGCAGGTCGTCATCTCGCACAACTGGGACGAGCTGCGGCTGGTGATGTGGAACTACGTCGGCATCGTGCGGACCACCAAGCGGCTCGACAGGGCGCTTCGCAGGATCCACCTCCTGAGCGCGGAGATCGACGAGTACTACGCCTCCTTCCGCGTCACCCGTGACCTGCTGGAGCTGCGCAACCTCGTGGTCTGCGCGGAGCTCGTCGTCCGGTCCGCGCTGGAGCGCCACGAGAGCCGCGGCCTGCACTACAGCCGCGACTACCCGTACACGCTCCCGGCCAGCTTCCCGACGATCCTGATCAAGGGACCGCGCGAGGCCTGAGGCGAGGACCGCGCGACGTCTGGGGCCGGGCCCCGGCGAGGTTTGATCCTGGGGCCCGGCGACGGCCGGGCGACGTCTGAGGCGGAGGCCGCTACACGCGGCGCATCGAGTAGTCGATCGCCCGCACGTCCTTGGTCAGGGCGCCAACCGAGATGCGGTCGACGCCCGTCGCCGCGATCTCGCGGAGCCGGTCCAGGGTCACGCCGCCCGAGACCTCCAGGAGCGCCCGTCCAGCGGTCAGGACCACTGCCTCGCGCACGCGATCGAGCGGGAAGTTGTCCAGCAGGATGCTGGTGGCGCCCGCCTCAAGCGCCTCGCTCAGCTGGTCCAGGCGCTCCACCTCGACCTGGATCTCAACCCCGGCCCGCAGCGCGAACGCCCGCTCCAAGGCCGCCGTGACGCCCCCCGCCGATGCGATGTGGTTCTCCTTGATCAGGATCCCGTCCCACAGGGCGATGCGCTGGTTCGTCCCGCCGCCGGCTCGGACCGCGTACTTCTGGGCCAGGCGCAGGCCCGGCATCGTCTTGCGCGTGTCGAGGATCGCGCAGCCGCGCGGGTTGGGCGAGGCACCCTCTATCGCGCGCACGTGGCGTCGGGTAATGGTCGCCGTGCCCGACAACAGCTGCAGGAAGTTGAGCGCCGGGCGCTCGGCCGTGAGCAGCGCGCGGGCGTCAGCGTGCACCTCGCAGACCACCGTGTCGGCCGCCATGTCGTCGCCATCCGCGTAGCGCCAGTCGATCCGCGCGCCGGGGTCGATGGCCCCGAAACACTCCTCGAACCAGTCCCGCCCGCACAGGACGGCCTGCTCGCGGACGCGGACCCTCGCCGTGGCCGGGCCCGGCGGGACCAGGCGCGCGGTCCAGTCGCCGGTCCCGACGTCCTCGCGCAGCGCGTCGCGCACGTTGCGAGCCCGCGCCTCCTCGAGCGTCTCGTTCTCGAGCTCCGGGATGAACGCCTCCATGCCGGCGGGCTCAGGCCGAGCCGATGTGGGGCACGAACCCGTGCCGGGGCGCGATCAGGCTGTCCGGGTTGGCCGCGACGAATGCCAGCATCCGCTCGATGCATCCCTGGGCGAGGGCGCGGGTCGGCTCGGGGACGAGGATCTCGCCCGTCCCGCGCTCGAGGCAGTTGATGACGCCCTCCACGGCGTTCATGGCCATCCACGGACAGTGCGCGCAGCTCTTGCAGGTGGCGCTGGTGCCCGCAGTGGGGGCCTCGATCAGCGTCTTGTCGGGCGCCAGCTGGCCCATCCGGTGGAAGATCCCGTTGTCGGTCGCGACGATGTACTCGCGGGCATCTCCTTCGACCACCGCCTTCAGCAGCTGGGTCGTCGAGCCGACGACGTCTGCCTGGGCCACGACGTCCTCGGGCGATTCGGGGTGGACCAGGACCTGAGCGTCGGGGTGCTCCTCGCGCAGGAGGGACAGCTCGATGCCCTTGAACTCGTCGTGCACGATGCAGCTGCCGTTCCAGCTCAGCATGTCCGCGCCGGTCTCGCGCGCGATGTAGGCGCCGAGGTGTCGATCGGGCGCCCACAGGATCTTCTGGCCCGCTTCCGCCAGGTGACGCACGACCGCCAGCGCGCAGGAGCTGGTCACCATCCAGTCGGCGCGCGCCTTCACGGCCGCGCTCGTGTTCGCGTAGACCACGACGGTCCGGTCCGGGTTCGCGTCACAGAACGCCGCGAATTCCTCCGGCGGACAGCCGAGATCCAGGGAGCAGGTCGCGTCGATGTCGGGCACGAGAACGCGCTTCTCGGGGCTCAGGATCTTGGCGGTCTCGCCCATGAAGCGGACGCCCGCGACGACCAGCGTGCTGGCCGGATGATCGCGCCCGAAACGGGCCATCTCGAGCGAATCCGAGACGCAGCCGCCGGTCTCGAGGGCGAGGTCCTGGACGTCGCCGTCGACGTAGACGTGGGCCACCAGGACGGCATCGTGGGCCTTGATCAGGGCGGCGGCCCGCTCCTTCAGCTCCGCACGCTGGGCGGGCGTCGGCACGACGGGGACCTTCGCCCACGCGAGGTCGATCCGATCCGAGCCGTCGGGGTTGGGCCGCAGGTACTCGATCTGCTTTGTCTGCATGGTTCCGGTTCGCTCGGTGCGGGATGGGCGGCGCCTGCGCGCGGCGGGACGATCGTACCCCGCGACTGCCCGGGTGTCCGCCGGCCGTCCTGGCCGCTCAGTCTCCCAGGAGGAGCGTGTCCAGACCCCGAACGAGACCCACGACATCAGGCACTGCCCGAACGGCGAGCAGCGTGCCGGAGACGTAGGGGGTTGCGCTGCTCCCCGCGTCGTGGCGAATGGAGAGGCGCTCGTCGAACTGAGCGAAGATGACCTCGGTGGACAGCACGAAGCCTGGCAGCCGCAGCGAGTGGACCTGCGTGCCACCGATGCCGGCGCCACGCGCCTCGGGGTAGCCCAGGGTCTCGGCGACCGGAACCGCCAGGGGGTGCATGGACACCTGCCCGAGGCGTTCGGCCAGCTCGCGCGCGGTGCCACTCGGGGAGTCCGGCTTGCCCGCAGAGGCGTAGTCGATGATCTCGCGCTGCGGCAGGAACCGGGCCGCCAGGAGCGCCGCTGCCTGGGCCATCGCGGCCGTCAGGGAGAAGTTCCCCGCGGCCACCACGCCAACGCCCGCGGCCCGGGCGGCTGCGTCGATGTCAGCGAAGTCCGACGCCGACAGGCCGCTCGTGCCGATGACGACGTGGACTCCCGCCCCGATGGCCGCCATCGCATGGTCCTTGGTCGCCCCCGGGGCGGTGTAGTCGACGAGCACGTCGATGCCGGCCAGCGCCTGGGTGACGTCGCCAACTACCGTCACTCCGACCGGCGCCTGGCCCCACGCCTCGCCCAGGTCGCGACCCGCCGCGGATCGGGAGACCGCGCCCCGCAGGACAAGGTCCTCGGAGGTCAGGACGGCCTCGGCGACGGCCCGGCCGGCCCACCCCGTGGCTCCGGCAACACAGACGGTGGTCATGAACGTTCCTCCGGGACGGGCGCCTTGATCGACGGCGAGTGGAGGCTAGCACTCCGTCAGGCGGCGGAGTCGCTGGGGGACAGGGCGAACTGCCGCACCCCAGGCATCGGCTCGGGTCGCGTGCGTGACGATCAGGGCTCCCAGATGGTCAGTCCCACATGCGGCGCCATGAGCGCGAAGTCACGGTCGGTCGAGAGCATGACGAGGTCGTGGCGAACGCACAGCTGAGCAAGCAGCGCGTCGATCGTGCCGACCTGGATCCCACTCCGGCGGCAGGCGTTCCTTGACTCGGCTGCCTCGACGTGGTCGGTCCTGTCGGGGATGAGCAGCGGCAGCGACGAGAAGCGATCGACGATAGCGTCGCGGGCCGTGGGCCCTCGAAAGCCCTGGAGCAGCTCCTGGAGCACGAGCCCGGTCGTGAAGACGCCCTCACCACCATCGAGAGCATCACGCAGGCGCCGGACGCTCGGCTCGCCACCGGTCTCGTTACGTCGCAGCGCCAGCGACCAGACGCTCGTGTCAACGAAGAGATTCACGAACGCGAGCGCTCTTCCTTGTAGTCGTATTCCGGATCCCAATCCAGGGCACCGAAGAGCTCAACAAGCCGCTTCTGCTCATGGCGAGCGACGAACTCGCGCAAGGCTCGCGTGACCGCGGCTGTCTTGGTGCGCTCACCACTCACCTTGACGGCCCGATCCAGAAGGCGTGGGTCGATATCGAGGTTGGTCGGCATGTGCGGATCGTCGCACATACGTCCGCACAAGGTCAACCGGTTCGAGAGCCGCGCAGCTCTTCGCGGGGCTCGCCGGCATTGGGTCGGTCCCGGCGCGCCGTCGTCAGACGCGGATCACCCGGAGCCCCGGGACGTCGACGTGGTCGTCGTCCTGCGTCACGAGCGGGATGTCGAGCGCGATCGCCGTCGCCGCGATCCAGGAGTCGTTGACCGCCATCCTCCGGCCACTGTCACGAAGCGCGACCCGAAGACGGGCCCAGGCTGCCGCGACATCGTCATCCACGGGCACCGGGCTCAGAGCGAGGACCGCGGTGAGGGTGGCGAGGCGACGGTCGCGCGTCTCGAGGTCCTGGGCCGCGAGGACCCCGGCCCGGAGCTCGCCCAACGTGATGACCGAGACGGCGAGCCGGTCCGGCAGCATGTCGGTCCGCACCGGCCGACCGCTCTCATGGGCGATGAAGATGCTCGTGTCGGCGAGCCCGTCGCTCACGGGACCGGCTCGTCGTCGGTGGTGCCCGGCGCAAGGTCGCGAAGCTCGAGGCGAAGCCCCGCGTCCGCCTGGCGGCGGAGGATGGACCCGATGAACGCATCACGATCGATCCATCTCGGCCGTTCCAGGGATGGTCCCTGCGGCTGGTGCCCGGGCAGGTCGGGGGCGAGAGCCTGGGGCGCCTCGGCCACCTGGTGGCGGGCGATCACCGCGTCGATCCCAGCTCTGACCAGGTGGGCCCCACTGCGACCTTCTGCCGCCGCGGTGCGCTCCAGAGCGGCCTTCTGCTCGGTGGTGAGGTAGACGGTCGTCTTCTCCATGCCACCCATTCTGCCATATGTAGCTGGCAACCTGCGGGCGGGTGCGCCCCGCGGCCGGCCGGCCTGCCACGGACCGTGGTCGACGCCGTGCCCGCCCACTCGACCAACGCTGGCAGGGGATCCGGCCCGCGAGGAAGATCCTCCGCCGTGCGACGATTGGGCGTGTCCACCGATCGCCCGTCAGCGCGACGCCGGATGTCGCCGCTCGCGTCACTGCGCGCCTTGCCCAGCGAGTTTCCGCGCGTCGTGCTGGTCCTGGCCGCCGGCGATCTCGTCGCGAGCTTCGGCTTCAGCCTGTTCTTCCCGTTTCTGACGATCTACCTCGTCCAGACACTCGGCGCGTCGGCCGCCCAGGCCGGCCTGGTCGTCGCCGCGTACTCGATCTTCTCGGTCGTCTCGGGGATCGCGGGAGGCTGGCTGGCGGATCGGATCGGCCGCCGCCCGGTGCTCATCGGCTCGATCTCGTGTACGGCAATCCTCGTGCTCTCCATGGCCATGGTGTCCGAGGTGTGGCACGTCGCGCTGGTCATGCTCCTCCTCGGCCTCATCGACCCCGCGTTCGTCCCGGCCGCCCGGGCAGCGGTCGCCGACACGGTCGAGGAGCCACGGCGGCCCAGGGCATTCGGCCTGCTCAGCGTTGCCAACGCGATCGGCTGGATCGCCGGACCGATCATCGGCGCCGGCCTGTCCTCGTTCGGCTACCCCCTGCTGTTCGGCATCAGCGGCGTCCTGGTCGGGACCTACTCCGTCATCGCGTACCGATGGCTCCCCGAGACCCGCCCGGCGCGGGCTGCCCCGCCCGTGCACGAGGATGCGGATGGGTCTCTGGCTCCGGACGTGCGCACCATGCCCGGCCCGCCCGACCCGAACAGGGGGCTCCGACTCAGGATCTTCGTGGCGCTGCTCCCGCTGCTCGCGATCACGCACGGGCTCACGTTCCTGTGGGTGACCACGCTGCCGATCTACGCTGCCGTCAGCCTGGGGCTCCCCACTCCGGTCTGGGGGCTCCTGTTCGGGCTCAACGGGCTCCTCATCGTCCTGTTCCAGCTCCGGATCGCGACCGCGACCGAGCGGCGATCGAAGCCCCGGGTCATGGCCGTTGCGGTCTGCCTCTACGCCGGCGGGCTGGCGCCCGTCGCGCTGCTGTCGCCCTCAACCGCGGTCGTCGGCCTCGCGGTCGCGATCGCCCTCGTCACCCTGGGCGAGATGCTGCTCATGCCCGTCGTGGCCGCCTTCGTGTCCGACCTCTCGCCCGTGAGCCGGCGCGGAACGTACCAGGGGGTCGCCCTCGCGGCCGGCAGCATCGGGTCCGGGATCGGGCCGCCGGTCGCCGGGTTCGCCCTGGACGCGTCCCATGGTCAGGGGCTGTGGCTGGTCGCGGCCGCCATCCTCGCGGTTGTCGGCCTGGGCTTCCTCGTGCTCGCGAGGTGGACGGACAGGCTGCCCGCGGCGGACGCCTCGACGACCAGAACGGCTGCTCCCGGCATCGGCCCGTTGCCCGCGGGGTGATGCGTCCCAGATCCAGTCGCCTCCTCGCTGAATGTCCTGCACGACATGATCACGCCGGATCGCGATAGCCAGCAGGTGGACCTGGTCTACCCGGTTCTCATCGACCTGATGTCCCGGCCCTGACGGGCCAGCATGTTGCTGACTCTCGCATAGACACGCATCTGCAGATACGTCTAGAATGCGGGACCTGCCCCACCCAAAGCATTGGAGTTGACATCATGAGCGGACGACCCCTGGGAATCACCATCATCGCCATCATCCTGGCCGTCAGCGGCGTGTTCCAGGTCCTGGTCGGGACCGAGGCCCTCGGCGTCACCGGCTTCCTCGGCCTCGGCGCGGCGGCGGACTCCGCCGGCGTGAGCGGGTGGGCGTCGGTGATCGGCGGCGTGCTCTCGATCATCGTCGCGGGCGGCATGTTCACCCTCGCGGGCTGGGCCTGGATGCTTGCCGTCGTCGTCCTGGCCATTCGGATCGCCGTCGACGTGTTCGCTGTGGTGACCCACGGAGCCGGTTCGACGCTCGGGATCAGCGCGGTCACGAACGTCGTCATCTCCGCCGTCATCCTGTGGTACTTCACGCGCCCGGGCGTCAAGGCGGCCTTCGGCCGCTGACCACGTCGGGACAACCGGGAGGTCACTCTCGGTGGTCCGGTACCCTCACCGGGATGGGAAGCTCGATCACACCTGACTCCTCCGCGAGGCGCGCCGTAGGTGCTCCTCGCGATGTCCGGGCGGTACGCGGCCTGCGGGTCCTCGTGCTCCTGGGCGCCTTCGGGCACCAGGCGCACGAGGCGCTGGTCGAGCAGTCCCGAAACCCTGACCTCGTGACCAACGCCCAGGTGGTGGCTGTCTGCGAGCTCGCGCTGCGCGGTCCCCTCCGGCCCATGGACCTGCAGGCTGCAGCGGCCCTCACCAGCGGCGGTACCACCAAGCTGCTCGACCGTCTCGAGGAGCTGGGTCTGGTCGAGCGTGCCTACGGCCAGATCGAGGGCGACCGTCGCGGCATCGTCGTCTCGCTCACGCCCGAGGGACACGAGGCCGCGGCGAACATGTCGGCTGCGCTCGAGGCGCGGATCGACACCGTCTCAGCGCTCAGCAACCAGCTCGCCGAGCTGCTCGGGGAGTAGCCAGGACAGCCGGCAGGGGCACCCGCGCCCGGGTACTCGAGGCGGCGATCCCGGTGAGCTCGCGGTCAGACTGACGGCCACCGCATGGCGATTGGCGCTATACAGAGGAGACCCGGGGTGACCAGGTGAAGCGATCCCTGCTCGGTGCGCGACGCGACCACGCCGAGCGCTACCTGTTCCTGACAATCGCGGCGTTCGCGATCACCGTTGCCCTGACCCGCTGGTATCTCGATCTCACGGGCTACCCCAAGATCGGCGGAGGAGGGCTGCACGTCGCCCACATGCTGTGGGGCGGCTTGCTCCTGATCGTGGCGGCGCTCCTGCCCCTGTTGTTCGTCGGCCGGCGCATGCTCATCGTGTCATCGGTAGCCGCCGGCATCGGCGTGGGCCTGTTCATCGACGAGGTGGGCAAGTTCATCACCGAGACGAATGACTACTTCTTCGCGCCGGCAGCGCCGCTGATCTACGGCGCCCTGCTGCTGCTGGTTGCGCTGCTGCTCGTCGTCCGGCGCAGCTCGGCCGACTCGGCGCACGACGCGATGCAGGCCTCAGTCGATGCCACACGTGATGGTCTGGACGGCCGTCTCAACGCACTTGATCGCGATCGCGTGGTGCGTGGGCTGGCTGGCGCCCTCACATCCGACGATCGATCCGTCGCCTCCCTCGCAGAGCGGCAGGTGGCACTGCTGACGTCGCCCGAGATGGAGGCGCTCCTGGTCGCGCCGGGCTGGCTAGCCCGGGGCGACGGCCGCGCCCTGCTCGAACGGGTCCTGCCGCTCAGGCTCGAGCGGGCCCTGGTGCTCATCGGGCTGCTCTGGATGGCCGTCGTCGCCGCGTTCTCCTCGCTGCTGCTCCTCGCCCTCGCGTGGGTCAACGGACCGCTCGAGATCCCCGTGCCCAAAGGTCCGGTCGAATTCCCGACCGAACCGATGTGGGTCGTGCTGCTGCTGATCATCGGGGTGATCGTCGGCATCCTGTGCGGGATTGCCGCGGTGCAGATCCTGCGCCACCGCGAGCGGGCCGGCCTCCGAACGGCGACCGTCGCTGTCCTCGTCAACCTGGTCGCCGGTGGCCTGCTCACGTTCTACGTCCAGCAGTTCGGCGCCGTGGCGTCCACCATCGAGCAGTTGCTGCTGCTTGGGCTGCTGCTCGATTACAGCCGACGGCTGGGTTCTGCCCAGGTGGGCACCGGAACGCCGGGCGACACGCCGAAGCCGAACGACACGCCGACGTGAGACGCCTGGCCGCGTCACCCCTAGGTTGATCAAACGCATCGGGGATGCCTGACGAGATGGACCAGACGATGGGGGACCTGCTCCTCCTGAGCTCCCTGATCGCGGTCGGATTCCTGTTCGCCGTCGCCTTCTACGAGTCACTGTCGACGCGCGACGTGCTCATCCGTCACACGATGCGCGCGGCCCGCCGGATCTCCTCGCGTCGCTGGTTTGTCGGTGCCATGTACGTCGCCACCGTGGGCATCGGGATCCCGTTTCTCGTGCTGGTCTGGACCGTGATCCTGGAGCTGGCACTCGTCTTCGTGGGCTCCGTGGACCGCATCGGGAATGTCGCCGTCATCGCGGTGGCGATCGTGGCGGCGGCGCGGATCCTCGCCTACGTCCGGGAGAAGACCTCCCACGAGCTTGCCAAGGCCATCCCGCTCGCCCTGGCCTTCGCGCTGCTCACCGGCGGCACCTTGAGGTTCGAGGAGAACCTCACGCGCATGATCGAGCGGCCGGAGGGTCAGGCCCTGACCGAGGAGATGATCGTCTTCCTCGTGACCCTCGAGGTCGGCCTCCGGCTGCTGACGGACACGTCGAACGCGGCGCTCGGTGCGATCAGGGAGCGCCGTGGGATCGACAGCGACCTCGGGGTCTGGCGAACGCTGTTGTCGGCGATCAAGCGTCCCGTCGCACCGCCGGTGCCGGCCGAGGATTCATTTGGCTCATGAGCCTCCTCCGCCCGGTCCGCGAGACGGTCACGACGTCGGCCAGCCTGGCCGCCAGCCAGGTTCGAAAGACACGGCACCACCTGCTGCTCGCCTGGCTCCTGCAGGCGGCCATCATCCTCGTCGGCTGGTCCGGGCCGCGGGTCAGGCCCGACGCGCGGACGAGCGCAGCTCGCGCACGTTGTCCCGCAGGATCAGGATGCCGATCGCGAGGAGAAGGATCGCGATCCCCTCGAGCAGGTAGGTCTCGATCAGGATGAGGGCGGCGATGACCGCCAGCAGCACCGTCACGTCCAGCAACAGGATCAGGAAGCGACGTCTGACCAGTGCCTCGATCGCCACGTAGCCGGCGAGGATCACCGGGAGCGCGACCCACCACCACTCCACGCCGGCGATGAGCAGTGCTCCCAGCAGGACGATGGCTGTCGCGATGCCGACGGCGGACCAGATGTCGAGGACGCGGCTCCTCTGGCTGAGGCTGGGATCCTGCGGATGGGCGACGAAGCGGAGATGGGCGCGAGGATCGCCGGGCTCCCCGCGTTCTACCCGTTGCAGCTCCGCGTCGATGTCCGCGGTGATGACCCGCAGATCCTCCGCTCGTCGGCGGAGCCCGGAGAGCTCCTCCACGGTCGTCGCGAGCTCCGCCTGCGCTCCCTCCACGACCGGCTCGGACCGACCGGCGCGCCGGGACGCCTCGACGCGGATGCCAAGCCGCTGGGCGCGCGCCTCGGTCTCCGAGATCCGCCCGACAACATCGACAAGCTCTGACCGCAGCACCGCTGCCTGGTCCGCAAGGACGTCGGCTTCCCTGCTGGGCGGCGGGACCGACTGCAGGCCGGCGAATCCGACCGGATCGATCCAGGACTGGCGCGGCCGCCCGTCCCTGTTGAACTTCGGTCCGGCCGGCGCCCTCTCTCCGGCAAACCGGTCCTTGGTGTCGAGGCCGAACAGCCCGTCGAACCCGCTGACCCAGGGGGTCGCGTCGTCGATGAGGACAGGCGTCCACAGAGCCTCCTGGCCGGGCCCGATGGCCGGACCGTCGCCCCGCGCATAGTCCACGAACGGAACGGCGGCGAAGTCCTCCTCCGCGCCCGCGCGAGTGCGCGCACCCTGGCGAAGCGTGCCGCTCCAGAACTCGCGTGCCCATCGAGCGAGAGAGCGCATCACCCCCGGAAGACGCAGTGGGACTGACTGCAGGTACTCGCCGGGCTCGATGTACGCCGCATGGGACCCCGCCCCGGCGAAGATGACCGCATGGTCGCCCTCGCGCTGCAGCAGGGGATCGTCCCATCGACGGCGCAGGTCGGCCCCGACCTCGTCGTGCGCGGCGCGGGCGAACCAGACCGGGGTGGCGACGTCATCGTCCGGCGTGTCCAGGAAGACGAAGCACTGCTCCCAATCGGCTTCGTGGTCGTTGGCCCCGGCAAATGAGGATCGCCAGTCGTTCATGGCGTAGAAGAAGAGGTAGTGGCAGACCGTCCAGCCCGCCTGGCGGATGACCCGCCCGTAGTAGCAGAACGAGGGATCGTCCGCCCTCATGCGCGCGTACTTCCCCTCCGCCGCCGCAACCGTTCCCCCTGGAACGGTGCCTCGGACCAGCAGCGAGAGGTCGAAGCCGGCGTCGATCAGCCGGGCCAGGATGCCGACACGGGCAAGCCGGCTGGGTGCAGAGAACCGCTCCCGACGGGCACGATCGCCCCGCGTGAGGTCGATGCCGGAGAGCGGCTCCTGGACGAACCGCAGGAAGAGCGCCTCGTCCGGGACCCTCGCCTGCCACAGCGGCAGGGTCTCGACCCGGAGCTCTCCGCGGGGCACGAGCATCCTGCGCTCGCCGTTCGGGGACCCTGCCCACAGGTCGCACTCCGCGATGTACGGGTCGACCTCCATGGGGAAGAAGTACTCGCCCTTCGTGTAGCGAACGATCGGCTCGAAGCGCCGCAGCAGGTCGAGATCGCTGGGACCCGTCACCCTCGCTCATCCTCCAGATCGGTGACGCGGCCGCCTGCGAGGCCGAACGCCTCCCGAACCTGCCCCTGGTTCAGGTAGAGCACGGTGACCACGCTCAGCAGCATCGAGATGGCGAGGACCTCGCCACTCGTCCACCAGGTGACGATCTGGGAGGCGAGGGAGAAGCCGGCCATCAGCATCGCGAGGGTCCATCCAAGCTGGCGAAGCTGGAGGAGCGCAATCCCGGCAAGGAGCTGCACTCCGGCAAGGACACCGAACAGCAGGGCGGCGCCGGCCGCGACCGCGGCGGCACCGGGGCCCCCGCTCGCGGCCGCCAGATCGCTGACCGAGGGAAGTGCCGCCTCCGGGTCGAGCAGAGCCACGGCACCGAGGGCTCCGAAGAGGATCGCGAGGAAGATCTGGATCGCCGCCAGGATCGTCACCGGCATCGGGCGGTGCCGGTGCGGAGGCGCCGCGGGAGCAGCGTCACGCGGGATCTGATCCGGGGAGGCGACCATGGACTACATTCTGTCAGGCCGTCGTGATCCTTGAAGACGCTCGTCGCCTCGGCACGAGCGAACCTCGTCCGGGGCCGCTTGACGGAGCGTGACCTGGAGCGCTAGTGTGAGTGAGCGCTCACTTTCTACAGGACACAGAGGAACCGCATGTCCGTTGTCACCACCACCGAGCTGACGCGTCGGTTCGGATCGGTCACCGCCCTCGACCGGCTCACCGTCGAGCTTCCGCCGACCGGGGTCATCGGCCTGGTCGGGCCGAACGGGTCCGGGAAGTCGACGCTGATCCGGATCCTGCTGGGCCTCATCCGACCGACCGAAGGCAGCGCCTCGGTCCTGGGCTCGCCGGCCAGCTCGCCGAGGAGCTACGCGTCGCGGGTGGGCGTCCTCATCGAGAGCCCGGCCTTCATCCCCGGCCTGTCGGCACGATCCAACCTGGTCTCGCTGGCCCGCTTGCGCCACCTGCCCCTCGAGCGGGTGGACGCCGTCCTCGCGCAGGTTGGCCTGATCGGCCGTGACCGGGAGCCGGTGAAGCGCTTCTCGCTCGGCATGAAGCAGCGGCTGGGGATAGCCGCCGCGCTCCTCCCCGACCCCGAGCTGCTCATCCTCGACGAGCCCACGAACGGACTGGACCCGGCCGGGATCGTGGAGATCCGGGAGCTGCTCAGGGATCTCGGGCGCAACGGGCGGACGGTCATCGTGTCGTCCCACCAGCTGTCCGAGATCGAGGCCGTCTGCGACCACCTCGTCGTGATCCGCTTCGGGGAGCTCGTCTTCTCCGGGCCGATGACCGAGATGATGAAGCGGACCCGCGAGCACATCGACATCGCGCCCGAGCACGCCACCGACACGGACCGACTGCGTGTCGCCCTGGCGGCCGAAGGGTGGCCGGTCACGATCATCGACGACGGGCTGCGCGTCGCGGCCGGCGCCTCGCGCGCCGCCGACCTGAACAGGGCCGCGTCCGCCGCCGGGATCACGCTCGTCCGCCTGGTCGTCGCCCAGGACAACCTGGAGGAGATCTTCCTCGAGATGACGGGGCGCGTGGACGGCGCGCTGGCGAACGGCCGCACGGCCGCCAACGGAGAGGTGGCGTGATGATTGCCGCGGTCCGAAGCGAGCTGACCCGACTGGGCCAGCCCAGGCTCCTGATCACCTGGTTCGGCCTCATGGCCCTGTTCGCCGCGATGGTCAACACGATCATGGTCACGTTCGTGTCCGGCGGCGGCAGCCTGCCGCCCGGGGCCCCCGGCGTGGCGTTCCCTTCCCTGGCCGAGATGGAGAGCCCGTCCGGCCTCATGGCAGGCCTGGCCGCTGCATCGAACATGTTCGGGATCGTCACGCTGTCCTTCTGGGCCGTGGCCACCGCGGCCGATTACAGCAGCGGCCTGGTCCGCCTCCTCGTCGCGGCCGAGCCACGGCGCTGGCGCCTGCTGGCGGGGAAGGTGGGCGCGCTGCTCATCGTGACCGCGGCCGCCACGACCGTCGCAGCCATCGTCAATGTCTTCGTCGTCATGCCGATGGCCGTCCCGGCGGGCATCTCCACGGCCGCCTGGGGAACGGACCTGGTCGAGGTCATCGCCGGCGCCTGGCTGAACCTCTATCTCAGCCTCTGCGTCTGGGGCGTCCTCGGGCTCGTCATCGCGGTCCTCGCCCGCTCTGCGGCCGTGGCGATCTCGATCGGCGTCGGGTACGTGCTCGTCGTCGAGTCGCTGATCAAGATGGTGGGCGATGCTCCATCCGACTGGCTGCTGGGCACCACCCTGGGCGCCGTCGCCAGCGGCGGCACGGACGCCGTCACGTACGGGACGGCACTCGGCCTCGCGTTCGCCTATGTCGCGCTCGGTCTGATCGTGGCGGGCGTCGTGTTCGTCCGCCGGGACGTCACGGACTGAGGGGGCTGGGATGACCGATCGAGGCCGGGCGACCCGGGCGCGGCTGATCGAGGCCACGCTGAATGTCGTCCGGGACGTGGGCTATCCCCACGCCTCGACGCGGGCGATCGCGCAGGCGGCCGGCGTGGCCGAGGGGACGATCTACCGCCACTTCCCGGACAAGACGGCGCTGTTCTTCGCGGCCGTCATGGAGTCGAACGCTCCGATCATCGAAGCGTTGGAGGCACTGCCGGAGCGGGCGGGGCAGGCCACGGTCGAGGGCAACCTCATCGATGTCGCGGTCCAGCTGGCCGGCCTCCAGGACCAGATCATGCCTCTCGAGCTGGCGATCGCGGTGGACCCGGAGCTGGCGATGCAGCGCCGGCGGGCCCTCGCCGCAGCCGGAGGCCCGTTGCCGGCTGGGCCGCCCCAGGCGATTGCGATCTACCTCGCCGCGGAGCAGCTGCTGGGACGCGTGAGCACGGAGGTGGACGCTCGCGAGGCCGCCGTCATCATCCTCGCGGCGCTGTTCGGGCTCGCGGCGGGCAGGGCTGCCGCGGGCGCGACCCTCGAGGACGCAGAGGTCACGTCCGCCGTTCGTCTCCTCGTCCGCGGGATCCAGCCGCGCTGAGCGGACGATGAAGCGGCCTGAGCGGCAGGATCAGTCGTCGGCCTGGCTGATCTCGTAGGACGCCAGCCGGCGGATGGCGATCACCACGGCCACGGCCACGGCCACGGCCGAGAGTGCGAGGGCGACCCGCGCATCCAGGAGGCTCGGGTCGACCGCCCCGGGATCGGCGATCGCCGCCGAGATCGCGAGCGTGTACTGGCGGATGCTGAGGGCCTGGATCCCCTCGAGAAGGCCGGCCAGGATCCCCTCCCAGACGAGGACGTAGATCAGGCCGATCGCGAGCGCCCGGCCGGTGACGAGGCTGAGCGCGAAGAAGACGGTCGCGTAGACGGTCGCGCCGATGGCAGTCCCGACGGCGGCCCCCACCGCCCCGGCCAGCCCGGTATCGCCCGGCTGGAGGATTGCGGCCGCCACGAACGACGCCGGCGCGACGAGGGCGATCGACAGCCCGACGGCCACGATCAGCTTGGCGACGACGATCCGCCAGCGGTCGATGGGCTTGACCAGGAGGAAGACCGCGGTCCCGTCCTCCAGCTCCGCGCCGAGGGCCGCGGTGCCGAAGACGAGCCCCACGATCGGCAGCAACGTGGTGACGATCAGCCGGTCCATGATCGCGGTCGCCACCTCCTCCTCGGACCCGGCCCGCCCCGACAGCCGGACGAGGATCGCGATGACCACCGGCAGGAGGGCCAGCAATGCCAGGAGCAGGCTGCGCCGCCGGCCCAGGAGGCTTCGCGCGGTCAGCGCGGCGATCGTGACGATGACGGAGCCGTGACCCGCGGCCGCGGTCGGGCCGGGGGCGGTGGGACCGGGCGCGGTGCTCGGACCGGGCGCGGTAGCCGGGGCCGGGGGCGGGGCGCCGGTGGGGCCGGCCGCGCTGCCGGTGGGGCCGCTCACCGCTGCACCAGGTAGCCGAAGACGCTCTCGAGGTCCTCGTCGGTCGGCCGCAGCTCGAGGATCGAGATGCCGGAGGCCCGGGCGAGCGCCGGGAGGGCCCGGGCGAGCCCCACGTAGTCCGAGGTCCGCACGGAGAGCCGGCCGGTATCGAGCTGGACACCGAACACGGATGGGTGTCCCACCAGGGCCGCCGCCAGTCGCCGGTCGTCCGACGAGCGCATCGTGAAGGTGTGCGGCCGATCGGTCATGAGCCGCCGGATCTCGCGGAAGTCGCCCGATGCCGCCAGCCGGCCGCTGACGATCACCAGCACGTTCTGGGCGAGCCGCTCAACCTCCTCGAGGATGTGCGAGCTGAACAGGATGACCCGGCCCTCGGCGGCCATCCGCCCGAGCAGCTCCATCATCTGGAGCCGCTGGCGCGGATCCATCCCGTTGAACGGCTCGTCGAGGAGCAGGATCGAGGGGTCGTGGACGAGGGCCCCGGCGATCTTGGCCCGCTGGCGCATCCCCTTGGAGTAGGTTCCGACCGGCCGGTCGGCGGCGTCCGTCAGACCGACCGTCTCGATCGCCCGACGGGCGGCCGCATCGGGATCGGCAAGGCGCTGGAGGCGTGCGTTGAGCTGGGCGAACTGGAACCCGGTCAGGAACGAGTGGACGGACTCGCGCTCCGGGACCAGGCCGATGTCGCGATAGACGGCCGGGCTCCGCCAGCTGGAGGTGCCCCGGATCGCCACGACGCCGTCGGAGGGCCGGAGCAGCCCGGCGACCATGTGCAGGATCGTGGACTTGCCCGCCCCGTTCGGCCCGAGCAGCCCGGTCACGCCGGATCCCAGCACGAACGAGATGTCGTTGACGGCCACCACGTTGCCGTACCAGCGCGAGACGCCGAGGAGCTCCACGGCCGCGCCCGGGGTGAGCTCGCGCGGTCCGGGCCCGCGGCCGGCGGCGGCGTCGGCGACCGGACCCCAGAGCGGGGCGTCCTGGCGCGGGCTCATGCGGCGATCGTCCGGTAGCGCTGGACGAGGATCACGCTCGACCCGAGCGCGATGACGAGCGCGGCGACCAGGCCCAGCCAGAGGGGCAGGTCCGTGAGTGGCCAGGCTCCGGACGCCGGCTGGATGCCGAAGAACCAGGCGTTCGCGGCCTCGAGCACCGTCCCGATGTCGAACAGGACGATGTACTGGGAGGCCGATCCAAGTTCGAGCGCGAGGATCACCGCGACGATGATCGCCGGCACGAGGAAGACGCCGAAGATCGTCACCGTCGCGTATGCCCGGCGGGCGATGAAGGCCGAGATCACGAGCGCCACGCCGGCCGTCGCCACGGCCATCACGACCGTGGAACCGAGGATCGCCGGCCACCATCCGGCCTCGCGGCCGAGCGCGCCGAGCACGTCGGACGTGAGCAGCACCGCCCCGATCGTGAGGATGACGTGGGGCACGAGCAGGATGATCAGGACCGCCGCCGTCAGGGCCGCCAGCTTGGCCAGCGCGTAGTCGGCCCGGAGGAGGGCTCTCGAGAAGTAGAGGCTGAGGACGCGGTAGCGGACGTCGCGTCCGAGCAGCTCCGGCGCCTGGACCGCGACGAGAAGCGTTGCGAACGCGCCCACCGCACTGGCCATGTCGGGATGGTCCGGGATCACGCCGAGGTCGCTGACGCCGAAGCGCGTGGCGAAGGCGTTCATCGCCACGATGATCACGGCGATGAGGGCCGGGAACGCGAGGCAGAACGCCGGCAGGATCTTCGCCCGGCCGGACCGGCCGAGCCCGAACGTGGCTCGAAGGCCCCCGACGAAGAGCGTGGCGAACGCATGGCGACGGCCCAGCCTCGGTCCGTCATAGCCCCGGTAGCCGATGTCGTAGATGCTGCCGCTGGGCCCGGGACCGACGGTCACCCGGTCGCCGCCCGCCGTCACGACGGATCCCCGGTTGGCGGGCCTGCGATGGTCGCGCTGGCGCCTTCGATGGCCGAGGTCGGCGCCGCGGCCACCTCGTCGCGGAAGAGATCCTCCAGGGAGTGTCTGCCCCGTTCCAGCCGGACGAGCGGCAGGCCCAGGTCGGCAACCGTGTCGCGCACGACGTCAAACGGCGCTCCGCCATCGAGCGCGATCCGGACGGTCCGGTCCACCCCGCCGGATCCGGGGAGGATCCGCAGGCCGCGGCCGGCGAGGCCCGCCGCGAGCGCGTCGCGACCCTCCTCCACCTCCACGGTCAGGATCCCGGTCTCCGCCGTGAATTCGGCCATCGGCGCCGACCGGAGGAGCCGCCCGCCGTCGATCGCAACGAGGTGATCGCAGACCGCCTCGATCTCGCCCAGGAGGTGGCTGGCCAGCACGATCGCGATCCCGAATTCGGTCCCCGTCCGCCGGATGAGGCCGAGCATCTCGTCGCGGCCGGCCGGATCCAGCCCGTTGGTCGGCTCGTCGAGGAGGAGGAGGCGGGGGTCGTGGACGATGGCCTGGGCCAGCTGGACCCGCTGGCGCATCCCGGTGGAGTAGCCGCCGATCGGCCGGTAGCGCTCCTCGGCCAGCCCGACGTGCCGGAGGACGTCCGCGGTCCTCTCCCGGGCGGCCTTCGCCGGCAGGCCCGACAGCTGGCCGGCCTGGGCCACGAACTCGGTGGCGCTGATGTCCGGCGGCAGGGCGGGGTGCTCGGGCATGTAGCCGACGTACCGCCGGAGCTGGGTGCCCTGCCTCCAGGGAACGTAGCCCATGACCTCCGCCTGCCCGCTCGTCGGGGCGAGCAGGCCCAGCAGGATCTTGAGGAGCGTGCTCTTGCCGGCCCCGTTGGCCCCGACCAGGCCCACGATCCCGGGCGCGACGTCGAGGGTGAGCGCGTCGAGGGCGACGACCGCGTCGAACCGCTTGGTCAGCGCATCGACGCGGATCAGCGGCGCCGCAGTCTGGGCAATGGGCTCCTGCATCGACCCGAACGATAGCCGGGCACGCCAGCCAGGGTGAGGGCCATTGGGACCACGCTCCCCATCCGCGACGCCACCGCCCGGTGGATCCGGATGTCTGGTGCGGGATGCTCGCGCCCACCGGCGCCGTCGATCTTGCTTACATCATCTGCGCCCGGTGATATCATCGCGTCATGGAGCGGACACAGATCTCGCTGGAGTCGGAGCAGGCGGACCGCCTGCGGCGCCTGGCGCAGGACCGGGGCGTGTCGATGGCGCACCTGGTACGCGAGGCGGTGGACCAGGCCTACGCGACCGTGCTCGCCCCCCCGTCGCGGGCGGACCTCTGGGACCGGGCGCTGGAGGTGGTGGGGTCCGGGCGCGGCGACGGTGCGAACGTGTCGGAAGACCATGACCGGTACCTGGACGAGACGTACGGCTCGTGATCTTCATCGACACCGCCGCCCTCTACGCGCTCATGGACGCCCAGGACCCGAACCACGGGGCGGCGCGGCTGGCGATGGAACGCCTGCGGGTGGCCGAGGCCAGCCTGCTGACGCACGAGTACGTCCTGGTCGAGACGACCGCGCTGATCCAGCGTCGCCTGGGGATCGACGCGGTGCGCCGGTTCATCGACGGCCTGCTCCCGCTCGTCGAGGTCGCGTGGGTGGATAGGCACCTTCATGCCGAGGCGCGTGAAGCGCTACTGGCTGCCGGACGCCGGGGCGTTTCGCTCGTGGACTGGACGAGCTTCCTCGTGATGCGGCGGCATGGCGTCCACCAGGCATTCACCTTCGATGCCGACTTTGCCGCCCAGGGCTTCGATCTGCTGCCGGCGCCCTGACCGCAACGCAGCCGCCGCCGTTCAGGCAGCCGCCGCCTCGTCCGGCTCCTCCTGTTCGACCGGTCTGCCACTGGGCAGGTCCCTGGTGAATGCCAGGGAGGCGAGCGCGATGAGCGCCGCGGCCAGCAGGCCGACCTTGAGCGACCGGATCTGGGCCTGCTCGTAGTCGTCCACGATCGCCTGGGTCGTCGCCTCGTCGAGCCCGGCCCCCTGCAGGGCGGCCTCGACATCCGCGGAGGCGACGAAGTCGATCCCGGAGGCCGTCGCCTTCTCGATCTGCACGACGACCTCGGCCGGGATGCGGTCGTCCTGCTGGACGTTGGTCACGAACGCCCCGGTCAGGCCGACCAGCACCAGCGCCCCGATGAGGGCGACGCCGAGCGAGGACCCCAGCTGCTGGCCGGTGTACTGGAGACCTCCCGCCTCGCCCCGGCCGGACGAATCGACCGAGGACTGGACCACCAGGCCGAGCTGCGACGCGATGAGCCCCATCCCCACGCCGAGGATGCCCATCGCGGTGGCGAACGCGAGATCCGCCAGGTCCGGCTTGATTGTGGCCAGGAGGGCGAAGCAGGCGAGCGCAACCGTGGCCAGGCCGACCCTCGTGATCGTGCGGACGGGGTATCGGCCTGCCAGGCGCGAACCGGCTGCTGCCGCGAGGAACATGGCGACCGACGTCGGCAGCATCTTCACGCCCGTCTGGAAGGCATCGAGGCCGAGCACCAGCTGGAGATAGAGCGGGATGGTGAAGAAGATGCCCATCAGGATCAGGTTCTGCGAGAACAGCCCGATGAGCCCGGAGCGCAAGGGCGGGATCTTCACGAGGTCGAGGTGCACGAGCGGATCGGTGCCGGCCGCTTCCCGGTGCCGCTGCCACCACACGAACGTCCACAGGAGCACGGCCCCGCCGGCGATCACGAAGGGAGTCAGCGCGATGCCGAATGGCTCGACCGGCGAGTCCTTGGGCACGATCCAGCCCCACGTGCTCGACTGCAGGACTCCCAGGACGACGGCGCCCAGGCCGGCGGCGGACAGGAGCGTGCCGACGATGTCCAGCCGCGGCTTCGAACCCGTGCGCACGGCGTCTGCGACGAACTTCGTCACGGCGAGGATGCCGATCACGATGACGACCTCTCCGACAAACACGATGCGCCAGGTCAGCTCGGTCGTGGCCCAGCCACCAAGGATGGGGCCGATCGCGATGCCGGCGCCCGCCACGCCGCCGATGATCGCGTAGGCGGCCTTGCGCTCCGTCCCCTCGAAGTTGCCGGCGATCAGCGCCGCCATCGCCGGCAGCACCAGGGCCGCGCCGATGCCCTCCAGGATCGACCAGCCCAGGGTGAGCTGGAGGACCGTCTGGGAGACCGCCGTCAGGCCCGACCCGCAGGCGTAGATGACGAGCCCGATCACGAATGCCCGGCGGCGCCCGATGATGTCGCCGATCTTGCCGCCGGTGAGCATGAACATCGCCATGACCAGGCAGTACAGCGTGATGACCGCCTGGATCGTCGTGACCGTGGTATCGAACTCGGCGACCAGCGCGCTGATCGAGACGTTCATGACCGACTGATCGAGGACCATGATGAATTGCGCGCCGGCCAGCGCCAGCAGGGGCAATCGCCGGTTCACCAGGTCAATCCTCCAGCCATCGCATCCGTCGTTTCGCAACACGGATCTTCGCACGCGGCGAGAGTCGAGAGTGGCGCGACCAGCACGACCAGAACACGGTCGAGCCCGGGCGGACGATCCACCCGGGCTCGAGGTTCGTGATCGTGTGGGGCCTCCGGATCAGCCGGAGGCCGAGGGAGCTAGAACCGTCCGCGGCGGCCCGGCGTGACGGCCGCGCCGACAACCGCGGCCTTGGCGACGGGCGACGGCCCGGGCTTGACGGCGGCGCCGACGACGGCGGCCTTCGCGACGGGCGACGGCCCAGGCTTGACGGCGGCGGTCACGACCGCGGCCTTGGCGATCCGGGAGGGTCTCATCGGCATGTCAGGCTCCTTCTGCCCCGAGGGCCTCGTCGGCCTCGATGGCGGCGATGATCGCCTGGACGGGGATCCGTCCGTTGGCAACCAGTTGACCACCCGCGTGGCGCACGGCCGCTCCGAACGGCGCCGCCCACAGGTTCTCGAAGACGAGGATCCCGGCCGTGCTGCCGGGGCTCATCGCGTAGGCGAGGTTGTAGATGTCCTCCTCGGCCAGCGTCTCGGCAAGCTGGGCCTCGATCCCGGCCAGCTCCCCGAGGTCACCGAGGTCGGTGAGCTCCTGGACCGCGACCGAGCCGTCGTTGGCCTTGCCGACGATGAGCAGGTCCATGACCCGGATCGTTCCGGAATCGTGGAGCCTGACGAGCTCCGCGAGCGCCTCGCCCGTGAAGTTCGCCTGCCCCGCCGGGAACTCGACGACCAGGTAGTCGACGGGCCCCAGCTCGTCGATCGATCTCTCTGTCATGACTCCTCCATCTTTCCGGCGTACTCGCGCCATCGTGGCTACGCTGCGCTCATCCGGGCGCCACCGCATCCCACGCTGCGGGTGAAAACCGAGTGTGCCGAGCCCACGGCTCTGCATCGGCCACGGTGTCGTGGTGGCTCTGGATCATTGTCCCACGTCCATCCGCGGCCGAGGGGGCAAGCCGGGGAACGGTTCGAGCAGGCCGAGATCGATCGCCTGCTGGACGGCCTCGCTGCGGCTCGACGCCCCGAGCTTGCCGTAGATCGAGATGGCCTGCGTCTTGACCGTGTGCGGGGACAGGAACATGCGCTCGCCGATCTCCTTGAACGTGAGCGGCGTCGACAGGATCGGGAGCAGCCGTAGCTCAGCGGGGGACAGCGCAGACGACCCGGCGAGGGCGGTGGACGCATCCTTGAGGCGTGTGCGCATCTCGGCGATGCCCGCCGTGAGGGTTCCGAGAGCGGGGCGCCTGCGGGCGATCGCTTCGGCTTGGGAGACCACGTTTCGCGCGCCCGCCGGATCGGCGATCGCCAGGTAGGCCCGGGCCAGCTCCAGGAGGGCACCGACTGCGGACCAGGGCCCGGCGTAGGTGGCGAGCGGGCAGACCAGCTGGGCGCGGACGAGCTCGTCGCGCGCGCGCGCCAGGCCACCACGATGGATCGCCACGCGCGCCGCCACGGCGTGGGTCATCAGCGACACGGCGAAGTGGCCGAGTCGAGCGCTCGCGAGCACCCCATGGCTCTCGCGGGCAAACTCCTCTGCCGCGCCCCAATCGCCCCGTGCGATCGCGAGGCTTGCCCGGTTCGCCCAGGAGACCATGGCACCCGCCATCCCTCCCGCCGACACGGCATCCGCGAACGCCGCATCGGCGGTCCCGTCGTCACCAAGGAGCAGATGTGCCGAGCCGAGCAGCGTGAGGGCGTTCGTCCGCCAAGGACTGCCCGGCGCCTCCGCGGCCACGGCAAACGACGCATTGGCGAGCATGTCCTCCGGTCCGTTCCGGGCCATGGCCGCACGCAGCAGCGCCCTCGATGACTCGAAGGACGCGGAGCCGTCGCCCGGATCGCCGCTATACGTCGAGTGCTCGGCGATGTCCGCCAGGTGCTCGCTGGCCTCCGGCCGTCCGTTGAGGAGGTGGATCCAGGAACCCGCGACCGCCAGCGGAGGCCGCCGCGCAAGGGCGGCGTCGTCAAAGCTCCGCAGCCACCGGTCCAGCTTGTCGCCGTGACCGCCGTAAAGGGTGGGCAGGAACGTGGACACGACGAGCGCGGCGGCGGCGTCCATGTCGTCGCCTCGCAACGCGTGCTCAACGGCGAGCTCGATGCGGTCACCCGTCGCATACCAGGCCGCCGCTCGGCGATGCAGCTGCGGCACAAGGTCCGGCTCCCGTCGGGCGAGCTCCGCCTGCAGGAACTCGCGCAGGAGGTTGTGGTAGCGGTAGCTGCCCCCGGGTCCGCCGACCTCGCCGATGAGCTGGTTGGCCTCCGCGAGCGACTCCAGCCGTGCGGCCGCTCCGGGCAGACCGGTGACGGCCGTCGCGACTTGCGGCTCGACGACCTCGAGGATCGAGCTCCTGGTGAGGAGCGCGGTGTCGTCGCCGGTCAGACCCGACAGGAACTCGGACCGCAGGTAGTCGGCTATGTAGTCACCCCGGTCCCGCGAGCCTTCGAGAAGGCTCGCGGACCGACCCGACCGCTTGCCGGCGAGGGTGACGAGGTAGATGCCCGCAGCCCACCCCTCGGTCCGTTCCGCCAGCGCCCGGACCTCGTCGGGTATCAGGGGGTGGTCGGCGGCAGTGGTCAAGGCCTCCGTCTCGGCGAGGTCCAGGGCAAGCTCGTCCCGCCCGAGCTCGAGGAGGTCGCGCCCTGCCCGGAACCTCCCGAAGGGGAGGGCCGGTGTGGTCCGTCCCGCCACCGCCACCTGGAACCCGGCGGGGAGGTGGTCGATGAGCGTCGCCAGGGCGTCGAGACACGTTCGGTCCACGAGACGGTGAATGTCGTCCAGGACGAGCACCGCCGGCCGGCCGATGCGGTGCATCTCGAACGCGAGACGGGGCACAGCCAGAGCGACGATCCGCGACTCGGGCGCCGCAATGCCCGATCGGATGGATCCATCGACGGGTTGGAGGCGGTCGATGGCGGCGGCGAGGTAGGCGAGGAAGACGCTCGGGACGTTGTCGAAGTCGTCGAGCGTCAGCCACCCGACGGGGCGATCCTCGCGCGCCGCCCACTCTGCCAGGAGCAGAGTCTTGCCGTACCCGGGCGGGGCGCTGACCGAGACGACCGAGGCTCGAGGCTCGGCCATCAGAAGGCCGATGAGCCGGTCGCGCGGGATCGTCCCGGGGCGGGGCGCAGGCGGGAGAAGCTTCGATTCGACCAGGGGGAAGGAGGGTTGGGAGCGCGGATGCGGCTCGGCGTCCGACGGCAGGCCCGACGCCGGGCGCGGCTCGTAGGCGTTGGCGACGGTCCGGATCCTCGCTGCGGGCGCGGCTGGCTGATGGACGAGACGCACGATACACGTGTCGAGCTCGGCCCGGCGAAGTGCCAGATGGACCGCCGCCGCCTCAGGAACGCGCTGGCGGGTCCGTCCGGCCGTGATTGGACGGATCGTTCTCTTCGAGGGCAGCCTCCACGTCGTAGCCTGCGGCCAGCGCGATCCTTGGGGCCGCCGAGATGACGCGCGCCGACCCCACGGCACCGGCAACTGCCACGACGACGCCGAGGACGTCCTCGAGCGCTGCTCCGGCCCGCTGCGCCGCAGCGACGGCAACAAGGTACGACGACTGCGGGGCATCCAGCGCCACGAGGGCCCCGATCCGGAGGAGCGCCTCGGTGCGCTCGTCCAGCCGGTGGAGGCCCGGGTCCTGTTGGCCGGGGTTCGCCATCGCCCCGATCAAACCGGGATCCCCGATCGTCAGCCGGCGGAACGCCTCTTCGGTGGACGGCATCACGTGACCCCTCCTCGGGGGTTCTGGCGGCCGAAGGGCGTCATAGCATCGCGTCGGTGGTGACCCACATGAGGTCTGGGTGGAAGTCGTACCCCCAGGGAAGCCCTGCGTTCTTCCGCCCGAGACGTGTGTCCCTCGTGCGTCGTCATGATCCCGTCTCCAATTCTCGCCCCGGCTGGACGACCCGCCGGGCGGCGCTGATCCCGGCGCTGCAGACGCTCAGTCGTGCTCGTTCCCGGCCACGAACGTCCGGCTCTGGCGTGCCGGCAGCTTCATCCGGTCGGGATCGATGTCATAGCTCCAGGGCAGGCCGGAGTTCTTCCAGCCGTTCTTCATCCGCATGCCGTCGAAGACGCTCTCGGCGTCCTTGACCTGGCTCCCCTCCATACCGTCGAGGATGTTCCAGGCATTCGTGAACCCGGCCGCCGCCAACATGTTGATCGCGATCGCGCTGCGGCCACCGGACCGGCACGTGACGAGGATCTTGTCGCCTGTCGCCGCCCAGCCCTGTACCGCCGCGACGAAATCGGGGTTGAGCTCCCAGCGCAGTGCCTTCTTCTCGGGGTCCCACTCGTACGTCTGGAGCGCGAACGGGATGTTCGTGGCCATCGGCGCGTGGCCGACGAAGACGAACTCCTCCGGCGTGCGGACGTCGAGGATCTTCAGGCCGGGGTCGGCCTGCCACAGGTCGTAGGCCTCCTTCGCCGTGACATACAGCCCGAGGCCGGTCTGGCGCGCCGCGGCGATCGTCTCTTGCGGGTGGTTCGCGATCATGGATAGACCCCTTTCTGAAACGGCATGGCGCCCCTCGGCGCGTGACGAGTCGGTCGTTGCTCAACCTGCGGCAAGGCGGGCCTCGATGTGGTGGACGGCGGCATCGACGGTCGGGAACAGGTGGTCTTCACCGATCTGGTCCAGCAATCCGGTCTTGGCGGCGAACTCCAGGACCGGCTGGTGGACCTCGGCGAAGTCCGTATCGATGCCGCGTTTTCGCAGCCGTCCCACGAGGCCCTTCAGCATGTCGGAGCTGGTGATGTCCAGGCTGTCCTGCCCGGCGGCGTCGATGAGCACGGCGCGCACCGGCCCATCAGAGTCCTCGAGCAGGCGCATGATCTGGTCCCGCACCGTCAGGGCATTCGCGTAGTAGAGCTGCGCATCCAGCCGCAGGATCAGGATGCCGGGCACGGGCGCTGCCGCAGGATGCCGCGTCACGTCGCCGAACGCTCCGGCCTGGTCTGGCATCCTCCCCAGGCGTGAGAGGTGTGGGCGGCTCGATCGGTAGATGATGATGAGCAGTGCGCTCACGAGGCCGATGAGCATCCCCGGCAGGACGTCGATGAGGATCACGCCCGCGAAGGTCAGCACGCCGAGCGTGAACTCCGTTCGCGACACCAGCCTCGCGGTGTGCAACTTGCGCGACGCGACGATGTGCCACAGCGCGTGCAGGATCAGCGCTGCGAGGATTGTCTCCGGCAGGTTCGTGAACAGCGGCGTGAGGAACAGGAGCGTCAGCACGACGGCGGCCCAGGCCACGAGCCCGGAGACCTGTGACCTCCCCCCGGCCCCGTCGTTTACAGCCGACGGCGCCATGCTGCCGCCGGCAACCTGCCCGCCGAACAGGCCGGTGGCGAAGTTGACGGCGGCATAGGCCCCCAGCTCCGTGTTCGAGTCGATCTCGTAGTCGTGCTTGTCGGCGTACTCGTGGGCAACGCCAAGAGACTGGCTGAACGTGACGAGCAGCATGGCGATCGCCGGCAGGACCATGATCGGCAGGACGGACAGCGGGACCGCCGGCACGGCGGGGATCGGCAGGCCCTGGGGCAGCACGCCGACCACCTCCACGCCATGGGTGGCGCTGAGGTCGAGGACGGAGCTGACGACGATCGACCCGAACAGAACGATCAGCCCGGCGGGGATCTTCCGGTTCCAGCGCGGCAGGAGAACGAGCAGGGCGAGCGCGGCAATGCCCAGGACAAAGGTGAACCAGTTGGCGTCCGGCAGCTCACGCACGATGCCGATCAGCTTCTCGACCGTGTTGCCGGCCGGTTTCTCCACGCCCAGGAGCTTGTTGAGCTGCCCGACCATGACGTATACGGCCAGGCCGGTGATGAAGCCGTCCAGCACCGGCTTCGAGAGGAACTGGGTGACGAAGCCGAGGCGCGCCAGCCGGGCGACCAGGAACACCGCGCCGACGACGAGGACGAAGGCGCCCACGTACTGCTGGTAGAGCGCAGGGTCGATGGGCGACCCGCTGGCAACCACGCCGGCCGCGACCATGACGGCCGTCACGGAGGACGCGATCAGGGCCGCCGACGCCGAGGTCGGCTGGACGAAGACGTGCCGCGAGCTGCCCAGCACCGCATAGACGAGCAGCGAGCACACCAGGGTGTACAGGCCGAACTGGGGCGGAAGCCCGGCAACACCGGCATAGGCCATCGATTCGGGAACGATGAGTCCCCAGACCGTCAGCCCGGCGATCGCGTCAGCGGTCAGCCAGCTCCGATCGTAGGCCGGCAGCCACGCGAGGATCGGGATGCTCCGTTTGAGTGTCGGGGTCGTCACTCAGGCGTCCTTGGGAAACAGATCGTGCGCGTGCCGCCGGGACGCGCATATGGGATCGTGCGGAGGCTCAATCGTGCGGGCGGCCCACTTGTTCCGCCCGCACGAACGCGTGCGGTCCCAGCTACCCGAGGCGGATGCCTTCTACCTCGAGCCCGCCGCCGTGCGGCAGCTTGCTCCAGCTCCGGCGCGCCCACTCCTCCTTGAGGACCTCCTCCGCCGCCTTCTCCAGGAACTCCGGCCGGGCCCATGCGTCCACGTCGAAGTCGTTCTTGATGTAGCCGTGCTTGAACATGAAGTCCTTGCCGATCTTGATGGTCTGCATGTTCATTGCGCTCAGGCTCGGCACCATGTCGACGTGCTTGATGCCCTGGTACGTGTCCTCGGCATCCAGATAGAACGTCTGGCGGTTGAGGATCGCGCCGGCAGCGCGCTTGTGCTCATTGGCCCAGCGCCCGACCTTGACCATGGCCTTCATGTAGGCGATGACGAGCTCGGGATGCTCGTCGGCCATCTCCCTGGTGCATGTGATCACCGCGGGGGTGTTGGCGACCTGGATGGTCCAGTCGGGGTACCGGGACAGGTCCTCGATCATCTTGAGCTGGCCCGTGGCCTCCTGGAGATGCTGGAAGGGCTTGCTCTGGGTGTAGATGGCGTCGACGACACCGCCGAGCAGCGCCTTCTCGAGCGGGCGGAAGGCAAGGTCGTGCTTGTGGTCGCGGCGCATCCACAGCTCGGACGGGTTGTTCATCGGCGGGACGAGCATCTCCGGCTTGTCGTACCAGTCGTCCGGGTAGGGAAACTCGACGAGCTCGATGTCGTCCATCGTCATGTCGTGGAGCTTGAGCATGTTCAGGATGCCCATGTGCTCCTGGATCCGCCACCAGTCGTTCTTGATGGTGTTCAGGCTCTTGCTGATGCCGATCTTCTTGCCCTTGAGGTCCGACATCTTGAAGACGTCGTCACGGGCACGGACGACCATGCAGCCGCCTTCGTAGACCCAGGTCGCTCCCAGCAGCACGGTGCGCCGAAGGTCGGCGTTCACGTGGATCGGCGGGTAGAGGCCGCCGAAGCGGATCAGGTTGTCGAGGTTGTGGATGTAGTGCGGGTACCAGTTGTTCTCGGGAGCGTGGCGGAAGTAGGCGTACTCGACGCCGATCTTCTTGAACTCCTCGCGGCACCAGCCCAGCTCCTGGTCCACGTTGTTGGCGGACACCATGGGGCAGTTGGTGAACCAGACCTCGTTCCAGTTCAGCGGGACGGTTGTGGAGACTCGGTGTACCTCTGCCATGTTCGGTGCTCCTCGTTCCTTCGTGCTGTTGGCCATCGCCAGTCCCGTCCTGCACGGCCCGCGCACTGGACCCGAGTCTCGCGTGACTTCCTGCCCCGACTCTGGTCCTCCAGCCGTCGGCCGGCATCGCGCGAATCGCGGCATTCCGTTCCCGCTCGGGGCGCTCCGCCCAGCCTCAGGCCCGGTCCGTCCTGGCCACGAGGTGCGGGAGGGCATCGGCTCGGTCGCCTCCTCCAGCTCGGGTGCGCCGGGCGGCAGGGAGAGGTCCCGGGTCCACGCCCGCCTCCTCCAGGCCCGACAGCGCGATGACCAGGAACACGATGGAGGCGAGGCCGCACGGGCCGAACCAGCCGATGAACGCGACCGTCAGCGGCTGGTAGCGCTCGCCAAGGAGCGCGATGGCGACCGGCACCATGCGGATCGCGGCGAGGCTCAGGACGGCGTAGGCGATTGCAGCCGGGTCCCACAGGCTGGTCAGGATCCTGCCGGCGACGGCGAGCCCGAAGTCGCACCACACCCCGATCGCCAGCAGGGAGCCTTGTGCCTCGGTGAAGTGGACGGCGTCCTCGTCGCGCTGTCGCGTTCCGGCCCCGAAGGCGAGGCCGCCGACGAAGGGGATGTCCTAGGCTGGATCTCGCTGGATCCGCGCGACGGGCAAGTTCAGACCCATGGCGACCATCCCCGTCAACCGCCCAACCGTTGTTCGCGGGAGCGAGCTCAGAAGGGGGTGTCCCGCCCCGGGTCCATGTTCGAGCGCTCACGCACCGCATCGACGACGTCGCCCGGGCGATGCTGGGCATCCACCGGGGCCGGAGCGCCCTTGCCGCGGGACTTCCGCTTCCGGTCGCTCGTCAGCGCGCGAAGGCGCTCCTCGCTCGTCAGCGGGGCCTCGCCGGTGGGCGTGGACGGCGCCTCGGCTGCGCTCGTGGACGGTGCCTCGGCTGCGCTCGTGGGCGGTGCCTCGCCGGCCGGGCTGTCGGTGTGCTCATCGGTCATGGCCGCGTGCCTCCAGTTCGTGCATCGATATGGTCGCGGTCGCGATGCCGGGCTCAGGCCCGGCCGTCTGGCGCCGCGCCCGGTCACGATGCCGGGGCTCCGTACAGCGTGCCATACTCCGTCGATGGACCTCACATTCGTCGGCTGGATCGTCGTTGGCCTGATCGCAGGGTTGTTCTCCGGCGTCGTCGCCGGTGGCCGGACGCTCCAGGGCTGGATGCCGAGCCTCGCCATCGGCCTGGTGGCCGCGGTGATCGCGGGCTGGCTGCTGCTGAACGTCGTGGGGATGGACTCGATCACCAGCATCTGGGTTGCGGCGCTGTTCGCGACGGTCGTCGCGATCGTCCTCCGGCTGCTCATCAAGACGGTCTCGTTCGGCGGCGACTGACGGCCGGCAGGCGGACGCCCAGCGGTGAACGTGTCGACCCACGGCCCGTTTGAGATGAGCCGCCGACGCACCGCGGGCGTGGCTATGCTCTTGCGATGACGATCCCGGGCGTGCAGGCTGTCCGAACCTACCAACGCGCATGGCTGTCGAAGGACATCGTCGCGGGGCTGGTGCTCGCGAGCCTGCTGGTCCCTCAGGGCATGGCCTACGCGGAGCTGGCCGGGCTGCCTGCGATCACGGGTCTCTACACGTCCGTCCTGTGCCTGGTCGGCTACGCGGTGTTCGGGCCGTCCCGGATCCTCGTCCTCGGCCCGGACTCGGCGCTGGGCGGGATGATCGCCGCCACGGTCCTGCCGCTCGCGGCCGCCAACGGTGACCCGTCCACCGCCGTCGCCTATGCGTCCGTGCTCGCGCTGATGGTGGGCGCGTTCATGCTGATCGGGGCCCGCGCCGGTCTTGGCTTCATCGCCGACCTGCTCTCCAAGCCGACCCAGATCGGCTACATGAACGGGCTCGCTCTCACGATCTTCATCGGCCAGCTGCCGAAGCTGTTCGGCTTCTCGACCGACGCGAGTGGCCTGATCGAGGAGACGCAAACCTTCGTGCAGGGTCTGGCCGCAGGCGAGGCCGTGCCCGCCGCGGTCGGCATCGGGTTGCTCAGCGTCGCGCTGATGGTGATCCTGGGCCGCTTCCTACCGAAGGTGCCGGCCGTGCTGGTGGCGGTGATCGTCGCGATGGCGCTGTCCGCGGGCCTGGATCTTGCCGCGAGCGGGGTCAGCGTGGTTGGCGTGCTACCCAGCGGACTGCCGCCGTTCACCATCCCCAGGATGGGACTGGAAGACCTGCCGCTGCTGCTCGCGGGTGCCCTGGGCATCGCAGTGGTCTCGCTTGCCGACACGATCTCGGTCTCGTCGATCTTCGCCGGGCGAAGCGGGCAGGAGGTGCACGCCAACCAGGAGATGGTCGGGGTCGGCGCCGCCAACATCGCGGCCGGACTCTTCACCGGCTTCCCGATCAGCACGAGCTCATCGCGGACTGCGGTCGCGGAGCGGGCCGGGTCGAAGACCCAGCTGACGGGTCTCGTCGGTGCCGGGGTGATCCTCCTGATGCTGGTGTTCCTGCCCGGCCTGATGCAATGGCTCCCGCAGCCCACCCTCGCAGCCGTCGTGATCGTCGCGTCGATCTCGCTCGCCGACATCCCGGCGTGGCGCAGGCTGTGGCGACAGCGCAAGACCGAGTTCTGGCTGTCGTTGGCGGCGTTCCTGGGCGTGGCGCTCCTCGGCATCCTGCCGGGCATCGCCGTGGCGGTGACCCTGTCGATCCTGTGGGTGTTCCTGCAGGCGTGGAATCCGTACCGGACAACACTCGTCGACGTCCCGGACGTCCCCGGCTACCACGACATCCGGATGTACCCGGAGGGTGAGCAGCTGCCGGGTCTCGTCATCTATCGCTTCGACGGCCCGCTCATCTTCGCCAACGCCAATACCTTCAGGAACGAGGTCCGGCATCTGCAGCACGCGGATCCGTCGCCCAGGTGGATCATCGTCGCTGCCGAGCCCATCACCTCGCTGGACACGACCGCGGCGGAGATGCTTGAGGAGCTCGACAGAGAGCTCGACGCGAAGGGCATCAACCTCGTATTCGCCGAGATGAAGGACGCGGTACGCCAGGAGATCCGCCATTACGGCATGGACTGGCTGGCCAACCGCGACGCGTTCTACCCGACGATCGGCGCGGCGGTGAAGGCCTACCGCCAGTTCGCGGGGATCCCGAAGCCCGGCCGCCACTCCGGACCGTAGCCGGTGCGCGGCCCGGAGCCGGGCCGCCACCTCGGCCTGGAGCAGGCCCGCGGGGTGGAGTGGCACGGTCCGCGGGACCGGCGCCGGACATCCGAGGGACTTGCGCCGGGCAGGTGACACAGAAACGCCCGGCCGCACGCATGTGCGACCGGGCGTCGGATTGCCGGGGTCAGGCGGCCGGCGGCTCGGCCAGGTCGAACTGGGCCTTGATGTCGCTGCTGTTGAGGTACCAGATGATGAGCAGGGGCATGAGCGACATCCCGAGCCCGATGCCGGTGCCGGGGTACTGAAGCATGTAGAGGATCGCCGAGAACAAGGCCAGGCCGGCCACGACCATGGCCAGCATCCAGGCCCAAGGGCGCATCGACCACAGGCCGACCGCGGCCGCCAGCCAGAGGACGCCGCCGAGGACCGAGAGCCAGCCCCAGAGCGCGGCCGTCTCGAACGCCGGCAGGTCGCCCAGGGCACCGAACCAGTCGAAGCCGATGAGCCGGAGCCCGAAGAACAGCCAGGCGAAGCCGGCGAGTGCGGCAAAGAAGCCGATGACCGAGATGAGAATGGGCGGGTTCTTCATGCGAGTTTCTCCCTCACGAGTCGTGGTTGCGAGTGCATTGGGCTGATGTCGTGGGCTTCGGGGTCCGAGCGGGCGATATTCCCTCCGCTTCTGGGATGTCGTTCACTTGCCTTCACATCATTGCGCGCAATGCGTGCGAATACAACTATCCACCGGCACCCGCGCCGATGCCCGCCTGCTGGGTGGCCTGGTGCACCGCCTGCTCGTCGGCCTGGCTCATCGGCTTGAGGTCGAAGACGACGTTCCGCAGGGTGCCGGTGAAGGCGTACGGCGCCTTGTCCTCGTAGGCGTCGTCCACGACGCCGCCGTTGTCGCGACCCATGTCCATGCCGGCGTAGGTCGTGAACAGCATGGAGCAGGTGCGGTCGAGGCGACCCTCGCCGATCTGCTTCCCGTTCGCCCAGAGGGTGACGCCGCCGCCGGAGCCCGGCTTCGGCTCGTCGGCCTCGAACAGCATCTTCACCAAGACGTCGCCGGTCGGGATCGGCTCGGCCGAGACCTGCTTGTACGTCTCGATGCCCAGGAACTGGTACGTGTGGTTGAGGTGGCCCTTCTCATCCACCCAGAGCGAGAAGCCACCGATGAAGTCGGCGAAGGCGCACAGGACGCCCTCGGCGCCGGCCTCGGGCACGTGGATGTCGGCCTCGATGGAGTACGACCGCCCGTAGATCCGTGGGATCACCGTGGTCGAGACGTTCTGGACATCGCCCGCGAAGGTATGGCGCGTGGCCGTGGGCATCGGGGGCAGGATGCCGAAGAACACGGCCATGCCGCCGAGCAGCGGCAGCGCGCGGTTGCGCTCGGCTTCCTTCCAGAACAGCTCCCGCATCTCGGCGAGCTTCTCGGGCTGCTCGGCCGCCAGGTCGTGGGCCTGGCTGAAATCGTCGGGCAGGTAGTACAGCTCCCAGGAGTCCTGGTCGGGGTCGTACCCGCTGCCCGGCCTGAACCTGGCGAGCGTCGCCGGCGAGAAGTCCCACGGCAGCTTGTCCAGCCGGGCGCATGCCCACCAGCCGTCCTTGTAGATGGCGCGGCTGCCGTACATCTCGAAGTACTGGACCGTGTGCCGCTCCGCGGCGCCCGGGTCTTCCAGCGTGTACGAGAAGGGCGTGCCGTCCATCGGCTCCTGCTCGATCCCGTCCACCACGGTGGGCTCCGGGATGCCGACCAGGTCGAGGACCGTCGGCGCGATGTCGATGCAGTGGGTGAACTGCGTCCGCAGATCGCCCCCGCTCTTGATGTGCCCCGGCCACGCGATGACCATCGGGTCGCGGTCGCCGCCGAGGTGGCTCGCCATCTGCTTGCCCCACTGGAACGGCGTGTTCTGGGCGTGCGCCCAGGCCGCCGCGAAGTGAGGGGCGCTGTGGAAGCCACCCAGGCCCTCCAGGCCGCCGAACTTCTCGATCAGCTCCAGCTGCTGCTCGGCGTCGAGCACGACGCCGTTGAAGAACGTCGTCTCGTTGAAGGACCCGGTGATCGTCCCCTCCATCGAGGCGCCGTTGTCGCCCCAGATGTAGATGACCAGCGTGTTGTCGAGCTCGCCCATCTCCTCGACCGCGTCGACGAGGCGGCCGACGTTCCAGTCGGTGTTCTCGGAGAAGCCGGCGAACACCTCCATCTGGCGGGCATACAGCTTCTTCTCGGCGTCGCCCAGGGTGTCCCACGCGGGGTACGCCTCGGGGCGCGGGGCCAGGTCGGTCTCCGGCGGAACGATCCCGAGCTTCTTCTGGCGCTCGAGGGTGCGGTCGCGGTAGGCGTCCCAACCGTCGTCGAACTGGCCCTTGTACTTGTCCGCCCACTCCCTGGCGACGTGGTGGGGGGCGTGCGTCGCACCGGTCGAGTAGTACAGGAACCAGGGCTTCTGGCGGGTCATGGGCCCGCACGGCGTGCAGCCACTCGACGGACTTGTCCGTGATGTCGTCGGGGAAGTAGTAGAGCTTCCCATCCTTGCCCTCGGGCACGCCGACGACCGAGTTGTCCTGGGTGATGATCGGGTCGTACTGGCCGGCCGCCCCGGTCAGGAACCCCCACCAGTGGTCGAAGCCCCAGGCCTGCGGCCAGTGCTCGAACGGCCCCGCGGGGCCCATCTCGCGCCCCGGCGTCATATGCCACTTGCCGAAGCCGCCCGTGATGTAGCCGTTCTCCTTGAGGATCCTGGGCAGGGCCGTGCAGCTTCGCGGCCGCGTCCCCGTGTAGCCCGGGAACGGACCGGGGAACTCCGCGATCCCGCCCATGCCCACGCGGTGGTGGTTGCGTCCGGTGAGAAGCGCCGCGCGGGTCGGCGAGCAGACGGCGGTCACGTGGAAGCGGTTGTAGGTCAGACCCATCTGCTGGATGCGCGACAGGGTCGGCGTCCGCAGCTCGCCGCCGAACGTCTCGGGACCACCGAAGCCGGCGTCGTCCACGAGCACGATCAGGACGTTCGGGGCCCCATCCGGCGCCTTGGGCCCGGGGATCATCGACCAGTCGCCGACGGACGTGTCCATCGTCCGGCCGACCACGCCCCCGAAGTTCCGGTCAGGGATCGGCAGCACGGTCCGATCCTGGCTGAACTTGCCCATCGCCTCGGCGAGGGAATCCTTCAAGGCGGCCGTGCCCGACTTCTCCGTCTGGACAACGGAGCGCACGAGCGCCCCGGCCAGGATCTGCTGGACGGCGAGGGCCTGGTCCTCCTCGAACATCGCAAGGATGGCGGCGGTGCCGGGCTTGAGCGCCTCGCCGATCTTGTCGTGGAGGCCCGTCTCCATCTTGTGCTTCGCGAAGCGCCCGGCGATTCCGCCCGCCGCGGCCCCAACGACGGTGGCTGCGAGCAGCGGGGGAGCGGCAAGACCCACGAGGAAGCCGACCGAGCCGCCGTAGCCGAGCCCCTTGCGGCCGAGGTGGTCGCCGGTCTGCTGGACGATGACGTTGTCGTCCTTGTCGTGGCTGACGAGGATCGCGCCCTCGATGCTGACCTTCTTCGCCTTCACCGCGGCGACGAGGTCGTCGAATTCCTTCGTGGCGGTGTCGACGCTCGGGTACCCCGCAACCAGGACGTCGGTCAACTCGTGAGCCATGAGGTCGTCTCCCGTCAACGCTGTCCCGCCCAGCCCGCTGCCCAGGACGGGAGCTGATCATCATCGACAAGCCGGGCAGGGCCCTCCTGCCAGGCGCCGCAACCAGTCCAGATTACATCCCTGATCCGGGGCATCGAACATCGAACCCCGCGGATGATGCGGCGACCTGGGAGCGGGCCCCTGGCGCACCGGGACCGACTGATCGGCTACCGCCCCGGCCTGGATGCGCGGACCCGGTTCTGACCCAGGCGGATGAGCGGCAGCGCCAGCATCAGGGCGGTGGCCACCACGTAGAGGCCGACGGCGACGGGCGGAGCGACCAGGGCGCATGCGACCGCGATGATCCATATCCCGATCGAGATCCTTCGTTGGCGGGCCATCGCCGCCAGCTCCTCATCGGCGACGTCGTCGATCAGCAGCGTCCGTTCACGAGCAAGGTGGGCCATCAGGAAGGTCAGCAACAGCGATGCGACCAGCACGTTGATCCCGTAGATGAGCACCGCGACCTGGACATCGGGGCCGGCCAGGTGGCTCACCATCAGGCTGGTCGTGAACGGGAGCACGGCCACGAAGAGCAGGAACAGGAGGTTGAAGCTGAACGCGAGGGTGTCGCCGCGCTTCATGAGCCTCGTCATCCGGGTATGGGTGATCCAGTTGCCGCCGATGAAGGCGAAGCTGATGAGGTAGCCGAGGTACTCCGGCCACTGTTCGACCAGGGTCGGGAGCAATGGCTCGGGTCCGACCGGGACCGTCAGCTCCAGCACGAGCAGGGTGATCGCGATCGCGAACACGCCGTCAGAGAAGGCGTTGAAGCGGTCCAGAGGCAGTTCGTCGGCCGGGCGGGGCGCTCCGGCGCCGGAGTCTCGATCAGACACTGTCGCTCCTCCATCTCGCCGGCCTTCCAGCAACGAGGCGAGAACCCGGGCTGGGCGCCCGGGTTCTCGATCCTGTCAACCGGACCCGGGGGCCCAGCCGGCCAGTTGCTCCGTTGATCCTAGGCCTGGGCGTCCTCGGCTTCCTCGATCGCGACCTCCTCGGCGTCGCGCGACATGGAGACGACGTCCTCGGCCTCCTCGATCGCGACCTCTTCGACCTCGCGGGCGAGCGACACGACGTCCTCCGCCTCCTCGATCGCCGATTCCTCGACGTCCGCGGACAGCGCCACGACTGCCTCCGCCTCCTCGACGGCGGCCTCCTCGACCTCGATGGCCAGCGCCACGACCTCCGCGGCCTCCTCCATGGCGGCCTCTTCGATCAGCTCGGCAGCGAACAGCGTGTCGATGACGTCCTCGGCGGCGGCGTCCTCGATCGCCAGCGCCATTGCGACGACGTCGGCGGCCTCGGCGATGGCGGCCTCCTCGACGAGCTCCGCCATGACCAGGGTCCGGGCGATGTCCATCGCGGCCATCACCTTGATGGCCTCGGCCGCCTCGATGGCCTCCTCGGCCTCCATCCTGACCCGCAGCTCCTCGCCGACGAGGGCCAGGGCGTCGGGCGAGATCATCGCCTGCATGAGCGAACGCCCCCCGGCCTCGCCGATCGCGTCGCGCAGGCTTGCCGCCCAGTGGTGCTCGATCACGAGGATCGCGGCCGCCCCGCCGGCGGGAATGCTCTCGGCAAGCTCCTTCATGCGGTCCACGCCGAGGCCGGCGTCCCGCTCGGCCACGGCAAGCGCGCCCAGGATCTCGCCCTCGACCATGCCCTCGACGCCGCCCTCGTGCAGGCCGATGAGGCCGCCCGCGATCGCGCCCAGGCGCATCCGCTCGTTCTCGGACAGGTCGGTCATGTGCATCGAGTTCTCGATGCTGCCGTGCCTGTCCTTCTGGACGAACAGGATGTCCACGATCCGGATCACGCCGCGCTTCCGTGCCCGGCGCAGCTCGGCCATGATCTTGCCGGTGGCCTCGAACTTGTCGAACCCGATCACGAACACCTGGATCGGGCCCGTCACGTGCTTCTCGCTCATGTTGCCTGCTCTCCTGTGCTGACGATCGCGGGTGGTTGCCCCTGCGCGCGGCTCTCTCGGGGTCCGGATGATATCGAGCCCGGGCCGACGATCGACCCGGGCTCGATGATTCGCGTGTTGCGGTGCCCGGATCAGCCGGCGGCGGGTGCCCCACCCTCAGCGGCATCAGCGGCGGCCGCGGCGGCCTTGATCGCGTCCGCGGCTTCCTCGTCAACCGGGACCGCCTTGACCTCCTCGGCGTCCGGCATCTTGAGCCTGACGTCCTCGACGGCCGTTGCCGACACGAGGCACAGGATGCCCGACGTGCCGGGGGTGATGACGTCGGTCAGCTGCTTCTCGACCTCCACCCGGTGGTAGAGGTTGCGGGCCTTGCCCGCAGCCGCGCCGGCGAAGCCCAGCGCAACGGCACCGCCGACGATCGTCGCCGGCAGGAAGATCCCGGCGACCACGCCGCCCACGATGCCCCACTTGAGGCCCTTGCGGGTGCTGTGCTCGGTCATCTTCTGGATGTGGATCCGGCCGTCGGCGTCGGCCTTGGCGACGAGGACGCCGTCGATCTCGAGCGAGCCGTCGATCTCGGCCGACTGGAGGTCCCGGTAGACACCGACGGCGGCGTTGGCGTCCGCGAAGCGGGCCACGATGAGGGCATGGTTGCCCTCGGCGGCGATGGCGGCCTCGGCGATCACGCCCTTGTCATCGGCCACCTGGGCAGCGACGACGACGACGTCCTCGGCCTGGGGGGTGGTCTCTTCGGTCACGTGGAACCTCCTGTGGGCTGGGCGCCGTCCCTGGGAGCCGCGGTGAGATGCGGCGCGATCGGGATGATGTCGGCGCGGTGGGTCCGTCCACGGTCGCGTGGCGGACGCGCGGTTGCTGCGCAGATCGATGGTACGCGGTTTCCGGAGAGAGGCGATTCCGTGGAGGGGAACCCGGGCCCGCTGCCACGCTCGGGTCAGGGTTCGGAGGCCGGCACCCCAGCGGCAGGTCCCGGCAGGTCTCGCTCCAGCGCCCGGGTGAGCCGGACGAGCGTGGCGGCAAGTGCCACGAACGCCACACCCGCCAGCCAGCCGGCGAGGACGTCAGTCGGCCAGTGGACCCCGAGCGCGATCCTCGAGAGCCCGATGAGCACGGGGAGGATCACCGCGAGGATGAGCACTGCCCGGCGGACCGCGAGCGAGAGCCGGCTTCGCCAGGCGACGAGCGCCAGGATCCCGTAGGTCACCGTGCTGTTGAGGGTATGGCCGGAGGGAAAGCTGTAGCCGGGCGCCGACACCAGGGGGTTCGCCGTCGGCCTGGGCCGGGCCACGAGCTCCTTCACGACCTCCGTGAACAGCGCCCCGGCGATGAGCACCAGAGCGACGATGATCGCAAGGTGGACACGCCGCGAGACCGCGGCGGCCAGAAAGAGCGCGATCCCGATCAGGACGAGGATCTCCGCGCCGAGGAACGTGCACGCCTCCCAGAACCCGACCGGGACGGGGAGGGACTGCAGGGCGGTCGCAAGCGGCTCGTCGAACGCAAGGCCGCCGCGACGGACGACCAGCATGCCAAGGACGAGGAAGGCGATCGCGCACGCGAGGCCCACCCAGGGCCAGGTGTCGCGGCGGGTTGGGCGCGGCGTCATGGCGACGCAGCATAGGGGACACGGCGCTGGTGCCGCGCCCGGTCACGATGCCGGGGCTCCATACAGCGTGCCATACTCCGGCGTATGGACCTCACATTCGTCGGCTGGATCGTCGTTGGCCTGATCGCAGGGTTGTTCTCCGGCGTCGTCGCCGGTGGCCGGACGCTCCGGGGCTGGATGCCGAGCCTCGTCATCGGCCTGGTGGCCGCGGTCATCACCGGCTGGCTGCTGGTGTCATTCGCCGGGGTGGACTCGATCACCAGCATCTGGGTCTCGGCGCTGTTCGCGTCGGTCGTCGCGGTCGTCCTCCGGCTGCTCATCAAGACGGTCTCGTTCAGCGGCGACTGACGGCCGGTAGGCGGGCGCCAGGTCCCAGCGGGGGTCGGGCGTCGGGCAGGGAAGGAACAGACGCGCCGATGGCACGGTACGAACCACGCGCCCTGACAGGTCACCCCGCGCGAAGCGGAGGGACGCACCGGTGACGGCACCGGCGGTACGGACCCCCGCGGTCATCCCCGACTGGCTGGTCAACCTCGCGGCCCTCGGCTGGCGGATGATCGTCATCGCGGCGCTCATCGTCGTGCTGTGGCAGCTCAGCGGGCTCCTGTGGACGGTCTCCGCCTCCATCGCGATCGCCATCGTCATCGCGGCCGCTTTCGCGCCGTTCGTCCTGCGGCTGCGCGCCCGCGGTCGATCGCAGGCTGCGGCGGCGGGGATCGTGTGGGTGGTCGCGATCGCCGTCCTCACCGGCGCTGCGTTGCTGCTCTCGTTCGCCTTGCTGCCGTCCATCGGCGAGCTGGTGACCAGGATCTCGGCCGCCATCGCGGAGGTCCAGGCACGGGTCGTCGAGAACGGCGTCCCACCGGACGTCGCGGCGTCTGCTCGAGCGGCCATCGATGCCGCCCGCGAGGCGATCGGCGCGGCCGTGGGCGACATCGTCGCGGCGGCCGGAGGCGTCATCACCGTCCTGGTCCTCGCCTCCTTCCTCGTGTTCTTCTTCCTGAAGGACGGCGACAGGGCCTGGATCTGGGTCTTCCAGGCCGTCAGCGACCAGAAGCGGGAGCGAATCACCGAGGCCGGTGAGGACGCGCTGGCACGCGTCGGCGGCTACCTCCGCGGAACGACGATCCTGTCCGCGATCATCGCGCTCACGGACCTCGTGTTCATGTGGGTTCTGGGCGTGCCGCTCGCGGTGCCGCTGGCCGTCCTCGTCTTCTTCAGCGGCTACATCCCGTACTTCGGCGGCATCGTCACGACGATGCTCATCCTGCTGGTCGCGTACGCGACCCTCGGCCTGGGACCGGTCGTGGTCTTCATCCTGCTGATCGCCATCCGCAACGCGATCCTCGGCTACGGCATCCGCCCGGCCGTGTATGGCCGAACCGTGAGCATCCATCCCGCACTCGTCCTCATGGCGCTGCCCGCGGGGTTCGCGCTGGCCGGGGTCGTGGGCCTGTTCGCGGCAGTGCCCGTGACGGCCGTCCTGCTCGCAGTGGCGGCGGCGACCGTGGCGATCGTTGACCCCGGTCCGCGCCCCGAGCTCCCTTCCCTGGTGCCGGCCTGGCTCGACCGGGTCGCACAGTGGAGCTGGCGCCTGCTGGTGGGCCTGGGCCTGATCACGCTGATCGTGCTGGTGATCGTTGCGGTGCCGATGGTCGTGGTCCCCATCGTCATGGCCACGATCCTCGCGGCCACGCTGCACCCCCTGGTTCGCGTCCTCGTCCGGCGCGGCCGGGGACGCGGGCAGGCCGCCGCGATATCAGTGGGCGGGGGGATCCTCGCGGTCACCGCGGTCATGGGGATCGCCCTGATGTCGCTGGTGGGCCAGGCCGGGGCCATCGGGCGGGAGGCCTCTGGCGGCGCCGGGTCCGTGAGCGATGCGGCGGGCGGCACCCTCGAGATCCTCACAGCCGCGGTGGCCACCGGGGGGACCGACCTGGTGACGACCGCGGCCTCCATCGTGTCCGACGTGGGCGCGCTTGTCGTGGTCATCGTCCTGAGCGCCCTGCTGTCGTTCTACTTCCTCAAGGACGGCGGACACCTGTGGAGCCGGACCCTTGCGCGTGTCCGACCCGAGGCGGCAGGCGCGATCGACGAGGCCGGCAGCCGTGCGTTCGAGGTGCTGAGCGGGTACATGATCGGGACCGGCGCCATCTCGCTGGTGGGCGCGGCCAGCCAGCTGGTCATCATGCTGGTCCTGGGCATCCCGCTCGCGGTGCCGATCTTCGTCCTCTCGTTCTTCCTGTGCTTCATCCCCTACATCGGCGGCTTCATCTCGACCGGCATCGCGCTGCTGGTGACCATCGCCGTCGGCGTCCCATCGGACATCGTGATCATGGTCATCTGGACCCTCGTGTTCAACATCGTCACCGGCAACGTCGTCTCGCCGCTCGTCTACGGCAAGACGGTCCACCTGCACCCCGCGGTCGTGCTGGTCGCGATCCCGGCCGGAGGAGCCGTCGCCGGGATTGCCGGCATGTTCCTGGTCGTGCCCCTGATCGGCGTTGTCGCCGTGACCTGGCGCACAGTCCTCGCTGTCATCGGGATGCCGAGGATCCCGCGCGGGGCGGCGGTGCCGGCGTACGCCGCGGCCGCCCCTGACCTCGTTGGTCCCGAGGCGGAGCCGGCCGAGGGCGGCTGAGCAGAGACCGAACCCGGGACGGCGCCTGGCCGTGGACAGAGGAACATCCCTGTCTGCGCCCGGCGCTCAGCCCGCACGTCGGCCGGGATCACGCTCGCTCACATCGGCTGAGTTGCCTGCAGGCTCGCATCGGAGACGCCGACTGGCGATACTGCTCGGGCACACGGGATGATTTCCGGGAGGAAGCCGTCTCGTCCACAGGTCAGGAGGAATGGGCACATGACAGAGGTGACCGGAGCAACCGCTGCCGCCGGCGCGACGGCGTGGCACGCCCTGAGCACGGAGGACGCTCTGCAGCAGCAGGGCGTCGACGCCGACCAGGGATTGTCCTCAGCCGAGGTCACCGCACGCAGGACGAAGTTCGGTGCCAACCGGTTTGCGGAACAGGCCCCCGAGCCGCGCCTGCGCGCCTTCCTGCGCCAGTACGCCGACGCGATGCAGATCGTCCTGCTGGTCGCCGGCGTGCTGAGCATCTACCCGGTGGGCCAGGTCTCCACCGGGGTGATGCTGATCCTGCTGACGGTCCTCAACGCCTACCTCGGCCTGAGCCAGGAGGGCAAGGCTGCGGCGGCCGTGGCGGCGCTCCAGAAGATGATGGTCGTCAAGGCGCGGGTGCGCCGGGACGGCGAGCTGGTGGAGGTGCCGGCCGAGGAGCTCGTCCCGGGAGACATCGTGGCCTTCGAGGCCGGCGATCTCGTCACCGCGGACGGACGGATCTTCGCGGCGGCAACCCTGGAGATCGACGAAGCGGCCCTGACCGGCGAAAGCCTGCCCGTCGCCAAGGACGTGAACCCCGTCGCCGCCGATGCGCCGCTGGGCGACCGGCTCGGCATGGCGTTCATGAACACGAACGTGACCCGTGGCTCGGGGCGCTTCGTCGTGACTGCCACCGGCATGAACACCGAGGTGGGCCACATCTCCGGGATGCTGCAGGTCGACAAGGGACAGGAGACGCCCCTGACGCGGCAGATCAACGCCTTGACCAACCAGCTCCTGATCATCGCCGGCCTCGCCCTCCTTGCCTCGATCGCGATCGGCTACTTCCGCTACGGCCAGCCATTCGATGTCCTGTTCGTGACGGCCATCGCCTTCGCCGTGTCGGCCATTCCGACGGGCCTGCCTGCCGTCATCACCACCATCCTCTCGTACGGCACGCAGACGCTCGCGAAGGCCGGCGCCATCGTGAAGCAGTTGCGATCCGTGGAGACCCTTGGATCCACTTCGGCGATCAACTCCGACAAGACCGGCACGCTCACCCTCAACCAGATGACGGCCGTCGAGATGGCGATCCCGGGCCGCCGGTTCACCGTCTCCGGCACCGGCTACGGGATCGAGGGCTCGATCGCGCGCGTCGCGGGTGATGCGGACGTCCCGCTCGACCCGTTCCTCCTCCCGTGCGTCCTGGCCTCCGACGCCGTCGTCAAGGATGGCGCCTTGATCGGCGACCCGACCGAGGGCGCGCTCGTTGTCCTGGCCGAGAAGGGCGGGGTCAGCGCCATCGCCACGCGAGAGGCCTACCCGCGGGTCGCAACCCTGCCGTTCGATGCGGCCTACAAGATGATGGCCACCTTCCACCGCATGAAGGACGAGGCGGGCAAGGATGTCGTCCGCTGCTTCGTCAAGGGTGCCCCCGACCAGCTGCTGGCCCGCGGCACGTTCGTGGTCACGCCGGACCTGTCCGGGGTCCGTCCCGTCGACGACGACATGCGGGCGAGGATCCTCGCGGAGAACGAGCGCCTCGGGGCCAAGGGACTGCGCGTGATGGCAACCGGGCGCAGGGACTTCGATCCCGCCAGCTTTGATCCCGGTGCCGATCTCCTGCCGCTGCTCGACGGGATGACCCTGCTCGCCCTCGTCGGGATCGTGGACCCGCCGCGACCGGCGGCCAGGAAATCGATCGCCGAGGCGCACAGCGCCGGGATCCAGGTCCGGATGATCACCGGCGATCATGCCGTCACGGCCCAGGCGATCGCACAGGACCTGGGCATCACCGGCCGCGCCATCACCGGCGCAGAGTTCCGGGCGATGAGCGACGACCAGGCCGTCCGGGAGATCGACGGCATCGGCGTGATAGCGCGAGTGACGCCGGAGGACAAGGTCCACCTGGTCGACATCCTTCGCAAGAAGGGCCACATCGTGGCGATGACGGGCGACGGCGTGAACGACGCGCCGGCGCTCAAGAAGGCCGACATCGGCGTGGCCATGGGCATCACGGGTACCGAGGTCTCGAAGGAGGCCGCGGTGATGATCCTCACCGATGACGACTTCGCGACGATCGTGAAGGCAGTCAAGCTGGGTCGCGGGCTCTACGACAACCTCAAGAAGTACATCCGCTTCCAGGTCGGGCTCCTGCTCGGCTACATCGTCACGTTCCTGGGCTCCAGCATCCTGAACGTGCTCGGCGGCGTCCCGTTCGTGCCCATCCAGACGCTGTTCATGAACTTCACCGTCCAGGTCTTCCAGGCGGTCGGCCTCGGCTACGGCAAGGCCGCGGACGGCCTCATGGAGCGCAGGCCGCGCCCGTCCAGCGAGCCGCTCCTCAGCGGCCCACTCCTCATCTGGCTGGCCGTCGCCGGCCTCGTGATGGGTGGCGGCACGCTGGCCGTCATCGCCTGGGCCTCGAACGTCTACGACGAGACGGTCGCGCGCACCATGGGGATGATCGCCTTCTCGATCTCGAACGTCGCGTTCTCGTTCGCGACGAAGGACGAGCGGCGGTCGGTCTTCAGCCTCGACATCATGGGCGACCGGCCGTTCCTCTACGCGACGGCGGCCTCGATCGCGACGATCGTGCTGATGACCGAGTTCGGGTTCTTCAACCGGCTCCTCGACACGACCAACCTCAACCTCGACCAGTGGGTCGTCTGCATCCTCGTCGGGTTGCTGATCATCCCCGTCTCGGAGATCCGGAAGATCGTCATCAAGAAGCCCCTCGACGAGGTTCCGTCCGAGGCTCCCATGGCAGCCGCGTTGGCCGCCTGACGCGACGGGCTGGTCCCGTCCACCCCCGACGCGCGGGGCCGGCCTTCGGTTCGGCCCGCACGTCCGTTGCCGGGACGGCAAGCGGGGCGACCGGCCCTGCGGGATGATATGCACCCACGGGACGCATCGTCGTCTCAGCGCCGGACCGCGTGCTCCGTAGCGTCCATCCACAGTCGGCCCCGGTCCGACATCACCCAAAGGAGAATCCATGGGCTGTCTGCTGGTGCTGATGGGGGGCCTGTTCCCCCGCTTCGGCGTGTTGCTCGTCTACATCGCGCGGCCGGCGTACTTCACGGCCGCCTTCGGCGACATGTGGCTGTGGCCGATCCTCGGGATCATCTTCGCGCCGTTCACCACGCTGATGTACGTCCTGCTGTGGGCGCCGTCGACCGGGATCAGCGGCTTCGACTGGCTGTGGCTGGCGATTGCCCTCGCGATCGACATCGGCCACTACGCCGGCAGCGCCTACGGGAACCGCGACCGGATGCCCGGCTACTCGAGTGGCACGGGCTACCCGGGCGACCCCAACAACCTCGGCCGCCCGATGTAGCTCGGCCTCAGCCCGTGGCCCCGTGGCAGGTCTTGGTCTTGCGGCCGCTGCCACAGGGACACGGGTCGTTGCGCCCCGCCTGCGCCACCGCCGTGCGGAGAGCTGCCGCTTCGCCGGCCAGGATGCCCATGGCCTCGTCCGCGTAGCGGCCCTGTCCCAGCAGCGTCGCCATCACCCGCATCGGCCGGTCGATGTGAGTGAAGAAGGACTTGTAGCCCGCGCACAGGTGGTTGAGCCCCGGCTCGCCGTCCGGGGTGTCGATGAAGCGGTTGCGCGGGCATTCCCCGTGGCACGCGAACCGCACGGGACACTCGCGGCAGTAGCGAGGCAGCGTGTCCCGCTTGTCCGTTCCGAACGTGCGTTGCGCGGGCGACGCGACCATCTCCAGCAGGTGCTGTCGCGGATGTTGCCCAGGAGGTAGCGCGGCTCGACGAAATGGTCGCAGCTGAAGACGTCGCCGGTGTGCTCCACCGTCAGCGCGTTGCCGCATGTCTCGCCGAAGATGCAGACCGCGGGCGGGGCACCGACCCACGAGGCAAGCGCCGCATCGAAGATCTGCACGAACACGGTGCCCACGTCGCGCGCGACCCACTCGTCGAACACGCTCGAGAGGAAGCGGCCCCAGCCGTCCGCCGTGACGGAGCGTGAGGTCACCAGGCTCCCGTCGAGCGTGTACAGCGGCCGCACCTCGCGCCCAGTGGTGCCCCAGCCGGCATCGGCCACCGGCAGCGACTCGGGCGTGGCGCGCTCGACGATCGGGATGAACTGGAGGTATCGGGCCCCGACCTCGTCGCGGAAGTAGCGGTACACCTCCGCGCCCCGGTCCTGGTTCGCCTCGTGCACCGTGCACAGGATGTTGACGTCGACGCCCTGTTCCGCCATCAGCCGCGCGGCGGCGAGCACCCTGTGATGGGTGGCCTTGCCGCCCTTGTCCACGCGGTAGCGGTCGTGGATGTCGGGCGGGCCATCCATCGAGAGCCCGACCAGGAACCGATGCTCCCGGAAGAACGAGCACCAGTCCTCGTCGATCAGCGTGCCGTTGGTCTGGATCGTGTGCTCGACCTGCTGGCCAGGCTTCCGGTACCGCTCGACCAGCTCGATCGAGCGCCGGAAGAAGTCGAGGCCCATCAGGGTGGGCTCGCCGCCCTGCCAGGCGACGGTCACGTTCGGGCTCTCGTGGGACTCGAGGAGCTGCTTGACGTACAGCTCCAGCAGATCGTCGGCCATCCGGAACGCGGAGCCCGGGTAGAGCGCCTCCTTGGACAGGAAGAAGCAGTAGGTGCAGTCGAGGTTGCACACCGCGCCCGTCGGCTTCGCCAGCAGGTGGAAGCCCGGCGGCGAGCCCGCGGGCCGCGGGTCGGGCAAGACGGGACCCGGCGCGGGGCCGGCACCGGGGCCAGAACTCCCGGTCAGAATGCCGTCGCGGGTGAGGGGGCTGCTGGGATCCACGGGCCGGGTGATCTCCCTTCCTGGGGCATGGCGCGCATGGCGGCGAGGGGTCGCCGCCGGGGCTTCACTTCGGCCGGGTGAGGCAGGCCCGGACGGCGGGCACATATGATGTCAGGGACGGGCGTCTCCGGCGTGTGATGGAGGGGAGTTCATGACGATCGAGGGTGCGCCCGCGCAACCCGATCCATCGGACGGCACCGCGTGGCCTAGGACCGGGACCCCCGCCGTCCTCGGCGAGGCCGCGCACCAGATGCGCGCGCCCTGGGCGGCCGGCGTCGCGGGCCTCCTGTTCGCGATCCTGTTCACCGCCGCACTCGTCCTGCTCCGCTCGGAGGCGTTGACCACTGCAACCGATGCGCAGCTGGCCGTGATGTTCGCCACTGGTGGTCACCTGCCGATCGTGATCGGCGGCCTGTACCTGGCGCCGTTCTCGGGGATCATGTTCCTGTGGTTCGTCGCCGTGGTGCGGGACCAGATCGGCGAGCGCGAGGACCGCTTCTTCGCGACGGTGTTCTTCGGCAGCGGTCTCCTGTTCGTCGCCCTCGTGTTCGTGGCGACGGCGATCGCTAGCTCCGCGGTCGTCGGCTACCAGTACCTGGACCAGCCGGCACCGTCGGCGGACACCGTGGAGCTGCTCCGCGCGCTCTCATACACGGTGCTGTTCGCGTTCGCGACCCGGGCGGCCGCCGTCTTCCTGATCTCCATGGGCACGATCGGCCTGCGCAGCCGGACCTTCCCCAGATGGTTCGCATGGACCGCCTACGCGCTGGGGCTCGTCCTGCTGGTCGCCGTGACGCTCTGGGACTGGATCATCCTCGTGCTCCCGGCATGGGTCGCGATCGTGAGCCTGTTCATCATGCGCCGCGAGCGGGCGCGCCGGCCCAGCCGCGGGCCTGGCGGCGTCAGCGAGCCCGGACCCGACCGGGTCCCCTGAGGCTGATGTCGGCCGCGGTCGGGCTGCGCAATCTCCTGGGCCGGGCCAGGCTCGCGATCGAGGGGCCGGAGGGGCCGGCAATCGCCTGGACGCTGCGCGGCTACCTCCCGAGCCAGCTCTCCGGCGACGTCATCTCGGGCCTGACCGTCGCGGCCCTGATCGTCCCCCTGAGCATCGGCTACGCCGGCGTCGCCGGGCTGCCGCCGGAGGTGGGCCTGTACGCGTCGATGGTGCCGCTTGCGGCGTATGCGATCTTCGGGTCGGCTCGGCAGGTGATCGTCGGTCCCGATGCGTCCACGGCGGCGCTGATCGCCGCGACCATTGCGCCGCTGGCGGTTGTCAGCGACGACCGCGTCCGGCTCGCCGGCGTGCTGGCCCTGATGGTTGCCGCGGTCTTCGTCGTCATGCGGCTCGGCCGGATGGGCTTCCTGGCCGACTTCCTCTCCCGCCCGATCCTGGTCGGCTACATGACGGGCGTGGGCATCACCGTCGCGGCCGGGCAGGTTGCGAAGATCGCAGGCGGATCGGCGATCGCGGACGCGATCGCGGTCCTGTCGGGTATCGACTGGAGCGCCGCCGACCCGAGGGCCGTCGCCGACGCGCTCCTGATCGCTGTCCGTGGCTCTGGCGCGGACCTCACCTCATTGGTCATCGGCATCGCCGTGGTGGTCGCCATGCTGCTCGGCCGTCGGTACCTGCCACGGGTCCCGATGGCGCTGGTGGCCATGATCGTGGCAATGGTGGCGAGCGCGGCGTTCGACCTCCAGTCCAGGGGAGTCCAGGTGCTGGGTCCGGTGTCGCCCGGGCTGCCAGGGATCGGCATTCCGACGGCGTCCGCGACGGAGCTCGTCGGGCTGCTGCCCGGAGCGCTCGGCCTCGCGATCCTGAGCTTCGCGGACACGGCGGCCACCGGACGAACGTTTGCGGCCCGCCGCCACGAGCGCACCGACGCGAACCGGGAGCTGGTGGCGCTGGCCGCGGCCGACGCCGGAGGGGCCCTCACCGGCGGCTACGCGATCAGCTCCAGCCCGTCACGGACGGCAGGGGCGGTGAATGCCGGGTCGAGCTCCCAGCTCACCGGGCTGATCGCGATGGCCTCGGTCGCCGTGGTCCTGGTGCTGCTGACCCGGCCGCTGTCCTACCTCCCGATACCCGCCCTGGGTGGCGTCATCTTCGTCGCCGTCCTCGGCCTCATCGACGTCCGCGGGATCGTCCGGATCCTGAACCTCAAGTCCAGCGAGGGCCTGATCGCGATCATCACGATGACCGGGGTGATCCTGTACGGAACGCTCATCGGCGTTGGTATCGCCGTGTTGCTGGCAGCCCTGAACATCGTGCGCCGGGCGGCGTGGCCGCAGATCGTCGAACAGGGCCGTCTCGACGACGGAACCTGGCGGGATCTCACCCGACAACCCGAGGCACGCCGCGTTCCCGGGGTGATCGTGATCCGGTTCACGGGTCCCCTGTTCTTTGCGAACGCCACGGCCCTCCAGGCGCTGACCCGCGAGCTCATGGCCGGTCGGCTCGACACGAGGGCGGTGGTCCTCGACCTTGCCGCGACCGCCGACATCGACGTCACCGCCGGCGGCGCCATCAGGGAGCTGGCGGACGACCTGGCTCGCGCCGGCCGGCAGCTGACGGTCGCGGGGCCGCTGGGCCCCGTGCGCGACGAGCTGCGGGCATACGGGCTGGCCGACCTGATGGAGGCCACCGGAGGAACACGCGGCAGCATCGACGAAGCGATCGCCGGTCTCGGCCTGGACCCGTCGCGCGCGGTGGAGCCCGGCGAGAGGGGGAGCGGTGCGGCGTCCGCAGCGGACACGACGCCGGAACCCGGGGAGCCGGTGGCCGGCGAGCCCGAGGAGCCGGCGGCCGAGGAACCCCGGGCCGGCGAGCCCCGGCCCGGCGAAGGCCTCGTCGTGCGGGTCCTCGCCATCGCGCTGGGGATCGTGGTCGCCGCGACCCTGCTGGGGACGGCGCTCAACGCCTGGCGTGGTGAGGCGTCCGGTGTGTCTGTCGTCCCCAACCTGGTCGGGCTGTCCCTCGATCGTGCCTCGACGGCCGCAGGGGATGCGGGCTTCACGCTGGCGCCCCCGGTCTACGTCCAGCGGAACGATCGACCGGAGAACACGGTCGTTGCCCAGGACCCGCCGGCCGGGACCGAGTTGGAGCGGGGATCCGTGATCCGCCCGGTGGTCAGCACCGCACGTGGGCTGGTGCGCGTGCCGGATGTCGTTGGCCAGGCCGAGTCCCAGGCCATCGCAACCCTGACCAGTGCGGGCCTCATCGTCCGCAGATCGGACAGCGTGTTCGATGAGGCGCTGCCCGCTGGTGCCGTCGTCACCACGAGCCCGGCGGCGGGCGTCTCGGTGGCGAAGGGCACGGTCGTCGACTACGTCGTGTCCGAAGGCGAGGAGCCCACACCGGCGCCCTCGGCAACGCCGGCTCCATCCCCGACGCCCTCGGCAACGCCGTCGCCGGCAACGACGGGCACGCCGACGGTTTCGCCATCACCGCCGGACGGGACGCCACCAGTTGAGGCGCCGACCGGGACGCCCCCGAATGCCACGCCTCCAGCCGGGACGGCCAGTCCCACCTTCTGACGCGGACAGCGGACCCGCGTGCGATGATCCCTCAACCGAACCCCGGGCATGACCCGGGAGGCAATCAGGAGACACCCGTGCGCCGGTTCCTGTTCGAAGCCCTGGTCGATGCGCTCATCCTCATCGGGCTCGCCTTCCTCCTGTCGCTGATTCACGTCCCGCAGCCGTTCCCGTTCGGGAGCGGACGCGCCCCGATCATGGTCGGCCAGGGCGCCGGGTTCATCGGATTCTTCGTGTTCGCCGTCGTCCTTGGCGTCGTGAACCGCGGAGTGCGGCCGGTGATCGTCGCGTTCACCGGCCGCCTGGTGCTCGCGACCGCCGGCATGTTCATGGTCGTGATCACGTGGCTCGTGTTCTCGATCACGTCGTTCTTCGCCCCCGAACTGGTCGTGGTCGCGGCGCCGACGATTCTCTGGACGCTCGTTCTCGCGGCCCTCTACGGGTTCGTCTCGATCGTGCTGGACGCGGTGCTGGGGCTCAGCCGGCCATCGCTCGACGTCGAAGGCCGGGGGAAGTTCATCTGGCGCTTCCTGGACGGGCTCCCCACGCCTCGCCGCAACGCCATCATCGAGAACCTGCGGTTCCAGCAGGTGTACGACACCCTCTACCGCTACGGGCTCGACATCTTCCTCGGCGGCACGTCGATCGGCCGGATCCGCGCCTGGATCCAGCGGGTCATCTTCCGCGAGGAGGAGCCGTTCGTCGGGCTGTCCACGCCCGCCCGGATCCGGATGATGCTCCAGTCGCTCGGGCCGACGTACGTGAAGATCGGCCAGATGGTGGCGAGCCGCGGCGAGGCATTGCCCCCGGAGTGGCTCACGGAGCTGCAGATGCTGCAGAGCGACGTGGCGCCGTTCCCGTACGAGCAGGCGCGCGAGGTCATCACCAAGGAGCTGGGCAAGCCGCCCGAGGAGCTGTTCGCGACGTTCGAGACGGAACCGTTCGCGGCGGCCTCCACCGCCCAGGTCCACCGCGCGACGCTCCACGACGGGACCCTCGTCGCGGTCAAGGTCCAGCGGCCCAACATCGTCGCCAAGACCAAGGCCGACCTGGGCGTCATGCAGGAGCTCGCCCGGCAGCTTGCCAGGCGCGTCGAGATTGCCCGCCAGCTCGACGTGGAGGGAATCCTGCGCGAGTTCGCCAGCGGCGTGATCAGCGAGATGGACTATCGCAACGAGGCCTACAACGCGCGTCGGATCTCCGAGGCGATGGTCAAGTTCGAGCGGATGCACGTGCCCGTGGTCTATGGCCGCCTGTCGGGCGAGCGCGTCATGACGGCCGAGTTCGTGAAGGGGTTCAAGATCAGCGATGTCGCCGCGCTCGACGCCGCCGGCATCGACCGCAAGGAGATCGGGGTGGTCTTCGTCAGGGCCCTGATCAAGCAGGTCCTGGTCGACGGCTTCTTCCACGGCGATCCGCATCCCGGCAACATCTTCGTCGAGCCCGACACCGGGCGGATCACGTTCCTCGATTTCGGGCTCGTCGGCCGGCTCACCCAGAACCAGCGCATGGACCTCCTGGACATGATCAACGGGCTCCAGCTGAAGGACTCGTCGGCGGTGGCCAGGGCGCTCCAGGGCCTGAGCACGGTCGGACCCGACTTCAACGAGCGCGGGTTCACGGAGGCGGTCGACCGGATCGTCCGCGAGTACCTCGTGTATGGCGAGGGCGACGGCATCGCGGACGCGATGTCCGCGGTCATGGGCGCCGTATACGGGCATGGCCTGCGGCTGGACAACGACCTCACGCTCGCGATGAAGGCCGTCATCCAGGCACAGGAGACCGCCTCGATCCTCGACCCGTCGATCGACATCGGCAAGGCGGCCATGGAAGAGGCGCGGGACGCGCTGGTGGCGGGGCTGACACTCGACAACATCGAGAAGACCGCGACCGCCACGGGCCTCCGTGTCGGCAAGGAGCTGGTCCGCCGCCTGCCCACGCTGGAATCGGCCGCCTTCATGTGGATCGACCAGTTCGGCAAGGGCAAGATCACGGTGGCGATCGACACCAGCGAGCTGGACACCCAGTTCCGGCAGCTGGACGACACAGGACGGCGGCTCACGATGGGGCTGCTCACCGTCGGCCAGCTGATCGGCTCGGCGATCCTCGCCGTCGTCCTGCTCCAGCCGGCGATTGCAGATACGGTGGGGCCGCTGGCCTCGATCGCGGTGTTCGCCTTCTTCGGGGTCCTGGCCTACAGCCTGTTCATCACCTACCGCGTCGGCCGCCGGCCGGAAGACGACAGCAGGCGCTGAGCCGGCGGCCGCCCAATGCTGCACGGGACAGCCCGGGTGGTCTGGGCGACCGGGGTCGTCAGCCGGGCCGGGAGGAACCTGATCGCATGAGCACCGCGTTCCCGGGCTTTCGCCCAGAGGCGCTGGACTTCCTCGTGGAGCTGGCCCTCAACAACGATCGATCGTGGTTCGGGCCGCGCAAGGCCTCCTTCGAGGCGCTGCTCAAGCGGCCCCTCGAACAACTCTGCGCCGCGGTCAACCTGGAGTTTCTGGCCCGCGACCTCCCGCTCGCCGCGGATCCGGCCAGGTCCCCGTTCCGGATCTACCGGGACGTCCGGTTCGCCAAGGACAAGTCGCCGTACAAGACCAACGTGGGCGCGAGCTTCCCGTGGATCGGAGACGGCGGCGGGGTGGGCGGCTACTTCCACCTGGAACCGGGCGGCGTGTTCGTCGGGGGCGGGATGTGGCACCCGGCGCCGGCCCGGCTGGCGGCGTGGCGGAGCGCCGTCATCGCGGACCGGGGGAGCATCCATGCCGTGGTGGAGGACCCGGGGTTCGTGTCGGAGTTCGGCGCCGTGGACGGTGATCGCCTGAAGCGGGCCCCGAAGGGGTTCGCCCAGGACGACCCCGACATCGAGCTCCTGAAGCTGAAGGACGTGGTCTTCGGGCGCCCGCTCGCGGACGCGGACGTGATGGGGTCAGACCTGCCGGCGAAGATCGCGGACACCCTGGTCCACGCCACGCCCCTGCTGCGCCTCCTGGCCGGCCTGCCGGGCCACGAGACGGACGCGAGGTGGCTCCGGGACTGATTCCGGTCGGGGTCGCGAGGTCAGCTGTCGATCGCGCGGTTGACCCAGTGCGCCGGCCGGGTGAGCGCCGGTGAGAGCCGGGTCCCGGGATTGCCGCTGGCGGCCTCGAGCTGGGATTGCGTCACGAACAGGGCGCCGCGCAGATCCGCGCCGGCAAGGTTCGCGCCGCGCAGGTCAGCGCCCGCGAGATCGGCCTTCCCCAGCTTGGCGCCGCGGAGGTCGGCCCCGATGAGCATCGCCCCGCGCAGGTTCGCACCCCGCAGGTCCTGGCCGCGGAGGTCGACCCCGGCCAGATCGGCGCCCCGTTTGTCCGGCGCGCTGCGGCTGGTCGCCGGACCCGGCCCCCGCCCGCACCAGCTCGCTGGCCTTCCCCAGGAGCGCGCCGATCGCCTCCCGGCGGCCTGCCACGTCCACGGCCAGCAGGGCATCGGCCGGCTCCTCAGCCAGCGACTCGACCTCGTCCAGCGCCACCCGCAGCTCGGGGTGGATCGGGTGGGCCGCCGCCAGCGCCAGCGCTTCGGTCAGATACCAGGCCAGCTCGTGGAGCTGGCGCATGACCGTGAAGGCGTCGAACATGGGCTCGGCCAACTCAGGCGAGCGTCGCCAGTCCTTTTCGGCAAACGTGGCCTGGGCCAGGTGCTGGCCCGCCCCAAAGCAGTCGTAGGCGACACAGCCCGGGAAGCCCGCCACCCTGAGGCGGGCGTGGATCCGGCACCCGAAGTCGGGCCCCAGGTTGGGGCAGGCCTCCCCCACAGGCTTGTCGATGGCGAAGTCCGCGGATGCCGCGAAGGCCAGCGCGACGCAGCACAGCCCGACGCAGCGGCTGCAGTCCGCGCGAAGCTCCAACGCCGGGGCCTACTCGCGCTCGTCGATCAGCAGCCGGACCCGCTTGCGGTTGTGGCCCATCGAGTCCGCCGCGACCGCCTTGCCGATCTCCGTGGCATAGGCCGCCTCGAAGTCCGCCTGCGTGTCGAACCAGAGCTCGGAGATGCCGTCGATCCCGCTCTCGGCGGGGTCAGCATCCACGATGTTGACGACCATCTTCCGCAGGCCCGGCAGCTGCAGGGCGAGCGGCCGGTGCTCCTCCAGCCACCAGCGGCGGAAGTCGTCGGGTGTCATGTCCTCGCGACGACTGAGCAGGATCATGGCCTTGAACACGGTGCTCTCCTAGGCAGGCTTGCGGACCCGGGCGTTCGGCCGGCCGCCGGCGCTCAGGACCAGGGCGATGACGATCTCGTCCGGGCGCGGTGCGTCCGGGATGGCGACGTCGACGGCGTCCATGTCGTCGAAGACCCATCGGTCGTCCTTGTTGCCGATGGGCATCGTGATGGAGGCACCGGGCCCCGCGACCTTCTTGGTGCCCGGGATGATGTCGGCGCCGCCACCGATGGCCGCCCTGACCGGCGCCCCGAAGCGCGGGTGGAGGACTGCGGCCGTGTGCTCGCGATCGCCGTCGATCCCCACGATGGCGCCCTTGCCGTACCCGCGGACGTCCGCCGGGGCCAGGCCGACCGACGCCAGGACGGCCAGGGCGCGCTCGACCAGCAGGCCGGCCGCGTCACGGCCAAGGTCTTCCAGCTCGCCGAGGTCCTCCACGCGGCCACGGCCGGCCAGCGGGTTCCGGACTGCGATCGCGGCGGTCGCCACCGTCGTGGGCGGGTCAACCTCCGCGCCGGCCTCCACGAGCGTCTGCTGCACGGCCGCCACGATGACCCGCACTCCGTCCACGATTGGCTCCTTTCGATCCGATTCCGGCGGGCGACCGTCCGTCGCGTCACCTCTACTGTAGGGGCGCGGCCGGCGCGGCGGGCCCCGGAGCCGGCGCCCTCCCGGGCCGGCAGCCTCAGGGCCGTGTGGGAATGCGGTAGAGGAAGACCGCCACGATCAGTCCGGTCACGCCGAGCGCCCCGCGCAGCAGGAGGCCGTCCACCAGAAGGATCGACACGCCGAACGACAGCGCGACCACGGCCAGCGCCCGGACGCGCACTCCGGGCGGCAGCGAGCGCGACGTGCGCCACTCCGTGATGATCGGCCCGAGGGAACGCTGGCCGACGAGCCAGCCATACAGGCGATCCGACGCCCGCGCATAGCAGGCTGCGGCCAGCAGCAGGAACGGCGTGGTCGGCAGGACAGGAAGGACGATCCCCAGCACGCCGATGACCAGGGACACGGTCCCGACCGTCACGAGGATCACGCGCAGGGGAAGCGACGCGCGGTCTGGCGGCCCGAGATCGACCGGTGAGGTGCCGGGATCGCCGGGGCACGGCGTCGGGCTCGGCGTCGGATCGGGAGTCTGGGGGTCCGACAGGTGCATCGCATAAGGATGCCCTGCCGTGGCGCCGGCGTCGCCCCACCCGAACCGGCGAGCACAGTGATCGCGACCCGGGGCGACCCGCCAGGTCGGGCTGGCGTTCGCGTTTCGGGACCCCGGACCGGTCAGGCCGACCGGGCCCTCCGGTCGAGATCGATGGCTCTCCTCGCGTCCCGCCGCGGCTGAGATGCTTGATCCGGCCCAGCCGGCCTCCTGAACGCGGCCGCTAGCGCCCGCGCCCGGACGGACCAGCCCAGGTCGAGCATGGTTCCGGACGCGCACGGAGAGGAGTAGACGGCCGTGAAGATCATCGTCGCGGTCGACGGCTCGCCGCAGGCCAGTCTGGCGGTCGCCTGGATGGCGCAGATGCCGCTGACGGACGCAGATGAGATCCTCGTGACCTCGGTCGCCGAACGACCGGTGATCATCGGGGCCTGGGGATCTGCGTACCACGAGGGGTACGAGACGATCACCCCAGAGATGCTGGCCTCGAACCGGGCTGCTGCGCAGCGAGCTGCGGATACGGCCGCCGCGGTCCTGTCCCCTGGAGCATGTCCGGTGAAGGTCCTGGTCCGGGAGGGGCATCCCATCGAGGAGCTCCTTGCGGCCATCGCGGAGGCCGGTGCGGACCTGATCGTCGTCGGCCCTCACGGCCACGGCGCGCTCGAGACGATCCTCCTGGGCAGCGTGTCCCAGGCGCTGCTCCATGCCATGGCGACCTCCGTGCTCGTCGCCCGGGAGCCCATCGGTGCCCCGCGGCGCATCCTGCTGGCATCGGATGGTTCGACGCACAGCCTGGCGGCGGCTCGGTTCGTCGCGCAGCTCCCGCTCGCGGCCGACGTGAGGATCGACGTGCTGGTGGTGATCGATCGCTGGCCGCCGGCGCACGCGGATGACAAGGTCGTCGTCCCCGATGCGTTCGCCGCGGTCCAGCAGACCAGCTTGGAGGAGATCATCCAGGACACGGTCGGGGTCCTCGAGGCCGGCGGCAGGACCGGGGTACCGGTCATCCGGCACGGCAACGCCAAGCGGGAGATCCTGACCGCGGCGAGGGATCTCCACAGCGACCTCGTCGTGACCGGAGCCCGGGGTGTCGGCGGCTTCCGCGGCCTCCTGCTCGGGAGCGTCTCGCGCGCCGTCGGCAAGGCAGCACCGTGCTCGACACTGGTGGTGTGCGAGGAGAGCGCGTCACGCACGGCGGACGAGCCGGGGTGACCGGATGCATCGACCGGCGGATGCGCGGTGGCCCCAGCGGCGTCGGGCCGGCATGACCACGCGCCCGGTCACGTCGGTGGCGGTGGCTCGTCTCCGTCGCCGCCGGGGCCATGAGGCTGGCTCCGAAGAGGTCGCTCGCCATCTGGCGGCCTCGGTCCTCGTCGTTCGCCCGGCATAGCACAGGGCGGGAGGGTTGCGAATGGCCTCCCCGGCCGCCGTCCGGATCGGCGCCGACGACCCCGGCGTCGGCGACCCGTCCGGCAGCACTCGCTCCAGCATCACGATCCTGCGCGTGGCGATCGTCGTCCTGGTCACGTCCGTCGTCCTGCTCGCTGAAATCCGGAGGTCCAGCCGGTGACGAGCGCGACGATCGACCAGAGCGCAGCGCCGGCTCGTCCGTGGACGGTCGATGCATCGGTCGTCGCTGCGGCGCTCGCGACTGACGCCACGCGTGGGCTGACCGGTGCCGATGCCGCCGATCGCCTCGTTCGCTTCGGACCCAACGAGCTGGTGGAGCGCGCCGGCAAGCCGACGTGGCGCCTGTTCGTCGAGCAGTTCACCAACACAATGATCGTGGTGCTCATCATCGCCGCGATCGTCACGGCGATGATCGGCGACCTCAAGGACACCTTCGTCATCCTCGCCATCGTCGCGCTCAACGGGGTCATCGGCTTCGTCCAGGAGCATCGTGCCGAGCAGGCGATGGCGGCGCTCAAGCAGATGACGAGCCCGTCCGCGCGCGTCGTGCGCGACGGCGAGGTTCTCGTCGTCCGGGCTGCCGATCTGGTGCCCGGCGATGTCGTCCAGCTCGAGACGGGTGACATCGTCGCGGCCGACCTGCGGCTCAACGGGTCCGCAGCCCTCCAGATCAACGAGGCTGCGCTGACCGGCGAGTCCGAGCCTGCCGCCAAGGTGGTCGCAGCCCTCCCCGATGTCACCGAGGCGCTGCTCGCCGACCAGCGGAACATGGCTTTCAAGGGAACCGCGGTGACCTACGGCAGGGGCGCCGGCATCGTCGTGACGACCGGCATGGCGACTGCCCTGGGACGGATCGCCGACCTGATGCAGCAGCGGCCGGCTGGGATCACGCCCCTGCAGCGGCGGCTCTCGACGTTGGGCAAAGGGCTGGCCGCGGCGGCGCTGGCCGTCTGCGCGATCGTCTTCGTGGCAGGCGTGGCGCGAGGGGAATCCGTCGAGCTGATGTTCCTCACCGCCGTGAGCCTTGCGGTGGCGGCGATCCCTGAGGCGCTCCCGGCCGTCGTAACGGTGTCGCTCGCCCTCGGAGCACAGCGGATGGTCGCCCGCCGAGCCATCACCCGCAAGCTGCCGGCCGTTGAGACGCTGGGATCCGTGAACGTCGTCTGTTCGGACAAGACGGGCACCCTCACCCAGAACCGCATGATCGTCGAGCGCGTCTGGACGCCCGTGGCCGAGTACAGCGTGGATGGCGTGGGCTACGAGCCGGCTGGATCGATCACGGGAGAGGCTGACCCGGGAGGCGATGGCATCCTGTCGCACCTCGCCCTCGTGGCAGCGGCATGCAATGACGCAAGCCTCCACGGCCCAACGCGGAGTGGTGACCCGTGGACGATCACCGGCGATCCCACCGAGGGAGCGCTGCTGGCCCTTGCCGGCAAGCTGGGCGTCACCCGCGAGGACATCAACACTCGGTTGCCGCGCGTTTCCGAGGTCCCCTTCGACGCCACAAGGCGTCGCATGTCGACGCTCAATCGCCGAGAAGGCGGGGTGTGGGTGGCGATCAAGGGCGGCGTCGACGCCCTCGCGCCGCTCGGGCGGGACGTGGATCGCGACGCCTGGGATCTGGCGCAGGCTGCCGCCGATCGCTACGCAACCGAGGGCTACCGGGTGCTCGCGCTCGCCGAGCGGAACCTTGACGAGGTCCCCGGCGATCCGGCGAGCGCAGAAGCGGAGATCATGCTGCTCGGGCTGGTGGCGTTGGCCGACCCTCCGCGCGCCGAGTCGGCTGATGCGGTTGCCGCGGCACGAGCGGCAGGGATCACGCCTGTGATGATCACGGGCGATCATGCCCTGACCGCGCAGGCAATCGCCCGACGGGTCGGAATCCTGGCCGGGAGTGGCAGGGCCCTGACCGGGGTGGAGCTCGAGCTGCTCGATGAGGCGGCGTTCGACCGGATCGTCGGCGACGTCGCCGTGTACGCCCGGACCAACCCGGAGCAGAAGCTGCGGATCGTCGACGCCTGGAAGCGGCATGGTGCCGTCGTCGCGATGACCGGCGATGGCGTCAACGATGCCCCTGCCCTCAAGCGGGCCGACATCGGGGTGGCGATGGGCATCACCGGGACCGCGGTGGCCAAGGAGGCCGCCGACATGGTCCTCGCGGACGACAACTTCGCGACGATCATTGCCGCGGTGGAGGAGGGGCGCCGGATCTACGACAACATCCGCCGCTTCGTCCGGTACGCCCTGACGGGCAACTCGGCCGAGATCTGGGTCATGTTCCTGGCCCCGTTTGCGGGCCTCCCGATGCCTCTCCTGCCGGTGCACATCCTGTGGATCAACCTCGTGACGGACGGCCTGCCGGGGCTCGGTCTGAGCGTCGAACCGGCCGAGCGGGACACGATGCGGCGGCCTCCCCGCCCGATGAGCGAGTCGATCTTCGCCCGGGGCCTGTGGCAGCACGCACTGCTGGTCGGGCTCCTGATGGGCGGGGTGTGCCTGGGCGTGCAGGCCGCGGCGATCGGGCTGGGCGGTCACTGGCAGACGATGGTGTTCTCGACGCTTGCCTTCCTCCAGCTCGGCCTTGCCCTTGCCGTGCGCTCTGAGACGCAGAGCTTCATGGCCCTCGGCTGGCGTACCAACCTGCCGCTCGCGCGGGCGGTCATCGCCACGGTCGCGATTCAGCTCGCGATCATCTATGTCCCGCCGCTGCAGCCGATCTTCGAGACTGAGGCTCTCGCTCCTGGCGAGCTCGCGGCCATGCTGGCGGCGTCGTCGATCGGGTTCATCGCGGTCGAGACCCACAAGTGGGCGATCCGCCGCCGGACGCGCGTCGGGTGACCCCCGTCCGGCGCGCCCAGCGCCCGGACCCATGACGGGCCAGCCCGTCGGTCAGTGCGGAAGGGGAGCAGGCCCGGTCAACCGCCGCGTCGATCAGCCAAACGGAACGGTCCGTCCGAGGCCACGTTCCACGGCTCGATCGTAGGCGAGCGCACCCAGCGCCACGTCGTCCATGGCAATGCCAAGGTGCATCAGCACGCTCCGCTTGTCGGCGGGGATCGCAAGGCGACCGGCCACGATGTCCGCCAGCTCGCCGTGAGGCTCCGGGAAGCCCGCAAAGTTCTCGTGGAACGTGGAGCGGTACTGCCCCAGGTCGTCCACTGCGTACAGCGCCGCCGCGTGGGCTGCCGCGGGCGCGAGCGCGTCGTCGTAGTCGAGCGGCAGGAGCACGGCATCGGCCTCGGTGCCCTCGCCCGTGAGGCGCCCCTCGCCGAGAGAGACCGTTATGGCCGTGACCACGACATCCGCACCGTCCAGCGCCGCCTCCGGGGTGGGCGCGGCGAACGTCCGCCGGTCGCCGGCCAGCGCAAGGAGCGCGTCCGTCGCCACGGGGGCGCGGTCGTAGGCCCGGATCTCCTCGATCTCGGGGCGCTCTGCCAGGATCACGTCGAGGTTGCGCCGGCCCTGCGCGCCGCAGCCGACCATCCCGAGCCGCCTGGCACGCCGCGGCACGTGCCGGAGCGCGACACCGGTGACACCCGCGGTGCGGATCTCCGTGATCCAGGCACCGTCCATCACGGCCAGCGGGCGCCCGGTGGCGGCATCGGTGAGCAGGAACACGCCGTAGATGTACGGCAGGCCAAGAGCGCGGTTGCTCTCGTATCCCGCGACCCACTTGATGCCGGCGCGGTCCGAGCCGCCAAGGTAGGCGGGCATCGCGTTGATGAAGGATTCCGGGCGCGGGTGTATCGCCGGCTTGGGCGGGTTCTGGACGTACCCGGCCGCCTTCTGGCGGAACGCGTCCTCGAGCACGTCCACGACATCCGCCCAGCCGATGTCGAGCGCCTCGAGGTCCGCGCGGCCCAGGATCAGGAGTTCGTCGGGCATGGGTGGTGCGCCTCCGCGCTGCTGGCGATGAACAGGGGGAGTATCGGTGCCGGGGTATCGAAGTGGGCGACCGCACCGACGTGTGTGGAAGGCGTGCGTCGCGTCATCACGCGGGGTCCGGCGGCGCGGCCTCGCCGGCAGCGGCCGCCGCCTGCGCCTTCGCCATGTCCAGCCGGGCGAACTCGGGCATCGCGAGGGCGATCGCACCCAGGCCCAGCAGCGAGAGGACGCCGCCGGAGACGACGGAGAACTGCGTCCCCATGACCGCCGCGACGGCGCTCGCCTCAGCGTCCCCGATCCGCGGCCCGCCCGTCACGACGAGGATGTGGATCGAGCTGACCCGGCCGCGCAGTGCGTCCGGGGTCACCAGCTGGACGATCGCGCTCCGCAGGATGGCGCTGAACACGTCGGCACCGGCGGCAATGGCGAGGAACAGCAGCGCGAGCGGGAAGCTGAACGTCGCGAGCCCGAAACCCACGATCCCCAGGCTCCAGACCGCCACCGCGATCAGCACCGCCCGTCCCGGCCGGCGAACGCTCGACGTCCAGCCGCTGAAGATTGCCGCCAGGAACGCACCGAGACCGACGGCGGAGGACATGAAGCCCACCCCTGCGGGTCCCACGCGGAACACGTCGAGAGCCAGGGGCGCGAACAGCGAACGCGGGGACCCGAACACCATCGCGTTGATGTCGACGAGGATGGTTGCCAGAACCTCTCGCCGGCTGCGGGCATACCGCAATCCCTCCGTCACCGTCCGCAGGCTTGGCCGGGCGGCCCCAGCTGCGGGCGGGATGGGCGCGATCATCAGGACGGCGATGATCGCCGCCCCGTAGGTGACGAGATCGATGAAGTAGGCGGCCCCGATGCCCGCCGTCGCCAGCACGATGCCACCGATCGCCGGCCCGATCACGGCCGCGCCGTTGAACACCAGCTGGTTCATCGAGATAGCCGCCGGGAGGCGCTCGGGGGGAACCAGCCGCGGGATGGCCGACGCACGCGCCGGCTGGTCCACGGCGCCGAGGCCGGCCGCGGCGAACGCAACCGCGTAGAGCGCGAGGACCGGCGGCGCGGGCAACGTCGCCAGCAGGACCAGGGCGAGGCTCGTCGTCGCCAGCCCCAGCTGCGTGATGAGGAGCAGGCGGCGCCGGTCCACCGCATCGGCGACCGCGCCGCCACCCAGCGCGAACAGCATGATCGGGACCAGCTGGACCAGCGACAGCACGCCCAGGGACCACACGTCGGACGTCAGGACGTAGATCTGGTAGGGCAGGACGACCGTCGTGATCATCCGGCCGGCAACGCTGATCGCCTGGCCGATCCACAGCATCCGGTAGTCGCGGTCGAGGCGGAGCGGCGCGGGATCGGCGAGCAGGCTCCCGATGCGGCGGGGCGGACGGGGCGGACGAGTGACCGTCACGGAGCCGCGTCGGAACCGACGAGGCTGCTGAGCACCATGTCGGACGTCCCTCCATCGCGAACCCGGCCGCGCTCCCGGGGGACCGCGCCGCTGGAGTCAAGTCTCCCCCCGCCGGCCGGTTCTCGCCCGCCGACCGGGCACGAGCCCGCAGCATGATTCGTCAGGCCAGCCGGCCCGCCGGGCGGAGCGTCTCGTAGCGGAGGTCTCCGCGCCGAAGGACAAAGGCGTCCAGCGCCAGGCCGTTGGGGTCCATCTCCGAGAACTCCTCGTTGATCCAGGCAACGAAGGCCCGGTCCACGTCCGCCGGCATCGAGATCAGGATGTCCCGCATCGGCGCGATCAGGCACTGGGGCGTCTCGCCGAAGATGCGCCGCAGCTCGTCCGGAACGAGGACCAGCGCGGATGCGCAGCCGACGCCCGACTGGAGCACGCGCACCGGGACGCCGTCCAGAGCCTGGCTCATCAGGTCCCGCGGCCGCACGCCCCGCAAACGGGCACGGAGGTTCTCCAGCGATGTCGCAACGAGGTCCGCCGGGCCGATGGGCCAGGACCCCAGCAGCGACTCCCCCACCACCAGGAACGCCGGCCCGATGTCGATCCCGAAACCCGTTGGGATCCCGGGCGGCAGCGTCACCCGGAACGGCTCGCCCGCCTGCGGCGGCATCGGCCTCCGGCGGGGCAGGATCGGGATGACGTTGGGGGCCATCACCTCCCAGTCCAGGTCCTGGGGCAGCTCGCCCATCGCGCGGAGGACCGCCTCCGGGGAGGCCTGTTCCATGCCGTCGCCGATGTCCACGGTGCGGTAGGTCTTGCCGGCCTTCCGCCGGCGCTTGGCGCGTCGCTTCTCGGTGTCGTTCATGCGGCGCAGGATGACGATGGGGGCTTATCTCACGCCGCACCCGGACTTCATCCCCGCTTATCTGTCGACAGCAGGCGAGACCGGCTCTCGCGATCGACTACCCTCCCGGTGCCGGGGCGATCGCTCCGGTCTGTTCGAGGTGTCACCCGGTGGAGCCCAACGTCGTCCTGCCGTTCCTGAGCTCGACGCTCAGCTTCGTGTTCGCGCTGTTCCTGCTGGACCAGTGGCTCGAGCGGCGGCGCCCATACCAGCTGATCTGGACCTTCGGCATGGTCTGGTACGGGATCTCGGCCGGAACCGAGTTCTGGGGTGGCGCCTTCGGCTGGAGCGAACCGCTCTACCGCGCCTGGTACCTCATCGGGGCGTTCTACGTGGCGGCCTGGCTGGGCCTCGGGACCATGTACCTCCTGGGCAAGACGCGGTTCGGGTACGGCGCCGCAATCAGCATCCTGTTTGCCGCGCCGATCATGCTGGCCTCGCAGGCGAGGCACCAGTACACGGATACCGGCGTCATCCCGGTCGTGGCGTTCGGCATCGCCGTGCTCGGGGGCCTGCTGATCATCGTCGAGACCTATCGCGCCAAGGGCACCTGGGCACGCGTCGCCGGCATCCTGATCGTGGGCGGCTCCATCGCGGTCGCCCCTCTGGTCGCCTTCGTGCCCCTGGCGGCTCCCGGGTACCTGGTCGACGCCAACGGCATTCCGGTCGGCGACCTGATGCCGGGTGCCGTCCGCCTGCTGACGCCGCTGTTCAACATCACCGGGGCCTTCGCGCTGGCCCTGGGCGCCCTGTACAGCACGTACATGTTCATGCCCAAGAAGCGCCTGGTCCGGTACGACCTGGCGCGCTCCCAGGGTCTTGGACGGTTCCTCGTCAACCTCGTCATCGCGCCGATCGCGATCACGGTCAACCTGATTGTCTCGATCCCCGGGACCGTCCTCGCCCTGTTCAAGGGCAAGCTCAACAGCCGCGTCCCGGCCACGATCCTGTTGGCCGTCGGCGCCTTCATCCCATCGGTGACCTCGGGGCTGTCACGGTTCGGCATCACTGAGACGTTCTTCCTGGGCGAGCTCCTGGGCGTGGTGTTCCTGTTCGCCGGCACACTGGTCTCGGTGGAGGTGTTCCGCGAGTTCCGGGTCCCGTTCACGCACCGCGTTCTCTACGCGCGGAGCGAGGCCGAGTAGGGCGGGACCGTTCGGCGGACTCACCACAGCCTCAGGTCCTGACGACCTCCACCCCGCGCACCGGCGGCAAGGCGTCCGCGCGCCGGTTGGCGAGGACCGGGATCTGGCGCCGCGCAGCCGCCACGCGTGACAGGTCCAGCTCGGCGCGCACGATCGCCTCGTCCATGCCCGCCTGTGCGACGACGCTCCCCCACGGATCCACGATCATCGAGTGGCCCCAGGCGGCGATCGCTCCCGGTCCACCGGCGCCGCATCCGGCCGCCGCGAGGACGTAGGAGCCATTCTCGATCGCACGCGCGCGAACCAGCACCTCCCAGTGGTCACGCCCGGTCCGTTCGGTGAACACCGCCGGCACTGCCAGCACCTCCGCGCCGGCCAGGGAGAGCGCCCGGTACAGCTCCGGGAACCGCAGGTCGTAGCAGATCGACAGCCCCAGGCCCGTCCCCTCGACGGCTGCGACCACGGCCACGTCGCCCGGGGTCACCCGCGCCGACTCCAGGTCGGACGGACCGTCGTCCACCGAGGCGTCGAACAGGTGGAGCTTGCGATAGCGGGCGACGAGCTCACCCGAACGGTCGAACAGGACGGCCGTGTTGAAGGGCCGCGCGGGATCCCCCGAAGCCTCTGCGTGGCTTCCCGCCAGGACCCAGCAGCCGTGCTCGCGGGCAACGGCTGCGAGGGGTGCGGTCGTCGGGCCGGGTACCGCGCGCGCCGACGCCCGGTATCCCTTCGCAGACCCGCGGAACTGCACGTACTCGGGCAGCACGACCAGGTCCGAGCCCACGGCGGCCTCCGCCGCCAGGGCGGCCGCGCGGGCGATGTTCGCTTCAACATCATCGCGCGCCTCGAACTGGACCAGGGCAACCCGCATCGTCTGCATGCGGGAATGGTACGGCCGTCGCACCGGCCCAGGCCGGGCCAACCACGTGGCCGGACCCCAGACTTGCCGCGGCGTGCGAGCATCTGCCCATGCCACCCCGGAAGGAGATCCTGGAGATCGGCGGCCGCGAGGTCGCGGTCAGCAACCCCGACAAGGTGTACTTCCCCGGCCCCGGGTACACGAAGCTGGACGTCGTCCGCTACTTCATCGCCGTCGCTGACGGGGCTCTCGCCGGCGTCCGCGGCAGGCCGATGGCGCTCAAACGCTTCGTGGACGGCATCGAGAAGGAGCCGTTCTTCCAGAAGCGGGCCCCCGAGAACCGCCCGGAGTGGATGCGCGTCGCCACGCTCAGCTTCCCGTCCGGGAGAACTGCCGACGAGATCGTCATCGACGAGGTCGCCGGGCTGGCGTGGGTCGCCAATCTCGGCTGCATCGATCTCAACCCGCACCCTGTCCGCGCCGACGACCTCGACCACCCCGACGAGTTGCGGGTTGACCTGGACCCGGTGCCCGGGGTGCCCTGGTCGCAGATCCGCGAGGTCGCGCTGGTCGTCCGGGAATCGCTGGAGTCGGTGGGGCTCACCGGCTGGCCCAAGACCTCCGGGTCTCGCGGCATCCACGTCAACGTCCGGATCGAGCGGCGATGGACCTTTCCGCAGGTCCGGCGGGCGGCCCTGGCCCTGGCAAGGGACGTGGAGCGGAGGGCGCCGTCGATTGCTACCAGCCGGTGGTGGAAGGAGGAGCGCCATGGCGTGTTCCTCGACTACAACCAGAACGCGAAGGACCGGACCGTCGCCTCCGCCTACTCGATCCGGCCGCTCCCCGATGGACGGGTGTCATTCCCGCTGCGCTGGGACGAGGTGGCCGAGGTGGTGGCCGAGGACTTCACGCTGGCGACGGTACCGGCCATCTATGCCGCGCGAGGTGATGCCGGCGCCGGGATCGATGCTGCCGTGGGCTCCCTGGACGCACTGCTGGAGCTGTCCGCCCGCCACGAGGGCGACGGCCAGGGGGATGCCCCGTGGCCGCCCAACTACGCCAAGCAGGAGGGCGAACCGCCGCGGGTCCAGCCGTCCCGCAAGCGCCGTGCGGATACCGAGTACCGGGGCCGGGGCATCGACGGCGGGCCGCCGCCGGAGGTCGCCGAGGCGCGTGCGGCGGCGGTCGCCGCGGGCGATGCCAACGCCGGCCTGCCGACCGGGTGGGAGGGCTCGCGTCCCTCGCCGACCGGACGACGCCGATCCAGCATCCCGGTCATCGAGATCGGGCGAGCGCCCACGAAGGCCGAGGTGTACGACGGGCTCGAGCGCTGGAAGGGGCGTCATCCCGAGGCAGCCACCCACCTGCAGCCCGCGGACGTGATCGAGACGGCCATGCGAGGCCGCGCGTACGCCTGGTACCGTCTGCGGCTCAACCTGGTCCACGTCCCCGAGGGTCTCCGGCCCGGGCAGGAACCGCTCGATCCAGACGCCCAGCCGGACGACTGGGCGAACGTCGCGGACGAGGAGCGGGCTGCATGGATGGCGGGTCGGCCACCACGCGACCGAGACCCGGAGACCTGACGCGCAGGCGCCCGGCCCTAGTCCAGGTCCTCGTTGATCCCCTGGTCGCCTGCGAGGGGAGCCAGGCCCTGCAGCGACCGGAGCCGGTTCACGCGATCGATGGTCCGCGGGTGCGTCGCAAAGATCCGGGAGGCCCGCCGCTCGGTTGCCCGGATCGGGTTGACGAACCAGATCGGCGCGGTGGCGCGGTTGGCGGCCAACAGCACCTCGCTCGTGCTCGCCGCTGCGAGCAGCGCGCTCTCGAGGGCCGCCGGGTTGCGACCCAGCTCGACGGCCGTCGCGTCGGCCAGGTACTCACGCTCGCGCGACACGGAGACCTGGGTTAGCCGGGCGAACAGCGGCGCGATGGCGTTGAGCACGGTGGCAACGAGCAGAAGCACGAGCACGAAGATGATGATCGCCAGGATGACCGCAATGGCCGAGCCTGAGCCATCGCCACCGCCTCCACCGCCGCCGCCTCCCCCGCCGCTGCTTCCGCCGCCGCCGCTTCCGCCGCCGCCTCCCCCGCCGCTGCTTCCGCCGCCGCCCCAGCTGCCGAAGCCCCAGGAGCCGCCGCTGCCCCCACCGCCGGCGGTGTCGACGATCAGCCGGGGCACCCGCAGCGGGAACGTGACGACCCGGAAGAACCCGTCCGCGATGAGCACGACGAGGCCCACCCCGATGGCGACGACCAGGCTGTACCGGCTGTCGTAGTTGCGGATGTGCGAGAGCTCGTGGGCAACGACGCCCTGCAACTGCTCGCGGTCCAGTGCCCGGAGCAGGCCGCGGGTCACGACGATCACCGCGTGCGTGGGATCGCGGCCCGCCGCGAACGCGTTCGGCGCCGCCTCCTCGATCACGTACGCGCCCGGGGCGGGTATGCCCGCTGCCAGCGAGAGCTCCCGCACGACATCGAGGAACCGCGCATCCAGCGGGGAGCCCGGCTCGGTTGGCCGGGCGCTCGACATCCGCAGCAGGGCCCGATCCCCCAGCCTGAATGACGCGACCGCCGACGCCACGCCCGCGGCGATCGCCCCACCGGCGACCGCAAGCCCGACAGAGGTCCGCAGCGACACGACGATCGCCACGATGTAGGCGGTGAGAGCAAGCGTGACGACGATCGCCGCGGACAGGAACAGGCTGTTGCGCCGGTTCTCGGCAGCCTGGGACCAGAAGGTGGAGCCAGGAGGCGAGATCCGGTGCCAGGCGACCGGCACGGCAACCAGCAGGACCAGCGCCAGCACCATGACCAGCGGCGGCTCCCAGGGCGTGATCCCGAGCGGCCCTGACCGGAAGGTGAACGGGAGGTTCCCGTACTCGGCAACGTAGTAGATGACCAGGCCCGTGATGGCCGGCACCAGCACGAGGATCGCGACGAACGCGAGCGCGATCCGCCCGTAGTCCGCATCACCGACTCCGGACGCGATGCCCGATCGGGAGCGGCTCACGACATCAGCCGCCGAAGATCCGGGACAGCTCGAACGGGACGCTGGTCTCAAGCTGGTCGTAGCGGCAGTCTGCGATCGGCTTGTCCGGGCGCCAGCGCCGGAACGTCGTCCCGTGGCGGAACCGGTCGCCCTGGAGGTGGTCGTACGCGACCTCGGCCACGCGCTCGGTGCGCAGCGGCTCCCACGAGAGGTCCTTGCCGCGGTTCCACCGGGACCCCGCGCCCGGCATGCGCTGTCCGGGCACTTCGGCGGCAGCATCGAAGGCCGCCCAGGCCGCCCACTCAGCCCAGGGGTGCCCGTCCAGCGCCCCCTCGCGCAGCGGCGCCAGCTCCTCCACCAGGGCCGCCCGCCGCTCCCACGTGAACGAGGACGTGACGCCGGCGTGATGGAGCGTGCCCTCGTCGTCGAACAGGCCCAGCAGCAGCGAGCCGACGTGGGTCCCCGGCCCGTTCTTGTGCCACCGGAACCCGGCCACCACGCAGTCCGCCGTCCGCTCGTGCTTGATCTTCAGCATCGCGCGCTTGCCGGGCTGGTACGCCCCGTCCAGGCGCTTCGCCATCACGCCGTCCAGGCCCGCGCCCTCGAACCGATCGAACCAGTCCGCCGCCAGCGCCCGGTCGAGCGTCGCCGGCGTGAGGTGGACGGGAGGCTGAGCGCCGCCCAGCACCGCCTCCAGCCGCGCCCTGCGCTCTCCCTGGGGCACGCCGCGGAGATCCTCGTCACCCAGCGCCAGCAGGTCCCACGCGACGAACGATGCCGGCGACTCGGCCGCGAGCATCCGCACCCGCGATGCAGCCGGGTGGATCCGCAGCAGGAGCGCCTCGAAATCCAGCGCGCCGTCGCGCGCGATCACCACCTCGCCGTCCAGCACGCAGCGCTCTGGAAGCTGGGCGAGGAACGGTGCCTCGAGCTCGGGGAAGTAGCGGTCAAGGGGCTTCCGATCCCGGCTCTGCGTGAAGACCTGGTCGCCGTCCCGAAAGACGAGCGCCCGGAAACCATCCCACTTGGGCTCGAACAGCCAGCCGTCCCCCTCCGGGAGTGATGACGACGCCTTCGCCAGCATGGGCTCCAGCGGGGGCGGGAACGGGAGTGCCATGGCGCGAACGATACCCCGCACGGTGCGCCCGCAGCGAGGGCGAGGAACCGACGCGCCGCCGGCCGCGTCCTCGGCGCACGTCCCCCATCGCCAACGCGACATGCAACTGTCCGGCACCAACCGGTGCCACCCGGAGGTGACATCACATGAGGATCCCGCAGCGGCAGGACCACAGCGTCCGCCTGGTTCTCGTCCTCGGTCTCGTGGCCGCGATCCTCCTCGCCGCGTGCGGCGGCAGCGCCTCGGCGCCGCTGGAGAACGTCGGCGCCCCGATCCCCGGTAGCGAACGAACCGGGCAGAGCCAGGGCGCCCCCGTCTCGCCCGAAGACGCCGCCCTCTCGCCCGATGAGCAGGGCCCCGCGACCGGGGGCACGGACGGGAACGGCAACCCGGCAAGCCCCCTGCGCGATGACCTCAAGATCGTCTACACGGGCGCCCTCCAGCTCGTCGTGGCGGACCTGCCGCAGGCCCTGGCCAAGGGGCGCGCGGCCGTCGCGGCGGTGGGTGGCTACATCGGCGCCTCGCAGGAGTCCAACACCGACGACCGCTCCGTCGCGACCATCACCTACCGCATCCCGGCGAGTCGCTGGGAAGAGGTCATCGCGGCCCTGCGCGGCCTCGCCACCGAGGTCGTGTTCGAGCAGACCCAGGCCACCGAGGTCGGCGGCCAGATCGTCGACGTAGAGGCCCGGCTCAGGAACCTCCGCGCCAGCGAGAGCTCGCTGGTCGAGATCGCGAAGGGCACCGGCAAGATCAGCGACCTGCTCCTGGTCGAGGAGCAGCTGACCCAGGTCCGGGGCCAGATCGAGCAGCTCGACGCGCAGCGTGCCCAGCTGGAGGACCAGGTGGCCTACGGCACCCTGGTCACGACGTACGGCACCGAGGTCCTCGCCGTCCAGGAGACGGCGAAGGGCTGGGATCCGACCGGGGACGTGGACGGAGCCCTCGCGACGCTCATCGGCGTGGGCCAGGCGATCGTCAGCGGCGGCATCTGGTTCGCCATCGTGTGGCTGCCGCTGATCCTGGTGCTGCTCCTCCTGGCGCTCGTCATCCGGTTTGCCTACCGCCGGTACGGCCCGAAGCCGAAGCCGACGCAGCATGACCCGATCCCGGGCTGGGGCGGCAGCGGAGACGCCAGCGCCTGAAGCTGCGCAGGACGCGTCAGCGGGCGACGATCACCGTGACGTGGGCGTGCGCGGCGACGTGTTCGGAGACGCTGCCCTGGAGCGTCCTGGCCAGGGCGCCGAGGCCGCGGGTCCCGATCACGATCGTGTCGTACCCGCGCTCGTCGGCGATCCTCTCGATGGTCTTCGCGGGGTCACCCCCCGGCTCAAGCAGGTCGGCTTCGATGCCGGCATCCCGCAGCAGCCTGCGGGCCTCGAGCAACTCCTCTGCATGGACCGTGCGGTCGTCCCACGGATCGATGGGTGCCCGACCGGCCCGGACCGGCACCACGCTGATCACGCCGACCGTGGCCTCGTAGAACCTTGCCAGCTCGACGGCCTGCTCCAGCGCGCGCTTCGCGGGCTCGCCCCCGTCATAGGCGAGCAGGATCTTCTTCATGGCCTCGACTCCCTTCCGGAGGCGCGCCGGCACTGGACGTTCTCTTGCCACGGCGGGTCTTCAACAGCGAAGCATGGATGCCGCGAGGGGCGACGCCCAGCGGCCCATGGCCGGGCGCGCCGTGCCGAAGGGCACGATTCGGTCATGGCTCGAACCGGTCTGGCACCATGTCCGGCATGTCCGACCAGCAGGTGCGCTACGACAGGATCGCCCAGGGCTACGCCAGGTGGTGGTCGCCGATCCACCGCGCGTCCACCCTGCGGCTCCTGGACGAAGCCGATACCGACGTAGCGGGAGGGGCGCGGCGGATCCTCGACGTCGGGTGCGGCACGGGGGCGATGGCGGTTGCCGCCGCCGAGCGCTGGCCGACGGTGACGGTGGACGGGGTCGACGCGTCGGAGGGCATGCTCGCGATCGCACGCGGCGAGCTCGACAAGGTGCCGGGCTCGGTGCGGGATCGTGTCCGGTACGGGCACGGGTATGCGGAGGGGCTGCCATTTGCGGATGCCACCTTCGACGTCGTGCTGGTCGCATTCGTGTTGCAGCTCGTCCCGTCCCGACCGCGCGCGCTGCGCGAGATGCGGCGGGTGCTCCGGCCCGGCGGCCGCCTGGCCTGCGTCCGGTGGCTCGACGGCGGCGAGCGGCTGGGCGCGGACGACGCCTACGACGAAGCGCTGGAGGCGGCGGGCATCGATCCGCGGGGCGAGGGAGATGACCGCCCAGACGCGGTGTCACCCGCCGCTGCCACAGCGCAGCTCCGCAGGGCCGGGTTCCGGGGAGTGACCTCGCACGTGGCCGACCTTGAGCACGCGTTCACCCCGGAGGGGTTCGCAGGGTTCATCACGCGATTCGATGACGAGGACCTGTTCGCCACGATGGAGCCGGTGGCACGCGCCACCCTGGAAGCGGACCTGGTCCGACGGCTGCGCGTGCTGCCGCCGGACGGGCTCCGTCTGAGGCTGCCGACCGTGTATGCCAGCGGGTACCGGGGGTAGCCGGCACCCGGCGGATCAGACCTCGGCGGCCGGTTCCGCTTCGGGCTCGACGACCGGCTCCTCGCCGAGGGCCACGACGACCTCCTCGACGATCTCCTCGCGCGGCTCCAGCACCCGGGCGATCACATCGGCGGGATCGGCCAGGATCGTCACGCCTTCGGGCACGGCCAGGTCGGCGACGGTGATCGTGTCGTCATAGGTCGCCAGCGACCCGAGGTCGTAGTGGATCGACTCCGGCAGGTTGGCCGGCAGCGCCCGCGCCTTGATCATGGAGACGGGGTGCACGAGCGAGCCGCCCTGGGCGGCTGCCGGTGCGGCACCCTCTGCCACGAGCTGGACCTCGACCGTGAGTTCCTCGGTCATCCGGACCACGAACAGGTCCACGTGGAGCGGCCGCCTGGTGAGCGGATGGATCTGGATGCCCTGGAGCAGGACCGGGCGAGCGTCGCCACCATCCACCGAGAGGTCGACGAGCGTGGAGCGCCCGGTCCGGCGGCGCAGCTGGTCGAAGGCGTGGGCGTCGATCATCACGGACTCGCTTTCCGTGCCATGACCGAACACGACAGCCGGCAGGCGTCCCTCCTTGCGGAGTCGGGCGACCTTCTTGCCGGTGATGGTGCGGCGCTCCGCCGCGAGACGGGGACGATCGGCCATTGATGCGAGCCTCCAGCTCTGTCGGCATCCGGACGGGGTCTGGCATCCGGTCCGGCGGCGCCCGGGGCGAGCAGTAGCCCGGGGCGAGCGGGCCTCCGGCCCGTGCATATCGCTGCCGAGGCTATCACGAGCGTCCACGGCGGTACGTCCGCGGCCCCGTCCGGGGTCGCGGGACCCGCTGCGCTGCACCCATCGCCCACCCCGGCGGCCTCCCGGTGTAGGATCGCCGAGCCGTGGCAGCCACCATCCTGATCGTCGAAGACGAGTTCGCCGTTGCGCGTGGGATCCAGTACGCCCTCCAGCAGGAAGGGTACGAGGTCACCGTCGCGCGGTCGGGCGAGGAGGGGCTGGACTTCGCCACCAACCAGGCCCCCGATCTCATCGTCCTGGACGTCCGCCTCCCGGGCATCGACGGCTTCGAGGTGCTGCGCCGCCTCCGCGCCGTCGGCTCCAAGGCGCCGGTCCTGTTCCTCACCGCCCGCGGCGACGAGTTCGACAAGGTGGTCGGCCTCGAGCTGGGCGCCGACGACTACGTCACCAAGCCGTTCGCCCTCCGGGAGCTGATGAGCCGCATCCGGGCCCTGCTGCGCCGCGCGTACGGGGACCTGGCCAACGCCGCCGGCGGGCGGGTGATCCGCCACGAGGACCTCGTCATCGATCTCGAGCGCCGGCGCGTCCAGCGCGGCAACCGGCGCATCGCCCTGACGGCGACCGAGTTCGAGATCCTCCGCCACCTGGCCAGCCGCCCGGGGCGGGTGTTCACCCGTCGGGAGCTGCTGGAGCTGCTGCGCGACTACGACGCCCTGGACCAGGACGAGAAGACGATCAACGTCCACGTCAGCCACCTGCGCGAGAAGATCGAGGACGATCCCTCGCTGCCCCACTTCGTGCTGACGGTCCGGGGTGCGGGCTACCAGTTCGCCGAGCGCTGACATGGGCGATCCCCGCCCGCCCCGGGGCCGCCGCGACCCGCGGCCGCCGCTCCGCCCGACGGTCCCGAGGTCGTTCCAGACCCGGTTGACCATCGCGTTCATGGGCGTCGTCGCCCTGACCCTCGCGCTGGTGGCACCGGTGGTGATCAACCGCCTCGACGACTACTTCCGGATCCAGGAGGAACAGAGCCTCCGCGCGCAGGCCGCGGCCACCGCGGCCATCCTCGACCGGTTCATCTCGGAGTCGGTCGGTACCAATGGCGTGGTAGCGGTCGTGGACGGCACACTCCAGCTGAACCCCGCCGTCGAGGCGGCGCTGATCGGAGGCGACCTCCTGGCGCTCGCCGCCCAGAACATCGCCCACGCCGACGTCCAGCTGCGGTTCGGGCTCGCCCAACCGGACACGGACGGGATCCTCGTGCCCAATCCCGAAGCCAACCTGGGCTTCGACATGCCGCTGGACACGGAGCCCGCGAGAGGCCAGGTGCGAGATCCGGCGATCGCCCCGGCTCGCTCCGACGTTGCCCATACAAACGCGGTGCAGGACTGGGGCATGAGCGTGACGCTCTCCAACCCCTATACCAGCCGCGCCACGACGCTGGCGGCCGTCACCGGCCTGCTGTTGGTCATGGCATCGGTCGCGTTCATGATCGCCGTGCTGGTGGCCGCGTTCATCGCCCACCGCTTCACCACGCCGATCACGCGCCTCACCGAGGCCTCCCGACGGCTCGCCGAGGGCGACTTCACGTCACGCGTCGCCACCGACGAGCTCTCCTCCGGGACGCTCGAGCTGCGCGCCCTGTCGACGCAGTTCAACATGATGGCCGACCAGCTCGAGGAGAGCGTGTCCATCATCCGTCGGGACCGGGACCGGGGCCGGGACTTCCTGGCGGATGTCAGCCACGAGCTGCGCACGCCAATCGCCGCGATGCGCACGTTTGTCGAGCTGCTCCAGGGCCCGGCGGGAACGGATCCGGCGGCGCGGACGGAGTTCCTCGACTCCTCGGCCGTCCAGTTGGACCGGCTCGACTGGATGGCCCAGAACCTCCTGGAGCTGTCCAAGCTCGACTCGGGGCTGGTGTTGCTCGACCTGCGGCCGGACGACGTGCGCGGGACGATCGAGTCCGCGGTCGAGCAGCAGCTGGCAGCAGCCGAGCGCAAGGGAATCGCCCTGACCTCGACCCTCCCCGATCACCCCCTCCGGATCCACCACGATGCGCCCAGGATCGGCCAGGTGGTCACCAACCTCGTCGGCAACGCCCTCAAGTTCACCAGGCGAGGCGGCGAGGTGCGGGTGTCGGCGCGCCTCGACGGCGAAGGCGGGGCGCGGATCGAGGTTGCCGACACGGGGGTCGGCATCAGTCCGGGCGAGCTTCCCCAGATCTTCGATCGCTTCTACCGTGGCGCGGAAGCGAACGAGGCACGGAGCACGGGCTCCGGCCTCGGCCTGGCCATCGTCAAGTCCATCGTGGACATGCACCACGGGACGATCGAGGTGGAGAGTCGCGTCGGGTCGGGCACCCGGTTCACGGTGGCGCTGCCGCGCGACCCGCGCCAGACCCTCGACCCGCGCGAGACCGACGGTCCGGAACTCGCCGGAGCCGAACCGGCGCGGAAGGTGGACAATTCTTCACCAACTGACGCCCCGGTGCTGAACCCCGCTCCGGCACCCTTGACCCCGTCCCCAGGCCGACCCGACCCCGATCAGCCCCCCGTCACGCATGGAAGCCCATCCTCCACATGAACGACGACCAGGACCCGACCCCCCGGGAGGGCGCCGGCGACGCCGGCGCCCTCGAAGACACGCAGCCCATCGAGGTTGAGCGCTACGCGCCTGCACCCGATCCGCGGCCCGACGACCGCTGGGCCTGGGCGTCCCCCTCGACCGGCGCGGCGGGGGGCGCGGCCCCGGGGTCGGCGGGTGACCACTGGTATGAGCCGGCCCCGGCCGAGCCCGTCCCCGCCTCGGGCACCGCCTTCGCGTCGGATCACGTCCCCGGCGGCCAGGACACCTCCCCCTGGGCAAGGCCGGCGGAGCCCGTCCCGGGCCCGTTCGCCCCGCCGCCGTCGTACGGCACGCCTGCGCCCGCCCCCACCGGACCGGCTCACCGCCGCGGTGGTGCGGGCATCGGCAGCATCGTGGTGGCCTCCGTGCTGTCCGCAGTGCTGGCATCCGGCGGCACGGTCCTGATCCTGGACCGCGCCGGAGCACTGGACCATCCGGTGGTCGTCACGAATGCGGGAACTGTCCAGCAGACCGCCAGCCAGCAGCCGGTCACGATCGACGAGTCGTCCGCCGTCATCGACGCAGCGGCGAAGGTCGGCCCGGCCGTGGTCAAGATCAACGTTGCGGGCCAGTCCACCGATCCGTTCGGGTCCGTGCCCACCGAGGGCATCGGGTCCGGCTTCATCTACGACGCATCGGGCTGGATCCTCACCAACCGTCACGTCATCACGGGCGCCGACACCCTTGTGGTGGAGCTCAAGGATGGCCGTCGTTTCGACGGCACGGTCTACGGCATCGACACCCTGACCGATCTCGCGATCGTCAAGGTGGACGCCACCGGTCTGCCCACGGCCCCGGTCGGCCGGTCCGACGGCCTCAAGATCGGCCAGCTCGTCGTCGCGATCGGCAGCCCTCTCGGCCTGTACTCCTTCTCGGTCACGAGCGGGATCGTCTCGGGCAAGGGCCGTGATATCCGGGTGGAGGACGGGAAGACCCAGATCTCCAACCTGATCCAGACCGACGCGGCCATCAACCCCGGCAACTCGGGTGGCCCGCTGGTGGACGGCTCCGGCGCCGTGGTCGGAGTCAACACGGCCGTCGCAACCGACTCGAGCGGCATCGGCTTCGCCATCCCGATCGACATCGCCCGGCCGATCATGGAGCAGGCGGTCCGCGGCGAGGCGCTGTCCCGGCCCTGGATCGGCATCCGGTTCCAGCCCATCGACCTCCAGGTCAAGGAGGACCTTGGCCTGAGCGTGGAGGCGGGCGCGCTGGTCACCACCAGCGGCGGTTCGGATCCCGCGGTGGTGGACGGCAGCCCGGCGGCACAGGCGGGCATCGAGGACGGCGACATCATCGTGGCCATCAACGGGATCGGGATCGACCCGGAGCACCCGCTCAATGTCCTGCTGACCCAGTTCTCGCCGAGCGAGACGGTCGAGCTGGACATCCTGCGTGCCGGCGCCCCGATGAAGGTCAACGTCACGCTCGGAACCCGCCCGGCCAACCTCTAGCCGGGTCCGCGTCCTTCGAAGAACCTGCCAGGGTCAGCTCGTTCGGCGGCGGTGGATCTCCACGCCCGCGCTCCGGAACGGCCCCGAGAGTGTCACGGCGGGCTTGCGGATGCGCACGGTCACCTCGTCGGCCGGGTAGTTGGCCAGGAGCTCATGGGCGATCGCCTCCGCCAGCGCCTCGATCAGGTTGAAGCGGGTCGACTCCACGATCTGGCGGCAGGCGTCGTACACGGCCGCGTAGTCGATCGTCTGCGCGAGATCGTCGCTCAGACCGGCGGGCTGCAGGTTCAGCGCCAGGTCCACGTCAACCTCGAAGGGCTGCGGACTGGCCTGCTCCTCGGGGAACACGCCGTGCGTGCCCCGGAGGACCATCGCCTCGAGATAGATCCTGTCGCTCACGTGCCCGTCCCATCTGGCCACCCGGCAGGCCGCCACCCCCGAAGGATCGCATCCGCGATCCTCGCCGTGCGGACGTTCTCGCGCACGTCGTGGACCCGGACCACGTCGACACCCGCCGCGATGCCCAGCGCCGTGGTTGCAGCGGTGGCCTCCACGCGCTCTGTCGGGGGCAGGTCCAGCACCTTGCCGAGAGTGGACTTGCGCGAGGTTCCCAGCAGGACCGGGCGGCCCAGCACCCGTAGCGAACCCAGATCCCGGAGCAGCGCGAGGTTGTGGTCCGGGGTCTTGCCGAAGCCGAAACCTGGATCCAGGATGAGCTGGTCCCAGGCCACCCCGGCATCCAGGGCCCGCTCCAGCGCCCGTTGCAGGTCCGCCACGACCTCCGACACCAGGTTGCGATAGCGGGCCTCCGCCCGGTTGTGCATGAGCACGATCGGGACCGCCCTCTCGGCGGCCAGGCGGACCATCCCCGGGTCGTCGGCCACGCCCCAGATGTCGTTGAGCAGGTGCGCTCCGGCGTCCAGGGCGGCGGCTGCCACGGTCGGGCTGGTGGTGTCGACGGAGAGCGGCATCCCGGGGAGCGCGGCGGCGACCGCCCGGATCACGGGCACGACACGCCCCGACTCCGCCTCCACATCGATTGGAGCGTGGCCAGGCCGGCTGGACGCGCCTCCGATGTCGAGCAGGTCGGCTCCCTCATCGGCCATCCGTCGGGCCTGGTCAACCGCCGCTGCGACCGGGTCACCAGCGGCGAGCAGCCCGTCGCCGGAGAACGAGTCCGGCGTGACGTTGAGGACGCCCATCACGAACGTCCGATCACCCCAGGCGAAGGTGGCAGGCCCGATCGCCAGCGGCTGTGGCGACCCCGGCAGACCGGGACCGGCGCCTTCCGGCAACCCGTACGAGGGAGTGGCCGCACCACCGCCCTCCTCGGGCCGCTCGTGGATGACGCCACCCTCCCCGGGGAGCCGTCGATCGCTCATGCGGGCACCGGGTCCCGGAGCCCCGGATCATCCACGAGTCGGGTTCGCACGGCACCAACCAGGTACAGCGAGCCCGCCACGACCACCGGTCCCTCCGCCCGGGCGAGGGCGCGATCCAGCGCGGCACCCGGGTCCGGTGCGGTCAACACCGTGCCGCCGGGCAACGCTGCACGCCACGCGGCGGCAAGATCCGCGGGTGCCATCGCCCGTGGCAGGTCCACAGCGGTGCAGACGACAGTCGCACCGGCAAGGGCGTCCGATCGGGCGGCGGCGGCGACGGTGCCGGGGACGTCCTTGTCCACCATCGCCGCCCAGACGAGCGTGAGGGGAACCGGCGGGGTGACGTCGCCCCCGGCGAGGTGGGGGCGCAGGTCGTCCAGGGCCGTCGCGAGGGCGGCGGCCCCGTCCGGATTGTGTGCGCCATCGAGGAGGACCTCCCGTCGGCCGCGCCCCGGCACGGGAGCCTCGAGCAACTCCAGCCGACCTGGCCAGGATGCGGTCGCATAGCCCTCCCGTCGCGCCGCATCCGGCACCGTCACCATCCCGGCGGCCTCGAGCGCGTCGAGCAGCGCGTCCGCAATCGCGACGTTGGCGGCCTGGTGGCGGCCCCGGAGCCCCACCGCGGTGGCACCCAGCCGCGGCAGGTCCACCGTGAGCGCGTCGCGCGTCCACCCAAGCACGGGCGGCGGCGGGGCAACGGCCAGCGGGACGCCAAGCCGGGTGCAGCGGCGGCGTACGATCGCGAGCGCCTCGCCGGAGGTGCCTGTCACGGCACGGTCGCCGCGCATCACGATGGCGGCCTTCTCCCGGGCGATCGCCGGGACCGTGGCGCCCAGCCGGTCCGTGTGGTCCAGGCCGACGTTGGTGATCACGGCCACGCCGCCGTCCCACGCGTGGGTGGCGTCGAGGCGTCCGCCGAGACCGACCTCGACGAGCGCGACGTCCGGTCGCACCTCCGCGAAGCGGCGAAACATGATCGCGGTCAGCAGCTCGAACTCGGTCGGCTGGCCCAGGCGGCGCGCCACACGGTCGGCCAGGGGCAGGGCCTCCGTCACGAGGCGGCTGAAGTCCTCGGCCGCGATCGGCTGCCCATCGACGACGATGCGCTCCCGGTACGTGACAAGGTGAGGCTTGGGGGTTTCGCCGACGCGGTACCCGGCAGCTCGGAGTGCCGATCCGGCCAGCGCGATAACGCTCCCCTTGCCGTTGGTCCCGGCGACCAGCGCGCCACGCACGGCCAGCTGGGGATCACCCATGGCACGCAGGAGCGCGTTCGTCCGGCCAAGCCCCAGGCGAATGCCGAACCGCCCACGGGCCTCGATCGCCGCGAGGGCTTCCGCGTAGGTGAGGTCGCCGCTCGCAGCGGAGGGCGGCGGCTCGCGGCGGGGCACGTTCACTCGCGGGTCAGCTCGTCCTCGTAGAAGACGCACTGGTTGAAGCGGGGCGTGAGGCACACGTCGTTGACGAAGCCGTCTTCGAGATGGACCCCGCCGCGCAACTGGCAGCGAGAGACGTTGTTCGGCTGGCGAAGCAGCCCCTTGAGCAGGTGCGGGGCCTGAATGGGGATCGCGCCACGGGACCCGGTCATGTAGAAGTGCGGGCAGACGTTGCGCCGGAGGCTGGGGAGGCCGAACCCGCCGCGGATCGGCGGGGAGTACGGGCGGGCGGGCGCGGCGCCACGCATCGGATACCCGGGGTCCGGTGGCCGGCGGGCCGGCGGCATGCGCGGGGCAACCGGCTCGGGAGGCGCCGCTTCCTCGACCGGTGCCGCATGGCGCGTCTGCACGCGGGCGATCGGTCCGTGGCTCCAGGCGCTGCGGTCTCCCGGGCTCGGGCGCACCGGCCTGCGGTCTCGGGGCTCCACTCCATCCCTCTCTCCGTGACCCTCGGGGACGACGGGGCCACGTGGACGCAGCGTACCACCGGGTCCCACAACCGCACCGGGCGGCGCCGCCCACAATCCGGCGGGTCGGCTCCGTCGCTTCATGCGACAATCCCGCCCGATGGATCCCCGCCAGGGTGGCCGACCGCCGCAGGTCCGCCCCCGTCCCTCGTCCAACGGCCGTCCGCGACGCGTGAAGGTTCGCCCTGTCGGTCCGTCGCCGACCCGCCTTGGGCGATACCGGCGCCTCGAGCGCCGCCGTGGGCTGCCGATCGTGGCCAAGGCCTTCCTCGTTGCCTCGATCGTGGTCATGGGCGGGTTCATCGTGTGGGCCGGGAGTGGCGGCGTGGGCCCGTTCCTTGCCTCCGTCGCGAGCGGGTTCGGCGGCTTCGTCGAGACCGTGGGTGCGGCCGTCGGCAGCGCACCGCCGACCGCGGCCCCGATGACGAGCGACGCCCCCGCCATCACCATGCCCGAGCAGCCGTACACGAACGCGGAGACCATCGACGTGACCGTGACGGTCCCGGCCGCCGTCGCGGGCAGGACGGGCTACACCGTGCGGCTGTACGTGACCGTGCCCGACACGGCTCCGACGATCCTTGCCCAGGAGCCCGTCGGAGCCACGTCCGTCCTGGTCATCCCGCATGTCACGCTCGCCAAGGGGCCCAACGACCTGCAGGCGTCCATCGTGGGGCCGGGCGGCGAGAGCGAGCTGTCGGCGGTCGTCTCCTGGGTTCGCGACAACGTCAAGCCCAAGGTCTCCGTGACATCGCCCAAGAGCGGCGCCTCCATCAAGAAGACCAAGACGGCCGTGAAGGGCAAGACCCAGGCCCTCAGCACGGTCCGCCTCAACAACAGCGTCAACGGGGCCACGACCACGGTCGCGGCCGACGAGGACGGTCTGTGGGAGACCAGCATCGCGCTGGGCGACGGTCTCAACACCATCACCATCACCATCACCGACCCTGCTGGCAACGAGAACACCGGCACGCTGGACGTGCGCCACGGATCCGGCGAGCTCCGCGCGGATCTCACGGGCAGCGCCTACCGCTTCAAGGCCTCGAAGCTGCCCACGCGAGTGACCTTCACCGTCACGGTCACCGACCCGGGTGGTCGCCGCCTCTCCGGAGCCACGGCGCTGTTCGCGGTGACCGTGCCCGGCCTCGAGCCGATCGTCTCGGGCCAGCTCCGCACGAACGGTTCCGGGATCGCGACGTTCACGACGAACCTCCCGAAGGGCGTGGCCAAGGGCAGCGGCCTCGCTGTCGTGCAGGTGACCACGAAGGGTTACGGGACGATCACCGACCGCCAGGTGCTCACCGTCGAATAGGCGTTCGATCCGGGGCAGAAACGCCTCGACAAAGGGCGAGGGCGCAGCTACGATCCCCGCATGCCGCTCTGGCGCTGTCCCCACTGCGGGACCCCGCAGGTCGAGAGCTCGCGCTGCTGGGTCTGCCGGCGTTCGACCACGTCGTGCGCCGCGTGCCGCCACTTCCGCCGCGGCGTCGCGGGTGGGCTGGGCGTCTGCGGGCTCGACCCACGCCGCCTGGCGCTGCGGGGCTCCGAGATGCGAGCCTGCTGGGAGGCGGCCACCACCACCGGCTCGCTCGGGCCCGTCGCCCCGAGGCCCGGAAGCCCCGAGATGATCCCGGTGATGGCCGCGGCCTCGTTCCCCGCCGACCGACCGGTTCGAACGTTCGTTCCGGTTGTCACGGGCGAACCGGCCGCGGACAGGCAGTTCGCTGGGTTCCCGGTCCAGGCCACGTTCGAGGATGAAACGCCCGTTCCGGCGGTCAGGCCGCGGCGGATCCCCGGCTACTGGTCGCTCTGGGGCGACTTCGAGCCCTAGGCTCAGTGTTGGCGGCGGGTGCTTCCGTCAGGGGGTGCAGGTCCCCACGACCGCCGGGTCCTCAAAGTCGAGCTTGATCGGCGTGCCGGCCGGGTTCTTGGTGCCCGCCGCGGGCGACTGGCTCGTCACGATCCAATCCGCCGGAACCGGGTCGGGATTGAGCGTCCCGAGGCTGAACCCGTCGTCGTCGATCGTCGTCGTGGCCTTGTCGAGCTTCATGCACTTGTAGTTGCCCACGTTGGCCGGCGCCGGCGTCGGCGTCGGTGTGGGCGGCGGGGTCGGCGGCGGAGTGGGGCTCGGTGTCGGGCTCGGGGTGGGTGTGGGCGTCGGGCTCGGGGTGGGCTCAGGCCCCATCGAGACGACGTAGGCCACCGGCGACTCGGGCGCCATCAGCTGGCCGGGTCCGGGTGACTGGTCGATGACGGACCCGAGCGGGACCTGCGGGTCGAAGGCCTCTGAGCGCGATCCCACGACGAGGCCCTCGCTGACGATCAGCTGCAGCGCCTCGGCCTCGGTCAGGCCGCTGAGGTCCGGAACGGCGACCGCGACCTTTCCCCGCGCGAGGATCAGCTTGATCTCGGCACCCTCGGCCACGAGGGCACCTTCGACGGGAGTCTGCTTGAGGACCGTCTCCGGTTCGACGTCCGCCCGCTCCTCGGTGCCATCGATGACGACGACCAGCCCGAGCTCCTTGGCGGCAACGTCGGCATCGGCATACAGCATGTCCACGAAGCTGGGGACCGTCACTTCGGCGGCCGCGCTGGGCGACGGCTCGTCCCGACCGCCGGTCAGTGTCTGGAACAGGAGGAAGCCAACGACGATCAGGATGCCGACGCCCAGCAGTCCTGCGACCCAGGCCCACGGGGACCCACCCGTCGGCTCATCGTCGGAGATGGGCGGGGGAGGCGGCGCACCCGTCGTGGACACGGAAGGAGTGGACGACGCCGAGCGGGCGTACGCGTCGGGCGGGTAGGGCACGGGGTTCGGACGAGCCTGGGCGGACGCGACGGTCGCGGCAGCCGCGGTGGCGGCAGCCGCGCCCGCGGCGGACGCTCCGGCGGCGGTGGCACTGCTGGGATCCGCGAGATACCCCTCCAGGGCGCTGGCCATGGCGGCGGCAGTCGCATAGCGGGCGGCCGGATCCAGGGCCATCGCGCGCTGGACGACGGTGTCCAGCTGTGCCGGCACGCCGGCACGCAGGGACGAGGGGCGCGGCGGCGTGGTCGTGAGCCGGGCAAGGGCAACCGCGGCGGCACCATCGCCTGAGAACGGGCGCTGTCCGGTCAGCGTCTCGAACAGGACGATGCCCAGGGCGTAGATGTCGGAGGCGACCGTCGCCGGCTCGCCGCGGGCCTGCTCCGGGCTGAAGTAGTGGACGGATCCCATCGTGACGCCCGGCATCGTCAGCTGGGACTCGGCGAGGGCACGCGCGATGCCGAAGTCGGCAACCTTCACGCGGCCGTCGCGACCGACGAGGACGTTGGACGGCTTGACGTCCCGGTGGACGATCCCGCGGACATGCGCGGCGTGCAGCGCCTTCGCGACCTCCACGGAAACCCGCGCGGCCTGCCGGGGGGCCAGGGGACCGTTCTCCCGGAGGATGGCGCCAAGATCCTGGCCGTCCACCAGCTCCATGACGATGTACGGGCCGGATGCGTCCTCGCCAAAGTCGAAGACGGCCACGATGTTCGGGTGGTTGAGCGACGCGGCGGCACGCGCCTCGTCCCGGAACCGGGCGAGGAAGTCCGGGTCCTTGCCGAACTCCGGGCGGAGGAGCTTCACGGCAACATCCCGCTCGAGCTGCGCGTCGCGCGCCCGGTAGATGGTGGCCATGCCGCCCTGTCCGAGGAGCTCCAGGAGGCGGTAACGACCGCCGAGCGTGCTCCCGATCTCCGTCACAGTGTGCTCGTCTCCCTCTTCGGTTGCGATGGTCCGTCGCAGCGGACGCATCCTAGCGCGCGGGCGGTCTGGCCGCCGAGCGCGCGGGCGGTCTGGCCGCCGGTCAGATGTCCAACGTGTGCAGGTAGTCGCGGAAGGCGCCGCCGAACTCGGGGCGGGCGAGCGCCATCTCCACCGACGCCTGGAGCCAGCCCATCGTGGTGCCGGCGTCGTAGCGGACCCCCTCGAACGCGTAGCCGAACACGCTCTGCTCGTCCATCAGCGCGTGGATCGCGTCGGTGAGCTGGATCTCGCCCCCGGACCCGCGCTGCGTCTGCTCCAGCTTCTCGAAGATCTTCGGCGTCAGGACGTACCGCCCGATGACGGCCAGGTTGGATGGGGCCTCCTCCGGGCTCGGCTTCTCCACCACCTCCGTGATGCGGTACGTCCGATCGCGGTCCGGCCCATCGGTGACACGCTCGCCGCCGATGACGCCGTAGCGGGGCGTGTCTTCGTGCGGGACCTCCATGACCGCGACCACGGAGCCGTGATGCTGGTGGTAGGCGTGGATCAGCTGGCCGATGCACGGACGGTCCGAGACCACCACGTCGTCCGGCAGGATCACTGCGAACGGCTCGTTTCCGATCAGGTCCTTCGCCATCAGGACAGCGTGCCCGAGGCCCAGCTGCTCCTTCTGGCGGATGTAGGCGATCTGCGCGAGGTCGCTGATGTGCCGGACCTGGCGCAGCTTCTCGATCTCGCCCTTCTCCTCGAGCAGGTGCTCCAGCTCGAAGTTGAGATCGAAGTGGTCCTCGATCGCCCGCTTCTGCGAGGAGGTGACGATGATGACCTGCTCGATGCCGGCGGCGACCGCCTCCTCGACGGCGTACTGGATGACGGGTTTGTCGACGAGGGGGAGCATCTCCTTCGGCTGGGCCTTCGTGGCCGGCAGGAAGCGGGTACCCCAGCCGGCGGCAGGGAAGACAGCTTTTCGGACGCGCATCGAACCTCTCGGACGGGGGGAAGGAGCCAGCCCAGTATACCCGTCACCTTCTCGCAACCATCGTGGGCCGCCCGGGATGTGGTGGCTGCGGGCCGGGGCGCCGCTGGTCAGGAGCGACCGGCAACCCCGTCCACGAAGCGTGCGACATGCCCGGAGAAGATCCGCGGCTGATCGAGGCTGGAGAGGTGCATGGCCCACGGGATGACGACCCGGCGGCCCTGCCGACAGGACGCAGCCCACAGGTCGCCACCGGGCGCGAACACCGGGTCCAGCGCCCCGTTGATGATCAGGACGGGCGTCCACAACCGGCCGAGCCGCTCCAGGACCCGGCGGCCCACCAGGGACCGGACCGCGCGCGCGCCACCTGCGGGCCAGAAGCCGCCGGCGATGATCGGCTCGGCGATCGATCGGCGGTACCGGAGCCGGAAGAACCCGACATTGAGCAGCTGGAGGACGCGCTGCGGCAGGTGCTCCAGGGCCCGGGCAAAGGCGCGGAACGGGAGCGCCATGAATCCGAGGGCCTCGCCAGAGCATCCCGCGAGCACCAGGCCCGCGACGCGGTCCGGAGCCGCATCCGCCACCTCGATGGCGACGAACCCGCCCAGGGAGAGCCCCACGAGGACCGCCCGTCCGGACGGCACCTCGGCTTCGATGGCGGCGATCACGCCTGCCCGCGCGGCCTCGATCGACCACGGTTCGCCACCACGCTCGCCATGTCCGGGCAGGTCCACCGCAACGCACCGGTACCGCGCGGAGAGGCGTCGCAGCTGCGGGCGCCACTGGCTGCGCGACAGTCGCGTCCCGTGCAGGAACACGATCGCGGGCGCATCGCGGGGACCGACCGCTGTCCAGGGACCGTGTCCGGTCGTGGCCGGGGCATCATTCATCGTCGTCAGCATAGCCCGGTGGTCAGGGAGGCCCCGCGCGCTCCCGTCGAGCCGTGGCCAGGCGGACGGAGGTGAACGGTATCCGGAACTCGCGGAAGACCTCCGACGAGACGAGGAACCCGGCCAGGAGGAAGACGACGCCCAGCAGCTTGCCGATCCCGAACAGCTCCGTGGAGCCGGCGCGATTGAGCGAGTCGGCGATGGTGGGAAAGAACGCGCCGAGGGCAATCAGGATCGTGGCGGGCACCCGCGAGTGCAGCCTGCCGGCGACAAGGTCCCGGCCCGCGGCCGGCAGCGAGGCCACGAGGTTGACCGCGATCGCCACCGGAGCGATGCACAGGTTGAACAGGAACTGGTCGCCGGGCTGGTTGGGGTCCAGCGAGTACGGCAGAACGCGCTTCTTGGGCATGAACGTGTACGTGGAGAACACCGCGCCCAGCAGCAGCGACAGGGCCCCCGGGATGTTCATCACGGGGGTGAGCAGCCGGAGATAGCCCGGCATCGCGTCACCCACGGGCTGGCCTGTTGCGGGGTCCAGCGCGTAGCCGGGCGCGGATAGCGGGGGCATCACGACGGTCAGAACCGTCGCCAGCACGGTCACGGCGATGATCGCGCCCGCGGCAAAGCGCGGCCACCGCTCGTTGCCAAAGTAGGTCTCCATCCCGATCGCCAGGGCCAGGATGACCGTGCCGATGAGGTAGAGGAGCGGCAGCGGCCCCGCGCCCGCGTAGGCGGGGCTGTTGCGGATCATCAGCGCCACGATGCCCGACAGCAGGAGCAGGACCGCGTACGTGTAGCCGAAGCGGGTCCGGCCCAGCAGGAACGCCGTCCCCAGGCCCAGCCAGGCGGCCGTCAGCACGGCCCCCGCCAGGTACCAGGCCCGGTACAGGGTCTCGCTCCAGCCGGAGGCGGCGGCCAGGGCCTCCGAACCCGAACCAACGGCGTAGCACAGCATCCCGAACGCCCACACCAGCTGGAAGCCGTGCCGCCGGTCCCGCCACTGGTCCAGCAGCAGCACGGCGAACAGGAGGGCCAGCAGCGAGGTGACGGTGGGCAGGAGGACGGACACGGGCGACGCGGGGGTCAGGTTTCGGCCGGGGGCGCTTCGGGCTCGGGCTGGACGACAGACAGCTCCCCGGCAGCAGCCTCGTGGCCCGCCACGAACGCCAGCAGGAGCCGATCCAGAAGGCCGGTGGACACGTCGTACAGGTCCCCGATCCGGACCGCGTCAACGCCCCTGCGCCGGGTGACCATGCTCATCTCCGCGAGGAACGGCCGTCGAGCGGACACGAACATCGCGACCCCATCCGCGAGCGGCACCCCGTTGAGCGCGAGCCGCTCTCCCAGGTGGGTGGCGAGGTCGACGGCGTCGCGCTCCGCCATCGCGCGGGCAGGCCCGGTCTCGTCCAGGTGGCGAACCAGGGCATCGACCAGGCGGCGGCCCGTCTCGCGAAACGACTCCCGCTCGGCGGCAGGGACATAGGCACGCGGGTCCAGACCGCTCCCGTGGGACTCGCCGTAGCGACGGCGGTACGCTGCGCTCAGGCGGTCCTGGCTGGCGCCCAGCCCGGCGAGGCCGTTGGCGGGGCCGGTCCGCCTGGATGCGATCAGGCGCTCGAGCGCCCGTCGATCGAAGCGACGATGGCCGCCGGGCGTGGTGAACGCGGGCACGCGACCCTCGTCCGCCCAGCGGCGCAGGGTGTCGGGGTCCACCCCCAGCAGGCGGCTCGCCGCACCCAGTGCGAGGCGATCGGGCAGCGGGCGGTCGTCGGGCAGCGGGCGGTCGTCGGACACGGGATCTCCGGATGGGGCTCCGGGGCCATGGTCACGCGAGCACAGAACCTGAGTAAATCTGGGTATGGTTGGCCGACCGGACCGGGCGAGTGTAGGAGCGGTCGGACCGGGCGTCAAACGAGGCCAACTGGAGCCGGGGTCGGGTCGACGACCGGCCGGCGCCCGTCAGGCGGGCACGGGCGAACGTCAGGCGGGCACGAACTCGTGATCGTCCCGGTGGAGCCCATCACACAGCCCCCAGGCGGGCGGTTCGCCCGGCAACGGGACGGGGCGCATGATCTCGCGTACCTCGCCGCGACGGCAGAACAGGTGACCGCGCTCGGCCATCCAGCGGCGAACGCACGCTGGGTCCGAGTGGAACTGGTGCGGGCCTGGGTTGAGCGGCGTGGACTCCGCCCAGCCAACCGCCACCTCGGGAGCGACGATGTCCAGGAGGCTCACGCGCCACGGCGTCCCCGGGATGGTCTCCCGGCAGCCGTCACACCGGATCGCGAGGTTGTCGTTGACGATCGTACGGATCGTCACACCCATGATCTCCATCGCCTCCGAGAATAGCAGGAGGGACGATGCTCAGGGCATCACGTCGGGCACGGTCCTGGGCGGCAGACGGCGGGCCAGGGAGATCGCGACGGGTGCCAGGTGGCGGGCCCAGAAGCGGCCGGCCTCGCCGTTCGCGGCCTCGTGGTCAGCCGCGCAGCGCACGTACCCGCCGTCGCGCGCCCACGCGACCGCCGCGCCCAGGAGCGCGCTGGCGACGCCCCGGCCACGGGTGGTCGGGATCGTGTAGGCCGCGGTGATGCTGGCCGTTCCCGGGTCACGGACGATGGTCGCCACGTCGTCGGCGGAGGGGCCGATGCGCAGGTAGGCGATGGGCTGGTCGTCCGCGAACGCGACGAACGTGGCGCTCGCAGGATCCTCCAGCCGGCGACGCTGGATCTCCAGGACCGGGGCACTCGGGGTGCGCAGGAACACGGGCGAGGCCCGCAGGTGCCGGACAAGCCCCGCGTGGAGCTCGAGGACAGCGGCCGCATCGGCCGGGGATACGCGCCGGATGGTGACGCCCAACGGGACGTCCGCCCCGGCCAGGGGCGACACGTCGCGGACCAGGTCCACGACGTGGGGAGCGAACCCCAGCCGGCCGAATGCTGCCAGTGCGGGCGCGTCGTCGGCGAGGACGGTGACCACGTGCTCCACGCACGCCGCGCGGACCCAGCCGTCGGCCAAGGAAGCGTAGAGACGTTCCACGACGCGCTCGACGTCCAGCGATCCGCCCGCCGCCATGCCGGCCGTCGCGTGCCCGATGTCCGGCGTGTAGGCCCAGCGGCTGCCGTGCCCATCGAGCAGCGTGGCCGCCTGGAAGCCCACGAGCTCACCCCCGGCGAGCAGTGCGGCGCCGTTGCCACGCTCCGCGAGGGCGCGGGTCAGCCGTTCCACGACGGCCGTATCGGACCACGCGGCCGGCAGGACGGGGACGGCCAGGCGCATGCGGCGCACGCCGACCGTGACGAGGGCCGCGGCAGCCGCGGCATGGGACGCGTCGAGCGGCACGACGGCAAGGGCACGGGTCATGAGACAAGGATGCCGAGTCGGCGCAACCGGCGTCGAGTCACCGAGTGCGTCCTCAAGCGGTGCGGGAGGTGGTACCCCCAAGGGGATTCGAACCCCTGATCTCCACCTTGAAAGGGTGGCGTCCTAGGCCTCTAGACGATGGGGGCCCGTGCCCGCGTGGGGCCGGCCGAGTGTACCAGAGGGGGTTCTCGGCCCCGGCCGGCGCGTCACCCTGCCGGGCCGGCGCATCCAGGCATCCGTCCGTCAAGACCGCCTCAGGCGCCGGGCGTGCCTCGCCAGATGAGGCTCGCGATCCACGCGGCGGCCAGGGACATCAGGGCTGCGATGGCAAACAGCCCTCCCAGCAGGGCCGTCAGCACCGCGGCCCCATCCCTGCCCTCGCGGCCGGCCCGCGCGACCGCCGCGACCGACAGGACCGCAGTTGCGGCGAAGACGAGCCCGCAGGTCGCGAAGCCGGTCGCCATCAGCGGCACCTGGAGATGGTCTCGGACCAGCACCGACCAGGCGAGGAACCCAAGACCCCCTGCAAGCGCGACGAGCAGCATCACCCGAACGGGTGTGATCCGGATCGGCCCGACATGGTGCCCTGCACGACGGCGGCCCGACGGATCCCGCGGCACGGCGTGCGAGCGGGCGTCGTACTGGTGGCGGCTCATCGCGGCGAGCGTAGCAGGGCGGGGCTGGCCGTGGCCTACTCGACCACTCCGGCCGGTGCCTCGCCACCCCGCCAGCGGTGATAGACCGCAACGTTCCAGGCGAGTCGCGGCCGCTTGAGCGCAGCGCCGGCCGCGACTCCCCGCTCCCCGAAGGCATCCGCCAGAAGGTCCTGCGCCTCCTCGACCGTGGCGAACGTCCAGAAGCAGTGCAGCACGCGGATCTTGAACCCGCCACCCGCCAGGAACGGGCCGTCACGCCGGCCCCACGAGGCGTACTCGGGCGCGTCGGCGTCGCGCAGGGCGGAGACGTCGTCGCGCCCGTAGTCGTGGACGACCAGCAGGCGCCCGCCCGGGCGCAGCGCCCGGTCGACCTCGGCCAGCTCCGCCCCGTCAACGCCGCGGAACCCGGACCAGAGGCTGACCACCGCGTCCAGGCTGGCATCGGGCACGTCCAGCCGGAAGGGATCCGCAAGGGGGAGGGCGAGCCCGGTGATGCCCGCCGCGGCAAGCCGATCGAGGAGGGGGCCGGCGGGCACGTCGATCAGGGCCAGGTCGCGTCCCGCGAGCGGGCCGAGCGCCTCGAGGGCCCGGATGATCTTGCCCTCCACGTCGGCGGCCGCCCTGAGACGTTCGGCCTGCGGAGCCGCAAGCTGGAACGGTAGGTCTGACACGTCCCCACGAGCATACGTCGTCGGTTGGCGCCGGACTCACCCAAGTCGGACGGGAGCCGGGTCAGCGGGCGCGCAGCAGGCGGGCGCCCCGGGCTGGGACCGCCACCAACGCCCGCCCCTCGGTCACGGCCACCGGATCACCGGCCGGCCACGCCCAGCCACGGGGCACCTCGGGCACCAGCATGCCGCCATCCAGGCCGGGCAGCGAGACCTCGAGAGAGGCCTCGTCCTCCCCGGCGTTGAGGCACACCACGAACGTCGCGTCCGCGTCCGAGCGGACGTAGGCCACGGTCATGCCGGCGGCACCGGCGATGGCGAAGTCGCCCCGGCGCAGCGCCGCGTTCGCGTGCCGGAACGCGGTCAGCCCACGGACGTAGGCCAGCTGGTCGTGGTCCCAGGCGGCCTCGTCGGCGGGGAACGACCCGCGGCAGTAGGGATCCTGGGCGCCGGCCAGGCCGATCTCGTCGCCGTAGTAGATGCACGGCGCCCCACCCACGGTCATCTGGACCAACGTCGCGAGCCGGACAGCGCTGCGATCGCCATCGCAGATCGACAGGATGCGAGGCATGTCGTGGCTGCCGAGCAGGTTGAGCTGGACCGCGTTGATCTCGGGGGCGTAGGCGGTCAGCGCTCGCTGGAGCCGGTTGGCAAAGCCGGGTCCATCCTCCGGCCGAACCCCGGCGCGTACGTCGCCGTGCCGGGCGATGACGGCCTCGTCGCGATGGCCGGCAGCCGCGAACGAGAGTGCCGCGAACCCGAGCGGGTAGTTCATGTAGGCGTCGAACTGGTCGCCCTGGAGCCAGCGGTGATCCTCCACCCAGACCTCGGCCACGATGTACGCGTCCGGGTTGACCGCCTTGACCCGGCGGCGGAACTCGCGCCAGAACTCGTCGTCGTCGATCTCGGCGGCGACGTCCAGACGCCAGCCGTCCGCACCGAACCTGATCCAGTGCTCCGCGACCGCCATCAGGTACTCGCGGACCTTCGGGTTGTCGGTGTTGAGCTTGGGCAGGGCCGGCAGATCCGACCACGCCTTGTAGCCCAGGCCGCTGGTGGACTCCGAACCGACATGGCCGTCCGGCTCGGCGCGGTCGGCGGCGTGGCGGAACGACTCGTCCGGGTAGGCCCGTAGGGGCCGGCCGGCGGCGAGGGCCTCACGGTCGATGTGGAACCAGTCCAGGTACGGCGAGCCGATCCCGCACTCGAGGACGTGGTTGAACGCCCAGAACCCGCGGGACGCGTGGTTGAAGACGCCGTCCAGGATCACGCGGATGCCGCGCGCGTGGGCCCGGTCCAGCAGCTCGCGCAACGCTGCGTCACCGCCCAGGAGCGGGTCCACCTCGAAGTAGTCGTACGTGTGATAGCGGTGGTTGGAGGCCGACGAGAAGATGGGGTTGAGGTAGATGGCCGTGATCCCGAGGTCCGCCAGGTAGTCCAGCCGGTCCGCGATCCCGTACAGGTCTCCACCCTTGAACCCGTGGCTGGTGGGCACCGAATCCCAGGGCTCGAGCGGGCCGGGCATGTCCGTGCGGCCACTGCGGGCGAACCGGTCCGGGAAGATCTGGTAGAAGACGGCGTCCCTGACCCACTCGGGGGTGACGATGGGCATGCGGCGGACCTCTGTGCGAGCGGGAACGATACAGGCCGCAGTGCAGGAGAGCCGCCCCGCCCTGCACCACGCCAGGAGGCGCGCGGGCATCGGCTGTCGGGACCGAGCCGGGTGATGAGGGCAGGAACCCTGCCCGGGCCTGGCCGCCAGGCGTCGCAGCCGACCCCACCGGCGGGCCCGCCGGTGGCATCATCAGGCGTGTGTTCGCCCAGCTTCGCGCGATGCCCCCCGGGATCCGCATCTTCCTCGGCTACGCCTTCCTCGTCCTGGGCCTGATCGGCCTGTCGCTGCGCTGGGTCGTGGACCAGGCCATCAGCACTCCCATCTCGCTGCCGGGTCTGGTCGTGATGATCCTGCTCGCCTACACGATCTTCACCACGACGCTGGTGCTCCAGCGCAAGGAGGCGGCGCGGGGATTGGCGCTCGGCCTCTCCACCCTGACGATTCCCGCCGTGCCGCTGGCGCTGCTTGCGGCCCAGCCGCTGTTCGCAGTGATCGTGGGGGCGCTCGCGATCCTGCTCTTCTCCGGCCTCACCCGCCCCGCAGTCCGCGACTGGCTCAACGAGCCCTGACCGACCACGCCCGGGGGAAGTGCCCGCCACGGGCCCATCGCCGATGGCACGACGACGGCAGCAACACGGGCACGGGCGCATGGCCACGCGGGGCGCTACGCTTCGGGAAGCGGCACGGTCCTCCGTGCCGCCCGCGATCGGACGTCCCGCGGTCGCGGCCTCGAACAGGGAGCCCCGCTTTGACCGATCCCAGCAGCCGGCCAAGCCGTCGCGATCACAGCACCAGCCCAACCGGCACCTCACGCGCCGGTCGCCGCCAGACGGATCGCCGCAGGCATCACGAGGTGTCCACGCTCGAGCGGCTGCGCACGCCGGTGCTGGCGCTCGTGGTCATTGCCGCCCTCGTGGGCATCGGTCTCTTCGTGTTCACCTCCGCGACGTCGCCCGCCTACGCGTGCTCGAGCATCGACACGATCCAGGCGCCCGCCGAGGGCGAGCTGGGCCAGGTCCAGCCGGACCAGGGCAGCGCCCATGTCCAGGTCGGCGACCGGATCACATACCCCGTCTGTCCGCCCGCCTCGGGCAAGCACGTCAACCGCGAAGGCTTCGGGCCGCTGGCGCCCAAGATCTTCGGACCGGACGACCGGAGCGCTCCCGACGGCTGGGTCCACAACCTGGAGCATGGCGCGCTCGTGCTGCTCTACTCGTGCGAGAAGGGTGCCTGCGACGAGGCATCCCTCGAGGCGCTCAAGGGCTTCAGCGCCGGGTTCCCCGACAGCCCGGTCTGCGGCCTCCCTGCCGGAACGGTCGGTCCGGTCGTCGCGCGGTTCGAGGAGATGCCGGCGAAGTACGCGGCGCTCGTCTGGGACCGCGTCCTGTACCTCGACACGCTGGACGCCGCCGCGGCGTACGACTTCTTCCTGCGCTACGCCGAGCGCGTCGCCGATGATGGGACGTGGCTCGCTCCGCCCGAGCAGCAGTGCCCCACGCCGACATCCACGCCGGTCCCCTCGGCGGATGCCAGTCCCAGCCCGTCCGGCGGCTGAAAGGAGACCCATGCGGCTGTACGCCTACGAGGACCGGTACGGGGACGAGCGTTTTGGCGTCCTGGTGCTGGGCCGCCTGCTGACCGGAGCGCAGCTCGAGAAGCGAGGGGGACTCGACCCCGCGGTGGACACCCACCTGGGCATCGGCTTCCAGCTCTCGTTCCAGGACGGCTGGCTGCAGGAGGTCGCCCGCGCCGCGCGGCGCGCGCTCAAGCGCGGTGCCCCGCTGCTTGACCCCGGGGCGCGACGACCAAGTGCGGCGATCAGCGCGGCGAGCCTCGGCGAGAAGATCGTGTGCGTCGGCCTCAACTACGCCGACCACGCCGCAGAGGGCGGACGCGCCACGCCGGATCGTCCGATGCTGTTCGCGAAGTTCGCGAACGCGATCGTTGGGGACGGCGAGGCCATCGTCCGGCCGCCCGGCACCCGCGCCCTGGACCTCGAGGTGGAGCTGGGGGTGGTGATCGGCCGGTCAGCCCGACGCGTGACCCCGGACGAGGCGCAGGATCGCGTCGCCGGCTACGTGGTCGTCAACGACGTCAGCGCCCGGGACTGGCAGGGCAACCCGGGGGCGTTGCGCGAGGGAGAGAAGGGCGACGGCCAGTGGCTGCGGGCCAAGGGCAGTGACACCTTCCTTCCGGTCGGGCCGGTGTTCGTCACGGCGGACGAGGCGGACCCGGCGGCCGGGATGGCGCTCCGCAGCTGGCGGATCCCGGGGGACGGCCCCAGCGCAGGCATCCCGGTCCCGATGCAGGACGGCAACACGGCCGACATGCTGTTCACCGTCCCGCAGCTCGTCAGCTTCATCTCGCAACAGGTCACGCTCCGGCCGGGTGACCTCATCGCCACCGGCACGCCCTCGGGCGTCGGCGTGTTCCGCGACCCGCCCGTGTTCCTGCAGCCCGGCGATCGCGTCCGGTGCGAGATCGAGGGCATCGGCGCCGTGGAGAACCCGGTCGTCGACTGGACCGACGACACGCGCCAGGACATCTGACCACGCCACGGCCGGCGAGGCCGGGAAGGAGGAAGGGTCCATGCTCGCGCTCGTGAAGACCGCGCCCGGCCCGGGGCTCAGCCTCCTGACGGTCCCCGACCCCGTGGTGGGCATCAACGACGTCCTCATCCGGGTCCGCCGGACCGGGATCTGCGGGACGGACCTCCACATCGAGTCCTGGGACCCGTGGGCCGCCAGGACGATCAAGCCCCCGCTGATCGTCGGCCACGAGTTCGTGGGCGAGATCGTCGAGGTCGGCTCCAACGTCGCGGACTACTCGCCGGGCGACATCGTGAGCGGCGAGGGGCACGTGACGTGCGGTCGCTGCCGCCACTGCCTGGCCGGCCGCCGGCACCTGTGCGCCAACACCGTCGGCCTGGGCGTCGGGCGGGACGGTGCCTTCGCCGAGTACGTGGTGCTGCCCATGGCCAACATCTGGCGCCACTGGCCGGGGATCGACGAGGAGGTCGCCTCGATCTTCGACCCGTTCGGCAACGCCGTGCACACGGCCCTGGCGTTCCCGGTGCTGGGCGAGGACGTCCTGATCACGGGCGCCGGCCCGATCGGGCTCATGGCCACGGCGGTCGTCCGCCACGCCGGCGCCCGCTTCGTCGTGGTGTCGGAGCCCAACCCGGTCCGCCGGGAGCTTGCGATGCGCATGGGCGCCACGGTGGCCGTGGACCCGCTGGAGCAGGACCTCGGCGACGTCCAGCGGGACCTGGGGATGGTCGAGGGCTTCGACGTGGCCCTGGAGATGTCCGGCAACCCCGCGGCCATCCGGAGCGCGATGGACAACATGGCCCACGGCGGCTCGATCGCCATCCTGGGCATTCCCACCCAGGACATCAGCATCGACGTCAACGAGATCGTGTTCAAGCTTCTGACCATCCGGGGCATCTACGGCCGGGAGATGTACGAGACCTGGTACAAGATGACGGTGATGCTCCAGTCCGGACTGGACATTCGGCCCGCGATCACGCACCGCTTCCCGTTCCGGGAGTTCGAGGCGGCCTTCGCGACCGCCCGCTCCGGCGACTCGGGCAAGGTCATCCTGGACTGGACCGCGTGAGCGGCACGGAGGAATGACGATGGGCAGCGCATCCCGCCCCAACCCGCTCGGGTTCCTGGACGAGGACCTGGCCGCCATGCGGGAGCGGCACCTGTACCGGCCATTGCGGATCATGTCGTCCGCGCAGGGCCCGATCGTCTCCCTCGACGACCGCCGGGTCATCAGCCTCTCATCCAACGACTACCTGGGCCTCACGCACCACCCGCGCATGAAGAAGGCGGCCATCGAGGCCGTCGAGCGGTACGGGGCGGGGTCGGGGGCCGTGCGCACGATCGCGGGAACGATGACCCTCCACGAGGCCCTGGAGGCGGATCTCGCCGTGTTCAAGCACACCGAGGCCGTCCTGACCTTCCAGTCCGGCTTCACGACCAACACGGGCGTCATCCCCACGATCACCGGTGAGACGGACCTGATCGTCTCCGACGAGCTCAACCACGCCAGCATCATCGACGGCATGCGCCTGTCGAAGGCGCCGCGCAGGATCTTCCCGCACGCGGACGTGGACTCGCTGCGCGAGGTGCTGCGCGAGGCCCGGGCGAAGGGCCGTGACGGCGGCGGCAGCCCCCACCGCCTGATCCTCGTGGTGACCGACGGCGTGTTCAGCATGGACGGCGACATCGCGCCGCTGCCCGGCATCGTGGAGGCAGCCGAGGCATATGGCGCGGCGGTCATGGTCGATGACGCCCACGCATCCGGCGTCCTGGGCAGGGACGGGCGCGGTACGGTCAGCCACTTCGGCCTCGAGGGACGGGTGGCAATCCAGGTCGGCACGATGTCCAAGGCGGTGGGCGTCCTGGGCGGGTACGTGGCGGGGTCGCAGGCCCTGCGCGACGTCCTCGTCCAGCGCGCGCGGCCGTTCCTGTTCTCCAACAGCCACCCGCCCGCCGTCGCCGCGGCCTGCCGGGAGGCCATCGCGATCATGCAGGAGGAGCCGGAGCTGATCGAGCGGCTGTGGACCAACACCCGCCGGTTCAAGGCGGAGCTGGCACGCCTGGGCTTCGACATCGGCCGCAGCGAGACCCCGATCACGCCGGTGATGCTGGGCGACAGCGAGACCGCGATCCGGTTCTCGGACCGCCTGTTCGCGGAGGGTGTGTTCGGGACGAGCGTGGTGTTCCCAACGGTGGCCCTGGACCGCGCCCGGATCCGGACGATCGTCACGGCCGCGCACACCGACGACATGCTGGACGAGGCCGTTGCGGCGTTCGATCGGGTCGGCCGCGAACTGGGCGTGATCGCAGGGTGACCCACCACCGCCAGGGGTTGCCGGACGCCGCGGACACGCGGCCGCGCGCGGAGGTCGAGCGCGACGTGTGGAGGGCGGGCGTGGCCGCGGGCCTGGGTGGGTCGCGGGACCTGCCGCTCGACTCGCATCTCCATACCGTCCGGTCCCCGGACGCCAACGCGATGCTTGACGCGTACTGTGCGCTGGCCCTGGAGCGCGGCATCCCGGAGCTGGCGATCACGGATCACGTCGACTTCGACCCCACGATGCCGGCGTACGGGTTCTCGTCCTTCGCCGACCGCGAACGGGACGTGCGTGAGGCGGCCACGCGCTGGGCTGACAGGGGCCTTGCGATCCGGTTCGGCGTCGAGGTCACGTACGAACGCCGTCTGGAGCACGACATCCGGGGCTGGCTCGCCCGCCACCCGCACGACTACGTGATCGGCAGCGTCCACATCAGCGAGGTGTCACCGTACAAGGCCTCGAACGTGCGCGCGTTCGTCGCCGGTCGCTCGCTGGGAGACATCGTGGCGCCGTACTTCGACGAGGTGATCGGCGCGGCGCGATCGGGCCTGTTCGACACGATCGGCCACCTGGACTTCGTCAAGCGGTACCTGGTCCCGCACGTCATGCCGGCAGACCTCGCCCTGGCGCCCGAGCTGTACGAGCCCGTCCTGGCTGCCCTGGTCGAGACCGGCACCGCCCTCGAGGTCAACGCCTCGGGGCTGCGACAGCTGCCGCGGGAGACGTACCCGGCAGCGCCGATCGTGGCTCGCTACCGGGAGATGGGCGGGCGGCACGTGACTATCGGCTCGGATGCCCACCGAACGGAGTGGTTCGCCTACGGCCTGGCCCAGGCGTATCGTCAGGCTGCGAGCGCCGGGTTCGAGGCTCTCGCGTTCAGGCGCGGCGGTGAGCGCGTGGCGGTCGCGAACCCCGCATACGGAACTCCACCTACCTGAGCCGCCCTAACACCGGGGAGCACGGATCGTTATGACGATCGACGACGAGGCGGTCGAACGCCTCGTGGTTGCGGCGAAGGACGGTGATCCCGAGGCATTCGGGTCGCTCTTCGACCACTTCCACGGGCCGGTCTACCGTTACGTCGCCGCCCGCGTCGGCCGCCCGAGCGACGCGGAGGACCTGGCGCAGCTTGTCTTCGTCAAGGCCCTGGAGGCGCTGCCGCGGTACGAATCGCGGGGCGTCCCCTTCGGGGGCTGGCTGTTCCGGCTGGCCAGGAATGTCGTCATCGACCATGTCCGGACGCGTCGCGAGCACGCGACGCTCGATCTCATCGTGGAGTGCTCCGGCAACGATGAGGGACCAGACGATCTGGCGGTGCTCCGCCAGGAAATGGACTGCGTCGCGAGGGCACTGCGAAGGCTGACGCCGGAGCAGCGCGAGGCGATCGAGCTGAGGTTCTTCGCGGGACTCTCCGCGAGGGAGGCGGCCGATGCCATGGGCCGGCAGGAGGGCACCGTTCGGGGCCTCCAGTTCCGGGCCATCGCGGCGCTCCGCCGGGAGCTGGGCGTGGAGCCCGACTCGGACGAGCTGGGCCGGGTCGCCGGGACGACCCGGTGAACGAGGACGAGATGCAGGCACTTGAGCCGCAGGCGGGCGAGACGCTCGAGCGGATGCTGGCGCGGTACGCGCGGGTGAGGCTGGACCCCACCCCCGCCGCGGCTCGGCGCGCCCGCGCGGCCGTGATGGAGGAGGCCTGGCGCCGCCGGTTCGAGCTGCCGTCCGGAGCCGGGGCCGATCCGTCCGGATCTCGGGCTGCGTCCGCCGTGATCGCCCCGGTCGCCAGAGCCCGCCGTTGGCCGTTCGCCGGCTGGGGCGCGCGCCGAGTCTCGAGCGCCGTCTCCGCCGCCGTCCTCGCGGGCATGCTCCTGGGAACGACAGCCTTTGCGACGTCGCGGGCCGGCGGCCCCCTCTACGAGACACGGCTGGCCGTCGAGGAGCTCACGCTGCCCTCGGACCCCGCCTCGCACGTCGAGGCGGAGATCGCCATGGCGCAGGCGCGCATCGCCGAGATCGTCGAGGCGTCCAGCCGGGACGATGCGGGGGCCCTTGCGGCGGCGCTGGCGGCCTACGAGCACACCGCCGAGACCCTGGGCGTCACCACCGGCCCTCCGGCCAGGCGAGCCCTGGAGGCGGTTGCCTCGCACCAGGCCGTGCTCCAGCGCGTCGCCGGCGCAGCGCCCGCGCAGGCTCGTAGCGGCCTCGATCGTGCGCTCGCCGCCAGCGGCAAGGTGATCGACAGGCTCTCGGCCGCGGGTGGCGGGTCGCCCGGCGCCGGGTCGCCCGGTGGCGCCCCGAACGCGGGCGGCGGCACCGGCGGGAATGGGAACGGAAACGGGAAAGGCCCGGGCAACGGGAATGGTCCTGGGGTCACCGCGACGTCGGAGCCCGGCCCGACGGACAAGCCCGGTCGCACGCCGCGTCCGCGCCCGGTGAAGGAACCCGTCGACCAGGGCGGCAAGCGCGGAGCCACCCCCTCGCCTGCGATCGGCAAGCCCTGAACAGGATCCCTCCGGCACGCTACCCTGCTCCGACTATGAGGAGCACGCAATGCGACTGACGGTGCTGGGCGCCGGCCCCGCCTACACCGACCGGGATGGAGCCACGGGTGCGTGCTACCTGGTCACCGAGGGTGACACCAACCTGCTGCTCGACCTTGGGCAGGGGTCGTTCACGCGGATCTTCCGCCATCTGGCGCCCGAGAACCTCACGGCAATCGTGGTGAGTCATCTCCACCCGGATCACATGGTGGATCTCGTCCCGATGCGGCACTACCTGCGCTACGAGTTCGAGCCGCCGCGCAGGATGCGGGTGCTGGGCCCGGGAGCCTTGGCGGAACGCCTGGATGCGCTGCACGCTGAACCGGGCTTCACGGCCGAAGCGCTGGACGTCGAACGCCTCGGGGAGGGCGCCAGCAGCATCGGGGCGCTCAGCCTGGAGACTCGCCTGGTCACCCACACCGACGAGAGCTACGGGATCCGCGTTGCCGGCGACGAGGGGCCGGGGCTCGTCTACAGCGGGGACTGCGGCCGCGCCGAGGACCTGATGCCGCTCGTGCGGCCGGGGGACACCCTCCTCGCCGAGGTCTCGTTCGGAGCGGGGCCCGTCCCGCCCGGCGTGCTCCACCTGGACGGGCCCGCGGTCGGACGCCTCGCGGCTGCGACGGGCGCCGGCCGAGTGCTCCTCACGCACCTCCTGATCGGCCGCGATCCATCCGCCACGGTTGCCTCCGTCCGGACCTCCTTCGATGGACCGGTGGAGATGGTCTGGCCGGGGAGCCGGATCGAGCTCTGAGACTCCCGCACGCAGCGGCCGGGGCCAGCACACAAAGAGAACCGGCCGGGGGGCAGATGCCCGACCCGGCCGGTTCGATCGTGTGGTCCGGCGCCGCGCGGCGCCGGCTATGCAGGTGCTAGCGCTTGCGCGGCGCCTTGGCAGGCGTCGCCGGCGTCAGCAGGAGGACCGTGGCCAGCAGGCCGGCCATGGCGATCAGGAGCAGCTGCCAGGAGTTGCCTGACGGGCTCGAGCCACCGGAGATCGCGCCGGTGTCGGTCGGGGGAAGGGTGGGGTCCGGCGTGCCGGTCTCGGCCTCGACCGAGCCGCTGGGCGTCGGAGGCGGCGTCGGGGTCGGCGTGATCACCGGCTCGGGCGTCGGTCGGCGTCGGCGTCGGCGTCGGCGGGGGGTCGGCGTCGGCGTGGGGGTCGGCGTCGGCGTGGGGGTCGGCGTCGGCGTGGGGGTCGGCGTCGGCGTGGGGGTCGGCGTCGGCGTGGGGGTCGGCGTCGGCGTGGGGGTCGGCGTCGGCGTGGGGGTCGGCGTCGGCGTGGGGGTCGGCGTCGGCGTGGGGGTCGGCGTCGGCGTGGGGGTCGGCGTCGGCGTGGGGGTCGGCGTCGGCGTGGGGGTCGGCGTCGGCGTGGGGGTCGGCGTCGGCGTGGGGGTCGGCGTCGGCGTGGGGGTCGGCGTCGGCGTGGGGGTCGGCGTCGGCTCAACGTCGTAGCAGAACGAGATGTGGCTGATCCCGTTGCCGTTGCCCGCCTGCGGTCCGAGGTTCGTATCGGACGTCGCCTCGGGGTCGTACACGTACAGGTTGTGCTTGTCACTGCCGGCCTTCACGAACACGGCGTCCACGCCAATGTTCGATGCCCAGTCGAAGCTGCCGGGAGTGCCGCTAGATGAGTTCACGTAGTTGGAGATCGTGACGGTCAGCGTCCCGTCGGTCACGGTGCCGTTGCCGAGATCTCCGCCTTCCACCTTGAGCTGGGTCCAGCCGGCGTTGAAGTCGTCGCAGTCGGGATTGCCCGCGTTGACAGGCGTTGGCGCGACGCTGGCGGCTGCGGCACCCGATGGTGCGATAAGCGCCGCGCCGAGCATCGCGGCGACCGCCAACCAGCCGGCCTTTCGAGTGATCCCCGTGAGTTTCATATGCGGTCCCCTGTGCGGCCTGAGCGGCATTCGCCGCGAATGAGAGCCGGGCGATGAGTTGGATCATCGGCCGCTGCCTGATCGATGCGCCAATCCTGACGGAAGGTTCGGTGCGAGTCCAGTACTGATTCTCTATCGATAACCGCCTATAACGGCACCCAACCGCAACGCGGTCTGCGGTTCCGTTGCCCATCAGCAACGCCGGGTCCCGGTACCAATGGCCGAACGCGCTTCCGCGGGAGGAAGCGAACGGGACGCACCCAGGCTGGTGCGTCCCGTCCTGGTCTCGGGGACCCGAGGTGAGGCGACGGATCAAGCAGGGCCGGCCGGAGACCGACCCTGGCTCAGCGGAGCGTCAGCTCCGATTGTTCCGCCGGCGAGCCCGCGCCGGGGCCGGGACGAGATACCCGGCGGTCAGCATGAGCCCGGCAAGGGAGATCAGGATGAAGAGCAGGCCGTTGCCAGCCGTGCCGGTGGTGCCGCCATCAACGGTGGACGTCGGCGGCAAGGTCAGGTCCTCGACCGTCCCGGAGGGTGTCGGGGTCGGGGTGACCTCGGGCTCCGGGACACGGATGACGGCGTCATCCGTGTCGCTGACCTTGCCCTCGGGGTCGAGGACCGGCTGGCCGTGACCGTGGCGATGTTGACCCGGAGGCCGATGCCCACGGGCAGCGTCGCGGAACAGGTCATCGCCTCGCCGGCGGCGAGGGTGGTCTTCGGGCAGATGATGGCGATGTCATCGGACGTGTCGCCCTGGCCGGCGAGGATCGGGCTGTTGTCGGCGGTCTTGCTGATCGTCACGTCGGGCGTCACGACGTTGACGGTGGAGTCATCGTCGCGCTCGGCGCCGATGCACGGGCCCTCGGTGATCTCGGCCACGTTCGTGTAGCTGCCGGCGGGGTTCCGTCGGCGATGCCGAGGAGGATGTAGCCGGCGCGCGGATCCAGGTCGTTCGCGTCGCCGTCGGTGATCGTCAGGGTGGAGTTCGCCGGGGCTCCCAGGAGCGGGTTCGGCGCGATCTCAAAGGTGGCACCGGCGAGGTGCTTGCCGTCCTTGTCGACCTTCTCGATGCGGATCTGGGCGCAGGTGTTGACCGTCAGCGGGAAGGGCTGGCTGGCGTCCTTGAGCGCCGACGTGGACGGCGAGCCGCCGGTCCGGCTGCGGATGGAGCCCTGGCCGAAGTTGAGGCAGGTCACGGGCAGGCCGAGGGAGGCGATGTTGACCGAGGCCTCGGCCCACGCAAAGGCCGGCACGTGTAGGTCGCCGAGGGGAAGGCGACGTTGGCAGCGTCGGAAGTTGGTCGCCGAACGGACGGCGTTCGCCACATTCGCGTCGCTGATCTTGCTGAAGGTCACCTTCTGCCCGGTGTTGAACGCCTGCTACCGCGCTAACGCGGTAGAGGGTGACCTCGGGGTTCGAGCCGCCGTTGGCATACTCGAGGGAGATGAGGATGTCGTTGATGCTCCGGTCGGGCTTCGAGACGCCGGGGGCACCCGGGAAGACCTTGAAGGGCTTCTGGTTCAGCTCGAAGTCGACGACCATCGTCCCGGTGGTGTCGATACGCTCGGCACCGAGGAAGACGTACGGATTGCCGCCGGAGACCTTGACGCCCGCCATCACGTGGCGGTAGTCGGTCTTGTCGTTGGGGCCGGAGTTGTTGAAGTAGCCCCAGTCGGTGGTGTCGAACTCCTTGTTCCCACCCACGTAGGCGCTGGTGTCCGGCGCGACGTCGCCGGGGACGCTCGCCTTGTCGACCGCGTCGCGGAAGAGAAACGACTCCGGCGGGCTCGCCGGGTCAACGAGGCCATTGATCCCGTTGCCGTCCAGCCAATCCTGGGCATTGGTCAGGCCGCTGTACAGGCCGGCCGGGATGTTGCCCGGGTTGCTGGCGGCGTTGCCGGACTTCAGGTCGCCGTCGACCTCGAAGCCCGCCACCGTGCCCGCCAGCAGGCCGCTGGCGGCGATGACGGGCGCTGGTGCGGCCGCGACCACGTACTGCAGCAGCATCGAGCACAGAAGGACCGCCGTCCAGAGGAGCACAAGGCCTCTCCTGGCACCGGCGCCCAAGGCGTACATGGATCCCCGAGACTTCATGATCCCCGACCTCCCCGTGTGTTGGGACGCGAAACTGGCGATACCGCCAATCTCCTTTGGTTCGACTGCCGGCCATGAGGGCCGGTGATAAGTCCTGGCGGGACCGCTCCCTGGTGACAGAGGGCGGTACCGTCGCCGCACGGTACTGCTCGAGGGCCGAAATAGGTACTGCTCAGGACTGCACCGGACTGACAGGCGAGCGGCGGCCGCCTCGTGACATGCGGACCGCGACACAGGAAGTGGTGCGGTCTCGCAACGATCGTCCTGGTACCAAGGGCGCATCCGCGGACCCGCTACGATGACCGTCGCGACCCCCGCAAGCACCCAGGAGATGTCCGTGCCCAGCCCCGCCGATCCCACCGCACTGCGCGCCTCCATCCGTGCCCGGGTCCGCGCCGCGGTGGATCGGGCGTGGGCCGACTCGGTGGCGGCCGGGCGCCTGCCCGCGCTCGAGGACGGAGCCGTCGTGCCGGTCGTGGAGATCGAGCGACCGGGGAACCCTGCGTTTGGCGATTTCGCCACGAACCTCGCGATGAAGCTGGCGCGGCCGCTCCGCCGGTCCCCGCTGGAGATCGCGGAGGCTCTGGCGACCGCGCTGCGGATGGGGACGGCCACTGCGTTGATCGCCTCGGTGGAGGTCGCGAGGCCGGGCTTCCTCAACATCCGCCTCACGGACGTCGCCCTGGAGGGCGTCGTCAGCGGGATCCTCGCGGCGCCCACGGCCTGGGGCCGGATCCCGGCGGTCAACCCGCGCCGGGTCAACGTGGAGTTCGTGTCGGCCAATCCGACCGGGCCGCTCACGGTGGGCAACGCGCGCGGGGCGTTCGTCGGCGACCTCCTGTGCCGGGTGCTGGAGGCGGGCGGCCAGACCGTCACGCGGGAGTACTACTTCAACGACTCGGGCACGCAGATCGAGCACCTGGGCGCCTCCGTGGCGGCCGTCCGGCGCGGCGAGCCGGTGCCCGAGGACGGGTACAAGGGCGCGTACGTGGAGGACCTGGCCAGGGCGGTTCCGGCGGACGTCTGGGCGGCCGCCTCCGCACCCGGCGCCGATGTGGCGGATGTCGTCGGCCGGTGGGCGGCGACCCGCGTCCGGGCAATGATCGAGGCCTCTCTCGCGCGGCTGGGTGTCCGTTTCGACGTCTGGAGGACGGAGGCCTCGCTTCACGAGGACGGCTGGGTCGCCCGGGCAGTGGACCGGCTGCGCGAGGCCGGCCACGTCTACGAGCTGGATGGCGCCCTGTGGTTCCGCTCCACGACGTTCGGGGACGACAAGGACCGCGTCGTCTACCGCGCGGACGGGCGGCCGACGTACTTCGCGGCCGACATCGGGTACGTGACCGAGAAGTTCAGCCGCGGATTCGACCACCTGATCTACATCTGGGGCGTGGACCACCACGGGACGGTCGCCCGCAACCAGAACGCCGCGCAGGCGATGGGCTACGACCGCGAGCACTTCCAGGTGCTGCTGATCGGCTGGGTCCGGTTCGTGGTGGAGGGCGTCGAGGTCTCGATGTCCAAGCGGGCCGGGACCTTCGTGACGCTGGACGACCTGCTGGACGCGGTGGGCACGGACGCGGCGCGCTGGTTCTTCGCCTCGCGTGCCGCGCACGTGGAGATCGACTTCGACATCGAGCTGGCGCGCAAGCAGTCGGCCGAGAACCCCGTCTACTACGTCCAGTACGCCCATGCCCGGATCGCGTCGATCCTGCGCAAGGCGGAGGAGGCGGGGCTGGCTCCCGCGGCGGACGTGGCGGGTCTGCTGGCCGGCGAGGCGGAGGGCGCCCTGGCCCGCGCGGTGACCCGGTTCCCGGAGGTGGTGGAGGACGCGGTCCTGGCCGAGGAGACGCAGGGCATCACGGCGTACGCGACGGAGCTCGCGACGCAGTTCCACGCGTTCTACCGGGATGCGCGGGTCGTGGACGCCACGAGCCGGAGCGATCCGGGAAGCGGCTGGCGCTGGCGCTGGCCGCCAGGACGACGCTGGCGAACGCGCTCGCGCTGCTGGGGATCTCCGCGCCCGAATCGATGTAGGCCCAGCGCCGGCTGGTGGACCGCTCAGCGGTCTCCGTCCGGAGGTTGCAGCCGCGCCCCCAGGATCGCCTCGATCGACGGCATCTGTGGACCGGCCGGCTCGCCGCATCGCGGGCACGCGAGCACCTGCCCGTCGCCGGCAGGGCCGGGGCCCGTCATCTGTGCTTCGAGACCGTTCCAGCCGCAGGCGTCGCAGGTCCGCGATCGGTCAGGATCAAGGCCGAGTGCAAGGGGCTCGTCCATCGGAACGCTCGCGATCTCCGGTGCGACCTACTGGGCCAGCCCGAGGACGTTCGCGAGCCGACCGAGCACGTCGTCGGAGCTGCCGCTGACCAGGACGACCCGCCCCGGCTCCGGAACCAGCACGGCGGCGCTCCGGCCCGCGGCCTTGAGCTTCGCGACGAGCGGCTCGAGCGCCGCGGCGTACTCGCCCGCGTCCGCCTCGGTGTCCCAGGCGGTGTCGAGGACCACGCCAACAGCCCCATCCGGGCCTTTCACGAGCGCAACGCGGTCACCGCCCCAGCCCGCCGCCGCGTCGCTCGAGTTCGCGGCACCGCCCTCGCGCAGGAGGATCTCGAGCTGCATCTCTCCGAACGTGTCCTGGAGCGGGACCGTCCAGCCGGTGCCCAGCCGCTGCGCGAGGTCCTCGGGGAACGTCACGACCACCGGCTCCTCCCCCGCGGCCAGCTTGTCGGCGTGGAGGACCTGCTCTGTCGAGGCGGGAGGATTGGCAAAGCGATCATCGATCGCGCCGAAGCCTCCCCGGGAGTAGTCGCTGATCGCCAGCCCGATCCCCGAGGTCGCGGGGAACAGCAGGGCCTGTTTGACGATCTCCGGCAGCTTCGCCAGCGCCGCCTCCGAGGCGGGATCGGTCAGGGACGCCACCTGGCCAAGCTCCGCGGCCGACAGGTTCGCCTGCGCCCACAGACCCATCGTGAGGTAGGCGTCGCCCTCAACGGCCGTCGTGCGAGCCAGGGACCGGTCGGACTGATCGGTCGCGTCACCGATGAACGCCTCCAGGTCGTGGTTCTGGTCCTGCAGGGCGTGGGTGTACTCGTGGGCATACGTGATCCTCTCGAGCAGGCCGATCTCGCCCGACTTCGACACCACGTACAGCTGCTTGGTCTTCGAGTCGTACACGCCTGCGGCAGAGCTCGAGTACAGCTCGATGAAGAGGTCCTCCAGCGACGCGTCCTGCGGCATGAGGAGCAGCTCCTTGTAGAGCGTCTCGCCGGCCTCGACAAGCGACACCGGGGTGTTCTCCCTGAAGTTCTCCGTGAGGATGGTGCGGAGCTCCGCCTCGTCGACCACGTTCCGGGAGACCGGTGTCTTCGGCTGGAGGCCACGCAGCGCGACCACCTGGTCCTCGATCTCCGCGTAGAGCGCGGCGAGATCAGCCGGGGAGGTGAGGGACGGCGAGGCGGAGGGACTGGCCGGCGCGGCGGACGAGCCCGGGGATGCGGTGGGCTCCGGGCTGGCCGGAACCCCGCTCGGGCTGGCGGTTCCGCAGGCCGCGACCAGGAGAACGACGGCCGCGAGGGCGGTTGCGAGCCCGCGATTTCGTAGGAGGGTCATGGTGGTGGATATTGCCATGTCTGGCCGACGCACCCCGACTGCGGCACCCTTCCCGGATCGAGATGTCCGTTTCTTAACCGTTAGGCCGCTCACGGCTGAATCCGCCGCCGCGTATGTTGCTCTCGGAACAACCCTCACGTTCCATCCTCCCTCCCTCGGGACCGGGGGCGCCGATTGGGCAGGCGTCTCCGGTCCTTCTCTTTGCCCCGGTTTCACGGGTTCGCAGGACAGGGAGGCCCGAGTGAGCGGCCTGTGCAAGAATCGGGCCATGGAGCTCACTTGGTACGGAAGAACCTGCATCCGCCTGCGCGGCAAGGACGCTGTCGTCGTGAACGACCCCTACCCATCGATCGTCGGGCCGACCGGCCGCGGGATCACTGGTGACGTCGTCACGTTCAGCCACCCCGACGACAGCCCGATGGGCAAGAAGGCGGGCAAGGTCTCGCGGGACGGCGGCACCGTCATCCCGACCAGCCTGGAGACGGCGTTCGTGCTGGACGGGCCCGGCGAATACGAGGTTCACGATGCCCTGGTGACGGGCGTTCGGACGTACCGGGATGCGACTCGGGGCATCGAGCGGGGTCGCCAGACCGCGTTTGCCACGGAGCTGGACGGGATCCACACGATCCACCTCGGGGACATCGGCCACGAGCTGACCCAGGAGAAGCTGGGCGATATCGGCCACGTGGACGTCGTGTGCGTCCCGATCGGTGGTGCGCTCTCGGCCACCACGGCGGCCGCCATCGTCGCCCAGCTGGACCCCAAGATCGTGGTCCCGATGCCGGTCTGCGAGGAAGAGGCGGACTGCGAGGAAGCGCTGAGCAGGTTCCTGCACGAGATGGGCGCGGAGCGGGTGGTGCAGCAGAAGCTCTCGATCACGGCCTCGAGCCTGCCGGCCGAGACGACGACGGTCCTGCTGGAGTCGCGCGGCAAGGCCTGAGCCGGTGACGCCGATCATCGGGGGGCTGCTCGCGATCGCCGCCTGCGCGGCCGTCATCGACTGGATCGCCGTCTGGGTGGACGGACCGCACTCGCGGACGGTCGAGCGAATCGCCAAGCCGCTCGTGCTCCTGGCGCTCCTTGGCGCAACGCTCGCCTGGCCGGTGGATTCGGGTGACACCGCCTCCGTTCGTCCGTGGCTGGTCGCCGCGCTGACGGCATCACTTGTCGGTGACGTGCTGCTGCTTCCGCCCGGACGGTTCATCCCGGGGCTCATCGCGTTCCTCCTCGCGCACCTGGCGTACCTGGTCGCGTTCGTCCAGATGCCCGGTTCGATGCCCTGGGTCATCGTGGGCGTCGTAATGGCGGGCGTCGTCGTCGCCACCGTGGGTCGCGTGGTGCTGCGGGCGGCGCGGCGGGTCGGGCTCGTGGCGCCGGTTGCCGTCTACCTGGTCGCGATCTGCGGTATGGCGATCGCCGCGACGAGGACGGGCCTGCCGGCCGCGATCCTGGGCGCGTGGCTGTTCGTCGCCTCCGACGCGATGCTCGCGTGGGGCAGGTTCCGGGTGCCCCTGGCCGGGTCCCCGAGGGGCGCGGCCCGCCTGCGCGGGGCGGTGATGGTCACCTATCACCTCGGCCAGGTGCTGCTGGTGGCGGCGCTCCTTCGGTAGGGCGAGCGCGGACCGGGTCGCTCTGACCACTTGGGCGGGCGCAGATCGGTGGCTCGTCCGGCGGCCGGAGTTGACCGGACCCGGAGGTGTCAGGTTCCGCGGCGATGGACGACGCGGCCGCGCTTCACCACGACGTCGACCAGGTCGGCGCCCACCCAGTACGGCAGCTGCTCGACCGACGGAACCCGCCAGATCACGAGGTCGGCCACCTTGTCGGGCTCGATCGCGCCCGCCTGGTCGCCAATCCCGACGGCGTGCGCCGCGTTGACCGTGACCGCCGCCAGCGCCTCCGCCGGCGAGAGCTTCATCTCCAGGCACGCAATGGTCATCACCAGCGGCAGGTTGGATGTGGGCGAGGTCCCCGGGTTGAAGTCCGTCCCCAGCGCCACCGGCACACCCGCGTCGATGAACCGGCGGGCCGGCGCGGCGTCGCCGGTCATGAGGAACCAGGTCGTCGCGGGGAGCAGGGTCGCCACCACCGGCTGCGGACCCTCCGCGGCGGCCGCAAGGGCCGCCAGCCCCTCATCACTCGGGACGTGCAGGTGGTCCGCCGACAGCGCCCCAAGCTCCGCGGCGAGCTCAGCGCCGCCCGAGGGCGCCAGCTCGTCCGCATGGAGCCGGACGGCCATCCCGTACCCGATCGCCGCCTGCAGGATCCGCCGGCTCTGGTCCGCCGTGAACACGCCCTGTTCGCAGAACACGTCGCACGAGCGTGCCCGGCCCTGGGCCGCCACGCCCGGCAGCTGGTCTTCGATCACGCTCCGGACGTAGGCCTCCGTACCGTCCGGGCGCGCCCGGAACTCGGGCGGAACAGCGTGGGCGCCCAGGAACGTGGGCACGACGTCCACCGGACCCTCGCTCCCCAGCTCGTGGGCAACCGCCAGCAGCCGCAGCTCCGTGGGGAGGTCCAGGCCGTAGCCCGACTTGGCCTCGATCGAGGTGACGCCGTGGCGAAGCATCTCGTCCAGCCACTGGCGGCCGTGCGCCGCCAGATCCTCGGCCGAGGCTTCGCGGGTGGCGGCCACGGTGGCCAGGATCCCGCCACCCGCCTGGAGGATCTCCATGTAGCCAGCACCCCGCTGGCGCAGGACCAGCTCCTGCTCGCGGGTCCCGGCGAACAGCAGGTGCGTGTGCGGGTCCACGAGCCCGGGCGTGACGACGCCACCATCGGCATCCACCCGGACGAACCGGGCCAGGGGATAGCCGCTCAGCTCAAGGCCCTGCTCCACGCGGTCCCGCGGCCCGACCCCGACGATCCGGCCCTCCCAGCACGCCACGACGGGCGCGCCCGCCGCGCCGGGACCGCCGACGGGTGCCGCGTCCAGCAGCGCAAGGTCCGCCTGTCCGGGGCCGCGCCGGATCCCGCCCGCCAGCGTGGCGATCTGCGACGCACCGTGGATCAGGAGCCCGGGGACGTCCGCGTGGCCCAGGCCCCCTTCGATGAGCCGGAGGGTCATGCGGGCTCGCGGGCGGCGGCGAGCCGGAGCTCGAGCGCCATCTGGGGCGAGAAGTCGCGGAGGTGGATCGCGGCGGCCGCGGCGGCCAGGCGCACTCCGGTGGGGGCATCGGCAGGAACGCCCGCGTGGTCCGCGACGCCCATGAAGGCCGCCAGCGGCGCGAGGCCGATCAGCTCCGACTCGGCCAGCTCCACGCCGTCCTCCGCGGCCAGCTCCCCCACCGCCTCCCAGGCCTGCCAGAGCGGTGTGACGCGGAAGTCGAGCAGGTTCATGGAAACCTGGGCAAGGACGGGGTGGCCGCGCTCGGGCTCCTCGACGCGGAACCCGTTGCCCTGGACGCGCGGCAGACCGCCCCCGGACTCCCGGACCCGCCGCGCGATGCGCTTCGCCAGATCCACGTCGTCCGAGTCGAGGTTGATGTTCCAGGCGATGAGGAAGGGGCGGGCTCCGACGGCCACCGCACCGGCCCGCGGATGCATGCGGGACGGGCCGAAGTCCGGCTCCCGGCCGTTGTGCGCGATCTCCGCCTTGAGGCCCTCGTACTGGCCCCGACGCACGTTTGCGAGCGTGACCCTGTCGGAGCGCGTCGCGGCCTGCGCGTACAGGTAGACCGGCAGGTCATGGCGCGTGGCGATCCTGGCCCCGAACTCGCGGGCCATCTCCACGCAGGCGTCCATCGAGGTGTCGCCGAGCGGCACGAACGGGACCACGTCGACGGCCCCGATGCGGGGGTGCTCGCCGGCGTGGGCCTCCATGTCGATGTCGTCGATCGCCTGGGCGATGAGCCGCTCCAGGCCGGCACTGACGGCCACGTGCTCGCCCGCGACCGTGAACACGGACCGGTTGTGGCTGGCATCCGAGGTGCGGTCCAGGAGATGGACACCCGGTACCGAGGTCAGGGCATCCGCCAATCGCTCGACCACGTCGAGGCGCCGACCCTCGGAGACGTTGGGAACGGATTCGACGAGCACGGATCGATGCTACCTGTCCCCGGCGTCCCGATTGTGACGTGTGCGCGAACCCGCGGGGCACCGATGCCCGGTGCGTCTACCCGTCGAGCATCGGGATATGCACCCCGCGCTCCCGGGCAACCTCGATGGCGTGCTCGTAGCCCGCGTCCACGTGTCGCGCGACGCCCATTCCCGGGTCGGACGTGAGTACCCGCTCCAGCTTGCGCGCCGCCAGCTCGGTCCCGTCGGCCACCACGACCATCCCGGCGTGCTGTGAGTACCCGATGCCCGTCCCGCCGCCGTGGTGGATCGAGACCCAGGTGGCTCCCGCGGCGGTGTTCACGAGCGCGTTGAGCAGCGGCCAGTCGGCCACGGCATCGGACCCGTCCAGCATCGCCTCCGTCTCCCGGTTGGGCGACGCAACGGATCCCGCATCGAGGTGGTCCCGCCCGATGACGATGGGCGCCTTGACCTCGCCGGCCGCAACCAGGCGGTTGAACTCCAGCCCCGCCTTCGCCCGCTCGCCGTAGCCCAGCCAGCAGATCCGCGCGGGCAGCCCCTGGAACGGCACCTTGGCCTCGGCCAGCTCCAGCCATCGCCGGAGGCCCCGATCGTGCGGGAACAGCTCCAGCATCGCCTGGTCGGTGCGGCGGATGTCGTCCGGGTCGCCGGAGAGCGCCACCCAGCGGAACGGGCCCTTGCCTTCACAGAACAGCGGGCGGATGTAGGCGGGCACGAAGCCCGGGTAGTCGAAGGCGTTTGCGACGCCTCCCTCCTGGGCCTGCGCCCTGAGGTTGTTGCCGTAGTCGAATGCGACGGCGCCGGCCTCCTTGAACGCCAGGATCGCGCGGACGTGGTCCGCCATCGACCGCACCGACCGCTGCATGTACACGTCCGGCTGCGTGATCCGGAGGACGTGCGCATCACGGAGGGTCAGCTCCGCGGGCACGTAGCCACCCAGCGAATCGTGCGCAGAGGTCTGGTCCGTGACCACGTCGAAGTATTCGCCGGCCTTCGCCCACGCTGGCTCGATCTCCGCCGCGTTGCCGATGAGCGCGATCGACAGCGGGTCGTTCGCCTCGGCCGCCTGCCGCGCCATCGCGAGCGCCTCCTGCGGGGAGTGCGTGAACCGGTCCACGTAGCCGATCTCGTGACGCCGCCGGGCCCGGGTCTCGTCCACCTCGATCGCGATGCAGACACCCTCGTTCATCGTCACGGCCAGCGGTTGGGCGCCGCCCATCCCGCCCAGGCCGGCGGTGAGGACCACCTTCCCGCGCAGGGTCCCACCGAAGTGCTGGTGCGCCAGCTCCGCGAACGTCTCGTACGTGCCCTGGAGGATCCCCTGGGTGCCTATGTAGATCCAGGACCCCGCTGTCATCTGGCCGTACATCATCAGGCCCTGCCGTTCGAGGTCCCGGAAGACGTCCCAGTTCGCCCACTTGCCCACGAGGTTCGAATTGGCGATGAGCACCCGGGGCGCCCACTCGTTTGTGCGGAACACGGCCACCGGCTTGCCGGACTGGACGAGGAGGGTCTCGTCGTCGGCCAGGTTGCGCAGCTCGCGCACGATGGCGTCGAACGCGGGCCAGCTGCGGGCCGCGCGCCCGGTGCCGCCGTAGACGACCAGCTCGTCCGGGTTCTCGGCGACTTCCGGGTCCAGGTTGTTCATCAGCATCCGCAGCGCGGCTTCCTGCTGCCAGCCGCGGGTGGACAGGGTGGTGCCGTGCGGGGCTCGGACGGGGCGCGGACCGGAGGGCGCGACGCCGGGGGCTTCGGTGCTCACGAAGCGAGTCTACGACGGGCACGACGGCGGAGAACGTCCGTAGCGTGCCAGTGGCGAACCGTCAGGGGCGCAGGCCCCGAACCAGCTGCTCCCCGAACCTCTGTTCCCCCAGGGAGAACACGGATACCACGGCCTCGCGCTCCGGCACGTATGCGTGGTAGACGCGCAGGCCGCCGGAGCAGGTCGTGACGTACATCGTCCGGTCATCGTCAAGGCCCACCTGGGCATGCGCGGCAACGCCGCCGGCCTGTGCGCAGGCGCCCTCGTCGTAGGAATCGCGCCAGTCACGGAAGAACGCGTCGGAGAACACGTCCGGCCGCAGGTGGGCGACCACGCCCGAGGCCAGGTCATCCCCCTCCGTCACGATCGCGAAGGCGGCGGCATCCACGTTGGCCACGAAGGACGGATCCGCGACCGCCTCGCCGAACGACTCCGGCTCGATCTCCACCCTGGCCGCCCCGACGGCTGCCGGCAGGATCTCGATGAGGGCCGGGTCCATCACGACGTCCACGCCGGGGATGTCGCGAGGGCGGGCCGGGCGAGATCGCGGGCACGCCGATGCCGATGCCGACGGGGTGGGGGTCGATATGGCCGGTGAGGTCGATGTGGCCGGTGGGATGGACCCTTCCGTGGAGCCGCAGCCCGCAATCGCGAGCGCGACCGCGACCACCGCGAGCCCGCCCCGCACCCTCACCCCAGCTCCCGGCGCAGCACCGGGAAGCGCTCGTCCGACGCCGCGACCACGAAGCCGAGTCGTTCCCAGAACCCCGGGCCGGCGGCGCTGGTCGCCTCGAGCCGCGCCCCCACCTCCGGGTAGACCTCCACGGCCGCAAAACCCCGGGTGGCGAGGTCGTCGCAGACGGCGGCGACCAGCGCGGCAGCGTGGCCGCGCCCCCGTCCCTCGGCGGTGGTCGAGATGCAGGTGATCACCGCGGGTAGCGGAGAGACCGGCAATTGCGGGTAGAGCTCGCGGGTCCGCATTGCCCGAGGGTACGCGGACAACGGGCCGAACTGGGCGTACGCCGCTGGAACGCCGTCCTCCTCCAGCACCTTGGCGTACGAACCGAACACCTTGAGGCCGCGGGCGAGGAGCCGGAGCTTGGGCGGCGCGTCGGCAGCCACGCTGGGCCCGGCGGCGGGGCGTGGGGCGAACGGGTTCTCCACCGGTTCGTCGTCGCGCTCCAGGAACGGGTTTGCCGCAGGCTGGCGGGCGGCGGGGAGGAACGGGTTCACGGCGGCCCCGTCGTCATCGTCGAGCGCGAACGGGTTCCGCGGACGTGCGCGAGCGGGAGCAGGCGCGGACGACGGAGCGAGCCAGGACGCGCGGGCCGCCTTCGAGCCGTGGTCGGCGTCCTCCCAGTAGTTGCAGGACCGGTGATCGAAGCCGGCGTCCGCGCACGGCGGCACCAGCGCGAACCCGGCCCCATCGATCACGTCGAGGATGCGGATGACCATAGGCGGAGTCTATCGGGCCGCCCGCGAGCCGGGCTCAGCCGGGCGTGACGAGGTCCGCCAGGACACCCTCGCGAACGATCGCCAGGCTCGCGGCGAGGTCCGGACCCGGCTCCCGGTCACCGCCCAGCGGCGTCACGCGCTCGCGGATGCGATCCAGCGCCTCTGCCACGCCCGCGCCCGGAACCGGGGCGCCGGCATTCGCGCCAACCGGGGTGCCGGCATCCGCGCCAGAGCCTGACGCCTCACCCGCCTGCGCCGCCAGCGCCGCCAACCGCAGGTCCAGCCCCTGGGCAGCACACATCAGCTCGATCGCCACTATCTGCTGCACGTGTCCCAGCACCGTGCGGGCGTGCCGCGCCGCAGCCGCGCCCATCGACACGTGGTCCTCCTGGTTGGCGGACGTGGGGATCGAGTCCGCCGAGGACGGGTGCGCCAGGACCTTGTTCTCTGACGCGAGTGCGGCCGCCGTGTACTGGGTGATCATCAGCCCGCTGTTGAGGCCGGGGTCGGGTGCCAGGAATGCCGGCAACCCGCCGTTGAGACGCGGGTCCATCAGCAGTGCCGTCCGCCGCTCCGAGATCGCGCCGAGCTCGGACAGGGCGAGCTTGGCAAAGTCCAGCGCCAGCGCGATCGGCTCGCCGTGGAAGTTGCCGCCGCTGATCACCAGGCCACCGCCGGTGGCAAGCGCATCCACGGGCACCTCGCCGCCGGCCGGGAACACCAGCGGGTTGTCCGTGGCCGAGTTCAGCTCCACGTCCAGCACGCGCCGGAGATGATCCATGGCATCGCGCACGGCCCCGTGGACCTGCGGCACACAGCGCAGGGAGTACGGGTCCTGCACCTTGTGCGCGCTCCCGTGGTGGGCAGCCTGGAGCCCTGAGTCCCGCAGCAGGTGCCGAAGCTCCGCGGCCACCATGACCTGCCCGGGGTGCGGGCGCGCCAGCTGGTACGGCGCCGCGTAGGCGACCTCCGTCCCCAGCAGCGCCTCCAGGGACATCGCCGCCGCGACGGACGCCGTCCGCAGCAGCCGATCCGCATCGACCAGAAGCAGCGCCCCCAGCGCGCTCATCAGCTGCGTCCCGTTGAGGAGCGCCAGCCCCTCCTTCGCCTGCAGCACCAGGGGCTCGAGGCCGCACTCGCGGAGCGCAATCATCGCGGGCATCACCTGCCCGCCAAGCTCCACCTGCCCCCGCCCGATGAGCGGCAGCGCGAGGTGCGCGAGCGGAGCCAGGTCCCCGGACGCCCCGACGCTCCCCTGCTCCGGCACGACCGGATGGATGCCCTTCTCCAGGAACTCGCAGATCCGGTCCACCAGCAGCGGCCGGCACCCCGAGTGGCCGAGAGCCAGCGTGTTCGCGCGCAGCAGGAGCATCGCCCGCACGACCTCGCGCGGGAACGGGCGGCCGACCCCCGCCGCGTGCGAGGCCAGGAGGTTCTCCTGGAGCCGCTCCGCATCCTCGGAGGGGATGAAGGTGGTGGCCAGGTCGCCGAACCCGGTCGTGACCCCGTAGACCACCTCGCCGCGGGCGACGAGCGTCTCGATGACGTCGCGCGCCTCCTGCATCCGCCCGCGGGCGGCCTCGTCGAGCGATACGCGGGCGCCCGACCGGGCCACCGCCTCCACGTCGGCCACGGACAGGTCCGCGCCGGTCAGCACGATCAGGTCGCGCGGACCGCGGGCGGGGGATCGCTCGGGGAGCGGATGGGTCTCGGTCACCACGCCGAGGATAGTCCGCTACCCTCAGTCCGTGTTCGACTTCCTGAACGGCCCCGTCCGTGATCTCGTGACACAGATCTACGAGGCGGTCGGCTACCTCGGCGTCGCCCTGTGGGTGGCGATCGAGAGCGTGATCATCCCCATCCCGTCCGAGGTGGTGCTGCCGTTCGCCGGCTTCCTGGCGGCTGACCCGTCGTCCCTCGAGTCGATCACCGGCGCGCGCTGGAGCATCCCCCTGCTGGTGGTCTTTGCGACGATCGGCTCGCTCGTCGGGGCTCTGATCGCCTATGCCATCGGGTACTGGGGTGGACGACCGTTGCTCATCCGCTGGGGCCGCTTTCTGCGGTTCACGGAGGACGACCTCGTGCGCACCGAGGGGTTCTTCGAGCGATGGGGCACGGCTGCGGCCCTGCTCGGACGGCTGGTACCGGTCGTCCGGTCGCTGGTCTCGTTCGGGGCAGGGGTGGGCAGGATGCGCCTCGGCCCCTTCGTGCTGTACACGGTCCTGGGCTCCGCGCTCTGGAACTTCGCCCTGATCCTCACCGGCTACCTGCTGGGCGAGAACTGGAACGTGGTCGGCGCACTGCTCAAGCAGTACGAGTACCTTGTCCTGGCGGTCCTGGCGGTCGCGTGCCTGGTCTGGGTCTGGTTCCGCTTCATCCGGCCGCGGCGGGGTGCGCCCGGACTCGAGGAGCCACCCGCGCCCGAGGCCTCCGCCGGACCTGACGCGTAGCCCGCCACCCGAACGCTGGGCGGCCACGCGCTACGCCCAGCTGCGGCGGCCTCGCGCTACTCCAGCCGCGGGGGGATCGGGTCCCCGTTCACGGCGTCCTCGTTGAGCGGCAGCAGCGGATCCGTGCCCGGCGTGCCCGTGAGCGTCGTAGTCAGCCACTCCGCGGAGAGCTGTGCCATACGGGCGAAGTTGACCCCGTCGCCGAGAACACGGGCCGCCTCCTGCGGGCTGTGGAACCCGGTGCTGTCCTCTGAGGAGATGAAGTCCCAGCGCAGACTGGCCTTGCGGTGGAAGTCGCGCGCCTCCTCCAGCTGCCCGTCCGTCGCGCCCGCCGCCCGGGCCGCGTTGATCGCATCGATGGCGGCGATGATCGCCGTCTCCGTCTCGCGGAGCTGCCCGGAGGTGCGCTCCTGGATGGTGAGGATCCGATCGACCAGCGGGCGCCTCACTCCCGGGAGGATCAGCAACCCCAGGGTGCCTCGCTGGCGCCCCGCAGGTGCTGCGTGTCGTTCGCGACCAGGAGCTTCGCGTCCTCCGGCCCATCCCCCACCTCCCAGCGCAGCACCGTGAGGTTCGCCTGCGCCTGGACGAAGCGCTTGCGGTAGTCCCGCAGGTCCGTGCCCAGCGCCACGCACATGAGCACCCGGTTCGTGGAGCTGTGGCCGACGGCCAGGATCGGGCGCTCACCGGGACCGCCGCCGGGACCGCCGACCGCGGTGGCCGCCCGGAATGAGGCGCGCGCGTGCCACGCCGCGTGTTCCGCGATGAGGTCCGCCAGGAACGAGCGGACGCGGGTCGCCACGTCATGGCCGGACTCGCCACCCGGGCAGGCGAGGCGATCGGGCGCCAGCTCCCATTCGCGTCGGAAGGCTCCGTCGCGCTGGTCGATCTCGCCGTAGGTCATCCCCTCCCAGGCGCCGTAGTCCATCTCCCTCAGGCGCGGGTCGGGCTCGATTCGGGCGCCGGCGTCAAGGATCCCGGCGGTCTCCTGGGCCCGGAACAGCGGGCTGCTGATGACCCGGTCGAAGCGCACCGGCGCCAGGCGGCGCGCCAGGGCCTGCGCCTGCCGACGGCCGGCGTCGCTGATGGAGATGTCGATGTGCTGGCCCAGGTGCTGCTCGGGCTCCGAGCGGTCCGTGAGGCCATGACGGGTGAGGACAAGGGTGAGCATCAGGCCCAGTCTAGGACGGGCGCTCATGGGAGAATGGGGGCGGAGGTAGCAATCAGACAACCATGAGCGATATGCACGGCACCAACGGCCCTGAGCAGCATGGCTCGGCCCACGCGGCGGCGGACGATCACGGCTCCGCGGACGACCACGCGGACGCTCACGGCCACGACGACCACGGGGGCGAGGCGCTCGGCCCGATCGACTGGCGGATGTGGGGCGCGGGTGTGGTCGGCGTGGTCTCGGCGCTGATCGTCGTCGCCGGGTTCGTGGCCGCGACGGACTTCTCCTTCATCGCCTGAGCGCACCGTCTCCGCGCTCCGCGCTTGCCCAAGCGGCGCCCCTGCGCGACTCGCGCGATCGGGCTCGGCGCTTTGGGGCGCGGCGCGATAGTGCGTCAGCCCGAGAACACGACCGCCACGATCGGGAACGCCACCAGCGTGGCCAGGGTGGCCAGGGACAGCGTGTCGGCAACGTAGTCGCGCTCGTCCTCGTCCTCCGGGCGCGACCCCATGTACAGCGGGATCACGAAGGGCGGCGGCAGAATCGCCATCGTCATCACGGCCGCCCCGAACAGCGCATCCAGCCCCAGCATGCCCTCCACGACCACCTTGTCGAAGACGATCGCGAGCAGCACCCACGCAGTCAGCCGCACCGCAACCGTCCGCGACGGCCAGCTCAGCGCCCCGCGGCTCAGCCGCGTGCTGTACCCGATCACGATGGCGATGAGCGGCGTCGTGCAGACAGCCAGCAGCCCCAGCGTCCGCAGCAGGGATTCGGTGAGCGGTGTCGAGTCCATCGCCGGGCCCAGTCCCACGAAGTTGCCGGCCACACCGGCCAGGATGGCGAGGATCACCGGCGTTCGCAGGAAGCCGCCAACCGTGTCCCGCAACCCCGGGGTCACGCCGGTCGCCCGCCGCGTGAGCATCGTCGCCAGGACGAAGAACACGAACAGGACCTGGCCGAGATCGACGATCCCGAAACGGTACAGCGCCTCCTGGCCGAACACGCCGCCGTAGATCGCATAGCCCAGCATCCCGACCTCGAAGCCGGTCATGAGGGGCCCGGTCAACGGCGAGCGCACCCCCGCCACCCGGCACAGATAGGGCCCGACGAGCAGCATCCCCACGCACGCGGCGAACACGAGCAGCACGATCGGCAGGTAGCGCAGCTCCAAGCGAGACGCGCAGGAAGGTCAGGAACAGCGCCGAGGGGAGCGTGATGGCGAGCACGAACCGCCGGAGGTCGACGATCGTCGACTCCGACAGGAACCCACGCCGGCGCATGACGGCGCCCAGCGCGAACAGCAGCAGGACCGGAAGCACCCGCCCGAGGGCGTCGATGATCGCCACGAGCCTCCTCGCGGACCGGGAAGCGTGCCCGGGAAGTGGCCCGGGCGCCCTCCGCCTAGAAGAGGCCGACGATCTCCCCGTCGTCGTCGATGTCGATGCGCTCGCCGCCGGGGCGGCTGTTGAGGCCCGGCATCGTCCGCATGTCGCCGCAGAGCGGGGTGATGAACCCGGCGCCGGCGCTGAGGCGGACCTCCCGGATCGGCAGCCTGTAGCCGCTGGGGCGGCCCAGGAGCTTTGCGTCGTGAGAGAGGCTGTACTGGGTCTTGGCCATGCACACGGGCAGGTGGCCGTAGCCCATGTCCTCGTACAGCTTGAGGCTCTTCGTCGCGGCCGGCGTGTAATCCACGCCGTCCGCGCCGTAGACGCGGGTTGCGATCGTCTCGATCTTGTCCTTGAGGGACATCTCGTCCGGGTAGAGCAACTGGAAGTCCGGGGAGCCCTCCTCCGCCGCCGCCCAGACTGCCCGGGCCAGGTCCTCGGCACCGGCGCCACCGTCGGTGAAGTGGCGGGCGACAACCGCGTCGCGCGCCCCGGCCGCGAGAGAGACGTCCTTGATCGCCTGGATCTCGGCCTCGGTGTCGGTCGGGAAGACGTTGATCGCCACGACGACCGGCACGCCATACGCGCGGACGTTCTCGATGTGCTTGGCGAGGTTGACGCCGCCGCGCCGGACCGCGTCCGGGTTGTCCTCCAGGAGCGCCGGGTCGAGCGGCTTGCCAGCGACGATCCGGCCGACGCCACCGTTCATCTTGAGCGCGCGGATCGTGGCGACGATGACGGCGGCGTCGCAGGTCAGGCCCGATGCGCGGCACTTGATGTCGAAGAACTTCTCGGCGCCCATGTCGGCACCGAAGCCGGCCTCGGTCACGACGATGTCGGAGCCCGGCAGCGCGGCACGATCGGCGAGCACCGAGTTGTTGCCGTGGGCGATGTTGGCGAACGGGCCGCAATGGACGAAGGCGGGACCGCCTTCGAGCGTCTGCATCAGGTTCGGCTTCAGCGCGTCCTTGAGCAGCACCGTCATCGAGCCTGCGACCTTGAGGTCCTCGGCCGTGATCGGGGTGCCGTCCTTCTTCGTGGCCAGGACGATGCGGCCGAGCCGGGCCCGGAGATCCTTGAGGTCCGAGGCGAGGGCCAGGATCGCCATGACCTCGGACGCGACCGTGATCACGAACTGGCCCTGGCGGGGATACCCGTTGTCCTTGCCGCCGAGGCCGATGACGATCTCGCGCAGGGCGCGGTCGCTGATGTCGAGGACTCGCGGCCAGAGCACGTTGTTGGCGTCGATCCCGAGCGCGTTGCCGTGGTGGATGTGGTTGTCGATGAACGCCGCGGCGAGGTTGTGCGCTGCGCCGATGGCGTGGATGTCACCGGTGAGGTGGAGGTTGAAGTCCTCCATCGGGATGACCTGGCTGTAGCCACCGCCGGCGGCGCCGCCCTTGATCCCGAAGACCGGACCGAGGCTGGGCTGGCGAAGGGCGACGGTCGCCTTCTTGCCGATTCGCTGGAGGCCCTGGGCGAGGCCGACGGTGGTCGTGCTCTTGCCCTCGCCGAGCGGTGTCGGGCTGATGGCGGTGACGAGCACGTACTTGCCTCGCGGGCGCTCCCGCTCCTGGCGCTCGATCCCCTCGATCGTGACCTTGGCCTTGCTGTTGCCGTAGAGCTCGATCTCGTCGTCGCGGTAGCCCAGCTCGTGGGCGACGTCGACGATGGGACGGGGCGTGACCGAGCGGGCGATCTCGAGATCGGACGGGAAGGACATCTAGCGGGCCTCCGGCATGGGAACGGCGAGGGATCGGGCGCCGAGCGGGATGCGGCCAGTCGCCTGGTCACGCGCGGCGCGCACGAGGTGGGTGAGGAGGATGGCGTTGGTCAGCGGGCCGACACCGCCCGGGACGGGGGTGATCGCGGAGGCGACGAGGCTGGCGGATGCAAACTCGACGTCGCCTACGAGCTTGCCGTCGACGACGTTGATGCCGACGTCCACGACCACGGCGCCGGGCTTGAGCATGTCGCCGGTCACGAAGTTGGCCTTGCCGATCGCCACGACGACGATGTCGGCGGTCCGGATCACCGAAGGCAGGTCCTGGGTCTTGCTGTGGCAGACCGTCACCGTGGCGTTCTCGCGAAGGAGGAGGAGCGCCGCGGGCTTGCCGATCACGTTCGACCGGCCGACAACGACCGCATGCTTGCCGGCGATCTCGATCCCGGACTGCTTGAGGATCTCGATGCTCGCATGCGCCGTGGCGGGGAGGAAGCCGTCGTAGCCCAGCGACAGCAGGCCCGCGTTGAGCGGGTGGATGCCGTCGATGTCGCGCATCGGGTCAAGGACGTCGATGACGGCCCGCAGCCCGATCCCCTTCGGCAGCGGCATCTGGGTGATGATCCCGGCGACCCGCGGGTCCGCCTGCAGCGTGCGGAGCGCCGCGGCGATGTCCGGTTCGCCGGCGTCGCCCGGCAGCTCGACGAGGCGGTCCTCGATGCCGACGAGGCGGCAGCCGTCCAGGATCTTGTGGAGGTAGACCGCCGACGGGGCGTCCTTGCCCACGACCACGACGGCCAGGGCGGGCGCGTAGCCGTGTTCCCCGCGGAAGGAGGCGACGTCGGTGGCCACCTGCTCCCGGATTGCGGCCGCGATCGGGCCGCCCCGCAGGAGGCGGGGTTCAGACTCGGTCATCGGGGGCTCACTCGGTGCCGCGCTCGAGCGGCTCGCGGGGGTCTCCGCCGCGCACGACGCCGCGGGTCTGGCCCGCCAGGCGGTCGATTGCGTCCGCGAGCTCCTCGGTGCGGCGGAAGAGGTCACGCTCCATCAACGGGTCCCCGATGGATGGCAGGTTGATGTACACGTTCGCCGCGGCGGAACGGGCGGCCGCGACGGCCATCAGGCTGGCGACCTCGAGGTCCGAGGAGGCGTTCCTGTTGCTGCGCCCGGCGAGCGCCTCGGCGAGGACGGCAACCTCGTAGCAGGCCTCGACGGTCCGGAACGGCGCAGCGGACGCGCCCTTGGCGGCCTCGCGCAGGGCCGCGGCGCGCGCTTCGCGCTCCTCGTCCGTCTCGCGGGGCATCTTCATCACCCTGGCGTAGACGGCGAACGCCGCGGCGTCCTCGTCCGCGAGGGCCAGGAAGCGGTCCGCCAGGGCCCGGGCAGCGGCGCCGGCCTCGGCAATGAGGGCTGCGTGCTCCGCGTACTTCGGGCGGCCCTCGGACAGGGTCGCGACCATCGCGACCAGTGCTGCCCCAAGGCTCCCGGCGATCGCGGCGGCACTGCCGCCCCCGGGGACAGGCTCGCCGGATGCGAGCCTCTCAACAAACGTCGCGACGGTCAGGTCGCGGAAGCGGGCATTTGGTTCCACCCGGCGATTGTAGGGATACGGAATGGTTGCGAGGGGGCCCGACCGGCCGGATTGTGACGGGCCGTCCAGCCCACCGCCCGTCATGGCCCGCGGGGCGAGCGCGCCGCGCCCGCCCCGCAGACGACCCGAGGAAGCCGACGGGGAGGAGCCGCGACTCCCGTCTGTGGTGGCGGGCTCAGGCGGCGGGCGCCAGCTCGTCCAGCCCGTCGATCGTCCAGCGCCGCGAACGGTGCTGGAAGGTGAGAGCCACCCGGAGTCCGGGCGTGTCCACCTCGAACAGCGTGCGGGGCCCGGTGATGGCCGGGTAGGCGGACTGCTCGTCCCGGACCGCCACGAGGCGGGTCACGGTGAGGTGTTCCTCACCCCAGGTGATCTCCCGGGGCGTGCCGCTGAACCAGTCGGTGCGGACCTGGACCTTCACGGGTGCGACGCGAACCATCGCCATGGCGGTGTCTCCTTGGACTTGGCGGGTCATCGTCACCCGGGGGCACTCCGGATGCGAACGTTTGTTCGTTTCGAGAGACACTAGATCGAACATGTGTTCGATGTCAAGCGTCCGTGTCGAAATCTTCCGCCGTGTCCGTGACATCTTGGATGTCACGATCCTCGGGCTCCGGGATGGATCTTCGGAGGCCCTGGCGATGCTCGACAGGGGTCATCGGGTCGCGTTCGAAGGGCGCCGGCAACGCGGCCCTGACGAGGCGCGCCCGGGTCACGGCACGGTCGCCGTACTTGCGGCGGATGCGGTCGAGCGCCTCGGCCGCCTGGTGGCGTCTCGGATCGTCGCCGCCGAAGAGCGCCAGCTGGTCCCGGTCCCGGAAGTTCGACGCCGTCACGCCCACCAGCCGGATCCGCTGGCCGTGAAGCTCCTTGCGGAGCAGGGCCAGGGCGGCCTCGTAGATCGGTTCGGTGAGATCCGCCGCCACCTCGAGGCTCACCTGCCGCGTGAAGGTCGTGAAGTTCGAGTCGCGGAGCTTGAGCGTGATCGTCACCGCCTTGATCCCCGAGGCCCGCAGGCGCCAGGCCACCCCATCGGCCATGCCCAGCAGGGTGCGTTCGATGACCTCGCGATCGGACGTGTCCACGTCGAAGGTGTGCTCGTGCCCGATCGACTTCGCCGGTTCGCCGGTCGCCACCGGGTCCGGGTCCACCCCGCGCGCCCGCCCCACGAGCGCGGCCCCGTGCTTGCCGAAGCGACGCTCCAGCACCGCCGGATCGAGCGCGGCCAGGTCCCCGATCGTCCGCACCCCGAAGTCCAGCAGTGCGGCCGCGGTCTTCTCGCCCACCCCCCACAGGCGCGAGATCGGCAGCGGGGCGAGGAACGAGGCCTCCTCGCCGGGCGACACCACGACCAGCCCGTCCGGCTTGCGCAGGTCGGACGCCACCTTTGCGACCAGCTTGGTCGTCGCCACGCCGACCGAGGCCGTCAGGCCAACCTCGTCCCGGACCGCCTCCCTGATCCGGTGCGCGATCGCCTCCCCGTCGCCGAACAGGGCGCGCGACGCGGTGACGTCCAGGAATGCCTCATCGATCGAGATGGGCTGCACCTGCGGCGTGAACCGGCGGAGGATCGCCATGACCTCGCGGCTGGCCTGCTGGTACCTGCGGCCGTCCACGGGGAGGAACACGCCGTGGGGGCAGAGGCGGCCGGCCGTGCGGAGGGGCATCGCCGAATGGACGCCGAACGTCCGGGCCTCGTAGCTGGCGGCGCTGACCACCCCGCGCTGGTTGGGCCCACCGCCGCCGACGATGACGGGCCTGCCCCGGAGCTCCGGCCGGTCGCGCTGCTCGACCGCGGCGAAGAAGGCGTCGAGGTCGACGTGCAGGATGGTCCGGGTGCTCACGTGCGTGATTCTCCCCCCCGTGAGGTGACAACGTCATGGCATGGTGACGGGGGCTATCGCAGGGGACGCATGTTGCTACTCTCAGCGCCACGGGAACCGAAGGGATAACGAGCGTGGGAGAGGGCAGGGCCATCGAGGCGGCGCGACCGGGCACGACCGCGCGAGTTCGCGTCTACTTGGGTGAGACCGACGGCGCGCGGGCCGTGGAATATGCCCGACGCCACCCCGACCTGTCAGGCTTCGTCATCGTTGCTGTCCTCGCGGCAGGCGTGTTCCTGTTCACCGCGGACCGCACGCCCCAGTCCCTCGACTACTTCAACCGGCTGGCCGAGGCACTTCTCCACGGCCGCTGGTGGCTCGACGACGGGCCGTCATGGCTCAACGAGCTCATCCCCGGCGGCGACGGTCGCTGGTACGTGCCCTATCCGCCCGTGCCGGCCGTCCTGGCACTGCCGTTCGTCGCGGTGTTCGGCCGAGAAGTACCGGCACAGGTCTACAGCTCGCTGTACGCGGGCCTCGCCGTGGGACTGATGTACCTCGTCTTCGGGCGACTCGGCCTGGTCCTGCGAACCCGGGATCGCCTCGCTCTCGCGGCCGTGTTCGCGTTCGGGACAGTCTTCTGGTTCACGGCGATAGGCGGTTCGGCCTGGTACTTCGCCCATGTCGCGGCCGTGCTGCTGTTCGCCGCCTCCCTGCTGTGCGCGTTGACGAAGAGGCCGGCGTGGATGGCGGGGCTGCTGCTGGGGCTCGCCGCCCTGTCGCGACTCCCCGTCGGTCTCGCGCTGCCGTTCGTCCTGGCCGCGCAACTCGGCTTCCCGGGCCTCGCGGCCCTCCGGTCGATCGACCGCCGCCTCGTGCGGACGGTCGTCGTGTTCGGCCTCGGGCTGGCGGTCCCGGCTGGTGTCTATGTCGCATTCAACCTGGTCCGGTGGGGCACCGTCCTGGACCAGAGCTACGTGCTCATCCCCGGAGTCCTCGAGGACCCCATCTACGCGAAACACGGGATCCTGTCGCCCTGGTACATCCCGCGGAACCTTCACGCGATCCTGTTCCGCAGCTGGAACTACGTCGACGACGCGCCGTGGCTCCAGCCGAGCTGGTGGGGCCTCGGCATCTTCCTCACGACGCCCCTGTACCTCTGGCTCCTCAAGGCGCGCCTGCGGACGCCGACGGTCGCGTGGGCCGTACTGGCCACCGCGATCGTCTCGATCCCGATCATCACCCACGGCAACGTCGGCATCAGCCAGTTCGGGTACCGGTTCAGCCTCGACTTCCAGCCGCTGTTGTTCGTGATCCTGGCGACGGTCATCGTCCGCGGGTGGTCGAGGCTCGCGACCGTGGCCGCGGTCGCCTCGATCGTGATCTGCGGCTACGCGGTCTGGGCGATCTCCATCGGCTTCGTCGCCTTCTGAGCCCGGCCCAAGGCCACCGGGCCAGACGACGACCAGCGGGTCAGGCCACCCAGTCGCCGATGATGAACAGCCAGGTGAGCGCCCCCAGGGCAAGCGTGGACATGACCGTCCAGGTCACGGCCCGCCGCCGCCCGCTGGTCGCAAGGGCGACGACGACGAATGCTGGAAACACCACCTCCAGCAGCCGGGCCGTGGACGTCAGCGGCGTGGGCTGGATACGGACGGCGATCAGGGCGACTTGCGGGATCGCGAGCAGCGAATAGGAGACAGGCAACCGGCGCGCTCCGACGACCACGAGCACCATGAACAGCAGCAGCATGCCGAGGTTGAGCGCCTGGAGCGAGTCGTGCCGGTCGATGATCCACTGCAGACTGGCGCCGACGACCTCCCACGGAGGATGGAAGTTCTTGCCGCCCCACACGTCCTGCGTGTCGAGCGGCGACCTGCCCATGACGAGACCGGTTGCCAGCACGAATGAGCCGAAGCCAATCACCGGGGCAGCGATGGCGGCGATCGACGAGAGTGCCGGCATCGATCGCCCGGTCTCCTCCGGGCGCTCACGCCACGCGGACCAGGCTTCCCATGCGACGGGGAGGACGAGGAACAGGCCCTGGATGCGCGTGAGACCAGCAAGCAGGCCGACGATGGCCGCAACACCCCAGGAACGCTCCCGTGCGGCGAGGATCGTCCATACGGTGAACGCGAGGAAGGGCGCTTCGGTGAACGGCGCGAACAGGAAGAGCGCCGCGGGGGCGACCGTGATGAACAGCACCGTTCGCTGGGCGACCTCCCGGCTGAAATCCCGGGCCACCAGCCGGAACAGCCCGGTGATCGCCGCAACGTAGGCCAGTCCGGCGACGACGAGCCCGCTCAGCGCGATGTTCCCGCCAAGCGGCCAGGCCACGAGGCGCATCAGTGCGGGCAGGACCGGCCAGAAGTTGGTCGAGTCGCCCCCGGGCTCGTACCAGAAGGCCGCCACCTTCGAGTACCAGCACGCGTCCCACCGCTGCCACACCCCGACCAGCGGGAACTCGAGTCCGGAGTCCGCGAGGGGCGGGATCGTCGTCCAGCCATCCCGCGCCAGCTCGAAGTGGCATGGCCCAGGGATTGCCATGTGGGCCCAGATGAAGAGGGCGAGCAGCCCGAGGCCCAGGCGCATGACCACGAAGAGCCACAGAGCCTCTCCGAGCCCTTCCGGCAGGGCTGGGAGGCGAACGGGCCCAAACCGCGACGGTGGCCGGGTGACGCCGGTCGTCATGAGGCAAGAGTCTAGCGCCCGCTCCGGCACGCACGGGCCTCTGCCGGCACCCTGGGCCCTCGCGATGCCCCTGGCCATTGGCCCGGGGCACAGAAACGCCCGGCTCCGCATCCGGGCCGGGCGAGTCTTCGTGCTTCGAGCGGGCGGGCGGCGGGCCCGCGAGCCGTCAGCCCTTCGGCTCGACGACGATCGTGACCTCGGGCGTCATGCCCGCGTGCACCCTGATCGCCACCTTGTAGGTGCCGAGGGACTTGATCGGCGATTCGAGCTCGATCTTGTGCTTGTCAACCACGATCCCACGCCGGCCGAGAGCCTCCGCGATGTCCTGGTTGTTGATGGAGCCGTACAGCTTGCCGCCCTCGCCAACCTTGACGCCCATCGTCAGGGTGGTGCTGGCGATCCGGGTCGCGGCGATCTCGGCGTCCGCGCGCTCGCGCTGGCGCTTGTCCTCGCGGCTCGCGATGTCGTGCTGGTACGCGCGATAGGCGCCACCCGAAGCGGACACGGCGAGCTTCTGCGGGATGAGGAAGTTCTGGGCGTACCCGTCAGCAACCGTCTTCATCTCGCCCGTCTTGCCGAGCTTCGCGACGTCCTTCGTCAGGATGACCTTCACGCGATCGAACCCTCCTTGTTGATCCAGGTCCGGAGCCAGGGCCCGAGCCTGCTGTTGTTGAGCGTATCGCCTGCGAACGAGATGAGCTCGGGCGCCTGCCGCATGATGCGCCGGAGTGGTGCCGGCGTGAAGCGCCGGATCCTGGCCACATCCGCGTGGAACACCCGGCGATCGATCCCCAGGTCGTCCAGCTTCTCGTCGAGCACGAGGTCCGGCACGCCGTCCAGGAACAGGTCCACGGCCAGCACCACGATGACCAGGTCCTCGATGCCTCCCACCAGCGGCAGGTCGTCCGGGACGAGGTCCCGTCCGATGATCAGGTACCCGAGGGCCGCCGCGAGCAGCGCCTTGCGGCCAACGGGGGTCCGATCATCGCGGATCAGCTCCCAGAACAGGCGTCCGTAGATCGGCGCCCGGCTCGCAAGCGGCAGGACGAGGACCAAGCCCAACAGCCGCCTGAGGCCGATCCGCCGGTCGCGGCGTCCCCGTGGCGTGTGCTGACGGTCTTCCTCGCGGTCAACCCGCGATCCTCGAGCCACCCTGCTCCTCGTGTCGAACCCGGCGACCCGCTGCGGCTGCCGGGGAGGGGGAGTCTATCAGGGGCGCCGGACCGTTCCCCAGGGCCGCATCGGACCATGGTTGACATCGAACGTCCGTTCGGTATGATGCTAGGTGGAAAGGAGGCGCCCGATGACTCGTCACGACGCCGAACGCAAGCGCAAGATCCTGGACGTGATCGCCGCGACCATCCGCGCGCGCGGCTTCCCGCCGTCTGTCCGCGAGATCGCGAAGGCCGTCGGGCTCGCCTCCACGTCTGCCGTGCACCACCACCTCCAGATCCTCGAGAAGGAGGGCTACCTGGAGCGCGGCGTGTCGGACGACGGCACGTCCCAGTCACGCGCCATCCGCTTCACCCCCCATGCCGCCCTGATGCTGGGTCTCGCGTCCGAGCTGACGCCCCAGACCATCCCGGGGGACTCGCACACCCTGCCGATCATCGGGGAGATCGCGGCCGGCGGCCCCATCGAGGCCTACCAGGACGCGTCCGAGACGCTTGCCGTGCCGGACATCCTCGCCCCCGCCGGGGACGCCTACGTCCTCCGCGTGCGCGGGGACTCCATGATCGAGGCCCACATCGCGGACGGGGACTTCGTCGTGATCCGCCCGCAGGAAACAGCCAGGGACGGGGACATCGTGGTGGCCCAGGTGGAGGAGAACGCCGTCACGCTCAAGCGGTTCTTCCGGGAGAAGGACCAGGTCCGCCTCCAGCCCGCCAACACGGCCTACGCGCCGCAGTTCTACCCCTCCGTCCGGATCCAGGGCAAGCTCATCGGCGTGATCCGGCGCCTGGACTGATCGCCGGCGGACCGGCGGTGCGCGGACACGAGTGGACCGCACCGGGATCCGTCCACATCTCGTCCACAGTCGCGGCAACTCCGTGGATGAACCACAGCGCGGAGGCCGCATTCGTTGACCCGTACGCCGGGCAGCCCGGCGACCATCTGAGCCTGACCCAAGCCCGTCGGAGTCTCCGCGCCCCGTGATCGATCGCCTGCCGCCGCAATCCCTCGAAGCCGAGCAATCGGTTCTGGGCGCCGTGCTCATCGACCGCGACGCCATGATCGAGATCGCAGAGTTCCTCAAGCCCGAGGACTTCTACCGGCAGGCCCACGGTCGCATCTACGCCGTGATGCTGGACCTGTCCGAGCGCCGCGAGCCGATCGACGTCGTGACGGTCTCGGAGGCCCTGGAGCGTTCCGGTGACCTCGAGACCATCGGCGGCCGCGCCTATCTGAGCACGCTGACCAACCAGACCCCGACGGCCGTGCATGCCGCGCAGTACGCGCGGATCGTGGAGCGGAAGTCGCTGCTGCGGAACCTCATCGGGGCGGCAGGCAAGATCGCAGGGATCGGCTACGAGGACCCGGCGGAGGTCCAGGAGGCGATCGACCGGGCGGAGTCAGAGCTGTTCGCCGTCAGCCAGCGGCGCGTCGGGGCCAGCTTCTCGCCCCTGAAGACGCTGCTGCACGACGCGTACGACCGCCTCGACTACCTCCACGCGCATCGCGGGGAGATCAGCGGCATCAGAACGGGCTTCGGGGACCTGGACACGCTGACGACCGGGCTCCAGAAGAGCGACCTCGTGATCGTCGCGGCACGGCCGTCCGTGGGCAAGACCAGCCTCGCGCTCAACATCGCGGAGCACGCGGCGGTCACGGACCGCAAGAGCGTCGGCATCTTCAGCCTCGAGATGAGCAAGGAGCAGCTCGTGCTGCGCCTTCTCTCATCCGTCGCGAACATCGACTCGCAGCGGCTGCGGACCGGCTTCCTGGAGGAGCTGGACTTCGCCCGGATCGCCCCGGCGATGAATGCCCTCTCGGAGGCGCCGATCTACATCGACGACACGCCCAACATCACCACGATGGAGCTCCGGACCAAGGCGCGCCGGCTCCAGGCAGAGGCGGGCGTCGACCTGATCATCGTGGACTACCTGCAGCTGATGCAGTCCTCCACCACCAGCCGGGATGCGAACCGCGTGCAGGAGGTCTCGGAGATCTCGCGCGGCCTCAAGGCGCTCGCCCGCGAGCTCAAGATCCCCGTGATCGCCCTCAGCCAGCTATCGCGCCAGCCGGAGATGCGCGAATCGAAGGAGCCCCGGCTCTCTGACCTCCGGGAGTCCGGCAGCATCGAGCAGGACGCGGATCTCGTGATGTTCCTGTGGCGGGAGAAGGAGCGCGGTTCGGACGACCAGGTCACCGACGGAGAGGTCGTGAAGCTCAAGCTCTCCAAGCACCGCAACGGCCCCACCGGCGAGATCGATCTGTGGTTCAAGAAGGCCCAGACGCGTTTCGTGTCCTACGCCGGGGAGCGGTTCGCGGACGTCAACTAGACGCCCGCCGCTACTGGTCCTCGTCCGGCAGCAGCGGCCGCAGGGCCAGCGAGTACAGCGTCCCGTCGGGGGCGTTGAGGTACACACCGGCCACGATCCCTCCCTCGTACCCGTCCACGCCGACGGCCGATGCCTCGGCGGGCGTCAGCACCCTCGTTCGCAACTGGAGCGTGTTCGGGTCGGCCGGGAGCGCGAAGTCGGCCGGCGTGAGGTCCGGCCACGGCCACTCGCGAACCCTGACGCCCTGGGCGCCAGCCGCATCGATCAGGACGCCGCGGAAGGCCGCGGGCTCGTACGGCGCGCTGCCCAGCGAACCGCCCCGATCGAAGTCCCGCAGTGAGTCGGCGAGCTTCATGAATGCGCCCTTGATGGCGGTGTCGGCGTCCGGCTCCCCCATCAACCCGAGGGCGGAGATGGTGACAACCTTCGAATCGCCATCCGCGTGGATCTCGAAGACGGTGCTCGGCGCGTCGGCGACGAGCGGGTTCTGGTACTCCTTCCTGGCCGCAGCGAGGCCGCCCTCTGCCAGCGCGAACACGAGCAGGTCCTGGATCTGGGCCTCCGAGAGAGTGGCGGTGCGGACCGGGCTGCCCGTGATCACGTCATCGGCCGAGGGCGTGATCGTCGTTGAGTTGCTGACGAACACGACGCGTCCGTCGCCGTAGAGCGTGAAGTACGGGACGTGGGCGGCAATCCACTCGACGGGCACGAAGCCGCCGGCCTCGTCGGCCCGCAGGATGATCTCGTTGGCCCCGGTCGGGTGGGCCAGCCCTTCCGGAGTGGCCGTGGGCGGTGACGTCGGGTCGGTGTCGGCGGGGCGCGCGGTGCCGGAGCCCGTCGCGGTGCAGGCAGAGAGGGCGATCGCCAGGGTGAGGAGCGCGGCTGGGCGCCGCAGGCGGGTGGACATGTCGTCCGGGACGCGGGTCCGCGCCGTGCGGTTCCATCGCCGTTCGGTTCCATCGCCAGTCGGCCCATCGCCGTTCGGCCCATCGCGGGAGGCAGTCCAGTGGGGCGCTCCGTCGGTCAGGGCCCGCGGACGCCCTGCCGCCGCGAAGCCTATGCTGGCCACGACCCAACCACCAGGAGGAGCCCGATGGGCGTGATCATCATCCGGGAAATGGTCGGGACGAGCCCCCGATCGTGGAGCGACGCCGCTCGCCAGGCCGTGGCGACCGCCTCGAAGACCGTGCGCAACATCCGCACGATCGAGGTGGTGAAATCGACCGCCCAGATCGACGACGGTGAGATCGTCGAGTACGAGGTCCAGCTCAAGATCGGCTTCGAGTACGAGGGCTGATCCCAGATAAGTCGCGGGTGAGCGGCGCGCGGCACCATGCCGCGCATGCCTGCGACGACCCATGGCTCCGACCGCCACGGAGCCAGATCCAACCACCCAGGGCCAACCGCCCGGGTTCCCGGGCACCCGCCGCTGGGCGGCCGGGTTGACGCTGCCGATCCCGCATCCCTATCGTTCGCGCCATCAGACGGCGCCGCTACCGGCAGCAGTTCCCGGCCGAACCCGTCGACGTCAGGGCACGAGGGACATGCGCTGGTCGCGGTCGGGCCTGGGATCGCAGGTTCAATGCTGTTCGCGGGACCGATCGGGCGGCTGGGGATGAACCCGCTGCCGATCCAGCCGGCGAAGATCCACCCGCCGCTGCTCCGCCACGATGTCCTCTCCCGAGAGCGCCTCAACGGCTGGCTGGACAACGCGGCGAACGGGCGCGTCGCGCTGGTCATCGCCGAGGCCGGGTTCGGCAAGACCACGTTCCTTGCGGACTGGGCGCGCCACACCCGACGCGCAACGGCGTGGTACCGCCTGGAACCGGATGACCGGGACTGGCTCGCCTTCATCAGGCATCTGGTCGCAAGCGGCCGGGAGATCGACCCCGGGTTCGCTCCGGATACCTACGACCTGCTGGCCGCACTGGGGCCAGGTGGTCCGTCCAGGGATGACCTGATCGTCAGCGTCGCCCAGGAGATGGCCGAACTCGCATCGTCGCTGCCCAACGGCCTGAGCCTCCTGTTCGACGACTACCACTCCGTCGACGGCAGCCCCGAGACCGAGCCCGTCATGAAGGCCCTGGTCGATCGAACGGGACCCGAATTCTCCCTGGTCATCGCGTCCCGGGCGGCGCCATCGCTCGCCCTGGGCAGGCTGCGCGCCCGCGGCGCCCTCTCGCGGATCGACGGCGACGGCCTCTGTTTCGACGTCCCCGAGACGGAGCGCCTCTTCCGGGATGCCTACCACCAGCCCCTGGACGCGGACGTGGTGGTGGACCTGATCGCCCGGACGGAAGGCTGGGCCGCGCTCCTGTCGCTGGTCCACACGAGCCTTGAGGGCCGAGCGGCCGTCGAGGCTCGCGGGCTCGTCCGGCACCTGTCGGGCGCTCGCGGCGACATTCGTGACTATCTCGCCGAGGAGGTTCTCGACCACCTTGCTGATCATCTTGCTGACTTCTTGGTGCGCGCTTCGATCCTCGATGTTGTCGGGCCCGAGTCTGCGGCGCTACTTGGGATCGGCTCCAGAGATGAGTGCGTGGCAATGATCCGAGACGCCGCTGGCCTTGGTCTTTTGGTCGAGATCACGACGGGTGATGGCCACAGGTTCGTTCCGCTCGTTCGCGAGTACTTGTCCGCCCGTCTGAGCCGAGAAGAGGGGTGGGCCGCGATCCGCGATGCCCACATGATGCTGGGTGCGCACTACGTCGACTCTGACTGGAGGCTCGCCGCTCATCACTATCGCGCTGCGGGGCAGCCGAGTTTGGCAGTCCAAGTCATCCAGAACTCCCTGAGCACCATCCTCGGCAGCGGACAGTACCGAGCTGCAGCTGACCTACTCGCCGGTTCCGACGAACTCGTCGTAGGCGAGGTCCTTCGCTCACGACTCTTGCTACAAGTCGGCGCGGTCGCCGAAGCCCGATCCGCGTCGAGTTCCGCAGTCGCTGCCGCAGCATCGCACCGCCCAGCCGACCAATCGCTCGCTCTGCAGAACGCCGCAACGATCTCTCTGGTGTCTCGTCAGTACGAGGAAGGTCTCAAATACGCCGAAGAGGCGGAGGCGGCAGCCACCGACAGGTGGGAAGGGGAGCTCGCCCGGGCTCATGTCGCTCTGCTTGGCGCATCGGGAACTGGGAGCCTTCCGGCCCTGGTGCACCAACTTGAGCGCCTTCTGGGCGTCCAGCGCAAGCGGGCCTACTGGCATCACGCCGCCATCACAAGCCTCAACCTTGCTCAGGTCCTGGTTTGGCTGGACCGAGACACGGAAGCGCTGCGACATGCAGCCGACGCTGAAGAATTCCTGACCCGGTCATCCCAAGGCTATGAGTTGGTTTCCGTCAAGCTGGCGCAGGCTCACGCCGAGGCGCACCTCGGTCACTGGTGCGCAGCGCAGGCACTACTCGAGACCTCAGTTCAGACAGGCCACCCCGAGGGACAGGCTGAAGCGGTTCTAGACGCGGCAGGACTTGCTGCGTGGTTCGGGCCGAACGATCTCCCAGCGCGAATCCTGGCTCAGGTTCGGCGCGAGTCCCTCCCGTCCAGCTGGAAGGCACATTGGCGTATCGTCGATTTGTGGCTTGAGGAAGAGTCGCAGCGGCGGTCAGAGATCCTCGATGAGTTGCGGGCCGATCCGCCCCCCTCACTGGAGGTGGGGGCGGCATTTCGATGGCACTACACGAAGGCCAGGGCCTACCACGCTCAAGGGGATGCCAAAGGGTTCGACGACGAGATCGCGCGGGTTGACCAAGTCTGCCAACTCCAACGCTCACCGGTCGAGGAGCGGCTTCAGGCGTTGCTCCGTGGGGTCGCATCAGGACCACAGCATCTGTCGAGGGTGATTGAGTCTTGGAGTCCGGCCTCCGCCCCTCTGATTGGGGTACTCGCGTACGAGGTCGCGGGCCTCCTAGGCTCCCTATCCGATGACGCCGCCGCTGCGGTTGGTCGTGCCGTGGCAGGTGCCCCATACAGATGGCGACGACCTCTGAGGGTCATGCTCGAGAAGGCCGGCCCGGCGCGACACCTGGACCGTATTGCACAACTGCTTGAGGAGATCGGCGAATCGGCCGATGTTCAACTGCTTCGCGAGTACGGTCGTAGGTCGAAACGCGCGCGCGGAAACTGGGGCGAGGACTTGGGGCGACGACTCGCCCCGAGGGCGTTCATCGAGGATCTAGGCCCGATCTCGATCATCATTGGTGATCGCGTGATCGACGGGCGAGGAATCCGCCGCAGAGTCCTCGGCCTTCTTGCCTTTCTGATTAGCCAGCCCAACGGATCAGCAACGCCCGACCGCGTCATGGATGCACTGTGGCCTGAGTTGGACCCCGGGCAAGGGAGCAACTCGATCCACCAGACCATCTACTTCCTTCGGCGCGTGATCGACCCAGACTACCGGGCAGGCGTCTCTCCCGAGTACGTGCACTTCGATAGTGAGGTGATCTGGCTCGATCGGGATCTCGTGCAGTGCAGGAGTTGGCGCTGTCAGGCTCTCCTAGGCAAGCGCGCCCTCTCGCCATCAGAGGTCGACGAACTCGTCCGGGACTACTGCGGGCGGTTCGCGGCCGAGTTCCCGTACGAGGACTGGGCGTCGGACTATCGGGACCATCTACATGCGCGCTACCTGGGCGAGATCGAGAAGGTCCTCTCAGAGCCTCGTCATAGTCCAGACCTGCGATGGAGATTATGGGTCGGCCAGCGGGCGCTTTCGGTCGATCCTGAAGCCGATGCGGTCGAGGCTCACGTGATCCGGTTGTATCGCCGACTTGGGGCGTCTGCCGCCGCGGCAGAGCAGTACGGGCACTACTCGACCGTCATGAGAGACCAGCTCGGCGTCGAGCCCCCTGGGATCGAGGACCTCTGATCCAGCTGGTCGCGCCCGGCGACGAATGGGCGAGCGAGCGTGTCGGTATTGGCTTCCGAGTGGGCGGCCCGGTGGGCATAGGTAGGGTTGCGTATTGACCGGTGTAGTCCGCCGTGCATATAGTCCGGCCCTGCACCAGTACTTTCGTACGGTGCACCAAGGAAACGCTTGGACGCGCTGATGCCACCACCTGAAATGGGCACTTAGGGTGGAGGCGGAGCGAGTAGTGCAACCGACCGGCTTTCGAGTCAGGTCGGTTTTCGTGTTCCCGGCGGACACGGAGGCCGCAAGGAGGTACGAGCGTGGCACCGAGCAAGGGCCTCAAGGGCTGGTAGGACCAGGATCGCGGGAGGATCGACCGATGAAGGATCGCCTCATGCGACTCCTGGCCACTCTCGGCGCAGTCGCCGCATTGGCGCTCGCCGGAGGCGCGTCGCTAAAGGGCTTCTAGAAGCAGGCAAGGGCCTCAGTACACAAGTCCTCTTCACTTGTGGGTCGAAGGGGCTAGAGTCCCACCGTTCGGGAACTGAGGACGAATGCCGACAAAGCTGAAGCTCTACATTATTGGAGTCGTAGCGACGAGCGCTATCGCGCTCGCTGCTACGACTCGTTTGATTCCAGTCGAGGACGGGGTTGCCCTGACTGTGGGGCCGTTCGGATCTCTCTCGACTCAGGCAGGCCTCGCATTCTGGTGTGCGGTGACCCTGATCGCGTCCGCGCTTCCCGTCCGAATGCCTCGCGGAACCATGGTGGGCGTTTCGATCGCGCCGCTGATTGCGGCCACGGTCCTGGGCGGTCCGACTGCCGGAGCCTGGGTCGCGCTCATCGGGACGACGGAGGTGCGTGAGCTGCGCGGCCGTGTTCCGTGGTACGGCTCGCTGGCCAACCACGCCGGGCTGATGATCCCCGCGATGGTGGCCGGCATGGTCATGCGAGTACTCGGCGTCCCGGGGAGCGAGGAGTACGCGATCACCTTCATCGCGGCTCTGATCGGTGCGGCCGCCTTCTTCCTGGTCAACGCGACGCTCACCGCTGCCGCGGTGGCCCTCCAAACTGAGCAGCCATTTCGCAGCGTGTTGCTGGGCGACGCCAAGGTCTTCGCCACGAACCTAATTGGGCTTGCCCCGCTCGCTTGGCTCATGGCCCAGATGTACGAGGTAGCTTGGTGGGCGAGCTTGCTGTTCGCCGTTCCGCTCTACACGACGCGGCTCGCGTACCACAACATCATCGAGATGCGCGAGATGTTCACTCAGACCATCACCGCGCTGGCTGGGGCCGTGGACAAGCGCGATCCGTACACCAGCAAGCACTCGTGGCGGGTCAAGGAGATCGCAGGCGATATCGGACGGGTCATGCGCCTGGGCGAGAGTGACCTCGAGGCCCTCGAATGGGGCGGCCTGCTGCACGACGTGGGCAAGATCGGCGTGCGGGACGCGGTGCTGCTCAAGCAGGAGAAGCTCAACAAGGAGGAACGGGCGCAGATGAACGCGCACCCGGTCCTCGGTGCGGAGATCATCGCGCCGGTGACGCGGCTGTCCCGGGAGCTGCCGATCATCCGCCACCACCACGAGTGGTACAACGGCTCGGGGTACCCGGACCGGCTGATCGGGGACGAGATCCCGCTGCTGGCACGCATCCTTCACGTCGCGGACGCCTTCGAGGCGATGACCGCCGCCCGGCCATACCGGATGACGCCGCTGACCTCGGAGCAGGCACTGGGCGAGCTGCGCAAGTTCGCCGGCGTCCAGTTCGATCCCAAGGTGGTGGACGCCTTCGTGAAGACAGACTGGGCCCAGGATGTGGCCGACCCGGGCCGGACGGCGCAGGCGCGACCGATCCCGCTGATCTCGCAGCACGCGAACCGGACGGCCAACGCCGTTGCCACTCCCGACGCAACCTGAGCACTTCCGCCTCGCCGGACAGCCTCGGCGGAGGTCGCACGGGTCGTAGCGGCAAACCGCTGCGGCACTGGCCGCACATGGATCGGGTGCCCGGCCCCACAATCTCGGGATGCTGATCGGCGGTATCGCGCTCGGGCTGGTGCTCGGTCTGCTCCTGGGCGGGCGCCTGGAGAACCTGGCCGGCATCCGGCTGCGCTTCCTGCCGCTGCTGTTCGCGGCGGTGATCCTGCGGTTTGCGACGGAGGCGCTGCTCGGGATGGGCGTCGAGGTCGTGGACCTGCTGCGCGTGCCGCTGCTCGGAGGCGCGTACGGGCTCCTGCTCTTCACCCTCTGGCACAACCGCTCGTACCCGGGCCTGGCGCTGGCCTTCATCGGGATCGCGTCCAACACCCTGGTGATCGTGTGGAACGGGGGCTGGATGCCGGTGTGGCAGCCCGCCTACGACGCGTCCGGGCTGGCGGGACCGCTCTACTCGCAGCTCCACTTCCCGATCAGTGGCACCGGCGCCGAGTTCCTGGTCCACCTGGGCCCGCTGGCGGACGTCGTCCCGTTCCCCATCCCACCGCTGCAGAACGTCGCCTCGGTCGGTGACCTGTTCCTGACGGCCGGCCTGGCCATCTTCCTGTTCGCCACCCTGATGAGAACGCCGGCCGACACGCAGACGGCGATCGACGAGGCAAAGACGGGTCGCTACCTGGGCCTGTCGGGCACGGCCCGCCTGCCGAGGCGTGGCGAGGCGGCGGGGGACGCGACGAGCCTGGGCGTCCGCCCGGGAACAGGCCTGACGCCCGGCCTGCAGGAGGCCGCGGCCCTCGAACGCCCGCTGATCATGGGCGCCAGCGGCATGGGCATGTCATCGCCGTCCCAGACGTCGCTCGCGTCGGAGGGAGCCACCGCCGGAACCGGAGTCGCGGCCGCCACCGCCACCGCCTTCCCCGGCGGCATTGCGATCCCCCGCCCGCGTCCTCGCCGGCGCGCGCTCGCCCCGCGCGTCCGCCGCCACCCGTACGTGCGCCTGGCGCTCAACGGCTCGTTCTCGGCGCTATGGGTGGGCCAGGTGATCAGCCTGTTCGGGGATCGCGTCAACCAGATCGCCCTGGGCGCCTTCGTCTACGAGCTGACCGACTCCCCGTTCGCCGTGGCGCTGACCTTCTTCATGGGGACGATCCCCAACCTGGTCTTCTCGCCGATCGCCGGGGCCTACGTGGACCGCTGGGACAAGAAGCAGGTGCTGGTGGTCTCGGACATCCTCCGGGCGGCGCTGACCCTGCTCGTGCCGGTGGCCGTCCTGATCAACGTCTGGCTGGCGTACCCGCTGGTCTTCCTGATCACGACGGTCTCGATCTTCTTCCGACCGGCGCGGGTTGCGATCCTGCCGCGCCTGGTCCCCAAGCGGGACCTGCTCTCCGCCAACTCCGCGATGTGGGTGGGAGAGACGCTGGCCGACGTCATCAACTACCCGATCGCCGGCCTGTTCGTGGTCTTCCTGGCTGGATCGCTGCCGATCGCGTTCTGGTTCGATGCCGCCACCTACCTGGTCTCGGCCGCCCTGCTGGCCTCGATCGCGATGCCGCCGCTGGCCCGGCGAATCCGCGGCACGGACGCCGCCGATGGTCCGGAGGGAGCGAACGAGGGCGAGGGCGGGACAGACTCCCAGACCTCGATCCTCACCGACATGAAGGTGGGATGGGCATTCCTCCGCCACGAGACCGTCCTGCTGGCGAACACGATCCAGGGGACGGCCGGCCAGTTCGCGGTCGGCATCGTCACGGTGTCCGCCATCATCCTGGCGAGGCAGATCACGGGTTCGGATGGCAACGAGTACCGCGCGACCTACGCGTTCATGGAGACGGCCATCGGCCTCGGCAACCTGATGGGCGGCTTCGCCCTGGGCATGGTGGCCACGCGCGTCCGCAAGGGGCGGCTGGTGATCGCCGCCTACACGGTCTTCGGCGTCCTGATCTTCCTGGTCGGCCTGACCGATTCGATCCCGCTGATCCTGGGGCTGCTGTTCGGGGTCGGCGTGGCGAACATGGCGTTCGTCATCCCCAGCCAGACGATGTTCCAGGAGCGCACGCCGCCGGAGCTGATGGGGCGCGTGGTCAGCCTCCGGTTTGCCCTCGTGTTCGGCGGTATGTCCGTGGCCATGGCCGTGGGCGGCCTCCTGGTGGGGATCTTCGGGCCGAGCCCGGTGATCGCGGCGGCCGGACTGCTGTCGATCGTCGCCGGTCTCGCGGGGCTCGGCGTCAAGGCGCTGCGGGAGGCGTGACACGACGAACCGGCCCGAAGCGGGCGGGGCTAGGTACACTGGCGGCCGCGTGAGGCGACGCCCGGAGGCGATGCCCGCGGAGAGGAGATCGATCACCGGATGACCGACAACGAGCGCGACCCGGAGGCAGTTGGCCCCGAGGGCGTGGCGGACGAGACCGAGGCCGCGGACGACGCCGCCTCAGATACCGACGAGACGACTGCCGAGGAGGCGGCGGCGGAGGAGGCGACGCGAGAGGACGCGGACGCGAGCACGGGCGAGGGTGTCGACGAGGGCAAGGACGTCGACGAGTGGGCCGCTGCCGTATCCACCGGCCCTGCCGCGCCCGCCGCAGTTGCCGCCGGCACGACGGGGAAGCCTGCCCGCGGCCGGAAGGCCAAGGCGGCTGCACCGGCCGCTGCGCCGACCATCTCGGAGCAGGCCGTCCACATCGGCGACCGCGCGTCCGCCTGGTTCGTGATCGTGACGATCGGCGTGTTCGTGGCGATCTTTGCCAGCGCGCTGCTGTTCGGCAAGGGCGGCTTCGTGACTGACCTGCTGGCGACCCCGACGCCGGTCGTCACACCGGCCCCCGTTGTCACGCCGACGGCGCCCGACGGCGGCGCCATCGGTCGCGCCGAGCGCGGAACCCACCGCAGCTCCGACGCCGGCGCCGAGCCCCAGCGATTCGGCTGCCCCGTCTGCCAGCCCCGAACCGTCCCCCAGCGACGCCGCCTCGCCGAGTCCTTCGGCGAGCTAGCCCTCCGGCGATGGACGAGCCCCGGGCACGCACGAGCGAGGCCCGGGCGCGGATGGTCGCGGACCAGCTCCTCGGCCGCGACATCCGGGACGAGCGAGTCCTCAAGGCCATGGACACGGTCCCGCGGGAGGCGTTCGTGCCGGCGAAGGAACGCGACCACGCCTACCTCGATGGCCCGCTGGCGATCGGCGCCGGCCAGACGATCAGCCAGCCGTACATGGTGGCCCGCATGGCGGAGCTGCTCCACGCGGCGCGCGGCGACCGTGTCCTCGAGGTCGGCACCGGCTCCGGGTACGCCGCGGCGGTGCTGGCGGAGATGGGCTGCCAAGTGACGACGATCGAACGGGAGCGGGGGCTGGCGGCGGAGGCGCGCGCCCGCCTGGCGGACCTGGGCTACGCGGACCGCGTGGACGTGCGCACGGGCGACGGGAGCCTGGGCCTGCCCGAGGAGGCGCCGTGGGACGGCATCGTGGTGGCGGCGGCCGCGCCGGAGATCCCGGACGCCCTGCGCGAGCAGCTGGGTGACGGTCGGCGGCTGGTGATCCCGGTCGGATCGCGCCGGCAGCAGCAGCTCATGGTGGTGGAGCGGCACGGCGCCGAGTGGCAGGAGCAGTCGGACGGGGCCTGCGTCTTCGTGCCGCTGATCGGCGGCGGGGGGTGGTCCGGCTGATCGACGGGGCCGGCTTGGCCGGTGACGGCGGGCCCGTGCGGCCGGCGAAGGACCGCCTTCAGGCGCCCAGCAGCGCGGCAGGGACCACGGCGATCCCGTCCCGCCGACGATAGGCCTCGCGCCCGGTCGTCACGATGACGGCCTCGACGCGATCGTGACCGAGCCGGTCCTGCAGCCAGACCAGGTGGCGGACATCCGCATCATCGATGACGGCTGCCAACTTGATCTCGATCGCCAGGACGCGCCGGTCGGCGCCCTCGACGATCAGGTCGATCTCGTGTTCGCCGCCATGTTCGCGGTAGTGGAAGACGTCTGCCTCGGCGGCCTGGGCGTAGACGCGGACATCCAGGGTCACGAGGCTCTCGAACAGGGCTCCCAGCAGGGTTCCGTGGCGGCCGTTGAGCGAACCGGGCGCGTCTCCCCGCAACAGCGCATCGATCGTGACGCGCCGGAGACGCGCGGCAAGCGCAGGATCGGCCAGCTGGTGCTTGGGCGCCAGACCAAGACGGGCGAGGTCCGTGCCCGTCGGCCGCCACCCCGGAACCGGTTCGACGAGCCACAGGCTCTCGAGGATGTCGGCGTACCGCGCGGCGGTCGGCCGTGTCGGCCCGTCAGGCCTGCCACCACCCGCCGCCTCCCGGATCTTCGCCAGCGAGGTTGTCGTGGAGATCGCGGCCGCGTAGGCCTCCATCCAGCGCCGCAGCGCGGGAGCGTTCCTCACCGGCAGCTCGGCATCGGCAAGATCGCGGTCGATCACGCGCGACAGGTATCCGTCGAGCTCAGCGCGTGCGGACCTGTCAGGCAGGCCGAGAAGGCCGGGCAGGCCGGAGGCAAGCATCTGGCGGGCGTACTCATCCAGGCCGACACCGGTGGCGCCGGCAACGCGCTCCGCATTCCCCCGCAGCAGCGCAGCCAGGCTGACCGATGGCGATGCGATGCCACGCTCCATGAGCGTCATCGGGCGCATGCGGAGCGAGACGATTCGACCTGCTCCGGTGTGCGTGGGTGGGTTCGCGGGGGAGGCGGATCCGGTGAGCAGGAACTGGCCCGGAGATCGGTCTGCGTCGACGGCGCGCCGGACCAGGTCCCAGGACGACGGCATGCGCTGCCACTCGTCGATGAGGACGGGGCGCGGGGATTGCACGAGGCGCTCCGGATCCCCCTCGATGATCGCCCTGGTCCCGGGGTCGTCCAGCCGGAACACAGTCCGAGCCCTGGCGCTCGCCGTCTCGGTCTTGCCAACGGCGCGAGGACCCACGATCTCCAGGGCGGCGACACCCGTCATGAGCTCGTCGAGCTGATCGTCCAGGACCCGGCGCCGATACTGCATCAGGCGTCTACATTACCATTCATCACTCATGTACATTACCATTCATCACAGTCCTACTTTACATTCTCGCGGAAGTGACGCGGAGCCGGTGAACGGACCTTTCGGGAGCCGATCGCGCCCGGATATACTCGGCCGGCCATGACCCATGTGTTCGTTGCCCCCCACCCGGACGACGTTGCGCTCTCGTGCGGCGGCCTCATCGCCAGCCTGCGCGAGCTCGGCCAGAACGTCACGATCCTGACGCTCTACTCCGGCTCCGGAAGCGCTGACCGGCTCACGCCGTACCAGCGCGAGGCACTGGGCTTCGGGTCCAAGGCAGCCTGGCCGGTCAGCGAGGCGTTCAACCGCGCCCACCTGCAGGCCGACTTCCCCGAGGACGCCGCAGCGGCCCCCTGGCAGGCGACGAAGGAGGGCCTGGACGCCACGCAGGCCGAGGCGGACGCCGCCGCCAAGCGGTTCTGGCAGCGGTCCTCCTGGTACCGCCGGGCGAGGATCCACAACGAGTCCCTGGCGGGCCAGCCGGTCATCGACGACCTGGCCACGCAGGGCGCCGTCATGACCTCCGAGCGGACCGATGCGGCTGCCGCGGGCGACACCATGGCCGAGCGGCGCCTGGAGGACGAGCAGTACGCCGCCTTCGCGGAGGTCTCCGTCGTCTGGCTGGACCTCCCCGACGCGGTCTTCCGCGGCTACGAGGGCGACGACCAGCTCCTGGGCACGCCGCGCGCGGACGATCCGGCGCCCGTGGACCTGCTCCGCCGCGAGATCGCGCGCCTGGAGCCGTCCCGCATCTACCTGCCGCTGGGCATCGGCGGCCACGTTGACCACCAGCTGGCCCGCGACGCCGGGATCGCGCTCATGCACGACGCCCAGGCCTGGGTGATGCCCGGCCCGGACAACGCGGACATGACCGTCTTCTACGAGGACTTCCCCTACGCGTGGTGGGAGGACTTCGGCCGCCTGGAAGACCTGCCTCCGGACGCGCTGGCCGGGCTGCCGGAGGGCGTTTCGCTGACCGCGGACTTCGGGGACGTGGGCGACGTGCTGGAGCGCAAGATCCAGGGGATCCTGCTCTACGCGAGCCAGATCGAGCGGCTGTTCGACGACACGGCCGCGGCGGCGGCCGCCGTGCGTGCGTACGCGGCGCGGGTGGCGGACATCGGCTCCGTCGCGAGCGGCGCCGCCGAGCGGTACTGGGTCACGACGCCGGCCTGACGGTCTTGATCGACCGAGCCCCGATCCCCGCCGGCCCGATGGTGGTCGGCAGCCGGCGCTCCTGGACCATCGGCCTCGCGGTGGGGCTGGCGGTGCTGTTCGCAGCCGGCATCGCCATCCGGCTCTGGATGTGGCCCGAGCCCGGCCTGGTGGGCGACCTGGACCAGTTCGTGCTCTGGGTGCACGGCATCGCCGTGGACGGCTGGACCCGGGCCTACGACCAGGACCTCTCGTTCCCCGCGGTCATGGCCTGGGTCTGGGGCGTGCTGGCGGCGGTGGAGCCGGCCTTCCGGACCGTGATGGACTCGTCCGATCCCGCCATCCGGGCGCTGATGAAGGTCCCGGCGAGCGTGGCGGACCTGGCGATCGCGGGCGCGGTCTGGTGGTGGTACCGGGATCAACCGCGACTGGCCCTGCTGGCGGTGGGGGCCGTGCTGCTGTGGCCGGTGACCTGGTACGTGTCCGCGTGGTGGGGCCAGTACGAGTCGATCTACGTGCTGCCGGCACTGCTGGCCGTCCTGGCCGCACGCGCGGGACGACCGGGCCTCGTGGCGGCGCTGCTCGCCGTCAGCCTGATGACCAAGCCCCAGGCGCTGCCGTTCATCGTGCCGTTCGCGGCCTGGTTCCTGGCGACGCAGGGGTGGCGCGGGACGATCCGGGCGGCGGTCATCGGGGGCGTCGTGGCGCTCGTCGCCTGGCTGCCGTTCATCGCGGCCGGCGGGCCACTGAACTACCTGGGCAACCTGGACGCGTACCAGAACCAGATCTTCAGCGTCCTGTCGCTGCGGGCCTGGAACCCGTGGTGGCTGCTGCAGGAGTTCGGGGCGGGCGGTTCGTTCGTGTCCGACCAGACGGCGGTGCTGGGTCCGATCACCTTCCGCCACCTCGGCTTCGTGCTCGCCGGGCTGCTGGCCGTCGCCGTGTTCATGGGGGTCTACCGGCGGCCGACCGCGGAGCACCTCGCCCTCGGCCTGGCGGCGATCACGCTGGCCGCCTTCATTGCGCTCACGACGATGCACGAGCGGTACGCCTACCCGGCGTTCGTGTTCCTGCTGCTCGCGCTGCCGCGCCCGGCGATCGCGGTGACCTTCGTGGCGTTCGCGGTCGTGTTCGCGCTCAACCTGGTGATCGCGGTACCGCCGGAAGGCTGGGTGATCCCGCAGGCGAGGCTGATCGGGATCCTGGGGGCGGTGGCGATGACGGTGATCGCGTTCGTGACGATCGCCGCGGTGGCGCTGGCGAGGCCGGATCCGGAGGAGCGGACCGGGTCCTCGGGGCTTCCGTACCTTGTCTGACGGCGTGGACGCCGACGCGACGCCCGATCACGTGGCATGGGCGGGCGCTCCCGCTGGGGCCGCGTGCGTTCGTCGTGGTGGCAATCGTGGGGTGGTTCGTCCTGCTGGCGCTTGGGGCCGGGATGACCTTCTTCAGCGACGAGTGGGCGTTCATCGCGTCGCGTTCGCTCGCCGACCCGATCGACTGGCTCCGGCCGCACAACGAGCACTGGTCCACGCTCCCGATCATCCTCTACCGGCTCATGGTGGAGACGATCGGGATCGGGTCCTACCTGCCCTACCTCGCCGTGGTGGCCACGCTCCATGCAGGCGTGGCGTGTCTCGTCTACCGCCTGCTCGAGCGCCGTTCCGGCCGCGGGCCGGCCTTCCTCGGCGGGCTGCTGGTCCTGTTCTTCGGGGCCGGGTTCGAGAACATCTTCTGGGGCTTCCAGACCGGGTTCACGGCCTCGATGCTCGACGGGCCTGGCGGCGATGGACCTGACGGACGGAGCGCCGACGAGGCGGCGCGCGGCGGCGGTCGCGGCGCTGCTGCTCGTATCGCTGGCGTCGTCGGGGACCGGGCTCATCGTCAGCGTGGCCGTCGGGGTCGAGTGGCTGGCCGACGGCCGCTGGCGCCGGTACGTGCCGTGGCTGGCGATCCCCGCGGGCGCCTACGTGGCCTGGTACGTCACCTTCGGCCGGTCCGGGATCACGACGATGCGGAACCCGTTCACCCTGGATGCGCTGAGCGATGTGCCGTCGTTCGTGATCGGCGGGCTGGGCAACGCCGGTGCGGCCATCACCGGGGTCGGGACGACGGCCGGCGTGGTCGTGGCGGCGCTCGTGATCGCCTGGGCGGTCCAGCGGGCGGCGCGGCGGACGCTGCCGCCACGGACGCTCGGGGCGCTGGTCGCGATCGTCACCCAGTACGCGCTGATCGGCCTGGTCCGCGGCAACGTGTTCGACGGGCAGGTCAACTACACGCGGTACGCCTACGTCTCCGGGATCCTGCTGCTGCTCGCCGTGGGGGCGCTCGCCGGGCGTCCGTCGCTGCCGGCATCCCGCCGCCTGCGCCCGTTCGCCGTCGCCGGGGTGGTCTCGGTTGTCGGGCTCGCCTTCGCGTACAACGCTGCGCTGCTGATCGGCGGTCGCGAGCTGTTCCTGGGGCGGGCGGACATGACGCGCGCGCTGGTCACGGCCGGGATGCGGCGGCCGCTGCCGGAGACCACGGACCCCGCGCGGACGCTGGTCCTGGTGCCGTCACCGGTCGAGCTGGAGCGCATCACGAATGCCTATGGCGACGCGCGAACCGACGCGCTGGTCCCGTTTGCCGTGCGGCCGATCCCGCCGGACGATCATGGCGGAGGCGGAGCGGCGCGTCAGGGAGGGGGTGGAGCTGCCTCGGCCCCGCGACTGATGGACGCGGGCAGGATCCCCGAGGCAAGGACGGCCAGGACAATCACCACGATCGGCGCCATCAGGACCGCGGGCACCGCGAGCGCAGCGGCCACCAGCCGCCGCTGCCGGATGGCCGGGAGCGCCATCGCCACGTAGTAGAACTGGGTGGCCGGGAACAGCGCGGGGACCGCCCACCACGCGGCGCCATCGCGGCGCAGGACCCACAGCGCCAACACCACCACCGGGATCAGCACGGGGAACCGCCAGGCACTTCCGTTCCACGCCGTCTGGAGGTGGGACCCGACGCCCAGCCCCTGGTCCAGGTACAGCTGCCACGGCAGCACCAGCAGCGTCACGGCGAGCACGACGCCGGCGACCGCGGCGTCGCGCCAGCGCCCGATGAGCGGGATCCCCGCGTACAACTTGATGAGCACCGCAATGGACGCCGCAACCGGGCCGCCCGCGACCAGCAGCGCCAGCGCGATGGTCTGCGGGTTCCCGTTCCACATCGAGTGGAAGAGCGGCGGAAACAGCAGCCACCACAGGGGCAGCCCGAGGCGCCGCACCAGCCAGACGGAGGCGCCGACCCCCGCCGCGATCCACAACCAGGTGGAGACCGTCAGGGGCAACAGGCTCGTGGGCGCGTAGAAGAGGAGCGTGTGCGGACCGGCCGCGTACGGGATCCCAGCCTCGGTCACCGCCCACGGGTCGCCGCCGTCGAGCCACGCCGTCGCCGCGCGCTGGTAGTGCCGTGCATCGATCCCCAGCACCTCGGGCTTCGCGATCCAGAGCAGGTCGATGACGATGAACCAGGCCGGCAGCCCGACCTTCTCGAGCGCGGCGCGGAGACCAGTCGGTCAGGCGGGTGGCGGCGATCCGCGGGGCCGGGGCCTTCGCGCCGGAACCGCCCGCGCATCGCCACGCCGTACCAGCGCAGGTAGTGCGGGAGCCACTTGCGGAGCTTGAAGTTGCTCTGGCCCTCGGTCCGGTCCCGCCAGGTCGTGGGCACCTCGGCCACGCGGCGGCCGGCGAGGGTCGCCTTCACCGTGAGCTCCAGGGCCAGCTCGAAGCCGGCCTCGCTCTCGATGGTCGTGGCGTCCAGCAGGCGGCGCGAGTAGAGCTTGAAGTTGTTGGTGGGGTCGTGGGTGGCGATGCCGCCGAACCAGTGGAGCGTGAGGCCGGCGGTCCGGCTCATGAGCCGCTTGAGGGGCGGGCCGCCCAGCTGGCGGCCGCCACGCATGTAGCGGGAGGCGGACACCACGTCGGCGCCGTCCCGGGCGAGGGCGACCATCGGGTCCACGACGTGCGGCTCGTCGGAGCCGTCCGCCATCGAGATCAGCACGTATGTTCCGCGGGAGGCGGCGATCCCCGCCTTCATCGCGTTGAGCACGCCGCGCCCGAGGTCGTTGCGGAGGCCGCGGATGGCGGGCAGGTCCGCATGGAGGCGCTCGATGACCGGGACGGTGGGATCCTCGTCGAAGTCGTAGACGACCAGGATCTCGTGGGGCGTGGTGATCGCCGCCGTCAGCGCCCGCAGGACGGGGTCGACGGCCTCGCCCTCCTTGAAGACCGGGACGACGATGGAGAGCTCGGGGCCGCGTCGACCGACCGCCGCCGCCTCGCTCACAGCCGGCCGGCCTCCAGCTCCTCGCGGATCCAGGGGATCACCTCGTCCAGCATCTGCGAGAGCGAGGTGGTCGCCTCGTAGCCCAGGACGTCGCGGGCCTTGCGGACGTCGGGCACCCGCAGCTGGACGTCGTGCTCGAACGGCGGGTCCGTGACGTAGCGGAACGGCTTCGATCGCCGCCGTGGACCTTGTTCCAGATCATCTCGGCCAGCTCCAGCACGGTGGTGGAGGCGGCCGTGGAGAGGTTGAAGTCCTCGTTGACGGCGGCCTCGGACTCCATCGCGATCCGGATCCCGTGCGCCAGGTCCCCGCCGTAGGTGTAGTGGCGGACCTGGTGGCCCTCGCCCAGGATGTGGAGCGGGTCCTGGCCCTTGAGCGTCTTGAGCACGAGGTCCGGCACCACGTGCGAGAGGGCCAGCTTCACGTTGCCGCTCATGATGTCCGTGTCCCGGACGGCGCGTCGCTCACCGATCCCCACGCAGTTGAACGGGCGCAGGATCGTGTACGGGAGCTGGTACTGCTCCCAGGCGCCGTGGGCGAAGTACTCCGAGGCGAGCTTCTGGAACCCGTAGGTGGAGACCGGCGGCGGGGACGTCCGCTCCGCGCCCTCGGGCGTCGGGAACTGGTCCGTGCTCTCGAACACCATCGAGCTCGACAGGACGATGATCCGCTCCAGGCGCCCGGCCCTGTGGGCGGCGATGGCCGCCTCGAACGTGGACGCGAGGATCCGCTCGTTCTCGGCCAGCAGGTCGAAGGCGAACTCGTGGAAGTAGCTGATGCCGCCGATCATCGCGGCCGCCGCCACCACCTGGTCCACGTCCGCGGCCAGCTCCGTGAGCAGCGCGACGTCCTTCGCGTCGCCCTCGACGAAGCGGTAGCGGGGGTTGTCGTCGTAGCTCTTGGCCACGCGGCCGTACTTGCTGAAGTTGTCGAGGCCCACGACCTCGTGGCCCGCCGCGAGGAGCTCCTCGACGAGGTAGCCGCAGATGAACCCGGCGGCGCCGGTGACGAGGACCTTCATGGCTAGAGCCGGATCCCTTCGCCGGTGGCGTTCCAGATGTCCACGACCTCGCGACCGGAGAGGTCCAGCGACCGGTAGGCGCGGTGCGGCGCCCCGATGACCAGGATCTCGCTCTGCTCCAGGACCTCGTCCACGGGCGACGAGGCGGTCGTCCGCGACGTACGGGTCGGTGCACAGGACGCGGGCGCCGGCCCACTCCAGGAGCTTGCGCAGCTTGAAGCTCAGCGAGGCGCGGATGTCATCCGACTCCGCCTTGAACGCCATGCCCAGGATGCCGACGGTCCGCCCGCGCAGGCTGCCGTGCCGGCGCTCCAGCGCGGTGACGATGTAGGCGGGCATGCCCTCGTTGATCTGCATCGCGGCCTGGCCCATCGGGAAGTGGTCCGACGTGAACGCCGCCAGCTGCATCGTGTCCTTGAACAGGCAGGGGCCCGCGGCGAAGCCCGGGCCGGGCAGGTCCGCGGCACGCGGGTAGTCGTCCCGGATTGCATCCAGGATGTTCGTGTAGTCCACGCCCGCCTGGTCCGCGATGGCGAAGAACTGGTTCGCCACGGCGAACTTCATGTACCGCCACGTGTTGGTGAACAGCTTGGAGAGCTCGGCCTCCTTGGTGGAGGTCCGGATGGTCTTCGCCGTCAGGCGGCCGAAGAGAGCCGCCGCGCGGTCGCCGGCGGCCGGCGTATCCGCGCCGATGATCTGGGGCAGTGAGTGGAGCTCCTCCAGCGCGTGCCCCTCCGCGATCCGCTCCGGGCAGAAGGCCACGTCCACGTGGCAGCCGCGCTCCTGCGAGGGCGGTGGCGACGTAGGCAGTGGTGCCCGGGTAGACCGTGCTCCGCAGGACCACGAGCGCACCTTCGCGGACGTGCGGGGCGATCTGGTCCACGGCCCGCTCGAACACGCGCATGGACGGGCCGAGGAACTCGTCCACTGGCGTGCCGATGACCAGGATCACGGCCTCCGCTCGCCCGATCATCGCGGCGGAGGAGCCGAGCTCCAGGCGGCCAGTCTCCAGCACCTTCGGCAGCAGCTGGTCCGCGCCGTTCTCGAGGAACGGCATCTCGCCGCGCCCGATCTGCTCCAGCGTGGCCTCGTTGATGTCGAAGATACCCACGCGCAGGCCGGCGTCCGCCAGCGCGAGGCTGAGCGGAAGGCCGACGTGGCCGCCCCCGCCGAGCACGACGACGTCCAGCACCCCGGTGGTGTCCGTATGCACCATGCCGGCGACTCTAGCAGAGCGCCGGGGCCGTCAACCGGGACCCGAAGGTACCGGTGCAGCCCGCCGTCGGGGTTCGAGTCCTGCCGATGGTGCGTCTGGATCTCCTTGCAGGCAACGCCCCTCTCTATGGCGACGGTTCGGCGTCTGTCACCGGCGCAGGGTCCTGTCGTTAGCGTCTGCCGCTTGGCCCGTCGTCGCGTTGCCCACGCGACGAGCGGCACTGCCATGAGAGGCAGGGACCCGAGGCTATACAGGAGCGGGATGCTCGCATTGCGCAGGGCCGTGACGTAGTCGATCCAGAGAGGCAGGGCGACGATGAGGATCGCTGACATCACAGCGGCGATCCCGCCATGTTCGGTGCCGGATCCCCAACAGTGCGAGCAGGGCAAGGTGGGCTTGATCGTGACGAGGATCGCGGGCCACCCGAACCGGAGCCCGGCGGCGATCGCGGCGACGATCCAGATGTCCGATTCCCGAAGAGCCGGGCGCCGACCGCTGCGCGGCCACAGCAACAGGGCGACGCAGACAGCGAGCGTCACGGGAGCGGGCCTCCACGATGCGACGCACCATCCAACAGCCGTCGGATGATCCACCAGAGGACCGCAGGCAGGACAGTGAAGCGGTTCGAACAGAAGCAGGGCCGACGGCGGATCGATGTCCACCGGCGTGCCTGTCCCAAGAAGCGTCGCGACATATGGCCCTGCGAGTTGCCTCGGGAGGTAGTAGGAACCGTCGGCGAGCCACTGGGCGCCGACCGATGGATGAACCCGAAGTCCATCGCCAGCCACATCCCTCCGCCCTGGGATGGGATCACTGTGAGCGCCAAGTCAGCCCCCTCAACGGCGACCACGACCGCCAGCGCGATCGGCAGCAGAGCCCCGAACCATCCCCTTCCACGCCTGACCCGGTCCGATGGGTAGCTTCATCCGCAGCCCGGTCGCATCCAGGGGAAGCGCTTGGCAATAGCCGATCCACGTATGAAATCTCAGTCCCGCGATAGGATGAGGTTCAGGCATTTCGCCACATTCGTGGAAGTGGGTTCACTAGACAATCCTTGTGTACGCGACAGGGCCATTCAGACCCAGTTGCCTCGGACAAGGATTGACCCGTCCCCATCC